>NZ_CAKMRI010000001.1 GCF_928097925.1 Mediannikoviicoccus vaginalis
TGCTGTTTTTATAAATGAGGGAATGGATGCAACTGAAAGGATAGAAAAATTAAATGCAATTGCTATTGAGCAAATGAGGATTCTAACAGAAAGTGAACGTATAAAAAAGTTAAAATAAAAGTTTTGTATATAAATTAGGCGATAGAAATATCGTCTAATTTTATGTAACAATTGCTTGACATTGTAGGGAAAATCAACATTACTTAGGTGCTTAAACCATTTAATACCGGAGTTCTATGATGGGATATTTAATGGCTATATCTTGGTAAATAGCAACAATATAGAAAACAAGAACATTGGAGAAGTTGGAGAATTGATTTCGTCCGTTTTTCAAGATCCAAGAAGTCAATTTTTTACAATGGAAAGCGATACGGAAGTATCTTTTGGACTTGAAAATAAAGGGTTAAGCCAGGAAATAATAAAAAGAAGAACAGAAGAAGCTTTTTCAAAATTTGGCTTGGAGTATTTGAAAAACAGGGAAGTATTCAAACTTTCAAGCGGAGAGCGTCAACTAATAGCGATTATGTCTGCTTGGGCAATGGATACGGATATTATTTTACTTGACGAGCCAACTGCAAACTTAGATTATTTAGCCATAGAAAAACTGAAAAATATCTTATTGCTTCTAAAAGAAGATGGAAAAACTCTAATAATCAGTGAACATAGGCTTTACTATTTGAAAGAGTTGGCTGATGAATATTGGCTTATAAAAAATGGAAGCTTTTATGAAAAGTATGATAAGGACGATTTTAAGATGTTTTCTAAGGATGAATTAAATAATTTGTGTTTACGAGTTACGGATTTGAAGCAGATTGAGGTTCAGAAGAAGTGTTCTAATGTTGTCAATGATAAATTAGAGGTAAAAAATATATCCTTTGGATATAAAAAACAATATATTTTAAATGATTTGTCGTTTACAGCTTATTTGGGAGAAGTGACTTGCTTGATTGGCAAAAATGGTTCAGGTAAAACCACCTTAGGAAAATGTGTATGTGGACTATTGAAACCAAAAAAGGGAAGAGTTTTTTTAAAGGAAAAAGAATTGAGCCATAGGCAGCTATCGCAGGATAGCCTATTTATTATGCAAGAAGCTGAATTTCAATTTTTTACAAATTCTGTATTATCTGAACTGAAGTACGGTGTAAATCGAAACAAATATGATGAGATAGAAGCTCTACTTAAAAAGTTTGATATGTGGAAATATCGTGATAGACATCCATTTTCTCTTTCAGGTGGGCAAATGCAAAAATTAACCTTAATGATGGCGTATCTTTCGGATAAAAGTGTGGTTATTTTAGATGAACCAACCTCAGGAATGGACAAAAAAAGTTTAGATACTGTAGTGGGATTGATAAACGATATGAAAAAGAAAAAAATCGTTATAACAATTAGCCATGACTTAGAATTTATTTCATCAGTTGCGGATAAATGTTTGGAACTTGATGATGGAACGATACAAAGGATTTGTGAAGTAAAAGAGAATAGAGATATTGAAAGCATTAAAAGTATATTTGAAAAAGATTTAGAACATCAACCTCCGGCAAAAAGAGAAAAAAATCTTTTAGATCCGAGAACAAATATTTTGTTTTGGCTTCTTTGTATGGTTGCAGTAGGAATCGACAATAAAAGTTTGATTTTTGAATGCAATTTATTAGCTCTCGTTTTTTCTCTTGCAAATAGAAGATATAAGACTTTAGGAATTACTTCTATCATTATAGGACTTATTTACGGTCTTGAAATCATATATCCGAATGAAATTACAATGTTTACGGCAAATTTGTTTCCTAGATTTATTTTAATATTTCTACTATTTCCTATTATTCTTGGAGGTAGAGGGGCAACAAATATGCTCGCGGGACTTAGAAAAATAAGAATACCTGAGAGGTTATTATTGATTCTTGCAGTTTCTTTCAGGTTTTTCCCGGTGCTAAGGAATGATTTTAAATTACTTAGACAGGTGCTTAGAAATAGAGGAAGTTGCAAGCATAAAAATATAATAAAAGAAAAAATAGATTATCTTGAGGCTCTGATTGTATCACTCATTTTTCGAGTGATAAGAATAGGGGAAACTTTATCAGCTTCAGCAGAAACAAGAGGAATTGCTTTAAATCATAAAAAATCATCTTATGTTACTTTACAGTTCAATTTATGCGATTACATATTGATGATTGGAATGATAGTAATTTTGATGATAAATATTTTATAAAAATAGGAGGACTTAATCATGAACAAAAACAAATTGAAAGCGAAAGATATCATTACAGTTACTTTATTATCATTGTGTAACATTTTGATATTTTCGATTGGAACATTCATGTATGCAACACCAATTACCATACTCTTAACACCGGTGCTTTACTCATTATTACAGGGTATTGTTTTCTATGTTATCGGAGTGAAAGTGAAAAAAAGAGGAGCGTTTTTTATATATTCCCTTATTCAAGGAGTGATAGCATTCTATCCACCATATATTTTGATGTTTGTAATTTCAGGATTGATAGCAGAGTTTTTATTATATAAAAAAGGTTATGGTAATTTAAAAGTTATTGGAGTCAGTTATGTTATTCAGCAAACTTTGGCTTCAATTGGAAGTGTAATTTATCCATATACAATAGCCTTGAATAAAACTATAGGAGCCATGAAACAAAAGGAATTAGCTTCAAATATTATAGCGGCAGGCAAAATGATTTCTTCTTGGGGAACGCTGATTTTACTTGCCTTAGTTATAGTTTCAGCAATCGCAGGAGCTTATATAGGTAGCAAGGTCGTAAGGAAACATATTTTAGAAAAAGAAGCTAATGCATAGGGTGAAGTCATGAAAAAAAAGAAAGAACCAAACTTTTTTAAAGAAATGGATTCGTTTATAAAGCCATACAAAAAAAGATATATTTTATCTGTTATGCTAAGTATGCTTTCTGTTCTATGCGAACTGTTATCCTACGCTTTTGTTGGAATTTTAGCGGGATATATCTTCAAAGGATTTCATGGAAACAACATGATATATGTCTTGATTTTCACTATAATCTGCAAAATATCAGGGGTGCTGCTTTCAAATATTTCAACACTTATATCTCATAAAGCAGCATACTTAACGCTAAAGGACTTAAGATATGCAATTTGTGATAAATTTGTTAGATTGCCGATGGGATATTTTGATATGAATCCTAGTGGAACATTAAAAACGATATTGGTAGATAGGGTGGAAGATATAGAAAAAACATTAGCACATCTACTTCCTGAGATGACTGCAAATTTATTGATACCTATTGCCATGATTGTTTGGATGCTTGCAGTTAATATTAAGCTTACCGGGATTATATTTCTTTGGGTTATATTTGGACTATCAATCGGAATGCTTATGATGATTGGATATAAGAAAAAATATGAGGGACAAGTACAGGCACAAAAGAATATGAATCAAGCGGTTATAGAGTATGTCAAGGGGATTGATGTAATTAAAACTTTCAATATGGAAGATAGCTCCTATGCTAAATATAAAAATGCAGTCATACGCCATGCGGAGTATGCTATAAACTGGATGAAAAGCTCACAGATTTATGCGTCTCTTTCCTATAGCATAGCTCCTGTATCTATATTTCCAACAATTGTTGTGGGATTGATATTTTTTAATAATGGGTTTCTTACTGAGCAAAGTTTATTTTTGTTTATGATGATTTCTCTTGGAATATTTAAACCGATTGTTAAAGCATCCAGTTATGTTGACCAATTGGCACAGATGGGAACTGTTACTAAGGAAATAAAAGGAATCTTAGATTATCCGGAACTTAAGAGAAGTGAGAATTCTAATGTAAAAGAAAAAATGACATACGACATAGCGTTTGAAAATTTACAATTTTCTTATGATGGGACAAAAAATGATGTTGATGATGTGAATTTAACCATTAAAGAAAAAACTATGACTGCAATTATTGGTACTTCAGGTTCAGGAAAATCAACTCTAATGAAACTTTTAGCCGGATTTTGGGATTTTGAGAAAGGAAAAATAAAAATAGGTGGTATAGAGGTAAAAGACCTTTCAATGAATGACCTGAATACTCTTATCTCCTATGTGGATCAAAATACATTTTTATTTGATGATACTATTTTGGAAAATATTAGAATAGGTAAAAAAGATGCAACGAATGACGAGGTGATAGAAGCTGCTAAAAGAGCCGGTTGCCATGATTTTATTGTAACTTTACCTGATGGATATGACACCATCGCAGGGGATAGGTTATCCGGCGGAGAAAAGCAAAGAATAGCTATTGCCAGAGCAATTCTAAAAAATGCTCCAATTATCATATTAGATGAAGCAACTGCAAGTACAGATATTGAAAATGAAGAAAAAATTCAAGGAGCGTTACTGGAATTTACCAAAGGAAAAACACTAATTGTTATTACACATAAAATTAAAACTGTCATAAATGCAGATAAGATCATATATATGGAAAATGGGAAAATCATTTGCGATGGAAAACATGAAGAACTTATTAAGTCGTGTTCTACGTATAAGCATTTATATGAAATAGCAAATTGATTGGAGGTGAGAATATGTTTGAAGCCATAAAAAGTGTATGGAACTTTAGTGAGAAAAGGCAAGGCAGTTTAGTCAAAATTTTAATTCTATCATTTATAGAAGGCATATTCGTTATGCTGAAAATGATAGCAATAATTTTAGCGGTAAACGCCATGTTTAATAGTAATTTAATGGACAATTATATTTATAAGGTAATGATACTCGGAATTGTATGTATCATCGGAGTATTTGGTCTTGGTTATTTCACACAACTGGGTTCTGTATCCGTTGGATTTGAGATGGCGAAAGATAAAAGGTTATATTTTGGCTCATTATTTAAAAAACTCTATTTAGGGTTCTTTAGCAAAAATTCAGTAGGAAATATAAACTCAACACTGACTACATCTATTTCAACTGTAGAACAAGTCGCACCAATCATTTTAATTCATGTGATAGGTGGAATTTTATCTGCTATATCAATAGTTTTAGGATTTGCTTACTATGAATGGCAAGTTTCCGTTGTAATATTTGCAGGCATATTAACATATTTGTTTGTAGTTAATTATCAAATGAAAATTTCAAGAAGCGAAGCTCCCAAAAGACAATTAGCACAAACAAAATTAACGGAAAGTGCTATTGAATTTATACAGGGAATAAGCGTAATTAAGGCTTTTGGTATGGGAGAAAAAGATGAAAGAGTAAAAAAAGATATAGATGGTAGTTGTGTTAATAATATAAATTTATCCGAAAAATCTATTCCCTCAAGCATAGGTGCCGGTCTTACGATACAACTGTTTGAAATTATGATTATTAGCTATGCGTTTTTTATGTGGAATAGTGGAGAAATTTCTCCTCAAAAAGCCATCAATTTATTGATTATGAGCTTTGTAATATTCCAGTCTGTAAGTCAAGCAGGTTCTATTCTTTCTATGATTGGGCTTTTAGATAGTTCACTAAAGGATATAAGCAGTATGGAAAATGCTGAAGAAATAAAGGTATTATCACCTATTCAAAATATAAAATCCAATGAAATAGAATTTAAAAACGTGAGTTTTTCTTACGGAAAAGGAGAAGCTTTAAAGGGAATATCAGTAGCTCTTAAACCGAACACACTTACAGCGATTATCGGACCTTCAGGTTCAGGAAAAACAACGTTTTGCAAGCTTATACCGAGATTTTATGATGTAAGCGAAGGAGAAATTCTGATTGGTGGAGCAAAAATAACAAATATCTCCACCGAAGAATTGATGAAAAATATAAGTATGGTATTTCAAAATGTGTATTTGTTTGAAGATACAATTATGAATAATATTCGTTTGGCAAAGCCAAATGCCAGTGATGAGGATATTATATCCGCTGCAAAAAAAGCGCGCTGTCATGACTTTATAAAAAGCTTGCAAAAAGGATACGAAACTAAAATTGGCGAAGCGGGTAGCACTTTATCCGGCGGAGAAAAACAAAGAATAGCGATAGCTAGAGCAATACTCAAAGATGCTCCCATTGTGATTTTAGATGAATTTACCAGTGCTTTAGATGTAGAAAATGAACGCCATATTTTGCAAGCCATCGATAATTTAGTACAGAATAAAACAGTTATTATGATTGCACACAGGTTAGAAACTGTTAGGAAAGCAGATAACATCATAGTTTTAGATAAAGGGGAAATAGCACAAGAAGGAACGCATAATGAGCTTATAACTCAAGATGGGATATATAAATCATTCATTTCAATAAGAGAGCGAGCAAATAAATGGAGTTTTAAGTAAATACATCTATTTTGATGTTTGACTAAATAGATGAGTATTTAATGGGAGATGACGATGTTTTTTGATAATAAAAGTTTTTGAAAGTAACTTTTAACACAAAAATTAAATAATTCAATAACAATAAGAGTTAATTTGATTGTTATTTTCGGAGGACTTTTTACGCCAAAGTGGAGAAGTCCTCCTTTTTTATTCTCAGAAAACCATGATGTCATACGCAATAAAGGCAGCAAAAGAATCCATAAATCTTGAAAAAGAAATAAGAAAAAAGGTGAATAATATTTAGAAAAAGCAAATGGAGTATGATTTTAAATAAGCCATAGCCAAGGTAAATAAAAAAGAAAAAGAAAGTATCATAGAAAAAATAAAAGAGTATAAGCAAGATAGTGATAAGTTTAATAAAAAAAGACAAATGACTAAAGACTTTTATAAAAATCAAGAAAGATAAGACCTGGTAAAAATATCTTATCCAAGCTATAATATGACCAAGAAAATAAAGGCAGATCTAGGAGGTAATAGAAGATGAATAAAAGGCAAGAGCTAATAGATGAACTCATAAAAGCAGATCAAGATGGAACATACAAAACATATAAAAGCACAGAAGAAATAAAAGAAATGAACAATGAAAAAATACAAGTTTTGTATTCCAACATGAAAAACTATCTATCAGACAAAAGAACACACATAAACTACTAAAGGTGGAAAGGCATTGTAAGCTATTTTAAGGTATAAAAGGTACAAATACCTAAGAAATATATAAAATCATCAAAATAAAGCATTCCACCACCAAGAACAACCAAATAAAAACAATCAAAGGGAAGTATAGAAAAATTAAAGTCTATACTTCCCTTTTTTTAATTCAAAAAAAGGAGATAAAACATGATAAACGAAGAAATAAGCAAAGAAGCTGGTCAAGCAGCACAAACCATAATAACATACACAATAAAAGCAGCAAAAGAATCAATCAACTTAGAAAAAGAAATAAGAAAAAAGATGAATGAAACTTTAGAAAAAGCAAACGGAAACCTAAAAAGTCTTATGGGCGATGAAATGAAAATAAAAGACCTCTACAAAAAAGGACAACTAGAAAATATAAGCATAGATCAAATCGACCTCAAAGACTTAAAAAAAGAACTAAATAAACTTGGAGTAAGTTTCTCAGTAATGAAAAACAAAGAAAGCCAAAACTATGAAATATTCTTCCAAGCCAAAGACATAAAAGTAATGGAATATGCCTTTAAACAAGTCATAGCCAAGGAAAATAAAAAAGAAAAAGAAAGTATCCTAAAGCAAATAAAGAAATATAAAGAGCTATCCAAGAACAAGGATAAGACAAAAGAAAAAGTCAAAAGGAAAGTAAAAGAAAAAGTAAAACCAAGTAAAAAAGATATGACCAGAGAAATTTAAGGGAGTAACGAAAAGTTACACCCTTAGATACTCAAAATAACAAGACTTCCGAAAAGCAGAAGTCCAGAATTCTGAAAATCGGAAATCAAGAATTTCGATTATTGAAAATCTGGAAAATATCAAGGCAGATAGGATATAAAATTGAATAAGTGCAAATTTTATGATAAAATAACACTGATAATTGTTATCAATAGGAGATGAAAATGTAAAAAAAATTTTTTGAAAATGTAAAAAATCCTAAAAATAATTTCGGTGGTCGTTTCATGGTGAAAGGAATGAACGTTGGTCACGAAAAATTGGCGAAATGGGGCAGATCCTTTCTGCATATTAAAACCTCGGATGTAGTTTTAGATCTAGGATGTGGTGGTGGACGTAATGTTCAATACTTCTTAACAAAGGCTAAAAAAGTATATGGAATGGACTACTCTAAAACAAGTGTAGATATAGCAAGTTCAGTAAATAGCGAAGCTATAAGAGATGGCAGGTGTAAAATTATTGAAGCAGACGTGGCTAAGTTACCTTTTGAAGATGGATCCATAGATATAGTAACTGCCTTTGAAACCATTTATTTTTGGAAGAATATAGAAGTATCTTTTAGGGAAATTCATCGTGTTCTAATTAAGGACGGTCAGTTTCTAATATGCAACGAAGGAGCATATAGAGAACATAAAAATATAAAAAAATGGGCGGATATGCTAGATTTTGAAGTTTATTCTCCCGAATATCTCACAGAAACATTGAATAAGATAGGATTTAAATGCGAATACCATCTGGACGAGGAAGAGCATCTAGTATTTTTAGCTAGAAAATTATAAAAAAATTTGTGAATAATGAAAAATAAATTTTAAGGAGAAGTAGAGAAAAAATCTGCTTCTTTTTTTATTGCAAGGAGGATTAGAATGGCAATAAACAAAAGATATTATTGGATAAAATTAAAAGAAGAATTTTTCACAGACAAAAGGATAAAAAGATTAAGAAGAATATCGGGAGGAGATACCTACACGATAATCTATCTAAAACTTTTATTACTAAGTCTAAAAGATGAGGGCAAACTCTATTATGATGGAGTAGAAAGTGATTTTATAAAAGAGTTAGCACTAACCATAGATGAAACAGACGATGATGTAATGGTTACAGTTAATTATTTAATCAATCAAGGCTTACTAGAAGTTGTAACAGAAAATGATGAATACTATTTAACAGAAATACCAAACTTAATCGGATCAGAAACAGCATGGGCAGAGAAAAAAAGAAGATACAGACAAAATAAACAGAGGACATTGTCCTTAATGAGTCCAACACATGTCCGACAAGAGATAGAGATAGAGAAAGATATAGAGATAGATAAAGAGAAAGAGGGAGAGATAGAAAAAGATAAAAAGTCCACCCCCATTTTTTATGGAGAATTCAAAAATGTAAGGTTAAGCCAAGAAGAATATAAAAACCTTAAAGAAAAATTAAACTCACACACAGAAATAATGATAAATAAACTATCCAGATACATGGAAAGCAGTGGTAAGACCTATCAAAACCACTATGTGACAATCTTAAAATGGTATGAAGAAGATAAAGAAAAACTAAGACATCAAGGAGGAAATAAAAAAATGAACTATGATGTAGGAGAATCTTTATAGGTAAAAAGAGGTGGAAAGGCATTATTAAAGACTTTAAGTCTAAAAGGTATCAAAGTATGCCAGAGATAAAAAAATATAAATATGACACTTTAAAGGCGATTAGAAAATTAAAGAAAAGCCAGAAGACTTTTAGATGTAAATGTCAACCCCAAAATGGTCCACAGTTATTATCGGAAAGTGGTCCACATATAGTAAAAAATTGATCACATATCTCTTTCCCCTAGGGGAAAGGCATTTTACACAGTCTCTTACAAAAATTTAAAGACCATCATATTTTATTTAAAATTTATGACAGAATAATTTTTTTCGACTAGACGATAAAAAAAAAGATGATATATTGATATTGATTATCAAATAGCACATAGAAAGAAGGTTAATATGAAACTTTATAAGAAATTATTTTCCTATATGCCTGAAAGAAAAATCCATGGAATACTTGCGGCGATGCTAGCTGTAGTTGGGAATTTGCTACAGTTCTATGCTTATTATTTAATTTGGATTTTGCTTAGAGATGTATTTTGTGGAGAAAATCTAATGAACCTTAAGATTTTCTCTATAAAAATTCTAGTTCTCTTTGCCAGCTGTAGTATCTTCTACTTTGGCGGGACATGGATGAGTCACTTAGCTGGATTTAGACTTGAAACTAGGCTTCGTGAAAAAGGACTTAGGCATTTACTTAGGGCTTCAAATACTTTTTTTGACACCCATAACTCTGGTGAGGTAAGAAAGATAATCGACAACAATGTGGAACAAACACACATGATTGTCGCCCACCTCATAACAGATCAAACTATGGCAGCTTTAACTCCTATACTCATGATAGCCTTGACCTTTGCAATTGACATCTATCTTGGAATATTTTTTGTAATCATCATTCTACTCAGTATGTACTTACTCTACAAAATGATAGGAGACCAATCATTTATGAAGAAGTACATGGAAAAGCTAGATGAAATGAATGCTGGGGCTGTGGAATATGTAAGAGGAATGCCAGTGGTGAAGATCTTCAACACGCCACTTATCGGTTTTACAAAACTTTACGACTCAATCATGGTCTATAAGGACATGGTCTACAAATATTCGATGTCCTGCAGGATTCCCTATGTCCTTTTCCAATGGCTTTTAAATATTTTTATAATCACGCCAGTCTTTCTAGCGATATTTATGGTTTCAAAAGGACAAGATCCTAATATCTGGTCGGCAAAAATTCTATTTTTCACTTTATTTATGGGATTATTTTTCGTAGATCTAATGAAGATTATGTATGTTTCCATGTATGTTTTTCAAGCTAACTCTGCTGTAGATAATCTTGAAAATCTGTTCACAGAGATGAAAGAAAAAGAAATAGTTTTTGGTACACAAAAAGATTTACAAAAGAAGAATATAATCTTTAAAAATGTTGATTTTTCATACGATGACAAGAATAAGATTTTACATAATTTTTCTTTAAATCTTGACGAGAACAAAGTATATGCTCTTGTAGGTAGCTCTGGATCTGGTAAGTCTACCATTGCTAAGTTAATCTCTGGACTATATCCTGTGGATTCTGGAGAAATTTTAATCGGCGACAGAAATATTTCTTCCTACGATGGAGAAAGCTTGATGAAAAATATCGGTATAGTTTTTCAAAATCCTAAACTATTCCAAGGAATTTCGATTTTTGAAAATGTAAAACTCGCAAATAAAGATGCAGATGATGAAGAGGTCTACAAAGCCTTAAAGCTTGCCCGCTGTGATGACTTTATAGATAAGTTCAAAGACAAGTACGATGCGATAATAGGTGCTGAAGGGATAAATCTATCTGGTGGCGAGAAACAGAGAATCTCCATTGCGAGAATATTTTTGAAGGATCCAAAGATAATTATCCTTGATGAAGCTTCTGCTGCTGCAGATCCAGAAAATGAATATGAATTACAGATTGCATTTAAGGAGCTTATAAAAGATAGGACGACAATTATGATTGCTCATAGGCTTTCTTCGATTCGTGGAGTGGACGAAATTCTACTGGTAGAAGATGGAAAAATTCTAGAGAGAGGAAGCCACGATGAACTTATGAGGGAAGATAGCAGATATAAGAAGTTTATTGAAATATACAATGAAGCAAATGAATGGAGGGTTGATCTATGAAGAACTATTTAAAAGATAGATTTGCACTTACAGACAAAGGTGCAGAAGGAACCATCGTTGCAACTAAATATTCTGCCTTAAAGAGTCTATCATACATGCTTCCTATGTTTCTTCTTATGTATGTAATGCAAGGTCTCTTGGGGCTAGGCAAGTTTAATCTTAAGATTTCTGTCATTGCATATATAGTAATTGCCCTTATAATGATTTTCGTAATAAATAAAGATTACATTACAACCTATAATGAAACCTATAAAGAATCTGCAAATTTAAGGATTGAACTTTCTGAAATAATAAAAGATCTTCCCCTTAGTTTCTATTCAAAAAGAGATTTAACTGATTTTTCTCAAACGATTATGAAGGATGTAGAGGCAATGGAGCATGGTCTTTCTCATGCAGTTTCAGGTTTTTATGGCTTTATAATAAACCTAGTTATTATTTCCATTTTGTTGCTAATTGGAAATGTAAAGCTTGGTCTTGCAGTTATAGCTCCAATTTATATTTCTGCTATTTTGAATTTGACTTCCACCAAAATCCAAAAGAAGGCGACGGCGACCTACTACAAAGAACAGAGAAAGTCTTCGAAGATGTTCCAAGAACTAATAGATCTATCCACTGAAATCAAATCCTACAATTTGACTGAAGAAAAGGAAAAAAGTGGCATTGACTTTGTTAGGTCCTTAGAAAAGAAACACATTAAGTCAGAACTGGGACAAGTTATCCCCATTGTTTCTGCAACAGTTGTGGCAAACTTATCCCTAGCCCTTGCAATATATGTTGGATTAAATAGCTTGATAAATGGAGAAATAAATATCTTGTATTTTGCAGGCTACCTATTTGCTTCAGCAAGATTAATTGATGGAGTTGCTGCCTTTAACCAATTTTATGGAGAGTTAATGTACATGGATTCTCCAATAGAAAAGATAAAGGCACTTAGATCAGAAGAAATCCAACCGGGAAGAGAAACAGAATTTAAATCATTTGATATAGAAGGAAAAAATGTAGAATTTTCTTATCTCGATGACAAAAAAGTCATAGATAATATTTCATTCAAGGCTTTGCAGGGAAAAACTACTGCTCTTGTTGGTCCATCTGGTTGCGGGAAGTCCACTCTAATAAAATTGGTGGCAAGGCTCTATGATTATGACAGAGGAGAAATCTTAATAGATAAAAAAGAGATAAATAAGGCGAGGACAGAAGATTTATTTAAACATATTTCCATGGTGTTCCAAGATGTAATTCTATTTAACGGTTCTGTAATGGAAAATATAAGGCTCGGCAGACCTACTGCAAGTGATGAAGAAGTGCTAGAAGCTGCAAGGCTAGCGAGCTGTGACGAATTTGTAAAGAAACTTGAGAATGGATACGATACGGAGATCGGCGAAAATGGATCTAACTTATCTGGAGGAGAAAGACAGAGAATATCCATAGCAAGAGCATTTTTAAAGGATGCAGAAATAATCCTACTAGATGAAATTGCGGCATCACTTGATGTGGAAAATGAAAAATATATCCAAGAATCTCTAAATAAATTAATTAAAAATAAGACGGTGATGATAGTTTCCCATAGGATGAAATCAATCAGAAATGTAGATCAAATCATAGTTATGAAAGATGGAAAGATAGAAGATTTTGGAAAACACGATGAACTTTTAAAAAGTAGCAAAACCTACCAAAAGATGATTGAATCATCTAAAAAATCTGAAGAATTTATATATTAAGGAGGAAAAAATGAATAAATTTGGAATTCGAGATTTAATAAATGCAGGAGTATTTTCACTATTAATTGTAATGACAACCTGGTGTGGAGGTATGATAGGTTTTATACCTGTCCTTATGCCACTAGTTCCATTTGCTTGCGGTTTAGTTTCAGGACCAGTATTTATGCTTTATTCAACAAAGATAGATAAATTTGGAATGGTCTTAATCATGGGAATAGTATTTGGACTTACATTTTCAATGTCAGGTCATGGAACGATAGTTTTTCCTGGAATAGTTGCCTTATCCTTAATTTGTGAGATGATATTAAAAAAGGGAGGCTATAAATCAATAAAAACTGCAAGACTAACCTACACAGTCTTTATGATGTTTGCAGCTGTAAATTTAATACCAATTTATTTTGCTAGAGATGCCTATTTACAATCCTTAATCGACAGAAATTATGGGGCTGAATATGCAGAAAAATTACTATCTGTTATGCCAAACTGGTCCTTTATACCTATAGTTCTACTAGGTATGCTCGGTGGATATATAGGATGTACCATTGGAATTAAAATCTTAAATAAACATTTTAAAAAAGCGGGAATGGCTTAATGAAAATTGATTTTAGGACAAAATTATTTTTGACAATCATCATAGGATTATCTGCCACAGAAGGCTCCATCGGTATGAATTATAAATACCTTGGAATTTTGTTAGCTATATTTCCATACCTACTTGCAATCCTAGATAAAAAATGGTCCCTTATTGGTAAGGGACTTTTTTATACTGGGATAGCGGTAGTAGGACAGATAGTAGCATCCAAGTATCCAAATTCTTATTTAGGGATGGTTTTTAATCTCTACTGCGGAATAATACTTAAAATACTTCCCGGAGTGATGATGGGTTACTACACTGTGACAACTACTAAGATGAGCGATCTCGTCTATTCACTAAAGAAAATCAAATTTCCAGACTATATAATCATACCAATTTCTGTAATGTTTAGATTTTTCTATTCTATAAAAGAAGATTACAAAATCATCGGAGAAGCTATGTACATGCATGGACTTACGATGAAAAACTTCTTTAAAAATCCGGCGAAGATACTGGAATATAGATTTGTGCCATTACTTATGATTGTATCTCAAACAGCGGACAATGTTGCGATATCTGCCATGACAAGAGGCATGAAAATGAATAAAGAGAGGTCTTCCATATCATGTGCAAGGCTTAAAACGGCGGACTATGTCCTACTTAGTTTCGGAATTTATATAATAATATTATTTATAAGGATAAAAATATGCTAGAATTTAAGGATTTTTCTCTTTCATTCAAAGAAGATGAGGGAGAAAATAGAATACTTGAAGATATAAATTTAAAATTTGAAAAGGGATCTATAAATGTCATCACAGGCAGATCTGGATGTGGTAAATCATCTCTAATCAAGACTATAAATGGAATTATACCAGAAGTTGATATGGCAAAGATGGAA
The DNA here is from genome assembly GCF_928097925.1 of Mediannikoviicoccus vaginalis. Lineage (GTDB taxonomy): Bacteria > Bacillota > Clostridia > Tissierellales > Peptoniphilaceae > Mediannikoviicoccus > Mediannikoviicoccus vaginalis. The sequence continues at coordinate 14,638 of NZ_CAKMRI010000001.1, forward strand.
GGGGATCTTTTATTTGATGGAGAAAGTATTTTGAAGTTGGATATAACCGACAGATCAAAATTCATCTCAACAGTCTTTCAAAATCCAAAAAATCAATTCTACGCCATTAATTCCCTAGATGAAATCGCATTTGCCCTAGAAAACAGGAATGTTTCTAGGGATAAAATTTATGAAAAGATAGAATATTTTTCAAAACTACTAAATAGTCAGGATCTTTTAGGCAATGATTTATTCAAACTATCAGGAGGGCAGAAACAGCTAATAGCCATAAATTCTGTGGCGGTTATGGACAATGAAATATATATTTTCGACGAACCATCCGCATCCTTAGACAGAGAATCCATAGAAAAATTGACCCACTGCCTAGAGGTTTTAAAATCCTTGGGCAAGATAATAATCATCGCTGAGCATAGACTCTACTATTTAAAAGAAATAATGGACAGACTACTTGTAATTGAAAATCGGAAAATTTTATCCTATAGTAAAGATAGAATCTCAGAAGAAATACTTGAAAAGCACAGACTTAGAACCCTTAAAGACATAGAAAAAGAAGAACTTATAAGTAAAAGCTACGAAGTGAAGAACCTATTCGACCACAGTTTCGATGAAGAAAAATCACTTGTATGTAGAGATTTTTCCTGCCAATATGAAAAAAATCCCAAGCTATTTGATTTTTCAATGAGCTTTGATCCGGGAATATATTTCATAATAGGAGCAAATGGAATTGGTAAATCTTCATTTATAAGAAATCTTTGCGGTCTTAATAAGAAGCAAAAGGGCGAAGTATTTTACAAAAATAGAAGAATAAAAAACCATGGAGACTATATTTCTCTAGTGATGCAGGATGTCAATTATCAGCTATTTACAGAATCCGTTTTAACGGAGATGAAAATAGTAACAGATGACGAAAAAAAGATTGAAGAAATATTAAAGAAACTAGAGCTCTGGGATAGGAGAGAAAGCCACCCACAGAAGTTATCTGGAGGAGAAAAACAAAGACTCGCTCTGGGACTAGCAATGGCAAGTCCAAAGGAAATCGTGGTGCTTGACGAACCTACATCTGGACTGTGTTTTGAAAATATGAAAAGACTAATTGGAATATTAAAAGGGATGAAAGATGAAGGAAAGACAATAATCGTCATAAGCCATGACTATGAATTTATAAAAAATTCGAAAGAAAATATAGTGGAGTTTGTATGAAAGAGAATAGACTTAAATCTTGGGGGTTCGAAGAATTTCCCACAGAGGATCCTAGAATTATAAATTATATAGGCTTAGAAAGCCCTGAAAATAAGATGACCTCTTACGAAATATTTCCGGGGGTCTTTGTACTCTACATCAGTCTAAAGAAGAAATACAACGCCCATAACTCTTCTACGGAGGGAAATAGAGGCTATAGGATAGGATACTGCTATGAAGGCAATCATTTCACTTACATAAACAATAGCAAAGTTCTCATAACTACAAATGAAATATTCGTAGGAAGATCAATACCAAATTCAAAATTTTCTTCCACAACAAGTCATCGAACCACGGCATTTAACATAGTAATAGCAGATAAAATCTTGGATAAAAATTCCCCCTACTTTCCATACATTGGAGAATTTATATATAAATTTAAAAATGTAAAAGACATGGGATGTGCCATTAAAAACGAAGATTTGGTAAAACTTGCAAATGAATTAATTCAAGCACTTAAAGAAAGGGATATGCTATTTATAAAATTAAAATCCTTGGAACTCATATATAGAATAGGAAAAGTTGGCATAAATCCAAGTAAGACCAATTATTTCACGCCCGGAGGGGATAAACTAATGGAAGAAGTAGAGAAATATATGAAAGAAAACCTGGATAAAAATCTAAACTTAGATCATCTAGCGAAAAAATTTAAAATATCAAAATCTACTCTAAACACAAAGTTCACAAGATCCTTCCAATACACACCGATGAAGTATATCCAAAGGTTAAAACTAATATATTCAGAAGATTTGCTTATAAACACAGATAAATCCATACTAGAAATAAGCAATGATCTAAACTTTCAGAATCCATCTAACTTCAACAGAGCATTCAAAGATTTCACAGGACTTAGTCCTAGCCAATATAGAAAACAAAACGAACCTGAATAATAAAATTTAGGTTCGTTTTAGATTTTTCATAACAGAATCCAAAAAATCTCATCTATTTTTTATTTCTAAATATAAAATGGTATAAAGAAGATAAAGATAAATTAAGACATCAAGGAGGAAATAAAAAAATGAACTATGATGTAGGAGAATCTTTATAGATAAAAAGAGGTGGAAATCCACTATTAAAGACTTTAAGTCTAAAAAGATATCAAAGTATGCCAGAGATAATAAAAATGTAAATATGACACTTAAAAGGCGATTAGAAAATTAAAGAAATGCTAGAAGACTTTTAGATGACAGTTACCAAGAGGGTCTAATTTTCACTGCTACTTATGCAGTGGGAATTGGACCTTTTTATATAAGCAAATTCTATTTCAAAATTGGTTACCAAGAAAGACTTCTTTTCACTGTTAAGTATAAGAGGGTAATTTTAAAGAATTTTGTTTCATCAAGATAAATATTTTCTGATGGTCAAATTTTAAAAAGATTAATAACTCTCGATAAATTTTGAACCTTAACAATTGAATAGACCAAGACAAGACGTTAATTATTTTTGGAGCGTAATAACCTATCCGCCAAGATCTTTCTGCTGAATAATTCGGCATAATAAGTACTGCTAAGCTAAAAGCAAGGGAAGAAGAAAGAGAGCGATAAGTAAGAGTTTGAATATAGGGAGGGATACCCTATCCGCTATGAAGAAAATGAGGATAATGATACTTCTAAGGTTGAAGCCGGCTCATCCGGAATAGAGGCGGAGGTGAGATTCCTATGTTGCTAATCCAAAGCACTTGTCAATGTCGTAAAACTTAATTAAACAAATAATTATTAGATATAAAACTTTAGAGAGAGGAGGTATATATTGGACAATGACTGGAATGGATTGGCTGATTTAATAGCAAATCTGATTGCAAAATATGCTGGTGTTTTAGATTTAGATAATCTGCCCGATCCAACGCCAGCAAAAAATCAAGAGATGAAAAATAGTTTAGACATGGCAAAAACACTAATTGAGACGGACTAATAAAAGTGTTATAATATACTTGAAATTATAGTCCAAACTTAAATTCAAAAATCAAAGTTTATATATGATATAGAAAGTTATATTGAGGTTAATGCTATGTCAAAAGAAAAAATAAAAGTATACCTCTATACACGAGTATCTACGTCAATACAGATAGAGGGGTATTCGTTAGAGGCACAAAAATCACGAATGAAAGCTTTTGCTATTTACAACGATTATGAAATTGTTGGAGAGTATGAAGATGCCGGAAAGTCTGGCAAGTCTATTGAAGGTAGAAAACAGTTCAATCGAATGATGGAAGATATAAGATCTGGAAAGGATGGAGTATCTTTTGTTCTTGTGTTTAAGTTATCAAGATTTGCAAGAAATGCCGCTGATGTTCTTTCTACACTTCAGATAATGCAGGATTATGGAGTTAATCTTATTTGCGTTGAAGATGGCATTGATTCATCTAAAGATGCCGGGAAACTAATGATTTCTGTTTTATCAGCTGTGGCTGAAATAGAAAGAGAAAACATTCGTATTCAAACAATGGAAGGTCGAATTCAAAAAGCAAGGGAAGGAAAATGGAATGGTGGCTTTGCTCCGTATGGATATAAACTTGAAGATGGAAAGTTGTTTATAAATGAGGAAGAGGCAGTTGCCATAAGAACGATTTTCGACCAGTATGTAAATACTACGATAGGAGCCAATGGGATATCTAAATACTTAGAGAATCATGGAATTAGAAAAATACCAAGACAAAATGGAAAAAATCCATTGTTTGACGCAGGTCTTATAAGAAAGATATTAAAGAATCCTGTATATAATGGGAAAATAGCATTTGGAAGAAGAACTTTAGAAAAAGTTCATGGTACAAGAAATGAATATAAGCAGGTTGAACAAGATGAGTATCTAATATCTGAAGGGATACATGAAGCTATAGTTTCTGATGAAGTTTGGCAAGCTGCTCAGGTTAAGCTAAAATCTCAAGCAAAGAAATATGAGCATGTGAATAAAGGAAAAGATACACGCACACACTTGCTTTCTGGAATTGTAAAATGCCCGATATGTGGAGTGGGAATGTTTGGAAACAAGTGTACCAAGAAAAAGAAAGATGGCACAAAATATAAAGATTTTTATTACTATGGTTGTAAACATAGGCAGATGATAAGAGGTCATAAGTGTACATTCCGTAAGCAAATTAGAGAAGAATTGTTAGATGATGCTGTTGCAGAGGTGATTGTCAAGATTGTAAGTAATCCGAAATTTGCTTCTATGATGCAAGAAAAAATCAACATGAAGGTGGACACCTCTGAAATAGAAAAAGAAATAGATAATTACCAAAAGGAATTGAGGAAGAGTCATTCTACAAAGTTTAAGCTAATTGAGGAAATAGATAATTTAGATGTTGAAGATAAGCATTATAAGAGAAGAAAACAGGATTTAGACGATAGACTTTATCGCATGTATGACAAAATAGATGAATTAGAATCATCACTAATTGATGCGAAAGCAAAGAAACAGACTATTGAAGCTGAAAAACTCACAGGAGATAACATATATAAGGTTCTGATCTATTTTGATAAACTCTATAAAGTCATGAATGATGTAGAGCGTAGGCAGTTAATTACAGCTTTGATTTCTGAAATTCAAGTTTATGAAGAAAAACAACCTAACGGACAATGGCTAAAATCAATTACTTTCAAGCTCCCAATTATAGACGATGATTTGAATATAAGTTTGGACAATAATGAACAAGTTGAGACTATAGCGTTGATACAAAAGATGTAAATATAGAAATCCTGCATTTTAAGCAGTTTTATAAGCATTTTGTCTTCGATAAAGATGAAGAAGGATACGTCAAAAAGACTCAAAAAAACTACATGGATGTGAGTGTAGTCTTGAGACTAGTATGAGGAAACACAAAAAATATAATTAACTCATTTTGTACTTTCTACAAGAGTAGCGTAAAAGGCTGCTCTTTTTTATTAAAGGGTGTAAGAATTCGTTACATCCTTTTTAAAAATGGAAAACTTATAAGCCAACTTTACATATTCGCTTTTACAATATATAATAAAAGCGAAGACGAGAGGAGGCGGACTATGAATACACTTAAAGAATATATACAAGAAAATTTAGTAATTACTAACAAAGAAGCAGAAGAGCTTGGATATACTAGGCATAATCTATCAGAATTAACAAAGAGCGGACAATTAGAAAGATTAAGACCGGGGCTATATCAATTAAAAGGAAAAGTAATAGACGATTTTGTTTTAATATCATCTAATAGTATTCGAATTATATTTTCCCATCAAACAGCCCTATACCTACACGACATATCAGACAGAACTCCAAATGTATTTCATATATCTGTACCCCAAGGCTATAATGCAAGTCATATCAAAAATAGATATAAAGACCTCCAAGTTCACTATGTAAAAAAAGACTTGTACGAGATTGGCAAGACACAAATAAAATCGCCCCAAGGCAATTTTATCCCAGTTTATGATATCGAAAGAACAATTTGCGACATCATAATCGACAGAGAAAAAATAGATAAGCAAATTTTTACAGATGCCATAAAAAGATACTTTAAATCACCAAATAAAAATCTAAGACGACTCATAAAATACAGTAGACTATTTAAAATAGAAGATGAAATTAGAAAATACATGGAGGTATTATCATGATTAATATCGAGAGTATAAAGGGCAAGATAAGAAGTCTGGCAGAGAAGAAAAATCTAAAGTCGCAAGAAGTTCTTCAAATATATTTTTTCGAAAGATTTTTAGAAAGGCTATCTAAATCACAATACAAAAATAATTTTGTAATTAAGGGAGGATTTCTTATATCATCTTTAATTGGGATTGAAAATAGAACAACTATGGATATGGACACAACCATTAAAGGCATAGCTCTAAAAGAAGAAAAAATAAAAGAAATAGTAGAAGAAATTATTAATATTAATGTAGATGATGGGATAAAATTTGAAATAAAAGACATCTCTTATATAAGAGAAGAGGATGAGTACGAGAACTTTAGAATTTCACTAATAGCAAATGTTAGGAAAACTAAAAACCCAATGAAACTAGACTTAACAACAGGAGATGCAATAACACCAAGGGAAATAGAATATACCTATCCCTGTATCTTTAGCAAAGAAGATATAAAAATAATGGCATATCCATTAGAAACAATATTAGCAGAAAAATACGAAACCATAATCAGAAGAAATATAACAACAACACGAATGAGAGACTTTTACGACTTATACACCCTCTACAAACTAAAAAAAGATGAGATAGATTATGAAATTTTAAAAGAAGCAATAGAGAGAACCTCAAACAAAAGAGGAAGTCAGGAGATAATTAAAGACTATGAGGAAATAATCGAGGACATAAAAGAAGATTCATACCTGAGATCCTTGTGGGAAGTATATCTCATTGAAAATAAATACATTGGAGATTTGATCTTTGATAAGGTAGTTGATGTAGTGACAATTCTATCAGATAGGATTAATGAGCTGTAATTTAACAGACACTGTCTGGCAAATCATAGGCAAGAAAATATTAAAGACTAAAGAAGTGGAATTAATCTAATTCTTTTTTACCTTTTGATCAGAGTATTTAAAACTAAGAAATTGTATGTCAATTGTTCAGCCTAAGTAGATAATAAAAAAGTGTAAACAATAAGGAGGTAGTATGGAAGTATTAAGAGCTCGCAGTTTATATGATTATATTAAAATTCTTAAAGAAAAAAATTTATTGGATGCATATTTTAGGGGAGAATCTAGGAAATATACAAATATTGCAGCATCATGTTATAGAGATAATTTTAATGACTCAGATAGATCTATAATTGATGAGATGATAGATGAATATTTCTATGAGGTTAGTGCACAATTAAGTGATATTGAAAAGTCAAATTTTATATCTTATTCACAACACCATGGATTGCCTACAAATTTAATAGATATTACAAGTTCAGCTTTAGTAGCTTTATACTTTTCATGTTGTGATAACTTTGAATACACAGGATATATCCATGTATTTAAGAAAAATAATTTCATAAAATTTAGTGATGAAATTTCAGGAAGAAAAATACAATACTTTTATAATGATTTAATCGAACAAAATGAAACAAAAGTTATGTTTTATAATAAATTATTAAAATTTTATAAGAATAATAGAAAAGGATTCATAATTTCATTATCTAATAATTTAAATATGATCAAAGTTTTATTAAAAAAAAGTAAACACAATGCATATACGTCTGAAATAATAAAAGCTGTAGATTGGTATGATAAGGGAATTAAAGAAGGATACATTATGGATAGGCCAAATGAATTAAATCAAAGGCTACTTCAAGTATTTCTTAAAAACAAAAATGAAGAGTTGGATATGTGGAGGGATATTTTTTTCCAATTATCAAAATTAAAAAATTATTCATTTGAACTAAAAATACAGAAATTAGAAGATTATGTAATAATATATTTAACAACTTTTATATATTTGTTAATTAAAAAGTATGGTAATAATATTTATGAAGTACCTGATTTTCCAATGATATTATATTACCTAATATTAATTTTGATAGAATGACATTACAATCTGGTAGATTTATTTATCAAAATATTTTATATTCACCATTTAATATTTTGAATAAACAAGAAAAGAGGATTATATACAGAAAATAGTTCTGATATTTCCATAGAAATTGAAAATAAAATAGAAATTGTAAAGATTTAGATTTATTAGGATAAATAGAAAAAATTATTTAACGATCCTGATAACATAGCTAAATATGTGTATAAAAAGAGTAAAGTAAGAAAATCAAAATTTGAATTACTAGAAGATTTTTATATAGAAGAGGTATAAGAAATTATCCTTTTATTTAAATTCTACATTAAACAAAGAAGATATTTAAAATTGAATCAGTGTTGGAGTCAAATACGATACTATAGAAAACTTTAAAGTAAGTAATTTTCAATTATTTATAAAGATGACGATGGAAATAAAGCTTATACCAATTGTTCAGCCTATGGAGATAAGATAAAAGATTTAGAGAATCTTAAACAAGGCGATTTTGTTAAAATCTTCGGACAAGTAAAAACAAGTATTGATAACAACGGGAAAGAACATAAAAATGTTCGTATTTTGTCTTCTAAGCTATTAAAAACAAAAGAACAAGTAAAGAGTCAAGAAAAGATAAAAAGTCCATATTAGGGTAAATAAAGAGCTTTAAGACAGATGACAAAGCTAGGTCAAATAAGAAAGACCATAGCAAAGGTGCAGAAAGATAAATAACGGCGGTCTTCGGACTGTCTTTATTTTTTTGCTCGTTTTAACGCAGTGAATCATATAATTGAAAGGAATCAGTGTTATATGCTATAATTAAATAATAAATCCATACGTTTAGAAAGGTAAAATATAGTATTGGAGAATGATATGGGATTTTCATATAATAAATTAAGGAAGTTATTAATAGATAAAAATATGAAAAAAAGACTTACAATGTGCAATAGCAACTACTCCCAAGACAATAGCCAAGATGGGAAAAGATGAAAATGTAAGTTTAGAAACATTAGGGAAGATTTGTGAGTATTTTCAATGTTATATTGGAGATATTATTGAATATAGGAGAAATGATAGAGATATATCTTAATATAAATCTTGAATATGATTTAGATTGTGCTTTTGATAATAGAAAGTTGTTAAAATTTAATTAGTAGAGGTAGTTAATGATGAAAGATTTTGAAACGCTAGAAATAAGTATTCCAGCGGATTCTGATGGTTATGTTTTATTAAAGTGCCCATCTTGTGGAGAGAGATTTATGCTTCTTGTAGATGATATAGAAGATGACACAAATTTAGATATTTGGTGTCCGAACTGTGGTTTAAAACACCAAGACTATTTAGATGATGAAACAATAAATCTAGCGGAGAGGATGATAGAGAACAAAGTAGCTGATATATTAAATGAATTTTCAGCCACTATGAAAAAAAGTTTCAAAAACTCAGAAATTAGAATTAAAACCGAGAAAATTAAAAAGCAGCCAGAGATACCCATAGGACGAAAAACTGGAGATTTTGAAGAAAAATATTATGAGTGTTGCAAGAAAAAAGCAAAAATTAGTAGCATAAAAAATCTTGAGGGTGGATATTGTCCTTTTTGTGGGGAGATTGTAGATGGAGATTAATAAGAAAGAACTAAGAAAAATCAGTAGAAAATTTAGAGGATTGGGTTCAGATGTAATTAATGCAGATTATAGGGAACAAATCGACCTCCTAAGAGAATTTATAGATTATGTAGATAAGACATCTTTGATAAAAAATTATATTGAAAGTTTCAAATATGATATAGGTGATTTAGAGGAAAGTATAAATAATGTATATTCATCTTATGGTAGACAATGTTTAGATTTGGGAAGTAATACTGGAAAAAGATTGTATCTTTTATACTCTACTTTTAAATACATTTTAGAAAATAATTTAAACACCATTAACTTTGGGTGGTTTTACGCTAATAGCAACAAGTATCAAGATATGGCACAAAGCTTTGGGAATAGAATGGTTTATCCATTTATTTCAGGGATTGAAGAATATATTAAAGATATAGCAACTGATATGGGTTACGATGACAATAATAAATATGAAATTAACATAAATAGTTCTGGTGTTCAGGTAAATTTAGCTAGTGATAATTCATCTATAGATGCAATACAAAATAATTACTTAAATAAGAATGAAATTGATGAAGAAATATCAAAATTGGAAATCCTATTGGAAAATATAGATGACGAAGATAAACGAAGTATTTTAATGGGAAATATGGAGTTGATAAAAGGAGAAGTAGTCAAAGCAAATCCTAACAAAAATCTATTAAAAACGAGCTTTAATTCGTTAAAATTTATGATCGGCTCCATAGCAACACTTCCAGATTTTATTGAAGGTATAAACAAATTAGGTTCATTACTAGGAATTATAAAGTAGGTTTAACTATGCTTAGTTATATAGAAAAAGGATATCTTGATGAATTATTTAATAGAGGTGGCTATGTTCTAGATTTTTCTACGAATGATTTTGATGAGTTTACATTTCAAAGTATAGGGATAAGATTATGTGAAAAATATCATTTGTCAAAAGGAAAGTCACTTAGAGAATTTACAAACGAGGGTGATTCTTATAAAATTGCTAAACTATATAAAGATCTTTTAGAGTTTTACTCTGTTTATTTTAGTGATGAGATAGAAGAAAATAAAAAAAATAATAGAGGAACTTCATTCAAATCTCTATACATTAAGTGTAAAGATATTATTAATCGAGAATTATCAAATAGCTCAAATCTTATGTCAGAAGCAGAAGTTTTGAAAATTAAATTCTCATCTGAATATATTAATTCTCAAATTGATTTAATGCTAGAAATGGTGGATAGAAATCCCACAGAAGCAATAGGAAAGTCAAAGGAACTACTTGAAAGTTGTTGCAAGGAAATTTGCAATAATTTAGGAGAGAATAAAAAAGATAACTTAAAATTAACACAATTAGTTAAAGAAACCTTTAAGTGTTTAAAAATTCCAAATGAAAGCATGATAATTGATGAAACTGAAGACAAAATAGTAAAGCAAATTACAGGGAGTTTAAATGGACTTGCTTCAGGAATTAACGATCTTAGAAATCATTATGGAAGTGGACATGGAAGAGAAAGGAATTTTAAAGCTTTGAGTAAAAAACATGCAGAACTTTCTGTGGGTGCGAGCATAACATTGACTAGATATCTTTGGGATTCTTTTAGAGAAATCGAAAATAGTAAAAATTTATAAGAGAAAGAAGTGAAGATGTTACCTCTCCACCTCTTTTCCATAATAATTTTCATAGTTTTTCCTATACTGAACAAGGTCGGAAAATTGTTCTTTATTCAAAGAATACTCTTGCATAAGGGTGTTCTTTTTTTCTTGCAATTTATCGAGGTTTGCTAGTATTTCTTTTGTGTTTGGTAGTTTTTTATAGTTTTCTAAAATTTCTTTAGCAGCTATTTTGTAGACGGAAAGTTCACTATAATATTCTTCTGCAAATTGTTTATCCTCAGGATTTTTCTTGTGGTATTTATAGATTTCACGATACTTATTTATAGTATTTATATTTTCCATATCTTGAGATAGACTCTTCATTTCAGCTTCAATTTTCTTTATTTCATCTAACAAGTCTTGTCTATCATCTGCAGATTTTTTAATAAGATCATCGAGTTGTGTAATTGAATTAATTCCTTGTTCTCTAAGTTTAATTATTGAATCAGCCATTGTTTTGATATTGTGTTTTCTTGCCCAAACTTCATAACCTTTAGAAGATTGTACTTTTTCATTAGTAGATATATCAATAACATTTCCCACTCGTTTTTTAGTAGGATTAGCTTTGTTTTTAATAGCTAAATCTATTCTTTCTTTGATTTTCTCTTCAGTATAATCTTCACCGATAGTCTTAGCTCTTGTAAATCTTTGCTTATCTTTATGACGAAAAGCAATATGTTTACCAAACTTAATTTCATAATCAAGAGACTTCATATTTTCTAAAAACTCTTCCCACGATTTAGACTTATTAATCATTCTATCTATATCAAATTGCAGTTTAGACTTCCAAGAATTTCCTTTCTTATTTTGGTCATATTCGTACCAAGATTTACCAGCAGTTTTGTATTTTCTTTTGTAAGCTTCATAATATTCATCAATGACTGAAAGCTTATTTTCTTTACATAATTCGTCACTTTGATACCTGATTTTATGGTAAGTTTTTTTGTTAGATTGGTAGCATTTACCAGTCTTGTAATTAACATTATTAAAAATAATATGGTTATGGATATGCCCTCTATCTATATGAGTTGCAAGAACAAATTCATAATCTTCTTTTAAAATTTTCTTACATAATTCCATTCCAATTTCATGAGCTTTTATAGGATCAACCTCTCCTGGTAGAAAAGATTGGATTAAATGTCTAGCTAAGACTGTACCTTTAGTATCATTGTCTTCTCGTGTTTTCATAAATTGAATATGGGCAGTAGATGGATAACATTTAAATGAAGATACCAAGACTTTTTCATTAGTTTTTTCACTCTTAGTTATATAATCTATTGCCAAATTTAGAGTTGATTTTATAGGATGTATTTTTGTAATTGCCATATTAGTCACCATAGCTTTCTTTTGATTTATTAAGAAGTAGGGAATGGATCTGCCATATTTCTCTTGATAAATTTTCTATCCGTTTATTCATCGATTCAATTTCATTTTTGTAAATAACACCAGTTGTATTAGTAGCTTTTGCAATCTGGTTTATATTATTTGTTGCATTCGAAAGTAGCCATTGGAGATCTCTAAATGGTTCTAAATCTACTACATAAATTTCTTTTTCTAATACGCATTTTCTAAGAAAATGGGACATAGTTTTGCAATTAGCAAGTTTCATTTTCTTTTCAAAAACTTCTTTTTCTTCTTTGGTTAGTTTTATTTCGATTCTTTCATTTCTAAATCTATTTGCCATTTTATTCTCCTTTATAAAATATATTTTGGGGTCTTAGGGTTCTCCCTAACAAGGTAAAAATTAAAAAAATGGAGCATTCCGTAAAGGTCTGCTCCATTAATTTTTTCGTAAGTGTCCGTACACTTACTGTGCTTGCTACAAAAGAAAGAATTAGATAGCAAGCATTAAGCAAGTTTTGAATTTATTATTTAATTATAACATAAAAGTCAATGTATGTATATCAATATCTTGACTTTTAAACACAACAAGTGCTATAATATAACTAAGTTATATTTAAAGGAAGGAGGGCAAATCATGGCAAACGGAGATTATGAAGTAACTCATAATAGGATTCTTAATAGCGGTAAGAAAATTTTCAAAGAACAAGGATTTGAAAAGGCAAATTTAAGAGCTATTTGCAAAGAAGCAGGTGTTACTACTGGGGCGTTTTATGGTCATTTTGATGATAAGGAAGCACTTTTTTCTGAGTTAGTTGAGCCGATTATAAGCCGAATACGAAAATACTATGCTATGTATGAGGATAAGAGTTTTGAGACATATAAAAAGGAAGTTCCGCTTGGGAAAGAAACCATTTATAAAATTTTAGACTCTAAAGCACATGGTGCTGTTAAGATGGTCTTGTATTTTTTTGAAAATAAAGATGCGTTTGAGTTATTAGTGTTTGGTTCTTATGGAACAAAATACAGTAATTTTTTAGATGAACTCGTGGAAATAGAAGATAAAAATCACATCAAAATATTAAGCATGATTTATGGTGAAGATGGTGTCGGTAGTGTAATAACCGATATGGGAATTCACTTAATTAACCATGCATATTATTATGCTTTATCTGAAGTTGCTGTTCATTCTAAAAGCAGAGAAGAAGTAGAATTAAATGCCAAACTAATTTCAAAATTCTTTAATGAAGGATGGGGCAAAATAAGAGGTTTGTAAAATGGAAAATTTTTTTGCATCAAATATAACTTAGTTATATTAAAGATTTAATTTTATACAAATTGGCAACATGCTGCTTTACAAGCAGATAAAAAATATTATATGTATTCAAGGAGGAGAAAAATGAATTTAAAAGGTATTGTAAAAATAGCAGTATTTTCTGTTATTGGATTTGTTCTTACGATGGGATTAGGATTTTTGACAGGTTCTTTTGGAATGATTCCGAGTTTGTATTTATCATCGGCACTTGCAACAATTATTGCCGCACCAGTTTTTGTAATAATGTGTAAACAAGTCGCACAAAGAGGAACAGCATTCTTATATTTCTTATTACTCGGCGTGTTCTATGCTCTTATGGGAATGTGGCCTGTAATAGTAGTTTGTGCAATTGCAGGAATATTAGCAGAGCTTGTGATTGGTAAAAAGGAAAATTACTCAGGCAATAATATGAAAGTAGGACTTGGTTTTGGTGCTGGTATGTTTATATATTCGCTTCATGCGATGTATTTCACATTCGTATTTGGAGTAGAAGGTCTTACAAAACAATTCCCTAAGATGTTTACAACAGACTATGCAACATTTCTTTATAATTTTTACACCCCTAAAAACATTGCAATTTGCGTAGTGATCGCAATCGTTGCATCAATTATTGGTGCTAATTTTGGAACATATATTTACAACAAATTCTTTAGCAACAGGAAGAAAAAAAGTGTTTTGTAAAGGTGAAAAAAACTATATAGAAGGATACCAACTATTAGATAAAATCAACCCACTTACTATAGTTGGGTTGATTTTACTATTTTCAGTTATTCTAACTGTTGGAGAGCAATCACAATATTTATTTTCCCTTATTTTTGTCTTAGGACTATTATTCTTATTTTCTATAAGAAAGGCATTTAGAACGATATGTTCATTGCTTATAGTATGGGGACTTATTTATTTGCTGAAACCCCACTTAGGAAATGTTTTGGTTGGTTCTATATATACAATGCTACTTATAGTGTTGAAATTTGCTCCACTTTTCATTTTGGGAAAAGTGCTGTCTTCATATAGTTCTTCGCATCTAATTGCTGCATTTAGAAAAATTGGTATTGATGGTGGAATAGGTATAGGAATCACACTGTTTTTTCGTTTTATTCCGGAAATTTCTATTAGGATGAAGGAAATAAACAATGGCATGAAAATTAGAGGATTTAAAGCAAGTATTTTCAAACCAATTAAAACATTTGAATTATATTTTGTTCCTCTTATGTATAAGTGCATAGATATAAGCGATACCTTAACTTGTTCAATCATATCAAAAGGCATTGAATATGATGGTAAAAAAACAAGTTTCCATGATGTAAAATTTACTTTTATCGATATTGTAATGTTAATGATTGGAATAATTTTGGTTTTGGTGAGTGTATGGAAAATATCTTAGAAGCAAATATACGCAAATTTTCATACGGAGAGGACTTAGTACTAAAAGACTTAAAACTGTCTGTAAAAAAAGGAGAGATAGTTGTATTAACAGGTCTTTCAGGATGTGGGAAAACAACATTTTTAAGACTTCTAAATGGACTCATTCCATATTTTTACGAAGGAAATTTAGAAGGTAATGTTGAGCTTTTGGGAAAAGAAATATCTTCGTATCAGAAAGGTGAACTTGCAAAATATATAGGAAATGTATTTCAAAATCCCAAGGATCAGTTCTTTTGCGATGTGGTTGAAGATGAAGTTGCTTTGGTAGGAGAAAATCTTGGGTTAGATGGGAACTTATTAAAAGAAAAGGTAGATAAAGCATTAAATTTACTGGAGATAGGTCATATAAGAAAAAAATCTATCTTTGAATTGTCTGGTGGAGAAAGACAAAAGGTGGCGATAGCAGGAACACTTATTTATGATACAGACATTATCTTTTTCGATGAACCTTCAAGTAGCCTTGATTATGACAGTATAAGGAAATTTGAAAACATACTTGTTAAGTTAAAAGCGATTGGCAAGACAATTGTAATAGCTGAACATAGATTGTATTACCTTAAAAATATTTTTGATCGTCTTGTCTATATGAAAGATGGAACGGTAGAAAATATTTTTAAAAAAGGTGAACTCGATAACCGGAAGTGTAAAGAACTGGAATTAAGAACATTAAATGAAAAAGAACTTGTGTCGGAAAAAGAGCCATTAAAAACCAGAAGCTATATAAAAGTCGACAATGCAAATATTCACCAAGGAAAAAGAACTTTGATAAAAGATTTGACTTTTGACATTAAAGAAAAAGAAATCATGGGAATTATTGGTTCTAATGGAATTGGGAAAACAGCATTAGCAAATTCTTTGTGTGGGCTTTCAGAAAAAAGATTAGATGTGAATTATGGAAAGAACAAGAAGGAACGATTGAAAAATTCTTATTTAGTTTTGCAAGATGTTGATGCTCAGATTTTTTTAGACACTGTGGAAAATGAGCTGATATTTTGTAAAGAAAAGAATACGGAAAGTGATTTAGAAGAAATACGAGATTACTTAAAGAAAACAAAGTTGTGGCATAAGAAAGTAAGCCACCCACAAAAATTGTCTGGTGGTCAAAAACAAAGACTTGCGATTATTACTTCGTTTTTATCCAATCGAAAATTGATAGTTTTAGATGAACCGACCTCTGGACTTGATTATAGAAGTATGAGTATTATATCTGATTTAATTACAGAAAAATCAGAGGAAGTTCCATTTATAATTATTACGCATGACTTGGAACTACTATTCAAAACTTGCCATTCTGTTTTAATGATTGGCAGAGAAAATTATAAAAAAATATCTGTAAAAGGAAATGAACAAGTCATTATGGATTTTATGGATAATAAAAAATCTTTGATTAAGGAGGAGAATGATGTTAAATAAGGTTTTTGAGTATGCTGGTTCGCATAAGAAAACAATACATTTAGCGAGTTTTATTATGCTATTAAGTGTCATTATGGGAGTTGTGCCATTTCTATTTGCTTATCAGATTATAAATCCTTTGATTTTAGGACAAAATTTGGAATTCAAAAGGTTAGTTATTTTGCTTGCCGGTATTTTGATATGTTTGGTTTTGCAAGCATTATTAGGTGGTTTGGCTCTTAATATGTCTCATAAGGCAGCATATAACACATTATTTGGACTTAGAACATCTCTACAAAAAAAGATGGAGAATCTTCCCTTAGGAGCTATTGAAGAAAAGGGAACAGGTGCTATTAAAAAGATGTTTGTAGATGATATTGGTAGTTTGGAAGTTCTTTTGGCACACTCATTGCCTGAAGGAATTGCCAATTTAATTGTGCCTGTAATGGTATATATTGCAATGTTTTTCGTTGACTGGAGACTGGCACTTATGTCTTTGGCATCCATTCCACTAAGCATTGTCGCTATGATGATTATGTATTCCGCGGGAATGAAAAAAATGGGACCATATTATATGGCGAGTGAAAAAATGAATAATACCATTATTGAATATGTGAATGGTATGGAAGTAGTAAAAGTGTTTAACAAGCAAACGGAATCTTATCAAAGATTTTCTAAAGATGTTGGAGATTATAGAGATTATGCACTCGCTTGGTATAAGACTGCATGGCCATGGATGGCATTGTATAGTGCCTTGCTCCCATGCACGATTATATTAACATTGCCGCTTGGCGGTTACTTTGCTTACATGGGCTATGTTAGTCTTTCTGATTTGATATTGGTATTATGCCTATCTTTGAGTATTGGCTTACCACTCTTAAAGGCTTTGGGATTTTTACCAACAATGCCACAGCTTAATTATAAAATATCTGCATTGGAAGATGCTTTAAATATAGAACCATTAAAACAAGGTGAAAACAGGTTTAAAGGTATAGATCATACTATTTCCTATGACAATGTTACATTTGGTTATCAACTAAGCAAGATGGGAGAAAATGGACAACCTGAAACATACATTAAAAATGTGATTCATAATGTGAGCTTTACAGCAAAAGTTGGAGAAAAGACAGCCATTGTTGGAGAATCAGGCTCAGGTAAAAGCACTTTAGCGAAACTCTTAATTCATTACTATGATGTTTTAGAGGGAAGCATTAGCATTGGAGGACAAAATTTACAGGATATGAGTCTTAAGGCACTGAATAAAGAGATTTCTTATGTATCTCAAGACCAATATTTATTTAATACTTCACTCTTAGAAAATATTCGTATCGGAAATTTGTCAGCTACCGATGAAGAAGTGATAGAAGCTGCAAAGAAAGCTCAGTGTATGGAATTTTTAGATAAGCTCCCAAATGGTATTTACTCTTTGGCTGGCGAGGCAGGAAAGATGTTATCAGGTGGAGAGAGACAAAGAATATCCCTTGCAAGAGCTATCTTAAAAAATGCACCGATTGTTGTACTTGATGAGGCAACAGCCTATGCAGATCCTGAAAATGAAGAAAAGATGGAAGCTGCGATTGCTGAACTTGTAAAAGGTAAAACATTGATTGTAATTGCTCATAAACTTCCGGCAATTGTAGATGCAGACCAAATATTGGTAATGAATCATGGTCGTTTAGTTGCAAATGGAAAACATAAGGACTTGTTAGAATCATCAGCAGAGTATCGTAAATTATGGAATGCGACAATATTTAGTAAGGAATGGAAAATTGATAGAAAGGCAGGTGAAATGAATGTTTAAGCTAATATCAAGAATTTTAAACTTGTCAGGAAAGTATAAAAATAGAATTAAAGGGGCATTTGTTTTTGCCTTTGTTGAATCCATATTAAGTAAAATGCCTATATTTATTGCATTTACCGTTTTGATAGGATTTTATGAAAAAACGAATACCTCCAAAACTTTTCTATATGTAGGAATAGGACTTGTTTTAGTGGTTTTATTACAAGCGGTGGTTCATTTCTTAAGCGATAAATTGCAAAGTGCAGCCGGCTTTCTGATTTTTGCAGACAAAAGGATGGAGCTTGGAAATCACCTTAGAAAACTTCCTATGGGATATTTCACATCAGGAAATTTAGGAAAAATCAATTCTGTTTTAAGTTCAGATATGGCATTCATTGAGGAAGTATCCATGAGTACCATAGCTAATATGATGAGTTATGTGCTTTCAACCGTTGTGCTTACTATATTCATGTTTGTTTTGGATTATAGAATAGGTCTTGTGTCTGTGTGTGTAACTCTAATAGCAACATTACTTGCAAGCAGAATGAATAAAATGTCTTTATCTGAAGCTGTTATCAGGCAAGAGCAAGGAGAGAAGCTAACAGATGCAGTTTTGTCATTTGCAGAAGGAATTAGTGTAATCAAAAGCTATAACCTTTTAGGAGACAATTCAAAGGCTCTTACAGACAGCTTTGCTTCATCAAGAGACACTTCTATAAAGTTTGAAAAGAAGATGACACCTTGGACAAGCGGATTGAACATCATTTATGGTATCGGAATTACATTTATTTTGGCACTTGCTTTGTATCTTCATTTACAAGGAATGTTGAAACTTCCTTATGTGTTAGGACTGATACTATTTGTATTTGACTTATTTAGTCCATTAAAAACTCTTTATGGAGAAGCAAGTAGGCTAACAGTTATGAATGCTGCTTTAGATCGTATTGAAGAATTATTAAACGAAACAGAACTACAGGATACAGGTAAAAAACATATCTTAAAGGCTAGGTTTGGTGAGCCGGAAATTAGTTTTAATCATGTGAAATTTTCTTATGGAGAAAAAGAGGTTTTGCATGATATGAATTTTGAAATGAAAAAGAATACAATGACAGCTTTAGTTGGACCATCTGGTGGAGGAAAATCTACAGTAGCCAACCTTTTAGCGAGATTTTGGGATGTAGACTCCGGTGAAATTTTGATTAGAGGAGTGAATATAAAGGATGTTTCACTATCTGAATTGATGTCGGAAATTAGTATGGTTTTCCAAAGAGTGTATTTATTCCAAGATACGATTTTTAATAATATTGCCATGGGGAAAGAAAATGCGACGAAAGAAGAAGTTATAGAAGCCGCAAAAAAAGCAAGATGCTATGACTTCATTATGGCACTTCCTGATGGATTTGACACAATGATTGGAGAAGGAGGAGCAACTCTATCCGGTGGTGAAAAACAAAGAATTTCTATTGCTCGCTGCATATTAAAAGATGCTCCTATTGTAATTCTTGACGAGGCAACAGCAAGTGTTGATGTGGACAATGAAAGCTATATACAGGAAGCAATCAGTGAATTGGTAAAAAACAAGACATTGCTTGTGATTGCCCATAGATTAGGCACAATCAAAGAGGCTGATAATATTATTGTAATAAAAGATGGGAATATTGCAGAACAAGGAATTCACAGTGATTTAATGACTTTAGATGGAATCTATAAAAATATGGTACAACTGCAAGAAAAAAATAAAGGACTTAAAATTATATAAAATTGGTCTAAGAGAGGAGAAGACGATGAAACAAGATATGAAAGAACAATTATTAACAAAAAGACCAATAGACTTGTTATTTCAATTATCTATACCGGCTGTTATCGGAATGATTGTTATCGGCTTATATCCGTTAATGGATGGAATATTTGCTGGAAAAATCATAGGGCAAACAGCAATGACAGCCTGTGGTGTCGCAATGCCGCTTACATTCTTTAATAGCGGTGTATCTACGCTTCTTGGTGTTGGTTCGGCATCCGTTCTCTCCAGAGCGATAGGAAAAGGAGATCAGAAAACCGTAGATAAAATTATGGGCAACCTAATCTATTGGGTGATTTTCTTCTCTGTAATTATTACGGTTGGAGGAATACTTCTTGCTCCACATTTTTTAGATATGGTCGGTGCAACGGGTGAAATCAAAGCCTATGGTATTAGATACCTTAGAGTGATTTTTATAGGCTCTCTATTTGTAAACTTCACACAGTCCGCAAACATGGTTATGCGTGGTGAAGGACTGATGAAAAAAGCTATGACGATTATGGGATTTGGGGCATTACTGAATATTATTCTTGACCCTATCTTAATGACTGTTATGGGTGAATATGCGATTGAAGGTGCTGCCCTTGCAACCATCACAGCACAATTTGTTCAGGCAGTGGCAACACTACATTATTTCTTGAAGAAGAGTAAAGTTGTTAAAATCCATAAGATAAAGTCTGATCCGGAGATAAAAAAAGAAATGTTTGGGGTAGGATCATCAGCTATGATGATGCAACTTCTGTTTATGATACAGCAGACCATGCTTTATAAAATGGCATTTAAGTATGGCGGAGATACCAATGGAATTTTGATGGCGGCATCACTTCGTGTATATGCCTTTTCATTTATTCCTCTTTGGGGAATGAGTCAAGGATTGCAACCTGTTGTTGGAACAAACTTTGGAGCAAAGCAATATGACAGAGTAAGAGAAGCTATGAAGGTCTTTTCTATTGGCGGTTTAGTTCTTGCAGGAATCTTTTGGGTTCCATCCCTATTGCTGTCAAGTCAGATACTTTCGCTATTTGGTGTAGAAGCAAACATCATTGCACAAGGGGTTGGAAATTTTAGATTGTTCTATTCCGTTTTTATCTTGTATGGAGTAATGGTTATGACTGTTACTTTCTTCCAATCAATCGGAAACGGAAAGAAAGCCGGAACTATTGTTATGCTTAGACAGTTATTCTTATTTGTTCCTGCAATGATCTTTTTGCCAATGGTATTTAGAATAAAAGCTGTTTGGTTCACACAGCCACTTGTAGATTTCATTATGATTGTTGTTGGAATATTTATGATGATTGGCGAGTTGAATAAAATGGGACAAGAAAAAGTTCAAGCATAAAATTTCTTATCAGGTGTTTAGAATTTGAAGCATTAGAAGGATTTTATTTATGGGAAATAGTTAGCTATAAAATGGAGGGATAGAAATGGAAAAGTCTATATATTTATTTGAAAGAATAAACCACAATAAGAATAGTCCTTTTTCCTATAAGCTTTATAGCTATTTATCTTTCCATATGCTTGTCTAAACAATTAAATATAATTAAAGGAAGAACAAGTTTCTTTCGTTTTAGAGGACTTCTCATGCCAAGATGCAGGAGTCCTCCTTTTTTTGCCTGAAAACGCAGACAAAAAAAGAATGGAGGAAACATTATGGCAAGAGAATATTACCTTTATGTCAGAGGAGAAAAGGTAAAAGTCAGTGAAGATATTTATAAAGTCTACTGGCGAGAACGTGAACACGAGAAGTATTTAGAGCGAGTGGACAAGAAAAACCACTTGCTCTTTTTTTCATCCCTAAAGCATGACGGGAATTTTGAAGACAATCTAGAAGATAAAAATGTTGATGTAGAAAAAGTTGTAGCTACACAAATTATGATTGAAGCACTAAGTAATGCTATGTCAAAGTTAAATAAGGATGAACGGGAAATCATTGAAAGATTATATTTCAATGATGAAACACTTCGTTCAGTAGCAAAGACTCAAAATATATCACATCCTGCTTTAATAAAAAGGCGAGATAAGATTTTAGAAAAACTAAAGAAATTTATAGAAGAAATATAATTTCTGGTTACCAAAGAGGGCAAATTTTCCTTTATAAAGTGAGGGGGATTTTGTCCTCTTTCTATTTTAAAAAGAAATCTAAACAATATTTGAACCTTAACAATTGAATAGACCAAGACAAGACATTAATCATTTTTGGAGCGTAATAACCTATCCGCCAAGATCTTTCTGCTGAATAATTCGGCAAAACAAGTACTGCTAAGCTAAAAGCAAGGGAAGAAGAAAGGGAGCGATAAGTAAGAGTTTGAATATAGGGAGGGATACCCTATTCGCTTTGAAGAAAATGAGGATAATGATACATCTAAGGTTGAAGCCGGCTCATCCTGAACAGAGGCGGAGGTGAGATTCCTATGTTGCTAATCCAAGGCACTTGTCAATGTCAAAAAACTTTAAAAATATAAAAATAAATATTTTAAATATATTATTTGGAGGATTTATGATTAACGAAAATATAAAAGGTGTTCGTGTTTCTGAGAAAGCATTTCTAACATTAAAAGAAGCATCTGAATATTTTAATATTGGTCAAGATAAAGTTAGACAATTAACGGATGAAAATGATTGCGATTTTGTATTATTTAATGGTAGTAAGCGTCTTATTAAGAAAAAGTTAATGGAAGAATATTTAAATAGACAGTTCTCTATTTAATCTAAAACTATATATAAAACACGCTTAATGCGGTATAATAATTATAGCGTGTCTTTTATCAAAAAAGGAGAATTTTTATGGTGAAAAGACGCAAAGATAGTAAAGGGGTTGTTTTAAAAGACGGTGAATATCAAAGATCAAATGGCACTTATGAATTTAAGTGGCAAGACAAAATAGGTCGTAGAAAATCTATCTATGCGAAAACTCTAAAAGAATTAAGAGAAAAGGAATTAGATATTTTACGCAATACTATAGATGGAATCAACAACGAAGGAAGTAGCTTATCTGTAAATGATACTTTTAAGCTATGGACAAAGGTAAAAAGAGGTTTAAAAGATAATACCTTTAAAAATTACATCTATATGTATCAACAATTTGTCGAACCGACTTTTGGTCGCATTAAACTATCTGATATTAAAAGATCTGATGTTAGAAGTTTTTATAACAGATTAAAGGAAGATCAGGGATTGATGGTTTCTACCATAGATTGTGTTCATACTGTCTTACATCAGGTTTTAGAATTAGCAGTGGATGACGAATATATAAGATTTAATCCATCTGACAATGCTTTGAAGGAATTGAAAGTAGCTTATCGAAATGAATCTCTGAAGAAAAAAGCCATGACAATAGAAGAACAAGTGCTATTTGAAGAATATTTATCTAATAGTGATGAATATAAAAAATGGTATCCAATATTCATTGTTATGCTTTGGACAGGAATGAGAGTTGGAGAAGTTACAGGATTGCAATGGGACGATCTAGATTTTGATAATGGTCTTATAAATGTAAATAGGACTTTGGTATATTATAGTAAAGGTAAAGGATTAAACAATAGATATGCTATTAATACACCGAAGACAGCATCAGGTAAGCGAAGTATTCCTATGGTTCAAAAAGTAAAAGATGCTTTTCTTATGGAAAGAGAGTTACAAAAGACTTTTGGAATCGAATGTTGTGATTCAATCGATGGATTTAAAGACTTTGTATTTTTAAACAGATTCGGAAAGGTTCACAATAATGGAACACTTAATAAAGCTTTAAGAAGAATTGTTAGAGATTGCAATTTAAGTATAATGGATAAAAATAAATCGAGCTCTAATGATATTCTATTAGTTCCACATTTAAGCAATCACATTTTCAGACACACCTTTACTACAAGGCTTAATGAACAAAATATAAATACAAAAGCAATGCAGTCTATTCTAGGTCATTCTGATATTAGTACAACAATGGATATATATGTAGATGCAACAGAAGATTTTAAGATAGAACAGATGGGAGAATTTGAAAAAGCGATGAAATTTATATTTTAGAATTTACGACAGCTTACGACAAATTTACGACAATTTGCTAGAAATCTATAGGCACTTATAGAGAGTTAGCAAATTGTCGTAAATGGAAAAGTACCATAAAATAGACTTTTATAGAGATTTAGACAATTATCTAAAGTAGAGGGGATTTTCCCAACAATGAAGCCAATAGGCTTAGATAAAGCAGAACATGCCCATGTAGAGTCATCAAATAATGCAACAGTGAATTCAGAAAAACTTGATTTATCAAAGGTAAAAGTTGAGCCGCTATTTGAAAAATTTGTTGACTTTGATACATTTACAAAATCAGACTTCAGAATTGTAAAGGTAAAAAACTGTGAAGAAGTTCCAAAGTCTAAAAAGCTATTAAAGTTCATACTAGACGACGGAAGCGACAAAGAAAGAGTAATTCTTTCAGGTATTAAAGACAACTACAGCGCTGAAGAACTAGTTGGCAAAACACTTCTTGCAATCACAAACCTACCACCAAGAAAGATGATGGGAATCGAGTCTTGCGGAATGCTTCTTTCTGCAATTTGTGAGTACGATGGAGAAGAAAAACTAAATTTAATCATGTTGGACAGTAATATTCCAGCAGGAGCAAAATTATATTAAAGAACACGCTAATTATGAAACTGGGGTTTGGTATGAATCCCAGTTTAATTTTTATAATTGGATTAATGAAATGATTTAGCTATACAATAAAATCAATTTAAAGGAAAATAAATATTAGATAATCTTAGACGATAGAAATTAAAAACTCTATTGTCTATTTTTATACTCAAAAGTTGGAGGGTATGATGATGAGGAAAAAATTCTATATTAGGTCAAATAAAAATCTTTAAGATAGATGACAAAACTAAGTCAACTAATAAAGACCATAGCAAAGGTGCAGAGAGGTAAATATCGGCAGTCTTCGGACTGCCTTTATTTTTTTGCTCGTTGTAACGCGGTAAATCATATAATTAAAAGGAATCAGTGTTATATGCTATAATTAAATAGTTAATCCATACATTTAGAAAGGTAAAATATAGAATTGGAGAAAGATATGGAAGAAAGTGAAATTTATCATCCTTCTTTCGATATAGATTTTTTGTATTCTTATGATTTTAAAACTATCAAGCTAAGTGATATTTCTGCTAATAAGACAGAAAATGAACTTGAATATCTAAAAAAGAACTTTCAACTCAAGTACGTGAAATAATAGTTGTCGATATAAGTAGAGTTGAATCACAAACAAACTGTGTGAAAGTGATAATTCCTGATTTGGAATTTAATCTAGGTCAGGGAAAAGAATTTGGAGATGAAGATTTATCAGGTGGCCAGTGGCAAAGTCTTGCCATAGCAAGAGGCTTTTATAAGGATGCAGGATTAATTATTTTGGATGAACCCACAACCGCAATTGATCCAATCAAAGAGGATAGTTATTATTCACTGTTCCAACAAGAACTAAAGGACAAAACAGCAATATTGGTTACTCACCATTTGGCAAGTGTAAAAATTGCTGATCGAATTATCTATTTAAAGGATGGAAGAATAAAAGAAGAAGGAAGCTTTGACAAGCTTATGTCGATGAAGGGTGAGTTTTATAAATTACATTCTACTCAAGCAAATAAGTATAAAAAATAAATATTAAATTGAGTATTTGTAAAATAATAGTAAAGAAGAATGGGCTTAATAAGCACTATTTTTGTTAAAATCTTTGGACAAGTAAAAACAAGTATTGATAACAACAGGAAAGAACTTAAGAATGTTCGTATTTTGTCTTCTAAGCTCTTAAAAGCAAAAGAACAAGTAAAGAGTCAAGATAAAGATAAAAAGTCCATACTAGGGCAAGTAAATGATTTAAAAAGTAAAGATAAGAAAAAAACAAAAAAGACATAATTTGCAAAGGAGGATAAGATGGACAATAAGATGGGAAAATGGATCGGTATAGGTCTGATACTAGGAACAGCTATCGGTGTAGCTACAAAAAATATAGGACTTGGCGTAGGTATTGGACTAGTACTGGGAGCTGCTATTGGAGCTTCAAAACAAGAAAAGAAAAAGTAATAAATCTATTTATTAAATGCAGGAGTATTTAAATGAAAAATAATTTTACAGACTTTGTAAGAGAATCTGTGATCAGCAAATGGCTAAATTACAAATAAATACTCCCAAAAAATATTTGCTAAATTTAATAAGGATGACTTTTATTATAAAGACTTATTTAGATCAAAATTAGATTTGCTAGTTCGTAAAATAAGTAAGGAGAATTTTAAGTATTACAATAAGAACATTATGGTCGGCATCTCGGGTTTGTATTATTGGAAAATGTTAGATTGGGATATGCAAGAAAAATTAGACATGATATAAAGGAGGATTCATTATTATGGATGAGTATATTATAGAAATCGATGACTTAAGTAAAAGCTATAAGAGTAAAAAAGCTTTAGATGGGATTTCCTTAAATATTAGTAGAGGAAGTATAACAGGACTATTTGGAGAAAATGGTGCTGGAAAGACTACTTTTATGAAATTACTAACAAACCAAATAAAGCCAGATAAGGGTAGGATTATTATCAATGAAGAACCATTGGTTTTTAATTCGAAAATTAACTCAAGTATAGGCTGCCTATTAGAAAAACCTTCATTATATACATATTTAACAGCTCATCAACATTTATTGTTATTTAATATATTAAACTCTGACAATCAAGATTCTTTCATCGAAGAAATTATGGAAGCATATGGATTAAATGAATTTAAAGATGTAAAAGCTAAAGAATATTCCCTGGGTATGAGACAAAGACTAGGGCTTGGACTAGCTGAGTTATCTGGTAGTGAAATATTAATACTTGATGAGCCATTCAACGGTTTAGATCCGGTAAGTGTAAATAAGTTTAGAGAGCGTGTCTTATATTTAAAAAGTAAAGGAATGACCATAATATTATCTAGTCATTTGATTAGAGAACTAGATGACCTTATAGACAATTTGGTGATTATTTCTAAAGGCAAATTGCTAAATGCAATAAGTCTAGATGATTTTATGAAGGATAAAGAAAGTTCTCTTGAAAAAGAAATTTTAAAGATTATGGAGGTTTGATATGGGAAATTTATTAAAATTTGAATTATTTAAAATTAGCAAACAGAAAAAATTAATCATTATGGTTACATCGATTTTGATTTTTCAATTGTTAATGTCTATTTTTATAAAATACAATGAAGATTTTATGTCCTATGAAAAAGGCGTACAATATTCATTTCTGCCGATTTTAGTTAATATAAACATAATATTTTAACTTGTACTATGTTTGCCGAAGATTTTGAATATTTGACTATAATTCCTATCAAAACTAAATATCCAAATATTTCTAAACTTATCTTAGTAAAATTAATAGTGATATTCTTAATGCATGTAATCCTACTATTTCTTTGTGCAAGCTTCACTATGGTTTTATCTTTTGTTTTACTAAAATATAAACCTAGCTTAGATATGATTAAGAGTGTTTACCTTTATAATTTTTCGATGATTGTGCCCATATCTATTGTTGTTATGTTGTCGTCAATTGTTATTATGATAACAAAAAAAGAAAAAACTGGCTTAGTTTTAGGTTTGCTGATTTACATGTTCTATGGATTTGGAACTGGATTTAATTTTTTAATTATAAAGAAATTTCCAATCTTTAAGTATGGCGTAATAAATCTTTTGAATTTACCTAATCAACTAATAGATTCACAATATACAAATTTAACTCAACTAAGTATTTCTAATATGATTCTTACTTCACTAATCTGTTTGATTATTGAAAGTTTAATCTTATATAAAATATCAAAAGAAAAAGAGGTTTAGTTTGACCTTAACCCCAAAATCTGGAATGCGGATAGAGGGGTTTTTGTATGCCAAAATACACAAAAGAATTTAAAGTAAAACTAGTAAATGAATATTTGTCTTGCGATTTGGAGCAGTTCCAAGTGGGACAAATAAAAAACCAGGACTATCTCAATGAATACTAACGAAAGCACAAGTATAAAATAGGCTAAAGTGACTTATAAGCCTATTTATGATATAATATATCTTAACAATAAAACGGATAAGGGGTAATAATATAGTAATTTCTTATATCCATTATGGCACTTATTGGTAGAAAGAAAAATGAACAAAGAAGACTAAAAAAGAGCTGCAACCTGTAGATCCATTGAAAGAGGTATTAGATATTCTGATTAACTATATAAATAATATTTATTTAGACAGGAGGAAATAAAGTGAGTCAAAAAAATAAGATAAATCAATCTTGCTGTGGTTCAATACAAAAAAACACTGGTACAGTGGAAGAAAAAGCAAATTGTCCCAAATGTCACAAAATAGGAGAAAAGGTTAAGAATATAACTGTAAAGCATATGGTATCAGAAAACCTTATGGGAAAGGTTGTAGATGAAGAAACTTACTATTTATGTATGAATGAAGATTGTGATGTCGTGTATTATAACTTAAACAATGAAAGAGTTTTTTATAAGGAAGATGTAAAAGTTCCTATATGGTTTAAAAAGGATGCAAATCCCAAATATATATGCTATTGCAACCAAGTTACAGAGCAACAAATTATAAACGCTGTTTTAGATGATGGTGCAAAGAATATTAAAGATATTATTAGACTTACAGGGGCAATGAAAAATGGAAAGTGCGAAATTAACAATCCTTTGGGAAAATGCTGTGGTCCTTTTATTCAAGAAACCATCAATAAGGCATTAAAAAGCAAACAATAGTTTGCGACACATAATTTATAAAGTACGTCACAACAGTAATAAAATTAAAAATAATAAAAAACTATAGAATTAAAATTTTAACGGTTCAGATGTAAAAGTCTGGCCGCTTTTTTATTTTTCCCGGAAAGGAGGTCACCTATATGGTAAATGATGAAGTTAATAATAAGGCTATAAATATTGAGATAAGAGTGGCTCAGTATTCAGCAAAGGCTATTTTAAAATCTATGAAAAAGATTATAGAATATGCCGATGAAAAAAGCCAACCACTTGCAGATTATATTAGTGAAAAAAGAAAAACTAATTCAAGGAAACTTAAGGATATGGTAAAGAAAGGTCAGCTGGAAAATATTGATGAGCAAATCGAAAATAAATTCTATGCTTTTAAGGATTACGCATATAGGCGTAAAATAAATTGGGGGTTTGTTAGAGATAAAGATACAAGACTTTATATTAACAATACAAACTACACAAAAGAAATGAATAATGAAAACAGGAAAAGGCTAGAAGATTTATTTTAATGAGGTGTTAAATGATAGAAAACAATATTCCAAAAGTATTTATATCATATTCGTGGGAAAGCAAAGAACACTCTGATTAGGTTAAATCTCTAGCAGATAAATTGTTAGCAGATGGTATTGAAGCCATAATAGATAGCTATGATGTAAGTCCAGGGGATAGACTTCCAAAATTTATGGAAAGCTCGATAAGAGATAGTGATTATGTAATTATAATTTGCACTGAAGAGTATAAAAGGAAAGTTAATAATAGAGAAAAAGGTGTAGGTTATGAAAGTCATATAATATCTGCGGAACTCTACAATAATCACAATGATAGGAAGTTTATTCCAGTCATTAGACAAGGAGATTTTAATTCAGCTTTGCCTACTTACCTAGATGGAAAACTTGCAATAGATTTAAGAGGTAATCCATTTAATGAAGATTCATATAAGGATCTTATTGCATCAATATTTAAAGTTAAAAAGAAACCTAAAGTAGATATAAGACCATATTATGTTGATGAATATGAACCAATAACAATTGAGGGAGAGGATATAAAAATAGTGGGCATTATAACAAATGAAGTTACCTTGCCAAAAAATGATGGAACAAGAGGTTCTGCTTTGTATAGAATCCCTTTTAGATTATCTAGCAAACCAACTAGCACATGGTCTGAATTGTTTTTAAGAAATTGGAATTACCAACCAAGTTTTACATCAATGCATAGACCTGGAATAGCTAGAGTTGAATCTGATAAAATCATTTTAGATGGAACAACAATCGAAGAGGTAAAACAATATCATAGAGATACCTTAATCTTGTGTGTAGAAAAAACAAATGAAGAAGAAAAACAATATAGAAGAAGAGAAGAACAATTAAAAAGAAAGAAGCAAGAAGAAATAGAAAATCATTATAGAAATATAGAAGATATTTCAAAAGACTTAAAATTTTAATTGTGACACTTTGAAAGGGATAGCAGAAATGTTATCTCTTTTTTAATACAAGAAAGGAGTGTTATATGAAAAAATTAGAACAACTAAGACAAGAGTCAAAAAAATAAAATTGACCATACAAAAGAAAGATTAAGGCAACTAAAAAATCAAGAAAAAAAGATATTAAAACAAGACATAGTAAAAAGAAGAAAAGAAAGAACTCATAGACTAATAACAAGAGGAAAAGCCTTATAGAAAATGCAGAAGAACTAACAGATGAAGAAATAAAAATCCTACTAGAAGAAGCAACAAAGACAAAAGAATTTAAAGAAACACTAAGAATAATGAGAGAAAATGTAAAAATATTAGCATAGATATATGTAATGACAAATTAGGAAAAGGGAATCAAAAAAATATGAAAAGTACTGATATTCAAACGAAATTATGTTAAACTATAATCAACCAAAGAAAGATGAA
Source organism: Mediannikoviicoccus vaginalis (assembly GCF_928097925.1). Classification (GTDB taxonomy): domain Bacteria; phylum Bacillota; class Clostridia; order Tissierellales; family Peptoniphilaceae; genus Mediannikoviicoccus; species Mediannikoviicoccus vaginalis. The sequence continues at coordinate 45,336 of NZ_CAKMRI010000001.1, forward strand.
ATAATGGGAAATAGAATAGAGAAATACCGTAAACCTTTAGGTTTATCGCAATATAGACTTGGGAAAAAGTAAGGATATCAAGGACGAGTATAAACAAAATGATCTTGATTATAAAGATTTATATATAGGACTGTTTCCTCATTAAAGGTATGAAAGGAGATAAGGCTTGAATACACAAAACATAAGCAAATGGATAAAAAATAATAAAATTCAAAAAATTCCGAAGAAAGAAAAAGACAAGATAGAATTATTTAATTATATAGCTAATTTAACCTTTGAAAATAACGTACAATATACTGAAAAAGAAATTAATGAGAAATTAAAAAATTTCTATATTGATTATGCGATATTAAGAAGATACATGGTAGATTATAAAATATTATCTAGAACAAGAGATTGTAAGACATATTGGTATTAGATTATTCTAAAGATTTATCATTAAATTAATGAAGCAACCAAAGAAATTATCTAGGTTGCTTTTTTCTTATCCTTTTTTATAGCAACTAAAAGTTAAGTGAAAATTAAAATATAAAGAAAATAAATAACATAGAAGATAAACCTGGCAAAAAGAAAACAAAGAAATAAAAATAAAATGCTTGAATTAAAGCTATTAGAGATTCAAAAGAAGATTGAAGAAAACTATAAGAAAGTATGTATTGAATCTGGTGAAAAGTTAATAAAAAGATTTTCAGAGATTGAAAAATTTTTCTTAAATGAAGCCAATAGGCTTAGATAAGGCAGAAAATAGAGATTTATCAAAAGAAACTTACGACAAAATTACGACAGAAAAAATCGACTTATCAAAAGTAAAAGTTGAACCACTATTTGAAAAATTTGTTGACTTTGATACATTTACAAAATCAGACTTTAGAGTTGTAAAGGTAAAATCTTGCGAAGAAGTTCCAAAGTCTAAAAAACTATTAAAGTTCACATTAGATTATGGAAGTGGCAATGAAAGAATTATTCTTTCAGGTATCAAAGATATCTACAGCGCTGAAGAACTAGTTGGCAAAACACTTCTTGCAATCACAAACCTACCTCCAAGAAAGATGATGGGAATTGAGTCTTGCGGAATGATTATTTCTGCAATTTGTGAGTACGATGGAGAAGAAAAATTAAATCTAATGATGTTGGATGAAAATATTCCAGCAGGATCAAAATTATATTAAAATTAATAAACAAAATGACCTATGTCAAAAAATTGCTAATGGGTCTTTTTTAGAAATTTACAACAAACCTAATTATATATTTCTGATATAATTAGAGAACAATAAAAATTTTAGGAGGACGGAGAATGATAGAAAAAATAAAATTAGCCTATTCCAACAATAGGAATATTATTAAAATTGTAAGATATATATTTTTGTCTTTTGTGTTTTTACTTATAACTTGGTTTCTTGATATTAAATATCCATATTTAAAAACAGAAATGCCAGAAATATTATTGTTAACACCAGAAGTAACATCATCTTTTTTATCTAATTTAACAGGGACTTTTCTAACGGTTTCCACTTTTACATTAACTACAATTTTGACAGTTTTAAATAAGTATGCGGGGTCATTTACCCCTAGAATAGTTCAAGACTTTATAGATAAGCCAAATGTACTAAGTCTTTTTGGAGTTTTTATAGGAGGATTTTTCTATACTGTCTTATCCTTATTTATGATTCAAAATGTAGATAGTGAAACGCCACTAATTTCAGGTACCCTTGGAATATTTTATGCCATTGCCGCAATGATATCATTTATTTTATTTGTTAAGAGGGTTCTATCTGATATAAAGGCAGAAAATGTAATAGAAAATGTATATAACAATGCTGATAAACTAATTGAAAAAGAATCTAAAAAGAGAAAACTTGCCGAAAGATTTGATAGTGGCGACTGGGAGGAGACTTATAAAATCTATGCCAACGATTCTGGTTACTTATATGGAATAAGTGCTGAAAAACTTCTTAATCTTTTAAAAGATAATAAGTATGAAATTGTTATAAACAAGAGGATTAATGACTATGTATTAAAGGGCATGTATATAGCTAAACTTAAGTTATTAAAAGATTTGGATATGGACCAAGAGGAAAAAGATAAGTTATTTAAAAAAATTTCCTCTAATATCTTAATAAATGTCAAAAAAAATGATACTAAAGACTATCACCATGAACTTACAAATTTAGTAGAAATTTCTCTAAAGGCACTAAGTCCTGGAATAAATGATCCTTATACAGCATCAGAAGCTATAATCAAAATAGGCATACTTTTAGGAAAGTTATTTTCGTCAGAAAACTTTTATCAAATTTTAGAAGAAGATGAGAATGCAAAAATTATTTATAATAGTTATTCAGCTAAAGAAGAGCTTCAGCTGTCATATAATCAGATTTTATTCTATGGAAAAGCAGATCCAGAAATTGCCAAAACAGTTTTAAACAGTATTTATATGGTTTATCTTGTAGCTGACAAGTCTTTACATAGAGAAATTGAAAAGTATTTCACCTATTGCTATGAACTCTGTAAAGAAGCTATGGACAACCAAAGCTATATAGATCAACTTGATGAAATATATAAAGATTTTGAACAAAAAAAAGATGATTCCATGGACAAAGACATAAATAAAGAGGATTAACATTTGGAATGAAAAATTTTAGAAGATTTAGAAATAGAATATTAGCACTTGAATAATATACAAGAACTGAATAAAAGAATTAGCTTTTAGGAAAATAATCCTATAGGCTTATTAAGTGACGCTAAAAACAAGTAGAAAGTGACTATTCAAATAGGTCTTTTAAAAGTAAGTGAATAATGATGTATAAATAAGAGGAGATGCCAACTTTATAGATTAGCATCCCCCAATGGATTCTTTAGAGCCGAAATTATCTAGGTTGCTTTTTTCTTATCCTTTTTTATAGCAACTAAAAGTTAAGTTGAAAATTAAAAAATAAAGAAAATAAATAACGTAGAAGGTAAACCTGGCAAAAAGAAGACAAAGAAATAAAAATAAAATGTTTGAATTAAAGCTATTAGAGATTCAAAAGAAGATTGAAGAAAACTATAAGAAAGTATGTATCGAATCTGGTGAAAAGTTAATAAAAAGATTTTTAGAGATTGAAAACTTTTCCCCAGAAGATATTGATAGTCTTATTGATTTTATCGCTGGTAATACTTATATAAAAAATAAGTATGAATCCATTATGCGATTACAAAAAGAAGGCAATCTAGAGAGGAGAAAAAGAAAGTATCATAGAAAAGATAAAAGAATATAAGCAAGACAGTGATAGTTTTGATAAAAAAAGACAAATGACTAAAGACTATTATAAAAAACAAGAAAGATAAGACCTGGTAAAAATATCTTATCCAAGCTTATAATATGACCAAGAAAATAAAGGCAGGTCTAGGAGGTAATAGAGATGAATAAAAGGCAAGAGCTAATAGACGAACTCATAAAAGCAGATGAAGCTGGAACATACAAAACATATAAAAGCACAGAAGAAATAAACGCGATGAACAATGAAGAAGTGCAGATATTATATTCCAACATGAAAAACTATCTATCAGACAAAAGAACACACATAAACTACTAAAGGTGGAAAGGTATTGTAAGCTATTTAAAAGTATAAAAGGTGCAAATACCTAAGAAATATATATAAACATCTAAAATAAGCATTCCACCACCACAAACAACCAAATAAAAACAAGCAAAGGGAAGTATAGAAAAATTAAAGCCTATACTTCCCTTTTTTTAATTCAAACAAAGGAGATAAAAATGATAAACGAAGAAATAAGCAAAGTTTTTGGTCATTCTTGAAATTATGTTACTTGCTATGTTTGCAATATTTTGGTGAGGATATTAGAAAATTTATAAAAAATGCTTGACTTTATAATCTAGTTGCGGGAAACTATAGATATAGTATTAAATACTAGGTGGAGGCAATATGATAAATAAAAATTTGAGTGGTATTAGCGAATTTAAGCTTCCAAGATATAAGGACTTGCCTGACTTTGGTATATATTTAGAGCAGTTAGTTGAGATTGTTAATAAAACTTTGGAAGTGATGCTTGATGAGGACAATAAATTAACAAAATCTATGGTCAATAATTATGTCAAGCATAAACTAATGCCGAGTCCAATCAAAAAGCGCTATTATCGTGATCATATCGCTTATTGTATAGTTATTACCGTTTTGAAAAACATTTTAACTATGGCTGAGATTGATGATGGAATTTTGTTCGAGCTTAAGAAGAGCTCTATAGAAGAGTCATACAACTACTTTTGCAACAAGGTTGAAGAAGTATTGAGATTAGTCATAAACATCTTGGAGAAGCAAAGCAGCCCTGAGATTAAAGGCACAGCATCTATTAATATAGATCTTGACAATAGAAATGGGTTGACGCTTGCTATAGTCAGTGTTTGCACTAAGATTATTACACAAAAATTATTAGAATACGAGCTTTTAAAAGCTAAGGAGGACAAATGAGTAAATTAGGATTAATTATAGATACGGCTTGTGATGTGCCAAAAGAGGCGTATCAAAAATTAAATATGGCTATGCTGCCTTTGTGGGTTCACTTTTCGGATAAATCATACAGAGATTTAATTGATATAGAAAAGGATAAGTTTTATAACTTACTTGATAAAGAAATTCCTAAGACAAGTACGCCATCACCAACAGAAGTGAAAGAAGCAATTGATAAAGAATTTGCATCTGGTGCTGATGAAGTTTTAATCATCACAGTTTCATCAGGTTTAAGCGGTGTGAATAATCTTTCCAATCTTGCGGCTGCCGACTAAGGCGGCAAGGTGAAAGTTTTCGACACAAAAAATGTTGCTATAGGTGCAGGACTTTACGGCTATAGAGCAGCAAGCCATAGAGATGAAGGCCGCAGCGCTGATGAAATTATTAAAATAATGACAGATGATAGGGATAATATGAAGTCTAAGACTTATTTTGCTATACCAGAATTAACTCACTTAATACATGGCGGAAGGATTGGCAAAGTTTAAGGCGCCGTAGGTCAATTTTTAAACATAAAGCCAATAATCACCTGCAATATGGACGGCATTTACTATGCCATCGACAAGGTAAGAGGTTCTGCCATGGCTCAAATCCTAAGGCTTTGATGCTAGCTAAGGAAGCATTAAAAGATGAAGTTGATAGAGCAAAAATTTATGTTGAAGAGCAGATAGCACCAACACTAGCAACACACACAGGCAGAGGTCTTTTGGGTATTGCATATTATAAATTATAAGATGAAAAGCTTAGGAGATGACTCTTAAGCTTTTTTGTTGGGATTATTGGAGGAAAATATTTGATATTTATTAAGCAGTCTTATTTTGCGGATATAAATTAAAAAAGGCAATAGCGAACAATGAAAAATAAATTATTGAGAAGTAGAGAATAAATCTACTTCTTTTTTTTGCAAAAAGGATTAGAATGGCGACAAACGAAAGATGTTATTAGACAATTTCGCTAAAAAGCAAGAAAGTATTTTCAAATAATTTGAAAAACCATAATAAGCCTTGACGGAAGAAGAAAATTAGTGAATAATATAAGTAATGATTATTATTATCAAAAATAATCAAAAAATATTTCAAGGAGGATATATGTTAAAAAGATTTTTAGCAGCAGGTTTGGCCCTAATCTTAGCCTTAGGACCAGCTAGCCAGGCCCTGGCAGTAGAGCCAGGACAGAACGAAGCTAAAAGAATAGAGGCTTCAATAGAAAATCCAGTAGACAATAAGTCTATGGGAGAAAAAGACAGAGATGATAAAAAAGTCTCGGAGAAAAAAGTTTACATTGTAGACTTTGAGGAAGAAAAAAGAGATGAGATAAAGAAAAGCTTAGAAAAGATTGAATCATTCAAGCTTCTTTATGAATACTTTATAGTTTTTTCTGGTCTATCATTTGAACTAGATCCAGAGAAATTAGATGAGTGTTATGCCATTCCAGGTATTGGCAAAATCGAGGAAGCAGGCAAGATGACTCCTATGATGAACAATGCCAGAAAGGATATTAAGGTTGACCAGGCTTCAGGTTATCTTAAGAATCTAAATCTACCAACAGGAGCTCATTATGATGGTAGGGGCATGGTTATATCATCAATTGACACTGGTATTGATCACAGGCACAAGGACATGAGGCTGGACGATGATGCCAAGGATGTGGCCAAGCTCAAAAAGGGAGGCAAACTTCCAGGATCAGATGCAACCTTAAGCGATACTTATTATATAAATGAAAAGATTCCCCACTCATACAACTATCTGACAGGTGGGAAAATCACAGTAGAAAAATATGACGATGGGTCTCACTACTACGACCCCCATGGTCAGCACATAGCAGGTATCCTGGCAGCCAATGCAAAAAATGAGGAAATTGAAAAGGAAAATGGAATCAAAGGGGTTGCTCCAAATGCGCAGCTCCTTAGCTACAAGACCTACTCCTACCCATCTATGAAGTTCGCAGGAGATGAGACTATGTTCCACGCTATGGAAGACTCCATCAAGCATGGGGCAGACGTAGTTTCGGTTTCTTCTGGCTATACGGGTACAGGCCTAGTGGGTGAAAAATACTGGCATGTAATTAGGGCTTTAAGAAAGCACGACCTACCAGTATGTGTTGCCACAGGAAACTTTGCAACATCAGGCTCCAACACATCTTGGGATGCCTACGCCAACGATGACCTTGGCATGGTAGACACTGGAAACGTAACAAGGACAGCAGCCCATGAGGACACCATAGCAGTTGGGTCTGCCAGAAACTCTAGGATTGAATTTTCAGGAGTTAATATTAACGGTAAGGACGTTAGATATGCACCAATAGGGGCATTTTTCAATAAAAAAGATTTTACAAAAGATAAATACGACTTTATCTACCTAGGCAGATGCCAAGACGAAGACGTAAGAGGCAAGGACCTAAGAGGCAAGATAGTTGTAATGGATAGGATCTTTACAACAGAATTAAAGTATGCCTTCAAGAGGGTAACCGACAAGGGAGCCAAAGGTGTAGTTGTTGTAAATACAGTTTCCTTCTACAATAGGGACGACTGGGAACTATATCCAGCTCTAGGCTACGAATTTGATGAAAAAACTGACGCCCGTGTTATATCCATATCAGGCTATGATGGGCTTGACCTATGGGATGCAATAAGGGGAGAAGAAGTTCCTAACCAAAGAAATATTGGCAAGGAAGAAGACTATAGGATAGACATGAAAGAGTTCAACAAGCACAAGCCAAAGCTTGGTCAAGAAAAAAACCTTTCTTTCAAATTCCTAGACAAGAAACTTTATACTAAGGACTCAAACGTGCCAGCAGGGTCAACTTCTTGGGGACCAAGGACAGACCTTATGCTAAAGCCAGACGTTTCAGCACCTGGTAAAAACATATATTCAACCATGTCTGTAACTACTGACGCAAACGGAAATGAAATTTCAAACTACGGAAATTCATCAGGAACTTCCATGGCTACACCAGTAGTATCAGCATCAACAGTTATTGTAAGACCATTACTAAAAGAACTGGTGAAAACAGACGTACTTACGAAGGCCAACAATGGCAAGGGCATCGACCTGGTTACTCTAACCAAGATAATGATGCAAAACACATCAGACCCTATGCCAGACAAGACAACAGATAACGGGAAAGGCGGACACCTTTATGCCTCACCAAGGCAGCAAGGAGCAGGCCTTATCAATGTGAACAAAGCAGTCCACAACAAGGTTTTTGCCAGCTATCAAGTTAAGGGATCTCTAGGAGAAGAAAACTCCTATGGTGCAATGTCCCTTAAGGAAATAGCAGGTCAAAGCAAAAACTTTGTTATCGATATCCACAATACAAGCGATAGAGACCTTAAATTTAGGGTTAAGTCTACGCCTGTAACAACAGACGGTATTGTTGAAAAGAAAAAACTTGATGAAGAATATAGAGATGCCGACGAAATCCAAGGCGTAAAGATGGTAAGGGAAGTCCACCCTGAAATTGTAAAAGACGCTAGCATGAGCTTCGACCAAGAAGAATTTGTAGTTAAGGCTAATTCTAGCTTCAAACTAGGCGGCTCTATAGATGTTGGTTCTGCAAAGGGACAAAATAAGTTTGTAGAAGGATTTATAAGACTTGAGTCAGAGGAAGAATCCTCAGGAAAAGAAAACCCTCAACCATCTCTATCAATGCCATTTATGGGCTTTGCAGGAGATTGGAACCATGACCCAATAGTAGATGAATGGGCATGGGAAGAAGGGGCTAGGTACAAGGAAGTACAGTATGATGACAGAGGCAACTCGAAAAAACCATCATCAGTTTATGCTGGTCACGGAGACCACCACGGTGTGTCAGATAACGACCTTTACTACCTAGCAGGAACCATCCAAAACACAGAAGATGGCAACAAGAACCTAGACCAGGACCCAAGCCTATTTTCATTAAACAACGACCAAGATGCCAAGGAGCCAAGTTCAAAACTATTTAAAATTGAACCTAAGGGAATCAAATACAACCTTGTGAGGACTCTTCTTCCTTATCCATTTATGTTAAGGACTTCTTACAATGCAGAAGCCAAGGTAGTTGCAAACAAGGACCCAGAAAACCCTGAGAATGAAAAGCTAATTATCAAGCTAACTGATGAAGACTTTGTAAGGGGAGTTCTAAATACAAGAAACCATACAGCCAGAGGCTTTAGAACATCTAGGATAAGGCCAAATGGAAAGTTCGCTTGGAAAGGTCATGCATTTAACCCAAGAATTCCTATAGGTCATGGAGATACAGGCTACGGAGATGACTATGTTGCAGAAGGAGATTACGCATTCAAATTTGAATTTAAGCTCCTTCCCTATGACAACTTCAAAGCCCAAACCAAATATATAGATGTAAAGGTTGATAGGACTAAGCCTGAAATCCTTTCTATAGATTCATCTAACCCAGATGAAATAAAGCTAAGGGTAAAAGACACCTACAATACAATCAAAAAAGAACATGACAAGCCTACCCTATTCTTTATAAGGGACCAAGAAAAAAACCCGAACTTCTTTGAAACTAAACCTAACAAGGTATGGCTTGCCAAGGCAGGTTTTATTGACGATATAGAAGACAGGAATGTAGAAAAAGAACTTAGTGTAATAAGGACTGAGGAAGACCCAACTAGCCTTGAAACGACCTATGCAATCAAGGGAGCAAATAAGGGCCTTGCGGGCAAAATCATAGAGATTGGAGCCCTTGACCCAGCTGCCAATGAGGCAGAAGCTAGGTTTATAAAATTTGCTGACCAAGTAGAAGACGGTAAGCTTAAGTATGAGATAGGAAAAGCAGTTGAAGAGTTAACAGCACCTTTTACCTATGAAACAGTCTTCAAAAAAATCGAAGAAGGCAGCATTGACGAAAAACTCCTAAAAGAAGAGGACGTACCAAGTCCATCCCAACCAGAGAAGAAAGCCCTGGAAGGAAAAGTTGATATTAAGTTCAACAAAGACCTATCTTCCTACAGAGACCTTAAAGATAGGGATGGAGACAAGAAGCTAAAAATCAAGACAGGCACAAGGTATGACTTCGTATCAGACGAAACTATCACTGTTAAACTCTATGGAGACTATGACTGCAACTACGGTCCCCTTGATGACGATGGCCTACCAACCCATTATGAAGACGGCACAAAGGTTACTGAAAACGACTATACCTATGAATCTGTAGCTGACATGAAGGACAAAGGCTATGTTGGCGCTATAGAAGCCAATGACAAGGGTGGCTACAATATCAGGGGTAAAATCCACAATGTTTCAGAAGATGGACAACTTAGGATTGAGTCTAAGGGATGGATAAATGCATCTGAAAAGATGGATACCTTTAACTACAATCCAGAAGATAAGTCCCTAGAATTTGACCTTTACATTAACTTAAAAGATACTTGGAACGGAAAAAGGGTCCAAAGCTATCTAACAATCTTTGCCATGGATGGCAGAAGAGTATCAGATAAATTCATGTTTAAATTGGAAAAGCCTGAGACAAAGAAGGAAAAGGAAGAGCCAAGGTATCTTTCGGAAACAAAGGATATTAACGAAATAGGAAGAACCCTTACAAACGGACAGAGATTAAGCTCAGAAACAGTGAATGGTAAGACTGTATACTACCTAAGCGATGCCATTACCCTGAGCCAAGGCTACGCACTTAAGGCCATTTCCCTAAATCCAGGTAAAAATGACCTAGAGCCAATGAGTACAGAACTTATCTATTGTGACGCATCAAATGCACAAGACGGCAAGCTAAAACAAGATGTTAAATTTGAAATCAGGGAAGGCTTTGGAACTCTGAGATATGAAATCTATGAACTAAAACTTGACAAAAATGGAAATGCCATTAAGGACGGAGATAGTGTTAAGCTAGGAAAAATGGTAGAAGATACAGGCAAGTGTGTATACTTTGATAACACCCTATGTGAGCTTGTCCTTGACAATTCAACCTTCAACCCTAGCAAAAACAACAAACTCTATATCAAGTCCAGCCCTCTAGTCCTTAGGGGACAGGCAGGAGACAAGGGAGCCTTTATGTGGGACTTCTTTGTAAACAGGTCTCTAGTAGACTCCTATCTGATTTATGGAGACTTCAAGACTTCTAACTACAAGGACTTTGAATTCAAGGTTCCAGTAGAGGACAGGGACTGGCTAGATTGGTCAATGGCTGACTATGTTGCCAACGGTATGGACGGTAGGGTTGTTGATAAGGACGGCAACAATGTTGTTGAAGGCCTAGTTAACCAATACCAAATCAGGATAGACAATACTAAGCCAGAAATTAGTCTGACCCTTGATGACAGCCAGTTAGCTGGAGCCAGATCTATAAAGATAGGCGATAAGTTTGTAAATATAGTAATAAAAGACAAGGTAGATGCAGATGGCGAAGACGCTTATAACGGAGAAATACAAAAGACTTCAATAAAAATCAATGGTAAAGACTATGAGCCTGGTAAGGGCCTAGCCGACTACGGTCAAGAACCATATGAAATTGAAGTATCAGCCACAGACTATGCCTTTAATACAAGCCTTAAGAAATTTGAGGTGAGAAAAGATGTAAAACCACAAGAAAAAGGAGCAGAAATTATTAAAATTAGCCTGGACTATGGTGTTGAAGGACAGAAAGAGGATAAAGAAATAAACAAGGGCGAAGACCTAACTCTTCCAAGTCCAGACTTTAAAAACCCTGGCAAGACCTTCTTAGGTTGGGAATACCAGGGTAAGACCTACAAGCCAGGTGAAACAATAGTCTTTAATGAAAAAGCAAGTCTTCTAGGCAAGTGGAAAGACGAGGTAGAAAAAGCCTACACCCTAGTGGAATACAAGCTAGATGGAATCGTAGACAAGGAAAACTACAAGCCATTCAAGGCAGAAAGTGGATCTAAGTTCAAACTTCCAAAGGCTCCAGAAAAACTAGAGGATGGCAAGAGCTTTGAATCTTGGATAGTTGGTGGCAAGTTCTACAATCCTGGAGATGAACTTGAACTAAATGGGGAAAGGATCCTTATCTCTATCAAGTTTAAGGACAAAAAAGATTCTGGAAACCATGGAGGCGAAAGTCCACAAGTAGATCCAGGAAATACAAATGGTGCAGATAATAGGCAAGACCCAGCTAAAGAAAAAGACCAAGCTAGTGATAAGAAAAATGAAGGCAAAAACAAGGAAGCTCTTAAGTTGGAAAAACTATTTAGGACCGCTGGAAAGGACAGGTACCAAACTGCCCTTGAAATTTCAAGGAAAAACTTTGAAAAGGCAGATACAGTAGTTCTTGCAGATGCTAGAAACTATCCAGATGCCTTAACAGCATCGGCCCTTGCGAGGAGCTTAAACGCACCACTTCTTTTAACTAGCGAAAGTGTTAGCAAAGATTTGGAAAAAGAAATAAAAAGACTAGGTGCAAAAAACATTACCATAGTGGGAGGTAGATCATCAGTTTCAAATAAAGAAGCTAAATTCTACCAAGGACTTGGAAATGTTGAAAGGATTGCTGGAGCTGATAGGTATGAAACAGCCATTAAAATAGCTGAAAGGGTCCTAGAAATGAATAAGGGACAAGATAAGCTTATAGTCGCTGACGGATTAAACTATCCAGATGCCCTAGCTGCTGGAGCATATGCAGCAAGAGAGAAAATGCCAATAATCCTTGCAAATGGAAGCGACTTACCAGGAGGTAAAAAGCTAATCAAGACTTACGGCATTAAAAAAGCCCTAGTAGTAGGTGGTTCAAACTCAGTAGGAAATGTGGATAGGTTCTTTGAATCAACTACTAGAATAGCAGGTAAAAATAGGTATGAAACTGCAGTAAAAATTGCAGAAGACCTATTTAAAGGAAGTAAGAAAATTTACTTGGCAAGTGGAGAAAACTTCCCAGACGCCCTGGCTATAGGACCAGTAGGAGGCATGAAAGATGCACCTATACTTCTAACCAGAAAAGACAAGATGCCAAAAGAAGTTAGGGACTATATCCAAAGAAATAAAATAGAAGAAGTAGAAATAATAGGGGGAGAAAACTCAGTATCTCAAAACCAAGTAAAATAATTTTTTCAAAGCAGGAGAAATGATCTGAACCCCTAAACTGGGAATAAACTAATAATTTAAGCGGAATGTAATCTGTAATCAACAGGGGACATTCCGTTTAATTAATGACTTTAGTCAGTTGAGTTCGCTTGCGAACGAAACAATAAACTACCCGCTATGCGGGTAGGTGTTCTTAGGTTATACCAAAAAAATCACCAAGTATTATAATAGAGTTGTTCAGACCTAATATAATAAGAGGTGATTTTATGGCAAATAAAACTAATTCATTATCTCACACAAAATGGATGTGCAAGTATCACATAGTCTTCACCCCAAAGTATAGACGAAAAGTGATATTTAATCAATATAGAGAAAGTCTCATAGAAATATTTAAATTACTTTGCAAATACAAAGGAGTAGAAATAATAGAAGGGCATATGATGCCAGATCATGTACACATGTTAGTAAGTATTCCACCCAAAATATCAGTATCAAGTTTTATGGGTTATTTAAAAGGGAAAAGTGCATTGATGATGTTTGACAGACATGCGAATTTAAAATATAAATTTGGTAATCGTCATTTTTGGGCAGAAGGATATTATGTGAGCACAGTGGGATTGAATGAAAAAACAATAGCAAAATATATAAGAGAGCAAGAGCAACACGATATAGCACTTGATAAGTTGAGTGTAAAAGAATATACAGATCCGTTTGGAAAATAGAAATTAAAAATCCCTTTCAGGGATAAGCTAAAGTGGCAAAAACAGTTAGGTTTGAACGGAGTGAAAACCAGCGCCTTGAGACGCTGGTTGGTATCACTCGGGCTTATAGCCCTTGAACAAACCACCCGTTTTACGGGTGGTCATGATTTTATCCTAATCCTATTTTGGTTATTTTTATTTTTTCAAAAAGAAAAAATAAAAAATATTTAAAAGAAATCTCTTGACAAAAAAATCTAGCCCTGTATAATATATAAATATAAATGCAAAGAAATGGAATATTATAAGTGAACAAATCTTTTCAGAGAGATATTGGTAGGTGAGAAATATCAAGATAGTCCTTAAAACTAGCCATGGAGCAGCGCACTGAAATTATTAGTAGGTGTAGCCGGGAACTCCCGTTACAGAGTTATTCATTCAATTGATATAAGTGCATCGTTCGATGAAGAAGAGTGGTACCGCGGAGTAGGTTATAAATTTATAATACAACCCTTCGTCTCTTTTACCATAGGTAGAAGAGACGGAGGTTTTTTTCTGCCTAAATTATTAAGGAGGAAAAAATGAAAAAGAAATTTGTAGCAATTGTTGTAGCGGCAAGTATTATTCTTGCATCTTGTGGAGTTAATGGGGAAAGTGAATCTACTAAAGTTGATGAGAATACCATTAAATTTGGATCTAGTTTTCCACTAACTGGTCAATATTCTAATTATGGAATTTCAACTGTAAATGGAATAGAAATGGCCATTGAAGAAATTAATGCGAATGGTGGAATTAAAGGTAAAAAAATTACTTTAGAATCATTAGATGATAAGGGAGAATTAACTGATTCAGTAACAACTTATCATAAATTAGTTCAAAATGGAGCACAGGCTGTAATTGGAACAAACACTTCATCACCATCATCTGCAATTGCTGAAGCGTCAATTAATGATGGTATACCAGTTATTACACCTACTGGAACTGAAGAGGCTATTACCGAAGGAAAACCAAATGTATTTAGAACTTGCTTTACTAATCCATACCAAGGAGAATTGTTAGCAATTTTCGCGAAGGACAGTCTAAATGCTAAAACTGCAGGTATTTTAGTAAATACAGCCAGTGACTACTCAACTGGGATTGCAGATTCATTTGAAAAAAAGGCAGAAGAGTTAGGAATTAAAGTTGTGAAAAAAGAATCTTATGGAGAAAATGATACTGATTTCAAGGCACAACTTACAAGTATAGCTGGCAAAAATCCAGATGTTTTATTAATACCAGACTATTATGAAAAATTATCTCTTATTACACCACAAGCAAGGGATGCAAATATAAAATCCACTTTCTTAGGTGGAGATGGATGGGATGGCATATTAAAGACCATGGACTCATCAAGCTATGAACTTATTCAAGATTCATATTTCACAAATCACTTCTCAATAGAAGACACTGATAGTAAGGTTCAAGAATTTATAAATAAATATAGGGAAAAATATGGAGAAGATCCTACTGCTTTTTCAGCATTAGGTTATGACACAGTTTATATTTTGAAAGAGGGATTTGAATCTGCCAATTCCGATTCAAATGAAGATAGAAACGCAGCCATTAAATCATTAGAGTTTACAGGAATAACAGGTTCCTTTAAATTTGATGAAAATAATAATCCTAGAAAAGCAGCATCAATTATGAAGATTGATAATGGAAAATACAAATTTGATTCCATAGTTAATCCTAGATAGCTATATTTATAATCTCGCAATTTTTTTTGGAGATATGAAATTTTAATATTAATTAACTTTAACGAAGCCATTGTTACATAAACGATGGCTTCTATTTTTTTTTGTAATTATTTAAGATAGCAGTTTTAAATTAAAAATATAATAGCTAATAAAAGTATGTTTATTAAGCTTAAGCCTTCATTGGTGGTATAATTATTTAAAGCTGATTAAAGGGGGAAAGATGAAAGAATATAAAAGAATCTACACTGACCAAAGGTTTAGCCTTCATGATTCAAATATTATTGACATAGATTTCGACTACGATAACAATGACAACAAAGATTTAATTTTAAAAACACAATACGGCTTTGTGGATATTAATAAAAACGAGATGGTAGAAGGAGAAATTATTTTAAAGGACGTTTCTCTAGAAGATTCCTATGTGTATATTATGGAATACAAAAATGTTTTAGCGGGGAATGTGGGAAGTTTTGTTGGAGAAAAAATTGATTTACAAAATTTTATTTCTGCCTTTTACACGAAGTTTAAAAACATTGACGTTATTTATGAGTACGACTCTTACAAGACCTATTTACTAACTGGATTTTTATCTCGAGGGGATGAGTATCTTGAAGTTAATATTGAAATTTTTTATTGTGGAGACTTTTTGTATAGGGTTATTGAGTAGATATGAAAGTTTTTATTAATTTAAATTAACAAAACGGGTAAATAATGCGTTAATTTGATATAATAGAAATGTTGGATGTAACAATGTAATTTTTGAAAAAAGCAGCTTAAAAGCTTATACTATAATGTAGAATTAATTTATGGAGGGAAATATGAAGATTGATTTTTCACCACCGGATATATCTCAACTAGAAATTGATGAAGTTGTGGATACTTTAAAGTCTGGTTGGATTACAACTGGACCTAAAACAAAAAAGCTAGAAAAAATGATTACTGAATATATAGGAACAGATAGGACAGTTTGCCTTAACTCTGCTACGGCGGCGCTTGAGCTTAACTTGAGACTGCTTGGAATAGGTGAGGGGGATGAAGTTATTACTTCAGCGTACACCTACACCGCGTCTGCTTCTGTTATAGAACATGTTGGAGCTAAGATTGTACTTGTGGACACAGTTCCTGGAAGCTATTTTATGGACTATGACAAGTTAGCTGATAGTATAAATGAAAATACAAAGGCTGTAATTGGTGTTGACATTGGAGGAGTTCCTGTAGATTATCATAGAATTAGAGGTATTTTAGAAGAAAAGAAAAATCTTTTTAAACCTGCTAACAAAATACAAGAGGCCATGGGTCGTGCTGCCCTTGTAAATGATGGCGCCCATTCATTTGGATCAATTTATTATGATGAAAAGACAGGCTACTACAGTGACTTTATTTCATTTTCATTCCACGCAGTTAAGAACTTTACCACTGGAGAAGGTGGAGCCCTATCTTGGAATACTATTGATGGCATAGATGATGACGAACTTTATAATGAGTTACAACTTCTATCCCTACATGGTCAAAACAAGGATGCACTTTCAAAGATGAAACTTGGTGCATGGGAATATGACATTGTTGGACCATATTACAAGATGAATATGACTGACATTATGGCTGCCATTGGACTAGCTCAATTTGAAAGATATGACTCTTTACTTGCTAGAAGAAAAGAAGTTGTAAAAATATATGACGACATCTTAAAGGACGCTCCTGTGGAAACACTAAAGCATGTGGGAGAACATTATATAAGTAACTGCCACCTTTACCTAACTAGGGTAAATGGAATTAAAGTGGAAGAAAGAAATAAGATAATTGAGGAAATGGCAGATAAGCAAATAGCAACAAATGTCCACTACAAACCACTTGCTATGATGACTGCATACAAGAATTTGGGATTTGACATAAAAGATTATCCGAATGTATATAAGCAATATGAAAATCAAATCACACTTCCTCTTCATAGCAGACTTACAAATGAAGAAGCTGAATATGTGGCTAAGAGCTTTGTGGAAATAGTAAATAAATATGCAAAATAAATTAAGCCCGGAAGCTTTTTCAAAATATATTGATGAACGTCTTAAAAAGAGAAGATTTTCGCTTTTATTAAAGAGGTTCGTGGATATAGTATTATCTCTAATAGGTATTACAATACTTTTAATTCCATTTATTATTATAAGTGTGATTATTAAGCTAACATCAAAGGGACCGGTGTTTTATAGACAGGAGAGAATAAAAAAGGGCGATGTACCCTTTAGGATATTCAAGTTTAGAACCATGGTTCAAGATGCGGACAAAAAGGGAATGCTAATAACCGTTGGAGAAGACAAGAGGATTACGGGAATAGGAAAGTTTTTGAGAAAGTCAAAGATTGATGAACTTCCTCAACTCATAAATGTGTTTATTGGTGACATGAGTTTTGTTGGACCACGTCCAGAGGTGCCAAAGTACACTGCGCTTTACGATGAGTACCAAAAAAATATTTTAAAAATTCGCCCGGGCATTACAGACCTAGCCTCAATAAAATATAAAGATGAGGCGTCGGTTTTAGCAAAGAGTGAAAACCCCGAAGAGACTTATATAAATGAGATAATGCAGGAAAAGCTTAGGATAAATCTTGAGTATATTGAAAAAATTTCGGTTATACAGGATATTAAGCTGATTGTTATAACCATATTAGAAGTAATAGGATTTGAAATAAATGAACAAAAAGATTAAGAATATTTGGATTATAAATCATTATGCAGATCCACCGAACATAGGAAAATTTAATAGACATTACAATTTTGCGAAAAATTTGAAAGATTGTGGATATAATGTTAAAATATTCACAGCATCAACGATTCATACAACACAGATAAATATGATTTCCAATGATGCCACTTATAAAGAGGATAAATTTAATGGCATAGATTATGTTTTTCTAAGGGCCATGTCCTATGAAAATAATGGAATGAAGAGGGTTTTAAATATGTTGCAATACTTTTTTAGAGCTCTTTTTATACCAAAGAGTTTTGGAAAGCCGGACCTTGTATTTGCCTCTGGACCGCATCCTCTAACGTGGATTGCGGGGTATAGACAGGCAAAAAAATACGATGCCAAGTTTATTACGGAGACGAGAGATCTTTGGCCCGAAACCTTTGTGGCCATGGGTAAAATGACTAGAAAAAATATAATTGCGAAAATTCTTTATAAGATTGAAAGGTGGATGTATAATAAGTCCGATATTATTCTGTTCACACTGCCAGGTGGTATTGACTATATTAGAGAGATAGGTCTGGATACTTCAAAGGTTCGATATATAAACAATGGAATTGTACTTAAGGACTACGAGGAGAACAAGAAGAACTTTGAGTACGAAGATGAAGACCTTTCAAATGAAGAAAACTTCAATGTGGTATTTAGTGGAGCCATTGGTAAGGCCAATGACCTTGGTAGGGTTATTAGAGCTTTTAAGATAATTAAAGATAGAGGCTACAAAGACATTAAGTTTTTAATCTTTGGAGACAAGGGCGAAAGAAAAGAACTTGAAAAGTATGTGAAAGAGAATAATATTGATAATGTAATTTTCAAGGGCTGGGTAAATAAGAGGCAAGTGCCTTCCATATTATCACAGTCAAACCTTCAAGTATTATCCCTAGCACACCTACCAGAACTTTTTAAATATGGACTTAGTCCAAATAAATTGTTCGAGTACTTAGCTTCGGGAAAGCCAGTTATATCAAATGTTGAATGTGGATATGACCTTTTACAAAAATACAACTGTGGATTAACTGTTCAAGGGGACAGGGAAGAAAGTATGGCGGATGGTATAATTTATTTTTATAAGTTGTACAAAGAAGAGCCGGGGAAATATTTACAATACTGTGAAAATTCATTAAAGGCTGCAAAGGACTTTGATTTTAAAAACTTATCAACGAAGCTGGTTGAAGTTATTGAAAGCCTGGAGTAGATAAAAAATGATGGAGGATCAATGAATATATCATTAATAGATTTAAAGAGACAATACAAAAATATAGAAGAAGAAGCAGAAGAGAGAATTCTTGACGTTTTAAGAAATGCCCAATATATTATGGGGGAAAATGTTAAGAAGTTTGAATCTGAATTTGCTAGATACCTTGGAGTTAAGAACGCCATTTCTGTAGGTAATGGAACAGATGCGCTAATTATTGCGTTAAAGGCACTGGGAATTGGCCATGGAGATGAAGTTATCACTACAGCCTACACATTCTTTGCCACTGCAGAGGCCATAGCATATGTGGGAGCAACTCCAGTATTTGTTGATGTTGAACTTGACACTTACAATATCGACCCAAAATTAATAGAAGAAAAGATTACTGAAAAGACAAAGGCTATTATAGCTGTTCATATATTTGGTAATCCATGTAAGATGGATGAAATAAATGAAATTGCAAAGAAACACAATCTATATGTGGTAGAAGATGCAGCGCAAGCTGTTGGATGTATCTACAAGGGTAAAATGATCGGTACATTATCAGACATAGCATGCTTTTCATTCTTCCCAACTAAAAACCTAGGTTGTGCTGGCGATGGTGGAATGTTAACAACAAACAACGACGACTTAGCAACCATTATTAAAGCGCTAAAGGTACATGGATCGGGAGAAAATGGATTAAAGGCATATAACCTTTTAAACGACATTGACGAAGAAGTCAAAGTTGATGAATCTGCTGACAATACAGTTTACAATCCATTAAAATATTACAATTATATAATTGGACAAAACTCCAGATTAGATGAAATACAAGCAGCACTTCTAAGGGTTAAGCTTATTCACCTAGAGGGATGGACTGACAATAGAGTTAGAGCTGCAAAGAGATACAACGAAGGCCTAAAAGACGTATTGGTAACACCAATAGAGGAAGAAGAGTCAAGACATGTGTATCATCTATACATCCTTCAATCTGAAAAGAGAGAAGAGCTTACAAACTTCCTAAAGGAAAAGGGAATAGCAACTGGTATTTACTATCCAGTACCAATGCACTTACAAGAAGTTTTCAAACCTTTAGGATATAAACCTGAAGATTGCAAAAATGCATACTATTTATCAAAGAGAACTTTTGCACTTCCAATGTTCCCAGAGATAACAGATGAAGAGATAGACTATATTATCAAATCTGTTTTGGAGTTTAATCATGAGTAAATATTTTGTGCACGAGTCGTCATATGTTGACGAAGGTTCAACAATTGGTGAAGGAACAAAGATTTGGCACTTTTCACATATTATGCCGAATTGCGAAATAGGTAAAAACTGCAACATTGGACAAAATGTTGTTATTTCACCGGGAGTTAAGATTGGCGACAGTGTAAAGATACAAAACAATGTATCTGTGTATACAGGTGTTTGTTGCGAGGAAGGTGTGTTCTTAGGGCCTTCCTGCGTGTTCACAAATGTAATAAATCCACGCTCCTTAATTGAGAAGAAAGATGAATATAAAAAGACGCTTTTAAAAAAAGGAGCTTCAGTTGGGGCAAATGCCACAATAATTTGCGGTAACACAATTGGGCGATTTGCACTTATAGGTGCCGGGGCAGTCATTACAAAAGATGTTAAAGACTATGAAATTGTAGTTGGAAATCCTGCAAGGCCAATCGGTTATGCATGTGAGTGTGGCGAGCGGTTAAAAAAATATCAAAATAATGAGTACAAATGTGAAATTTGTGGTAAAATATATAAGTTGGAAGACGAATTTTTAAGAGAGAAGGAGTAAAAAATGTCAAATATTAAACAAGAACTATTACAAAAAATTGAATCTAAGGAATTAGTAGTAGGGGTTATTGGACTAGGATATGTTGGTCTACCTCTAGCAGTAGAAAAAGCTAACGCAGGTTACAAGGTAATAGGTTTTGATGTACTACCTGAAAAGGTAAAGATGGTAAACGAAGGACACAATTACATAGGTGATGTAGTTGATGAAGAACTAGCTGAATTAGTTGAAAAGGGAATGTTAAGAGCAACAGATAATTTTGCAGAAGTTGCATCATGTGACTTT
This sequence comes from Mediannikoviicoccus vaginalis, assembly GCF_928097925.1. Classification (GTDB taxonomy): domain Bacteria; phylum Bacillota; class Clostridia; order Tissierellales; family Peptoniphilaceae; genus Mediannikoviicoccus; species Mediannikoviicoccus vaginalis. The sequence goes on from NZ_CAKMRI010000001.1 coordinate 66,268, forward strand.
ATCGCCATTGCAGTTCCTACACCACTTGATAAATATCAACAACCAGATATATCATATGTTGAAAAATCAACAACAGATGTATCAAAACACTTAAAGAAGGGTTCAATTGTAGTTCTTGAATCTACAACATACCCAGGTACAACAGAAGAACTAATGTTACCTATCCTTGAAGAAGGTTCAGGATTAAAATGTGGAGAAGATTTCTATCTAGCATTCTCTCCAGAAAGAGTTGACCCAGGTAACAAGATTTATAAAACTAAAAATACTCCAAAGGTAATCGGAGGAGTTGGAGAAGACTCTACAGAAGTTGCAGCAGCTCTTTACAGAAATGTACTAGAAGGAGAAGTATTTACAGTTTCTTCACCTAAGGTTGCTGAAATGGAAAAGATATTAGAAAACACTTATAGAAATGTTAACATCGGCCTAGTAAACGAATTTGCTCTAATTGCAGACAAAATGGGAATAAACATTTGGGAAGTTGTTGATGCAGCAAAGACAAAACCATATGGCTTCCAAGCTTTCTATCCAGGTCCTGGAATTGGTGGACACTGTATTCCACTAGATCCATTCTACCTAACATGGAAGGCAAAAGAATACGATGCTCATATGAGAATAATTGAAGCATCAGGTTCAGTAAACGACTTTATGCCAGAATGGGTTATTGATAGATCATTAAGAATTTTATCAAAGAAATTCAAAAAGGCATTAAACGGAGCAAAAGTTTTAATCTTAGGTATTGCATATAAAAATGATATAGACGACTTAAGAGATAGCCCTGCACTAGTTGTTATAGAACAATTTGAAAAAGAAGGCGCTAACTTAGACTACTATGATGGATACAATCCTTCATATGTTGACCAAAATGGAGAAACAGTTCACTCAATCAAAGAACTTACTCCAGAAGTTGTAGCTTCATATGACTTAGTTGTTATTACAACAAACCATTCAAATGTTGACTACCAAATGGTTGCAGACAATGCTAAGTTTATATTTGATACAAAATATGCAACAAGAGATGTAAAGGACAACAATAACAACATCGAATTATTATAATCGGAGGTTTAATTTGAAAAAGTTAAAAGGCGTTATCATAGGATGCGGAAGAATTTCATATAGACATGTGCAAGCACTGATAGATAACGACAGCAACACAGAATTAGTAGGCCTTTGCGATGTAATTGAAGAAAGAGCTATTGAAAAACAAAAACAATATGCTGAAACTTTTCCAGATAGAAATGTGGAAGTATTCACAGACTATATGGAAATGATAAAAAAGGTTAAACCTGACTTTGCTATGATCTGTACAGAATCAGGATATCATGGAGATATTGCATTACATTGTCTAGAAGAAGATGTTCATGTTCTAATCGAAAAGCCAATGGCAATGACATTGGAAGAGATAGATAAGATAAACGAACTTGCTGACAAAAAGAATTTAAAGGTTGGTGTTTGCCACCAAAATAGATTCAATCCACCAATTCAAAAGCTTAGAAAAGCTGTTGATGAAGGAAAATTCGGCAGACTTATTAACGGAACAGCTAGAATTCTTTGGACAAGAGACCAACATTACTATGACCTTGCACCTTGGAGAGGTACAAAAAAACTTGATGGTGGAACACTTATGAACCAATGTATCCACAACATAGACTTACTACTATGGATGATGGGTTCGGATGTTGTTTCAGTTCAATCAGAGAGAGGTACATTCCTAAGAGATATTGAAATGGAAGACTTTGGTGCAATACTGCTTAGATTCGAAAATGGATCCATTGGTATAATCGAAGGCTCAGCCTGTGTATATCCAAAGAACTTAGAAGAGACATTGAGTATATTTGGCGAAACGGGAACAGCAGTTATCGGTGGTCTTGCAGTAAATGAAATAAAGACATGGAACTTTGCAGATGAAAGCGAAGTTATAGAGAAAAAAGATTCATCAGAAGTTCAAAATGTGTACGGAGACGGACACACACCACTTTTAAAAGACTTTGTTGATGCTATAAACGAAGATAAACAGCCGCTAATCTGTGGAAGAGAGGCGAGAAAGCCTGTGGAAGTTATTTTAAAAGCATATGAACAAAGAAAATTACCATAAACTAAGGGAGTCATTGACTCCCTTTTTGAATACCTAGGAGAGATAAAATGGAAGATAATATTAAAATTTTAATTGAAAAGGCATTAGATGTAAGAAAAAACTCATACTGCCCATATTCAAACTATGCTGTTGGTGCAAGTATATTGGCTGAGGACGGAAATGTTTATGTTGGTGCAAATATTGAAAATGCATCTATTGGTGGGACGATTTGTGCAGAAAGATCCGCAATGACAAATGCCTGTTCAAGCGGAGCAAGGTCAATAAAAATTATTGCTATTGTTGGTGGAAAAGTGGACCAAAATATAAATGAAATGGACTGGGCTTTTCCATGTGGCATATGTAGACAGTTTTTAAATGAGTTTGCAAGTGAAGAAACCATTGTTGTGGTGGCTAAGTCTTCTTATGAGTATAGAATGTTTAAGTTTAATGAACTTCTTCCAAATGCCTTTGGACCGAATAATCTAGAATAGTTTTAAAATGATTTTACTCTAAGCTGTAGTAACCACTTGGACATGGATTTGCTCCTGCTACAAATAGAAAAAGTTATTCGATAATACATTGTATCTCTATATGCCATTATGATAAAATTTATTGAAGAGGAAATTCTTTTAAATTATTTTATTGTAATCGTAGAGGGATATTATGGATTATTTATACAAGTTGGTTTTAATTTTCTTCTTTTATTCATTTTTAGGATGGATTATAGAAGTTGCTTTAAAATATGCGCAGTACCATAGGTTTATTAATAGGGGATTTTTAATTGGTCCCTACTGTCCAATTTATGGTAGTGGTGTTGCTCTTGCAACCTTTTTAAATGACATGTTGGCACCGTTAGAGTCATCTTTCGGAACGAGTTTTTTAATTTCATTTGTATTTTGTGGTCTGCTTGAGTATTTGACATCTTACTTTTTTGAAAAGAAGTATCATGCAAGATGGTGGGACTACTCACAAAAGCCCATGAACTTAAATGGTCGTGTATGGATAGGAAATCTTGTGTTATTTGGACTTGCAGGAATGATTATTACAAGGATTTTCAATCCTATCTTCTTTGCCTTTATGGACAGTTTGAATCCTAAGATTATATATATATTAGCTGGAACATTGTCGGTTATATTTTTATCTGACTACATATTTTCTAGGTTTATAATGGGGCTTCTTAAAAAAGTCGTTGAAAGTAGTGAGGCTGATAATAGTGAAGCCATTGCAAAAGAGGTTAGAGAGCTTCTTAAGGATAAAAATTTACTTTACAGCCGTATAGTTGATGCATATCCAAATGTTCAGTTTAGAACTAATAAAGTTAAAGAGAGACTTGAAAAAATCAAGGAAGAGGGAGAAAATATTCATTTAATGGCTGAGGAAAAGCTAAATGAATTCAATGAACAGGTTAAGAAGAGCAAGGAGATGGCTTCTAAAAACCTTATACTAACAAGAAATCTTCAAAAAAATATTATTGACAACCAAAGTGAGCTTATAGAGTTGTTAATGGATGGAAAAATAAATGATGATGAAAAGAAAAAGCTTTTAGAAAAAATTGAAGAGGATAAAAAAATTCTAGAAAAGAGAATTGTAATCTAATATGATAAGCCAAGGGTGACCTTGGCTTTAGTTAATCATATTTAAAATATAGTTTATAGGGTCTTCCTTTTCATCCAGGGCAATTTCAGGATAGGTTCCGTTTAAGTTATTTAGAAATCCATCTTCGTTTACGCCAGTGCTATATGGAAGTGACAATAGTAGATGTGACTTTGGCAGTTCAACAATTGAATTTATTGGTGCTATGCCACCGCCCTTTGTAAGGGTTCCTATTGTTCTTCCAAATCCAGTTCTGTTTGTGAATTGGCTTATGAAGTCTGCGGCGCCACTGGTCTCTTTACTTTGTATTACAAAGACTTTGCCTTTGAAGTTAGCTTTGTTTGTGCCCATATCTTTAAAGCTATAGCTTTGATAGAATGGGAATTGATCCAGCTGCTCTTTTTTTTGTAAGTTGATATCACCTTTGCTATTTAAGTATTCTTCGTTAACTGATATGCCGGAGATTATATTTAAATCTCTTAAGGCATTTGGAAAGTCCTTTGTTCTTTGAAGTATTTTAAACTCTGCCATGTTGGTGCTATTTGAAAGTGGTTTGATAATATTTTCTATGGCATAGTCTATGGAATTTCCGTGGCTCTTTCTAATGTCGATTGCCACATATGGATATGAGTTAGATTTTTTTAAAAAATCTAAAATCTTTTTTTGGTCTTCCAATTTATATTTACTATTGAAGTTATCTACTCTAATAATTGCAACCTTGTTATCTGCAGTATCAAGAACTAAATTTGAATTGGTATTAAGTTCTTCGTTTTCCTTTTTAAATTCAGAATAAACCTGTTTTACCTTTGGATTATTAACTATATCTTTTAATGTGGAATCATTTCTGTTCGAGTAGTTATTGTAGATGTTTAAGTAATTGTCATATTCCAAGATATATAAATTTTCGTCTTTAAACTCATTTAGGTAAGACTTTATAATGGTTCTATACTCTGGTAAACTCAAGTCTTCTTCTAGTCTTTTAGAATATTTTTCGTTTAAATTATTGAAGTCAAGCTCCCCTGCTGTGCTTAGATAAGGATAGTTGATGTAGTTATGTTCGATTAGAGAAGATAGGTGATTAAACTCCTCTTTGGACTCTACGGAACTAATAAAATTCTTTTCCTTACCTTCAGCATCCTCTTTAGAATTTTTCTTATAAACTCTATTACCTGGAAGGGTTAGCGCAATTATAAAAATTAAAACCGCTATATTTATAACTGCTAAAAATTTTTTTCTATTCATAGCTCCTCCTTTTTTCAAAGTATAATCAACAATAAAAGTATTGTTTTATTTGTACCCAAATTTCAAAATATTATTCTAAAATAAGATTGTAATGATTACAAATTACTTGACTTTAAAAAATATTAACGATACAATTTAATAGTAAGATAATTATAGGGGGTTATTATGAATTTAAAAGGAACAAAGACAGCACTTAATTTAATGGTATCTTTTGCTGGTGAATCACAAGCGAGCATGAGATACAAATATTATGCAAAGGCTGCAAAAAAAGAAGGATATGTTCAAATATCAAATATCTTTGAAGAAACTGCACACAATGAAGACCAACATGCTAAGAGATTTTTTAGATTTCTTAATGAAGGTGGTCTAAAGGATGAAGCAGTTAATGTTAACTGGGACTATCCAGTACTTTTAGGAGACACAAAGGAAAATCTTCGTAAATCAGTTGAAGGGGAACACGAAGAAGCTTCACAAATGTATCCTGACTTTGCAAAGGTTGCAAAGGAAGAGGGCTTTGACGAAATAGCTAGAGTTTGGACTGAAATAGCTGAAGTTGAAGAAGCTCACGAAACAAGATATCAAAAACTTTTAAACAACATCGAAGAAGGAAAAGTTTTTGAAAAAGACGAAGTTGTTAGATGGAAATGTAATAACTGTGGCTACATACATGAAGGCAAATCTGCACCAGAAGTTTGTCCTGCATGTGATCATCCACAAGGTCACTTTGAAGTATTTAAAGAAACATATTAAAACAGAGCCTGCAAAGGCTCTTTTTGTTTATAGATAATTATTGAGGGTATATAAATAAGTAGGATTTTGTAATAATTCCATCGCTGAATATTAAAATTAAGTTTTTAATGGTAAAATATAGATGGTGAGATTATGAAATTTGAAAATATTTTTAAGAATAAGATAGTGATAGCTGCCATAGGTTTTTTAATCCTATTATTAGCGTTTTTTTTCATGAGTAGAGGTGGATATGTAAAGAATTTTACAAATCTTCCCTTAGAAGGCGACTATTCAAATATCGTTATTGGATCTAAACAAGTCTTTATTTTAAAAGATGGATACATTGGCAGTTTTTCCCAAGATGGCAAGGAGATTAAGAGAATTAACCTGCCTCTAAAAGGTGGAAACATCGTTGGGGATAAAGATTTTATTGTGTATTATAGCAATGCAAATATTTATCTCTTGGACAAGTCGGGAAAGATTAAAGCAAGTAAAAAATTAAATTTTCCAATTGAAGACTGCGTTATTAAAAATAATAAAGCTCTGGCGGTTGGGAAGAACTCATATGCCGTTATCGACTCTTCAGAAAATATCATCTGCAAGGGAAAGGTAAATGGAAGGATTATTACTTATGACTTGGGAGATGAAAGAGCCGTTATAACTTCAATTGTAAAAAAAGATGAAGAGAAAAACAATGTAACTTCTTTTATGTATAGTGTAGATTTGAATGATAAAAAGGAAACTGCAATAACCTTTCCAAATGAATTAATCTTCTATAGCGAAGCCTTTCAAGACGGACATATTTTGACGGTGTCAAATATTGAGGCAAGGGTTATGAAGGATGAAGCCATATTGGGAAAGAAAAAGGTAAATGATTTTAAGGCTGCAAGGGGCTATAAAAACAATATCTTTATTCTTGAAGATGACAAATTAGGCGTATATGATTTAAATTTATTAAATCAAAAGAAAATGGAGTTAAAGGGAGATTTTTCTTCCTTAGCTATATTAAAAGACAAGGTCTATTTATATAATTCAAAGGGCTTTGCCATGTATGAAAGTGGAATGGTCAAAGATTTTGTTCAAACTGAAGAAGTGCAAGATGTAATTGTAAATTCTTCGGACATTTTCTTTATACATTCAAATTCAATAAGTGTTGAAAATTAGGAGGTAAAAAATGGAAAAAATTAATGCAAAAGGATTAGCATGTCCAAAACCAGTAATTATTACTAAACAAAAATTAGACGAAATGACTGAAGGAACTGTGGAAGTTCAAGCTGACAACCAAGTTTGTGTAAACAACCTTGAAAAATATGCAAAGGGTCAAGGATTTGAGTTTGACTATAAGAAGTTTGCTGATGATGACTTCCTTGTTACTATAGTTAAGTCAAAGGATTCAGTTGCTACAGAAGTTAAATCAGAAGAAGATTTTACACTAGCTATTACTTCAAACACCATGGGTGGAGGAGATGAAGAACTAGGAAAGATTCTTATTAAGTCATTTGTATATACAGTTTCTCAAACAAAGCCACTACCAAAGACAATTGTATTCTACAACAAGGGAGTATTTCTAACTTGCGAAGGCTCAGAAGTTCTAGATGACTTAAAGGCAATGGCAGATGAAGGTGTAGAAATTGTATCATGTGGAACTTGCCTTGACTACTACAATCTAAAGGAAAAACTTCAAATAGGCGAAATCTCAAATATGTATACAATCTATGAAAGGATTTCAACTCCTAATAAGAATGTGATTATAAGATAATGAAGTACTTGATGTTAACATTTGAATCTGTAAATCATACGATGATGACAGAGAGCAAGTTAAAGGCAGATGGCTTTGATATAAAGACAATACCAACTCCAAGGGAAATATCCAACAGCTGTGGCCTTACCATTAGAATGAGCATGGACGACCTAGAAAAGGTTAAAGCTTACAAAGATAGTCTACCTATAGCGTACTTTTGGGAGTACACCACAGACAGTGATGGAAATAAAGCGGAGAAGATAGATTAATGACTCAGATTAGAGAGTTTTATTTACAGTTAAAAACATTTTTCTATATTGACGGCACAAAGGACCTTAACATATTTGGGAAGTTTGCAGTAAGTATTTTAATATTTCTAATTACAGTATTTTTAGCGAAAGTTGTAACAAAATTTGTTTTTGAAAAATTATTAATGACAGAGACTAAAAAGTTCAAAAATGTAATTGGCGAAACAACTCAGGGTAAAACCATAGCTTCTGTAATGGAAAATACTTTACGATATATAATTTACTTCTTCGGAGTATTACAGATACTAGAAGTATTCAAAGTTGGAAGGAGCTTAACCGTCGGGATTGCCGGAATCGGTGGGGTTGCCATAGGTTTTGGATCTCAGTTTATAGTAAGGGACTTTATATCTGGACTATTTGCTCTAATAGAAGATCAATATGGAATTGGAGACAATGTTTTAATAAATGGAACAATTGCAGGGGTTGTTGAACAATTTGGAATGAGAACAACGAGAATAAGAGGCTTTGACGGCTCTATTACAAATATCGCCAATGGTTCAATACAAACTGTAAAGAATATGTCCAGATCAAACCAAAGGGCCTTTGTGGAAATGACCATACCTAGTGGAGTTTCCGTTGAAGATTCTACAAAAGTTGTGGAGATATTGGGAGATGAGTTAGGTGAAAACAAAAATGTAACGGTAAAACCATATATCTACGGAATAACTGGAGTAGGTAACTTTGACAATATAAAAATAACCGTTGTAGGTTGGGCAAAACCAGGAGAACAATATTGGTTGGAACTTCAAATTAGAAAAAGATTTTTAGAGCTTTGTGAAAATTACAAAAGTTCTAATTTAGAAGGTGGTGCCTATGAAGTATAAAGTTGGAGATATTATAACTTTGAAAAAGGGACATCCATGTGGCGAAAATAATTGGAAGATACTTCGCACAGGTATGGATATTAAATTGGAATGTCAGGGTTGTAATAAGACAATATGGCTAGAAAGACCGGAGTTTGAGAAGAAACTTAGGCGTATTAAGGACTCAACTGGAAAGTTTGTATCCATAGTGCATTATGAACCTGAAGAAAATATAGATGGGGATGTGGAATAGAATGAAAAAATTTAGCAAAATAGTTTTGAGCTTTCTTTTAGCTTTTTCTTTCTTATTGCCTAGTGTTGCATTGGCAGAAGAAACAAAAAAGGATGATGCGGCTGTAGGAGTTACGGATAATAAAAACACTGAAAAGAAAACAGAAAAAACTAAAGAACCTGAAAAAAATGAAGAAAAGAAAGAAGCTACAGAAGCTCCAAAGGAAACATTGGAAAGTAAGTTTCCAGTAGTGAAAGTAAAGAAAATAATTCTAAATGAAAAAGACATTACAGATAAACAAGAAATAGAAAGAATAGTTAAAGAATTAAAATTACAATGGTCTATTAATGATGGAACAACTAAAAGTACAGTTGAAGGACCTGAGTTTAAAGTATTTAAAGCAAATACAAATAACCAAAAAGTAGACTTTGTAATAGGGGATAAATACTATGAATTTGTTGGAGTTTCAGTAAATGGAGATCCAGGTACAGGTGTAGAAGGAAAAAAAGAGTTCTCTTTTAATATTATAAAAAAAGAAAATGATGTTGTTCTAAGAATCCATAGAGATACTTTAAATCTTAAAGTTAAAGTAGATGGACCTAAGATCCAACTTAAGAAATTAAAAGTTAAACTAAATGGAAATCAAATTGAACTTGGTAAAGACATTGCAATATTTGCAGGTTCTGAAAATAAATTAGAATTTACAGGCTTTGATGACAACTTTGTAGTTTATAAAGATGGAAAAGCTATAAAATTACCGTATGAGTTTACTATGGCAAAAAATTCAGATTGGGAATTTGAATTAAAACCAAGTAGAAGTGTTAACAGACTTTCTGGGACAGATAGATTTTTAACGGCATTAGACACTGCAAGGGAAGTTAATGAAAAACCAGAAACTGTTATAGTTGCAAATGGAAGAGATGGATCTGCAGACGCCCTTGCGGCAGGACCATTGGCAAAGGCTCTTAATGCACCAATCTTACTTGTTGAGAAAGATTCTATTAAAAAAGAAGTATTAGACTATATTCACAACGACAATCTTAAGAGGGTGGTTATCGTAGGTGGAAAAGGTTCAGTTTCAAGTAAGATATTTAATGAATTGAAAGGCAACAACTCTACTTTAAAAGTTGATAGAATAGCCGGAGCAAATAGATACGAAACTTCACAAAAAATTGTTAAAGAACTTATTGAAAAACACAAGTACAACAAAGAAGTGATTTTAGTTGACGGAAGACAAAATGCAGATGCTCTTTCAGCAGCGCCTTATGCAGTGCTAAAAAAATCACCAATATTACTTGTATCTCCAAACACAGGCACAGTTCAAGCAAAGAAAATGCTAAAGGATCTAGAAGTTAAAACTTCCGTTGTAATTGGTGGAGATAGCTCTGTAAGCGACTCAACAATAAACGCCTTGGGAGTTAAAAATAGTTTGAGAATTAAAGGAACAAATCGTTATATAACTTCACAAGAAGTTTGTAAAAAGCTTCAAGGAGAAAAGGATTATATTAATTCATTAATCATTGCAAATGGAACAGATAAATATTCTATTGACGCATTAACAGCATCATCACTTTTAAACAAGGTTAATGCACCAATTCTACTAGTAGATGGCAAGTCATATACAGATAGTTTAAAGAAATTTGTTGATGATTTAAAACTTAGTCCATTCAATGCATATTTAGTTGGTGGAGAAAGTGCGATTAGTGCTGAAATTAACAACAATATAGGTTATTAATTACTGAGGGCCGCTTAGGCGGCTCTTTTTTATGAAATTTTTGACATATAATCTCAAATTTAATAACATTAAAAAGAAGGAGGTAATTATGTCTAATTGTAATAGTGGAGGATGTTCAGGATGCAGCCACTCATCTGGATGTGGCCATGCAAAAAATCCTGTTGATTTTAAAATAAACCCTTATGAAACAACAAAGATTAAAAATATTATTGGAGTTGTCTCAGGAAAGGGAGGAGTTGGAAAGTCCCTAGTGACATCAATGCTTGCTAGCGAAATGGCAAGAAAGGGTTACAAGGTAGGGATTATGGACGGAGATATTACTGGACCAAGTATTCCAAAGTACTTTGGCTTAAAGGGTAATGCGACTTCAAACGAAGAAGGAAAAATTTATCCAGTTGTAACTAAGAACGATATAAAAGTAATGTCCATAAATTTACTTTTGGAAAATGAAACTGATCCAGTTGTGTGGAGAGGTCCAGTTGTTGCTGGAGTTATAAAACAATTTTATCAAGAGGTACTATGGGAAGAACTAGATTATTTATTCATAGACTTGCCACCGGGAACAGGTGATGTACCACTAACCATATTTCAGTCACTTCCAATAGATGGAATTGTTGTGGTTACAACACCAAATGAACTTGTTGAAATAATTGTAAAAAAGGCAATTAAAATGGCAAAACTTATGAACGTTCCAGTACTTGGACTTGTTGAAAACATGTCATATTTAAAATGCCCTTGCTGCAATGAAGAAATTTCAGTTTTTGGAGAAAGCAAAATTGAAAAAATTTCTAAAGAATTAAATATTACAACTTTCTCAAAAGTTCCAGTGAATACAGAAATTTCTAAAGCCACAGAGAGCGGAAAGATATATGAATTAAAAGAAGACTTTTTATACGACATAGTTGAAAGAATTGAAATTTTATAAAATGAGGGGGCAATGCCCCTTTTTAATTTATTAAAATAAATTTTTTACTAACAACTTTCACCTTAATATTAATAATTGTTAAAAACTATTGCATTAATTTGCAGTCTATAGTAAAATATAATTGTAAATAAAGAATGATAATATTCATTATCTTATTAGCCTAGTTTAGTTTATTTGAGTTGTTACATATTTTAAGCGACCTACAGTCGCTTAAAATTGTAAGAGAATTATTGCCGATTTTTTAAAAAGCGTTGATTAATTTGACCTGACAATAAAGGGAGGATTAATATGGACTTTAAACAATTGGAGATTTTTGTAGCGCTTGTACAAAATGAAAGCTTCTCAATTGCTGCAAAAGAACTTGGTATATCACAACCAACAGTAAGTTTGCAGATAAAACAATTAGAAGAAGAGTTGGACACAGCTTTGTTCATTAGATCCACAAGAGAGCTAAAGGTAACTGAAGCTGGAACATTGCTTTATAAAGAAGCAAAGAATCTGTTGACAAAAAGAGACAGAGTTATGGAAAAGTTTGGGGAGAAGAATCAAAACAAGATTATTGTTGGTGTTTCAAAAATACCTGCATCACATATTCTTCCAAAGGTATTGCTTAAATACAGACGAGAGTTTCCAAATATCTCTGTAGTAATTAAAGAAACTAATAGTGTTCAAACTATTAAAAAAGTTTCCGACTATATGGTAGATTTAGGAATAGTTGGAATGAAAAAAGACGATGAAAACTGTGACTTTGCACCTATTTTCGAAGATGAATTTGTATTTATCTGTCCAAACAATGACTACTATAGAAAGTTAAAAGAGTCAAAGCCTTCAATAAGAGAGCTAGTTAGACAACCTATGATCTCAAGAGAAGAGGGTTCAGGAATTAGAAATAAGATGGATGCAATTGCAAGTGAAGTTGGTGTAAGTCATGATCAATTGGATGTAGTATTAACAGTTAATGATGATATGTTAGTGAAAAAAATGGTTGGACAAGGAGTTGGAACTTCTTTCTTCTCAAAGATAGCTGTAGAAGATATGATAGAAGATGGATCTATTTTAGCCATTCCACTAACTGAAAGTAAAGAAAGATATAGGAATCTATATGCATGCTGGAACAAAAAGGTAACTCTTCCAGTTCATGTAAGATCATTCTTAGATTTGATTTTGGATTGTGAAAACGAAATGTAATAGAAAATGCCCTCGAGTAATCGGGGGTATTTTAGTGTGGTAAAATACTAAAATGTGTGATATTATATTATTATAATCTATTTAGATTAGTACTGTAATTTTAAATTCAGAGGGGGTAATGTAATGGCAAGTAATATCAACAGTCCTGCTGAAATGGTTGAGATTAATAGAAATTTATCTGTTTCTAAAACCTCAAATGCCACAGTAAAAACTTTGATGATGGGACTGCTTGCAGGAATGTTCATAGCAATTGGTGGAGCAGCTTCATCGCTGGTATCAATGTTAGGGGATGGAATGTCGCCACTTGCAGTAAAGTTATTGGGAAGTGCAATCTTTACAATAGGAATTGTATCTGTATTGGTTGCAGGAGCGGAACTTTTTACAGGCAATATTCTTATATCCATTGGGCTTTATTCAAAAGATATAACAGGAAAACAAGTTTTAGTTAACTGGTGTAAGGTTTGGGTTTTTAATTTAATTGGTTCAATATTTTTTGCATGGCTAATGACAGCTAGCAAAGTATTTCCTGAAAATGCACTGGACTACTTCCAAAACTTGGCAACTAAAAAAGCCAGTCTAGACTTAGGAACTGCATTTTTTAGAGGGGTATTATGTAATATTTTAGTATGTCTATCAGTTTGGACTGCAGCAGCGGGCAAGGATGGAATATCTAAATTTTTCCTATCCGCATTTCCAGTATTTATATTTGTATTTTTAGGTTTCGAACACTGTGTTGCAAATATGTATTATTTTCCTCAAGCAATCTTTTTAGGAGCAAATGTTTCTATGGGAGCAGTTATATCAAGATTATTAATTGTAACTTTAGGAAATATTGTTGGTGGACTTATAATAGCAACACCGTACTATATAACCTATGAAAAAAAAAGAAATTAAAAAAGAGCAAGAGTTTACTCAAGCTCTTTTTATTTTTCTTAATTTAGCCTTCAACTGTAATATCAACTTCAGAAGTCCATAGTCCGTGGATATTACAATATGAAGTTGCAATTAGCTTACCACATTTGTTTAACTTAACTGCTGTTTTAAGAGTTGGTTCAGTGAAAGCATCTCCTTCTCCATGAGCTGTGAATCTTGAGTCTGCAATTTCAACAGCTTTGTCTGAATCTTTTGCAAGATAATATAATTTAATCCATGCAATATGATGTTCCATTGTGTTAGGATGTGCAATCTCTTTACCTACAGCAACTTCTACGTCAAATAAATCTTCGCTTTTAACTTTTTCAGGTGCTGTGATTACTGGAACGTGTTTTTCGTTTTTCCAATCAGCTGTTTGGTATAATTCAGTAATTTTACTCATTTAAATCCCCCTTTAAATTAATACATTTCATATATACCACTCTTTTAATAATTTAAACAAATATGAAAAGATTTTAAAGTTCACCAAGAGTATTATTGATGGCAGTTGAAATAAGAAATATTTTTCGTAAACTTCTATTAATTATTCATGCGATAGGTTATAATTTAGTGTAGGAGAGTGTAAATGATTTCATGAGTGGAAAATTATATGAATTAATTGTTACAACAACCTTCGGACTGGAAGCTGTTGTAAAAAGAGAATTATTAGATATGGGATATGACAATTTAAAAATTTCCGACGGGAAAGTAGAGCTAAAGGGAGATGCAAGGGACATTGCCACAATAAATATGAAGATTAGATGTGGTGAAAGAGTTCTTATTAAAGTTGGAGAGTTTAAAGCCTTAAGCTTTGAAGAGCTATTTGACAAGACCTATGCACTACCTTGGGAAGAATATATCAGCGTGGATGCAAAATTTCCTGTGGAAGGCAAATCCATAAAGTCAAAACTTTTTTCCATTTCCGATTGCCAGAGTATTTGTAAGAAGGCAATTGTGGAAAAATTGAAATCAGTTTACAAAGTGGATTGGTTTGAAGAGACTGGAGACATGTATAAGCTGGAAGTGTCCTTATTAAAAGATATTGCAACAATAACTTTAGACACTTCTGGAGAAGGGCTCCATAAGAGGGGATATCGTGGAAGAGCGGGGGATGCTCCACTAAAGGAAACATTAGCTGCTGCCATGGTACTACTTTCCTATTGGAATCCATCAAGAACTCTTTATGACCCTTTCTGTGGATCTGGGACAATACTAATTGAAGCCGCAATGATAGGTAAAAACATTGCTCCCGGCATAGACAGAAGCTTTGCCTCTGAAAAGTTTCCATATGTGGGGGAGAAAATATATAAAGAAGTTAGGATAAAGTGTTTAAGTGAAATAGATCATGATGTTAAGCTTCATCTTTTAGGTTCGGACATTGACAAGAGGTCCATATTAAGAGCAAGGGACAATGCAGAGATGATTGGGGTTAATGAAGACATTCAATTTTTCATGAAGGACATGAGAAAAGTTGACCTGGAAGACAATTACGGAGTTGTTATTACCAACCCTCCATATGGCGAGAGGATGGGAGAGTTAAAAGAGGTTGAAAAACTTTACAAGGACTTTAATAAAAAGTTTAAAAATTTTAAAACCTGGTCTATTTATTTAATTACATCCTATGAAAATTATGAAAAGTTGGTTGGTAAAAAGGCTGATAGAAAGAGAAAACTTTATAATGGTAGAATTAAAACCTGCTACTATCAGTACTATGGGCCAAGACCTCCAAGGCAAGGTGATTAAATGTTAAAGAAATTAGAGATAATTTTTTCTGAGGAAAAGCTTAGAGTATTTGATTATCTTTCAGATTGGATTAGAATAATCGATATTCACGGAAATATCTTGTTTCAGAATTTGCAGATGATTAAAATGGTTGGAGATCAGATTGGAAAAAACTGTCTTGAAACTGGTAAGGACAAAGATGTTATACCGGGAACTGTTCTTGAAGACTTTAATGGTTTAGGACAAAATACTAGAAACATAGTTATAGGTCTAGAAGAGTTTATGGTAAAGAGTTCAATTGTAATGGACGATAACAAGCCAATTGCAATTATTGAAACCTTTAGAAATGTGACCATGGAGTCCATTGCAATAAAGAGATATCAAAAGATTACACAAAAGACTCAAAAGGAATTAAATGATGCAAGAAAGATTCAAAAGTGCCTTCTGCCAGAAGTTGGAGATCATAGAGGACTTGATATAAGTTATAAATACATCCCTTCAGAGTATCTTTCTGGAGATATGTTTGATGTAATACCTATTGACGACACAAAGACTGCAATCTATATTGCAGACGTGGTGGCCCATGGTATATCCGCATCAATACTTACCATGTTTGTAAGGCAGTCTGTAAGATATCATATTGCGAGAAGTTCCATTACAGGATATACTCCCGACATTATCTTGAGATCTCTAATAAGAAGATTTGGAGAATTAAACCTTGAAGATAGTAAATACTTCACAATTTTTTATGGAGTTTTTGATAAGAGCAAGGGAACTTTTCACTATGCAAATGCAGGGCATAATGCAATTCCCCTAAAGATAAATAAAGAAGGAGAAGTTGAAAAGCTAAAGGGAACAGGTCTTCCAATTTCACTAATAACTTCAAAGGGAAATTATTCGGAAAACATTATTGATTTAAAACTCGGTGAAAAAATATTATTCTACACAGATGGAATAACCGAAACTAAAGATTACTTTGGGGAGTTTTATGGAACGGATAGACTGATTGAACTGGCATCAAAAAATCCTGAAAATATCTTAGATAAAATTGTAAATGAGGTTTCTGGGTATAGATGGGGAAGACAAGAAGATGATATAGCTATACTTTTAGTTGAAAGAAAAGAGGACGAAAATGGCGATTAAATTTGATTTTTCAAAGGCTTATAATTTAAATGAGCTGGAAAAATATTATGGACAAGGTGAAGAAAATTTAGAAAAAGTTCTAAATAAAAACTCTGAAGGGTCAGACTTTTTAGGTTGGGTTGAACTTCCTAAAAACTATCCAGAAGAAGAATTAAATAAAATAAAAAAGGCGGCAGAAGATATAAGAAAAAAGGCAAACTACCTAGTTGTAATCGGCATAGGTGGATCATATCTTGGTACAAAGGCTGTTGAAAACTCTTTAAAGCCTTACTTTGAAGCTGACGATGAGTTCAAACTCATATATGCAGGTCATCATCTAAGCTCAACCTATTTAAATGAATTGGTTAAGTTTTTAAAGGATAAGGAGTATTGTATAAATGTAATTTCAAAATCTGGAACTACTACAGAGCCTGCAATTGCCTTTAGAATTTTACAAAGAGAACTTGAAGAAAAGTACGGAGAAGACGCAAAAAATAGAATTTATGTTACAACCGACAGAGAAAAAGGCGCTTTAAAGAAGCTTTCACTACAAGAGGGCTATGAAACTTTTGTAGTTCCCGACGATATTGGTGGAAGATTTTCTGTAATAAGTCCAGTTGGGCTTTTACCACTTGCAGCTAAAGGTGTTGACATAGACAAACTTTTAGATGGCTTTAAAAAGGGTCAAGAGCTTTTCACAGTTGTGAATGGAAAAGAGAACCCTGCCATTAAGTACGCAATAATAAGATATCTTCTTCATAGTGAAGATAACAAAGACATTGAAATACTTGTAAATTACGAACCATCTCTAACATATATCTCCGCATGGTGGAAACAACTATTTGGAGAGTCTGAAGGTAAGGATGGCAAGGGAATTTTTCCAGCAAGTGTAGACTTCACTACCGATTTACATTCAATGGGTCAGCTTATTCAAGAGGGCAAGAGAAATATATTTGAAACGGTTATTGAAGTGGAAAATCCTATGGAGGACATTGAAATACCATTTGATGAACAAAATCTTGATGGATTAAATTACATTGCAGGTAAAACTTTAGACTATGTAAATAAAAAAGCTACAGAAGGAACAAGAACTGCACATGTTAAGGGTGAAGTTCCAAACATAAGCATAGTTTTGGATAGAATAGATGAAGAAAATTTAGGAAAGCTTTTATACTTTTTCGAAATTTCTGTAAGCATTTCAGGATATTTATTGGGAGTAAATCCATTTAATCAACCAGGTGTGGAAGAATATAAGACACAAATGTTTAAGTTATTGGGAAAACCAGGATTTAACTAGGAGGTGTAAAATGGTTGTAAGGGAATATTTAGAAGGATTTTTATCTGAGATACTATTTAGAACAAAGAAGGACAAGAAGACCTTTGGTTTATGGTACTTGGGATATGGACTTGCAGTAGCGATTATATCCATGATTGGCCTTAAAATAATTGGAATTCATGGAGTGATTATTAAGGGAATATTAATAGGGCTATTTAGTTTAATTCCATTTATGGGTTCAGGAATAATGATGATACCATGGATATTAGCAAGGGTCATAACAAACGAAAAGATGTTAGGAAGTCAGCTTGCAATTTTATTTATTATACTTTGTATCTTAAAAGAGATAGCCTATCCTTTCTTAATAAAAATAAAATTTAATATAAGACCTATAATTCTCTCTGTTGTATTTTTAATCTTTTTCACAATTGGTAAAGAGACTGGAGCAATCTGGGCAAGTGTAATTATCTTTATAATAACAACGCTTTTTGATGCCATAGATATACAGTCATACTATAGAAAAAATAGATCTAGAGTAAGAAGAATGGCAAGATATTAGAAAAGACTCTTAGGAGTCTTTTTTCTTGGAACAAAATAATAAAATTATGGTAAACTATTATATAGAAATAGGAGGAATTATGATAGATTTGCATAATCATAGTGAGTTCTCAGTTGACAGTAGAACTCCAATGGAAGAAAATATTTTATCTGCAATTAATAATGGACTAAAATACATTTCAATTACAGACCACATGGAAATAGTAGAAGTTACTGATGTATATTCTGACACCCTTGATGTGGAAGGGTATTTTAATAAATATAAGAAGTTAAAAGAAACTTACAAAGATGATATAACTGTTCTCTCAGGAGTTGAAGTGGGAATACAGGAATGTACTGCAAAGATTGTAGATGATTTTGTAAGTAAATTTGACTACGACTTTGTAATTGGTTCTGTGCATTCGCTATTTGAAAAAGATCTTTACCATGGTGGTTACTATAAGAACTTGACCACAGATGAACTTTATAAAACATATTATGAAGAGATGTATAAGGCTGTAAAGGCCACTAGAAACTTTGATGTGCTTGGACATATTGACTATATTGACAGGTATTTAGATAAGGGAGTAAAGGTTCCAAGGCAAGAGAACAATAAAGAAACCATACTAAAGATATTTAAAGAACTTATAGACTCAAATAGAGGAATTGAAATAAACACCGGTGGATATAGAAGGGGACTTCCATATCTTCATCCACATGAAAAAATTCTTAAGTGGTATAAAGAAGCCGGTGGAGAGATTATAACCATAGGATCCGACGCCCATATATCAAAGGATGTTGGTGCAAACTCAAAAGACGCTGTGGACTATTTAAAGGCAAATGGATTTACAGGAGTTTATATTTTTGAAAATAGAAAACCAAGAAAGTTGAAATTTTAATGAAAAATATTTTAATGATATCCACTGGAGGCACTATTGCATCCATAAATAAGGGCAAGGGCCTTGCTCCAGGACTTAACTCAAGGGAATTGGTTGAGTATTTAAATCTTGATAAAAACAAAGTTATCATAGACACCTTGGATCTAATGAGCATTGACTCAACGGACATACAGGTGGAGGACTGGCTTAAGATAAGTACTGCAATTAGGAATAACTATAATGACTACGATGGCTTTGTTATAACCCATGGAACAGACACATTGGCCTACACTGCATGTGCAATTTCCTATCTTATACAAAACTCGAAAAAGCCAATTGTACTTACTGGGGCACAAAAGTCAATATTTAGCGATATAACAGATGCAAAGCTAAACCTGACAGATAGTATAACCTATGTGTGCGACGACAGGTCAAGCGATGTAAATATCGTGTTTAACGGCAAGGTTATTGCAGGAACAAGGGGAAGAAAGGAAAAGACTAAGAGCTATGACGCCTTTACAAGTCTAAACTATCCTGTGCTTGCAACTGTCCATGACGATAAGATAATAAGATATCTTCACAAGGACTTTGAAGGGGAAGTTAAGTTTTATGACAAGCTAGACGACTCAATATTTTTATTAAAACTAATACCGACCATTGAACCGGAACTTTTGTCATATATTTTCAAAAAGTACAAAACAGTTATAGTTGAGTCCTATGGCGTTGGTGGAATACCATCCTATCTTGTAGATGCATTTAAAGTTGAACTTGAAGAGGACAGAAAATTAAATATCGTAATAACTACACAAGTTCCCATGGAGGGCTCGGATATTTCGGTATATGAAGTTGGTAGAAGGCTTGATGATTTAAATATAATGGAGTCCTTCGACATGACCCTAGAGTCAACTGTGGTAAAACTTATGTGGGCCATGGCGGAAAGCGGTGGCGACTTTGAAAAGTTAAAAAAACTTTTTTACACACAGATAAATTACGATACACTATACGAATTATAAGGAGATGAATAGATGAAAGATACAATAATATCCTTTATAAAATCTATATTACTGGCACTTGTTCTTGCAATTATTATTAGAACATTTATTTTTTCCGTCACAGAAGTGTCCGGTCAGTCCATGTATCCAAACTTTGACACTGGAGACAGGCTTATAGTAAATAGATTGGGAGTATGGATAAGAGATGTGGAAAAGGGAGAAGTAATAGAGTTTCTTTCCCCAGATATAAAGCCGAATGGAAAGAGGGACCACTTTATAAAAAGAGTTATAGGAACTGCAGGAGACACTGTAAGTTTAAACGAGGGAAGAGTTTATCTTAATGGAGAAGAGCTTAAAGAAGATTATATTTCTTATGACATAGAAACATTTCCTGAAATTGACCAGTCAGAATGGGAAGTAAAAGAGGGAGAGGTTTTTGTTCTTGGTGACAATAGATATAACTCAGACGACGGAAGAAGATTTGGAACCATCCCGACAAATACAATAAAGGGAATAGCGGTATTTAGATTTATTCCATTTAACAAATTTGGAAAAATAAAATAATGACTCCTTCGGGAGTCTATTTTAATACCCTTAAGTTTTACAATTTCAATATAAATTGTTAAAATAGGTGAAGGAGGAGCAATGGATAGAAGAAAAAGAACTCGAAGTGCAAAGAGAAAAAGACAAATTTTTAGAAATAGATTATTCCTTTCCATTTTTCTTGTGTTTCTTATTTTATTAATAAAAAATGCATTTTCTTTAGGGGGAAGGATTGAAAAGGCTTCTGAAAACCTAGATTTAATTGGAACTGCTAAGGACTATTCGGAAAGGTTTGATTCTACAGATAAAACACATCAACAAGATATAGAATATTCCGATGCAACTACAGTTGAAGGCTATATTGCGAATATTGAAAAAGCGGCAAAGATGGATAAAAACGCCAAGCTAATACTTGATAATTTAGATGAACTTCCAGAGTCCATGATTAAAATGGCGGGAAGAAATCCCGATACAATAGACTTTATTGCAAAGTATATTGACAACAGAATAAATTATACTTACCGATATCCAAAGAAGATTTATAAAAATCTTAGGTACCCATATTATATTCAATGGGATCAAAGTTGGGGATATCAAGAGTATGGTTCTGGAATAATTGGCGATACAGGTTGTGCGCCTACATCAATTGCAATGATGCTTTCAGGAATTACTAATAGAAGGATTACCCCAAGTGACATAGCAAAACTATCCCATGACAATGGTTATGTAGGAGACTATGGAACAAACTGGGATGTGTATCCATTTATTTCAAATGAGTATGACTTAGAGCTTAAGGACTTACAAAATAGCAAAAACAAAATAACAGAAGCGCTGGACGATGGTTATTCTGTAATTATTTCAGTTGGTCCTGGAGTTTTTACAACGGTGTCCCATGTTATGTTAATAGTAGACTATGATGACCAGGGAAGATTTTTAATTTATGACCCAAATAGTTTACAAAATTCTGAAAAAGCTTGGGACTATGATGAATTTAGTCAAGATATAAAGAAGATGTGGGCATTTAAGTAATGACAAGATTAAAAAAATATAAAAAAGATTTTGAATATTCATATGTGTTGGGACCTTTCCCAACTCTTGAACTAATTGATAGCAAGCCTGACATAGTTGAAAAGGTATATATATCGCCGGACTTCAACGAAATTTCAAAAGTTACAAAAAAACTTGATGAACTTTCCATAGCATATGAAATTTCACAGGACAATTTAAATAGAATTTCATTAAAGAAGAAAGAATACATGGCGGCTACATTTAAAAAATATGCCAGCCAAATAAAAAGGGGAAGTAATCACATTATCCTCGATAGGATTTCAGACATGGGTAACCTTGGAACCATTCTAAGAACCATGACGGGATTTGGATACAAAGATGTAGCCCTAATTGGAAATTGTTGTGATATATATAACCCTAAAGTAGTAAGGGGCTCCATGGGATCATTTTTTAAAATTAATTTTGAAAACTTTTCGAACCTTGAAGAGTATCGTAGTCTTCATGAAAATAAAATATATGCATTCATGCTAGACGAAAGTGCAAAACTTTTGAAAGATGTAAGTTTTTCGAAAAACTATGCACTGGCATTTGGTAATGAGGGCAGTGGCCTTGGAGAAGAATATGAAGCTTTTGATATAAACAAAGTGATTATTCCTCAAAGTGAAGAGGTGGACTCTCTTAACTTGACAATTGCTGCAGCTGTTGCAATGTATGAAGCAAAAAAATAATTCCCTCATGCGAGGGAATTTTTTTATAGCATTTCTATGAAAGCTGCTATTCTTGTATTTAATTGACCGATATCTGATTGGCCGTAGTCTGTTTCAACGGAGATGTAAGGTATATTCTTTTCGTTATTAACAAAGTTTTTAATACTTAGCGATTCAACTTGGAATGGTTGGCAAGCTTGAAGGTGCATATCAACTACTCCATCAACTTTGAATTGGTCAATAAGTCTTGATAGAAGTTCCTTTCTATTTGGATTAGGCGACATACATGCACAACCTATTTGTAAATATTTTTCTGCCATTGCAGCAATTGGGTCACCAGTATCTTCTTCAACGTTCTTGTCGATTGCCTTTGCGCCGCCGCAGTTTTCATATGAAACTACGATACCACCGTTATTTTCAACGGCTTCAATTACTTTTTCAGTTGCTCCACCAATAGGACATCCTGTAATTAATATTCTCTTCTTACCAGTAATCTTTTTGCTTTCAGCTAAAACTTGTTCCTTTAGAGCTTTAATTTCTTTAGGTATCTTATGTTTATCAAATTCAAAAGTAATACCATTTAGTACATGCCAAAGCTCAAGGCCAGTACATGGAAGTTCATCAGCTTCCATTATTTCGTAAAAATCTTTTACAGCAGATCTTTCTGCATTTTTAACCTTTATAGCTTCTTCTAGATCTTCGTCAGTAATTTTTACATCAAAAGTATTTTCAATAATCTCCTTGGTTTCCCTTATTTGGTTTGCCCAAAGTTTTAATCCATCTTCGGAATACTTGTTTGGAAGTTCCATAACATGAGTTGGTCTAATCTCACCAAGATATTCGTACATCTTCTTTTTACCATCACAAGTAGTTTCTCCAATAATCATGTCAGAGAAAAAGAAGAAAGGACATTTGTCAGTCATAGCAAATCCATAACTTGATTTAATAAGTGGACAAAGATTTGAAGGTAAATGTCTTTCCGCATCTGAAATAGTCTCATCAGAAGTAGAACATAGAGAAACAGAAGTTGCTCCTGCTGCTACAGCTAGTTCTTGTGGGAAAAATGTACAGAAAGTTCCAATTAGAGGAATCCCTTTTTCCTTTTGTTCCTTTACCTTTATAAATGCATTTTGTCTACCTTCCGCGAAATCTTTAAAAATTTCGGGTAGTTCTTTTCTTATATCTACAGTCATTTAAAACACCCCTTTTCATTATTACAAGAACATTATATAACAAATATTAAAAAAATCAATAAAAACAAAAGTAGGTTATTGTGCTAAACTATTATTGAGGAGGTAGTGATGTATAAAGCATTTGTATTTGACTTAGATGGAACTTTAATTGATAGCCTTGAAAGTATAGGCAATTTATTTAATACTCATTTAGAAAAAATGGGTTACGCTCCATGCGATATGAAACTCTATAATGAATTTGTCGGTGGGGGAGCAAAGGTACTTGCCATAAGAGCATTTAATTACATTAATGAAAGAGATAATTTAAACTTAGATGAAGAGGGGATAATGAAAAAGGTTGAAGAAATTCTTCCAGATTATCTATATGATTACAATAATAGAGATGATAGAACAACAAAACCATATGAAAATATAGTCCAGTCCTTGACAAAACTTAAAAAAGAGGGAAAGGTATTAGCAGTTTGCACTAACAAACCATTATCTGCAGCGGTGAATGTTTTAGATAATATTTTTGGGGAAAATTTCTTTGATTATATCTTTGCAGATAATAAAAAAATAAAACTTAAACCAGAAACCGATATGGTAGATGAATTAAAAAGAGTTTCGGGTTTGAAGGATGAAGAGATGATTTACTTTGGAGATACCTGCACAGATATGAAGACGGCAGTTAAATCAAATATATTTCCAGTGGGAGTAACATGGGGGTTTAGAACAGAAGAAGAGCTTTTAGAAAGTGGAGCAAAGGCAATAATACACAAACCAGAAGAAATTTTAAAATTTTTAAAATAAATTTTAAAAAGGTATTGACAATCATTATCAGCGATGGTAATATAAATACAGATAATAATTCAAAACACCCCTTTTGAAAATATCTTATGGATTTATTTAATCCAAATACAGGCGGAAACCCCTTAACCGCCTGTTTTTTTATTTCTAATTTCTAGTCTTCAAACTTTCATCAGATATACATGAGAGATGTAGTGAGTCGAAGTTTCTTAATGAAATGACAACATTTTTAGAATCCATACGTGTAATAAAATGTAAGCCCACAAAACAAAATTAAAAAAATAGAAGAAAATCTACAAGATTTTCTCCATCTTTTCTAACCTCTCACTTCTTTTATTATATGCTAATAACTTCTATTCCATTTTCTTGAAGTATTCTAGTTGCAATGCCATTTCCATCTACTAGTACTCCAGAAAAACTTCCGTCATAAATCTTTCCCTTACCGCATGATGGGCTCTTAGCTTTTAAAAAGGCTTTTTTTATTTTATACATTTTGCAAAGTTTTAAAGCTTCGTTGGCTCCATATAAAAAATCTTCTGTTAAGTCAACGCCATCAATATTATAAACCTTTCCATCTTTTATCTCACAAGGTTTTCGTGGTGTTGGGAGTCCTGCAGCCTGTTCGGGACAAAATGGAATAACATTGTACTTGGAATTTAATTCATCAAAAATATTTTTTGAACTTTTCTTATCATATCTGGTGTTAAGTCCAATTAAGCATGAACTAACTAGTACATTTTCCTTCATAGCTTTATACTCCTTAAAATCTTTGTAATGGGAAGTCCCACAATATTGTAATAGTCTCCATAAATTGAGTCTATAAGAACTTTGTCCACTTCCTTTATATTGTAGGAACCAGCCTTATCTAGTGGTGATTTGGAATTTACATAATCTTCTATAAATTTATTTACAAAATCACTTTCTTCTACAAACTTAACCCCAGAGACAACATAGTAGAGCATATAGTCCTTAGGATTATTTAATAGACATACGGCGGTACAAACATAGTGGAGATTACCGAGAAGGGAATGGATTGTGTCTTTAGCGTCATTTAAGTCATGGGGTTTACCTAAAATTTTATCTTCAGTAACCACAACGGTATCAGCAGATAGAATTAAACCGTCATCTTTCTTTTTGTGCACAGCAAGGGCCTTTTGGAAAGAAACCTCTGCAGTTGTAAGAAAACTATTTTTTAGAAAATCGTAATTTAATGTTTTTGAAAAATTTTCTATTATGGAATTTTCGTCAATCTCTGGTTTTATTATTTCGAAGTCGTCTATAAATTTTGACATGAGTTCAACACGCCTTGGAGAAGATGATCCAAGAATAAAATTGTCGAATTCAAATCCATCATGGTTTTTAATTATAAAGGTACCAATATTGTCTAAATTTAAATTCATTACTTGAGATCTCCTTGAAATTCTTTTGAAATTCTTAAAATGTTTTGAAATAAATCTTTAGAGTACTTAAAATACTCTTCAGGAGTTTCACTTTTTAATTTCGAAAAAATTTTATCTTCTCTATTTTTATCTAAAATATCTATCTTGTTTAATTTTTTTTCTTCTCGTATATGACTAACTACTTCCAGTCTTTTTATAAATAGTTTGTTGAGTTCTTCGTCAATTGAATCAACTTCAGCTCTTAAGTTTTCTAAATTTTTCATAGCGGCCTCCTAAATAAATTATAACATAGTCGGTGTTTTGATTGATGTAGATTTATCCGGGGTATGTTATGATATAGTTAGAAAATATTAGGAGGTAAACATGTTAGTATCAGCAAAAGAAATGTTAGACAAAGCTTATAGCGAAAATTATGCAGTTGGACAATTCAATATTAACAACTTGGAGTGGACAAGAGCAATTCTTGAAACTGCAGAAGAACTTAAATCACCAGTTATCTTAGGAGTATCTGAAGGTGCTGCAAGATACATGGTAGGATTTAAAACAGTTGTTAAAATGGTTGAAGGAATGGTAGAGGAATTAAATATTACAGTTCCCGTTGCGATTCACCTTGATCATGGTACTTATGAAGGAGCAAAAAAAGCTATTGAAGCAGGCTTTACTTCTGTAATGTTTGATGGATCTTCCTATCCAATTGAAGAAAATGTCGAAAAGACAAAAGAAATAGTTGAAATTGCACACAGCCAAGGTATTTCTGTGGAAGCAGAAGTAGGAGCTATTGGTGGAGAAGAAGATGGAGTTGTAGGAAGCGGAGAAATCGCCGACCCTAAAGAATGTAAGATGATAGCAAATCTTGGAATAGATTTCTTAGCTGCAGGAATTGGAAATATCCACGGAGTTTATCCTGAAAACTGGAAGGGACTAGACTTTGAAGCTCTAGAAAATATTAAGACAGAAGTTGGAAAGATGCCACTAGTACTTCATGGAGGTACTGGAATACCTGCTGATATGATTAAAAGAGGTATCGAACTTGGAGTTTCTAAAATAAATGTAAACACTGAATGCCAATTAGAGTTTGCAAAGGAAACTAGAAAATATATTGAAGATGGCCTGGACAAAGTTGGTAAGGGATTTGACCCAAGAAAATTGTTAAAACCAGGTACTGAAGGAATAAAAAGAGTAGTTAAAGAAAAAATGGAACTATTTGGTTCAGTTAACAAAGCATAATCTTAAAAATAAATATAAATTAACAAATTCTAAAATAACTGATATAATTAAGATGTGTAAAATAAAATTATATCAGGAGGATTAAGATGAAATACGAAAAAGAGTATGAAGAACAAAATCAAAGAATGGGTTATTTAATGGAAAACTCCAAACTTACATCTGCAGTTATGGGTTCAGTTGGTGCAAACATGAAAGATGGAGCACTAAGCTTAAAAGAAAAAGAATGTGTTATGTTAGGTATTGCAATAGCAATTAGATGCCATGACTGTATAAGAGCACATGCTAAAAACTGCAAGGACGTAGGACTTACTGAAGAAGAAATAATTGAAGTTGTAGAAGCTGCAGTTGCCATGGGTGGAGGACCTTCTTTTGCATTTGGCTCATATGCATTAGATGTATTTAGAAATTTATAAAAATAAAAACGGCTCTCATATGAGGGCCGTTATTTTAATGCTGATTTAAACTTTCAAGTTCAATCTCTTTATTCAACAGTTTTAATTCTTTTAGCATAAATGCAAGGGTCAATAAAAACGAAATCACATCTGAAATCGGATAGGTCAACCAAACTCCATTAAGTCCTAAAAATCTTGGGGCAATTATTAAAACTGGTAAAAGTACTAGTAACTGACGTGACAGTGATAAAACAATTCCTCTAACTGCCTTGCCCGTTGCTTGGAAGTAGTTTGCAGAAATAATTTGGAAACCTACAACTGGATTTGCAAGGGAGCTTAACCTTAAACATGAAACCGCTCCTGGCATTACCTTGTCGATGTCCTTTGCGTTCATTATAAATGCCTTTATCAACGTTTCTGGTATAAACATCATGGCAAGGTAGGTCAATGTCATATAAATTGTTGCAACTATGCAGGCGAGCTTAAAGGCCTCCTTAACTCTGTCGTGCTTCTTGGCACCGTAGTTAAATCCGATAATAGGTTGACTTCCCTGGTTAAGTCCAAACACCGGCATAAAGGCTAGTGTGGAAATACTATGCATTATTCCCATGGCTGCAATTGCCTGGTCATCGCCATAGTGATTTACTTGAAGGTTAAACACTACAATTACTAAAGACGCTGCAATTTGCATTCCAAATGGTGCAAGCCCCAGGGCTACTATCTCTTTCACAACAGGAAGTTCAAATCTTAAATTCTCTCTCTTTAGTTTTAGTGAAGTCTTCTTTCCTAAGAAGAATGCAAATACCCAAATCATTGATAGGAATTGACCAACAATAGTTGCTAGGGCCGCACCCTTGACACCCATGCCCATCACAATTACAAATACATAGTCTAGAATAATATTTGTAATGGCACCGATTAACATGGTACCCATGGCAGTTGAAGGACTACCTTCACCCCTTATGAAGAAGTTCATACCAAAGCCAAGCAACTGTGCTGGTATACCTATTGCTAATATTGACAAGTATTCAGTTGCTATTGGAAGAAGTGCTTCACTGGATCCAAGTTTTCTAAGGATTGCTTCAGGAAATAATAATAGTACAGTAGTTAGTACAACCGATAGTACAAATTGAAGCGTGAAGGACTGTCCAAGTATCTTTTCCGATTGCTTTATTCTTCCCTGTCCCATTCTTATTGATGAAAGGGAGTTACCTCCCATACCAATTAGCATTGAAAATGCCATTATAATTAAACTTACTGGATAAGTTAGATGAACTCCTGCTATTGCAAGAGAGCTTACCTGTCCTAAGAATATTTTATCAATTACATTGTATAGGGCGTTGACCAACATCCCTACAATGGCAGGCACTGAAAACTTTATTAATAACTTTTTTACATCTTCCTCACCAAGTAATTTATTTTTATCAATTTTCTCCATAATTTCACCCCACAAATAATAAAATTCTCCTATAAAACACAATAATAAATTCTATCACAAAGTTTGGTATATTACAAAGAAAAAGGGTAATAATAACAATAATAATGGAGGGTTAATAAAATGAAATTATTATTACAATCTAGCAATGATTTTTTGATTACAACTGTTAAATCAATTTTAAAAGATAATATGATTAACTACGTCGATAGCGAGGGTAACCTAGATGGTTATTTAAACATAATGGGAGCAGGAGTTATAAAAAACGAAAGTATCTTTGTAAATGAAATTGATTTTGAAAAAGCCTATTCACTAGTACAAGAGTTTTTAGAGTATAAACCAGATGTGGAAAGTATATTTTCTGATGAAGATGGATTGGAAGAGTATTAATTTATAAATGAAAATAAGAAAATGATAAGAAAAATCATAATTTAATTATTGCTATTCACAAATTCATCTTTATAGTATATGATTAATATGAAACGAATACAAAAAAATAAAAAAATCGTTTTCAACAAAGGAGGATTATATGAAAAATAAATTTTCAAAATTTTTAGCCCTTACATTAGGAGCAACAATGCTTTTTACAGCATGTGGTAAAAAGACAGGCGGCGCAGGGCAAGATTCTACGGCACAGGTGCAATCGGAAGGTGTTAAAGCTGAAATAACTGTACAGGTGGAAAAGGATTGGATGGACTACTATCAAAAAGCTGTTGATAAAGTTCTTGAAAAAAATCCTGATTCAAAAATCAACCTAAAAGAAATCGGTTCATTTGACCACTTAGACATATTAAAGAGTACAGATGCTACAAACCCTGACTTTGCAGATGTGTTTGCACTACCACTAGACAGATTTACTGACCTTGTAAGTCAAGATGTACTAGGAGCTGTAAATGCACCAGCAATGGCAAAGGAAATTGGTGGATATGATAACTTTGACGATAGTCTTGGTGGATTCTTTAAAGATGGAGAAGACTATTTAGGATTTCCTTTAAACATCGAAACACTTGTAACATATGTTAATAAGGAAAACGCAGAAAAAGCAGGTATCGATTATGAAAATGCTATCGAATTAAACGATATAAAAGATCCTGCAAATGTTCTACTACCATTCTTTGACGCTTGGTTTGGTGTTGCATCTACAAACTCAGCTGGAATTTCTCTATTAAAAGAAGAAGACGGCAAGTTTGAATCAGACATGACTAAAGAATTTAAAGACCTTAGCGAAGATCAACAAAAATTATTTGAATCACTATTCGAATACTGGAAGAAACACAACGAAGCTAACTCACCTCTATTCTCAGGAGAAGATGAAGGTTGGGCATATATCGGTGACGAATTCACAACAGGTGGTTCAGGCGTTATTAGACTTGGTGGACCATGGGAATTAAATGATAATGTTGAAAAGGCTGGAGACAATCTTGAAATTTATCCAATTGACCATATAACAATAAATGGAAAACCACTTTCACACTGGCAAGGTGGATGGGCAATGGCAATAAATGCAAGAATTGAAGAAGATGCAGACAAGAAGGCACTTGCTGAAAACTTCATAATGGAACTTGTTAATCCTGAAAATGCTGCAGAATTATTTAAAGCTACAGGAAAGATACTTCCAAATGTGTCTGCAGAAGACTATGAAAAGACAGACCTTCCTGAACTAGACAAAAAGGTTATTAAAAATGTTATAGACTCATATGCTATATCAGAACCAAGACCAATCTTCAAAGAGTATGGAAATGTTTGGGACACTTGGAAAAATGCAATTCTTTCATGGAACAATGTTAAACCTGCAAACGCTGAAGAAGCTTACAAGGAACTTAACGCATCATTCAAATCTATGATGGAAAATATAGGTAACTAATATGACAAAATTAGCCGGGGATTTTCCCCGGTTAATATTTAGGAGTGAAATTTGAAAAGTGAAAAACATATTACAAAAATACTAATAACAGCCATATCAATAATAATACTCTCCTCATTTGAAGCATTTATTAAGGGAAAGTCAATTGCACTTTTTAATTTATTTCAGACCAAAACAGGTGGAGACATAGGAGATTATCTAAACTTTATTATGCTCAATTATTTTTTAGATATAATTGAACCATTAATCATATCTTTGTTTTTAGTATTTGCCATGAAAAAGCTTCGAGTAAATAGACTTATGAAGTTTGTACTTGGAGGAATGGTGGTGGCGAAGCTTATACTTAAAATCACCAAGTTGGAATTTAACTCCATATTTTTCTACTTGGAAATTTTATTATATCTATTGTTTTTTTACTTTATCGTAACAATACCAATCTATAGTGAGGATAAAAATGAACTATAAATTAGAAATTAGGGATAGTTTTGGGAATGTCCATGAGAGAAAAAATCAATATATTTTAGACTCTATAAAAAGTGGAGATGGACATGTGGACAAAAAATCACATCCCTATACAAAAAAACTAAATGAGTTTAAAAGGTCGGAAAAAACTTTTCTCAATTCCTTAAAGAGTGTTGATGCCCATATTAAAGATGGTGACAGCAATATCATTAAAGAATTGAAGAAAAGACTTTACAAAGCTTCTTTAAAAAAAGATTTTTATAGCAAATATCTTGACCTAACTTATTCTGCAGTTCTTAGATATGAAATTGCAGAGGCAGAACTAGATCAAATTCCTGCAATAATAAATCATTATGACGAACTAAATGAAAAACTTATTGAAAGTGAAGAAAGACTTAAAAACTTAGATCCTAACGAATTAAAAAAAGTAGAACAAGAAATTGAAGAAAAGAGAAAAGAACAAATAAAGAAATTTCATCAAAAGACAGATGAGATAAATAGAAAGTATAAAGAAGGACTTATTTCTAAAAAAGCGCAAAAAACTGAAGGTAAAATTGCCATAAGAGAGCATAAGGAAAAGCTAAATGAAATTGAGCTTTTAAATGAGAGTAAGTCTTTAAAAGAAACAATTGAAAATTTAAAACATAGAAAAAAAATAGACATAAAGTCTATGGACAATGTACTTGAGTCCTACATTTCAAATATTAGAAGAAAGACTCCAGTGGAAACTGAACAAAAGAAACCATTTTTAAGCTATGTAACAGCTGTTTTACCAGGACTTGGTCAACTGCTAAATGGACAAAAGATGAAGGCATTTTTGTTTTTCCTAGGAAGTTTATTTATATATTTAATTGCAATACCATATGCCCTTGGCTTTGGTAACTATCAAGGAGATGGAATTGCAGGCTTAATCACCTTAGCTGAAGGTGGAAGAAGGCTGGACAGATCAATTATGTTTATGATTGAAGGAATTATTGCCATAATTTTAATGGTTTTAGCCATAGGCATATTTGTAATGTCCTTTAAAGATGTATACAAAGTCGAAAAAGATAAGATAAAGGGAATAAGACCAAGAAACTGGTTTGAGACCAAAGAGATTATTGGAACAGATGGTTTTCCATACTTGGTATCTTCACCGGGATACATCCTTACAATTTTCATAGTTCTTATTCCAATTATTACAGCAATACTAATTTCATTTACAAATCTAGATCCAAATCATCAATCAAAATTCACTTGGATTGGAATTGAAAACTATAAGATTTTATTCCTAGGTAGGGGAGTAGCTGGAAAGGCCTTCTGGTTAATCCTATTCTGGACACTGGTTTGGACTCTTGGAGCAACAACTCTTGCAATAGCACTTGGATTTATTTTGGCGCTTCTTGCAAATCAAGAGAGAATTAAAGGAAAGCCTATTTTTAGAACAATTTATCTACTACCATGGGCTGTGCCTGCATTTATTACAATAATGTTCTTCTCTTTAATGGTTGGAAGGCAGGGGCCAATTACAGAGCTATTTAAAAATGTATTTAATATTACGCTGGATGTAAAATCAAATCCAACACTTACAAGAATTTCCCTAATATTGTTACAGGGATGGCTTGGTTCATCATATATATTCCTATTATCCACAGGGGTATTACAGGGAATTCCAAAGGATTTATACGAAAGTGCAGATATTGACGGAGCCACAGGTCTTCAAAAGACTTGGAGAATTACAATACCACTTGTACTATTCCAAACAGCTCCACTACTAATTAGTCAATACACCTTCAACTTTAACAACTTTTCCATTATCTATCTCTTTAATGGAGGAGGGCCATTCAATCCAAGTAAGTATGGAAACCTTGCAGGGTCTTCGGACATTTTAATTTCATATATTTACAAGCTTACTATGGAATCAAATTATCAGGCCCTTGGTGCTGCCATAAGTATATTGATTTCATTGGTGTTAATGTTCTTTGCCTACATTGGATTTAAGAACACCAAAGCATTTAAGGAGAGTTAAGTTATGAAGAAAAATAAAGAAAAAAAACTACATCTTTCTGATAGTCAACCGCTGGACACCATTGGAGTTATATGTTTAGTACTCTCTTATATTATTTTAATAACTTGGGCGATACTAATTATATGGCCACTTGCCATAATGGTTATATCCAGTTTTAATGGCGGACAGAGCAGATATATTTCCCTTTCAGGAAATTTCCAGTTTTCATTTAGACATTTTCAATATCTATTCAAGGAAACATATTTTTTGAAATGGGTTAAAAATACAATTGTAATAGCTGTATCAACCTCAATCTTAACCTTGATTATAGTTTCATTTACAGGCTATGCCTATTCTAGATATAGATTCAAAGGTAAAAGAGGAAGTTTAATGGCAATTATGTTGATTCAAACTATACCTGCATTTGCGGGAATAACAGCCTACTATGCAATCCATTCAATTGTAAGTGGAATTATTCCAGTATTTTCAAGAACTGTGATGCTTATTTTAATCTACTCCGGTGGAGGAATTGCATCAAACACCTTTATACTAAAGGGTTACATCGATTCGATTTCAAAGGAACTGGATGAAGCTGCAAAGATTGACGGATGTTCAAACTTTAAATTGTATAGACTTATAATCATGCCAATTGCAAGGCCTATGCTTGCCATTATAGCACTATGGTCATTTATTGGTCCATTTATGGACTATATGTTACCAAAAATACTTTTGACAAATCCATCAGAGTACACTTTGGCAACGGGACTATACACATTGATAAGTGACGTTAGAACAATGAACGCACCTGCCTTTGCTGCAGGAGGGCTATTAACAGCTATACCTATAATTATTTTATTTATCAGCCTACAAAATCAACTTGTATCTGGATTGAGTAGTGGTTCAGTTAAAGGCTAGGAGGAAATATGAGAGTATTATTAAAAAATATTGGTAAAAAATATGAAGGTAGAGATAAATTTACCATTAGAAATATAAGCTTAGAGATTAAAGATAAAGAATTTTGTGTAATTCTTGGACCATCAGGATGTGGTAAGTCAACTCTTTTAAGAATGATTGCAGGGCTTACTTCAATTACAGAAGGGGAACTTTACTTTGGAGACAAACTTATGAATAGAGTGCTTCCAAAGGACAGAGATATTGCAATGGTGTTTCAATCCTATGCACTTTATCCTCACTTAACAGTTTATGACAACATGGCCTTTTCCCTTAAGATGAAAAAGGAAAGAAAAGAAGTTATTCATGAAAGGGTTATGGAAGCTGCAAAGATTCTTCAAATTGAAGATTATCTTTACTCAAGACCGTCAGATATCTCCGGGGGACAAAGACAAAGGGTTGCCCTTGGTAGAGCCATGGTTAGAAAACCAAATGTATTCTTGATGGACGAGCCCCTTTCAAACCTTGATGCAAAATTAAGAGAGCACATGAGAGTTGAACTTGTTAGACTACATCAAAGACTTGAAACTACTTCAATATATGTAACCCACGACCAAACTGAAGCCATGACTATGGCGGATAAAATAATCCTTTTGGATAAAGGTAAAATTCAACAATTTGGTACACCAAAAGAATTTTATGACAAGCCCCAAAATCTATTTGTAGCAGGATTTATCGGATCACCTACCATGAATATAATCAAGGGTAAGATGGATGGTGAAAAGTTTGTTTCTGAATATAAGAATGTTGTGGTTACTCCAAGTGAAGAAGACCTTAAATATCTAAAGGAATATGACGGAAAAGATGTTTATATGGGAATAAGATCTGAAAGGTTTTTAGCGAAGAAGTCTGAAGAGAATTCCTTTGAAGCAAAGGTGGAAGTAATAGAGATGCTTGGAAAGGAAAAGTTACTTCATATAAGAACAAAGGGAGACCACGAAATGGTTGTGTCTCAACCTGGTCACTTCCAATACGAAGTTGGAGAGTATCACAACTTTACCTTCGACTTAGATGCACTTCACTTCTTTGATTATGAAACGGAAGAAAGAATTAATTAATAGCAGGAAGGTGTTATGCTAGACGAAAAATATAATTTTAAAAAAATTAGCGAAAATAGAACTTCAGGTGTTCTTCTTCATATAACTTCACTACCAAATGAATTTGGTGTTGGAAGCCTTGGAGAAGAATCTAGAGAATTTATTAGAAAGCTAAATCAGGCGGGACAAACTTGGTGGCAAATACTACCAATAGGCCCGACTGGTTACGGTGACTCACCATATCAATCTTTTTCAAGTTATGCAGGTAATCTCTATTTAATAAATTTAGATTATTTAAAAGAATGTTCTCTACTGACACGTGAAGAGATAGAATATGTGAAGTCTCTATATGATAATGAAAGAGTTGACTTTGGAAAGTTATATCATGAAAGATATGAAACTTTACAAAAGGCCTATGAGAGATTTGATACTTCATCACTAACATTTGAATCCTTCTGTAGAGAAAATAGCTTTTGGTTAAATGACTATGCACTATTTATGACCTTGAAAGATATAAATGAAGGAAGGCCTTGGCAAGAGTGGGAAGACAAATATAAATTTAGGCATGAAGAGGCATTAGAAGAGTTTGAGAATAATAACTTTTCAAAGGTGAACTTCTATAGATTTTTACAATTTCAATTCTTCAGTCAATGGGACGGGCTAAAGCAATACGCCCATGAACATGGAATAAAAATAGTTGGTGACTTGCCCATATATGTTGCAGAAGACAGCTGTGACTGTTGGGCAAACCCAGAACTTTTTTCACTGGATGAAAATTTAAAACCAGTTTGGGTTGGGGGATGTCCTCCAGATGGTTTTTCAGATGACGGACAGCTTTGGGGCAATCCTTGTTACGACTGGGACTACCACGAAGAAACTGAATACAATTGGTGGGTAAATAGATTCAAGTGGTTATTTGGTCTATTTGACTGCATTAGAATTGACCACTTCAGAGGTTTCGAATCCTATTGGAGAATACCTGCGGGAGACGACACTGCAAGAAATGGTTCATGGATACAGGGCCCGGGCATGAAGTTATTTTCAAAACTAAAAGATGAACTTGGAGAACTTCCTATAATTGCAGAAGACTTAGGCTATATGACCAAAGAGGTCTATCAATTTAGAAAAGACACGGGCTTTCCTGGCATGAAAATATTATTATTTGCCTTTAGTCCCGACGCATCATCAGACTATCTTCCACATAACATAGAAAGAGACTTTGTTGTGTACCCGTCCACCCACGACTCAGATACAATAATGGGATGGATTAAAGATCATGACCAAGCTGAAGTTACGTTTGCAAGGAGATATTTAAACCTAACTGATGAAGAAGGTTTGAATTGGGGAATGATTAGAGGTGCAATGACCTGTGTTGCAGACATGGCAATTTTTCAAATGCAAGACATTTTAGGCTTCGACAATGGAACTAGAATGAACTATCCAGGAACTGCATCGGGAAACTGGACTTGGAGAATGAAACATGGAGAGTTTTCTGATGAACTAATAGAAAAATTAAGATTTTATACCCACATGAGTGGAAGAATTAAAAAATAATAAAAAACTGTTGGATGACTTTTATCATTCAACAGTTTTCTTTTTATAGGTTTAAAGATTTAAATGTCCAATTCTTTAAGCTGTGATATACTGGATCAGATTCTAAAAATTCTGCAACAATAAGTGATATTGATGAAACTATTACCAGTGGAAGTAGCGACATGGCACCTCCAGTCATTTCAAATACCAAAATCACCGCAAGTATTGGCGCCCTTACTACAGATGCAAGAATTCCTGTCATACCTAAAACTATAAGGGCAGGGGCAAGGTTTATAAAAGACGGTCCCAATATCTTTGAGAATACACTTCCAGTTAATGCCCCTAGAACAAGGATAGGTAAAAATATTCCACCCTGTGCACCTGTTCCATAGCAAAAGCAAGTAAATATTAGTTTTACAGCAAGCATTGCTAGTAAAATTCCCAATGAATGGTCTGACTCTAATAAACTTTCTATTACATTATGTCCTCCACCTAGAAGCCCAGGCATAAAGATAAATAAAATAAATGCAAATACAGATGCAAACATGGGCTTATATCTCTTTTTTATTTTGATTTTACTAAACATCTTTAGATTAAACATTAAATTAGAATTAAAGATAACTCCAACAAATCCAGTTAATACACCTAAAATCATAAATAGGATTATTGCCTTTCCATCAAACATAATATCTGAAACTTGAGAAAAGGAGTTTTTATATCCAAAGAACTGTTTACTAATGAAATCTGCAACTACACATGCAATCAACATAATAACTAAAAGCCTTTGTGTAATCTTTTTGTACATCTCTTCAATTGCGAACAACACTCCCGATAGTGGAGCGTTAAATGCAGCGGCTATACCTGCTCCAGCGCCTGCAGCAACAAATATTTTTGTTTCAGTATCTCTTTTTGTTTTGTCTGACACCAGTTTTCCACATGAACCACCTATTTGAATACATGGTCCTTCCATACCAAGGGAATAACCAATAAAGGCTCCAAGGGATCCACCAATGAACTTTGCAAAGATTACCTTGAGTGGGTTCATACTCACCTTCGATTCAATTTCCAATTGAATTTGAGGTATGCCTGAACCTGAAGATAGTGGCTCAAATTCAAGTAGCAGTCCGATTATGTATCCAAGGACTAGTGCAACAATTAAAAAAATAAAATAAAATTTAAAATCTTTTTCGGCAAACAGATTTCCTCGAAGCTTTCCAAGTAAAGTTAGGGAGTATCTATAGGCGGAGCTAAAGACTCCCGCTAAGACACCTATAATAAGTCCATAAAAACCTGTTACCAATGCTTTCTTTTTCATATAATCACCTAGTATAATTTTACCATATTTTTAAAATATACAAGACGTAATAAAATAATGGGGTAAAATATAAAGAGATAAAGGATGGAGGAATTATGGATTACTTAGAAAAATTAAAAAATAGAGAAGAATTATTTTGGAAAAATCCGAAACTTGGCAATAAAAGTAAAGATGATTTTAGTTTAAGTTTTGACGGTGTTATTGAAGCGGAGATGCTTTTAAAAAAAATTGCACCTTTCATTATGAAAAAATTTCCAGAAACAGTTGAAAGAAATGGAATAATTGAATCAGAATTAACTGAAATACCTAATATGAAAAAACTTTTAAATGAAAAGTATAAAAGTGATGTGCCTGGAAAAATATTTTTAAAACAGGATAATGAACTTGCCGTTGCTGGATCTGTAAAAGCAAGGGGTGGAATATATGAAATTTTAAAATATGCCAAGGAGCTTTTAGTTGATAATGGAATAATAAATGAGGACGATGATTACTCTGTAATAGCGTCACGAGAAGTAAATAACTTTTTATCAAAATACACAATCCAAGTTGGCTCCACTGGAAATCTAGGACTTAGCATTGGAATAATATCAAGAACTTTAGGTTTCAAAGTTGTGGTCCATATGTCCAGGGACGCTGCCCAGTGGAAAAAAGATTTACTTAGAAGCTATGGAGCAGAAGTCATAGAATATGAAGGTGACTATGGAAAGGCGGTTGAAAGGGGAAGAAGGCTTTCAGAACGAAATCCATATTCATACTTTGTGGATGACGAAAACTCAAAAAATTTATTTTATGGCTATGCAGTGGCTGCCATTAGACTTGAAAAGCAATTGGAAGAATTAAATGTACAAGTGAATGAAGAAAATCCATTATTCGTATATATTCCATGTGGAGTTGGAGGAGCACCTGGAGGAATTGCCTATGGACTAAAGGAGATGTTTGGAGAAAATGTTCATGTATTTTTTGTTGAGCCAACCAACTCTCCATGTATGTTACTGGGAATGGCCAGTGGTAAGCATAGAGACATTTCAGTTTTCGACATAGGCTTAAGTGGACTTACAAAGGCAGATGGACTTGCAGTTGCTAGACCTTCAGGCTTCGTAGGCAAGGTAATGGACGAAATACTTTCGGGAGTTTTTACCATTGATGATGAATTTCTCTTTGAATACATGAATGACTTATACTCCAGCGAAAATATTTTTATAGAACCTTCTGCTGCTTCTTCTTTCCAGGGAGTCGGAAGGCTTTTCAATGATAGGGAGTTTCAAAGTTATATAACTGGAAATATAAAAGCAAAACAGGAGAATATAAACCATGTTCTATGGTCAACTGGTGGGTCCCTTGTGCCAATGAGCGTAAGAGAAAAGCTCTTAAAAAAATAGAAAAAATCTCTTGTATTAAATCGAAAAATAAAAAAGTGAAAATTTTAAAAAAATACTTTACAACTACAATACAATGAAGTATAATAGAATTATCATCTTAAGATTTCTTCTATTCATATTTCTCTTTGAATAAGAGGCAAGTAAAGTCAGGGCAACCTGACTTTTTTGTCGTTTATATATTTTACATATAAGGATGTGGTAAAATAGTTTTAAGGAGTTGAAAATGAAAAGATTTTTTAAATTTATAATACCGTCCATAATATCCATGTGGGTCTTTGCACTTTATACCATGGTAGACGGTTATTTTGTATCGAATTATGTGGGGGAAATAGAATTCTCCGCCGTTAACATATCGATGCCAATTATTACTCTGTTCTTTGCAATAGGAATACTTTTAAGTATTGGAACGCAGGCCAGGGTTGGAATGTGCCTTGGACGAGGTGAGAAGCAAAGGGCAAATACTATTTTTACCACATCGGTTTTAAGCTTATTAATTATTGGAATTATTGTTTCACTGATTTTATTTCTTTCATTGGAAAAAGTTGTTAATATACTTGGAGTTACCGATACAACTGTTTCATTTGTAAAAGAGTATTTGAGTACGGTAATACCATTTGGTGCCTTCTTTATGCTTAGCTATCAACTTGAAGTTATGGTAAAGGTAGACGGATCACCACATATAGCCGCATTTTCTGTGGCGCTGGCTGCAATTTCAAATATGAGCTTGGATTATTTATTTATAGTTGTATTTCATATGGGGATATTTGGCGCGGCACTGGCAACGGGAATTGCACAGACAGTTAGCACCGCCGCTTTTTTTATTCACTTTTTAAAGAAGACAGGAAGATTAAAATTTACAAGGAAGTTAGATTTTTCTGTTTTAAAAACAACTATACCACTTGGAGTAGGGGATGCTATTTCAGAAATAGCACTGGGCTTTACAGTGTTTTTGTTTAACACCAACCTATTGAAGGTGTTTGGAGAAGACGCCCTTGTGGCCTACACTGTTATTTCATATATATCGGTGTTTGCCTCCGTTACAATGACTGGAGTTGCACAAGGACTTGCGCCACTTTTTTCCTTTAACTATGGACACAAGGACTATAAAAAAATAAAGTTCTATGTGCTAAATGGAGTTATAAGTATAATTGCAATTGCCGCTTTCTTTATAATAATTTTAAACTTCTATGCAGAGCCAATTGTAAATTTATTCTTAGACGAAGGATCATCATTAATGGATAAGACCTTAGAAGCATTGGGAAGATATTCATGCGCATATCCTTTTATTGGACTAAATGGATTAATGGTTACATTTTTTGCAAGTCTTGGCAAGGGAAGAATGGCCACTGTGTTATCAGCACTTCGTACACCAATTGTAATTAGTGTAACGATGTATTTAACGAGACATTTTTTACCAGATTATATGATTTGGTATGTGCTTGCCTTTGCAGAAGCCATAGTATTTCCTATAGGACTTTATTTCTTAATGAAATATATTGTAAGACCACTTAGATATAGAAAAGTAGAATAAAAATAAGGAGCCAATGTTTACAGGCTCCTTTTTAATTATTTTATCTTTACTTTTTGGAAAACTTTCTTTCCTTTTTGAATTATTATTTCGCCGTCTTTAAAGTCATCTAATGTAACTTCCTTTTTGAAATCTGCAACAGCTTCTCCATTTAACTTAACACCATTTTGTTGAACGAGTCTTCTAGCTTCTCCGTTTGACTTGGTTAACTCTAAATTTGTAAGAAGATTTAAGATACCAATACCTTCTTCAAAAACGGCACTTTCCATTTCAGTAGTTGGCATATTTTCATCAGATACATGACCTTCGAATAATGCTCTTGAAGTTTCAAGGGCCTTCTTGGCCTCTTCTTCACCATGAACTAGCTTAGTGATTTCATATGCAAGAATTTCCTTTGCTTCATTTATCTTTGATCCTTCTAAAGAACCAAGTCTCTTACACTCATCAGTTGGTAGGAAGGTTAGCATTAATAAGAATTTTTCCACATCAAGGTCATCAACATTTCTCATGTATTGGAATAGTTCGTATGGACTTGTCTTCTTTTCATCTAACCAAACTGCACCTTTTTGTGACTTACCCATCTTAACACCTTGAGCAGTGGTAAGTAGTTTAAAGGTCATTGCATATACCTTGTCTTGCTCAAGCTTTCTTACAAGGTCATAACCACCAAGTATATTTGACCATTGGTCTGATCCACCCATTTGAAGTTTAACGCCATGGTCTCTGTATAGTTTCAAGAAGTCATAGGACTGCATAAGCATGTATGAGAATTCGAAGAATGTAAGACCATCTTTCATTCTATTTTTATATGCATCTAGTGTAAGCATTTGGTTTACATTGAAGTGAACGCCAATTTCTCTCATAAAGTCAAGGAAATTTAAGTCCAATAGCCAGTCGGCGTTGTTTGCAATAATTGCCTTTCCATCTTCAAAGTCAATGAATCTTTGGAATTGATTGTAGAAGCACTGTGCATTATGATTTATGGTTTCTTTTGTCATAATAGTTCTCATGTCCGATCTTCCTGAAGGGTCACCGATTAAAGTAGTTCCTCCACCAAGTAGGGCAACAGGTATGTGGCCATGTCTTTGCATACGCATCATAACCATTATTTGTATAAAGTGACCAATGGTAAGTGAATCGGCAGTGGCATCAAATCCAATATAGAATTTAACAGGTTCTTTACCAAGAAGTTCTTTTAGTTCATCTTCATAAGTGGCTTGTTCAAAATAACCTCTCTCCACTAATTCATCAAAAACATTGTCGTGTTCTAATTTGTAATCTATCATTTTTACCTCCAAAATAAAAAATCTTCCAATTGAAAGGACGCTAAACCGTGGTACCACCTTTCTTCACTGGAAGTCTCGTTGCAATATAGGCTACTGCAGGCCTTGGACAAAGCAAGTTGTAATTCCCTTAAACTCCGTTACGAGTCAAGGTACTGGAAATACTATAAGTCCATATTTTGTTAATGATATTGTATCACATAAATAAAAAAACTCAAGCATGGATGCCACACTTGAGTTAATATTATTTTCTTTAAAGTTTTTCTATTTCAGAAACAAGTCTATCAAGATGCTCCTTTAATATCTTTGTAGGTAATGCCACATTAAATCTTTCATAGCCTTCACCTTCTGGACCAAAGTTCTTTCCAGGATTTGTAAAGATGCCTGCTTTTTCGTATAGGAATTTATGAAGAGTTTCTTCGTCCATACCAAGTGGTCTAAAGTCAACCCAGAACACATAGGTTCCTTCTGCCTTTGAGTATGGAAGATTTAATTTTGAAAATACCTCTTCACATAGTTTAAAGTTTTCATCAATAACTTGAAGTAGTTCCTTTAACCATGGAAGCCCTTCGGTATATGCATATTCACATGCTTTGTAGCCAAGTACATTGATTGAATTTAAATGCATCTTTATAAGTTCATCCCTTAAAGCTTCCCTAAGTTCCTCGTTGGCAATAATAATATTTGAATTTTTTAGTCCTGCAATATTAAAGCTCTTTGATGGAGCGGTGCAAGTGATGATTATATTTTGTAACTCCTTTGAAAGGCTTGCAAATATATGATGTTCATTTCCCGGTCTAATTAAGTCCATCCAAATTTCGTCGCAAATAATTTTAATATCATTTTCAAGGCAGATTTTTCCAACTCTTTCAAGTTCTTCCTTGCTCCAAACCCTTCCAACTGGATTATGTGGTGAACAGAATAATAGAGCCTTGTTATTTGGATCCTTTGCTACCTTTTCAAGGGTATCGAAGTCGATTTCATATCTTTCATTATGATTTAAAAGAGGTACATTTACTTCTTTAAAATTATTATTTTCAATTGCAGCAATCATTGGAGGGTAAATCGGTTTAAAAATTATTACTCCTTCTCCTTCTTTGCAAACTGCTTTTAGTCCTGCGATAAATCCATCAACCACTCCTGGACTTTGAACAATCCATTCCTTTTCAATATTGTAATCATGTTGTTCCTTAAACCAATTTTTTACAATTTCTAAGTAAGAGTCGTAGGCCATGGTATAACCTAAGATACCATCGTCTAAAAAGTTTTTAAGTCCTTCTACTATGCAAGGTGGTGTGTGAAACTCCATGTCTGCCACTGAAAGTGGGACTATGTCGTCACAGACTTTGTCATAGCATTTATACATTAACTCCCATTTTGCGGAGCCAGTGTTTTTTCTAGATATTTTTGATTCAAAATCGTAATTCATAATGCCTCCTTAAAGTTTTTCTATAATTTTATTCTATCACAAATAATTGAAGTTTGATTAACTTTTGTTTTATTTTAGAAAAACCTCAATAGATGATAAAATAGGATTAGTATATCAGAGATAAAGGAATTAGATATGATAGTAAAATTAAAACAAGAATTTGATAAGCAAAATGTAATGAATTTAATTTCTTGGTTTGAAAAAAAAGATTTGCAAATTGTAGAGACCAAGGGAGAAAATTCAATAGTGTTGTCTATTATTGGTGACACTAGAATGATTAATGAAACCTCAGTTAAGGCCTTTGACTGTGTTGACTCGGTTTATAGAATTCAAGAGCCATACAAAGAGGCAAATATAAAGTACCACAAGGACAAAGCCGTAGTAAAAGTAAAGGACATTGAAATTGGTGGAAAAGACTTTGTTGTAATGGCGGGGCCATGTTCCGTTGAGTCAAGGGAGCAGGTTTTAGAAGTTGCAAAAAAAGTTAAAGAGTCCGGTGCAAATATCTTAAGGGGTGGCGCTTTTAAACCACGAACTTCACCTTACTCATTCCAAGGTATGGGTCAAGAGGGCATAGAGTACCTTTTAGAAGCAAAGGAAGCTACGGGGCTACCAATAGTTTCTGAAATAATGGACATAGATGACCTTCCATATTTTGAAGACGTGGACATCCTTCAAGTTGGTGCAAGGAATATGCAAAACTTTTCTCTATTAAAAAAACTTGGTAGTGTAGACAAACCCATTCTTTTAAAGAGAGGACTTTCTGCAACCTATGAAGAGCTTTTAATGTCCGCAGAGTATTTAATGGCATGGGGAAACGAAAATATTATTCTTTGCGAAAGGGGAATAAGAACTTTTGAAACCGGGGTGAGAAATATTTTAGATATTACCGCTGTGCCATATTTAAGAACAAGAACGCAGCTTCCAATTATTATAGACCCTTCACATGCCAGTGGTGCATGGGAGCTGGTGGAGCCACTTTCCATGGCTGCAACTGCAGTTGGAAGTGATGGACTAATTGTGGAAGTTCACAACAATCCAGAAAAGGCGCTTTGCGATGGATCGCAGTCCCTAAAGCCAAAAAAATTTGATCATATGATGAAGAAAATTTCAATTATGAAAAAAGCATTAAAAGAGATAGAAGAGTTAGATGAATAAGATTATAGATATAGAAGTTTCTAAGAGCTACAAGGTCCACCTAGGACATGAAAATTATAAAGACATAGTACAATATGTCGATGGAGGAAAAAAAGTTTTTATTATTACAGATGAAAACTTGGAGAAACTTCATTTAAAAGAACTTACAACAATTTTAGATAAAGAAGACATTAACTATTTCAAATTTGTTTTAAAACCGGGAGAGGACTCTAAGAGTTTAGAAGTTGTAGAAAGAATAATGAACGCCATGGCAGCACAGAAGATGAGTCGCTCGGACATAGTAATTGCCTTTGGTGGGGGAGTTGTGGGAGACATTGCAGGCTTTTGTGCATCCATATACCAAAGGG
The DNA here is from genome assembly GCF_928097925.1 of Mediannikoviicoccus vaginalis. GTDB lineage: Bacteria > Bacillota > Clostridia > Tissierellales > Peptoniphilaceae > Mediannikoviicoccus > Mediannikoviicoccus vaginalis. Next base: position 111,238 of record NZ_CAKMRI010000001.1, read on the forward strand.
GAGTGGAGTATATACAGATTCCAACAACACTACTTGCAGCCGTGGACTCTTCCGTTGGTGGAAAAACCGCAGTGAATTTAAAAAGTGGTAAGAATTTAGTTGGTTCATTTAAACAACCCCTTGCAGTTTTATGTAATCTAGATACTTTTAAAACACTTAGTAAAGAAGAGTTCAACAATGGTGTATACGAATGTATTAAATATGGAATTCTATTTGAAAGAGAATATTTTAATATATTTTTACAAGAGGACTTCGATGTAAATTCAAACAGGCTCCTGGAAGTTGTCGAAAGGGCAATAGAGTTTAAGGCCAAAGTGGTAATAGAAGATGAGTTTGACTTTGGAATGAGAAGGCTTTTAAACCTTGGACACACATTTGGCCATGGTATTGAACAGGCTTCAAATTATAAGATAAAACATGGTTTTGCAGTGGGCCTTGGAATGGAAATTGTCTCTAAGATAAGTCGAAGTCTAAATGAAATCACAGAAGAAGAACTTGAAGAAATTTTAGCTGTGATGAAAAAGTATAGAAATATAAAACTACCTACAATTTCATCGCAGGATATTCTTTCATATGTGCTTGTGGATAAAAAAATATATGATGGAGTTATCAATATGATTATTCCGAAATCCATTGGAGAATGTGAAATTAAAGAAGTTGAACTTGATAAATTAAAGGAGCTTTACTACCTTGGAACGAATAATAGTTAAACCAAATAGTTTAAGTGGAAAAATAAAGGCCATACCATCAAAGACCTATGGTCATAGAATGATAATACTTTCTGCCCTCTCTGGAAAAAAATCAAGGCTTATTATAGATGAGTATAACGATGACCTGTTTGCAACGTTAAACTGCATAAAAGAACTTGGCGCAGATTATAGTATAGACGGAGAGGTTTTAACAATTTTTCCAATAAAGAAAATAAATTCAAAACCATTATTAAACGCAGGGGAGTCGGGTTCAACACTTAGATTTATAATTCCAGTAGCAACGGCGCTATATGAAAACACTGTTATAGATGCAAAGGGTAGTTTAAAAAATAGACCTATAGAGCCATTACTAGATGGACTAGCAGGGACCGGGGTGAAATTTTCAAACACAACTCTTCCCATGGAGACCTTTGGAAAATTTATTGGTGGAGAAATAGAACTTCCAGGCCATGTGTCCTCACAATTCATTACGGGAATACTAATAGCCGCTTCAGTCTTAGAAAAAGATACAAGAATAATCTTAACCAGTGAACTACAGTCTAGGGCATATGTAGATGTAACCATTGACGTGCTTAAAAGATATGGTATAGACGTGGAAAAGTTCAGTGACGGATTTTTTGTAAAAGGTTCACAGTGTTTAAATCCACCGGAGGAAATTCGAGTTGAAGGTGACTGGTCAAATGCAGCCCCGTTTCTTGTGGCAGGAGCGCTTCATGGCGAAGTTGAAATTACTGGAATGAATAGTGAGTCCATTCAGGGGGACAGAGTAATATTAGATATTTTAAAGTCCTTTGGAGCGGATGTTTCAATTTCTGACACAATCAAAGTGAAATCTAAGGACAAGATCCCACTTAACATTGACATAAATGAATGCCCCGACCTACTTCCAGTGCTTTCCATACTTGCATGTGGAGCAAAGGGGAAGTCTATTTTCACAGGTTGCCATAGACTAAAGATAAAGGAGTCGGACAGACTTACAAATTCCATGGAAATTATAAATAATTTAGGTGGAGAAGCCCTCATAAAAGATGACAGTTTAATTGTAAATGGAAGAGGATACCTTTTTGGTGGAGTTGTTGAAGGCTACGGAGACCATAGAATGGTTATGGCAGCAACAATAGCGTCATTAATTTCTGAAAATGAAATTGAAATAGATGGATTTTCTGCAATAAATAAATCCTATCCGAGATTTTTTAAAGACTTTAAGTGCCTTGGAGGTGAAGTGGTTGAGTTCGATAATTGGAAATAAATTTAAAATATCCCTATTTGGCGAGTCCCATGGCAAATGTGTCGGCGTTGTAATTGATGGAATGCCACCAGGATTTGAAATAGACATGGAGAAGCTAAAAAGTTTTTTGGATAGAAGGCGCCCAGGTTCATCAAAACTTGCGACGGCAAGAAGTGAAAAAGATAAACCAATTTTTATGTCGGGGCTAAAGGAAAATATATCAACGGGATTTCCTCTATGTGTAATAGTGGAAAATGAAGATAAAAAATCTTCAGACTACGACAACTTAAAAGAACTTCCAAGGCCATCACACTGCGACTACACCGCACTTTTAAAATATGGAGGCTTTGCAGATTTAAATGGATCCGGGCATATGTCGGGAAGACTTACGGCGCCTATTTGCATTGCCGGTGGAATTGCAAAGCAGATGCTTGAAAGCATGGGGGTTTTTGTAGGAGCCCATCTATATGCAGTTGGAGATATTAAAGATGTTTCATATGACTTTGTGGACTTGGATATAGAGGATTTGAAAAAAACTGACAATTCAAATTTTCCTGCTATAGATGAAAAGCAAAGTCAAAAAATGAAAGAGCTTATTCAAACTGCGAAGGATGACAAGGACTCCATTGGGTCTATTATAGAAGTTGGAGTTATAGGAATTCCAAAGGCAGTTGGTAAACCGATTTTCAACACTGTAGAAGGAAGGCTTTCACAAATGGCATTTTCTATTCCAGGAGTTAAGGGAGTGGAGTTTGGTCTTGGATTTGACTGTGTAAAGTTAAAGGGGTCAGAACATAATGATGACTATATAGTTGTAGATGGAAAGATAAAAACTTCAACAAATAATAGCTCTGGAATAGTTTCTGGAATGACCAATGGAATGCCTATTGTGTATAGATGCGCTTTTAAACCTACGCCATCAATTGGAAAGGTTCAAACTTCAGTTAATCTAGAAACCATGAAAGAGGAAGAACTTTTAATCGAAGGAAGACATGATCCATGTATTGGAGTTAGGGCAGTGTCTGTAATGGAAGCTGCAACAAGTCTTGTATTAATAGATATGATTATGGAGGAAGGACTATGGCAAGAAATAAATTTGGACTTATAGGTAAAACTTTGAAACATAGTTTCTCACCGAAACTTCATAAGTACCTTGGAGACTATAGCTACGAACTATTTGAGTTGGAAGCGGAAGAACTGGAAAGTTTTTTTAAACGTGATGACTTAAAGGCAGTTAATATAACCATGCCTTACAAAGAAGAGGCCATGAAGTATTGCAATAAATTTTCTCCAGAAGCTCTAAGAATGGGCTGTATCAACACGGCTATTTGGGATGGAGAAGATATTATTGGATATAACACCGATTACTATGGCTGCATGGAGATGCTAAAAGAGATTGATTTGGAGATAAAGGGAAGCTCCGTTGCCATACTAGGTGACGGATCAACATCTAAAACAGTAAGAGTTGCCCTTGAAGACATGGGAGCAAAAGAAATTATAAATATCTCCAGAAGAGGAGAAATTAAATTTGAAGAAATTGATAGATATAACCTCGTGGAAGTAATTGTAAACGCCACTCCTGTGGGAATGTATCCTAACAATCTTGAGTCCCTATTAAATTTAAAGGACTTTCCAAAATTAAAAGCCGTTGCCGACGTTGTGTATAATCCCCTTCGAACAAAATTGATTTTAGATGCAAAAAGGCTTGGCATAAGAACTGCAACGGGACTTAAAATGTTAGTGTATCAAGGAATAAAGGCCAACGAACTATTCTTTAATAGAGAGTTTGAAGAAGAAGGGGCCGAAAAAATCTACAACAAAGTCTACAGAGACGTTTCCAATATAGTACTAATTGGAATGCCAGGCTCTGGCAAGACATCCTTAGGACGTTCCCTATCAAAAAAACTTTCAAGGGGCTTTATTGACCTTGACAGAGAGATTGAAAAAATAAATAACATGAGCATAGAGGACATCTTTAAAAACTATGGAGAAGAGGGTTTTAGAGAATATGAAAGTGCTGCATGCAATATATATGGCAAGGAGACTGGGATTATTATTGCCACCGGTGGGGGAGTTGTGGTCGACAAAGAGAACTTTAATCCACTTAAACAAAATGGGATAATAGTTCAAATAGATAGAAGACTAAATAAACTTGCCACCAAGGGAAGACCTCTATCAAAGGGAGGCTATGAAAGTTTAGTTAAACTACAAATGGAAAGAACGAAAAAATATCAGGACTTTGCAGATTTCAAAGTTGTAAATGTGTATCACCCTGACTGTGTGGAGGCTATAATAAATGAGTTTAATGAAATTACTGGTTGTTAATGGCCCTAATATTAATATGCTTGGAATAAGAGAGCCGGAAGTTTATGGTAATGGCACATATATTGACCTTTGCAATCTCGTAGACAACTACTGCAGAGAAAAAGATATTGAAGTGGAATTTTTTCAGTCGAACCACGAAGGGGACATTATAGATATAATTCAAAATGCCCATGACAACTTTGATGGAATAATAATTAATCCCGCCGCCTATACCCACACCTCCATTGCAATACTAGATGCATTAAAAGCTGTGGACATACCTACGGTTGAAGTTCATATTTCAGATGTGAGCAAGAGGGAGGACTATAGACAAGTTTCTTTTATAAGGGATTACTGTAAAAAATCAATTATGGGATTTGGATTTAAAGGATATTTAATGGCAGTTGATTATTTTGTTGAATTAGTAAAAAAATAAGGTTCACATTTTGTGAACCTTATGGTATTTGAATTGGATTGCTTTGTCTAAAGTCATCTACAAGACCATCTTTAGTCATGCGAATTTCAGACTTCAAATCTTGACTTCCTATATTCTTATCATCTTTTTGATATTCTATTGTGTATGAAGCTTCGTAATATTCAAATTCATCGGAAGCCTTATCTTTTTTTACTTCATCAATCTTTAAATCTTTAAGTACTATTTCCAATCCATCTTCATTATGTGCAGTTCCTAACCAGATTAATGGGTTCACACCTGCAAAGTTTTCGTAGCCTGTTTCTGTCATAAGTGGTTTAAACATATCTTCTAAATACTTATCTAATTCAGTTTTTTCATTACTATCTTCATCTACACCTTCACCGAGAGCTTGATTTTCAGCTGAAGAAAATACATCACTATCCTCTGGTTCTGGTACATAAGCTTTTTTTATAAAGTTGTCAACTTTATCTACGTTAGAACTACTTTTTGCACAGCCTACAAATAAACTTAGTGTCAGTGCCATAGCCATGATGAAAATACTTTTCCTTAAACTTTTTTTCATAAAGACCTCCTTATTATATTTATAAGTATTATAACATAATCTCAAAAATAAATCTAACTCTTTGTAATAAAGTCGTGGCCGCAGTTTTTACAATGGACTTTTATTTTTCCCTTACCTCTAGGAACCTTCATTTCAGTTTTACAATTTGGACATTTTAAATATTTATAATCTTTTAAGTTTTTCATTTTATTTTTCTTTTTGCCAAAAAATCCTAAAAATATTCTTCTAAGAGCAAGGTAGTCTTGATTTTCTTTAGCCCTTTGCACTTTGTTTCTTGAAAAGATTATATAATTTGAATAAAACACACATGCAAATCCAAATAGTAGAATGAAATTTCCAAAGGTGTTTCGTATAAGGAACAGCGAAATGATTAATAAAACCGTTCCCAATGTGGATAAAAATCTTGAAAAGTGATTTATTCCATTCCGTCCCTGCATGAATTTATAAAACCAATCTTTCATTTTTGCTCCCTTCATTTAATTATGTTAAAATTATTATCTCAAGTGGAAGTTAATTTTTCCTTAAAATAATTTCGTTTACAATTTAATTATATCAAAAAAGAAGAAGATTATAATATTGAAAACAAGTGAAAAAATATTTGACATTTAAATTGGTTTAGTATATAATATCATGGTGTTAAAAAAGACTGTCCCGGTCCTTTTTAACAATATACAAAAATCGCCTGGTGGCCAAGGGTGCGATTCATAAATGCTTGGTGGGAAAATAATCGCCATTTGACAGCGATGTCGAAATAGTCAAAATATTGTAAAAAGGAAAGGAAGACAGAATGAAAAGCTATAATGTAAAAGCGAAAGACATACAAAGAAAATGGTATGTTGTTGATGCTACAGACAAAGTTCTTGGAAGACTTGCAAGTGAAGTTGCAGCTATTCTAAGAGGTAAGAACAAGCCTATATTCACTCCAAATCTTGACACTGGTGACTATGTAATAGTTATCAATGCTGACAAGGTTAGAGTAACAGGAGACAAGAACAAAAAGAAAATCTATAAGAAACATACAGGTTACCCTGGTGGACTAAGGACTACTACTTTCGAAGAACTTTTGGCAAGAAAGCCAGAAAGAGCAATCGAACTTGCAGTTAAGGGTATGTTACCTAAGAACAGATTAGGTAGAGATATGTACAGAAAACTTAGAGTTTATGCCGGTGAAGATCACGGACATGAAGCTCAACAACCTGAATCTATAGATTTAGCATAGGAGGAGAATAGATGGCTGATATACAATACTTGGGAACAGGCAGAAGAAAGACTTCTGTTGCAAGAGTAAGATTAGTTCCAGGAAATGGTAATTTTGTTATAAATAAAAAACCTATCGATGAGTACTTCAATTATGAAACATTAAAGGTTATTGCTAGAGAACCTCTAACACTAACTGAAAACTTAGACTCATACGATGTTTATGTAAATGTTAAGGGTGGTGGATACACTGGTCAAGCAGGAGCAATCCGTCACGGAGTTTCAAGAGCACTTCTTAAAGTTGATGAAGAATTAAGACCAACTTTAAAGAGAGCTGGATTCTTGACTAGAGACCCTAGAAAAGTTGAACGTAAAAAATACGGTCAAAAGAAAGCTCGTAAGAGCCCACAATTCTCAAAAAGATAATATTTCAAGCCTTGGACTTATGTCTGAGGCTTTTATATTTTTATTTGGGCTTTAAGTTTTAAAAAACATTTATAAAATGATACAATAAAATAAGTAACTGTAAAGAGTTAATGATTTTGAAATTTTATTAAATTGATAATCATGTGATTACTATTTATTATTTTAATATTGTACTATGGAGGATGTAATGAAAGCATTGGTGGTTGGTGCAGGAAAGCTTGGTTTCAAATTGGCTTCTGCCCTTGTGGATGAAAACTGTGATGTTACAGTTGTTGATAATGATGAGAGTGTAATTGAAAATATTTTAAACACATTGGATGTACTTACGATAAATGCCAATGCCCTTGATATTGAAGTTTTACAAGAACTGGATATCTCTTCTTATGATGTGGTTTTGGCGACTACGACCAATGACGAAGCGAATGTAATTTTAAGTACAATTTCAAAAAAACTAGGTGCAAAGTATGCCATTGCCAGAGTTCGTGACCCAGAATACAAAATGCATATTGAATTTATAAGTAAGGAATTAAATATCGACAAGATTATAAATCCTGATAACGCCGCTGCTCGTAGCATTGAAAAGTATTTACTAAAACAGTATAAACTCTACTCCGATAGCTTTGCAGATGGGAAGATTAAACTTGTGGAGTTTAATATTGGCGTTGACGAAGACTTTGTTGGCAAAAAGGTAATGGACATAAAGGCATTTGAAAACTTACTAATAACTGCCATATCAAGAAAGGGCGAGGCCATTGTACCAAATGGAAACACACTTCTTTGTGAAAATGATGTAATACTACTTGGTGGAAAGTCAGAGGACATTGAAAAGTTTGATAGGGAACACTCTGGAGTTAAAAAGGCTAAGAGTATAAAAAAAGTTCTTATTGTTGGCGCAGGTAAAACAGGATTTTATCTTGCACAAAACCTATTGAACGATGGACTTGATGTAACCATTGTTGAAATTGACAGGCAAAAGTGCTACGAAATAAAAGAAAAACTTCCCCGAGCAGAGATTATTAATGGGGATGGAACCAACTTAAGCGTACTTGAAGAAGAGATGATACAAACATTCGATGCCTTTGTTGCCACCACTGGTATAGACGAAGCCAATTTGCTTATAGCCCTAGTGGTTAAACAATTTGGAATTTATAAATCAGTTGCCAAGGTTTCAAGGACAAATTACGATTCGATTCAAGATAGACTAGATATTGATGCGGTATTTAATACATCATATATAATGGCTGCGGAAATTTTGAAACATTTAAGAGGAGGTCAGGCAATTTCAGTTAACCTCTTACTAAATGGACAAGTTGAAGCAACGGAGTTAATTATACAAAAAGATGCATTGGTTTGTAATAAGAAACTTAAGGAATTAAATCTTCCGGCTGGAATTTTAATTGTAGCCGTTGTAAATGGTAATAAAATTATTATTCCTAATGGAGAAACTATATTGAATGAAGAAGATAGAGTGGTTTTATTTAACACCCATAGTGAAACTTCTGCTATGAAAAAATATTTCCACATAGACAACAATAAAAAGTCCCTATTTAATAAGATTAGATTTACAAAGTAGGTATTTATATGAATAAAAAACTGATAGTTAAAATTTTAGGCATAATACTCTTGATTGAAGCTGCATTTATGCTTCCATCACTTATAATTTCATTTTATATGAAGGATCTATCCCATACTGGATTTTTAGTTGCCATGTCCATGCTTATTATTCTTTCTTTGGCAACCCGACTTATAAAAATCACAGACTATACACTGGCACCTATGGACGGGCTATTCATAGTTGGGTTTTCGTGGATATTGGTTTCTATTTTTGGAGCCATACCATTATATATAAATACGGAACTTGATTTTGTTTCATCTTTTTTTGAAATAGTTTCAGGCTTCACCACAACTGGGGCGTCTGTTATTTCAAATATTGAAGCATATCCAAAGTCCGTGATATTTTGGAGAAGTATAACCCACTGGATAGGTGGAATGGGAATTTTAGTGTTCACCGTTTCCATACTTCCGCGTCTTGGAGTTGGAGGTTTTCAAATTTACAAGGCAGAGTCGCCTGGACCAATTGCAGGAAAGATTCAGTCCACAACTTCAGGTTCGGGTAAGATACTCTATAGAATTTATTTGCTTATAACATTGTTAATATTTTTGGCCCTATTGGCAACTGGTATGACTGTGTTTGATGCGGCAATTCATACTTTTGGGGTAACGGGAACGGGAGGCTTTTCATCCCATAGCGACTCCTTGGCAAGGTATGGAACACCAACCATAGTGGTACTAAGTATTGCCATGTTTATATGTGCCACAAACTTCAATGTATATTTTTTAATTTACAAGAGAAAATTTAAAGAAATTATAAATAATGATGAACTAAAAATTTGGATTATATTTATAGCTGTTGCTATTATAACCATTGCGGCATGTTTATTTAAAAATGGATATGGAAGCTTTGGTCTTTCCCTTAGGGACTCGGCACTTCAAGTTACATCCATATCTTCCACATCGGGATTTGCCAACACCGACTTTGACCTGTGGCCAAGTTTTGCAAAGACGATACTATTTTTGCTTTACTTCATGGGAGGATGCGCAGGATCAACGGCGGGAGGATTAAAAGTTGTAAGAATAACGGTGCTATATAAACTAGTTAAGAGAGAAATCAAAAAGACAATTCACCCTAAAGCAGTAGTTCCCGTAAGGCTTAACGGAAAGAACTTAAGTGAACAAGTGGTACTTGGGATTTGTGCCTTCGCAGCTGTTTACTTTTTTGTATTTTCATTTTCGACTGCCATCATAACACTTGATGGCCATGACATAAGAACCAGTATGTCCGCGGTTGCAACATTTTTATCAAATGTTGGACCTGGTTTTTCAAAAGTTGGACCAACAAAGAACTTTACATTTTTTAGTAGTGGATATAAACTCTACTTTAGTTTTTTAATGCTTTTAGGTAGACTTGAATTCTTTACGCTAATAGCGTTAATATCTCCACGAAATCCTAAAAAGGAATTGATAAGAATATAAAACTTAAAACAGTAAGTCGAATAGATTTACTGTTTTTGTTTGAAAAAAAAGAACGAGATGGGGCTAACATCTCATTCTCTTAGAAAGGGTATGTGTTGAAGTAACACTTGTACATGATTTGATATTAATAGGATTGTTTTAATATCTATTACATTATACAATTAAAAAGAAAGAATTGCAAACTATTATTGAAAAAATTGTTAAAATTTATGATAAAATTATAATAATATTAGCTGACAGGAGAAATAAAATGAAAATTACAGTAATAGGCTGTGGAAGATGGGGTTCTTGCATAGCCTGGTATTTAGATAAAATTGGAAAAGATGTAACTTTATATGGGAGAGAAAATTCTAAGAACTTTCAAAGATTTTTAGAGTGCAGAGAAAATGATTTTTTAAAATTGTCAGAGAGTTTAAAACTTTCTTCAAATCTTGAAGAGGTTTTAAATTCGGAAGTAATTGTTATATCAGTTGGAGCTCAAAATTTTAGAAGTTTGTTAAAAGAACTTTCTGCTTTAGGTTTAAAGGATAAGAAGATAGTTCTTTGCATGAAGGGAATTGAAATAGAGAGCAGAAAGAGATTGTCACAAGTTGCCAAGGAAGAAATTGATCCTTCTAACAAGGTGGCGGTGTGGATTGGACCTGGTCATGTTCAAGAGTTCTATAGGGGAGTTCCAAATTGCATGGTTATTGATAGCGAAGATGAAGAACTAAAAAATTATTTAGTTAAAGAATTTTCATCGCCATTAATCAGATTTTATTATGGTACAGATATAATTGGAAACGAAATTGGCGCAGCACTTAAAAATGTAATAGGAATTGCGGCGGGGGCGTTGGACGGCCTTGGCGTAAGTTCATTAAAAGGGGCTTTAATGAGTCGTGGCACTAGAGAAGTTTCAAGGCTAATTGACGCCATGGGTGGAAATCCATTCTCCGCATATGGACTATGTCACTTGGGAGATTACGAAGCTACTGTGTTTTCTGAGTATTCAAACAATAGAAAATTTGGTGAAAGCCTTGCAAAGGGAGAAGAGTTTTCGAAACTTGCAGAAGGATATTACACAGCAAAGGCAGTTATGAAATTAAAAGAAGAATATAATGTGGATATGCCTATAAGTACTGCTGTTTATAATATATGCTATGAAAATAAAAGCGCTGAAGAAGAGATAGAAAATCTATTTTTAAGATCGCTTAAGGACGAATTTACAAAGGGAGAGTTAAATGAATAATAAATTTATACCAATAATACTTGGCACAGACATAAATGCATATGGAGTTGCAAGGTCCTTTCATGAGGCCTATAAAGTTAAATCCATAGCCCTTGGAATGAAGCATCTGCCATTTACGGCAAATTCAGATATTGTTGAAGTTAGAACTTTCGAAAACTTTGATGAAAATGAAGTTTTTAAGAGGGAGATGGAAAAGTTTGGAAAGGAAATGAAAGGCCACACACTTCTTTTAATTTCCTGTTCCGATGGATACACTTCACTTTTAACTGAAAACGCAGAAATGTTAAGTAAGTATTTTAAGTTCAATTACATCTCTAAAGATTTACAAAAGAAACTTGAAAATAAAAAGGATTTTTATGAAATCTGTGAAGAGTACAATTTAAACTATCCGAACACCTATATTATAGATAGGGAAAATAAGGATTCATTTAATATTCCCTTTGATTATCCAGTTGCAGTAAAGGCCAATGACAGCATTGAGTTTTTACATTTGAAATTTCCCGGAAAGAAAAAGGCCTATAAAGCGAATAATATAAATGAACTAACAAGAATAATTCAAGATGTTTACGAGGCGGGTTATACAGGAGAGATGATTGTACAGGACTTTATTCCTGGAGACCACTCTACCATGGGAGTTTTAAATGCCTATGTGAATAGCAGTGGCGAAGTTAAGATGATGTGCTTTGGAAAATGCCTATTAGATGAATGTTTGCCTGAGGGAATAGGAAACTATAATGCATTAGTAACGGAAAATAATGAAGAGCTTTACGCCATGGTTAAAAACTTTTTAGAAAAGATTAACTATAGGGGATTTGCGAACTTCGACTTCAAATACGACAGAAGAGATGGAAAGTACAAAGTTTTTGAAATAAATATTAGACAGGGAAGATCAAGCTACTACATGACAGCAGGAGGATGTAACTTTGTTACCTTCTTAGTAGATGACTTGATTGATAATGCGGACAAACCACTTTACAAACACGTGGAAGAAGGATTGTGGTTATATGCAGACCCGTTTGTGCTAAAAAATTATTGCAACAAAGAGGACCTTCCAAGGGTAAAAGAGCTTTTAAAAAAGGGTTTCGGATTTACAATGTGGTATGAAGAGGATAAAAACTTCAAGAGATTTTTAAATTATTGGAGAAGGCGTCTTGCAACGATAAAATACTATCCAAAGTTCCAACCGGAAAGGGAAGAGTTATAAGAACGAAAAGCGGTGCTAAATAAGCGCCGTTTTTTATTTCAAATTTTTCTTCTAAGGTTTCAAATGAAAATTATTGAAATAATAAAGACGCAGAAAAATCTGCGCCTTAATATTTTTATTTACTTATGGTTTTTAACAAAGTCGTAAAGTGTCTTTACTGGAACTCCTGTTGCACCAAAAGGTATATAGTCATATGCTGACTTTGTATATGCTGGCCCTGCAATATCTAAATGAGCCCATTTCTTATCTTCCACGAAGTGTTCTAAGAATAGTCCAGCAGTCATTGCGCCACCGTAAGGGCCTGTGGAGTTTATAATATCAGCTCTCTTTGATTTTAGTAAATCCCTTAATACGTCAAATGTTGGTAACTTCCAAACGTATTCGCCAACTTCCTTTGATGACTTTTCAAACTCATCATATAGGCTGTCTTCATTTGTAACAATACCAGTTGTTCTTTCACCAAGGGCAACCACACATGCTCCTGTCAGTGTAGCTAAATCAACTATAGGTTCAGCATCAGTCTTTGTAGCTGCATAGTAAATTGCATCTGCTAAAGTTAAACGGCCTTCAGCATCGGTGTTGTCAACTTCGATAAAAGTTCCCTTCATTGAACCAATAATGTCACCATTTTTATATGCACGTCCAGAAACCATGTTTTCACATGCTGCAACAAAACCGATTACATTTCTTTGAACTTTGTTTTTCGCAAGAGCATAGATAGAACCGATTACAGTTGCAGATCCACCCATATCACCATGCATTGTTGCCATACCCTTAGCAGGCTTTATAGCATATCCACCAGAGTCATAAGTTAGACCCTTTCCAACAAGTCCGATTGGCTTTTGTCCTTCCACAGGAAGGTATTCCATAATAATAAACTTAGGTTCTTTATCTGATCCTTCAGCCACTGCTAAGAATGCCTTCATGCCAAGTTTTTCAATTTCATCCTTATTTAATACCTTTACATTTACACCTACTGAAGAAAGATTTTCAGTAGCGGCCTTAGCTAAAGTTTCTGGATACATATCTATTGCAGGAGTATTAACTAAAAATCTAGTAAAGTTAACTCCTTCTACAATATTTTCTCTATATTTAAAATCGTCTATTGTTAAATCTTGTTTAACCACAAAATTTATTGAAAGTTCTTTGCATTCTTCATCATCTTTTGTCTTGTAGTCATCAAATTTATATTCAGATTGCTTTATACCTTCAAATATGTTTAAAACTACATCATTTGAAAAACTTTCATTAAAGACAACCTCTACATCATAAATATTAAACCTTTTAACTTCATTAATTGCCTTAAAGCCAAGGGTAATAAGTTTTCTTGGTTCTTGATTTTCTTCATCTACTACAATGCAATATTCATTAACTTCAGAATTTTTTACTCTGTAAGCTTTAAAATCGCCTAGCTTAAAATAAACATCTTCATCTACAGAACAGCACTCTGTGTTTTTGCAAAAATTAATAATGGATTTTTTCTCGATTTCTTCATTTAATTTATATTTCATAAAATCCCTCCTTACAATTATTGTACACTATTAATGATTGATTGACACTACCATTTATACTTGTTAATATTTAACAAGGTGAGATCATGAAGAATAAAATAAAAATTATGACATTCATTTTATTGATGCTAATTAATCTAAATGGATGCAAGAAAATAAATAAAGCTGGAACATACGAAGATTATGGAAATGGTAGAAATGGAAAGATAAAAGTTTCAGTTACAATAAATTCAGATGGAGAGATATCAGATATAGAGTTGCTTGAACACGAAGACAATAAAGAGTTTGTGGAAAAGGCATTTAAAGAGTTGAAGCCAAATATTATAGAAAAAAATAGCGCTGATGTAGATGTGTCATCAGGAGCAACAGAGTCATCAAAAGGGATTTTAGAAGCGGTTGAAAAGGCTGTAGAGCAATCAAATAAAAAATAGAAAGAACTAGGACTGATAATATGGCGATTTTAGAAAGAAAAGACGCTGACAAACTTGCTGTACTAGTAGCCAATGTAGCAAAATTACTTGTAAAAAACGGAGCTGAAATCTACAGGGCAGAAGATACAGGCAGAAGGATGTGCGAAAAATATCAAAATATTGAATATATAAATGTGTATGCCACTTACAACTTGGTAATGGTTAGCTTTTCATTAAACGGAGAGGAATTTTCTACCATGAGAACATTCCATGGAGTGGAATACAACTTGAGCAAAGTAGCGAATATAAATGAATTTTCCAGGAGATTTACAACGGAGGGTATATCTGTAGATGAAGGAATCAAGGCCATAGAAAATATCTATTTTGAAAATGAAGAAAAAATGTTTCGTATGTCGCTTTATGCGGCTCTTGGATCCGCTTTCCTAATAGTAAACTTCAAAGGTGGTATACAGGATTTTATAATAACATTAATAGCTGCCTTTATAGGAGAACTATGCTTTATTAGAATAAGCAAGAGAGAGATACCAATATTTATAAACACCATAATAGGTTGCTTCATAGCATCAAGCATATGTCATTTAACAATGATGCTTGGATTCGGTACATCAATAAATATAGTTGTAATGGGTTCCATAATGCCATTCTTGCCAGGAGTGTCCTTTACAAACTCAGTAAGGGATTTCTTGTCTGGAGAAGTCCAATCAGGACTAATGGCCCTAGTGCAATCACTTATAATAGCATCAGGAATGGCCCTCGGTGTAAGCTCTTCATTTTTATTATTTTCATAGGAGGGGAAAAATGAATATTATAATTAACGCTATAATGTCAGGACTTTCCTCCATAGGATATGGACTTATGTATAGAGTTCCAAAAAAAAGTGTGTTGGGAAATTTCTTTGCAGGAACAATCGGCACCTTAACCTATGGCATACTATGGAATAATTTTGGAATGACATTTGGAGCGTATTTAATAGCTTCTTTAATGATAGGAGTAATGGCAGAAGTATTTGCTAGAATAAATAAACTTCCAGCAACAGTGTTTTTAGCACCGGGCCTAATACCACTTGTGCCAGGAATTGCTATATTCAACATGATGAATGCCTTTGCAAAAAAAAGTTATGCAGAAGCTTTATCAAACCTATCCAATGCTGCAAGCTATGCAATGGGAATAGCGCTGGGTATAGTGGTGTCATCATTATATTCAAGATCACTTAAAAACTATAGAACCTATTTTAAACTTGTAAAGATAAAAAGAATAAGTAAAAAGAAAAAAGAAACAGACAATAGAGATATCTTACAATAAATAAAATAAGAAATAGGATTATTTTACAAAAAATTAAAGAAACCTTAAAAAAGACTTGACAATGATAAATAAAGTTGATATTATAATTAGGCACTCAGTTGAGTTGCCTTTTTTTAATACAAAATTTTCGAAAGAAAAAAATAAAAAAAGCTTGACAACAAAAAATCTACACGCTAGACTATAGAAGTTGTCACTCAAAGCGAGTGCAAAGAACCTAAACAAGTAAAAAGTGTAAAAAACTTTTGAGTAAGTACAACCAAACAATTTCGGTGAAAAAAATAAAAGTCAGCGAGAGCTGATCAAACATTTAATAGAGAGTTTGATCCTGGCTCAGGACGAACGCTGGCGGCGTGCTTAACACATGCAAGTCGAACGATGAACCTCGAAATGACATCTTCGGAAGGATTTTTGAGAGGATTAGTGGCGAACGGGTGAGTAACGCGTGAGCAACCTGCCTTAGACAAGGGGATAGCCTCGGGAAACCGTGATTAATACCCTATGAGACTCCACTTACGAGTGTAAGAGAAGTTAAAGCTATTGCGGTCTAAGATGGGCTCGCGTCTGATTAGCTAGTTGGTGAGATAAAAGCCCACCAAGGCGACGATCAGTAACCGGCTTGAGAGAGTGAACGGTCACATTGGAACTGAGACACGGTCCAAACTCCTACGGGAGGCAGCAGTGGGGAATATTGCACAATGGGGGCAACCCTGATGCAGCGACGCCGCGTGAGCGATGAAGGAATTCGTTTCGTAAAGCTCTGTCCTTGGAGAAGATAATGACGGTAACCAAGGAGGAAGCACCGGCTAAATACGTGCCAGCAGCCGCGGTAATACGTATGGTGCGAGCGTTGTCCGGAATTATTGGGCGTAAAGGGTACGTAGGCGGTTTAACAAGTCAGATGTTAAAACTTGAGGCTTAACCTCATGTTGCATTTGAAACTGTAAAACTTGAGTAGTGGAGAGGAAAGTGGAATTCCTAGTGTAGCGGTGAAATGCGTAGATATTAGGAGGAATACCAGTAGCGAAGGCGACTTTCTGGACACAAACTGACGCTGAGGTACGAAAGCGTGGGGAGCAAACAGGATTAGATACCCTGGTAGTCCACGCTGTAAACGATGAATGCTAGGTGTCGGGAGTCAAATCTCGGTGCCGAAGTTAACACATTAAGCATTCCGCCTGGGGAGTACGGTGGCAACACTGAAACTCAAAGGAATTGACGGGGACCCGCACAAGCAGCGGAGCATGTGGTTTAATTCGATGCAACGCGAAGAACCTTACCAGGGCTTGACATATGGGTGAAAAGTATAGAGATATACTCCTCTCTTTTAGAGACATCCATACAGGTGGTGCATGGTTGTCGTCAGCTCGTGTCGTGAGATGTTGGGTTAAGTCCCGCAACGAGCGCAACCCCTATATCTAGTTGCCAGCACTAAGGGTGGGGACTCTAGATAGACTGCCGGTGACAAACCGGAGGAAGGTGGGGATGACGTCAAATCATCATGCCCTTTATGTCCTGGGCTACACACGTGCTACAATGGCAAGTACAGAGGGAAGCGAAGCAGCAATGTGAAGCGAATCTCAGAAAGCTTGCCCCAGTTCGGATTGTAGGCTGCAACTCGCCTACATGAAGTCGGAGTTGCTAGTAATCGCGAATCAGAATGTCGCGGTGAATGCGTTCCCGGGTCTTGTACACACCGCCCGTCACACCATGGGAGTTAGTAATACCCGAAGCCAGTGACCTAACCAATGGAAGGAGCTGTCGAAGGTAGGATTAATGACTGGGGTGAAGTCGTAACAAGGTAGCCGTATCGGAAGGTGCGGCTGGATCACCTCCTTTCTAAGGAGTACAATAGAGTTTTTTACACTTAACTTAGGTTCAAAAGAACATTGAAAAGAGAATACAGAGACAAAAGCAAGAAAATGGAAAAGTAAAAATATTTCCGGTCAAGCGACAAAGGGCATAAGGCGAATGCCTTGGCACTAGGAGGCGAAGAAGGACGTGACAAGCAACGAAAGCGACGGTTAGGAGCAAATATCCAGCGAGCCGTCGGTATCCGAATGGGGAAACCCACTTAGACAAACTCTAAGTATCTGTAGCCCAACCAATTAAGCTACAGAAGCGAACCGGGCGAACTGAAACATCTAAGTAGCCCGAGGAAGAGAAAGAAAACTCGATTCCCCCAGTAGCGGCGAGCGAAGAGGGAAGAGCCCAACTTAAGGAAAAGATAGGAAGAAGTTAGAAGAATCAGCTGGAAAGCCGAGCCAAAGAGAGTGACAGCCTCGTAATCAAAAACAGACACCTACACCTTAGAAAGAGTACCACGGAACACGAGAAATTCCGTGGGAATACGGGAGGACCACCTCCCAAGGCTAAATACTACCTAGTGACCGATAGCGAATAGTACCGTGAGGGAAAGGTGAAAAGAACCCCGGGAGGGGAGTGAAATAGAACCTGAAACCTTATGCCTACAAGCAGACAAAGTTTAGTACTTTCGAGTACTGGATGATGTCGTACTTTTTGTAGAACGGGCCAGCGAGTTACGATATGCAGCAAGATTAAAGATTTAAGATCTGAAGTCGTAGAGAAATCGAGTCTTAATAGGGCGTAAGTTGCATGTTGTAGACCCGAAACCAGGTGATCTATCCATGTGCAGAGTGAAGTAGAGGTAAAACTCTATGGAGGCTCGAACCGGGTAACGTTTAAAAGTTATCGGATGACATGTGGATAGGGGTGAAAAGCCAAACGAACTTGGAGATAGCTGGTTCTCCTCGAAATAGCTTTAGGGCTAGCCTTATCGTAGTAATTGAAGGGGGTAGAGCACTGAATAGTCTAGGGGCATATAATGTTACCGAAACTTATCAAACTCCAAATACCATCAAATTAGCGATAGGAGTCAGACTATGAGGGATAAGCTTCATAGTCGAAAGGGAAAGAGCCCAGACCACCAGCTAAGGTCCCAAAATATAGATTAAGTGGAAAAGGATGTAACACTACTCGGACAACCAGGATGTTGGCTTAGAAGCAGCCATACATTTAAAGAGTGCGTAATAGCTCACTGGTCAAGTGGTGATGCGCCGAAAATAAACGGGGCTAAAATCTAATACCGAAGCTGTGGATGCGCATAAGCGCGTGGTAGAGGAGCATTGTGTAAGGAGCGAAGACAAGCTGCAAGGCGAATTGGACCAAACACAAGAGAGAATGCTGGCATGAGTAGCGAGAAGGTGAGTGAGAATCTCACCCGTCGAAAGCCAAAGGGTTCCTGGGGAAGGCTCGTCCACCCAGGGTAAGTCGGGACCTAAGCCCAGGCCGAAAGGCGTAAGCGATGGACAACAGGTAGAAATTCCTGTACTATCTCAAGCGTTAAGAGAGAAGTGTTGACGCAGGAGGATATGTGAAGCGTGCGAACGGTAGAGCACGTTCAAGTAAGTAGGAGGTAGAAGTAGGCAAATCCGCTTCTACAAAACTTCGAGATACGATGAGGAGCGAAAAACAAGTAGTGAAGTCACAGATTCCACACTGCCAAGAAAAGGCACTATCCAGCAAAGAGATACCCGTACCGTAAACCGACACAGGTAGGCGAGGAGAGAATCCTAAGACGCGCGGAAGAACCTTTGTTAAGGAATTCGGCAAAATGACCCCGTAACTTCGGGAGAAGGGGTACCGAGAATTGTATATGTTAAACACAAAAAGCAAAACTTGGTCGCAGAGAATAGGCCCAAGCGACTGTTTACCAAAAACACAAGTATCTGCTAAATCGAAAGATGAAGTATAGGTGCTGACACCTGCCCGGTGCTGGAAGGTTAAGGGGAAGACTTAGCGCAAGCGAAGGTTAGAACTTAAGCCCCAGTAAACGGCGGCCGTAACTATAACGGTCCTAAGGTAGCGAAATTCCTTGTCGGGTAAGTTCCGACCCGCACGAAAGGTGTAACGATTTGGGCACTGTCTCAACAAAGGATCCGGTGAAATTGTAGTAGTCGTGAAGATGCGACTTACCCACGGTAGGACGGAAAGACCCCGTGGAGCTTTACTGCAAGCTGACATTGGATTTTGGTATTGAATGTACAGAATAGGTGGGAGACTGAGAAGTTAGGTCACAAGACTTAATGGAGTCCCAAGTGGGATACCACCCTTTCAATGCTAAAGTTCTAACTTGGCACCTTGAAACAGGTGTGAGGACACTGTCAGTTGGGCAGTTTGACTGGGGCGGTCGCCTCCTAAAGAGTAACGGAGGCGTTCAAAGGTTTCCTCAGAATGGTTGGAAATCATTCAAAGAGTGCAAAGGCAAAAGGAAGCTTAACTGCGACACCGACAAGTGGAGCAGATACGAAAGTAGGACTTAGTGATCCGGTGGTACCGAGTGGAAGGGCCATCGCTCAACGGATAAAAGCTACCCCGGGGATAACAGGCTTATCTCCCCCAAGAGTTCACATCGACGGGGAGGTTTGGCACCTCGATGTCGGCTCGTCTCATCCTGGAGCTGGAGAAGGTTCCAAGGGTTGGGCTGTTCGCCCATTAAAGAGGCACGCGAGCTGGGTTCAGAACGTCGTGAGACAGTTCGGTCCCTATCCACCGTGGGCGTAAGAAATTTGAGAGGAGCTGCTCCTAGTACGAGAGGACCGGAGTGGACAGACCGCTGGTGTATGAGTTGTACCGCCAGGTGCACAGCTCAGTAGCTACGTCTGGAATGAATAAGCGCTGAAGGCATCTAAGCACGAAGTCAACCTCAAGATGAGATTTCTTTGTAGAAATACGAGAGAAACCAGGAAGAAAATCTGGTAGATAGGTCAGAGGTGTAAGAGTAGTAATACTTTAAGCTAACTGATACTAATATATCGAAAGCTTGACCGGGAATATTGTTACTTTTCAAAAGTTGCAAAAAATGGGCGAAGATAGCGGAAGGGATACACCTGTTCCCATCTCGAACACAGAAGTTAAGTCTTCTAGCGCCGATGGTACTATGGGGGAGAGCCCATGGGAGAGTAGGTATTCGCCCGTCAGACTCTACATTGTAGAGTCTTTTTTATTAATGACTTTAGTCTGTTGAGTTCGCTTGCGAACGAAACAATAAACTACCCGCTATGCGGGTAGGCGTTCTTAGGTTATACCAAAAAAATCACCAAGTATTATAATAGAGTTGTTCAGACCTAATATAATAAGAGGTGATTTTGTGGCAAATAAAACTAATTCATTATCTCACACAAAATGGATGTGCAAGTATCACATAGTCTTCACCCCAAAGTATAGACGAAAAGTGATATTTAATCAATATAGAGAAAGTCTCATAGAAATATTTAAATTACTTTGCAAATACAAAGGAGTAGAAATAATAGAAGGGCATATGATGCCAGACCATGTACACATGTTAGTAAGTATTCCACCCAAAATATCAGTATCAAGTTTTATGGGATATTTGAAAGGAAAAAGTGCCTTAATGATGTTTGACAGACATGCAAATTTAAAATATAAATTTGGTAATCGTCATTTTTGGGCAGAAGTATATTATGTGAGCACAGTGGGATTGAATGAAAAAACAATAGCAAAATATATAAGAGAGCAAGAGCAACACGATATAGCACTTGATAAGTTGAGTGTAAAAGAATATACAGATCCGTTTGGGAAATAGAAATTAAAAATCCCTTTCAGGGATAAGCTAAAGTGGCAAAAACAGTTAGGTTTGAACAGAGTGAAAACCAGCGCCTTGAGACGCTGGTTGGTATCACTCGGGCTTATAGCCCTTGAACAAACCACCCGTTTGACGGGTGGTCATGATTGGTTACAATTTTTTTACATATTTTTAATTTGCAATTCTCATTTTATTTTTATAGAATTAAAATAGGGGGTGTGAACATGGACGATAAAGTTAATTTTAATTCTATTTTTATATTTAGGTATCTTGAAGATGAAGTAATAAATAAAGTTTATAATCTTGACATGGATCATGTGAAATTTAAGTCTGGAGATTTAGTAGTTTCTAGAGGGGATAAACTTAATAGCCTTGTTGTTATAAGATCAGGACTTTTAAAACAGGCAAAGTACTTAAGCGATGGAAGCGAAAAGGTAGTGGCATACTACTATGAAAATGAAGTTTATCCACTACATTTATTCTATGCAGGTATTAAGCATTGGCCTTATGATATATATGCTGAGACAGAAAGTGATGTTTATTTTATTCCATGGGATGATTTAAATAGTATTATTTCTTCAAGCGAAACTCTTACTAACAATGTTCTAAGGTTTACAGCAAGTTGTACCTGTCACACTAAAATTATATTAAATGCCACAAGATATAAAAAAATTCAACAAAGACTTGCTTATTGGCTTGTAATGAAAAAATATGTGGATACTTGTAAAATACCGATGACTCAAAAGATGTTGTCTGATACTTTAAGAGTTACAAGACCTAGCCTTAATCAGGAATTAAAGAGACTTGAGAGCTTAGGTGTAATTAGTATTGATGTTAATGAAATTGAAGTTTTAGATGAGGAATATTTAGAAAATATCATTGAAGATGTGTAAAAAACCTTTTCATGTTCGAATACGAACTTGAGACATAGCAAAAAGGCTGTTAATATAGAATCAGAAAGCAAATCCAATAGAAAAAGAAAACGATAACAAATCTGATTGGATTTTAAGCTTTGAAGATTAGTCTTTATTACGAGCTCAAATGAAGATATTTAGAATGTATGAAAACGATACTTAGAAAAAACAAAGGAGAATATTATGACTGAAAAAATGAACCCTGATTTTAAATTTGTTGACGGCTATGGATTTAACGAAGATTTACTTAAAGAAGCATTTGCTGAAGCTAGAAAGATCTATAAAGAAAGAGGCTTCATGAGAGAAATGGGTCAAGGTATAGCTCCTGCTATAACTACTGTAGATATGGCTAAGGCTTGGATGAGTGAAGGTCACCCATTTACATGTGATAAGTCTGAAGAAGTTTGTGCAAACGCATTAAAGGTTCTTGAAGCTGGTAGAAAAGCAGGCGTTCCAATATTCCACACAACTACAGGCTATACTGGAGACAAGCAATGGGATTTACCTAGATGGGATGAAAAAATACCTATGAGTGCATTAGACATAGATAGTGAATGGATGGAAATTGATCCTAAATTAAAACCACAACCAGAAGAACCAGTTATCCATAAGAAATATGCTTCTAACTTCTTTGGTACACATCTTGCTCATATTCTTACATTCTTAGGAGTAGATACTCTTATAGTTATGGGTGCAACTTCTTGTGCATGTGTTAGACATACTGTAATGGACTCTACTGGATATGGATTCAAGACTCTTATTCCTGAAGGAACAGTTGGAGATAGAGTTCCAGGAGTTGTTGAATGGAATATGTTTGATATGGAAGCTAAATTTGCTGACGTACTTCCTGTAGATGAAGTTGTTAAATACTTAGAAGGTATTGATAGCTCTGTTTATACTAAGCACGAAAGAAAACTTGACAAGTAATTGAAATAAAACGCTGTGGCAATTTAGGGCATTATGCATTAAATGCCCAGCGTTTTTTCATAAGGAGATGCTATGAAAAAATTAATTAAGAATGGTACTATTATTTCCGCTACTTCTGAATATGTTGCAGATATATTAATTGATGGCGAAAAAATTGTAGAAATCGGATTGAACTTGCCTGAAGATGGATGTGAAGTTATAGACGCTACTGGAAAATATGTTTTTCCAGGCGGAGTAGATGAGCATGTTCATATGGGACCTTTCGGATCTTATTCTTTTGAAACATCTCATGCTGCACTAGTTGGTGGGACTACTACAATCGTGGACTTCGCTCCACAATTTAAAGGAAAAACTCTTATTGAGTCTTTAAAAGAGCATGAAAAGGAAAATGCAATAGGAAAAGCATCTTGTGATTATTCTTTCCATACAATGGTAATGGATAATGATGAGGACTTACTCATGAGGAGTATTCCTGAGCTTGCCAAAAATGGCGTTGCAAATTTAAAATTCTTTATGGCTTATAAAGGCACTCCTTTTTATGCCAATGATGAATTGATTATAAAGGGAATGACTGAGGCGAAAAAATATGGTCTTACATCTATGCTACACTGTGAAAATGGAGACTTTATTGAAGCTTTGGCTAAAAAATATAAAGAAGAGGGAGTTAAAGATCCTATAGGACACTCTCTATCTAGACCACCAATTGTTGAAGATGAAGCAACTTTTAGGGGGATTCAAATGGCAAAAATTGCTGATTGTCCTCTATATGTAGTGCATGTTACAACTAAAAATGCAATGAGGTTTATTAAAGAAGCTAGAGAAGAAGGATATAGTGTATATGGTGAAACTTGTACCCATTATTTAACTCTAGATGAATCTAATTTCTTAAAACCTAATTTTGAAGGTGGAAAATATGTATGTGCTCCAGCATTGAGAACAAAAGATCACTTAGAGGCTTTATGGGATGCTGTTGACAAAGGATATTTGAAAGCTATAGGTTCAGATAATGCGGCTGTTAAAGGTGGATTTGAAGCTAAGAAAAAAGGTATTGATGATTTTACTAAAATACCTAATGGATGCCCTGGAATGCAAAATAGACTTTATATGATTTGGACTCAAGGAGTTATGAAGAATAGAATTACTAGACAAAAATTCGTGGAATTAACTTCTACTAATCCAGCTAAGGTTTGTGGATTCTATCCACAAAAGGGAGCCATACTTCCAGGATCAGATGCTGATATAGTAATATATAATCCTGATGTTAAAGGAACTATTACCTTCAAAGATAATTATGAAGGTAGTGATTATGATACTTACGAAGGATTTGAAAGAGATGGTATTTGTGAAAAGGTATTCTTAAGAGGAAAACTTATGGCAGAAAATGGTAAATTTGTTGGTGATAAGGGAACTGGTCAATATATAAAACAAAAACCATATGCTCTTCCATATGATAGATATGTTCCAAGAGAAAAATAAAAATGAATTAACTTTATAAAAAGGGGGGAGTGTATTCTCTCCTTTTTATAATGCTTTCAATTATTCAAAGCTAATAAATACCAATAAAAAGTTATATATCTAAAACTGTTGTCTTCCTAACATAAAAAAATTTTCAAGTGTTGTCGAAACAACTTTATTAAAATAAATTAAATGATAGACTATAGATGAAGGAAAATGATATTTAAAAAAGGTTTTCATAGAGGAGAATAAATGGAGATTTTAACTGTAACAAATAATAGCAAAATTGAAGATGATGCAAATGTTATTAGGGTTTCTGGTGACTATAGAGACGTACTTATCAAGGTAAGGGACTTGGTCTATGTTGGACATGAACTTATTTCTTATCCATTAAACGCCAGTATAAAAATGTTTTTTTCTCCAGTAAAGTCTATCCTTATTTCTAAAGAAAAAGGTAGTATTTCAGAACACTCGGTAGAGTTAATTGAAAACAGTATTTTGAAATATGATTTTACTTTAGGGGAGAGAAAACCCGAATATAGACATACAAAAGATTATGAATTACTTGATTTTGAACTTTACAAGTCTGCTTTAGAGGAGGCTTCAAGGTTTAATTTTATAAGAAAGGGTGAATAGCTTGAGACTTGAATTAAGAAAAGTCGAAATAGAGGATATCAACTTTGGCGATGAGACAATTGTTAAAGATAAATGTCTATACATCAACAAAGATGCCTTTATTGAAGAAATGAAAAAAATATCTGGTGTAAAAGATATTAAAGTTGATCTAGCGAGACCCGGGGAAAAGAAGAGAATAATTCCTGTAAAGGACGTTATTGAGCCAAGGTACACAGTAGAAGGTACTAAGGGATTCCCAGGGGTAACTACTGATGTTGGACCATGTGGTGATGGAATAGTAAATGTACTTTCTGGAACTGCAATTGTTACTATTGGAGATATTGTTGGTTTCCAAGAGGGAGTTATAGACATGTGGGGAGAGGGAGCTAAATGGACTCCATTCTCAAAGACAATGAATGTTGTTGTTGATATAACACCTGTTGAAGGTTTAAATCCACATGAGCATGAAGAAGTTTGTAGAATTGTTGGATTAAAGGCTTCTGAATATGTTGGTGAAGCAGCTAAAGATATTGAAGACTTTAAAGAAGTTCAAGTTTTCGAAATGGGCGATCATGCTGAAGAAAACGAAAAGTATCCTGATTTACCGAAGGTAGTATATGTTGAGATGTTAATTTCTCAAGGTCTACTACATTCTGGATATATCTACGGCACTGACTCTGCTCATATTTTACCAACTTTCTTACATCCAAATGAAGAACTTGATAATGCTGTTATTTCAGGTAACTGTGTTGCTGCATGTGACAAGATAACAACATATCAACATCAAAACAATAATGTTATTAGAGAACTTTATAATAAACATGGTAAAGAGATAAACTTCCTAGGAGTTGTAATGACACCTGAAATGACTACTCTTAATGGAAAGTTTGTATCTTGTGATTACACTGCTAAACTATGTAAGATGGTAGGAGCTGATGGTGTAATAATTTCTGAAGAAGGTTATGGAAACCCTGACTCAGACCTTGTAATGATTTGTTCAAGGCTTGAAAAACAAGGTATCAAGACAGTACTTATTACTGACGAGTGTTCAGGATGGGACGGTACAAGTCAACCACTTACAGATACTGCTAAAGAAGCTGTTGCAGTTATTTCAACAGGAAATGTAAGTCATATTGTTGAACTTGAAAAGGCTGACCAAGTACTTGGAGACCCTGAAGCTATAGCTAACTTAGCTGGTGGTTGGGCAGGAGCTTATGACCCTGAAACTGGAACTATGAAATGTGAACTTAACGCTGTTATCGGAGCTACTTCTGAAATCGGCTATCACAATGCAACTTGTAAATTATATTAGGAGGAGAAGATGAGTAAAAAAGTTATTTATTATATCAACCAATTCTTCGGCCAAATCGGTGGAGAAGAAATGGCGCATATACCTCCTGAATATAGAGATGGAGGAGTTGGACCTTCAGATGCTTTTGGAAAGAAAGCTGAAGGAATAGAATTAATTGGAACTATTATTTGTGGTGATAACTACTTTAATGAAAATAGAGAAGAAACTATGGCTTTTCTTGAAAAGACATACGAAGAACAAAAACCTGACATCGTAGTGGCAGGACCTGCTTTTAACGCTGGTAGATATGGTGTTGCATGTGCTGAAGTTTGTAAGTTCTTCAACGAAAAGGGAGTACCATGTATAACTGGTATGTATGAAGAAAACCCTGGTCTTGATGAAGCAAGAAAATATGCTTACACAGTTGCAACTGGAAACTCTGCAGCGGCAATGAGAAAAGCGATGCCTGCAATGGTTAAGCTTGTTAATAAGCTTGCAAAAGATGAAGAACTAGATCCATCTGTTGATGATTATTTTCCACAAGGTCAAAGACGTACTATTCTTGTTGACAAGATAGGTTCACAAAGAGCTATAGAAATGCTTATGAAGAGACTTAATGGCGAAGAATTCGAAACAGAATTACCAATGCCAGTGTTCGACTCAGTAGAACCTGCAGAAGCAATTAAAGATCTTTCTAAAGCTACTATTGCACTTGTTACTACAGGTGGTATCGTACCGAATGGAAACCCAGACAGAATCCAATCTGCATCTGCACAAAAATGGGGCAAGTATGATGTATCAGGAAGAGAAGATCTTAACAACGATTACTACACAATCCATGGTGGTTATGACCCTGTATATGCAAATGCAAAACCTGACAGAGTTGCTCCTCTTGATATGTTGGAAGACTTAAAAGAAGAGGGAGTTATAGGAGATGTTTACACATATTTCTATACTACTACAGGAACTGGTACTGCAGTTGCTAACTCTATAAGATTTGGTAAAGAAATCGGTAAAGAGTTAAAAGAAGCCGGCGTCGATGGCGTTATTCTTACTTCAACGTGAGGTACTTGTACACGTTGCGGTGCAACTATAGTTAAAGAAATTGAAAGATATGGCATTCCAATAGTACACATGGCTACTATTACAACTATATCTCAATCTGTTGGTGCTAATAGAATCGTTCCAACAGTAGCTATCCCATATCCTGTAGGAAATCCTGATTTGGGAGAAAAAGAAGATGCTTTCAGACATGAAATGGTAGAAAGGGCTGTTAAGTCACTGGCTACTGATATTACAGAAAGTACAATATTTAAATAAAATATAAGCAGAGCCAAGGCTCTGCTTATATTTCAATTGAGTGTAAAAAATATATGTAAACGTAAAAATAATTGGAGGGTATTATGAGTAACGAAAAGAGAAGTAGTTGGAATAGCCGGTTTGGTTATATAATGGCAGCGGCTGGATTTTCCATTGGACTGGGAAATATTTGGAGGTTCCCGTACTTAGTAGGAACAAATGGAGGAGGGGCTTTTGTTTTAATATACATGTTAATTTGTATTTTAATAGGTATACCTCTATTTTATATGGAAGTAACACTAGGTAGAAAGGCTCAAGCCAGCCCAATTGTTGGAATGAGAAAACTTACTAAAAAAGGAAGTCCTTGGGTAAGTTTTGGATGGCTTGGAGTTCTTAGTGCCTATTTCATATTAACTTACTACATCCAAATAATGGGATGGATTGTTGCATATTTACTTAAGATGCTCACAGGAAGTATGAAAGGTTTTACTTCTGAAGAGTATGTTACGTCTTTTAATGATTTAATGCTTAATCCAAAAACGCTAATTTTATTAACATTAATCTGCGTTGTGATAATTGCATTTATATCTGCAAAAGACTTGAGTTCAGGACTTGAAAAAGCTTGTTCAGTTATGATGCCAGCCCTTTTCGTAATGCTTATATTGGTGGTTATAAGATCTTTAACTTTACCAGGGGCTATGGAAGGTGTTAAGTGGTATACAAGAGTTGATTTTTCTATTATTAACGCGAAAACGTTTTTAATAGCTTTAGGTCAATGTTTCTTCTCAGTAGGTATTGCCAGTGGTGGAGCATTTGTATATGGCTCATACTTGAAAAAAGATTCAAATATACCTGCAGATGGACTAATGGTTATAGGATTTGATACGTTGGCGGCATTAATTGCTGGTTTTGCAATATTCCCCGCAGTATTTGCTCTGGGACTTAAACCAGATTCTGGATCCAATTTACTATTCATAACAATGAGTAATGTATTTATGAATATGCCTTTTGGTAGATTATTTGGTGTGTTATTCTTTATGCTAATGTTTTTCGCAGCGCTGTCATCATCGCTGGGATACTTAGAACCTGTTAGCTCTTCATTTTCAGAACTACTAAAAGTTTCAAGAGCTAAAGGTGTATTATATGCATTAACTTCTATTTTTATAGTTGGTCTACTTACCATATTTGGACATAATATATTAGCTGATGTTCAGATAGCTGGAAGAAATTTATTTGACTTTGCAGACTTTCTATCAGGTAATATTTTAATGCCTCTTGGTGCAATTTCTCTAATCCTTTATGTTTTATTTCATTGGAAATTTGATGGATTTAAAAATGATATTGATGAAGGTGCAACCAGCTTTAAAATCCCAATTGCAATGAAGTTTATATCTTATTTGCTTCCTATAGTACTAGTGATAATTTTCATTACTGGTCTATTCTAGACTGATTGTTAAAAAAGTCTACATATTGTAGGCTTTTTTTCTTGTTATAAACAAAAGTATGCTGTAGAATAGAAATTGGATGTAAATATAAAATAAAATTTAGATTAGCATTTTATTAAATTAATGAAAAGAGGTCTTATAATGATATGGAGTAATGATATATTAAACAGACCGCTATTTGAAAATATTTCTACTGAGTCTATAGCAAAACTTTTAAGAACAAATTCTATTATGGAAGATTATGAAACGAATGAAATTGTTTTTAGAAAGGGAGAGGATTTAAATTACTTTTGCATAGTTGTAAAGGGGCTTTTAAAGTCTTCTGAGTTTACAACAAAGGGAAAGGAAATAAGCTCATCTTACTTTTATTATTTAAAAGATATGGGAAGGGACTATGCCTTTGCAATTGATGCGTTTCCATTTTATTTAATTTATCTTGGTCATGGAAAACACACTATGGATACATATGCTGTAAAAAAATCCACTATAATTAAAGTTCCAGTAAGGGAGTTAATGCCCATAGTGGAATCTGATCCAGTCTTCATGAAAAATGTTTTAACATTTGTTTCAAAATTTGCCTACTATAGTCAAGTTATGTTAAAAACCGTTGAGTATAGACGTATAGAGGAAAGGTTAGCCTACTGGATGCTAGAAGTGAATGAGTCGCAAAATAGCATCAGGATACCTTATTCACAGGAAGTTTTAGCGGGAATGTTACATGTTAATAGAAGTACTTTAAATCAAGAGCTTGGTCGGCTTAGAGAAGAGGAACTCATTACTATTTCCAACAAGAGAATAATAATTAAAGATGTAGAGTATTTTAAAAATTTGATTTAATTATTTTACAAAGTGCTAACAGTATATTTACACAAAAGGAACAATGTTATAAAATTCAAATATAATATATCTTAAAGGAGTTTTTATGAGTATTACATTTTTAGATTTTATCAAAGAGATTACTGTCAATACTCCATTACTTATTACGGCAATTTTGACCTGTGCAGTAATTTTTGTAAATGGTTGGACAGATGCACCAAATGCTATTGCTACTATGGTTTCTACTCGTACTATGGATGTGGATAGGGCAATAATAATGGCTGCTATTTGTAACTTTTTTGGAGTTTTAATCATGACTTTTGTCAATGCAAATGTTGCAGAGACACTTTACAACATGGTTGACTTCGGGGATGATGCAAAAATGGCATTGGTAGGATTGTCGGCGGCACTTTTTGCCATAGTTTTGTGGGCTACTGCTGCTTGGTACTTCGGTATACCAACTTCTGAATCGCATGCATTAATTGCGGGGATATCGGGAGCGGCCATAGCAATTCAAAGTTCAATCGATGGTATTAACGGATCTGAATGGATGAAGGTAATCTATGGTTTAGTTATGTCCACTATATTGGGATTTGGACTTGGATACATAGTTGTATCAATCGTTAAGCTATTATTCTGGAAAGTGGATAGGAGAAAAACTCAAAATCTATTTAAAAATGGACAAATTTTTGGTGGAGCTGCCATGGCTTTCATGCACGGAGCACAAGATGGCCAAAAGTTTATGGGGGTTTTCCTTTTGGGAGTATTTTTATCTCAAGGACAAGCTCATGTAGATAGTTTTCATATACCTATATGGTTAATGATATTATGTTCTCTTCTAATGGGGATAGGAACATCTATAGGTGGTAAAAAGATAATAAAATCAGTAGGGATGGACATGGTAAAGATGGAAAAATATGAAGGTTTTTCTGCGGATCTAGGAGCTGCACTATGTTTACTTATGTCATCACTGCTAGGAGTACCAGTAAGTACAACTCATGTTAAGACAACTGCTATAATGGGAGTGGGAGCTTCTAAAGGTATAAGAAATGTAAACTTAGAAGTTGTTAAGGAAATGGTATTAACATGGGTATTGACATTTCCTGGTTGTGGTCTAATTGGTTTTATTATGGCTAAAATATTTATGAATATATTTTAAGGAGAAGTTATGTCTGTTTACAATTATTTTGATGGATTTATTAAAATGTCTGAAAAGGCAAAGGAATGTGCTGATTATTTAAGCAAGTCAATGAACTCTTATGATAAGAATACACTGGAAAAACAAACTGAAGAAATTCATGATATAGAACATAGAAGTGACCTGATTAAACACGAAATCATGGCAAATCTTGTAAAAGAGTTTCTTCCACCAATTGAGAGAGAAGATATTACTAATATTATTCACTATCTTGACAATGTAGTTGATAACATTGAAGATATTCTTGTTAAGATGTATATACTTAACTTAGATTCTGTAACTGATGAAGCTCTTGAATTTAGTAAGCTAATCGTTAGCTGTGTAGATATGCTATCTAAATGTGTAGAGGAGTTTTCTAATTACAAAAAGTCTAAAAAGTTAAAGGAACTTATAGTTGAAGTTAACTCAATTGAAGAAGAAGGGGATAGACTTTATATAAAGACTATGAGAGATCTTTACAAAAATGATAATACTGATTATATAATAAGATGGAGCAAGATATATGGATTAATGGAAAAGTGTCTTGACTCATGCGAAACAGTTGCTGATGAATTAGAAGTTGTAATGCTAAAGAACTTATAATAGGAGAAGATATGAAATTTTTTATTGATACTGCAAATATTGACGAAATAAAGGAAGTGGCATCTTGGGGAATCGTTGATGGAGTAACTACAAATCCATCCCTAATTGCAAAAGAAGGAAGAGTTTTTGAGGATGTTATTAAAGAGATTACAGAAATTGTAGATGGACCTATATCTGCAGAAGTTGTTAGTCTTGAATGTGAAGGTATGCTTGAAGAAGCAAGAGAACTTGCAAAGATTCATAAAAATATCGTAATCAAGTTACCTATGACAAAGGAAGGTATTAAAGCTTGTAAGAAACTTACAGATGAAGGCATAAAGACAAATGTTACTTTAATCTTCTCTGCATCACAAGCGCTTATTGCAGCTAAGGCAGGGGCTACTTATGTAAGTCCATTCCTTGGTAGACTTGATGACATTAGTAGTGACGGAATGATTTTAATAGACGACATAGCACAAATATTTTATAATTATGATATACAAACAGAAATAATTGCAGCTTCTGTTAGACATCCTATTCACTTAGTAGAATGTGCTAAAGCTGGTGCAGATATTGCGACTATTCCTTATAAAGTATTTAATCAAATGTTAAAACACCCATTAACAGATATAGGAATTGAAAAATTCTTAAAAGACTGGGAAAGTGTTAAAAATTTATAAAAATATGAATATCTGCCTAAGGGCGGATATTTATTTTTTCATTAGTAGGAGGAAATTTTGGATTTATCAGTTTTAAATGAAAAAAAATTAGAAGACCTAAAAGTTATTGCAAAGGCTTTAGGAGTTGCTGGAATTTCAAAATATAAGAAGAGCGAACTAATTGAAGAGATTGAAAAGCAAGCAAAGATTAACGATAGAATAAATTCAAAAGATGACAGCGTAGAAATGGAAGATGTATCTGAAGACAGAAATGAAAAGAATTCTGAAAACTCTTCTGGAGAAACTAGAGAGGTTAAAGGTATATTAGATATTTTACCCGATGGATTTGGTTTTTTAAGATCCGACGGATATGACTCTGGAGATGATGATATATATGTACCTCCAGTTCAAGTTAGAAGGTTTAGACTTAAGACGGGAGATTTTGTTGAAGGGCTAACAAGAGAAGTAAGCGACAAGGAAAAATTTTCTCCACTTATCTATGTGAACAAAGTCAATTATGAAACGCCTGAAAATTTGAGAAATAGAAGAAACTTTGAAGACCTGACGCCAATCTACCCTAAAGAGAGATTTGTACTTGAAAATAACAAGGACGACCTTGCAACCAGGGTAATTGATTTAATTTGTCCCATAGGTAAAGGACAAAGGGGCATGATAGTTGCTCCACCTAAAACAGGTAAGACAACTCTACTAAAAAAAGTAGCAAAGGCTTTAAAGAAAAATAATCCCGATATATTTTTAATTGTACTTCTTATAGACGAAAGGCCAGAAGAGGTTACGGATATGAAGAGGTCCGTTGATGGTGAAGTAGTTGCATCCACATTTGATGAGATGCCACAAAACCATACAAGGGTTGCGGAAATTGTTCTTGAAAGGGCAAAGAGGATGGTAGAACATGGCCATGATGTTGTAATTCTTATGGACAGTTTAACTAGACTTTCAAGGGCCTTTAACATAACGAGCCCATACTCTGGAAAGACCCTTTCAGGAGGACTTGACCCAATGGCACTAAACCATCCAAAGAGATTTTTTGGTGCAGCAAGAAACCTAGAAGAGGGAGGCTCTTTAACAATACTTGCCACAGCACTGGTTAATACGGGAAGCAGAATGGACGATGTTATCTTTGAAGAATTTAAGGGAACAGGTAATATGGAAGTTAAGCTTGATAAAAATCTTTCCGAGCTTAGAATATTTCCTGCAATTGATATTGCATCTTCAGGAACGAGAAAGGAAGAACTGCTTTTAAGTGAAGAAGAGCTTGATGCAGTAAGAAAACTTAGGAGATCTCTATCGGAAGATTCAAACCAAATTGTCGTTGATAATTTCTTTGAAATGTTAAGTAATACTAAGAGCAATAAAGATTTTGTTGCTGCCATGAATAAAATTAGCTTTCGCAGTTGAAATGAATAACTTACTGTGATATACTTATTAGGCTAAATGTTTAATTGTGTTGAAAGAGGTGAAATAAATGAAAGAAGGAATTCATCCAGAATATCATAAAGCTACAGTTACATGCACAACTTGTGGCAATACTTTTGAAACAGGATCAACTAAAGGAGATATAAAAGTTGAAGTTTGCTCCAACTGTCATCCATTCTACACAGGCCGTCAAAGAACAGCTGAGCGTGGTGGAAGAGTTGAGAAGTTTAAAGAAAAATACAATATTAAATAGTGTTAAAAGGGCAGACGTATTGTTCTGCCTTTTTGATTTTAATATTGTCCTGTAAACGAAGGTATAAAAATGACATTAAAAGAGATATTAGAAAAGTTTGGTAAAGTTGATGGAAGTTTTGTTATAGAAAATATGATGGGATTAAGTCAGACGGAAATATTTTTTAATCAAAATGAAACTGTACCAAAGGATATTGAAATTAAGATAGATGAAATTTATGAAAATTACTCAAAGGACTACCCTATAAATTATTTAATCGGTAAAAAGAATTTTTATGGAAGGGATTTTTATTTAGAAGATGGAGTTTTGATTCCCAGGTTTGAAACGGAAATTCTAATTGAAAACATACTTAGCCTAGGCGTGGATTTTGAAAACATTTTAGATATAGGCTGCGGCAGTGGCATAATATCCATTACACTTGCCTTAGAAATGCCAAAATCGAAAGTATTAGGAGTTGATATATCGGAGGTGGCACTAGATATATCAAATAGGAATAGAGAGCTTTTAGGGGCAAGAAACTCAGAATTTAAAGAGTCTAATCTTTTTTCTTCCATTGGTGAAGAAAAATTTGACTTAATCGTTTCTAACCCTCCATATATAAACAGAGAAGATATGAAAGCTCTTGATGAAAGGGTAAAAAAAGAGCCAGAGCTTGCACTTTTTGGTGGAGAGGATGGACTTGATTTTTATAAAGCTATTATAGAAAAATCCCATGAACATTTGAATGAAAATGGATACATTGCATTTGAAATAGGATATAATCAGGGAGAGTCTGTTAAAGAGTTATTGAGTAATAATGAATACGGTGATGTTAATTTGATAAAAGATTACAATGGATTTGATAGATGTGTTATAGCAAGGAGTATGATATGATATTTTTACAGCTATTCACTACATTTTTTAAAATAGGTTTATTCAGCTTTGGTGGTGGTTATGCAATGATACCGCTTATAATGCAAGAGGTTGTAACAAACCATGGCTGGATAGAAAAATTGGACTTTATAAACATAATCTCCATATCCCAAATTACTCCAGGGCCTATTGCAATTAACCTTGCCACATTTATAGGCTATAATTTAAATGGGATACTTGGGTCTTTGGCAGCTACAACATCGGTGGTACTTCCATCTATAATACTTGTGAGTTTGATGTATGTGTTTATAAAAAAATTTAGGGACAATGAGTATTTGAATTTATTTTTAGATGGAATTAAAGTTGTTATAATAGGACTTATAGGCGCAGGGTTTCTTTCCCTAGCAAGCGAAGGGCTAACATCAATAGTTGGAATTATAGTATTCATTTTATCCTTTTATGCAGTGGGCATAAAAAAGATAAATCCAATTCCTGTTATACTTGTGGCGGGAGTCATTGGAATATTCACTAATTAGGAGGTATTTTGTTTTACTTTGATTTATTCAAAACTTTTTTTATGATAGGTGCCTTTACAATTGGTGGAGGAGTTGCAATGATACCTATTATAGAAAGAGAAGTAGTCGATAATAAAAAATGGTTAAATGATGAAGAGTTTATGGAAGCTCTAATGGTGGCACAGGGGATGCCAGGAGTTTTAGCTGTAAACATGTCCATATACATAGGACTTAAGATTAAAGGTGTAAAGGGAGCGTTCTTCTGTTCTCTAGGCGCAGTGCTTCCATCATTTATAATGATTACGGTAATAGCACACTTTTATAAGGTGGTTGGCAGTCTCGACATTGCTCAAAAGATTTTCAAAGGTGCAATCCCTGCAGTTGCAGCAGTTATTGCCGCATCTGTATATAGCCTTGGAAAGAAGTCGGGATTTAAAATAGTAGAATTTTTAGTAGCCATTGCCATAGCTATATCGGTGGAACTATTTAATATAAGTCCAATAGTACTAATACTTAGTTTTGGAGTTTGCAATATTATTTATAAAAAGTTTATAAGAAAAAACGACGAGGTGTTTTAGATGTTTGAAAACTTAGATGCAGTAGAAGAAAAATATAAAAAACTTGAATTTGAAATAGCCGATCCCGAAGTAATGAAGGATATGGATCATTGGCAAAAGTTAATAAAGGAACATGCGGATTTAAAACCGATTGTTGAAAAATATGATGAGCTTAAAAATGCAAAGGAGACCATGGAAGAAGACAAGGAACTTTTAAATGAAGACCTTGACGATGAAATGAGAGAGCTTCTAAAAGAGGAAGTTTCAAAGCTTGAAAAAGATATTGAAACTTTTGAAGATGAACTTAAAATTCTTTTACTACCTAAAGATCCAAATGACAACAAGAACGTGTTCTTAGAAATCAGAGCTGGGGCTGGTGGAGACGAAGCCGGGCTCTTTGCTGGAGAGCTTTTAAGAATGTATAAGATGTTTGCAGACTCAATGAACTGGAAGACAGAGATAATGGAAATTTCAGAGCAGGGAGTAGGTGGAATTAAAGAAGCCGTTGTTATGATAACAGGAGAAGGTGCTTACTCAAAGTTAAAATATGAATCTGGAGTTCACAGAGTTCAAAGGGTTCCCGAAACAGAATCCGGTGGTAGAATTCATACTTCTGCTGCAACAGTTGCAGTTCTTCCAGAGGCGGATGACGTTGATGTTAAAATCGACCAAAATGATTTAAGGGTTGACGTGTTTAGATCTTCAGGTAATGGTGGACAATCTGTAAATACTACAGACTCTGCCGTAAGAATTACACATATTCCTACAGGCATTGTAGTTTCTTGTCAAGATGAGAAGTCACAGCTTAAAAATAAAGATAAGGCAATGAAGATATTAAAGTCACGTCTATATGACAAGATGTTGGAAGAACAAAATAAAGACATTGCCGATGCGAGAAAGTCTCAAGTTGGTTCAGGAGACAGATCTGAAAGAATAAGAACATATAACTTCCCTCAAGGAAGGGTTACTGATCATAGAATAAATATGACAATTTATCAACTTCAAGATTTTCTAGACGGAGAGATTGGAGAGATGATTGACGCACTTATAACCTATGATCAAACTGAAAAATTAAAATTAGTTGGGTAGCTTTTAGCTATCCTTTTTTATGGCAAAATATGTAATTTCATATGGTATAATTTAGTAGGTGAACTATGAAGAATAAAGAGATTTTAGATATTTCAAATGATAAAAAAGCATATAATGGAGCTAAAAACATAGAAAAAGTACTTGAACTTTTAGGAAATCCTCAAGATGAATTAAATATAATTCATGTTGCAGGAACAAATGGCAAGGGATCTGTTTGTAATTTTATATCCAATGCCCTGGAAGAAAATGGATACAAGGTTGGACTATATACTTCTCCTGCAATCTTTTCAAATAGTGATAGGTTTCAAATAAACCACAATAACATAGATGATAAAAGACTTCTAAGGTACTACGATGATATAAAGAGCTTGGCAAAAGAAAATAACATTACCATTCATGAGTTTGACATTGCAACCATAATTGCATTTTTGTATTTTTATGAAGAAGAATGTGACTTTGCAGTGATTGAAGTTGGAATTGGTGGACGTGTTGACTCTACCAATGTAATAAAAAAATCTGTAGCTTCAGTTATTTTAAAAATAGGAATGGACCATATGGAACTTCTAGGCAATAGCTTAGAAGAGATTGCATATGAAAAAGCGGGTATAATAAAAGAGTCGGGCGTTGTGGTTTATTATCCACAAGAAATAGAAGTAAATAAAGTTATTGAAAAAGAGGCTAGTATTAAAAATGCAAAAGTTATAGTCCCTGACTTTGAAAATATAAAAGACTATGAAATTTCGAGAGACTCTCATAGATTTAGCTATGATGGATATGAGTTTAAATTAAACCTACATTCAGAGGTACAGAGATATAATGCGGTGGTCGCTTTCGAAGTTTTAAAGGAATTAAAGATAAGTTTTAATATCTCTTTGGAGCGTGCCATTAAAGGCATTAATAAGACCACTGTGTCGGGACGATACGAAATAGTAAATAGAGACCCAATAGTTATTATTGACGGAAGTCATAATCCACAGGCGGTAAAGTCTTTAAGAGATACTTTATTAAAGGACTTTCCAGATAGTGAATTTGTGTTTGTTGTTGGATTTTATAAGGACAAGGACTATAGAGAGCTTCTAGATATAAATAGTGATATTGCTTATGGAATAATCTGTTGTGACAGTGGAAGTGAAAGGTCCCTGCCATCACATAAGCTTTCTAATGTGGCAAGGGAGTTTTCAGATAGAGTTTACGATATGAAAACCGTTGAAAAGGCGCTAGACTTTGCGAAAAATAAATTTAGTGACAAGATTATTGTAGTATATGGATCATTTTCTTTAGTATCGAAAGGGGTCAAATATTTTAAAGGAGTAACAAATGACGATTAATTATAAAGATATTTTTTCAAATGTTGACGTAGGAGAAGTGCTTTATGACGAGCCTATGAAAAATCACACCACATTTAAAATAGGAGGACCATGTGATGTCCTTGTAATGCCAAATACAATAGAGCAAATACTAAATGTTTTAAATCTTGTTAAAGAAAATGATTTGGCATATATGATAATTGGAAATGGGAGTAATTTATTAGTTTCAGACCAAGGTATTAGAAAGGTTATTGTAAAGTTACATAAGAACTTTTCTAAAATAACTTTAGAGGAAAATAAAATAACTTCACAGGCAGGGGCAACGTTAAAAGAGATTGCAGACTTTGCCCTTGAAAATAAACTTCAAGGTTTTGAATTTGCATCTGGAATTCCGGGAGACCTTGGGGGAGCTGTGACGATGAATGCAGGAGCCTATGGCGGTGAGATGAAGGATGTGCTTGAAAGTGTAAAAGTCATCGACAAAGACTTAAATGTGATAGACATTGATGCTAAGGATATGAACCTTAGATATAGAAACTCAAGGGTACAAGACGAAGGGCTAATCGTTCTTGAAGCTGTAATAAACCTTAGTGAAGGGGATTACGATAAAATTAAAGAATATCAAGATGAATTGACTTTTAAAAGAGAGTCAAAGCAACCACTTGAATTTCCATCTGCTGGCTCCACATTTAAGAGACCTGAAGGCTATTATGCAGGTAAATTAATTGACGACTGTGGCCTTAGGGGATACAGATATAAAGACGCCATGGTTAGCGAAAAGCATTGTGGATTTGTTATAAATGCAGGAGATGCAAACTGTGAACAGGTACTATATGTGATTAACCATGTTAAAGAAGTTGTTTTTGAAAAGTTCGGTGTAAATTTAGAACCGGAGGTTAGAATTATTGGAGAATTTAAGAAGTAAAGTAATTGCAGACTACCATACTCATACCATATATAGTAAAAATAATCATGGAAAGGGAACCATAAGAGAAAATGTTGAAGCCGCAATAGACGCTGGACTAAAGGAAATTTATATTACAGACCATGGTCCAGGGCATTATCTTTATGGAATAAAAAAAGATTTAATCAAGACCGCAAGGGAAGAAGTGGATAGACTTAAAGAAGAGTATAGTGACAGAATAGACATCTTTCTTGGAGTTGAGGCAAATGTGGTAGGATATGACGGAACTTATGATATTCCCGAGGATTATGAAAAATATTTTGATATTATAAATTTAGGATTTCACAATGGAGTCGTGTTTAAAGATTTTTATAGTTACGTCCACTATCGCTTTATAAATAATATTAAGTTTTCAAAAAAGATAAGAGATTATGTAACTAAGAAAAATACAGAAGCACTAATAAAGATAATTGAGAAAGAAAATATCTTTACTATTACACATCCAGGGGACAAGGTTCCAGTGGACATAGAGATGTTAGCAAAGGCATGTGAAAAAACTGGCACTGCCCTTGAAATAAACTCTTCACATAAGAATCTTACAGTGGAACAGTTAAATCTTATTAAGGACTACGACATAAACTTTACACTTGGTTCCGATGCCCATAGACCGCAATATGTGGGCAATTTAAAATCTGCCCTGGAAAGGATGGAAAAAGCAGGAATAGATAGTTCAAGAGTGTTAAACTTCAAAAGGAGAAATGATCAATGAAAGTAGTCATTGTAACAGGAATGTCTGGAGCAGGTAAAACTGCTGCGTTAAATGCCTTGGAAGATATGGGATACTATGCAGTGGACAATCTTCCACCGGATTTAATAAAAGACTTTATCAAACTCTTAAGTAACAACAAATCGAATATAACAAAGACTGCCATAGTGGTTGATATTAGGAGTGGCGTTTTGTTTAGCAAGCTATATGAAGAAGTTTTACTTCTAAAAAATGCGGGAGAGGACATTAGCATTTTGTTCTTAGATGCAAGGGATGAGATTTTAGTTAGAAGATTTAAACAATTACGAAGGCCTCATCCACTGGGAAACACTGGAAACATCCTTTCAGAAATAGCTGAAGAGAGAGATAGATTAAAACAGTTAAAGGACAATGCCACTCATATTATTGATACCTCAACCCTTACACTAGGAGAACTAAAGAGTAGAATACTATCTTTTTATGGCAGTGAGATTTTAAAAAATGAAAATATAAATATAACGATTATGTCATTTGGATTTAAAAATGGAACATTACTTGACGCCGACTTAGTATTTGACGTTAGATTTATTCCAAATCCATACTATGTAGATGAACTCAAAGAAAAGACCGGGGAAGACGAAGACGTTAGAGAATTTGTTTTTAAATACGATAGAACTAATATCTTCTTGGACAAAGTTAAGGACTTAGTTAATTATCTACTTCCATTTTACAAGGAAGAAGGAAAGTCCAATCTTGTAATTGGAATAGGTTGTACCGGTGGAAGACATAGATCGGTGGCCATAGCAAATGAACTTGGAAGGCAATTTGAAGAAAAAGGAGAAACTGTCTATGTATCCCATAGGGATTCTAGATATTGGTAAATATGAAAATAGTAACTATTGGTGGAGGGACGGGAAACTCCACAATTTTAAAAGGATTAAAAAAAATAACAAAAGATATTGTGACCATAGTAACCGTTGCTGACGATGGTGGAGGCTCGGGAGTTCTTAGAAAGGACATGGGGATTCTGCCTCCTGGTGACATTAGAGCATGCTTAATTGCTCTGGCAAATGCAGAGCCACAGATGAAAGAGCTAATGGATTATAGATTTAAAGAGGGAGGACTAAAGGGACAATCCTTTGGGAATTTATTTATAGCAGCTATGGTAGACATTTATGGCGACTTTGACAAAGCCATAAAGGAAGCGTCAAATGTACTTGCCATAACTGGAAAAGTTCTTCCAATGACCTTGGAAGATGTAACTCTTTATGCTCAAATGAGTGACGGCACAACCATCAAGGGAGAATCGAATATAGGAAACTCTACAAAGGATAAAGATGTTTCCATAGAGAGGGTCTACCTAAAGCCCGATGGACCAAAGCCTATGGAGGAAGCAGTAGATGAAATTTTAACTGCGGATATAATTCTAATTGGCCCAGGAAGTCTATACACTTCCATTATGCCAAACCTACTTGTAAAAGATATTGCAAGGGCGTTAAAGGAAACAAAGGCTACAGTGTACTATGTGTGCAACTTAATGACTCAATATGGAGAGACAAAAGATTATTCTGTTTCAGATCATGTTAAAGCTATCAATTCACATATGGGTTATTCGGTAATCGACAAAATAATAGTGAACAAGGAACAAATTCCAGACAATGCCTTGAAGAGATATAAGAGCACGCCAGTATACCTACGGGATGAAGATAGAGAGTTTTTAAAGGACTATGAAATTGTAGAACTGGAATGTTTTAATGACTATAAAGACAAGGTTCGCCACGACTACAATCGAATAGGAAAATATTTAATAGAAGAATACGAAAAAAGGGATTATTAATTTAGTCCTTTTTTTAGTATATATTTGTTTAACCAAAAATTGGGGGGGGTATATTATAAATACAAAGAAAGATAAATTGATATACATGGGGGTGCAAAATGAAAAAGAAAAATATAATTATATTACTTTTAGTTTTAGTGATAGCTGCAGCAATTTATTATTTTGCTGGACAAAACAAAAATGATTCTATGGAAAGCAGTAGAATTTCTGAAATTACTTCCCTAGAAGAAAATTCTGAAGAGAGATATTTAAAGGCAAAGGAAGTGACTAAAGCTATTCCTGATTTTAAAGTTGATGAAGAAAAGGATAATCTTAATGAAATAGAAGAAGAACTTAAGTCGCAGTACGAGGGCAAAGAGATAAAAATAGGTTATAGAACTTTAAAGGAAGATATTTCCATACCAACGGAAAAAAGTGGAGGCATAAATATAACCATGTACTCTGAAGTGATTGTACTCGAAAATATTACCGACAATGAAGTTTCCATAGTGGACCCTGGCTGCCAATACATCTATGGAGAAAGTCCATTTATAGAATTTAGAAATGGTGGATTTAATATAAATGAACAAAGCGACAAGAGTTTTAGAGCTTCCGCTACTGGTGAATTTATTTTTGACAAATCCGTAGGCAAGGTGTTTGGAGAAGACTCTTCGGGCGACAATTCAAAATCAAATGTAATGACAATTGCAAAAGTTTTTAAGTTAGATTAATTAAATATGAAAGTGAAGACGGCGATAACCAGGCGCCGTTTTTTATTTTGAAAATTTTCAAGAAAATGGTTTAGAAAATAAAAAGAGGGTAATATATCTATGTAGATAATATCTAACTAGATATAATTCCTCGGGAGGCGATTATGATTAAAACAGAAATGAAGATTCTAATTGGACTTCATAGAAATATAAATGATATAGATAAAAAGACATTAAAGATTGCTACGGAACATGGCTTGACCCTTAGTCAGTTTATGGTTTTAGAAGCTCTTTATAGCAAGGGAGATATGAGCGTTGGAGAAGTTAGAGAAAAAATTCTAAGCAGCGTTGGAACCATATCTGTAATAGTTAACAATTTAGTTAAGATGAATTATATTGAAAGGCTTCCCGATGAAAGGGACAGACGTGTATGCATATTAAGTTTAACTAAAGAGGGAAGGGATGTCATAAGCAAAGTTGTT
Source organism: Mediannikoviicoccus vaginalis (assembly GCF_928097925.1). Lineage (GTDB taxonomy): Bacteria > Bacillota > Clostridia > Tissierellales > Peptoniphilaceae > Mediannikoviicoccus > Mediannikoviicoccus vaginalis. The sequence goes on from NZ_CAKMRI010000001.1 coordinate 154,280, forward strand.
CCTAAAAATGAAGCCATGATAGTGGATAGTATGAAGGTTTTGACAACGGAAGAAAAAGAAGAACTTTTATATCTTTTGAAAAAGATGGGAGGAAGATTAGATGACTAGAAGAGTTAAGACAAAAGTCAAAGGATTTAATACGAGAGACGGAGCTGGTGTAAACTTAGTAAGAGTTTTAGGAAGGGACACTGCAAAGGAGTTTGATCCAATTTTAATGCTTGACTCATTTGATAGCACAAACCCTGAAGATTACAGGGCAGGCTTTCCAATGCATCCTCATAGAGGGATTGAAACCATAAGTTATTTATCTAGAGGAAACATGGTTCATAGAGACAGCCTTGGCAATGAAGAGGCAATTACCGATGGAGAAGTGCAATGGATGAACTCTGGCTCTGGTATTATGCACGAAGAGATGATTCCGGATTCAGAAAGGCTTTTAGGTGTACAGATGTGGCTAAACCTACCATCAAAGGAAAAGATGAGTAAGCCAAGTTATAACAGCATTAAAAAAAGTGAAATAAAAGAGATTGATATTGAAGGTGGAAAAATTAGACTTATAGCAGGAAGTTACAAGGGCCACCAAGGATACAAGGGAGACCATCTTCCATTAAATTACTATGATATTCACCTAGAACCTAATGCTGAATTTACAATTGATACAAAGGAAGATGACTCCGTTATGGTATTTACTTTATTAGGTGATATCAATATTGGTGATGAATTTATAGAAGAAAAAACAGCTGTTAAATTAACAGATGGCGACAGTCTTACAATTAAGAACGGTGACAAAAAATCCCAAGTGCTATATATTAATTCAAGGGCACTAAATGAACCTATTTCATGGGGCGGACCAATTGTAATGAACACACCAAGAGAAATGCAAATGGCATATTTAGAACTTAGAAATGGAACTTTTATAAAGGAAAAAGTAGATTATTAAATAAATTATAAAATATTAGGAGGCAGAAATGAGCATTATTAAATCATTAGAAAAGAGAAGAACATATTACAACATTAACAAGGACTTACCAGTTTCTGAAAGTGAAATTGAAGAAAAGATTAAAGAAGTTACAGAGCTTGTGCCAGATGCGTTTAATATGAAAAGCGCAAGAGCAGTTGTTTTATTTGGTGAAGAGCATGATAAACTTTGGGATGAAATCTATAATGTATTTGAAGGTAAAGTTTCAAGAGAAAAGATAGATTCATTTAAAGCGGGAGCTGGAACAGTTTTATACTTGTATGATGAAAATACTGTTAAAAAAATGCAAGAAGAATTCAGCACCTATGCTGACAATTTTCCAGTTTGGGCAAACCAAGCAAATGGAATGTTACAAATTTCAGTTTGGTCAATGCTAAAGGAATTAAATGTAGGAGCGTCCCTACAACATTACAATCCAGTAATTGATGAAAAGGTGAAGGAATTGTTTGATATACCAAAGGAATATAAACTGCTTGCTCAAATGCCATTTGGTGGAATTGTAAGTGAACCTGAAGCAAAGGAAAAAGAAAATATAGACGAGAGAGTAAAAGTTATAAAATAAATTTAAAGGCATAACATGGTTGAAATGTTATGCTTTTTAATTTTAAATTCAATAGCAAATTATAACGTCTCAATAATTTTTTTAAATTTTAGAAAAGGGGTATAATAAAGATATCTTATGAAAAAGAAAATATTTTAAAAATGTTAAGGAGAATTTTATGAAGTGGCAAGGTAGAAGGCAATCTAAAAATATTAGCAATGCAGGAAGAGGAGGCGGAGGCCGAGGCGTAGCAATTGGTGGTGGAGGATTAATCCTTGCACTACTGGTATACCTTTTGACAGGGGACCCACAGGCTGCCTTGGACACAGCTGCACAAGGTGGTAACTCTAATCAACCACAAAATCAGCAAGAATATAAATTAAGTCCTGAAGAACAACAGCTTTATGATTATTCAGCGGTGGTGCTTGCAGATACTGAAGATGCATGGGAAGAGATATTAGGTGAAGAAGGTATTGATTATAGACCTGCACAGATGAAGGTGTTTAAAGATTCCATAAGGTCTGGATGTGGTCTTGCAAGTTCAAGAACAGGTCCCTTCTATTGTTCAAGAGACAACGCTCTTTACATGGATTTATCTTTTTATGATGAACTAATAAACAGGTTTGGAGCGAAAGATGGAGACTTTGTTTTATCATATGTAATAAGCCATGAGATAGGCCACCACGTTCAAAACGTAACGGGGATAATGAGTCAGTATCAAAAGCAAATGGCTAAGTTATCCAAGGAAGATCAAAACGCCCTTACGGTAAGACTAGAGCTACAGGCGGACTACTTGGCAGGAGTCGTTGCAAGGTATCAAGAAGACAAGGGTTATCTAGACCCAGGCGACCTTGAGGAAGCAATTTCCACAGCTTGGGTAATTGGTGATGACACCATTCAAAAGAGGGCCACTGGAGAAGTTAGACCGGAGTCACACACCCATGGCACCAGTGAACAAAGGGCAAAATGGTATAAAAAAGGATATGACAAAGGAGATTTATCTGGATGGGATACATTTAGTCTTGATAGCTCAGAACTTTAATTAAAGTATAAAGACGAGGGTTTCCTTGTCTTTTTTATTGCAAAAAAAGAGAGGTCTCCCTCTCTAATTATTCTAAAAACATCGGCAAAATTATTTTTCTTATAAACATCCATCTATTTCTTGAGTCCCTAATAAAAGATGAACTAATGGACACTACCATGTCCAGTTTCGGTATTACACATACGCATTGACCTCCGATGCCAAGGGCGCAGTACGCATCATATTGTTTGTATCTATAAATCCACCAAAGATATCCATAGTCATATTTTTCTTTTTTAAAGGACTCCTTAACAAAACTTTCGGAAATAACCTGTGTTCCATTCCAGTTTCCATTGTTGAGATATAAAAATCCAAACCTGGTCATATCTCGAAGGCTCATGTTTATTCCGAATCCACCGATGGAGTTTCCCTGTGGATCGTGAATCCAACCTCTCACATATCGACCGAATAAATTGTCGAAACCAAATCCAGTCATTGGGTAGTATGGAATTAAATCCATTCCAATTTTTGAAAAAAGATTTTTATTTGCATAGCGCCTTAGGGAAATCCCAATAGCTCTGGTTAAAATAACCGCAAGAAGATGTGTTCCAATGGTTGAGTACTTAAATCTCTCTTTGTTTTCTTCCTTTGAAAGCAAATCAAGGGCGTACTTTGTCCAGTTGTCAGAACTTACGAATTCTCCCAAGGGCTCATCCCAAGCCTTAAAGTCAAAGGGAGCAGTCATGTTCAAAATATGTTTTAAAGTAATCTTTTTTAAATTTTCATCTTCAATATTATAATCTGGGAAGAATTTATAAATTGGTGTGTCAACGGACTCAATATAGCCTTGGTCCATGGCAATTCCAAAAAGTGCAGACAAAATGGATTTGCTAACAGAGGCAAGGGGTTTTTTGTCCCTTTCATTAATTCCATTATAATATTCTTCAAAGACACAATAGCCATCTTTAACAATCATAATTCCAGTTATATTATTGTATTCATTTTGAAGTGCTGTATTTAATTTTTCTAATTTTTCTTTATCAAAATCATAAGTCTTATATTTAAAGCCATCATAGGGCCAATAATCACGATCCATAATATCACCTAATAGAATTTTATCATATTTTTCAATAGTAGGAGAAATCTAATCAATATTCTCATAATAGTTATTTTTGATTTAATAAGTATAATTAATCCCTGGACGTGGTATAATAAATAATAGTTTAATATTTTAAGGAGGACATATGGAAGAAACAAGTGGCGGCGGAGTAATTGTCCGTAATGGTAAAGTTGTCGTTTTAAGAAAATTCCGTGGAGATTGGGTCCTTCCAAAAGGTCGTTTAGAGAAAGGAGAAACTAAAGAAGAGGCAGCACTTAGAGAAGTTAAAGAAGAAGCGGGAGCTGATGCTTCCATAGTGCGTTATATTGGCTATGTTAAGTATTGGTATCGAAACTTTAATGGTGAAAAGGTACAAAAGACAGTTCACTATTACTATATGAAAAGCGATACTCAAAAGCTTAAGCCACAAAAAGAAGAAGGTTTTTCCGATGCGGTATACATGCCTTTTGATAAGGCTATAAGATTGGTTAGACATAATGCGGAAAAGAATATGATTCGCAAAGTTAAAGAATTTTATAGAAATGAAGGAAAGGGATAGACTTGTCGTTTTCAACAGAGGTAAAAAATGAGGTAAGCAGGCTCGCTTTTGAAACAAAAGGCGAGACGCTTTCATTTCTTGCTGGACTCTACAGAGTTAACGGTTCTCTTTTATATAATTTTGAAAACACGAAGGTACAATTTTCTACGGAGACAAATGCAATAGCAAGACGCATATTTGCAGATATAAAAAATTTATACAAATATGAATGTAGTATAGAGGTGGTTAAAGGTTCTGCTTTTAGAAGAAAAAATCTTTACAAGATTTCAATTGAAAGTCCAATTTCAAAAAAGTTCTTGGAAGACATCGAACTAAATGCCGATCCTTTTTTCATTAATACGAATGATGTGCCAAAAAAACTTACTCAAGATGATAGCTTGAAAAAAGCCTATATTGTAGGAAGCTTTTTAGGTGCCGGATCCATAACAAGCCCCGACAAGGGCTATCATATGGAGATTGTCGCAGGAAATTCGAACTATACGAGAGAACTTGGCGAGATTTTAGAACATTTTAATATATATCCTAAGATAGCAAGTAGAAAGGACGACAACTTTTTATATCTTAAAGAAGGAGAGTCCATAGCGGACTTTCTTGCCCTTATAGGTGCATATCAAAACATGTTTAAATTTGAAGACATTAGAGTTTTTAAAGAGATAAAAAATAATGTCAACAGAGTTATGAACTTTGAATCTGCAAATATGGACAAGACTATAAACGCGTCCATTAAGCATGTGGACGATATAGAATTTATTATCGACAAAAAGGGACTGGACTATTTAAACGAAAACTTAAGGGAGATTGCTATTGCAAGGCTTGAGTACCCAGAGGACACATTAAAGCAACTGGGAGAAAGACTGGAACCACCGGTGGGAAAGTCGGGAGTTAATCATAGACTTAAAAAGATACATGAAATTGCTGAAAGTTTGAGGTAATTGTTGATATATTGTAATAATTTCAATGGATTAAATCATAAAATTATTGATATAATGAATTTAGGGTGATTATATGTATAATATTTTGGTTTGCGATGATGAAAGAGATATAGTTGAAGCTATAGAATTTTATTTAGAAGAAAGTGGATATAAAGTTTTCAAAGCCTACAATGGAAAAGAGGCTTTAGATTTAATTTTAAAAGATAATATTTTTGATTTAGTTCTTGCGGATGTAATGATGCCGGTAATGGATGGTATTGAACTGACAAGGAGAATAAGAGAGATATCTTCTGTGCCAATTTTAATGTTGTCCGCTAAGGGAGAACTGGAAGATAAGGTAGATGGCTTGGAAAGTGGTGCAGATGACTACATAACCAAGCCCTTTGACTCTGTAGAGCTACTGGCGAGGGTTAAGTCTGCCCTTAGAAGAGTGGAGCTACAAAATAAATTTAAAGATGTTTCGGGGCATGAGGTGTATAACGCTGGAAGAATAAGACTTGACCACACTAAAAAGGAAGTCCTAATCGACGGTGAGCCTATTTCCATAACGCCATATGAATATGGAATATTACATCTTCTAATATCAAACAAGGGAAGGGTATTTTCATCAGAAGAAATTTATGAAAATGTATGGAATGCACCACCATATGATGTTAAAAAAATAGTGTCAGTTCATATATCAAGACTTAGAGATAAAATAGAAATTGATTCTAAAAGTCCGGATTGTTTAAAATCCGTTTATGGAATGGGATATAAAATTGAATAATATGGATAAAAAGGACAACATTTTTAAAAGGGCAATAAGATATTACAAAAATCTCTTTATGGGAATTGACGGATACTTAGAAGAGCAAATGGTTATAATTGCAATTCACTTAGGATTTCATTTTTTAATATACGGTATCATCGTTTCCATATTTGGGATTTATGGAAGAAATTTAAAGCTTCTATTTATAATCTACTCTTTGATTCTTATAGGCATCAAAGTTGTACAAAGTGTAAAAAAATATGGAATACATGCGTTTTTAGTTGCAGACTTAGTTTATGGTTTTAAAATAAAGTATATAAGCGTTTATTTTGAAGCCTTTATTTTGGTTGGACTCTTAGTTATATTTTACTTCTATCTGATGAAGGACAATGAAGACCCAATTGGACTTATCTTTATGGGAGCCCTTGTGTACAAGGTTTCAGTTTCAATATTAAAAAACTACCTTGGCAAGGTGCTACTAAATAGAAAGATAGAATCACTATATAATGGTGAGTACGAAAAAATATATATAAATGACTCCACATTCAACAACTCTATTTTCTTAATGGACAATCTCTATTCTGCAATGAAAAATTCAATAGACGCCGAGTATAGGAGTGAAAAATTAAAAACAGAGCTTATTACAGGCGTAAGTCACGATATTAAAACGCCTCTTACCTCTATAATAAACTACGTAGACCTTGTCAAGAGGGCAAAGACAGAGGAAAAGAGAAATGAATACCTTGACACCCTAAGCTATAATGCAAAGAGACTAAAGGCAATGATTGTAGATTTAATCGAAGCTTCAAAGACAGGCTCTGGGTCAATTGACCTTCATATGCAAGTTATTGAACTTAACGAACTCATACTTCAAACCTATGGGCAGTTCGACGAAGACTTTGAAAAGAATGGATTAAAACTGGAATATAATTCATTTAAAGAAAATATTTTTATAAAGCTAGACGCCGATAGACTGAATAGGGTATTTGAAAACATATTTTCAAATATCATAAAGTACTCAGAAAAAGATAGCGTTGTAAATTTAGACATAACTAAAGATAGTGACAAATTAAAAATAAGCATAAAGAATAAATCTAGAATAAAGTATGGAAAGGACATTAAAGATCTTCAAGAGAGATTTATAAGAGCTTCTGATGCTGACGACATAGAAGGGTCAGGCCTTGGATTATATATAGCAAAGGCGTCAATTGAACTGTTAAATGGCGAGTTTCAAATAAGGCTTGAAAAGGATTACTTTATTGTAGAAATATTTTTTGCTATTCGAGTTAAAAAATAGTTTAATGGGTATAAATCGAAATAAGGAATAGTGATATTTGAAAAAACTTTAGTTATTTATATTACTATCCCTATTAAGTTGTAAAAAACTTGATTTTAAACTATAATCATTGTGAGGGTAGTTTCTTAAACTTTATTATGCTATTCTTAAGGAGGAATTAAATGAGCGCAAAAAAGACACCGTTATATGAAAAACATATTGAACTAGGTGGCAATGTTGTTGACTATGCAGGTTGGATGTTACCTGTAGACTATGTAGGTCTAAGGGAAGAACACAAAGCTGTAAGGGAAAATGTTGGTATTTTTGACGTATCTCATATGGGAGAATTTGAAGTTAAGGGTAAAGATGCTCTTAAGTTCTTAAATTACGTTTTCACTAACGATTTTTCAAAAGCAAATGATTTCCAAATCACCTATACGCTTGTAGGTAACGAAAATGGTGGAATCATTGACGACTTGCTAGTGTACAAGTACAATGACGAACATTTCTTAATTGTACCAAACGCAGCAAATACTCAAAAAGACTGGGATCACTTAAGCCCAATCGCTGAAAAGTATGACGTTGAACTTACAAATATCTCTGACGAAGTTGGAGAAATTGCAATTCAAGGTCCAAACTCTCAAAAGGTATTACAAAAAGTAGTTGACTACGATCTTGACAAAATTGAATATTATCACTTCGCTGCTGATATTGATTTCAAAGGTCACAAACTTCTTATTTCAAGAACAGGTTATACCGGAGAAGACGGATTCGAAGTTTATACTACAAGAGAGGGAATCGTTGCTGTTTGGGATGCGATTTTAGAAGCAGGTAAAGAGTTTGATATTCAACCATGTGGACTTGGATGTAGAGATACTCTAAGATTTGAAGCTTCAATGCCTCTATATGGAAATGAAATGGCAGATGACATTTCTCCATTAGAAGTAGGACTTAAATTTGCAGTTAAATTTGATAAAGATGACTTTATCGGGAAAGCTGCAATGGAAAAAGTTTTAGAAGAAGGACCAAGGAGAAAATTAGTTGGTCTTGAAATCTTGGGCAAGAGACCTCCAAGACAAGGATATGAAATCGAAAAAGATGGTAAGAAAATAGGATATATTACCACAGGTTATCTATCACCAACTTTAAACAAGAGACTTGCAAATGCTTTAATCGACATCGAAGAAGCAGAAATGGGCAATGATCTAGAAGTTGTTGTAAGAAACAAAAAAGACCCAGCTAAAGTAGTTAGCAGAAGATATTTAAAGAACAAATAAATTAGCTTGTAAAAGTTTTTTTAAAAGCTTTTAGAATTATAAAAATCAAATTTATAGGAGGATTAAAATGGACGCAGAAATTAAAGTAGAAAAAGGATTATTATACACAAAGGATCATGAATGGGTAAGAGTTGACGGAGACGTTGCAGAAATCGGTATCTGTGACTTCGCACAAAACCACTTAGGTGACATCGTATACGTTGACCTACCAGACGAAGATGACGAATTTGACGCTGAAGATGAAATTGCATCAGTAGAATCAGTTAAGGCTGCTTCAGAAGTTATGGCTCCAATAGGCGGAACTGTTGTTGAAGTTAACGAAGACTTAGATGACGACCCAGCACTTCTAAACAAAGCACCTTACGAAAACTGGATTTGCAAGATCAAAGTTGCTGACAAGGCAGAACTAGACAACTTAATGTCTGACGCAGAATACGAAGAATTTGTTAAGGAGGCATAATATATGTCCAAATATCCATACATCCCTAACACCGACAACGATGTTAGGGAAATGTTGGATGTCATAGGTGTTGATTCACTGGAAGATCTTTTCTCAGATATTCCAAGTGAATTAAGAGTAAAGGGCGAATTAGACTTGCCTAAGGCTAAATCTGAAGGGGAAGTACTTTCATATTTAGGTCGTTTAGCAAAGAAGAACAAAACAATCAACGACTTAACATGCTTCCTTGGAGGAGGAGCTTACGATCACTATATTCCTACTGTTGTGCATCACATTACAGGAAGATCTGAGTTCTATACAGCTTATACACCATACCAACCAGAAATCAGTCAAGGTACTCTTCAATATATATTTGAGTTCCAAACATTAATGACAAGACTTACAGGTATGGAATACTCTAATGCATCACTATATGACTCACAAACAGCAGTTGCAGAAGCTGCAATAATGACGGTATCAATGTCTAAGAAGAACAAGATAGCTGTATCTGAAACAGTAGACCCACAAGCTATTAGAGTTCTTAAGACATATGCACATGCAAGAGGATATGAAGTTGTTATTATCCCTAGCAAAGATATGGTAACTGACTTAGACAAAGCAAAAGAGATAGTTGATGATACAGTAGGTACTGTTATAATTCAAAGTCCAAACTTCTATGGTTACTTTGAAGACATGCCTTCATTTGTTGAACTTGCTCATGAAAAGAAAAAGAGATATATCGTTCAATCCACATCTGCTCACGCACTTACAAACATGAAAAAGCCAGGAGAAATGGACGTAGATGTTGTAGTTGGTGAAGGACAAGGATTAGGTATTCCTCTAAGCTTTGGTGGACCATATTTAGGATTATTAGCTTTCAAGAAGGATTTCCTTAGAAAGATTCCAGGAAGAATAGTTGGAGAAACTACAGACCTTGACGGAAAGAGATCCTATGTATTGACACTTTCAGCAAGAGAGCAACACATCAAGAGAGAAAGAGCTACTTCAAATATCTGTTCTAACCAAGGACTTAACGTTCTTGCAGCAACAGTTTATATGACAATCTTAGGAAAGAAGGGCATGAAGGAAGTTTCTGCTCAATGTATTGCTAAGTCTCACTATCTATTTGATGAACTTAAGAAATTAGACAAGGTAAAAGTATTAACTGACAAACCTTTCTTCCAAGAATTCACAATTGGTTTTGATGCTTGTGATAAGGAAGTATTAGACAAATTAGAAGAAAATGGAATACTAGGTGGAATCAGACTTTCTAAGATAAACAAAGACTTAGGAAACGGTTTAATTATTGCTGTTACTGAAAAGAGAACTAAGGAAGAAATGGATAAGTTCGTTGAAGTTATGAAGGAGGTACTATAATGTTAATAGATTATGATAAATTAATATTTGACCTATCTTCAGAAGGAAAAACTGGATATATGCTTCCAGAATCTGAATTCGATACTAAAGACTTATCTTCATATATTCCTGAAGAATATCTTGCAGAAAAAGAATTAGACTTTCCTGAAGTTAGTGAAGTAGATGTTATAAGACATTACACTGCACTATCAACAAAGAATTATGGTATTGATACAGGATTCTATCCACTAGGATCATGTACAATGAAGTACAATCCTAAGATAAATGAAGACGTTATCGCTATGGACGGATTCTCAAACATCCATCCATACCAACCAGAACACACTGTACAAGGTGCTTTAGAGCTTATGTACAACGTTGCAACTTCTCTTACAGAAATTGCAGGAATGGACTGTATGACTCTACAACCAGCGGCAGGAGCTCATGGTGAAATCACTGGTGTTATGCTTATGAAGGCATATCATGAATCAAGAGGAGATAATCAAAGAAATAAGATAATCATCCCTGATTCAGCACATGGTACTAACCCTGCTACTGCAGCAATGGCTGGATACCAAACTATTGAAATTAAATCTAAACCAAACGGAATGGTTGACTTAGATTTATTAAAATCAGTAGTTGGCGATGACACTGCAGGTCTTATGATTACAAACCCTAACACACTTGGTATTTACGATGAAAACATTAAGAATATCACTGATATAGTTCACGAAGCTGGCGGATTAGTTTACTACGACGGAGCTAACATGAATGCTATCATGGGATATAGTCAACCAGGAAAGATGGGCTTTGACATTTTACACTACAATGTTCACAAGACTTTCTCAACACCTCACGGTGGTGGAGGTCCAGGTGGCGGACCAGTTGGAGTTAAGAGCTTCTTAAGAGAATTCTTACCTACTCCAATTGTATCTAAGAAGGAAAATGGCGAATACTATCTAAACTATGACTTAGATAAATCATATGGCCAAATGAAAGGATTCTACGGACACTTTGGAATTTTAGTAAGAGCATACACTTATATTCTTACTTTAGGTTCTGATGGACTTAAGTATGCAAGTGCAATGGCAGTTCTAAATGCTAACTATTTAGCACAAAGACTAAAAGGCGCTTACAACTTACCAATCGATAGAATTTACAAACACGAATTTGTTTTAGCTGGTATTAAGGATGATACTCATACTGTTACAACATTAGACGTTGCTAAGAGAATTCTTGATAAAGGATTCCACGCACCTACAGTTTACTTCCCATTAATTGTTCCAGAAGCAATGATGATTGAACCAACTGAAAGTGAATCTAAACAAACACTTGATTCATTTACAGATGCGTTATTAGAAATAGCAGAAGAGTTAAAAGAAGATGTTGAAATCCTTAAAGAAGCACCTCACGATACACCTGTGAGAAGACCGGATGAAACAAAAGCAGCAAAAGACTTAATCTTAAAATATGAAGGGGATTTGAATGCCTAAAATAGTAGTTATAGGCGCAGGACCTGGCGGATATGAAGCAGCCATTAGGGCTGCTCAGCTAGGTGCTGACGTTGTTTTAATAGAAAAAGGAAGAGCAGGGGGAACTTGCTTAAATATTGGATGTATACCAACAAAAACACTTTGGAAAATTGCAGAACTATATGATCAAGTAAAAGAAGCTTCAACTTTCGGAATTAACTTGGAAAACCCAAGCATAGACATGAAAGCTGTAAGAGAAAGAAAAGATTATGTTGCAGACAGAATGAACCAAGGTGTTAATTTCTTAGTAGACTCATATCCAAACCTTGAATACATTCAAGGAACAGCTTCTTTCAAAGACGAAAAGACAGTTGTAGTTAAAAAAGAAGATGGTGAAGTTGAAGTAACAGGAGATAGCTTTATAATAGCTTCTGGTTCTATTGCATTAGTTCCAGGATTTGAAGGAGCTACTCTAGATGGAGTTTTAACTTCAACTGAATTACTTGATTTAGATTACTTACCAAAGAGCCTTGTAGTAATTGGAACTGGAGTTATAGGTATGGAATTCGCTTCAATCTATAATTCATTTGGTACTGAAGTTACAGTACTAGGTTCTGACGTACTTGCTGCAAGTGATGGAGAAATAACTAAGAGAATTCAATCTTTATTCAAACAAAAGGGAATGAAGATAAATAAAGGATATAGAGCAGAAAAAATTGAAAAGACTGAAAATGGTCTAAAAGTTTTTGCTAAAAATAAAAAAGGCAAAGAGCTTGAAGTTGAAGGAGAACTTGTTCTTATGGCTATAGGAAGAATTCCTTATACTGAAGGTCTAAACCTTGAAAGCATAGGAGTTGAAACCGACAGAGGTGGAATAGTTACAACTGAAGGTTGTAAGACATCAGTTCCTAACATCTACGCAATCGGTGACTGTGTAGCTGGCAATAACCAATTAGCTCACGTAGCTTCAAATCAAGGTCTAAACCTTGTTGAAACAATAATGGGCAACAAGCCACATATTAACGAAGAAGTTGTTCCAGCAGCTACATTTACATTACCTGAAATAGCTCAAGTTGGTAAAACTGAAGAGCAATTAAAAGAAGAAGGAATTGAATACGATAAGTCTAAATTCTTATTCTCAGGGAATGGTAAAGCTGTTTCAATGGGAGAAACTGATGGATTCGTTAAGATTCTTGCTACAAAGGATCACAAGAAAATTCTTGGAGTTCATGTATTTGGACCACATGCCAACGACTTAGTTCACTATGGTGCAATAGCAATGGCAAATGATTTATCAGTAGCAGATTTAAATAAGACTATTTTTGCTCACCCAACATTATCAGAAACTTTCATGGAAGCTTCTCATGCAATGTTAGGTGCTTCAATTCACACTGCAAACATAAACAAATAAACAGTGATTAGGGAAGTCTAGAAATAGGCTTCCTTTTTATATTTAAAAAACTTACATAGAATGGATAAAGTAATAAACTCTGTTTATTAAGAGAGTTTGTGATAAAATAATAGTATAGGTGATAATATGAAAAAAATTAGAGTTGAAGATGCGATAGGACATGTAATTCCACATGACTTAACTAGAATTATTAAAGGGGAATTCAAAGGACCTGCATTTAAAAAAGGACATATAATTGAAGAATCAGATATACCTGTACTTTTAAAAATGGGCAAGGAGCACATCTATGTACTTGAAATAGATGAAAATATGGTACATGAAGTTGAAGCTGCTGAAGTTCTTGGAAGTATTTGTAAGGGAGAAAACATGAGCCTTACAGGTGTTTCAGAGGGAAAGATTGGATTAAAGGCAGATATTGACGGATTCTTTCAAGTTGATAGAGATAGACTTTTAAAACTTAATATGATAGATGATGTGGCTATTGCTACAAGACATGGAAACCTACCAGTAAAAAAAGGAGACAGTTTGGCAGGAGCAAGAGTAATTCCGCTGCTTGTTGAAAAAAATGTCTTAGATGAAGCTGAGGCAATTTGGAATAAAGAACCAATTTTAAGCTTAAAACCATTCATAAAAAAGAATATTGGGATTATTACAACAGGATCTGAAGTTTATCATGGAAGAATCAAAGATCAGTTTACGCCTGTAATAAAAGAAAAGGTTGAAGCTTTTGGGTCAGAAGTGAAATTCCATAAAACATGTGATGATGATTTAAACCAGATAAAGGACGCCATACTTGAGGCTGTTGAGTCCGGATGTGATTTTGTTTTATGTACTGGGGGAATGTCTGTGGATCCAGACGACTTAACTCCTGGAGCCATTAAAGAAACGGGAGCAAACATAATTTCCTATGGCAGTCCAATGCTACCTGGGTCAATGTTTTTAGTATCCTATTTAAAAGATATTCCTGTTTTAGGACTACCGGGTTGTGTAATGTTTATGAAGACGACGGTTTTTGATGTCATATTGCCATTTATAATGTCAGACACAGAAGTTACTAAAAAAATTATTGCAGAACTTGGTTATGGTGGATTTTGTTTAGGATGTGACAACTGTCACTATCCTAATTGTCAATATGGTAAGGGGATTTAATGAAAAAGCGAGACAAAACTGTTATGTTTTTTGCCTTTGCATGGCTAATAATTTTAATTGTTTCTTTTAAGTTGAATACGAATTTTTTTGAAAATTACGACTATCATATACTAAGTTTTATTAGAAACAACACTCATCTCACAAGTCTTTATAAATTTATAACATTTTTTGGAAACACCACTACCTACTTCTACATCTTTATTCCCGTAGGAATATGGATGATTTATAGAAAGAAAGGTAAGAAGTTTCTATATATTTTAGCTGCAATTCTAATTGCAACTTTGATTATGGTGACAATAAAAAATACTGTAAGAAGGATTAGGCCCATAGATTTCTTTGTTATTAATCAAGGAGGTTATAGCTTTCCAAGTGGGCACTCCATAGTTTCTGCTGCAACCTATTGGACTATTTATAGAATAAATGACTTAAAGAATACTTTCTACAAAGTGTTTTTAATTATTTTTCCACTATTAATAGGATTTAGCAGGCTTGCACTGGGGGTACATTGGCCTACTGATGTTGTAACTGGATTATTACTTGGCTATTCCGTTTCTTCAGTTGTAAAATATAAATATAAGAAGGACTTAATATGATTAAAAATTTACCTACAACAATAACAGTGCTACTTATTTTAACGGTACTTACAGTTGGTATAATTGGAAGAAGATCAAATGGTTTTAAATTTGATGTAAAGGTAAGAGATTTTTTAGTGGCTAAGACTACAAAAAACACGCGAGAGGTAATGGAGACGGTAACCAACTTGGCAAATGTTGACTCAATTTGGATTATGACGCTACCGATTGTGTTTTACTTAGTTTCTGAAAATAAATATGAAGCAGCATCAGCTATAATTCTTTCAATAATCACTGCGGTTATAGCAAGTCAAGGTCTTAAGATATTATTTAGAGTCCATAGACCGGAAACTGCGAAGGAGTTTTATGACCTTGGTTACTCATTCCCAAGTGGTCACTCCACAGTTGGGATGAGCTACTATCTCACTTTGGGATTTGTACTTTCTGACATGACGGGAGGAAGCCCCATCATCGTAATAGGAATGGGGATTTTGGGAGTTATGATAGGACTTTCAAGACTTGTACTGGGAGTACATTGGTTTACCGATGTGGTTATAGGACTGTTACTTGGAGCCTTTTGTTGTTATTGGGTAATATTTCTTTTCAGTACAGGCTATTATATTAAATTATTATTTTAAAAGGGGGACATTATGAGTTTTTTAGAAAATTTAAGAAAAGATAAAATGCAAGCGTTAAAGGATAAAGATAAATTAAAGGTTAATGTTATAACATTACTTATGTCATCAATATCATTGGAGGAAAAAGAATCTAAAAAAGTTTTAACCGACGATGAGGCTATTAAATTCGTTCAAAGGGAACTTAAACAACTTAAGGATACTTTGGCACAAACTCCAGAAGATAGAAAAGATATTATTGATGAAACAAATGCAAGAATTGAAATTGTTGAGTCTTACTTGCCAGAACAAGTTTCAGACGAAGAAATAGAAAAGGAAGTTAGGAATTTTATTGAGCAAGAGGGTTTAGAGATTTCACCTAAGAGCAAGGGATTAATAATTAAACATGTTCTAGGAAAATATGGTTCACAAACCGATGGAAAGACTGTAAATGGCGTCGTAGATAAAGTTTTAAAAGGTTAGAAAGTAAAGGTGTATTATGGGGCAAGAGGCAAGTAGATTATTAGAAGCCATATCATATATAAGAATACGAGATGTTATTGACATTATAATTGTAGCTTTAGCAATTTATAAGATATTCGTTCTTATAAAACAGACTAGAGCAGAGCAGCTAATGAAAGGTGTTCTAGCTATTTTCACATTTGCAATTATAAGCAAGCTTCTTAATCTCTACACTGTAACATGGATACTTGGTAGAGCCATGACTGCAGGTCTAATACTCTTTATTGTTGTATTTCAACCTGAACTTAGAAGGATGCTTGAGTATATTGGAACCAGCAATATCTTTAGAAAGTCGTTTATAGACTTGCAATATGAAACTATTAACGAAGTGACTTCAGAAGTTGTTTCTGC
Source organism: Mediannikoviicoccus vaginalis (assembly GCF_928097925.1). Lineage (GTDB taxonomy): Bacteria > Bacillota > Clostridia > Tissierellales > Peptoniphilaceae > Mediannikoviicoccus > Mediannikoviicoccus vaginalis. The sequence goes on from NZ_CAKMRI010000001.1 coordinate 170,598, forward strand.
AATGAGCTCCCTATCAAGACAGAAGATAGGAGCACTTCTTGTGTTTGAAAACAAAACGGGATTAAATGAGGTTATTGAAACTGGAACAAAGTTAAATTCAGATATATCCAGTGAGTTATTGATAAATATTTTTATTCCAAACACGCCATTACATGATGGAGCGGTAATCATAAGAAAAGATAAAATTATTGCGGCGTCATGCTTTTTACCAATGTCTGACAGCCAAGCAATTTCAAAGGAGCTTGGAACAAGACATAGGGCTGCCCTAGGAATGTCAGAAAGATCAGACTCCCTATCTGTAATAGTATCGGAAGAGACAGGAAGTATTTCCGTTGCAGAAAAGGGCGAACTAAAAAGATATGTGGATGAAGATACTTTAAAAGAAATTTTATTGAAGTTCTACAATTATGAGGATGAAAAGAAAGGGGTTTTAGATGGAGAAGATTAAAGAAAATTGGCCATTCAAATTAATCTCTTTGATTTTCGCCATAGCACTTTGGTACTATGTTGTTTCAGAAACCAATCCAAATATAAAGAAAGAATACAAGGCAATTCCTGTATCTTACAAAAACGAAAGTGTTTTAAAGAGAAAGAATATGGCGATTATAGATCCTATAGACCCTGTGGTTAATGTTACATTAGAGGGTAAGAGAAATGTTATTTCAAGAGTGAGTAGAAATGACATTCTAGTTTATGCTGATATGAACGAATTAAACGAAAATGGAGAAGTTAGTTTGAACTTTTCAGTACCACAAGGCACTTCTATTATAGAAAAATCAGACTATAAACTGACTTTAAAACTAGATGAAATAATGACTCTTGTAAAAAAAGTAGAAGTGAAGCGAATTGGAGAATTGCCATCGGACAACACCACTGTTACAGATATTGAAGTGGTGCCAGGAGAGGTTAAGATAACGGATCAAAAGGAACTTATAGACAAGATTGCTAAAGTAATTGTACCAGTTGATTTGTCGGTCATCACAAAAGATACTTCTATTTCTAAAAAGATTCAAATTCTAGACTCCAATGATACGGAGATTAAAGAATTAGATGCAGAGAACACAGATGTAACTGTAAATGTTTTTGTTTCATCTACAAAACAGGTTCCAATTAAATTAAGTTACAAAAATCAACCCTTTGACTTTAAGTCGGAGGATTTGAAGGCTAGCAAAACAAAGATGACAATAATTGGACAAAAGGAAAAACTAGATAAGATAAAAGAGATTAGTACAGAAACTGTGGACCTTTCAGACTTTATAAATAATACAACTAAAAATATAAAGATGGAATTTCCAGAAGGAATAGCGCCACTTTCAGCTGAAGATAAATTTATAGACGTAACCTATTCTTCAAATGTAGGAGAGGGAAAGCCTAGTAAATTATTTAATGTAAGCACTGAAAATATTGAAGTTTTAAACAAAGCTAGTGGAAAAGCGCTGATTCTTCCTTCTGACTTATCAGAAGTATCCGTTAGGGTATTTGGTGATGAAAAAGTTGTTGAAAACATAAGGCTTAAAGATTTTAAACTACAGATAGATTTAAAAGATTTAACCGATGGAGAACATGATGTTCCTATAATTATTGTGTTAGATAAAGAGGGAATTGACAATACATTGGTATATCCATCAACGATAAAAATTAAAATAGTTAACGAATAGTGGAGGAAATATGGGTAGATATTTTGGAACAGATGGAATAAGGGGAGTTGCAAATAGTGAACTTACTCCAGAACTTGCGTATAAGCTTGCTAGAGCTTCCGCGTATAGATTGGAAGAAGACAATAACAAGTTGATAATAATTGGAAAGGACACTAGAATTTCAGGCGACATGCTTGAAGCTGCACTAGTAGCAGGTTACACTTCCATGGGATTTGATGTAAAACTATTGGGAGTAATACCTACACCGGCTGTTGCCCATCTAGTTTTAGAGTATAACGCAGAAGCGGGTATTGTAATTTCTGCATCACATAACTCCTTTGAATTTAATGGAATTAAATACTTTGGTAGCGATGGATATAAGTTACCTGACGAAGTTGAAGCGGACATTGAAGATTTAATAGATAATTACAAATCAATTGAAGAAAGACCAGTGGCAAAAGATTTAGGTAGGGTAATATATGACCATGAGGCAGCAAGCAAATATAAGGAATATTTAGAAAAATGTGCCTCAATAAAGCTTGATGGATACAAAGTTGCCCTTGACTGTGGAAATGGTGCCACATATAAGATAGCACCTGAAATATTTAAAGAACTTGGTGCAGAAGTAATTTCCATAAATACAGAGCCAAATGGAGTAAACATCAATGACAAATGCGGCTCTACACATCCTGAAGACTTGCAAAAGTTAGTTGTAGAAAATAATTGTAACATTGGATTTGCGTATGATGGCGACGGAGACAGATTAATAACCGTTGATGAAAAGGGAAATCTTTTAGACGGAGACCATTTCCTAGCAATTTTATCAATGCATCTTAAAGAGATAGGAAAGCTAGAAAATAATGGAGTAGTTGGAACTGTCATGACCAATATTGGCCTTGGAGAGTTCTGTAATACACAGGAAATAAATTTAATAAAGGCTTCCGTTGGAGATAGATATGTATTAGAAAAAATGTTACAAGAGGGCTACTGCATCGGTGGAGAACAATCGGGACATATAATCTTTAAAGAACATGCAACCACTGGCGATGGAATATTATCATCACTTATGTTGATGCAAGTTGTTGTAGAATCTTCAAAAAAGGTTTCTGAGCTAAATGATTTAATGACCACATATCCTCAAGTACTAGTTAATGCAAAAGTTGAAAATGAATTTAAAAAGTCTTATGAAACAGACGAGGAAATACAAGAAGAGATTAAAAGAGTTGAGGCGATCTTTGAAGGACAGGGACGAGTTCTTATTAGACCGTCAGGAACAGAACCTTTAGTTAGAGTTATGATAGAAGGAAAGGATTTGGAAATTTTAGAAAGAGAAGCAAACAAGATTGCCTTATTAATAGAATCCAAATTCTTCTAGGAGGTTTTATGACAAAGAGATTGATACTAGCGGATTCCGCATGTGATCTTAACGATAAAATAAAAAAGAGACTTAATATTGAACTTGTTCCATTTCATATAGATATTGATGGAGAAAGTATTTTAGATAACCTTGAAGTAAATAGGGAAGATTTTTTAAAGCAAATGGAAAAAACATCTAAGCCAATCGGTTCAGCTGCTCCATCACCAAATCAATTCATGGAGAAGTTTAAGGACTATGAAGAGATTTTCATTATAACTATTTCAAAAAAACTAAGCGGAACATACAATAATGCAGTTCTTGCAAAGAATATGTTTGAAGATAGTTCTGATGCAAAAATTCATGTATTCGACTCAAAGTCCGCAGGATCAGGAGAAACTGCTGTTGCCCTAAAGATTCAAGAACTTATTGAAGAAGAAAAGTCTTTTGAAGAGATAGTTTCAGAAACAGAAAAGTTTATTTCAAATTTGAAAACTTACTTTATCTTAGATAATTTTGACAATTTAATTAAAAATGGACGAATGTCTTTAATAAAGGGTAAACTTGCTAAGTTTTTATCTTTTAAACCAGTTATGCATGGAGTTGACGGTGAAATAGAAGTGTATGCAAAGACAAGGGGATATTTAAATGCACTAAAGGAGCTTTATAGTGCAATATCTTCAGAAACTAATTTAGATGAGAGAAATTTTGTCATATCTCACTGCGAAGCTTTAGACATTACTAAAAAGATTAAAAGCCATATTGATCACAATTTTAAAAATAAGAGCATAAATGTTGTAGAGACAGGTCTTTTAACTTCGGTGTATGCAAACCTAGGTGGGGTTATAGTATGCTTTTAGAAAATAAAAATATTGGGATTATTTGTGCAATGGAGTCTGAATTAAAATTCTTTTTAGATAGAGTTGAAATAAAAAGTACTTCAGAAATATGTAAACGTAAAATATATGAAGGAAGTTACAAAGGTAAGAATATTTACTTTACCGACTGTGGAGTGGGAAAAGTAAACGCGGCAATGCTAACCCAGGGGATAATAGATAAATATAATCCAGGCATTGTGATTAATTCAGGAATTGCAGGAGCCTTAGATAGTAGACTTAAACATCTTGACATGGTAGTTGCAAATGAACTAACTTACCATGATTATGAGCTAAGACTTTTAAAAAAATATTCTCCATTTGTAAGCTCCTTTAAGGTTGATAAAGAGATACTTTCGAAATTTGAAGGGCTTTTAAAAGACAACTCATACTACGAAGGCCTAATAATCACTGGAGATAAGTTTGTAGTAGATAATGATATAAAGAATGAGTTAAAAAATAATTTTAACGCCCTATGCGTTGAGATGGAGGGAGCGAGCATTGCACATGTTTGCTACTTAAACGATACAAAGTTTTTAGTAATTAGATCCATCTCCGATATGGCAGATAACTCTGGAGACGAGGATTATGATGAATTTGAATTCATTGCAGGAAAAAGAGCTGCAGAGTTAACATTAAAATTCATAGAAGAGATATAAAATAACCTCTAATGATTCTTCTAAAAAGAAGAATGGTTAGAGGTTTAAAATTTTTTATATTTTAAAATAATCTTATACCAAAAATCGATTAATGGGCCTGTGAAGAATGCAGATATAATTGTACCTACGCCAATAGGGCCTCTAAAAATAAAAGCCACAAGGGTAAAGGTAGTGTCTTGAATCACCCTGAGTACTCTATACTTAAGACCGGTCTTTTCTTCGATAAATAAAGTCAATCCATCATAGGGAGCAACTCCCAGTCCAGAAATGATATAAACGCTTATTCCAAGTGAAAAGATGGAACAACCTAAAATCAAAGTAATGGCTTTAAAAAACAAATTAGATTGGTACACCGTAAGGCCGCTTAGTAAACCAGTAAAGAACTCAACGCTATAACCAATCATCACCATGCTAATAACGGTACCAAGGCCGAGGAACTTCCTTCCAAACAAAAGTAGTATCACAAGCATTATGGCATTCATAAGCAGTTGAAAGTTTCCAAGGGTTATTTTAAAAGCGCCTCCAACACCGATATTAAAAGCGGTAAATGGATCAACGCCAACATTTCCAATATTTAAAATAGCAACTCCAAAGCTCAGTATAAAAACACCAACTATAGAAAACAAAGTATTATAAATAATTTTTTTATTTTTCATAACAACCTCTTATTCCATAGATTTCTCAATACATTTTTTTGTTAAAACGTCCATTGCATCTATATAATGAAGACTTGAATCTGAAAACTTTAAACAACTTAGTTCTGTGCACGCAAGTATGGGCATAATGTCCTTTTCGTTTAAATCCCTAATCAGTTTTTCAAACTTCTTGGAACTAGTTAAACCATCTTCCTTAACACTATAAATAGTTTGCATTGAAAGTTCTTTTTCTCCGTCAGATAGCAAATAGGATTCAAGTTTATATTTACTTATATATCTTTCATACACCTTTGAATTCAAAGTGCCGTAGGTTCCAAGAACTGCAATTTTATTAAAATTAGTTTCCTTTGCAATAAAAGCCACCGTCTCTTCAACCATATTAATAATATTTATATCAGTCATTTTTTTAAATTCATCAATAAAAAAATGGCTAGTGTTGCAAGGTATAGCAATATTATCCACCTTAAGCTTATTCATTATTTCAAAATCTTTTTTTATTGCATCTAGAAAGATATCATAATTTTTTTCTTCAATTACCTTAGTTCTATCTGGAAGAGAAGCATGGTTTAAAATTACCATATCTATATGATCTTGATCTCTATGAGCATCAGTATTTTTAACTATTCTTTCAAAAAATCTAACAGTGGCAAGGGGACCCATACCACCAATAATACCTAATTTTTTTATTTTTAACACCAACTTTCTTAACAAGATTATTATATATAATCTTCAGGGGCTTGGCAATTTTTTAAAATGTAGTATAATAATAGCAGTGCCAAAAAATTTTACTTGCATTTTAAGATATTTTAAAAAAATTTAAAAACATTTCAAAAAAAGCTTGCAAAATAATTTTATTGGTGCTATACTATAATAGTCGTTGAAAAAGAAACGACATTTCGGGGTGTAGCGCAGTCCGGTAGCGCACGTGGTTTGGGACCATGGGGCCGGGGGTTCAAATCCTCTCACCCCGACCATAAAGACGTCTGATTTATCAGGCGTTTTTTTATTACCCTTTTACGGATTATGAAGTGTTAAATAGATTTGTGGGAAAACAAAAATGAAGTATAAATATATGGGACTAAAACAGTAAATAAAATAAAAACATAGCGAACATAAGGTTAAATGTTACAAAAAAGTTACAAAATAGTAAAAAAATTGGCAAAAAGGGCCTATAAATTGGAATAGTTTTCATCTTTAAGATATAATTTTATTAGATTTGGGAGGAAAAAAAGGAGAGAGGAAAAGAATGAGCAAAAAAATTGTTAGAAAAGTTTCTTTATTGATGGCTTTAACAATGATGATTACCACTTTGTTTTTTGGTAATGCATTAGTTTCGAAGTCACTAGCTAATGAAGCGGTAAATATAAGTAGTATAGAAGGGGTAAAAAACATACCTCTATATATTAAAGATAGTAGACTTGGAAGCATCAATGGAAATACAAAGGTAACTTTTAAAAACGAAGACGGTGTCGTTAGGGAATTTAATTCAAGTTTCGATGAAGATTTAGGTCTTTATTATCTAGAACTTAACTTCGATACAGCTGGACAATGGAAGCTTGTGAACGAAAATATTTCTAGCGACATAGACGCAGAAGAGTTTTCTGTTAACATCTATGAAAACTTAAATGAAATGACAGGATTTTCCGGTGGATATGTTTCAACAGAAACTTTGGAAAATAATTCTTCAATAATTGGTGAAAAGTTAGAAGATTTAATTTCAACCTTAATTGGATACGACAGCACTGGAAATTATACTGATGTTCAATTAGGTTTTTCAGGACAGGCAAATACAACAATAAATGTATTTAATAACGGAATGTCTTCCTCAATCACTGTTCCAGAAAATACAAGTTTACCTGCAGGAAGATACAATGTAAAAGTACAATCAGGTTCATTTACAAAAGACATTACTATAAACTTACTATCTGACTACAGCAACATAGAAGATTTAGAAAATATTGAAGCGGTAAGTGCTTTAAGTGGAGAGTCTTCTCTATCGGCAACAGTTACAGCAGATAGACTATCTGGTAGAAGTAGATATGAGACAGCTGTTGCAATATCAAAGAGTCAGTTTTCAAATTCAAAATACGTAGTTCTTGCAAATGGACAAGCACCAAATGACATATTAGTAGCTTCAAGCCTTGCAGGAAATTTAAAAGCGCCAATATTAATAACTGAAAGAAATGCATTAAATGCATCAATAAAGGCAGAAATACAAAGACTTAATGCAAGTAATATTATAGTCGTTGGAGGAAGTTCAAAAATTTCTTCAGCTGTAATAAACGCATTAAAGGCAATGGGAAAGAATGTTGAAGTTATAAATGGATCATCAGATGCAGACATGTCTGTAAAAGTTGCAAACAAGGCATTGGAATTTAAATCTGCAAACACAGTTATACTATCCAGCGAAAAGAGTCTACCAGACTCATTATCAGCTTCAGCACTAGCTGCTAAAAATGGATACCCAATAATATATACAGGAAAAAATGCGATTTCAGGAGTTGCAAAGAGCTTTATAAAAAATGGCAACATCTCCAATGTAATCATTGTTGGTGGAGATTCAACTGTAAGTAATGGAGTTTTAAACTCAGTTAAGTCCATGGGCAAAGCAGTAAGCAGAGTTTCTGGAAGATCCAGATACGACACTTCACTTTCAATCGCAAAAACTTACTTTAATAATAGCTCCACAGTGGGACTTGCTACAGGTGCAGAATTTGTGGACAGTCTAACTGCAGGACCAGTAAGTGGATTAAACAATCAAGCAATTTTACTTGTTAGTAACAATACATTATCTTCAGGAATAAAGGACTATATTAAGAGTACCGGTGCAAAGAGTGTATACCTATATGGTGGAACATCTTGGCTTTCTGAAAAATTTAGAGGAGAAGTTGTAAAGTATTTAAATCAAATCCACAACATTTCTCAAACACAAAATGTAGCAACAAATCCTAAACCTACTAAGCCTAATAATGGTAAGGTAAGAATTTTATTAGACCCGGGCCATGGCGCAGGATCAAAACATAACAGAGGTTATGTTGGACCTAAATGGAAAAATGAAGGAGATGGAAACTATAACTATTCCCTTCTTCTAGCAAAAGAGCTAAGGGCCTATGGAATTGAAGTAGCTACTACAAGGGACAATATCTATAAAGATCCAAGTCTTCAAGCAAGAGGAAGAATGGCTAGAGGATACGACCTATTTATATCACTTCACACAAATGCATTTAAAGGCGAAACAAGTGGTGTGGAAATATATGAAGATGTTAACAACAGAGCTCCTGCTCTTACAGCTGCACTAACCAATACTATTTCCCAAACGCTAGATATTCCAAATAGGGGAGTTAAACATAGATATTACGGAAGCAACACATCTGGAGTAAATCCGAATTCAAATTATTATGGAGTGCTAAGGGCAAATGAAGCAACTGCAGGAATGTTAATTGAACATTGCTACCACGACTACGAAAGTGATGTTTTAAAATATGAAGCAAGGGCAGACCAACTTGCTAAAAACATGGCAAGAACCATTGCAAAATATTACGGTCTAATTTAAAATAATTAGTGAAATGGGCTACCTAAGGTAGCCTTTTTTATGCAAATTTTAAGAAAATATGATATACTAAAACAATGTTGATATTTTAATTATAATGGAGGAATATAATGAGCGCAGTATTAGTAAGTAAAGAAAAAAACAGAGCGGTTTTTACTGTAGAACTTCCAGGAGAAAAGCTAGAAGAAGCAATACAAAAAGCCTATTTAAAAAATAAAAGCAGATTTTCAATTCCTGGTTTTAGAAAGGGACATGTTCCAAGAAAAATTATCGAAATGAACTATGGAGTTGAAATCTTCTATGAAGACGCAGTAAATATTTTATTGCCAGATGCATACGAAGAAGCTATAGAAGAACTTGATCTTGATCCAGTGGCACAACCAGATGTAGATGTGGATGAAATTGGAAATGGTGGCCCTGTTAAGTTTAAATTTGAAGTAGATGTTAGACCAGAAGTTGAACTTGGCGACTACTCAAAACTTGAAGCAGAAGTAAACAAATATGAAGTTTCAGAAGAAGATATTAAGAGAGTAATAGATAGAGAACTTGATCAAAACTCAAGAATAATCTCTGTTGAAGACAGAGCTGTTAAAGACGGAGACATTGTAAACATAGACTTCGTTGGTAAGCTTGACGGAGAAGAGTTTCCAGGTGGAGACGCGGAAGGCTACGACCTAGTTATAGGATCAGGTGCATTCATTCCAGGCTTTGAAGAACAAATAATTGGAAAAGAAATTGGCCAAGAGTTTGATGTTGATGTAGTATTTCCAGAAGAATACCATGAAGAAAGCCTTGCAGGAAAGAATGTTATATTTGAAGTTAAACTAAACTCAATTCAAGAAAAAGAATTACCTGAGTTAGATGATGAATTTGTTAAAGACATTTCAGAATTTGACACATTAGAAGAATACAAAAACAATGTTAAGATAGATCTTGAAGAAGAATTAAAGAAACAAGCTGACGTTGAAAAGGAAAACAAGGCTGTAGAAGCTCTTATTGACGTTATGACAGTTGACATTCCAGAGTCTATGATAGACATGGAAGTAGAAAGAGAATACCAAAACTTCCTTTACAGAGTTCAAGGTATGGGAATTACACTAGACCAATACTTTGCAATTGCAAACTCTAACGAAGAAAAGACAAAAGAAGAGCTTAGACCTGCTTCAGAAAAGAAGCTTAAGGGAGAACTTGCTCTAGATGAATTTATAGTAAAAGAAAATATTGATGCAACAGAAGAAGAAATAGACAAAGAAATTTCAGAACTTGCAGAACAATATGAATTAAAAGATGTAGATTCATTTAAAGACACATTAAAAGAGTCAGGAGACTTAGACTTTATAACAGATTCAGTAAAGAGAAGAAAAGCCTTAGAAAAACTAGTTGAGATGGTAAATTATAAAGAAGCTTAAATAGTTAGGAGGTATTTTATGACTTTAGTACCTATGGTAGTTGAACAAACTAATAGGGGAGAAAGATCTTACGATATTTATTCCAGACTTTTAAAGGATAGAATAATCTTTGTAAGTGGTGAAATAAACAACCAAATGGCAGACCTAATCGTTGCCCAATTATTATTCTTGGAATCTGAAGATCCAAACAAGGACATTCAGATGTATATAAACTCACCAGGAGGATCAGTTAGTGCTGGATTTGCAATATATGACACTATGCAATATGTAAAATGTGATGTAAACACAATTTGCATTGGCATGGCCGCAAGTATGGGAGCTTTTTTACTTGCAGCAGGAGAAAAGGGAAAGAGATTTGCACTTCCAAACTCAGATATAATGATTCACCAACCTCTTGGAGGAGCCCAAGGACAAGCGGAAGACATTAGAATACATGCTGAAAAGATTATAAAGATTAGACAAAAATTAAATCAAATTTTATCTGAAAGAACGGGACAACCTCTTGAAGTTATTGAGAGAGACACCGACAGAGATAAATTCTTAGAAGCACAAGAAGCAATGGAATATGGATTAATTGACAAGGTAATAGAAAAGTCAAATTAAGGGGGTCCTATGACAAAAAAAGAGGAAAATAGAATCAGTTGCTCTTTCTGTGGAAAAACCTCCGATGAAGTCAATAGATTAATTGCAGGACCAAATGTCTTCATCTGCGATGAATGTATTAAACTATGTAATGACATAATCGATGAAGAGTTTAGAACTGCACAGAAAAAAGAGTTAAAAGAGAGTAAGTTTTATAAGCCGGCTGAGATAAAGTCCGTTTTAGATGACTATGTTATACAACAGGACCAGGGCAAGAGGGCCTTGGCAGTTGCAGTATACAATCACTATAAAAGGCTTAACAGTAACTTAGACGACTCCGATGTAGAACTACAAAAGTCCAACATATTATTAATTGGGCCTACTGGTTCAGGAAAGACTCTCTTAGCTCAAACACTGGCCAAAACTTTAGAAGTGCCATTTGCCATAGCAGATGCAACTTCACTAACAGAGGCTGGCTATGTGGGGGAAGATGTTGAAAATATAATACTAAAACTCGTTCAAGCGGCGGACTACGATATTGAGAGAGCTGAAAGAGGTATTATATATGTGGATGAAATCGACAAGATTTCAAAAAAATCTGCAAACCCTTCAATCACTAGAGATGTTAGTGGCGAGGGAGTTCAACAGGCTCTTCTAAAGATTATTGAAGGAACAATTGCCAATGTTCCACCACAAGGTGGGAGAAAACACCCTAACCAAGAATATATCGAAGTGGATACTTCAAATATCCTATTTATTTTTGGTGGCGCATTTGACGGTGTTGAAAAAATTGTTGAAAAGAGAAAGGAAACTAAGTCCATTGGATTTGGTGCCGACACCCTTGGAAGACATGGCAAGAAGATAAATGAACTTCTTAAGGAAGTAAAACAGGAAGATTTACTAAAATATGGTCTTATTCCCGAACTTATAGGTAGAATTCCTCTAATAGTAACTTTAGATGAACTTGACGTGGATTCACTGGTTAAGATACTATGTGAACCAAAGAATGCAATAGTTAAGCAATATCAAAAGTTATTTGAAATGGATGGAGTTGAGCTAGAGTTTACAGACGAAAGTTTGAGGGCAATAGCTCAAAAAGCCTATGACAGGAAAACCGGAGCTAGGGGACTGAGATCTATAATAGAAGAACTATTACTTGATTTGATGTTTGAAATACCTTCAATGAAAAACATTAAAAAGGTAATAATTGAAGAAAAAACTGTAGTTGATGATGAAAAACCAACTTTAGTATATAATGAATAAAAGGCTCACTTTAGTGAGCCTGTTTTTATGAGAGGTAAGATATGGATAAAGAGAAAAATAATTCCCTTGAAAAGATAATTCCGGTAATACCTTTAAGAGGAGTTTCCGTTTATCCTCACACAATAATGCATTTTGATGTGGGAAGGGAAAAATCAATAAATGCTTTAAATACATCCTTATTAAAGGACGAAAAGATTTTGCTTGTACCACAAATTGAAGCAATTGAGGAAAATCCAAAGTTTGAAGACCTTTATGACTATGGAGTGGTTTCTCAAATAAAACAGACCTTAAAGCTTCCTGGTGGCAACACTAGAGTTCTAGTTGAAGGAGAATCTAGATGTAAGGTCCTTGAGTTAGCAAATAGGGATAATTACATTGTGGCAAGGGTTGAAATAATAGAGGAAGAAGAAATAAAAAATCCTACAGAGGAGATGGAAGTTTTAAGAAGACTTCTTTTAAAAGACGTAAATGAATATGTGAGGAACAATCCACTAATAACACAGGAGATGGTTCTTCCGTTAATGGAGATAAATGATCCAATTCTTTTAACAGATACAATAAGCTCCTATTTGGATTTAAAGACTGAAGACTATTACACACTATTAAAAGAAGTGGACATAGTAAAAAGACTAAAAACCTTACATGAAATCTTCTTAAAAGAGATAGAGTACCTAAGAATCGAAGAAGAGATTAACAAAAAAGTAAATGTTCAGATAAACAAGTCACAAAGAGAATACTTTTTAAAAGAACAGCTTACTGCAATTAGAGAAGAGCTTGGAGAAGAGGAAGACGAGTCCCTTGTTGACAACTACATCAAAAAGATAAAAAAACTTAAGTTGGATAAGGACTCACAAAAACATCTTCTTAAAGAAGCCAATAGACTTAAGACCATGTCCATGGGAAGTCCAGAGATAAATGTCATTCAGTCATATCTAGATGAAGTATTGTCACTTCCTTGGAAAAAAACTTCAAAAGAGAGTTACGATATAAAAAAGGCTAGGGAAGTACTAGACGAAGATCATTATGGACTTAATGATGTAAAGGAAAGAATTTTAGAATATATCGCCGTAAGAAAACTTACGGAAGGACTAAAGGGACCAATACTTTGCTTTGTAGGCCCTCCAGGAGTTGGAAAGACATCCATAGTAAAGTCAATTGCAAATGCAACCAATAGAGAGTTTGTAAGCATGAGACTTGGTGGCGTCAGGGATGAAGCTGAAATAAGAGGACATAGAAAGACCTATATAGGAGCAATGCCAGGAAAGATTATAAAGCTACTTGAAAAAGCTGACACAAAAAATCCTGTGTTTTTACTTGACGAAATAGACAAGCTCTCTTCAGACTTCAGAGGAGACCCAGCTTCGGCATTACTGGAAGTTTTGGATCCTGCACAAAATGACAGCTTCATAGACAACTATATTGAGATTCCATTTGACTTGTCCAAGGTTATGTTCATTACAACTGCAAACTCACTTAACACAATTCCACCGGCACTTTTAGACAGAATGGAAGTTATTAGAATTGCAGGCTATACCGAGTTTGAAAAGTTTAATATTGCAAAGAAATATTTAGTTCCAAAACAAGTAGAGGAGCATGGGCTAAAAGAAGAACAATTTAGCATTTCTGATGCAAGCATTAGAAAAATTATTTTAAACTATACCAGGGAGTCGGGAGTTAGAAATTTAGAGAGATTGATTTCAAAGGCCGTTAGAAGAGCCGTTGTTGAAATAGTGGAAAATGAAAAAGATACAATAAAGATAGATGGCAGAAACCTTGAAAAGTATATCGGACACGAAAAGATTATTGATGACGACATTCCACAACAGGACATGGTAGGCGTTGTAAATGGATTGGCGTGGACTTCCGTTGGTGGTGAAATCCTTACAATCGAAGCAAATGTCATGAAGGGTAGCGGAAAGCTAAAGCTAACTGGAATGTTAGGGGATGTTATGAAGGAGTCAGCACAGGCTGCTGTTTCATATATAAGAAGTAATCAAGAAGCCCTTGGCATTGAAGGTGAATTTTATAAAGACAAGGACATTCACCTACACTTTCCAGAGGGAGCAGTACCAAAGGACGGACCTTCAGCAGGTATCTCCATAACAACAGCCCTAGTATCCGCACTAAGTGGCAAGAAGGTTGATCATGAACTTGCCATGACAGGAGAGATTACCCTAAGGGGAAGAGTTTTACCAATTGGTGGAGTGAAAGAAAAGGTGCTTGCAGCAAATAGATATTCTATGAAGAAGGTTTTATTACCGCTGGCAAATAAAAAGGACCTTGACGAAATACCAGAAAATGTTAAGAAGAATATTGAAATAAAATTTGTTGAAACTATTGACGAAGTATTGGAATTAGCTTTAATAAAGTAATATCTGTTTATAAACTTGTAGATAGCTTAAGCTATGGTTATAATAATAGATAGGAATAAGCAAAGGAGTTTTATATGGATAATAGACAGTTGGCAATTAACACTATTAAAGTTTTATCGGCTGAGGCCATTCAAAAGGCAAACTCAGGACATCCTGGATTACCACTAGGAGCAGCGCCAATGGCGTTTACTCTTTGGAATGATGTACTAAAGCACAATCCGAAAAATCCAAATTGGATTAACAGAGACAGATTTATTTTATCTGCGGGGCATGGTTCAATGTTATTATATTCCCTATTACATCTATTTGGATATGGTGTAACTATTGATGACATAAAAGATTTTAGACAACTTAACTCAAAGACACCTGGTCATCCAGAGTATGGCCACACCATTGGAGTTGAAGCTACAACAGGTCCACTTGGGCAAGGTATTTCCATGGCTGTTGGAATGGCTATGGCAGAAGCGCACTTGGCTGCAAAGTACAATAAAGAAGGACTAGACATTATTGACCACTACACCTATGCACTTGTGGGAGATGGTTGTTTAATGGAAGGTATTTCAAACGAAGCATCTTCATTTGCAGGTACAAATGAACTTTCAAAACTAATTGTACTTTACGACTCAAATAACATCACCATAGAAGGTGACACTGAAATAGCTTTTAAAGAATCTGTTATAGACAGATACAAAGCACTAGGCTGGGAAACTTTCTTAGTGGAAGATGGAACAGATTGTGAAGAAATTCTAAAGGCCATAAACCAAGCAAAGAAATCTTCAAAGCCTTCACTAATTGAAATCAAAACTAAAATTGGTGCAGACAGTCCAAGGGAAGGCATGGCAAAGGCACATGGTGAAGCCCTGGGAGAAGACGGAGTTGTTGCTTTAAAAGAAAAACTAAACTGGAATTATGAAGAAGAGTTTTATGTTCCAAGTGAAGTAATAGATAGTATAAACAAGGACAACGAAAATAGACAAAAAGACGAAGATGAGTGGAACGCTCTCTTTAAAAAATATGAAAGAGAATATCCTGAAGAAGCAGCTCAACTAAAGAGTTCCTTTGAAAAGGAGTTACCTTCAAATCTTTTTGATGAAGACTTCTACAAATTTGAAAAAGATGACGCAACAAGAGGATACTCAGGAACAGTTTTAAATAGAATTGCCGAAAAAGTTCCTTATCTATTTGGTGGATCAGCAGACTTATCACCATCAAACAAATCTGTTATGAAAAATTCTGAATTTTTCAGTCCAAAAAATAGAGGAGCATCCAATATAAACTTTGGTGTTAGAGAGATGAGCATGGCTGCAATTGCAAATGGAATCAGCCTACATGGAGGACTACTTCCATATGCTGCCACATTCCTAGTATTTAGCGATTACTTTAAGCCATCCATAAGATTATCTGCCCTAATGAATCAACAGGTTCTATACATCTTAACCCATGACAGCATTGGAGTTGGAGAAGATGGACCAACACATCAACCTATTGAACAGATAGCAATGCTTAGAGCTACACCAAATACAACTGTATTTAGACCAGCGGACGGAATGGAAACAGCAGCGGCATATGAATATGCACTTACAAATAAAACAGGACCTACAGTATTTGCCCTATCAAGACAAAAATTAAAAAATCTTGAAGAGACATCTAAAGACGCAATGCATGGTGGATATGTACTAAAGGACCTTGGAGAAAGAATAGATATTATTCTAATGGCTTCAGGATCAGAAGTTGAACTAATTTGTGAAGCTGCAGAAAGACTTAACAAATTAGGCCATGGAGTAAGGGTAATTTCAATGCCAAGCTTAGACCTATTCTTGAAACAACCAAAGTCATATAGAGAAGGTGTACTACCAAATGAAATTAGAAGGAGAGTTTCAGTTGAAGCCCTTTCCACATTTGGATGGGACAAGGTTGTTGGCTTAGATGGAATCACAATAGGAATGGAAGGCTTTGGGGCGTCAGCTCCAGCTGAAGAGCTATTTAAAAAGTTTGGATTTACAGTTGACAATATAGTAGAAAAATCACTTGAACTTTTAAAGTAAGGTTTGATAATTAAGATGTCTATTGACGATAGAATAGACATCTTCCCTTATTTTTTACTTGATAGGAATGTATAATTATGATATTATCGTAATTGAACTTATGCACGGGAGGTGGCAAATGAATACTTTTTTACAAGTTCTACTTGGATTAGCAAGCATAGTTATTATAGTTGCAGTTTTATTACAAGAGTCTAAGTCAGATGGATTAGCATCATTAACAGAAAGCTCTAATACTGCAGGATATGGTAGAAAAACTTCAAAGAATTACTACATTGATAGAATAGTTATAGTAGCATCAATCATATTTTTACTTTCAGCATTGATATTGGCTATGATATCAAAGTAATATTGTAAATTTAGCGATTAAAGAAATCGCTTTATTTTTGTTATTATTAAAATTTATAGGAGGAGAAAATGGAATCAAATATTTTTGGTTATGTTGCCATATGTGCAGGAGTATTAGCATTAATCTTTGCTTTTATTAAACTTAATTCAATAAACTCTATGCCTGTGGGAACAGATAGAATGAAAGAAATATCTTCTTTTATTCACGAAGGGGCAATGGCTTACCTTGGAAGACAAAACAAAGCCATCTTTATATTCTTAATAGTAGTAGCAATAATACTAGGTGTTGCAGTTGGATATAAGACAGCTATCTGCTTTATACTAGGTGGTCTTTTATCAATGACAGCAGGATATATCGGTATGGTTGCTGCAACAAAGGCTAACGTAAGAACTGCAAATGCTGCTAAAGAAGGCGGTATGGCAAAGGCTTTAAACGTTGCATTCTCAGGTGGAGCAATCATGGGTATGTGCGTAGTAGGACTTGGTATTATAGGTATTACAGCAAGTTACTTAATCTTTAAAGACGCAACAATCGTAACAGGATTTAGTTTTGGTGCTTCATCAATCGCTCTTTTCGCAAGAGTTGGTGGTGGTATCTACACTAAGGCAGCAGACGTTGGAGCAGACCTTGTAGGTAAAGTTGAAGCAGGTATTCCAGAAGACGACCCAAGAAACCCAGCAGTTATTGCAGATAACGTTGGAGATAACGTAGGGGACGTTGCAGGTATGGGAGCTGACCTTTTCGAATCATATGTAGGATCAATCCTTTCAGGTATTACACTTGGAATGGTAGCTTATGGTGCACAAGGTATCTATTACTCAATCGCAGTAGCAGCACTAGGAGTATTAGCATCAATCATAGGTATCCTAACAGTTAGAGGAGACAAAGACCCTCAAAAGGCATTAAACGGCGGTACATTAATTTCAGCAGTATTAGCTATAATCGGTGCGGCAGTACTTTCAAAGATGATTCTTGAAAGCTTACAACCATTCATAGCTGTAGCTATAGGTATTGTAGTTGGAGTATTAATTTCACACTTCACTGAATACTATACATCAGGAGACAAAAAACCAGTACAAAAAATTGCAGAAGAATCAGAAACTGGTTCAGCTACAAATATCATCTCTGGTCTTGCAGTTGGTATGATGTCAACAGCAGCTCCAATCATTATAATTGCAATCGGTATAATCGTTGCATTTATTTCAGCTAACGGAGCACAAAACCCACAACAAGGACTATACGGTATAGCAGTTGCTGCAATCGGTATGCTTTCAACTTGTGGTATGACTATAGCAGTTGACGCTTATGGTCCTATTTCAGATAACGCAGGTGGTATTGCAGAAATGGCAGAGCTACCAGCAGAAGTTAGAAACATTACAGACAAGCTAGACGCAGTTGGAAACACAACAGCAGCTATAGGTAAGGGATTTGCAATCGGATCAGCAGCCCTAACAGCATTAGCTCTATTCGCATCATATAACGAAGTTGTACAACTAGAAGCAATCGACGTTTCAAAACCAGCAGTAGTTGCAGGTATGTTAATCGGTGGTATGCTACCATTCCTATTCTCATCACTAACAATGGATGCAGTAGGAACAGCAGCTAACGACATGATTATTGAAGTTAGACGTCAATTCAAAGAAATTCCTGGAATAATGGAAGGAAAAGCAACTCCTGACTATAAGACATGCGTAGACATTTCCACTTCAGCAGCTTTAAAACAAATGGTCGTTCCTGGAGTTCTTGCAGTAGTATCACCAATCCTTATAGGATTTTTATTAGGAGCAGAAGCTCTTGGTGGCTTACTAGCAGGTTCATTAATCACAGGTGTACTAATGGCAATATTCATGTCAAACGCAGGTGGAGCATGGGACAATGCAAAGAAATACATTGAAGATGGTAACCACGGTGGTAAAGGTTCACCAGCACATGCTGCAGCTGTTAATGGAGATACAGTTGGAGACCCATTCAAAGATACATCAGGTCCTTCACTAAATATCCTTATTAAGTTAATGACAGTAGTATCATTAGTATTCGCTCCACTTATTTACCAATACGGTGGAATCATTATAAACTCATTTGGAAAATAAAATAAATTAGCTTACTAGAGGGAGTGCGAAAGCATTCCCTTTTTACATATAAAGATTAATAAAAGTTTAAATTAAATAGATATTCTTTAAGTTTTTTTTAATGAAACTCTGTTACCATGATATATAATGAGGTGAAGTGAATGAGAATTTTGATTGTTGAAGATGAAGTGAGACTTGCAGAGGCAATCTCTGAAATAGTTAAAGAGGAAAAGTATGACTCGGACATGGTCTATACAGGTGTAGATGGACTATACTATGCTTCATCAGAAATATACGACTGCATTATACTAGACGTTATGCTTCCAGAGATGGACGGCTTCGAAGTTTTAAAAGAGATTAGAAAAAAAGGAATAGAGACACCAATACTTATGCTCACAGCTAGAGATGAAGTGAAGTCAAAGGTCAAAGGACTGGACTATGGTGCCGATGACTACATGACTAAGCCCTTTGATGTAGAAGAGCTTCTAGCACGAATTAGGGCCATTACCAGGAGAAAGGGACAGGTTATACTAGACGAACTTAAGTTTGAAGACTTGGTACTAGATTTAAACAACTATAGTATCTCAACCAATTTTAAATCCATCAACCTAACGGCAAAGGAATTTGAAATTATAAAATTACTAATGTCAAATGCAAATATAGTGGTTACCAAGGACGATTTAATTTCAAAAATTTGGGGATACGATTCAGACGCAGAAGATAATAACGTTGAAGTTTACATTTCCTTTATAAGAAAGAAACTTAAATTCATAAAGAGCAAGGTAGAAATAACCACCTTGAGAAAGTTAGGATACAAACTTGAATATACTGGATAAACTAAAGAAAAAATTTTTAATAATTTCAATATCATTGGTGGGAGCAGTTCTTCTAATTGTTTTCTCAGGTATATTTTTTTACTTTTATAAAGTTATAGACATAAGCACCGACGACTACCTGCAAAATGTAGTTTCAGAACTATTTACAGGGGGAGATATATATGGGGTGCCTTTTTTTGCAAGGGGAGATAACAAGAGTCAACCTACATTTGTCTACGAATTAGACGGCAAACCAAAATTTATAGCTAGTAATATAAATAGAAAATTAAAAGACGACGCTATAAAAAAGATTGTCCAAGGAATTGACCCTGAAAAATCCACAAATGGATTTATTTTAAACGAAGAATTTAAATATCAACTTGTTAAGACAACTGAAGGCAATCACATACTATTTTTGGTAAACATCTCACCACAAGTAAATATGATTAAGCTTTTGGCAAAGTCCCTAATAAGTTCCTTTGTCTTTACCATGATAATAATAGGATTTATTTCAAAATATTTAATTGATAAGGCCTTAGAGCCGGTGGAACAGTCTTGGAATGACCAAAAGCAGTTTATTGCAGACGCATCACACGAACTAAAGACACCACTTACAGTAATCCTTGCAAATCTTAAAATACTAAAAAAATACGACAACTACGACGAGAATCAGATAAAGTGGATTGACAATACAGAACATGAAACCAAGAGGATGAAGGGCCTTGTGGAAGAGATGTTATTCTTAGCAAGAAGAGACTCAGGTAACATGATACTAAACTTCGAAACAGTTAACTTTTCAGAACTAGTTGAAGAGGTGGCGCTTACCTTTGAATCCATCGCCTTTGAAAATGATTTGAACATGATATTTGAAGAAAAAGAGGATAACTTAACACTTGAAGGAGATAAAAAGCAGCTTAAAAGACTTGCCATAATACTAATAGACAATGCCTGTAAATATGCAAAGCCACATAGCGACATATTAATCAGACTATTAAAAAGAGAAAAAAAGATTATATTTTCCGTCACCTCCATGGGAACACCGATTGACGAAGACTGTGCAAAGAGAATTTTTGAACGCTTTGTCAGGGAGTCCAAGTCAAGATCTAGGGATTCACAGGGGGGATATGGGCTGGGCCTTGCCATTGCAAAGAGCATTACAGAAAGTCATAATGGAAAGATATATTGGAGAAATTTTGAGGATAGAGGCAATACATTTGTCGTAGAATTACAAGCTTAGCACTTTTTTTAAAGGCATATATGTGATATATTTAATAATAATGAATTATTTAGGAGGAAACATGGAAGGCACTATACCGGACGTCTCGAAGCAGATAATAATTTTACTCATCCTTACTGCAATCAATGGATTTTTTGCAGCAGCAGAGATGGCAATAGTATCTGTTGACAGAAAAAAAATAACATATCTCGCAGAAGAGGAAGGAAACAAAAGAGCTAAAACATTATTAAAGCTTATAGCCGAGCCGTCAAGGTTCTTATCAACCATACAGGTGGGTATAACTTTGGCCGGTTTTTTCAGTGCAGGTTCCGCATCAGTAGGACTTACACAACAACTTGCAAAAGTATTTGCAAATTTAGGAATACCATACTCAGCTAAGATTTCATTTATTGCAATCACAGTAATACTAGCCTACTTCAACCTAGTATTTGGAGAGCTAGTACCAAAGAGAGTTGCATTACAAAATGCAGAAAAATTTTCTTTAGCTTCAATAGGCGTTGTTCACTTATTTTATAAAATAATGAGACCCTTTGTATTTTTGCTATCTGCAACCACAAATGGAGTACTTAGAATAATAGGACAAGACATTAGCGACATGGAGGCAAAAGTCACCTTAGAAGAGATAAAGTCAATTGTAGAAGTAGGGCAAGAGCAAGGAATTATAGACCCTGCAGAAAGAGAGATGATAGACTCTGTAATTGGCTTTGATGATACCCTTGCAGAAGACATAATGACCGCAAGAACAGAGGCCTTTTGCATCGACATAACAAGCCCAATCGAAGACTATATAGACCAGATGATGCAACTGAAGTACAGTAGAATTCCAGTTTACGAAGAAGAAATAGACAACATCATCGGCATACTATACATCAAAGACTTTATGAAAGAAGCCTACTCCCATGGATTTATGAATGTTGACATTCGTAAAATTTTAAAACCTGCATTCTTCGTGCCAGAGAGAAAAAACATAAACGAACTCTTTTTAGAACTACAAGAGGCCAAGGTGCACCTTGCAGTACTAATTGACGAGTACGGAGGATTTTCTGGAATAGTTACCCTAGAGGATCTTATAGAAGAAATAATGGGAGAAATCTATGACGAGTACGACTTCGACGAACCAGACTTTAAAGTAATAAACGAAAACACCTTCTTAGTTAAAGGTAACCTAGAAATAGACGAACTAAACTATAGGCTGGGAAGTGAATTTGACGAAGAGACAGAAGATTACGACACAGTTGCAGGACTAATAATATTTCACCTAGGCTATATACCAAGGGACGGAGAAAAACCTACACTGGAACTAGATGGTGTTAAGTTCAATGTTGAAATAGTTAAGAACAAGAGAATAGAATTAGTTAAAGTTATTTTAACAGAAGATTTCAACTCAGATAAAAATTCAGAGGAGAATGAAGATAATTGATTTACATTAAAAATTCTAAAGAGATAGACGCAATGTATAAATCTGGGCAGATAGTTGCACAGATGCATAAAGAACTAAGAGATTTTATAAAACCTGGAATAACCACAGGAGAAATAGACAAATTCTGTGAAAAATTTATAAGAAGTCAGGGAGGAATTCCTGCACAAATTGGCTACCAAGGCTATCCATATGCCACATGTACATCAGTTAACGATGTAATATGCCATGGCTTTCCAAGTGACCAAGTTCTAAAAGAAGGAGATTTAATTACCGTAGACACAGTAGTTGAATACGAGGGCTTTATGGGAGACTCCGCATGGAGTTACAAAGTTGGAGAGGTGTCCGACAAGGTAAACAAACTTATGGACATAACAAAAGAATGTCTCTACCTTGGAATAAAAGAGGCAGTTATAGGAAACCGCCTTGGAGACATTGGTCATGTAATCCAACAACATGCTGAAAAAAATGGCTTTTCAGTAGTAAGGGAGTTTACAGGCCACGGCATAGGTAGAAGCATGCACGAAGACCCAATGGTACTTCACTATGGACAAAGCGGAAGAGGACAAAGACTACAAGAGGGAATGGTAATAACCATCGAGCCTATGATAAACACCGGGGACTGGAGAAGTAAAATAGACGAAGACGGATGGACCGCAAGAACAAAGGACGGCAGTCTGTCATGTCAGTACGAACACACCTTGGCAATTACAAAAGATGGTCCAAGGGTTTTAACAATTCAAGACGGAGAGACAATATAAATATTACCCCTAAGTTTGAAAGTTCAATTTAGGGGTAATATAATGTTGTTTAAATAAGTATTTATGATGAATAAATTCCTATTTAAAACCTAGGAAATATTCGAAGATACTCATCATAAAAGAAAAAAGAAATGATTATATTACCATATTGAATTATGATATGTATTTGAGGGATCTTAGAAATTTATATATAATATAACTATATTAGATGAATCTTAAGAAAGGAAATGAAAATGGATAAATTACAAAAAATCGTAGATGAAAAAAAGAAAAAATCTGCAAACACGAAACCCAGATACGACATGCGTAAGCTAAATGTAGGGTTTGTGTCTGTATTTTTAGGACTTTCGATTCTGTTGTCCTCAGTGGTGTCATTCGCCCAAGAACTAACAGGAGTTAGTGGTGAACAATTAGGAGAGCTTAAGTTACAGGCAATTGCAAATGCAATGAATGCAGCTGGAACAAATGAGCCAAACTATAGCGAAGATGAAAAGAAAATCCAAAACTACAGTGGATCTGAACGTTATAGGGAAACGGATTTACAACCGGGAGATCCAAATCAGACTCAATATAAAACTGATGAGAAGCAGGCAAAAGACGGCTTTAAATTTGAACTTAAAAACCCATCCGCAACATCACCAAGTAAGACTGAATGGGGTTATCAAATTACCATAGACAAGAAGACTGGTCAAAGAACCTATACTAAGGTTTCTGTTAGTGATGCTGGACTTGTACCAGCACAATTAGGCGAAAAACCTATGATGGATGCAGGAGATAAATTGACTGATCAGTCTCCTAATGTAACATTCAAGCCAGATGAAAATGGAAAAATGACTGCCGCTGGACGACAAAGAAACTATAACTATGAAGCCAGTGCAGAAACCCTAAAGCATATCAACAGCAAGGATAACGACTCTACTTCCTTTGGTATGAAGGATAATTACACTAAAGAAAATCCAGGAACGAAGTTTTTTGGAGATAACTTCGTTTTAGGTTACAAGGTAAACCCATGGCCAAATGAAAATGACAGCCTTAAGCTAATGAAACTCAATGGAGAGTACAATGAAAAAGTCTTTGTTCAAGGTCAAGATATAGACACTGGTATTAAGGTAGAAAATATAGATGAAAGTGCCAGGGAAAGATTAGCTGGCCAAGTTTACCATCCAGTAACTGGCAAAGTTGTGCCAGGAGCTAGTGCCTATATTGACGATAATGGCAAGGTACATGTAAAGATGCCAGCAGGCGCTCTAAAATTAGAGGGTGGCAAGTATGTAGTAAATGAAGATTCTATTTTTGCTAAAGATCCAGATTATAAGGGCTTAACACACTTAGATGTTAAATTCTTCGCCCGCCCAAGAACAAAAGATGAATTTACAAATATAGCAGAAACACCAGATAAATTCGGTTACACAGGAACTTACACAGAAACAGGTGCAGGATCTGCTACCATCAACCATAAGGGAACTAATGTCACAATCGACAAACAAGGCATCGACCGTTACGACCATTACAATCTAATTGGTGATTTCAAACTAAACCTAGACGACACTAGGTACTATGACCAAGAATTCAAAGATGAAGAAGGGAATAAAATTGATTCAAATGATTCTACAAGTGTAGGCCCTGGAAAAAAAGCTACTATAAGAATTTTAGATCCAAGTACACCTGGTGGAACTCAAAAAACTGGAGATGAAATGGATGCTGCATATAAAGCTGGAGAAGCCACAGGAAAACTTAAGGAAGAATACCTTATAGCAGCAAATAAAAAAATTGCTAGAGAGTTAGGAATAACTTACGAAGAATTGATGAAGGAAGAAAACAAGGACAAGAGATGGGTTATTGATGGTAATCCTGACAATATATCACATTTTGATATAACTGCACCAAAAAACGCAAAAGCTGGAGATACTATAGCCCTACCTGTTGAATACACCTATACCAACGGTTCAACAGATACACGTTGGTTCCACTTTGTAGTTCAAGAGTCAGTCTTAAACAAACCAGAATACGAGGCACAAGTTAACTTTCCATCAGAAGAACAAACATCACCAGTAAAGGTTACTGAAGATGAGAAGAAACTAAGCCCAAAATCATATTCTATAAAAGATGGCTTTGATTATAAGGACGACCATGGAAACGAATGGACTGTTTCTATTGACGAAACAACTGGCCAAGTAACAGCTAAGCCAAAGAATAGTGGCAACTTTAATGGTGGTGAAAAGATCAAGGTTCCAGTAGAAGCCCATTATGAAGATCCACTAGAACCAGATGAAGATATCACCGAAGAAACAACTGCTGAATTTATCATCAAAGAAAGAGCTAATATGACTCCTCGTTACAATGCCAAAGCAGGTAAGGCAGGAGATAAACTTTCTTCTGATGTTATACTAAACGAAGAAGATAAATTCAACAGAAGACCAACTAAGTTTACTATTAACACAAATGCCTATACAGATGATAAGGGCAATATTTGGCAAGTGTCAATCGATGAAAGTACAGGTAATGTGACTGCAACTGTTCCAGATGGAGAAAATATTGACGGAGCTTTATTAAACGTACCTGTAACTGCTCATTATTACGATGGAGATACAGAAAAAGGTACAAGAGAAACTGAAGTTCAATTTATAGCTTCAGGTACAAAAAATGCCATTGTTCATGAGCAAGAAATCCCATTTGAAACAAAAGTTGAAGTTGCTGACGACCTAGCAAAAGGCGAGTGGAGATATAAAAAAGTTGGGGACGTTGAGCTTAAGGGTAAGCCTGGAAGCAAAAAAACAACCTATACAATAAGAGACTCTAAGATTGTAGACACTAAAGTGGATGAAACAAAACCAGAAGATGCTGTTATCGAAGTTGGTAGCAAAGACTTTGTAGATGAGTTTAAACACGTTGAAGAAATACCTTTCGAATATCAAGTCAAAGAAGTAGACACCCTTAAAAAAGGAGAATACGAAATTGTAAAACCAGGTAAGGTTGGAACTAAGACTACAACTTGGAAGATTGTAAACTCTAAGGTTGAAGGTGAACCTACTATCACTACAGTTGAAGCGGAAGATGCAATCATCAATGTCGGTAAGGGAACGAATAGCGGTACTCATGAAGTTATAGAAAAAGTTGAAGTGCCATTTGAAACTATTATAGAATTTGACGACAGCTTAAAACCAGGGGAACAAAAAGTCACACAAGAAGGTGAGTTAGGTGAAAAAACTAGGACAAATACTCTCACTATAGAAGATGGCCAGGTAACAAAAACTGATGAAGGCGAATATACTCAAACAAAGGCGCCTGTAAATAGAATCATCAAAGTAGGTAGAAATACTGAAGGTACACACACTTACGAAGAACAAATTCCGTTCAAATACAATATTTCTTATGATCCAAATCTAAAATCTGGTGAATACGTAATAGATGTAGAGGGAAAAGAAGGAACAAGAAAGACAACTTGGACTATCAAAAACTCTGAAATAGTTGGAGATCCAAGTGTAGAAACAACAAAACCTGTTAATGCTGTAATTAGAGTGGGTAAAAAAGACTACACTGGAGAATTTTCTCACGAAGTAACAGAAGCAATTCCATTTACAGTTAAAATTATAGAAGATGAAACACTTGAAGCTGGTAAGAGTGAAGTAGTAACTCAAGGTAAGCCAGGCTCCAAGACAACCAAATACACTCAAGCTATAAAAAATGGAGAAGCTGATGGTGAACTAAAATCAGAAGAAACATCAAAGACCGAGCCTGTAGAACACGTAATAAGAGTAGGTAAGAAACCTGCTACAAATAGTGTGACAAAAGAAAGCACTGTTCCAGTAGATATTGTTTATAAATACGACCCTAATTTGGATGTAACTGTTGCCAAACAAGGTACATTTACTCCAGGTGAAGTAAAGACAGTTGTAACTAATGAGTACAATCCAGAAACTGGCAAGATTGAATCTAAAGAAGAAACAGTAGTTAAAAATGCTACTCAAGAAATAATAATAGGTACTAAAAAGTACACTGGTGTCTTTGAAAATGAAATCACGGAAGTTATTCCTTATGAAACAAAGGTAAAATTTGATGAAAATCTTGAACCAGGTACTGTTATAGTTGATGCACCTGGAAAACTAGGCGAACAAAGAAAGAAATTTATCCAACATTTTGAAAATGGTGTTCAAACATCTACAGAAGAACAAGATTTAGGAAAAACTGAACCAGAAGATAGGATAGTTAGGGTTGGATATAAGACAGATGGAACTCATACTCACAAAGAAAAAATTCCATTTGGATACAAGGTAGTATATGATCCTGAATTAAAAGCTGGAGAATACCAAGAAGTAACTCCAGGTCAAGTAGGTGAAAGAATTACCACTTGGACAATTGTAAACTCTAAAGTTGTTGGAGAACCAAAAGTTGTAGAAACTCAACCAGTCAATGCTGTTATTAAAGTTGGAAGCAAAGACTTTACAGGTACTTTTGAAACTAAGAAGACTGACTTTATAGAATTTGAAACAGAGTACATTGTAGACAACACTATGG
Source organism: Mediannikoviicoccus vaginalis (assembly GCF_928097925.1). Classification (GTDB taxonomy): domain Bacteria; phylum Bacillota; class Clostridia; order Tissierellales; family Peptoniphilaceae; genus Mediannikoviicoccus; species Mediannikoviicoccus vaginalis. The sequence goes on from NZ_CAKMRI010000001.1 coordinate 198,160, forward strand.
AACCAGGTACAACTGAAATAATTCAAGAAGGTCAGCATGGTGAGATAGAAACAACAGTTACTCATACAATCAAAAATGGAGAAGTTATAGAGTCAAAAGAAGGAGACCCAGTACAAACCAAGGCTCCATCAAAGAGAATTGTAAAAGTAGGCGCTGCAAAATCCAACGGAACATATGAATATACCAACAAGGTTCCATATGATGTAGAAGTTAGGGTAAATCCTAACCTTAAAAAGGGTGAGTATAAGGTCGTTCAAAAAGGAGAACCAGGAGAAGAAAAATATACCCTTACTATAGAAAACTCAAAGGTAACTAATACTTCTGACCCATCAATAATAAAAACACCAGTTAAAGAAATTATTGAAGTAGGTAATGCTGATTTCGCTGGTACAGTGGAATATGTTGACAAAGATCCAATACCATTTGAAACTGAAATTATAGTTGACCCAAGCCTAGCACCAAATGAAATTGTAGAAGACCAAAAGGGTGAACTTGGTGAACAAGAAACTAAGGTTACAAGAATAATTACAAATGGTGAAGCAGGCGAAGAAGTACGTGGAGAAACTAAAGTAACAAAAGAACCAGTTACAAGGAAATTAAGAATAGGCTCAAAGACTAATGGCCAATACAAGGAAACAGAAACAATTCCATTTGAAGTTGAAGTTAGAAAAGACCCATCACTTAAAAAAGGTGAGTGGAAATATAACGAAATTAATGGAGTACCACAAACTGGAGAAAGCGGCCTAAGAGAAAGAACACTAACTATTGAAAATTCTCAAATAACAGAAACATCAGAATACAAAACAGTTAGAGAGCCTAAGAAGGCAGTTATACTTGTAGGTGACGAAGACTTTACAGGTGTGGTAAAACACACTGAACACTTTGAAATTCCGTTTGAAGTGGAAGTTAGATACAACAGTGAACTTCCAGCTGGAACCAGCAAAGAAATTCAAAAAGGTGTCCAAGGTTCTTATGATATAGAATATAACCAAAAGATTAAAAATGGTTCTCCAGATGGTGAATTGCTCAAAGTTGAATCCAACAGAGTAAATCCTAAAAAGCACATTATAGAAATAGGAACAAAGGTAGAAACTCCTGAAAATAACTACTCCAAAGATGTGGAAGTTGAAATCGAATATGTTTATGACGACACAAAAGACAAGGGAGTAGTAGAAACTGGAGAGCTAACACCTGGTAAGGTAGAAACTAAGGTAGTTGATAAATACAATCCAGAAACAGGCAAGATAGAACAAACTACAGAACAAGTGGTAACAAAGGCTAAGCAAAAAGTTATCGTAGGTACTAAAGACTTCACAGGTAAGTACGAATATAGCAAGACTTGTCCAATACCATTTGAAGTAGAAATTATCGAAGATGATACTTTAGAAAAAGGTAAAAGTGAAGTAAAACAAAAAGGAGTACCAGGTTCTAAGACTACAAAATATGAACAAGACATTAAAAATGGCCAGCCAGATGGTGAAGCTAGGAAAATCAGCGAAGAAACAACTAAAAAACCTTTAAAACACATAGTCCGTGTAGGTACAAAACCAGCTGATCCAACTGAAGGCGAAACTACAAAGACCATCGAAAGAGAAATCCCTTATGAAACTAAGGTAATCTATGATGATACTCTTGAAGCAGGTAGTCAAATAATTGAAAATAAAGGTAAACCAGGCAAGGAAGAAGTAACCATTACTCAAAAGGTTAAAGACTCTAAACCAGTTGGAAAGCCAACAGAAACAACAAATACTATCACCGAAAAAGAAGATAGGGTAGTAAGAGTAGGTGTGAAACCTGTTGAAAAGATTGTTGAATTAGGTAACGATACTGAATACAAACACAACCCAAAACTTAAAGCAGGTGAAGAAAAAGTCATCGAAGAAGGCTCTAAGGGATCTGTAAAATATACCACAACCTTCAATAAGGAAACAGGTAAGCTTGAAGTAAAAGAAGAAAGAACTGAACCAAAGAACGAGGTTGTAGAGTATGGAACTAAGACTGATGGTGAATTCACTTACGAAAGTGAAAAAGCTTTTGACATCAAGGTTATAGAAGATCCAGACCTAGAAGCTGGTAAGGTTGTAGTTGATAAAGAAGGTGTGGTAGGAAAGACAAAGACAACTGTTAAAATTGTAAACAGTGAAAAAGTTTCTGAAGAAACTGAAACTCTTGTAGAGAAACAAGATAAGATAGTTAGAGTAGGAACTAAGAATGTCTGCCCAATCCCAGGAGAAGATCCAAAGGATCCAGAAAAGCCAGGTAAAGAAGATCCAAAGGATTCGGAAAAGCCAGGTAAAGAAGATCCAAAGGATCCAGAAAAGCCAGGTAAAGAAGATCCAAAAGACCCAGAAATACCAGGTAAGGAAGATCCAAAAGATCCTAAACCAAACGAACCAGGTAAACCAGGTGAAGATAAACCAAATGAACCAGGAACACCAGGAGAAACTCCTGAAAAACCTGCTAAGCCAGGAGAAAAGGATCCAAAGACTCCAGGTAAAGAAGATCCAAAGACTCCAGGTAAAGAAGATTCTAAGACTCCAGGTAAAAAGGATTCTGGAGACCAAAATGCTGACAATGCAAGTGTAAAAATTAAAAATAATTCAAATGGTAAGTCAAAGGCTCCTCAAACTTATGATCCAGGAGTTGCTGGATATATAGGTGTAGCAGCAATTGCGGCTTCAGCCCTAGCGTTCTTACAAAAGAAAAAGGACGACGACGAAAAATAAAAACTAACGAGGAGGACTAAATGAAGAAAAGAATTATAAGTATCATCCAAGTCCTTCTTGTAATAGTACTTGCGTGGAGCGGATATAAAATTTACTCATATCAAAAGGACAATCAAGCTTATAAAGTCATTGACAATGATTATAAGGCCATGCGTGATAAGAGTATTAAAAATAATAAAGAGCAATCGAATAAGGAGGAGGTAGACCCTGAAATAGAGGCTGCTATACTCTTTGTTCGAGAGCTTAATAAATCTTATCCACAGGTTAAGGCAAGGCTTTTGATTGAAAATTTGGATATGGATTACCCAATAGTTCAAGGAGAGGATAATTCTTTTTATCTAAACCACGACTATATGGGAAATTATCATCCATTTGGTGCGGTTTTTATGGACTCTAGAAATTCATCTGACCTTAGTAATCAAAACACAATTATATATGGGCACAATGTAAAGTCGGGACATGTTTTTAATCCACTTAATAAGTATAGGGATGAAAAATATGTTGATGACAATCCATATATAATCATTGACAGTCTTGAAGGAAGATTCACATATGAAATCTTTGCAGTGTATGAGACAAATCAGTACGAAGACTATAGAGCTGTGTCTTATGACGAAAAAGATTTTGAAGAATTACTTTCAAGAATTGAAGAAAAGAATTTTTTGAATAGGGAACTGCCTAATGCAGATGATAAAATATTGACTCTGTCCACTTGTTCCGATGTGAATGACAGGATGGTAGTTCAAGCAAAGTTAATAAAAATTGAAAAGTAATAAAAACGGCCATAAGGCCGTTTTTTTGTATGGTGAAATCATATTATGAAGCTTTAGCGTGAACTTTCTAATAGAAAGTTCACGAGGTCGCCTTCTGACACTTTCCTGTCGGAAAGTGAAACGAGATCGACATTTGACCTACAACGAAGACTTTCGTCTTCTGTTAGGTCAAGAATTCTTCGACTTCAATTTTTTGTTCCAAAAAAATTTATGCTCAGAATAACATAGGGGATGCAATATTTCTAACTTCTATTTCCTAACAATGGGAAAATATTCATACTCAGACTTGGTTTCGCCGCTAATTATATTATAAAGTGTGGTTGCTCTTTCTTCCAATTGAAATAATTTTTTTGAAAGTTCATCTTCTAAGTTGAAATCTTTTTTGTTTACTATCAAAGAGACATGTGAATTTTCAACTATCTTTTTTAGTATTTCTTTACCATTTTCATTAAAACCCAGCACATTTACAAATTTTGGTCTTGTGGAAATGGCTTCGTCGACAAAGTCCTTTCTTATATTCAATAGGCTATTTAAAATAAATCTCTTTATTCGTCCTTCTTTAAATCTTTTGCTCTTTGAATTTTCTATAAACTCTTCAAAGTTATTTGACGACTTCAAATTTTTTATGAGCATATCATCGAGACCCTTCTCATAGCCTGTAATGGTAGCAAATTCTGGTTTTTGTAAAAGGAAGTGGTATTTTATTATGTCGTAGTAGTCGTAGTTATAATGGACGTTTTTAAGGCTTGTGGCAGTGGACTCTGGAACGAATCTATTCACGAGTTCAAATTTGTTTTGGTTTACCATTTTTCTTATGGCAGTTGCTGATGGCTGTAAATCTTTTTTATAATCTTCGCTTAGGTATGAAGATCCCTTTCTCTTTATTGGCAGGAGTTCTATGGATGAATTATTTTTCAATTTTGATTTTATATATTCCAATGCCAAAATATTATTTGACTGAAACACATCCACTTCCTCATTAAAAAGCTTCTTTGTTGCAAGTTCAAAGGCCTTTGGGTAAGAATTTCCTCTATTCATGTAGTCTATAATAACTTTTTCGAGTTTCTCTTTATTTTCATATTGAAACTTTGCAATTTCGAAAAGTTTTTCAAAGTCTTCTGTCTCAACTCCAAAGGACAACATGTCAATTACATTTAATTCTTCTAAAATATTGTATGGTCCCAGGGCAAAGTTCTCTGCAGACTGTAGGGAGTAGATGGTTGGTATTTGTAGTACTAAATCAACTCCTGAATAGATTGCATTTTTACATCTTTCGTATTTGTTAAGTATTGCAGGTTCTCCTCTTTGTACAAAGTTTCCCGACATTATTGCTGTAATTGTAGCATTTGGATATATTTTTTTTATTTCTTGTATTTGATATATATGGCCATTATGAAATGGGTTATATTCTGAAATTATCGCGATATTTTTCTTCAAAGCTAATGGGAACCTCCTTATTTATTTTAATACTGTCCTTTGTAACTATAGAGTTGTAGGCTTTTAGTAAAACATTATTTTCTTTTGCTCTTATTAGTGCCCTGGAAAAGTCTTTGTCCATATTGTAATTAGGAACAAGTAAACTAGCCGTTTCTAATTGTATTAAGAATACAACTACTGCTCCATAACCTTCTCCAACTGCATCTACCAGCTCATCTAGATGTTTCTTGCCCCTTGTGGTAGGTGCACCCGGAAAGGCGGCTATTCCATTTTCTTCCAAGGACACTCCCTTTACTTCAAGAAAATATTTTTTCTTTTCACTTTGGGAATAAAAGGCTATGTCAAACCTAGAAGACTTATAACTCACTTCCCTTTTTACATCTACTGGATTAAGATTAGATAAAATTTTCCCTTCTACAATTGCATCATAAATAACTTTATTCGGTATCTGTGAATCTAAATTAATTATCATTCCATTTTTTTCTGCAGATATTAATGTGTATTTCGTCTTTCTATTTGGATTTGAAGATTTTTCTAAATAGCAAATTGCACCGGGAATAAATATTTCATCACATCTTGATGTATTTTTAATATGAACATTTTCTATTTTTCCATCTATTTCAACAAGGGCTAAAAAGCGATTAATCCTCTTTAAAAAATGCCCTTTAAATATATTTTTATACATTTAAACTCCTTATTGATTTTCTATTATGCTTATTATATACTAAAAAAACAAGGGTGGTCATATGGATATTAGAATTACTTTTGAAGATATTTTTGAAATTGAGTCAGATGGGCTTGTCTTCTTTTCAGACAATGCTCTTTTAGATGAAGGCTCAAATAGTTTAATAGAAAATGCAGGGGAGAGAGTTCTTCTTCCACTATCAAAGGTTCAGGGTGTAGCTACTGGGGATGTGAAATTAATTCCCGGATTCGATTTGAAGCAGCTATACATTTTTTTAACTGTACTTCCTGAAGATATTGAGTCAAAGTTAAACCAAAAATTATTTAAGGACTCTTTTAAAAAGATTATTGAACTTTCAAAGGAATATAACTTGGAGTCAATTGCAATAAATTTAAATTATTTAAAAGAGAGATATGGAGAATACTACATCGACTGTTTAAACAGGGTTTTACGCAGTGACGACTATAAATTTGAAGATTTAATAGTGTTTTTATGCGGCTAGTTCCATTGACTTTTTATATTAATTTTGGTAGTATTTAATAGCAGTTAATTTAAAATTAACATAAGGAAAGGATGTTTTACTATATTACCAAATACACATGTTATAATAGCAAATAAACTTCATGATACTCTTAAAAGAGATCATGGTATTAAATTAAATAAAAAGTGGCTTGCTTGGGGAGCTGTTTCTCCTGATGTATTGCCACAGTATAAAATTGTAAGACATTACAAGGAATATAGTATTGATTTCTTGGTAAATGAAATAGTTAGTCTTATTTACCTAGCTAAGATTTTCGACTTTAAGAACTTGGATAGGGTAAAGAGAAAATATTTATCTAAAAAGCTAGGAGTTATTAGCCATTTTCTATGTGACTACATGTGCTTGCCACATAAGGAGAATATGACTTTTAAAGGTTCTTTTAGAGAACATTGTAAATACGAAAAAGATTTAAATAAATTTGCAAAATCACATGTTTTTACAGAAAATGTGATTGAACTGGAACCAATTGACTTATTTGAGTTTGAAACTGTCAATCTTAAGCAATTGGTAATTAATTATATCGATAAGGTTGAAGAAGAATATTCAAAGGGTGCATCTTTTGAAAGGGACTTGGACTTTGCATTAAACTTAAGTTTAAATATGTCCTGTTTCATAGTAGAAGTTGCGGAAGCTCTAGCAGCAGAAAAGGATTTGAGACACTCTTATGTATTCTAATTAAAAGTATGAAAAGGAGGGGCTATGCATCTTGCTAGAAAAAAAGAAGACAAGTTAAAAGATGAATTGAAGTCGAGATTTCTATATCAAGATGACCTAGACTCCCTATACCTTTTACTTTCCGTTATTGAATCTGAGTACAGATGTAACACTCTAAGACCTAAGTACTCTTGCACAAAGCGAGCCTACAATGCCTTGGGTAAGTTTTTTATGGACAGGGAGGATGTTGAGGAGATAAAGGCCGCTGGTGTCAAAATTTTAAATGACGACCTTTCAAGATTAGAGTTTGCAATATACCTTGAAGCTTATACTCTAGGCTATGAAAACTTACAGTCAGTAAATATGGCAGAGAATTATATTCTCACCAAAATTTCCCCAAAGGACATCAAAGGTAAGAAGAAGTTACTTCACACTTACAAAGATAAGGAAACTAGACAGGTTAAGAAGTGCATTGTAGAAAATCTAAAGGATTATAAAGAGTTTGAAAAGAACACTGAAATACTTGTGAGAAAGTTTTTCGACAGGATTGTTAAAGACAAGATATATTATTTAAATAAATACTTAGATAAGCAATTAATCTTTAGATATGACGGTGTCAACACCTATATCGTAGAAGAGAGATTTATAACTTTAAAAGAACTGGAATTATTATTTGACAAATTATTAAAAACTTATATGCGCTCAATCAAGTTCCTAAGTAAGGAAGCCATATGGTATGGCGTAAATGATAGAGTTCTAAGTAGATATTAAGAGGGGATACCCTCTTTTTATTTGGAACAAAAGAAACTGTTGGGGGGTATGAATAAACATACCACCTCAACAGTTTTTTAATAAAAAAATTGCACTTACTCTACAAATCACCTAAAATAAAGTCACCACAACTCAAAAGGAGGTAAAGTAAGTGCAAATAAATAATATCACAAAGCTTGTGGGAATAAAAGGTATAAAATTAGAAAAAGTAGAAGAAACAGAAGACAAGATAACAATAACAGGTAAATGCAAGAAAAGACCTAAAACATGTCCTTGTTGTGGATCAAAAAAGATAGAAATACATGACCATAGACATCAAAACATAAGAGATCTACCATATAGAGATAAACAAGTAGTATTAAAAATAGACGTACGAAGATTTAAATGTAGACAGTGCAATAAAAGATTTACAGAATCTAAACCATTCGTATCAAAACATTGCCAAATAACAACAAGACTCAAAAGAAGAGTATTAGAAGAATTTAAAAATAAAATATCCATCAAAGATATAGCTAAAAAATTTTATATTTCACCCAAAACAGTTACAAACATAATAGATACCATAGAAATAAAAAGATTAAAACTAGGAGAAGTACTAAACATAGACGAATTCAAAGGAGACTCAGGAGGAGAAAAGTATCAGACAATAATAGCAGATAGTCAAAATAAAAAGATATTAGACGTACTACCAACAAGGAAATTTGAATACCTAGATAAATACTTCAGTCAAATACCAAAAGAAGAAAAAGATAAAGTAAAAATCTTCGTAAGCGATATGTATAGACCGTATAGAGATATAAAGAAAAAACACTTTCCAAACGCAAAACATCTAATAGACAGATATCACTTCATAAGACAGGTAACATGGGGATTTGAAAACACAAGAATAGCAGAATCAAAAAAGATGAAAAAACAAGAAAGAACACACTTTATGAGAAGTAAATCCCTACTGACAAAACCAATGATAAAACTACACGAAGATGAAAAAATAAAAGTATCAATAATGTTAGAAAGAAACGAAGAAATAAGAAAAGCATACCTAACAAAAGAAACCTTCTACAATTTAGTAATGAAGAGCGAAAACAAAGAGAAAGCTCAAAAAAACATACAAGGTTGGATAGAATACCTGTTAAAAGACGGATCCATTAAGTGGAGAGCCTGTTTAACAGCCTTTAAGAACTGGATAGAACCAATATCCAATAGCTTTGACTACGAATTCACCAATGGGTACGTAGAAGGAATGAACAACAAAATAAAAGTATTAAAGAGAATAACATTTGGAATGAAAAATTTCAAAAGATTTAGAAATAGGATATTAGCACTCGAATAATATACAAGAACTGAATAAAAGAATTAGCTTTTAGGAAAAATAAGCCTATAGGCTTATTAAGTGAACCTAAAAACAGTAAAAAAGTGACTATTTAGTTAGGTCTTTTAAAAGTAAGTGAATAATGATGTATAAATAAGAGGAGATGCCAACTTTATAGGTTAGCATCCCCCAATGGATTCTTTAGAGCCTTTTATTTTGCCACATAGATGTGAAAATGCTAATGGATTATATGGTAAAATTATAATGAGGTGTTATTTTGAGAGTTTTAGGAATAGATCCAGGAATAGCAATAGTTGGATATTCTATTTTGGATTTTGAAAACAATAAATTTAAATTGGTTGAATATGGATGTATTACCACTGCTTCAACTTCTCCTCTGACCGAGAGGCTGAAGTTTATATATATGGAGATGGAAAATATTATAAAGGAATTTAAACCAACTGACATGGCTATAGAGGAGCTGTTTTTTAATAAGAATGTTAAAACTGCCATTACTGTTGCCCAGGCCAGAGGCGTGGAAATTCTTGCGGGAATAAATAATGGACTTTCCATTTATGAATATACTCCCCTACAGGTTAAGCAGGGGATTGTAGGATATGGCAGGGCGGATAAATTTCAAGTTCAACAATCGGTAAAAAACATGTTGAGACTTGACCACATACCAAAGCCCGATGACGCTGCAGATGCTATTGCAATTGCTATTTGCCATTGTTTCAGTAGCAAGTTTAAAGATTTATACGAAATGAGGTAAGAGATTGTACGCTTATATTATTGGAGATGTTAAATCCATTTTACAAGGTGAAGTTATAGTTGAAAACAATGGAATAGGTTATAGAATTTTTACAACTGCCAGTACAATTGCAGAGCTAAATACTTATGAGACCTTTAAGTTATACACAGAATATATCGTAAGGGAAGATGGAGTATATTTATATGGATTTGCCACTGAAGAAGAGCTTGATCTGTTCAAACTACTTATAAAGGTTTCTTCAGTTGGACCAAAGGTTGCCATAGGACTGCTTTCAACTTTAAATGCAAATGATATTAAATACTCTATTCACAACAATGACATAGATCTTTTAACAAAGGCTCCTGGCATTGGAAAGAAGACTGCAGGAAGAATAATTCTGGAACTTAAGGACAAGATTGGACAGGACTTTGAACTTCCTACTGAAAATGAAGGAACAAATTCCCTTGACGATGACGACACCTTTGCACTGGAAGCATTAATAAACCTTGGATATATGAAGAATGATGTGGAGAAGGTGCTAAGAAAACTTGATCCTGAGCTTAGGCTTGAAGACAAGATAAAACTTGCCATGAAAAATTTAGAGAGTAAGAGGTGATAATGGTGGAAGATTCTAATGAGAGAATAGTGGGAAGAAATTTTATTTCCCAAGACGAGGTCATCGAAAACTCTTTAAGACCCAAGTGGATGGGTGACTACATTGGCCAGGACAAGGCAAAGGAAAAATTGGATATATTTATAAAGGCTGCAAGGGAGAGAGGAGAAGCCCTGGACCATGTGTTATTACATGGACCACCGGGACTTGGTAAGACCACACTTGCAAATATAATTGCAAATGAAATGGGAGTAAATCTTAGAATCACCAGTGGACCGGCAATAGAAAAGCCTTCTGACTTGGCATCTATTTTAACGAATTTACAAAAGGACGATGTTTTATTTATAGATGAGATTCACAGAATCAATCGCTCCGTTGAAGAGGTTTTATACCCTGCAATGGAAGACTTTGCCCTTGATATAATCGTTGGAAAGGGACCTTCTGCAAGGTCTTTGAGAATTGACTTGGAACACTTTACATTAATAGGTGCAACCACAAGGGCGGGACAGTTAACTTCGCCATTAAGGGATAGATTTGGAGTTTTACTGAACTTTGAACTCTATTCCAACTCAGACTTGGCAAAGATTGTAAAGCGTTCTGCAGGTGTCTTAGATGTTGAAATTGACGATGAAGGAGCACTGGAAATCGCTAGACGAAGCAGGGGGACTCCAAGAATTGCAAATAGACTTCTAAAGAGGGTTAGAGACTACGCACAGGTTCTACATGATGGCAAAATAGACCAGGATGTTGCAAATCATGCACTGGATATGTTAGAAGTGGACAACTTGGGTCTGGACAGCGTAGATAAAAAGATAATCCTAACCATTATAAATAATTTCAATGGAGGGCCAGTGGGAGTGGACACAATTGCCGCTTCAACGGGAGAAGAGAGTATTACAATAGAAGATGTTTATGAGCCCTATCTACTTCAAATTGGATTTTTAAACAGGACCAGTAGAGGTAGAATGGTTACTAAGAGGGCCTATGAACATTTTGGAATAGAGTATGAGGAGTAGGTATTGAAAACAGATGATTTTGATTTTGACTTAGATGAAAGTCTCATAGCCCAACATCCCATTAAGAACAGGGATGAGTCAAGGCTTATGGTCATGAGTCGGTCAAGTGGAGAAATTTCACATAAAAAATTTTATGATATTATAGATTATTTAAACCCAGGGGATGTGCTGGTGCTTAACGACACCAGAGTTATTCCCGCAAGGCTTTTTGGAAACAGACCTGGGAAGGACGAAAAGATAGAAGTCCTTCTAGTACAAAGAGGCGACGATGATGTTTGGGAGACTCTAGTAAAGCCAGGTAAGAAGATGAAACTTGGGGCAGAGATTATATTTGGAGACGGTCTATTAAAAGGCGAAGTGGTTGATATTAGTGATGAGGGAAATAGGTTTGTAAAGTTTTATTATGATGGAATCTTTGAAGAGATACTTGATGAACTTGGAAACATGCCCCTTCCACCATATATAACTGAAAAGCTTGAAGACAAAGAGAGATACCAAACTGTGTATGCAAAGCATGAAGGCTCTGCTGCAGCACCAACTGCAGGACTACATTTTACAAAGGAACTTTTGAAAAAGATAGAAGAAAAGGGCGTTATTGTAAAATTTGTCACTCTTCATGTTGGCCTTGGTACCTTTAGACCGGTTAAGGTTGATGATGTGGAAAAGCATAATATGCACTCTGAAATGTATATTATGCCAAAGGACACGGCGGATGCAATTAATGAAGCGAAGAAAAACAACAATAATGTAATTGCAGTTGGAACCACCTGCATCAGGACTTTGGAGTCGGTTTATAAAAAGCATGGTGACATAAGAGAAGACAGTGGATGGACGGATATATTTATATATCCTGGATTTGAATTTAAAGTTGTGGACAGCTTGATAACAAACTTCCATCTACCTAAGTCAACGCTTTTAATGCTGGTTTCAGCATTTTCAACTAAAGAAAATATTTTAAGAGCATATGACATTGCAGTTAAGGAAAGATATAGATTTTTCTCATTTGGCGATGCTATGTTTATAAAGAGGGATTAATATGATAAGTTATGAAATAGAAAAGAAGTCGTCTAATACCAAGGCAAGGGCCGGTGTAATTCACACTCCCCATGGAGATATAAAGACACCTGTGTTTATGCCAGTTGGTACTAGAGCGACTGTTAAGACAATGACTCCAGAAGAGTTAAAGGACATTGGAGCACAGATTATACTTGGGAACACATACCATTTGTACTTAAGACCAGGACAAGAGGTTTTAAGACAGGCTGGTGGACTTCATAAGTTTATGAACTGGGATAAGCCCATACTAACTGACTCTGGTGGATTTCAAGTATTTAGTTTAAATAAAATTAGAACAATAACTGAAGAGGGAGTGGAGTTTCGTTCCCATATTGATGGATCAAAACATTTTATATCTCCTGAAAAGTCCATGGAAATTCAAAATGACATAGGATCTGACATTATGATGGCCTTTGATGAATGTGCACCATATCCATCAACCTATGACTATATAAAGAACTCCACTGAAAGAACTCTTAGATGGCTTGAAAGATGCAAAGAGTATCACAAGAACACCGACAAGCAGTCGCTATTTGGAATCGTTCAAGGTGGTATGTACAAAGATCTTAGAAAGTTTTCTGCAATTGAATCGGCAAAGCTTGACCTACCTGGCTACTCAATTGGTGGTTTATCTGTGGGAGAGCCGAGAGAACTTATGATTGAGATGTTAAATTACACCACTCAATTTATGCCGGAAAATAAACCGAGATACCTAATGGGTGTGGGAACTCCTGACTATCTTTTCGAAGCCGTAGAAGCGGGAGTTGACATGGCGGACTGTGTTCTTCCTACAAGGATTGCAAGAAATGGAACGGCAATAACAACCCATGGTAGATTGGTTGTTAGGAATGCTAAATATAAAAATGATTTTAGTCCACTGGACAGTGAATGTGACTGCTATACATGTAGAAATTACTCAAGGGCCTATATAAGACATTTAATAAGTGTAAATGAAATATTGGGAGCAAGGCTATTGACAATTCACAACTTATCATTTTTAATAAATATGATGGATAATATTAGAAATTCGATTCTTGAGGATAATTTCCTTGAGTATAAAAATGAATTTTATGAAAAATATGGTTATGAATACCATAAATAAAGGAGGATAGTATGCCACAACAACAATTATTTAGCTCAATAGGTTTTATGGTAATCGTCTTTGGTGCCATGTACTTTTTTATGATTAGACCTACTCAAAAGAGAGAAAAAGAAGTTAATAAGATGAGAGCAAACCTAAAAGTAGGTGACAACATTATTACAATTGGTGGAGTCAAAGGAAAGGTAATAAAAATCGGAGATGACTTTGTAGTAATTGAAAGCTCTAACTCAAAGACAAAATTAGAATTTGTTAAGTCTGCAGTGGGAACAGTTATTGCTGATGGAACTGTAGCAACTGAAAAAGAAGAAGAAAAAGAAGAGAAATAATAAAAGAGGGAAAGATAAGATATTTTTTAAAATAACTTATCTTTTTTTGGTGAAAAATGAATAAGTGGTTAATTAAAGCGGCAAATAAAGAATATAAAAAAATTGCTAAGGATTTTGAAATAAATGAAGTACTAGCAAAGATTATTGCAAATAGAGATGTTCCATATGAAGATATACCAAAATATATAAATCCCACCGCTGAAAACTCAATGCATGATCCATTTTTAATGAAGGATATGAAAAAAGCGGTGGATATGCTAATTGAAGCAATAGATTTAAATAAACACATAAGGATTGTGGGAGACTATGACCAAGACGGAAACTCTTCCACCATGACACTACTGGACGGTTTAATGCTCTTTACTGAAAATATTTCATACGCCATTCCCCATAGAGTTGAAGATGGATATGGAATTTCAAAGAGAATTGTGGAGAAGGCAAAAGAAGAGGGCGTTGATTTAATAATTACCTGCGACAATGGAATCAGCTCCTTTGAGCCGGTAAAATATGCTAGTGAACTTGGTATGGATGTAATTGTAACAGACCATCACCAAGTCAATAAGGACGAAAATGGCGAGGACATACTTCCAGAGGCAAATGCTGTGTTAAATCCAAACAGAAGTGACTGTGAATATCCCTTTAAAAAACTTTGCGGCGCTGGAGTTGCCTTTAAATTTATGTATGGCTTATACCTTAAATTGGACGCAGACCTGGATTACCTAATGGACTTACTTGAATATGTTGCCATGGGTACCGTAGCAGATATTGTGGATTTATTAGATGAAAATAGATTTTTTGTTATGGAAGGCCTTAAAAAAATTCATAAGACCAATAACTACGGAATCAAAGCCCTTATTAGGGAAACAAAACTAGAACAGGAAAGTATTGACGTATATAAAATTGGTTTTATACTTGGACCATGTATTAATGCTGCTGGAAGACTTGACACAGCAACGTTGGGAATAGAACTCTTCTTGGAAGAAAACCTTGAACGTATTGACGAGATTGCAAAGAGACTTGTGGAGTTAAACAACGAGAGAAAGGCTTTGACGGAAGAGGGAGTAAAGCTTGTAATGGATAAGGTGGAGAGTGAAGAGCTTTACAAAAAAGATATAATCCTAGTATGTGAGAAGTCCATTCACGAGTCATTGGCAGGTATAATTGCAGGACGTGTTAAAGAGTTTTACAACAGGCCTACAATTGTGTTTACTGCCGCAAGGGAAGAAGGAGTATTAAAAGGCTCTGGAAGAAGTATAGCTGAATACGACATGTATAAAAATATTTTTCCTTTTAAAGGTTTGTTAAAATCCTTTGGAGGGCACCCAATGGCATGTGGCCTTTCGGTGTATGAAGAGAATTTCGACTTGCTTTATTCAAGTCTATTAGACTCTTCGAAGTTAACGAAGGAAGATTTAATTCCAAAAAAATATATTGACAGTCAACTTTTTATAGACAAGATTACATTTGAAATCGTAGAACTTATCAGTACTTTGGAACCCTATGGCGCGGGAAATCCAAAGCCTGTCTTTGGAGATAGAAATATTGAAGTGCTTGATATGAAAATTCTTGGAAAAAATGAAAACACTTTAAAACTTCAACTGAAGGCCAGGGGAAGAAAGCTTGATGGGATTATGTTTTCAAACAAGGAAAAGATAAAAGTTATATACGATTATGTTTCTTCAAAGGCAAATAATAAAAATCCTTTCATAGATATAATCTACTATCCTGACATAAATGAATTTATGGGAAACAAAAATTTACAAGTAAGAATTGTAGACCTTCGTTAAATTGAAGATTAAGTAAAAATATGATACTATAATGGTATTATTTAATGCGATGGAGATGTGTAAAATGCTTGATGATTTGCTTCAAAAAATAGAATCCTACAACCCGGATGTGGACAAAGAACTTATAACAAGAGCATATGATTTGGCTGAAAAGATGCATGAAGGACAGTTCAGAAGTTCCGGTGAACCGTATTTTATACATCCGGTTGCAGTTGCCAACATATTGGCGGACTTGAACATGGACGATGAAACCATAGTTGCAGGTCTTTTACATGATGTTCTTGAGGACACAGAGGTTACTGAAGAAGAGTTAACGGAAATATTTGGTGAAGAGATAACTCTTTTGGTTGAAGGTGTAACAAAACTTAATAAAATCTATTATAAGTCCAAACAGGAAAACCAAGCAGAAAACCTTCGTAAGATGGTTTTGGCTATGTCAAAGGACATAAGGGTTATAATTGTAAAGTTAGCTGACAGGCTTCACAACATGAGAACTCTTGAGTACATGGAGAGGACAAAACAGATTGAAAAAGCCACTGAGACCTTGGAGATCTATGCGCCACTGGCACATAGACTTGGTATTAGTACTGTTAAATGGGAACTGGAAGATCTTAGTTTAAGATATTTGGAACCAAAGATATATTACGATTTGGTTGAAAAGGTAAAGCTTAAACGAAGAGAGAGAGAATCTTTTATTCAAGATATAATTTCAGTTTTGAACCTAGCCATGGAAGAACTTGGAATTACTGGTGAAATAAGTGGTAGACCTAAGAGTATCTATAGTATCTACCGTAAAATGTATCAACAGGGAAAGGCCTTCGAAGAGATTTTCGACCTTTCTGCAGTAAGGGTAATCACCGATAGCGTTAAGAGCTGTTATGGAGTTCTTGGTGCAGTGCATACCCTATGGAAACCAATTCCTGGTAGATTTAAAGACTATATAGCAATGCCAAAACCAAATCTATACCAATCACTTCACACCACTGTTATAGGGCCACGTGGAGAGATATTTGAAGTGCAGATTAGAACCTATGAAATGCATAGAACTGCTGAATATGGTATCGCAGCCCATTGGAAGTACAAAGAGGGAACTAGCGGAAAGAAATCGTCTCTTGATGAAAAGTTGGCATGGATTAGAGAACTTATGGAATGGCAAAAGGACATGTCCGACTCCAGAGAGTTTATAAACTCCTTTAAAGAGAATTTCACTTCAGACGAAGTATTTGTGTTCTCACCAAAGGGAGATGTGATTGAACTTAGGGAAGGATCAACTCCAATAGACTTTGCATATAGAGTCCACTCTGCGGTGGGAAATAAATGTGTAGGTGCAAAGGTGGATGGAAGAATTGTACCTTTGACATATAAATTAAAGACGGGAAATATTGTAGAGATACTAACCTCAACAACTTCTTCAGGACCTAGCATGGACTGGCTTAAAATTGTACAGACATCTCAGGCTAGACAGAAGATTAAACAATATTTCAAAAAGAAGGAAAGAGATAGCAACATCGTTAAGGGTAGAGATATGCTTGAAAAGGAAGTTAGAAAGCAGGGCTACACCTTTAATGAGATTTTAAAAGAAGACTGGCTTAATAATATTATGGAGAGGATGAAGTTTAACTCTCTTGACGACATGTATGCATCCATTGGCTTTGGAACAACACCTTTAACACAGATAATGCCTAAGCTAAAGGAGCTTCATAAGGAATATTATAAGACAGACGAAATAGAAGAAGAAAAACATGATATTGAGTTAAAGAACATACCTGAGAGTTCAGAACATGGAATCGTACTTAAGGGCGTGGACAATATTCAAATCAAGATTGCAAAGTGTTGTAACCCTGTTCCAGGGGACGACATCGTAGGTTATATTACAAGGGGTAGAGGAGTTTCCGTTCATAGAAAGGACTGCTCCAATATTGCAAATATTGATCCAAATAGACTTATTGATGTGTATTGGGATGCTGATGATGAATCCACTTACAATGTTGAAATTCAAATTATTGCATTTGATAGATTTGGATACTTGGCTAACTTGACATCAAAAATATCAGAACTTGGCACAGACACCAAGGGTATGAATGTAATTAAGAATAAAGACAAGACATATACTATAAATATAATTGTAGAAGTAAGTCACACTCAACAGGTGAAGGACATTCTACAGGCACTTAGAAGTATAAAGGGAACATTGGATGTTTATAGGGTGACAGCATAATGAGAGCAGTTATACAAAGAGTTAAAAGAGCTTCAGTAACTGTAGAAGAGGAAAAAATAGGAGAAATTTCAAAGGGATTTTTAATTCTTCTTGCAGTTCATGAAGAAGATACAAAAGATGATATGGACTATATTTTGAAAAAGGTTTCAAAGCTTCGTGTGTTTGAAGACGAAGAAGGCAAGATGAACCTTTCTATTCAAGATATTGCTGGAGAATTTTTGGTAGTTTCGCAGTTTACATTATATGGTGATGCGAGAAAGGGAAATAGGCCTAGCTTTATAGAATCTGCAAAACATGAAAAGGCGAATGAATACTATGAAGAGTTTGTTAAGGAATTGAGAGACTTAACTGGATTAAAAGTTGAAACTGGAAAGTTTGCAGCAGATATGCAAGTGGAACTTGTAAATGACGGTCCAGTAACTATTCAACTTGATAGTAGCAAAATATATTAGGAGAGAATATGGAAGTATTAAAGATTGAAACAAGAAGACTTGTGGAAAATATTTACATTATAATTGAAGGTGATGGAGCAATTATTATTGATCCAGGATATGAATTTGATTCACTTGTGGATTTAATTGAAAATAGGGATTTAAAACTTGAAAAAATTCTCTTAACCCATGGACATGGGGACCACATAGGTTCTTGTGAGCAGCTTAGAGCAAAGTACAACACACCTGTTTATGCCCATGAAAAGGAAAGGGAACTATTACTAGACCCAAACCTCAATTTAAGTGCTGCAATGTATGGTGATATAAGTCTAGAAGCTGACTTTTATGTAAATGAAGACAGTGAAGTTTATTTCAATGACCACAAAATAGAATTTATCTATACACCTGGTCACACCATAGGAAGTCAATGTATCAAGATTGGACAAAATCTTTTCACTGGAGATACACTATTTAGAAACTCCATAGGAAGAACAGATCTACCTACAAGTAATCCAGAAGATATGAAAAATTCGCT
Source organism: Mediannikoviicoccus vaginalis (assembly GCF_928097925.1). Taxonomy (GTDB): domain Bacteria; phylum Bacillota; class Clostridia; order Tissierellales; family Peptoniphilaceae; genus Mediannikoviicoccus; species Mediannikoviicoccus vaginalis. The sequence continues at coordinate 216,891 of NZ_CAKMRI010000001.1, forward strand.
TGAGAAAATTAAATTACTTGATGATGAACTAATAGTTTATCCAGGACATAACTCAAGTAGTACCATTGGAGATGAAAAGAAGTACAATCAATTTTTAATTTGATATTTCCATTAAAATATGATAATATTTCTATAAATTTGATATTTACGTTGAAGAAGAGGAGTAAATTAAAATTATTTTTCAGAGAGGAAGAGTTTGGTGAAATCTTCTAAATGTTTTAATTGAAGGTTGCTTCGGAGTAAAGTTGATTACTTTATAATCATTTGAGTGTCATTGAATAATGAAAATTAGGTGGTAACACGGAACCTTTCGTCCTAAGTGGATGGAAGGTTTTTTTATTATAATCATAGACAAAAAAGATAAAACTTTAGAAAAAAGGGGAGTACAGAATGAAAAATTTGGAAAAAACTTATGATCCCAAATCATTTGAAGAAAAAATTTACAAGACTTGGAAGGATAATGGATATTTTAGAGCTGAAGTGGATAAAAACAAAAAGCCTTTTACAATTGTTATGCCACCACCAAATGTTACAGGTGTACTACATTTAGGTCATGCACTAAATAATACATTACAAGATATTCTTATAAGAAGAAAGAGGATGCAAGGTTACAGCGCCCTTTGGATTCCAGGAACGGACCATGCAAGTATTTCAACTGAAATGAAGGTTGTTCATAAGATTGAATCTGAAGGCAAGAGCAAGAAAGATTTAGGAAGAGAAAAGTTTTTAGAAGAAGCTTGGGACTGGACCAGAATTTATGGAGGAAATATAAAGAACCAACTTCAAAAACTTGGTGTGTCATGTGACTGGTCAAGGGAGGCCTTTACACTGGACGAACACCTTTCTGATGCGGTACTAGAAGTATTTATAAAGATGTATAATGAAGGCCTTATATACAGGGGGGACCGTATTGTAAACTGGTGTGTGTCATGTGGTACAGCAGTATCCGATGCGGAAGTTGAACATGTTGATGAAGATGGAAAGCTTTGGCATATAAAATATCCTTTCAAAGATGGGGATGATTATATAGTTATTGCCACCACAAGACCAGAGACAATGCTAGGAGACTTGGCTGTTGCAGTTAATCCTGAGGATGAAAGATATAAAGACATTGTTGGAAAAAAACTAATACTACCACTAGTGGAAAGGGAAATTCCTATAATTGCCGATGATTATGTGGAAATGGAATTTGGTACTGGTATGGTAAAGATTACTCCATCCCACGACCCTAACGACTTTGAAGTTGGAGAAAGACATAATCTTGGTCAATGTATCGTAATAGATGAAACAGGTCATATATCTGAAGGTTATGGAAAATACTCTGGCATGGAGAGAATTGAAGCTAGAAAAGAAATGATAAAGGACCTTGAAGAGCTTGGTCTAATTGAAAAGATTGAAGACCACAATCACGCAGTTGGTCACTGTGAAAGATGTGGAACTGTTATTGAACCTGTTGTATCAAAACAATGGTTCGTTAAAATGGAAAAATTTGCCAAGGAAGCCCTGGAAGCCTATGAAGATGGAAAGCTTAATCTAATTCCAAATAGACTTGGAAAGACCTATGAAAACTGGCTTACTAACACAAGGGATTGGTGTATATCAAGACAACTTTGGTGGGGACACAGAATCCCAGTTTACTATTGTAAAGACTGTGGTGAAGTGACTGTATCTAAGGAGCATGTTGATACTTGTCCAAAGTGTGGAAGTTCAAATGTAGTTCAAGATCCGGACACATTGGACACTTGGTTTTCATCTGCACTATGGCCTTTCTCAACTTTAGGTTGGCCACATAAGACAGAAGATTTAGAATATTTCTTCCCTACAGATGTACTTGTAACAGGATATGACATAATCTTCTTCTGGGTAATAAGAATGGTATTCTCATCAATACACAATATGGGAGAACTTCCATTTAAGGATGTATACTTCACTGGACTTATTCGTGACTCTCAAGGAAGAAAGATGTCTAAGTCACTTAACAACGGTATCGACCCTTTAGAAGTTATTGACAACTACGGTGCAGACGCCCTTAGATTTACCCTTGTAACTGGTAACTCTCCAGGTAATGACATGAGATTTTACATGGAAAGAGTAGAAGCTAATAGAAACTTTGCAAACAAACTTTGGAATGCAACTAGATTTATCTTTATGAATTTAAAAGAAGAAAAGATTAAAAATATTAAAGATGTAAAGTTGGAAGTAGAAGACAAGTGGATAATATCAGAATTAAATAGCCTGATTAAAAATGTGGATCAAAATATTGACAAGTACGAAATAGGACTTGCTGCTGATAAGATATATGACTTTATTTGGAATGAATTCTGTGACTGGTATATTGAACTTGTAAAGCCAAGGCTATACGAAGATGGCAATGAAGAGTCTGAAGTGGCAGCACAGTCAACTTTAATCCATGTGTTAGACAATGTTATAAAACTACTTCATCCATTTATGCCATATATCACAGAGGAAATTTACTCCATCATGCCAAATAAAAAAGATATGTTAATAAATGAAACTTGGCCTGAGTATGACGACTCCTTTAGCTTTGAAAAAGAAGTTGAAGAAATAGAAATCTTAATAGAAACTACAAAGTCAATTAGAAATGCAAGGGCAGAACTGGATATTGCACCAAGCAAAAAGGCAGAGTTATTTATACTAGTTGAAGAAGATGTCGTAAAATCAAAACTTGAAAATATTTCACATCATTTCAAAACAGTTGCTTCTGTTTCAGAAACACACTTTGCAGACAAAGATTTGACTTCAGAAGACTCTATATCAATAGTACAAAATGGATTTAAAGGTTTTATACCTCTTGATGAACTTATTGATTACAATAAGGAGCTTGACAGACTTACTAAGGAACAAGATAGACTAGCTGGAGAAATTAAGAGGGCAGAAGGAAAACTTTCTAACAAAAATTTTGTGGACAAAGCTCCAGAAAAAGTTGTTGCTGAAGAGAGAGAAAAGCTTGAAAAGTATATTTCAATGAAAGAAGAAGTAGATACAGCACTACAAAAAGTGAGAGAAAAGGTAAATGAAATATAAACAAGCTCTTGATTTAATAGAAAATGTTAATTATGGGCATAGTGAGGACTCTTCTAATTTTAAAAGAGTCCTTGCAAAGCTTGAACTTAACATAGATGAAGGAAAAACAATTCAAATCGCTGGCACTAATGGCAAGGGATCCGTTGGAACTTTTTTATCCACGCTTTTAAAAGAACAGGGATATAAGGTAATGCACTTTTCATCTCCCCATTTAGAAAAGTATGAGGAGAGAATAAAAATAGATTTAAAACCAATTTCACAAGAACTTTTAATTAAAAATGTGGAAGAGATTTTAGAAAAAATAACAATCCAAGACTTAAAGAATTTAAATTATTTTGAAGTTTCATTTTTGTTGGCATTAAAGGTATTTGATAATGAAGGGCCTGACTACTTTATTATTGAAACTGGTATTGGTGGAAGATTTGATATAACAAATATCTTTGATTCAAACCTATTAAGTATAATAACTACAATTGACTTTGACCACCAGGATAGGCTTGGAAATACTTTGGAAGACATAGCCTACCACAAGGCTGGAATAATAAAAGATAACGGAAAAGTGATTTCATTTGAGCATAAAGACTTTGTAGATGAAGTTATTTTGAAAGAAGCAAAAACTAAAGATGCAAATATTAAATTTTTGAAATCATCCGACTACTTTGCAAAAGAAATATCACCTGCAGGTTCAAAGTTTCAGTACATGGGTATAGATTTTGAAACGAAGGTTTTAGGAAGTTATCAAATATCAAATATTTGCCTGGCTATTTTAGCCCTTAATGAAATAATTAAGAGTCCAAATATTGAAAAAATAAAATCTGCAGTCAAAGAGCTTTACTTTGAAGGTAGAATGGAAGTCTTGAAAAAAAATCCCCTTATAATAGTGGATGGTGCCCACAACTATGAAGGCATAAGAGCGTTAAAAGAAAATGTTGAAAGGCTTAACTTAAAAGATTTTAATCTCGTTATTGGATCCATGAAGGATAAAGATATTATCTGCCATCTGGAAGATATTATAAAGTTTTCAAAGAGGGTTATAATAACTAAAATCGATTATGAAAGGGCAATGGAGCCAAAAGAGTTTGCCAAGAAGCTCAAAGAGTATAATAAGGAAATTGTAATAACAAAAAGTGTTGAAGAGGCTTGTAACTATATTAGAGATAGAATTTTATCAGAAGAAAAAATAATCATAACCGGTTCCCTTTATTTAATCGGAGAATTTAAAAAAATTTTAAAGGATGAGTAATAATGGAAAATAAAAAAGAAGTTGTACTTTTTAGTCGTGAAGAAATAGCAAAGAGAGTTAAAGAGCTGGGAAGAGAAATAACAGAACATTATAAGGGGGAAGAGGTTATAGTAATCCCTGTTTTAAGGGGAGGATTTGTATTTGCAGCAGACCTTATAAGAGAACTTGAAATTCCAGTTGTTGTCGACTTTGCAATAACTTCATCATATGAGTCGAGAGAGGAAAGCTCAGGACAGGTAAATATAATCAGTGACATTAGAGAAGATATTGAAAATAAACATGTACTAATTGTAGATGATATTATGGACTCTGGTCACACGCTTAAAAATTTAAAGGAAATATTTGGGCATAGAAATCCTAAGACATTAGATGTTTGTGTGCTACTTGATAAGCCAAGCAGAAGACAAGTGGAACTAAAACCAGATTTTAAAGGCTTTGAAATTGAAGATGTATTTATTGTTGGTTATGGTCTGAACTATGGTAAAAACTACAGAAATATTCCTTATATCTTCAGCTGGGAAGATATAGATGTATAATGAGTTTTCAAATGTCTATGATAGACTTGTCTTTGACATCGACTATGAAAACCATAGCAGAATAATAAAGGAAAATGTGGACTTCAAAGAGAATATGAACATCCTTGAAATAGGCATTGGAACGGGAAATATGACAAGGTACTTTATAGAAAATTCAAAAGAGTATTTTGGCCTGGACCCAAGTGTGGAGATGTTAGAAATTGCTTCCAATAAGCTAATAGATTACTCAAATATAAGATATCTAAACATAGGCATAGAGGATTTAGACAGTAAAGACTATTTTGATTTTGCATTTTCTACACTAGACACCATAAACTACTTAAAAGATTATGAGACTGTGAAGAAAAGTTTTGAAAATATTTATAACTCCTTGAAACATGGATCCTACTTTTCTTTTGATGTAAACTCTTTGGACAAAATAGAAAATGTTCTGGGAGACAATAGCTATGTGTATGAATACGAAAATATTTTTTACACATGGCAAAACGAATATGACTTTGAAAATAAAGAAGTCGATATGATACTAGACTTCTTTGTGGAAGAAGAGGGAGTTTATAAAAGAACTACTGAATACCAACATCAAAAATATTATTCTCCTGATATTTTAAAAGAGATGCTTTCAGAAATTGGATTTAATAATTTTAAAATAAAAGACTTTGATACGGGAGAAGATATAGAAGAATTTACTCAGAGAATACTTATAACTTGTCAGAAATAAATTTAAAGGGACACTTAGGTGTCTTTTTATTTTGCAAATTTTTGTAATTGGCATTTGTTTCATTGAAACTATTAAATAATGTTATATAATTAAATTACATATAGAACTGAAAAACGAAATTATTTATCTAGATAAGAATCAGATAGGAATGATGATATGAAATTAGGATTTGTTGATGTAGGTGGAGGAACAAGAGGAATATATGGTGCTGGGGTCTTTGATTATTTGATGGAAGAGGGAATAAGCGGAGATTATTTTATTGGAGTTTCTGCTGGAGCTGCCAATGGAGCCTCCTTTCTTGCAAATCAACGAGGCAGAAATTTTATTTTTTATGATGATTATGCCTTTAGAAAAGAGTACATGAGTATGAAAAACCTAATAAAGAATGGCTCCTATATAGATCTTGATTACGTGTATTACACACTTAGTAAAAAAGATGGAGAGAATCCACTGGATTATAAAATGATGATTGAAAATAAAATGGAGTTTGAAATTGTAGCAACTAATGCAAATACGGGAAAGCCAGTATATTTTAATAAAGCTAATCTTTCACAGGATAACTACGATCCAATTAAAGCTTCTTGCTGTGTACCGGTTTTATGTGAACCATACAATATAGATAACATTCCATACTTTGATGGTGGAATGAGTGATCCAATTCCATATAAGAGAGCATTTAATGCAGGATGTGACAAGGTTATAGTAGTGTTAACCAGGCCAAAAAATTATTTTAGAAACTCAAAAAAGGATAAAAAAATTGCGAGAATTTTAAAAAGAAAATATCCAAAATCTGCACAGGCTCTTAAGAATAGGGCGCAAGTTTACAACAAGTCATTAAAGGAAATTATTGAACTGGAAAAACAAAATAAGATAATTATAGTTTCGCCAGATGATATTTCAAATTTAAAAACGTTGACGCAAGATCATGAAAAACTGGAAAATCTTTATGAAATGGGAAGAAATGACGCAAAGAAATTATTAACTTTGGAAAATATAAATAAGGGTTGTTGTTAAATTTGGAAAGGAAGAATAATGAGTAATTTGAAGGAAAAAATTATTTCTTATAAAAATAAAATTTTTGAAAAAAATGAAGATCTTAACTTTGACGAGTCGGATGTAAAAGTATCGAAGAGAGTACGAAAGATTCAGACCGTTGCTCTGATTTGTTTTGCTTCGGCTATAATAGTTCTTTTACTTACGAGAAGTGGAAATTTCAGTGTCGAATCAATTACTGAAAATGCAAAGGGAAATCCAAGAAAGTCAATAACATCACTTATGTTACTATTTGCAATAAAAAGTTTAACCATTGTAATACCACTTCCATCGCTTTATGTGGCCAGTGGAATATTATTTTCTCCTGCAAAGGCGCTACTTGTAAGTTACTTGGGGCTTACAATAACACTTACCATACCATTTGTACTAGGTAGATGGTCTGGGGCTGAAGAGATGGATTATATAAAAAAGAAATATCCAAAAATAGATAAAGTTATCGAAATGCAAAAGAGAAATGAATTCCTGGCAAACTTTGTAATTAGATTAATTGGCTGGTTTCCATGTGATGTACTGAGTTTTTACTTTGGAGCCTGCAAGACAAATTATATAAAGTACATAACATCATCACTATTAGGATGTTCCATAGGTGTTGTAACAAATACTCTTCTAGGAGATGTTATTTTAAATCCACTTTCATGGCAGTTTATAGTTTTACTTTTAATAAAAATAGCCATATCTGCATCGGTGATTGCAATAACATATCATATGAATAAAAAAAGACGATTAAAAACTAGGGATGAAATAATTTAGGATTCAAAATATAGTTCTTGATATATAGAAAGATATATGATATATTGTAGAAGTACAGTAAATAAAGCTGTTAGTTATTTATTGGTTAATTTTTTTGGAGGAACAAAATGGCAAAAGGCAAAGTAAAATGGTTTAATGCAACTAAAGGATTTGGATTTATTTCTACAGATGAAGGCGAAGACGTTTTCGTTCACTACACTGCTTTAGAAGACAATGGTGAATTCAGAACTTTAGACGAAGGACAAGAAGTTGAATTCGAAGTAGTAGAAGGAACTAAAGGTCCACAAGCTTCTAATGTAGTAAAATTATAATATAAATTTTTTTAGAAGTACAACTTAGCCCCTGCAAAGGGGCTTTTGCATTTTTGAAATAAAATTAATTAAATAAAGGATGATAAAATGGTTCAGCTATATAGATATTTAAATGAAAAAGAGACTTTGAGTTTCTTTATAATAAATTCAAAAGAGCTTGTTGAAGACATGAGACAGGTTCATGAAACTTCTACAACTGCAACTGCAGCTCTAGGGAGGCTTTCAACAATGGCTTCATTAATGGGCTCAGAGATTAAAAACGAAAAAGAAAGAATAATATTAAAAATTCAAGGAGATGGCCCTGCAGGACTACTGGTTTCTGAAATAAATTATAAAGGTGACATTAGATCCTACATTCAAAACCCTAAGATAGACATACCTTCTGTGGAAGGAAAGCCAAAGCTTGATGTTGGTGGCTTTGTAGGTCATAATGGTAATCTAGTTGTAACGAGAGACCTTGGATTTGGACAGCCTTATAATGGCTATACAGAGCTTGTGAATGGAGAAATCGCAGAAGACTTTGCGAAGTACTTCTATTCATCATATCAAATGCCGACGGTGGTTAGTTTAGGTGTGCTTGTTGACGTTGACTACAGTGTAAAGTCAGCAGGAGGACTATTTATTCAAGCTCTTCCAAATTATGATGATGAAGATTTAGATATGCTTGAAAGTGCATTAAAGGACTTTCCTGCAATAAGTTCGCTATTTGTTGAAGAAGAGAATCCACAAGCTGTAATTGAAAAGTATTTTAAAGAGTTTAATCCAAAGTTAGTTGGAGTTGACGAGAGAAGATATAAATGTTCTTGCAATCGTGAAAAGATTGAAAAATTAATAATTTCCCTTGGAGACGAAGAAGTTAAAGAGATTCTTGAAGAAGAGGGAAAAGTTGAAATAAAGTGCAGCTACTGCAATAAGATGTATGAATTTTCAGAAGATGAAGTAAAGGAAATCTATGATAATGTAAAATAAAATGGCGCACCAGAGAGGATTCGAACCCCCAACATGCGGTTCCGGAAACCGATGCTCTATCCCTTGAGCTACTGGTGCGTATAAAATTATTTTATCATAGTGAAAAAATAATTACAGCATTTACGTTTTCGTGATATAATAAGCCTAATAGGGCAAAGGAGATATTATGAGATCGATTTTAGAAATGATAAATGACAATATGGATAAAGTAATAAAAGTTCCGATGTTTTGTGTTTTTGCAATGCTAATTGTGATTGTTGTTTTCTTTTTTATAAAACGTGAAGGAATTGTTAAGTACTTATTTGGACTATTATTACTGGCGGCAGCTATGATTACATTTATTGTAGCTATAACAAATCTTACGGATCCAGTGGCACTATCTATGCTGGAATATTTTGTATTGTCCCTTGCAAGTGGAATAATATCATTATGCACTGCATGGTTTTTAGACATATTTTTTGTGAAAAAGAGAAAGAGAAGACAGCAAAAGGGCTAGAAAATTCTAACCCTTTTTTATTGGAACAAAAGAAACTGTTGGGGGGTATGAATAAACATACCACCTCAACAGTTTTTTAAATAAAAAAATTGCACTTACTCTACAAATCACCTAAAATAAAGTCACCACAACCAAATAAAGGAGGTAAAGTAAGTGCAAATAAATAATATCACAAAGCTTGTGGGAATAAAAGGTTTAGAATTAGAAAAAGTAGAAGAAACAGATGATAAGATAATAATAACAGGTAAATGTAAGAAAAGACCTAAAACATGTCCGTGCTGTGGATCAAAAAAGATAGAAATACATGACCATAGACATCAAAACATTAGAGATTTACCATATAGAGATAAACAAGTAATACTAAAAATAGACGTACGAAGATTTAAATGTAGACAGTGCAATAAAAGATTTACAGAATCTAAACCATTCGTATCAAAACATTGCCAAATAACAACAAGACTCAAAAGAAGAGTATTAGAAGAATTTAAAAATAAAATATCCATCAAAGATATAGCTAAAAAATTTTACATTTCACCCAAAACAGTCTCAAACATAATAGATACCATAGAAATAAAAAGACTAAAACTAGGAGAAGTGCTAAATATAGACGAATTCAAAGGCGACTCCGGAGGAGAAAAGTATCAGACAATAATAGCAGATAGTCAAAATAAAAAGATATTAGACGTACTACCAACAAGGAAATTTGAATACCTAGATAAATACTTCAGTCAAATACCAAAAGAAGAAAAAGATAAAGTAAAAATCTTCGTAAGCGATATGTATAGACCGTATAGAGATATAAAGAAAAAACACTTTCCAAACGCAAAACATCTAATAGACAGATATCACTTCATAAGACAGGTAACATGGGGATTTGAAAACACAAGAATAGCAGAATCAAAAAAGATGAAAAAACAAGAAAGAACACACTTTATGAGAAGTAAATCCCTACTAACAAAACCAATGATAAAACTACACGAAGATGAAAAAATAAAAGTATCAATAATGTTAGAAAGAAACGAAGAAATAAGAAAAGCATACCTAACAAAAGAAACCTTCTACAACCTAGTAATGAAGAGCGAAAACAAAGAGAAAGCACAAAAAAACATACAAGGTTGGATAGAATACCTGTTAAAAGACGGATCCATTAAGTGGAGAGCCTGTTTAACAGCCTTTAAGAACTGGATAGAACCAATATCCAATAGCTTTGACTACGAATTCACCAATGGGTACGTAGAAGGAATGAACAACAAAATAAAAGTATTAAAGAGAATAACATTTGGAATGAAAAATTTCAAAAGATTTAGAAATGGGATATTAGCACTCGAATAATATACATAAATTGAATAAAAGAATTAGCTTTTAGGAAAAATAAGCCTATAGGCTTATTAAGTGAACCTAAAAACAGTTAAAAAGTGACTATTTAGATAGGTCTTTTAAAAGTAAGTGAATAATGATGTATAAATAAGAGGAGATGCCAACTTTATAGGTTAGCATCCCCCAATGGATTCTTTAGAACCTTTTTATTTTGCATTTTTTATCTCTCTTATAAAGACGGAAGGATTGACCTTCTTATACATTCTTTTTTTAGGGACCAATAGAGTTAAGTGTTTCTTAGCTCTTGTTATGGCCACATAAAAAAGTCTTCGCTCTTCTTCGCTGTCAATAACCCTCTCATCATAAATCGGAAACTCACCATCCACCAAGTCGGTTATGATTACATGGTCATACTCTAGTCCCTTTGATTGATGTACTGTGGATACATAGATTGGGTTTTCGTTGGTGGGGTTTATTAGACTCTTACTGTTTATATTTTCAATAAAACACTTTACTTCATGTAGATTTTCGTAATTCTCCGAGAGATTTAAAAGTATTTCTTGAACTAAGTCCAATGAAAAGTTTTCGTAATGCCTTTTTAAATATTCTAAATATCCTGTGTTAAAAAATATTTCTTCAAGCTTTCCCTTTAAATTTAATTTCTTCATCCTATTTAATGAATTGGAAAATTCAACCATAATCTTTTTTTGGTAATCAGGCAGTGAATAATCTAAAATAATTGTCTTAACAATGCCTTCAGAGCTATCGGGAATTATAGAGTAGACATAGTCTTTTCTCAGATATAAATTTAGCTTATAATAAATTCTCTTAAATGCATCCATGTTGTTTTTGTCCATGGAAAGGTCAACTATATCAATTAAGTCTCTTAAAATCTCGTTTAAAATATCAGCTTTAAAGTTTAGCTTCTTGGTGTATTTTACATTATTCTTTTCAAAAAAATTTATAATGCTAATTGCATTAATATTATTTCTAAAAAGTATTCCAAGGGTCTCTCCATCTTTCATATCTTTGATATAGTCTAGTATATATTTATTTTGAACATGTAAATTTTTAACCTTGGCCAATGTAATGGGAAGATTTTGATTGCTATTTGACTTAACATCTTTTAAATATCTATTTTTATTCTTCTGGATAAGAAAGTCTGAGAGGCGTACAATATCATTTGAGGATCTATAATTAACATTTAGGTACATCATGTTGATATCTGGGTATATATTCTGTATGTCAAGGAGATATTTTGGATTGGCTCCCCTAAACCCATATATGGATTGGTCATCGTCAGCTACTATGAAAAGATTATTCTTTGGTTTAGCAATCTCTTCTAATATTTTAAACTGAATCAAAGATGCATCTTGGCCTTCATCCAGTTGAATATACTTATAAAATCTTCTAACTGAATTTAAAACTTTTTCTTCAGATAATAGGATTTTATATGCGAAGGAAAGCATATCATCAAAGTCAATAAAGTGATTTGCCTCTTTAAAGGCGTCGTACTCATTTGCGATTTCTTCAAAATAATTATTGTTTTGGAAATCATAGCCGAGCAAATTATTTTTTACATAGGAGTAATTGGTAAAGAAGGTGTCTAAGTCTTCCTTACTAAGATACCTATTGTGACTTTGGGCGGAGATTCTGTTTACAAGTGCATACTTATTAAATTCGTGACTTCCTTCAATAAGTCTGAAATTTAATTTCATCTCCTTTGCATAGAATCTTATGATGCTATAGCAAAATGCATGTATGGTAGAAAAATTTGGTTTTAAAGATGTATTTAGTCTATAAAACCTACTTTTCATGTCAAGAGCTTGAGTTTTTGAAAAAGTTAGATTTAATATTTGATTATCCTTTATTTTAAAGGTATTATTTAAGTAAACGATTCTATTTAATAGCACAGTGGTTTTTCCCGAACCAGGTACTGCAAGTACCAGTGCGGGACCTTCATTGTGTTCAATGGCATTTTTTTGCTGAATAGATATCTTCATTTAATCACCTGAGTTGATTATAACAGAAAAAATATAACGGAGGAATTATGGACTTAAAAGAATTTTTAGAAAAAAGAAAATCATGCAGAAAGTATGAAGACAGAGAATTAACTTCTCAAGTGTTGGACAAGGTTAAAAAACTTTTAGAAGTTGAAAATGAAAAGGCTTTAAAGCATAATGTGGAATATAAATTATATGGAGATTCTATATATAATGGCCTTGAAGGCGTTGGTGGATATTCAGGAGTTATGATAAAGTCACCTAACTACATTACAATGAACTATAAGGTTAAAGATAAAGAATCTTTAATTTATGGTGCTTATTATTTGGAAGAGATTGTGGGAGAGCTTTCTCAAATGGGTCTTGGAACTTGCTGGATTACACTTTTTGGAGTTGATGAAGAAATTAAGTCAAAAACCTTTGGAACTCAAGACAAAATAGACTTTGTACTTGCGTTTGGTTATCCAGAAAGCAAACCTACTTTTGAAATAGATGAATACTCTGCAAGACATGGTATCGAAGATTTTGTTTACTTTGAAGACTTTGACACACCTTGTACCGTTGAACAACTTTATAGCTATGGTATTGATGAAATATTTTACTACATCAAAAATGCTCCATCAGCATATAACAGTCAACCATGGAGATTTTTAATAAAGGGTGGAAATATTTATCTATACATTGAAGACTTTAAGGGCGATGCAAATTACACAGACTCAGGAATTGTAATGTACTACTATACAAAGATGGCAGAACTTTCAAGCATAGATGCTACATGGCACTTAGATGATGCACCTGAAGTTGAAACTAACTTCAAATACATTGGAAGTACCAATTTCTAAAAATGAATAGATATAGAAGAAGCGATAATTATATTAAATTAGCGCAAAATTTCTATTTAAACGGTGAATACAAAAAATCTGTTGAAGCACTTAATAAGGCTTTAAGGTTTGAAAATACTGAAGAAAAATATATTGAAATATATCTCGACAAGGCTCAAATATATTATGAGGTGAAAAACTATTACAATGCAATAAAAGTTTACAATGTCATAATTGAGAGATTTGGCGAGATTCTTCAGGCATTTTATGGCATAGGGGTTATGTATGACTTTTTAGACGAATTTTATTTAGCTGAGAAGTATTACAAAAAATCCATTGCCATAGATGAAAACTTTAGGGAAGGGTATTTTTTCCTTGCAGATTTATATGACCGTTATGGATTTACGGATAAAGCTATTTGCTATTATAAAAAAACGATTGAAAAATTTCCCAAGGATTATATGGCATATAATAACTTGGGAAGTATTTTTGAGATGCAAAAAAACTATGAAGAGGCTCTAAAATATTTTAAGGCATCGGTTGAATTAAACCCTGATTACTTTAGATCTACATTTAATCTTGGAATAGCATATGAAAGATTAAATAGTGAAGATAAGGCGCTTGAATATTATTACAGGGCCTGTAAATTAAATCCTGAATATCAAGATATTTATCTAAACATATCCGCACTGTATATAAAGCAGAAAAAATTCATGGAGAGTTTAGAAATACTCACTGAAGGAATTTCATATGCTGAAAACACCTACAATCTTTATTACAACAGAGCCTGTGTATATTTAAAGGTTGGAGAAGAGGAGAAGAGCTTTAACGATTTAGAAAATGCTGTTAAAGAAAACCCGAAGCTAATTGATTATTTAAAAGTAGACGAAGATTTTAAGAGCTACAGGAAAGATGAACGATATTTAAAAATAATAGGAAGGGATTAAAATGAAAAATATTAAAAAAATACTTTTATTTACACTATGTTTATCAATTTTAACATTTACTGCTTCATGTAATAAGGGAAATGTTGACGAAACAAAAAATGGACAAATTGAAGACACTTCAAAGGAAACTGAGCAAACTTCAGGTGGAGAAATTTTAGTAGGTGCAGCAGCTAGTTTAACTGATGCAATGAATGAAATCAAACCTATATTTGAAGAAAAAGAAAACTGCACATTGAACTTTACTTATGCGGCAAGTGGAACACTTCAAAAACAAATTGAAGAAGATGGTGGAATAGATGTATTTATCTCTGCCAGCGAAGCAAAGATGAATGCAGTTAACGAAAAGGATTTAATGGTTAAGGAATCCATATTTCCTCTATTAAAAAATAAACTTGTACTTATTAAGAACAAAGAAGCTAATGAAGATATTAATATGGAGAACTTTATTGAAAAGTCAAATAAGATTGCCATTGGTCAACCAGATGTAGTTCCTGCAGGACAATATGCAAAACAAAGTTTGGAAAGTTTAAATCTTTGGGAAAGTGGACAAGAAAAATTTGTTTTTGCAAAGGATGTTAGAGCGGTACTTGCATATGTATCTACAGGTGAATGTGAATCAGGTTTTGTATATAAGTCAGATGCTGTTATAGACGACAATGTTGAAATAGCTGAAGAAGTTAAAGATGATGTACATGACGATATAGTATATCCTGGTGGAATTGTAAAATCTACAAAGAACCAAGAGCTTGCACAAAAGTTTTTAGATTTCTTAAAAGAAAGTGAAGCAAAAGATATACTAACAAAGTACGGATTTGAAGTAAATGAATAGAGCTGAAATCATGGCGCCAATATTACTATCTTTAAAAATTGCTGTTATTTCAACTTTTATAACGCTTATTTTAGGTTTGATATTGGCGTATGTATTCACTAAACATGAATTTTTATTTAAGGACGGCTTAGAAGTTATACTAACTCTGCCAATGACATTGCCACCTACCATAATGGGTTATATCCTATTACTTTTATTTAGCAGGAAGGGGCCAATAGGAAGGATTCTCTACAATGCATTTGATATAAATGTAATTTTCACCTGGGTGGCTGGTTGTATTGCGGCGGTGGTTGTATCACTTCCACTTATGTATCAAAGTATAAAATCATCTTTTCTAAGTACTGATCCAGTTTATGAAAATGTGGCAAGGACTCTAGGTAAATCGGAGTTTGAAATTTTTACAAAGGTGACCATACCCTTGGCTCTTCCGGGAATCGTAAGTGGAATTGTACTGAGTTTTTCAAGGGCCATAGGTGAGTTTGGTGCAACTTTAATGGTTGCGGGAAATATTCCAGGTAAAACTGAGACCATACCACTTGCCATCTTTTATGCAGTTGAGTCAAATAATAGACAAAAGGCAAATCTACTAATGGCGATCGTAATAGGCTTTAGCTTCATAAATATATATCTACTAAACAAGTGGATAAAGAAAAGGAAGGTAAATTGATGCTCTCTGTTGACATTGAAAAACAATTAGAGTTATTTAAATTGGATTTAAAATTTGATATTGAAAAAGAAGTTTTAGCAATTCAAGGTGCTTCAGGAAGCGGAAAGACAACAATATTAAATATAATTTCTGGACTTGTGAAAGCAGATAGAGCAGAAATATCCAATGGAGATACTATTTTAGAGTCAACGGAAAAAAATATCTATCTCCCATCAAGAAAGAGAGATTTAGGGTACATGTTTCAAAACTATGGACTTTTTCCACATCTAAGCGTTGAGAAAAATATTAAATTTGCAATGAAGGATAGAGAGATTTATGAAGACCTTCTAGATGTATTAAGACTTAGAGATTTACTTAAGAGATATCCTTCCGATATATCCGGTGGTGAGAAGCAAAGGGTTGCACTTTTAAGAACTTTAGTAACAAAGCCCAAAGTTTTATTAATGGACGAACCATTTAGTGCCCTGGACGCTGAACTAAAAGAAAAATTATATCCAAGCTTTAGTGAATTAATAAAAAGTTTAAACATACCAGTTTTAATTATCACCCATGATAATGATGAAGCCAACTTTTTAGCAGATAATATAATTCACATCGATAAAGGTAAAATAACAGCTTAAATGCTGTTATTTTATTTTTAACGATGACATTTTCTTTGATTTGGTATAATGGATATAAAGAGTGAAAGCAGGAGGTAAAAATGAGAATAAAAGAAAGAATATTAGAATATATTTCATCAGAGGACTACATGCCAAGAACTTCTGAAGAGCTATGTATGATTTTTGATATAGAGCCTAAGGGAAGAAGGGACTTTGTGAATGTTTTGAAGGTTCTCGAAAAAGAGGGCTTGCTAATAACAACTGCAAAGGGCAAGTATATGCTTCCTGCAAGTGAAAATCTATTTAGAGGTGTTCTTGAAGGTAATAAGGCGGGCTTTGCATACTTTATAGAAGAACATGGTATTATAGATGATGTTTTCATTCCAAGGGATGATTTAAATAAAGCATGGCATCAAGATAAGGTTCTAATAAAAGTTACAAAAAAAGCCGAAGCAGACAAAAAGGCAGAGGGCGAAGTTGTAAAGATAATAGAAAAAAATAAAAAGCCAATAATAGGAACTTATATTCAAGGTAAAAACTTTGGTTTTGTTGTTCCCGATGACACTAGATATGGCTTTGACCTATTCATTAGCAAGGGCGACCGAAACGGCGCCAAGACCAACGATAAAGTTGTTGCAAGGATAAAGGAAAGAAAACCTAAGGGAAAGAATCCAGAAGCCATAGTGACAAATATAATTGGAAATATAAATGAAAAGGGCGTGGACATTACATCCATCGTAATGGAATTTGATTTACCCTTTGAATTTTCTAAAAAAGTGCAAGATAGGGCAAGGGAAATTGAAACGGAAGTGGACTCGAAAGAAGTTGAAGAGAGAACTGACTTTAGAGATCTCTTCACAGTTACAATTGATGGAGCTACTGCAAAAGATTTTGATGATGCCATATCCATTGATAAGAAAGACGATAACTATTTGCTCTATGTTCATATTGCAGATGTTGCCCACTATGTGGCGAAAGGCTCTGCACTGGACAAAGAGGCCTATAGAAGAGGAAACTCAGTTTATTTATTAGACAGAGTTATTCCAATGCTACCAAAGGAATTATCCAATGGTATTTGTAGTTTAAACCCAGGAGTGGATAGACTTTCCATGACTGTAAAAATGGAAATTAATAAGAGGGGAAAGGTAGTTGACTACAAGTTTTATGAATCGGTTATAAACTCTGATTACAGATTAATTTACACAAATGTTTCCGACATCATTGAAGGTGAGCAAGATATTTACGAAGATGATTTATTAAAGGAAAAACTTTTAATGATGAATGAGCTATTTGAAATTCTTAAAGAAAAGAGGGAGAGAAGGGGAAGTATAGATTTTAACTTCACCGATCCTGAAATAATTCTTGGTCACGACGGAAAGCCAATAGATATTGTGCAGGAAGAGAGAAGGGTTGCAAATAGAATTATTGAAGAGTTTATGATTGTGACAAACGAAACCGTAGGAAGTCACTTTGGATTTATGGAAGAGCCGTTTATATATAGAATTCATGAAGATCCTTCGGAAACGAAGGTGGAAGAACTAAGAAAAATGATTAAAAAATTTGGTTACTCCATTAAAGGTCAGGACATTCATCCAAAGGACTATGAGTCAATAATAAACGAAGTTAAGGGAAAGCCAGAAGAGCCGCTTATTTCAATGATGCTTTTAAGATCCATGTCAAAGGCGGAGTACTCTCCTGATCCACAGCCGCATTTTGGTTTAGCAAGCATGTTCTATACTCACTTCACTTCTCCTATTAGAAGGTATCCAGACCTATTTATACACAGAATACTCAAAAACTTTTTGAGAAATAAAAAGAATACTAATAATATGAATGAGTATATGAAGTTCTTAAACGATGTGAGTAAGCACTGCTCAATGACTGAGAGAAGAGCTGAAGATGCTGAACGTGAAGTTGTAAATATGAAAATGGCAGAGTATATGGAGGACAACATCGGCAAGAGATTTGACGGTGTAATATCGGGGCTTACTAAGTTTGGTATATTTGTAAGACTTGATAATGGTGTTGAAGGTCTTGTGTCCTTTGTAAACATGACCGATGATTATTACAATTTCAATGAAGAGGCCTTTATAGTCGTTGGAGAGACAAGAAATAGAATATATAATCTGGGACAAAAGGTTCGAGTACAAGTAATAGATGCAAGTAGAATTAAGAGACAAATAGATTTTAAATTTGTAAATGGTGATAAAGATGGCAAAAATACTAACGAATAATAAGAAGGCAAGACATGAATATTTTATAGAGCAGGAGTATGAAGCGGGAATAGCTCTTAAAGGGACAGAGGTAAAGTCCCTAAGACTTGGCAAGGCATCTGTTACAGAAGCCTTTTGTCAAATAAGAAATGGTGAAGTTTTTATATATGGAATGCATATTAGCCCCTATGAACAGGGAAATAGAAACAATGTGGATCCATTAAGAACAAGAAAGTTACTTCTTCATAGACGAGAGATAAATAAACTTATTGGTGCAACAAAAGAAAAGGGATATACAATAATCCCGCTATCCGTATATTTGAAAAACGGACTTGTCAAAGTTAAGATTGGCCTTGCAAAGGGTAAGAAACTTCACGACAAGAGAGAGACAATAGCAAAGAGAGATTCTGACAGAAGAATACAACAGGCTTTAAGACGAAGATAAAGAAAACCTCCTTGAAAAAGGAGGTTTAAATCTCTTTAAATATTTGAAAATCAAATTCTTTCGGATTTACAAAAACAGTATTAAAATCATCGTAGTAGACCATGCCAGGCTTTGCACCCTTGGCCTTTCTAACATTTTTCTTTTCAGTATAATCCACAGCGACGTTTTGTTCATTTGAAACAGAGGAGTACTTAGCGGCTAAAAGGCATCCGTCAAGAATATCTTCTTCGGTAATGTTGTCATTTCTTAAAATCACATGGGAACCTGGAACGTCCTTAACATGGATAAAGATGTCCTCTTTATTTGCAAGTTTCAAAGTGATGTAGTCGTTTTGATAATTATTTTTTCCCACATAAAAATGCTTATCCCTCTCGTTTACAAAGTGATGAGGTGTGGAAGGTTTTGAAGATTTATTTTTGTCTTTATTTTTTGTTTTGCCCTTGCTAATATAACCACCACTTGAAAGCTCAGACCTAATCTCCATAACTTCTGAATCGGTTTCAACTTTTTTTAAACTGTCTAACACCTGCTCAAAATATTTTATATCATCTTTAAGTAGGGGAATTTGTTTCTTTAAAAGATTTTCTGAAGTTTTTAACTTGCTAAATTTTTTATAGTAAAATTGTGCATTCTCCCAAGGGGATTTTTTTACATCAAGGGGAATTTCGATGTTAGAAAGTTCAGCATCGTAAAAGTTCTGAAGCGTTATGCTCTTTAAGCCTCTGTCCATATTATGAACATTTGCAGAGATTATATCTGCATAAACCTTATATTTTTCTCTATCACTAGCTTTTTCTCTTTCGTCTAAAAGTTTAACCAATTTATTCCTATCTTTTTCTAAAAGATGAGAGACCTTCTTTGAAAGACTTGAAACTTTTTGTGACACCTTATCTGAAACAAAGGTTTCGCTAAAATAATTTTCGCATGCAGTTGACATGCTATCTTCAATCTTAGGTTCTACATTTAAATAATTTAATTTTAAACAGTGAAAGTCAAGTAGCTTTCCAGTTTCATCACGATATGTTGCGTAAGTATAATCATCTGAAAGAATTCTATCTGAAATTTCATTAAATGAATTATCAATTCTTCCTAGCTCCTCAGAATTTAATTCCTTAGCTTTTTTATTTTTGTCAACATTTGACTCATAAAGAATTTCATCTGTAATCTGTGGGGAAAACCCGGTGTAATTCATATAGAAAAATCTTGCCATCTTTATATCTTTTTCCATATTGGAAATTATTTGGGATGGAAGTTTGTTTTCCTTTGTAATATCCACCTTGTCATCTTCGATATAGGAATAGCTTAGTCCTGGAAGAAGTTGACGCACTCTAGAAAGATCTTCCGTAACCCTTGTGATGGAATCTAAAATATTAAACTCTTCTCTAAGAATAATGTTGGAATACTTTCCCATAACTTCTATGGTCAAAGTCTTCGTAACTAAATCACCAAGTTCATTCATTGATGATATATTTATATCCAAAACCCTGTCTAGACCCTTTTGTTCGATTGACTCTATAACTCCATTTTGCAAATGCTTTCTTAAAAGCATGCAAAAGTTTGGTGCCTTAATGGGGTTTTCTTTAATTTCATTTGAAAGGTAAAACCCAGGGCGATTACTAGAAGCATCTAATAATAATTTGTAATTATTTTTTCTATTATAAATTTGTAGCAAGATAGTTCTATTTTCCGGCTGGTTAATTCGATTCACCTTTCCACCGATTAATTTATCATTAAGTTCTTTGACTACTGCCCTTGTTACAATTCCGTCAAAACTCATAATTACCTCCAATCTATACTAATAAATTATACCATAGTAAAACTTTCATGAATAATGCAAGAAAATTGTTACGAAAATGTAACATATTATTGAATTAGCCTTGACATTGTTATAGAATGAGAAGAAAGAAGAGGTGGATTATGATATATTCAATGACTGGTTTCGGAAGATCATCCATAGAAGACAATAGCTATGGAGTATCGGTAGAAATAAAAACGGTAAATAATAAATATTTAGATGTGCAAGTTAAAAATCCCAACTTTTTAAATTTTTTAGAAGAGGATATTAAAAAAACTGTAAGAAAAAAATTGGACCGAGGACGTGCAGATGTCTTTATAAGATGTCAAAAGAAAGAATCCAACATTTCGAAGATGTATTTTGATTCCAACTTAGTTTCAAACTATATTGAAGCGGTAAAAGATTTAGAAAAATCACTGGACCATGACTTTAAATTAAAACTTTCAGACATAATGCAACTGGAAGGGGCTTTGCAAATAGAAGAAAGCGAAGAAGATGAAAAGTATTTAAAAGAACTTATTCTTTCACAAGTTGAAAATGCTCTTGAACTTTTAATCCAAATGAGAAGAAAAGAGGGAGAGAATATATCTGAAATTATTAAAACTCAACTTGATGAAATGAAAAGAATTGTAAAGGAAATAAAAGAACTTGCAAAGTCTTCCCATGACGAATACAAAGATTCTTTAATTAAAAAGCTTCAAGAGATAAATGACGAAGATTTGAAACTGGACATGGATAGAATCTATTTAGAGGTTGCTCTATATGGAGAAAGGTCTGACATTACTGAGGAGATAGTTAGACTAAACTCACACATTGATCAATTTTTACTTACCCTTGAGTCAAATGAGCCGAAGGGACGTAAGCTGGACTTTATTGTTCAAGAGATGAATAGAGAGGTTAATACAATATCATCAAAATCTCCAAACAAGAGGATTGTACAAAATTGCATTGAGTTAAAATCAATTATAGAAAAGATTAGAGAACAAATACAAAATATTGAGTAGGAGGGCAATATGAGAGATGGTTTTTTAATGGTTATTTCAGGACCTTCAGGAGTTGGTAAGGGAACTGTATGTGAAGCTCTAAGAGCAAAGAGAGATGATATTAAGTACTCTATATCAGCAACGACAAGAAAGAAGCGTCCCGGAGAAGTTGACGGAGAAAACTATTATTTTTTATCTCTAGATGAATTTAAGGAAAAGGTAAAGAGGGATGAATTTATAGAACATGCAAAGGTTCATAATAATTTTTATGGGACACCAAGGGCCTATGTGGAAGAAAATATAGGAAAGGGCAATATTGTAATTCTTGAAATAGATGTTCAAGGTGCTTTGCAAGTAAAGAAAAATTTCCCAGGTGCAGTTTATATTTTCTTACTTCCTCCAAACTTAGAAGAATTGAGATCTAGAATTACAAAAAGAGCCACAGAGGACGAAGAAACCATTAATTTGAGAATGCATAATGCGGAAAAAGAACTTTCTTTTATAGATAAATACGACTATGCGGTTGTCAACGATGAAGTTGATGACACAGTTTATAAAATACAATGTATTATTGAAGCAGAAAAATTAAAAGCGACATATTTAGGAGGTATGAAATAATGATAAATCCATCATTTAAAGAATTAGAGAGAATTTCAGGAAGTAGATATGCAATTTGTGTAATTGCATCAAAGAGAGCAAGAAGAATCATTGACGGTTCTGAACCAATGGTAAAATCAAAGACAACAAATCCTGTTACAACAGCAATTTCTGAAATTATGGAAGGAAAAGTAACTTACAATGTAGATAGCGAAGAAGAAAAAAAGGATGAATAATGAAAAAAAGATTTTGCTTGGAATCACAAGCGGAATAGCAATTTATAAGGTAGTAGACCTTTGTTCACGACTTGTTAAGGCAGGGTATGAAATTGAAATAATAATGACTGAAAATGCTACCAAGATGATTTCACCCCTTGTTTTTGAAACCATTAGTAGGGGCAAGGTTCACACAGATATGTTTCACAGTGGTCATCATGAAGAGGTTGAACACATTGAGATGGCTAGGAGGGCAGATTTATTTTTAATTGCTCCAACAACTGTAAACACATTGGCAAAGATTGCAAATGGAATTGGAGACAACTTACTAACTTCTACGGTATTAGCATATGACAAGACAGTTATGCTTGCCCTTTCCGCTAATACAAAGATGATTGAAAATCCAGCAACAATAGAAAATATAAATAAATTGCAGGATAGAAATTTTGAATTTATCAACTCTAAGTCTGGAATGCTTGCTTGTAACAACATTGGTAATGGAAGACTTGCAGAGCCAGAAGAGATATTTGAAAGAGTTGAAGACTACTTTGTTGAAAAGGACCTAAAGGGAAAAAATATAATTGTTACAGCGGGGCCAACTAGGGAAGATGTTGACCCGGTAAGGTATATCACCAATCGTTCCAGTGGAAAGATGGGCTTTGCAATTGCAAAAAAAGCATTTCAAAGAGGAGCTAATGTAACACTGATACATGGGGACTGCAAAGTGAGCCCTCCATATGGACCAGAAAACATAAGAATAAATTATAACCACGAACTTAAAAGTGAAATAGAAAAGAGATTTGATGATGCTGACTGCTTGATTATGGCGGCGGCACCATGTGATTTTAGAGTTGAAAAATATTCGGAAAATAAAATTAAGACAAAGAATAACTTAATACTTAACTTAGTTGAAAATGAAGATATTTTAAAATACTTTGGTGAAAAGAAAAAAGAACAGATGGTAATTGGATTTGCGGCAGAGACATTTGATTTACATGAAAATGCATTAAAGAAATTAGAATCAAAAAATTGCGATTACATTATTGCAAATGACGTTTCAAGTTCCACATCAGGCTTTGATGTGGATGATAACAAGGTTTCGATAATTTCAAGAGAAGATACAATTGACATGCCACTAATGCCGAAAATCCAAGTAGCAGATGAAATTTTAGATTTAATATGATAGTAAATATTGTTTTAGAAAATAAGACTAGAGTGCTGGACCGATTATTCAGTTACAGCGTTCCAAAAGAACTACAATCAAATATAAAAAGAGGACTAAGAGTTATAGTTCCATTTGGAAGGGGCAACTCAAAAAAACTTGGAATAGTTGTGGAAATTGCAGATAGTCCACTGGTTGATGTGAAGTTAAAGGAAATCTTTAAACTTGTGGACCACGAACCAATTATTTCTGAAGAACTTATAGACCTTGCTCTTTTTATGAGGGATAGATATCTTTCAGATTTATCCTCTGCATTCCAAAGAGTTTTGCCTCCTGGGAATTGGAAGGACTTGGAAAAGTTAATTTATCTAAATGAGGAAACTGAAGACAAGGATATTTCCTTTTTTTTTCAAAGACCAAGGGAGTATAAATCGGCAGTAGAGAGATTTGATGAAGATATAATTAATAGGTTAATTGATGAAGGCGTTTTAAAAGAAAAATATGATATTAAAGGAAGAATTAAGCCGAATTTAGTAGAGTATTACACAATAAATAAAAAGGTTGAAGTAGAAAATAAATTAAAAAATGCACCGGCTCAAGAAAAAATCTTTGAATTTATTTTAGAAAATGGTCCAGTGGATAAAAAAACAATTTTAATGGAGACAAATTCATCCCTATCCAGTTTAAAAGGTCTTGTAGAAAAAGGACTAGTTTCCTCTGAACTTAAAAATGAATTTACAAAAGTTACAAGAGATTATAAAAAATATTCCAAAATATCACTCAACAATGAACAGCAAATTGTTTTAAAATCCATTCTAGATGGAGATAAAAACAAATTTTTAATTCATGGAATTACGGGGAGCGGAAAGACGGAAATTTATCTTCAAATAGTTGAAGAAATGTTAAACCAAGGTAAATCATGTATTATTTTGGTTCCAGAAATTTCATTAACACCACAGACCATACTTCGTTTTTCAGGAAGATTTCCTGGCAAAGTTGCTGTGCTTCATTCCAAATTAAATCAAAGGGAAAAACTTGAACAATGGCAACAAATAAAAAATAATACATTTCCCATAGTTATTGGTGCGAGATCTGCAATATTTGCGCCGGTAGATAATCTTGGTGCAATTATCATAGACGAGGAGCATGATCAAAGTTATATTTCAGATATGAATCCAAAGTATGTTACCAGGGAAGTTGGGGAGTTTTTAAGTGAAAAACTTAATGCAAAACTAGTTCTTGGATCGGCAACGCCTTCCATTGAGTCCTATTACTTGGGTGAACAAAAAGATTATGAAATTTTAAATATAAAAAATAGGGCAACTGCAGGAGTATTGCCAAAGGTAAATATAATCGATATGAGAGAAGAACTTAAAAAGGGAAATACTTCTGTGGTTGGAGAAAAACTCCATGATGCAATTGTAAATAATTTGGAAAATAAGAAGCAGACACTTTTGTTTTTGAATAAGAGAGGCCACACTTCATATGTATTTTGTAGAAGATGTGGATATGTAATGAACTGTGACTCCTGCGATGTTTCAATGACTTATCACAAGTACAATAATATTTTGTTATGTCATCAATGTGGAAGGACTAAAAAGAAACCAGAGATTTGTCCAAATTGTGGAAGTAAGTATATAAGAGAGTTTGGTGCGGGAACAGAAAAGCTTGAAGAGTATTGCTATGAAAATTTTCCCGATGCAAAAATATTTAGAATGGATGCAGATACCGTAAGAACAAGACAAGAGTATTTAAATGTATTTGACAGGATGAACCAAGGTAAGATAGATATACTCATTGGAACTCAAATGATAACTAAGGGATTTGACTTTCCAAATGTGACACTTGTAGGTGTTATAGCTGCAGACCTAAGTTTAAATGTTGGAAGTTATAAGGCAACAGAGACAACATTTCAGCTATTAACACAAGTTTCTGGTAGAGCGGGAAGGGGAGACTATGCTGGTGAAGTTTTCATCCAAACCTATAAGCCGGAAAATTATTCTATTGAAGCCAGCAAGAACCATGACTTTATAGATTTTTATAACATGGAGATTGAACATAGAAAACTGTTTAAGTATCCTCCATTTTATACTGTTTTTTGCATTAATATTTCAGGGAATCAGCGCATTGCAACGAGACAAAAGCTATTTGAATTACAACAGCACATTCAAGCTGAATTAAGAGAGAATAATATAAAGGAGATTGAGATTATCGGACCAAATCCTAGTCCAATCTCTAGAATTAACAATAGATATAGATTTTATACTTTTTATAAATACAGAGAAGAAAATAAAAAGATTAAGGAAATTTTCAAATCCATATTAGTAGATAACAAATACAATGTGGATTTACAGGGATACAAGTTGAGCCTAACTTTTAATCCGACAAATTTTATCTAAGGAGGTAAATATGGCTATTAGAAATATTAGGATTATAGGAGATCCTATTTTAAGTAAAAAAGCTAGAGAAGTTGAAAAGATTGATAATAGAATTTTACAGCTACTTGACGATATGGAAGAAACCATGAGAGATGCCAATGGACTAGGCCTAGCAGCACCTCAAATAGGAATATTAAAAAGACTTGTAGTTGTAGACATGCAAGATGGAAATGGGGTTATGAAGATAATAAACCCTAGAATAACTGAAAAATCTGAAGAGACTCAAGAGAATTTGGAAGGTTGTCTATCAATTCCTGGCAAATCAGGACTTGTTGATAGACCAAAGAATTTAGTTCTTGAGTACACAGATGTTAACGGTAAAAATGTAGTTGTTGATTGTGATGAGTACAAGGCAGTTTGTATTTGCCACGAGCTTGATCATTTAGATGGGATTTTGTATCCGCAATTAGCAAAGAGAATGTTTGATAATAGTGAACTTGAAAGTTCAGAAGAGGATGATGAATAGATGAAGCCTAAGGTTATATTTCTTGGCACACCTGAATTTGCAGTTGAGTCTTTAAAAGCCATACATGAAAGTGGGAAATTTGAAATTCCTCTAGTAATTTCTCAAGTTGACAGGAAGAGAAATAGAGGTAAAATGACTCCAACTCCTGTGAAACAGTATGCACTGGACAATAACTTAGAAGTATTCACTCCAGATGATATAAATAGTGACGAAAGTTTTGAAAAGATAAAATCTTTGGACCCAGATTTTCTTGTAGTAGTTGCATATGGGCAGATTATTAAAGAAAGACTGCTTTTGGAATTCAAGGACAGAATTTTAAATGTACATTCTTCACTACTTCCAAAGTACAGGGGAGCAGCGCCTATAAACTGGGCAATTGTTGAAGGTGAAGAAAAAAGTGGAATAACAATCATGCTTGTTGAAAAGGGACTTGATACAGGAGATATCCTTTATAGCTTAGAAAAAGAAATAGCTTCCGATGAAAATGCAGAGGAGCTTCACGACTCACTAATGGTTCTAGGTGGAAAGGGCATTGTGGAAGTACTCCAAAATTTTGACAAGTTCTATGAAAATAGAAAAAAGCAAAATGAAGAAGAAGCAATATATAGGGGAATGTTAAACAGAAAAGACGGAAAAATATATTGGAATGACAACTGTTTAAAAATCTATGACAAGTTTAGAGGATTTTATCCATGGCCTGGCTCATTTTTTGAATATGAAGAAAAAAATATAAAAGTTTTAAAGATGGATTATATTCTTGGAGAAGTTAAACATGAACCTGGATACGTTGAAGAAGTTGGTCCTGAAAATATTAAAATTACAGCTAGAGATGGGTATATTTTATTAAAGGAGATTCAATTTCCAAATAAAAAGAGAATGTCAGTTGCAGACTTTCTAAAGGGAAATGAATTTAAGAAAAATATTTATTTGAAATAGGGGGTAATATTATGTATGGAATGATGCCATATTATAATAGCAACGGATTTTGGATGATTGCCTTACTTCTGGCAATGGCGTTTGGACTTATAGCACAAATGAAAATAAAGAGTACCTATGCAAGGTATGCAAGGGTACAAAATAAGAAGAATATTACTGGAATGCAAGCGGCAAGGGAAATTCTTGACAGAAATGGCCTTACGGATGTAAAAATAGTTGCGATTTCAGGAGAACTTACAGACCACTATGATCCTACAAAAAATATTATCAGATTATCTGAAAGAGTTTATAATGATCCAAGTATTGCATCTGTAAGTATTGCTGCCCATGAAGTGGGACATGCTATTCAACATGATAGAGGATATTCCTTTTTAAACTTTAGAAATAGCCTTGTACCTGTGGTAAACTTCGCATCGAGATCAATTTATCCATTGTTTTTGGTTGGGCTTTTCATAGCACCATTTTTTATTAATGTTGCCATTGCAGTATTTGCAATTACTGTGCTATTTCAAATAGTAACACTTCCTGTTGAAATTGACGCAAGTTCAAGAGCATTAAAAAATCTAGATGGAACAATACTTCATAGGGATGAAGTGCCAGAGGGGAAGAAGGTGCTTTCTGCAGCGGCAATGACATATATTGCGGCAGCTCTTTTCTCGTTGGTGCAATTATTAAGAATAATGAATAGCAGAAGAGACGATTAATGAATGAAAGAAATTTTTCCATAAAAGTTTTATTAAATGTGGAGCAAGGAGGATACTCCTCAGAACTTTTAGCTAAAATTCCAAAGAATTTAAATTCTCAGTTGATTAGACAATTGGTTCTTGGAGTTATTGAAAATAATATATTCTTAGAGATGGCCGTAGTGGAAGAGCTGGATAAACCAGATAAAACTCTTCCACAAGAGGTCTTAACTATTTTAAAAGTTGGAGTATATCAAAAGTTCTTTATGAATTCAATTCCTGATTATGCCATTGTGAACGAATCTTTAAATTCATGCGAGTATTTCAAAGTAACACAGTACAAGGGTCTGATTAATTCAATTTTAAGAAATATTGATAACTCAACTATAGAAAAAAAGATTTCAAATATGCCATCTGTTAACGACAGGCTTAAAGTTAAATACTCTGTTGGTGATGATTTTTATGATTTTTTAATTGGAAATTATAAAATAAAGACCATTAGAAAAATTTTGAATTCTTTTTCAGAAGTACCGAATCTTGTTATAAGAATTAATAATTTAAAAATTACTAAAAGTAAATTGGAAAATGAATTTAAAAAGCTCGATATTCGTTTTGAAGAGCATCCATTTTTAGAAAATGCATTAATAATAATTAAAGCAAGTAATCTTTTTGAAACGGACATTTTTAAAAATGGATATTTTACAGTTCAAGGTGGAGCTTCAATACTTGCAAGCAAAGTATTAAATCCAGAAAAAAATTCTAAAATTCTAGATATTTGTGCAGCTCCAGGAGGAAAGACCTGCCACTTGTCTGAATTAGTTTCAAACACAGGAGAAATTTTGGCAAATGACTTGCATGGGCATAAGATTGAAAAGATAAAAGAAAATGCTAAAAGGCTTGGTTGTAAAAATATAAAATACAGTAATTTTGGCGCTACTTCATTTAATGGGGATTTAGTTAATTCGTTTGACTATATCTTATTAGATGCGCCTTGTTCAGGATCTGGAATAGTTAGCAGAAATCCTGAAATTAAACTTAGAAGAACGAAAAAAGAGATTGAAGAACTTGTAATAACTCAAAGAGAGATAATGGATAACTGTTTGAAATATTTAAAGGTAGGAGGCTTTTTAGTCTACAGTACCTGCAGTATATTCAAGCAAGAAAATGAAATGCAAAGAGAATACTTTTTAGATAGATATGAAAATATTAAGCCTGTGGAATTCAGTTATAGAGATAACAATATCTCATACCTTTCACTAATGCCTTATGAAAAAGGGGCGGATGGTTTTTTCATATCAAAGTTTCAAAAAACATCTAGTTAGTATGTTATAATGGTGTAAGATTAAATGAAAAAAATTATATACAATAATTTAGAATATAATGAATTAAATTCTTCTTTACAAGAATTGAAAATTGAAAGATATCGTACAAATCAAATTTTTGAAGGAATTCATCATTTACTTTACAATGATTTTGAAATGTTTACTAATCTTTCAAAAAAAATGAAAAAAATGTTGGAAGAAGAGGGGAAATTTAAAAAGATAGAACTGGTTAAAAAGTTTGTCTCAAAGGTGGATGAAACCACCAAATACTTATTTAAACTTGAAGACGGAGCTTTAATTGAAACGGTTTTAATGGGTTATCATGATAGAAATACCATTTGTATTTCCTCCCAAGTAGGATGTAAGATGGGATGTAAGTTCTGCGCATCTACTAAAGCTGGATACGAAAGAAATTTAGAAGTATCAGAGCTTTTAGAACAAATCTATTACGTTTCAAGAACGGAAGATATTAGAATAAACAATGTTGTCTTAATGGGAATTGGAGAACCGTTAGATAACTATGACAATGTAATAAAGTTTATAAAGATTATTACTGATGAGAGAGGGTACAATATGTCAATAAGAAATATTACCCTTTCAACATGTGGGCTTGCTAAAGAAATTGATAGATTATCCCAAGAGGATTTACCGATTAACTTAACTATTTCTCTTCACAATCCATTTGACTTTGAAAGAAGTGCAATTATGCCTATTAACAATAGATATAAAATAGACGAGGTATTTAAAAGCGCAAAAAAATATTTTGAATCAACTGGAAGAAGAGTTAGTTTTGAATATACTTTAATAAAAGATGTTAATGATTCTGATAGACATATAGATGAAATAGTCAAATTGTTTAATCATGAAAACTTTCATCTAAATTTAATTCCTTTAAATGCAATAGATGAATTTGGAAAACCGAGTACAAACTCAAATGAATTGGAAATTTTCAAACAAAAACTTGTAAAGAGAGGAATTAACGCAACAATAAGAAAAAGTATGGGAATAGATATTGATGGAGCCTGTGGCCAATTAAGATCTGGTCATAAAAAAGAGATGAGGAAGTGATAAATTGAATTATTTTTCAGCCACTGATATCGGGCTACAAAGAAAATTAAATGAAGATTACTACGACAACTACGTAGACGGTGACACCATATTAATGGTTGTTGCCGATGGCATGGGAGGTCATAATGCAGGTGAAATTGCTTCCGAATTAGCTGTAAAATCTTTTATTTACTACTTTAGAGAAAACCTTAAAGACGCAGAGGATATGACTAAATTTTTGACTGATTGCGTTAACTATTCTAATGGGATTATATATGAAGAATCACATAATGATGACGAGCTTTATAACATGGGAACAACAATCGTAGTAGCTCTTATTCATGAAAATTATTTATATATATTGAATGTAGGAGACAGCAGAGCGTATTTTAAAAACTCCTTTGGATTTAAACAGGTTTCAAGAGATCACTCCTTGGTGAACGACTTGTTGATTTCAGGTACCATAACTGAAGAAGAAGCTAAAAACTATGGAAGAAAAAATGTTATTACTAAGAGTCTAGGTGCAGAACTAAATGTTGAACCTGATATAACTTCCTTGGAAATAAGCGAAGGAGATAAGGTGTTATTGTGTTCCGATGGACTAAACTCTTTGGTTTCAGACGGAGAAATAGATGAAATTATTTCTAAAGAAGACAAAACTGAAGAGGAAAGGGTGTTCGAACTCATAGACCTTAGTCTAAGCAGAGGGGGATACGATAATATTACAATTTCACTATATACACATAAGGAGGAAGACAGATGATTGGTCAAACTCTTGGAAATAGATATTTAATTGAAGAGAACATCGGCGTTGGAGGAATGGCCGTTGTATATAAGGCAAAAGATAAATTATTAAATAGATATGTGGCTATAAAGGTGTTAAAAGATGAGTTCATGGATGATGAGGAATTTCTAAAAAAATTTGCCATGGAGGCTCAATCTGCAGCATCTCTGTCCCATAACAATATTGTTTCTGTATATGATGTTGGAAATGCAGTTGTAAATGACCAAAGATATAACTACATCGTTATGGAATACATTGATGGACGTACTTTAAAAGACATAATCAATAATGAGGCGCCACTTGGAGCGGAATTTGTAGCAAACATTGGTTTTCAAATTGCATCTGCCCTTGAAGCTGCCCACAAAAAAGGCGTAGTTCATAGAGATATAAAACCACATAATATCCTACTTGATAAAGATAATGTTGCTAAGGTTACAGACTTTGGTATTGCGAGAATTTCATCCTCTGCAACCATAACATATACATCTACAGTACTTGGCACAGTGCATTATATTTCACCTGAGCAGGCAAAGGGAAAATTTATAGACAAAAAATCTGACATATACTCTCTTGGCGTAGTGCTATATGAAATGGCAACGGGAAGAGTTCCTTTTGATGCAGAAAATGCAGTTGGAATTGCACTTAAACACATTCAAGATAAATTAGTAGAACCAAAGAGCTTAAATCCAGATATTCCTCAAGGACTTAATGATATTATTTTAAAAGCCATGGACAAGGATCCTAATAATAGATTTAGCTCTGCTACTGAAATGAAGATGGCATTATTAAACTTCAGAAATTTCAAATTGGAATATGATGACAACTTTGACAAAACTGAAAGAATCGGTGTGATTAAAGAAGAGGATATAAAACCAAAGACTGAAGAGAAGGCAGTATACAATATGAAAAATGAATATGAAGATGAGGAAGAAGAAAAGAAGGGTGGTTTCTTTAAAACCTATATTCTTCCAATTTTGCTTGCTCTTATAGTAGTTGCCGCTTCTGTAGTAGGAGTTAAATACTTTAAGGGGAATCTTATTAAAGAAGATGTAGTAAAGACACCTCCACTTATAGGAATTGACGTTGATTCAGCTCAAGAACAACTTGATGAACTGGACTTTGATTTAAAGGTTAAGGTAATGGGCACAGTTGAATCAGATCAAAAAGAAGGGCTAATTGCAGAACAAGACCCAGAAAGTGGAACGGAGCTTAAGAAAGGATCAATAATAGAAGTTTATGTAAGTGGCGGAGAAGAAGATATTGTTCTTAAGAGCTATACAAACTGGAAGAAGAACGATGCAATATCATCTCTTGAATCCCTCGGACTTCAAGTTGAAATTAAAGACTCCTTTAGTGATAATTTTGATGAAGGATATATTATAAGTCAAAAACCTGGTGCAGGAGAATCCGTTAAGAAAAATTCAACAGTTGAGTTAGTGGTTTCTAAGGGAAAGGAAGATGACACCGTTCCAATGATTAATGTGGCTGGAATGAATGTTAGAAAAGCCACTGAAAAACTTGCTGAAATTGGTTTAAAATACAATATTGAAGAAACTTCTTCAAGTACGATAGATAAGGGAGTAGTTATTAGTCAAAGCGTTGACAATGGAGTTATGGTTAAGAAGGGTTCAGTAATAAATCTTCAAGTTAGTACGGGAGAAAAGGAAGAGCCTACAGAAGAGCCTACTGAACCAAAAACAAATAAAAAGACAACATCCTATACCTTTAGAATAAGGGTAGCTGATATATCTCCAGGAACATATAATGTTAGAATCGAAAGAATTGATGGAGACAAAGAAGTTAATGTTTACAATCGTCAACTTGATACAGCAAGGGGCGACGCCAATATAACTATTAATGTTCGTAGGGGAGAAAGCTACAATGTTTATGTAAATGACGAATTATATAGTGGAGAGACTATAGAATAATGTCTAAGATTATTAAATCCCATAGGGGAATATACTATGTTGAAAAAGAGGGACAAGTTTATCTATGTAAGGCAAGGGGGCTTTTTAGAAATAATAAAATTAAGCCAATAGTTGGAGATGAAGTTGATATTTTAATAAATAGTGATGGCACCGCCTATATAAATGATGTGCACGAAAGAAAAAATCAACTTCTGCGACCACCTATTTCAAATGTGGACCAGGTCATAGTTATAATGAGTCTTTCTTCTCCAGACATAAATTTATATACATTGGACAAATATCTTTTGATGTTGGAACTTTCTAATATTGAAACTAGAATTATCTTTAATAAAATTGATCTAGTTGACGAAACATACAGCAATAAAATTTCAAAAATATATGAAGATATTGGCTACGATATATATTTGAATACAAATGAAGAGGATGATAATGGTGAATTAGTTGAGCTATTTAAGAACAAGACTACCGCTGTTACAGGCCCTTCAGGAGTGGGAAAGTCTACTACACTAAATAAAATATTTTCTCATTTTGATTTTGAGACTGGTGCCATAAGTGAAAAATCCCTTAGAGGTAGACATACCACTAGACATATAGAAATATCTAAGATAAATGACGGGAGTTATGTCATAGATACTCCTGGCTTTTCTGCGCTTTCTTTAGATTTTGTAAATGAAATCAATGAGATTTCAGAAGGTTTTAGGGAGTTTGTAAAACTTAGGGGTGGATGCAAATTTAATAATTGTATTCATGAGAATGAACCGAAATGTGCAGTAAAGGAAGCTGTGCAAGATAAAAAGATAGCTGAAAGCAGATATAAGAATTATTTATTACTACTAGAAGAATTTAGAAATACAAGGGGGTATTAATGAGTTTTTTATCGCCATCACTACTATCGGCAGACTTTTATAATCTTTCAAAACAACTGGATATACTTGCGGAAAATGAAATCAAGTACCTACATCTAGATGTTATGGACGGAAATTTTGTACCAAATATATCTTTTGGTCCAGGGATTATTAAATCCTTGAGAGAAAATTATGATTTTATTTTTGACACACATTTAATGATTACAAGTCCTGAAAAATATATTGAGAACTTTAAAGATGCAGGATGTGACATAGTAACTATTCACTATGAAGCCACAAAACATCCTCTAAGAGTGTTACAACAGATTAGAGAGATGGGAATGAAGGCTGGAATTTCCCTTAATCCTGGAACGCCTGTTGAGGTTTTAGATTATCTTTGGGACGAACTGGACCTAATACTTATTATGACAGTTAATCCAGGTTTTGGAGGGCAGAGCTTTATAGAATCTCAAGTTAAAAAAATTAAGAGAGTTAGAGAGCTTATAAATGAAAATAATCCAAATATCCTTTTAGAAATTGATGGTGGAGTAAAGACTACAAATATTGAAAAGTTATTAGATTTAGATATTGATTTGTTTGTTTCTGGGTCAGATGTTTTTAATAAAGATTTAGATGCGATGCAAGCTAAGCTTGATAAGTATAAAGAAATTTTAAAGGAGGAGAATATTGGAAAGTAGAAAAAATAACACTAAGTTTATTGCGGAAGCAGGAATAATGTTGGCATTGACATTTATTCTAAACTCAATCAGACTTTATAAGTTGCCGCAGGGAGGATCAATAACTCCGGGAGGATACGTTCCTCTTTTAATATTTGGCTTTAGATGGGGATGGAAAAAAGGTTTAATTCTCGGTGGACTATATGGTCTACTGGACTTTGCTATGGACCCATTCTTTTTAAATGTAATTCAATTTTTATTAGACTATCCACTTGCATATGCAATGCTTGGTTTAACAGGGTTATTTAGAAAAAATTTAATTGTTGATGGCAAGGTAAATAATGCAAAGTTAATTGTTGGAACAATTGTTGCAACGGCTTTAAGAATGTTAGCTGCAGTTATTTCAGGAGTTGTGTTCTTTAAACAATATTTACCACAAGATAAACCTTTCTTATTAGGTTCAATTCTTTATAACGGCTCCTACACATTACCAAATATGATTATTGCTATTATATTGATTTTAATTATTTTCCCAAGGGTTAAGAACCAAGCATAATGATAGTTACAATAGTTACGGGAGGCGACTTTATAAACGCCTCCCTTTTATTTAAATATACTAAAATTGCAGACTTTGTTATTGGAGTGGACAGGGGAGTAGAGGAGCTGTTAAAATCAAAGATTTCCATGGACATAGCCATAGGTGATTTTGATTCCATTGAAAATAAAGAATTACTTCAATCTGATTTGGTCAAAGAAATTAATAAATTAAATCCTATTAAAGATATTTCTGACACACATGCAGCGGTAGAGTATGCTACTTCAAAGAAACCAGATGAGATTTACATTTTGAATGCAACGGGAACTAGGATGGACCACACTCTGTCGAACATATCACTCTTAAGGGAGATTTCTGAAAAGGGGATAGAGGCATTTATAGTAGATAGTCACAATAGGATTAGATTTGGAAAGAGAAATAATTTTATAAAAAAAGAATACGATTATGTTTCAGTAATACCATTAGAAGAAAAGATAAAGGTTAGCACTGTTGGATTTCTATATGAAGTTAAAGATTTAGAATTAAATTATTCTCAAAGTAGATTTTTGAGCAATGAGGTTAAAGAAGATAAAGCATCTATTGAAATTGAAGGTAGAGCATTAATAATTGAATCAAGAGATTAAAAAAGTGTAAAAAAAAATACCTAACAAGGTATTTTCATTAAAAATTTTGAGGTCTTTCTACTTTACCAGATCTTAAACATCTAGTACAAACATTAATTCTCTTAGGTTTGCCATCAACAACTGCTTTAACTCTTCTTATATTTGGCGCCCATGTTCTATTAATTTTTCTATGTGAGAAAGTTAGCTTATTACCAAAAGCTTTGCTCTTTCCACAGATTTCACATTTTCTTGCCATTGTTACACCTCCAATCAGCGTTTATTGAATAATAACAATGGTATTATAACAAAATTTTAAAGCCTTTGCAAACTTAAATAGAAATAGTGTAGAATAGAGGGTGGAGTAATTAAAGAATTATTGGGTATAATCTATTGAGTGATGATTTTAAAATAACTTAAAATGTAATACAATAGTATTTGTTATAAATAAGGAGGAATTATGTCAGCTCATATAAAAAACGAATTTGGTTTAATAAAAATAAACGACCAGGTTATAGCAACTATTGCCAGTGATGCAGCTATGAAATGCTATGGCGTTGTTGGACTTGTTAATGCTTCTGCATCAGAGAGCATTATGAACTTACTTTCAAAAGAAAGCCTTTCAGAGGGAATTGTTTTAAAAATCGAAGATAATAACCTAAACATAGATGTATCTGTAATACTTGAATTTGGAGTTAAGATTGCAACTGTTTGCGAAAATATTATTGAGACAATTAAATTTCAAGTTGAACATGAAACAGGTATAAGAGTCAATGAAATTAATGTAATCGTAAGAGATATAAGACTCCAAGATCAGGAGGGATAGAATGTCAACAATAGATGGTAAAAGTTTAAAAAATATTTTATCAGGAGTTTATTTTAATCTTGATAATCATAAACAAGAGTTAAATAGTTTAAATGTATTCCCTGTACCAGATGGAGATACGGGAACAAATATGTCATTAACTCTAAAATCAGCATATAACAATTTACAATCAGTTAGTTCTGATAAAATTGGAGAAGTAGTTAAGGCGTTTAGCAATGGTTCACTAATGGGAGCTAGAGGTAACTCTGGTGTAATTACATCTCAAATACTTAGGGGTGTTGCAAAGGGCATTGGCGAAAATGAAACAATTGATGTTCTAGTTCTTAGAGACATCATGGAAAGTGCATGTAAAGTTGCTTATAGCGCTGTTATGCAACCAACTGAAGGTACAATCCTAACAGTTATTAGAGGTGCAGCAGAGTTTGCGGAAGAAAACTACCAAAAATATACTGATGTAAAAGAGTTTTTTAAAGATATTACAGAAGAAGCAGCTAGGGTTCTAGATACAACTCCTGATATGTTACCGGTATTAAAACAAGCTGGTGTAGTAGACGCTGGAGGTAGAGGACTAGTTGTAATGATGGAAGGTGCTTTAAACTATAATAATCTTTCAAATTATGGAGAAAAGGAAGAAGTTACAGTAAAAGCTCCTGAACATAATCATCAAAGTGAAGTTTCTGGAGATATTAAATTTGGTTATTGTACTGAATTTTTAATTGAATCAGAAAATGGAGACTATTTACAATTTAGAAATAAGATTTCAAGCCTAGGAGACTGCCTAATCGTAGTTGGTGGAGAAGGTCTTATAAAGACTCATATTCATACAAATAATCCTGGTAAGGTTTTGGAAGAGGCATTAAAGCTTGGACAATTAAAGGATATTAAAATAGACAATATGAGAATCCAACATAGCCATGTGGTTATGGGACCTGAAGCAGATGTTTATTTAGATCCTTATAACAATCCTGATGAGACAAAGAAATATGGTTTCGTTTCAATTTCCACTGGAGACGGATTTGAAAAGATTTTTGAAGAGCTTGGAGTAGATCAAGTTATTTCCGGTGGTCAAACAATGAATCCATCTACAGAGACAATACTTGAAGCTGTAAAAAAAATAAACGCAGAGGATATATTCATTTTGCCAAATAATAGCAATATCATCCTTGCGGCAGAACAGGCTAAAGAACTTTCTGAAAAAAATCTTCATATACTAAAGAGTAAAACTGTACCACAAGGTGTAGTAGCAATGTTATCTTTTGATGAAGATAATAGTGTAGATGAAAACTTTGAAGAGATGACAGAAGCTTTAGAGGCTGTTAGAACTGCTCAAGTTACATTCTCAGTAAGAGATACAGAAATGGACGGTCTAAAGATTAAAAAAGACGACTTCATAGGAATTGAAGGTGGAAAGATTCTTGCTACAGGAAAGAAAGTAAATAAAACTACTTTAGATTTACTAGAAAGAGTTGTTGATGAAGAAGCAAGTTTATTAACTGTTTACTATGGCTGCGATGTTGAAGATAAAATTGTTAACGAACTTGAAAGAAAACTTAAAAGAGTTTATAAGGATATTGATGTTGAATTTATTAGAGGAGGGCAACCTCTTTACCACTATATAATATCTGTAGAATAAGAAAGAGCCTTACTTATGTAGGGCTTTTTAAAATAGAGTTGATTATATGAAATTACAAGATATAAAAGGTCTTGGACCGAAGAAAAAAGAATATTTAAATAATTTGCATATCACCAGTGTTAAAGACTTGATTTATCATTATCCCTTTAGATATGAAGACAGAAGAAACCCTAAGACTATTGAAGAAGCTTATGGAAAAGAGGATGCGCTTTTACATTTGAGTCTATTAAGCAGTCCAAGCACCAGGTACCTAGGTGGAAATAAAAATATAACCACCATTAGGGCTACGGATGGCAAATATAAAATCGAGTTAGTTTGGTTTAATCAACCATATATTCTAAACAATTTTAAGAATGTGGAAAAAGTTTATGTATTCGGCAAGGTTGAAAACTACAAGGGACAATTAAAGATAACAAATCCAATAATCAGTAAGACTTTAGGAAATGAACTTGGGAAGATTGTTCCAGTTTACAATGTAACAAAGGGACTTACTCAAAACGATTTAAGAAACTTTATTGGTCAGTCTTTACAAAAGATGAAGTTTAAAGAAAATTTGCCAAAAGATATACTAGAATCTAATAACCTAATGGACTATAGAGAGGCCATTATAAACATTCACTTTCCAAACTCCATGTCGCTACTACAAAAAGCCATTGAAAGACTAAAGTTTCAGGAGTTATTTTTATATCAACTTTATTTAGATATGAATTTTTCACAAATAAATAAAGAGGGAATTTCATTTAAAATCGTCCCTGAAGTGGATGAGTTTATAAATAAATTACCCTTCGAACTTACATCTGCGCAAGAACGAGTTGTGGGAGAAATTCTTGAAGATATGAAATCGCCTTTTATTATGAACAGGCTATTACAAGGTGATGTAGGCTCAGGAAAGACCATTGTAGCCGCAATAGCCATATTAAACGCCTATTACAATGGATACCAATCGGTACTTATGGCGCCCACTGAAATATTAGCAACTCAGCACTATGAAGATTTAAGAGATATGTTTTTGGGATATGGAATTAGAGTTGGTATATTAAAGGGATCGCTAAGTAAGGGCAAAAAAGAAAAAATTGTGGAAGATATTAAAAATGGCAATATAGATGTGGTGGTTTCAACCCATGCGGTGCTAGAAGATAATGTTACTTTTGAAAACATTGGTCTTGTTATAACCGATGAGCAACACAGGTTTGGAGTAAAACAGAGGGCGATTTTAACTGGAAAGGGCAATGTTGACACCTTAGTTATGTCTGCTACACCAATACCAAGGACACTTGCGTTGGCAAAATATGGTTCACTGGACATTTCAATTATAGATGAGTTACCTAAGGGAAGAAAAAACATCGAGACCTATGCAGTGGGAATGGATTATGAAAAGAGAATAATGAATTTCCTTATAAAGCATGTAAATGAAGGTCGCCAATGTTATATTGTATGCCCGCTGATTGAAGAGTCGGAAAATTTAAACTTAACATCCGTTGAAGAACTTTATGAAAGACTTAATGAAACTTATTTTCGAAATATAAAGACAGGTTTGATTCATGGCGCTTTAAATCCAAAACATAAAGACGAGATAATGGAAAGTTTTATAAAGAATGAAACTAAAATACTCTTTTCCACCACAGTTATTGAAGTTGGTGTTAATGTTCCAAATGCAAACACAATGGTAATTTATAATGCAGACAGGTTTGGATTATCACAGCTTCACCAACTAAGGGGAAGAGTTGGAAGGGGAAACTATCAGTCATATTGTATTTTACTTAATGATTCTAAGAGCCAAATTGCAAGGCAGAGAATGAGAATAATGGAATCAACCAATGATGGATTTATTATTGCAAAAAAGGATTTAGAGTTACGAGGTTCTGGAGATGTAATTGGCTTTAGACAGTCTGGCGAAGAACAGTTTAAATTAGTAAACCTATTTGAAGACATAGAGATGTTAAATAAAATTCAAAGCATAACAAGAGATATTTTAGATAATAATAAACTTGAGTCTGTTGAATATAGAAGTTTAAAAGACGAACTTAATAGCTATTCTAAAGATATTGAATCACAAATTATTTTTAATTGAGGTAAATTATGAGAGTTATTTCAGGAAAGAAAAAAGGCATGAGACTACTTGGTACAAGGGATCCACATACAAGGCCCACTGAAGACAGAATAAAAGAGTCTATCTTTAATTCTCTCTTTAGTATTGAAGAGGGGTCAAAAGTTCTTGATCTATTTGCAGGCACTGGCGGCATGGGAATAGAATTTTTAAGCAGAGGTTCTGATTTGGTAGTTTTTTGCGACAAGAGCAGATTAAATATTAACTGCATAAAGGAAAATCTAAATAACACCGGCTTTACTGGGAAAGCAAAGATTTATCAAGGAGACAATGAGAGAAATCTTTTTAATATTAAATCTGATAATATTAAATTTGATTATGTTTTTCTGGATCCACCATATGACAAAGTCGATTTGTACTACGATAGTTTAGATTTTATTAGAGAAAATAATCTTTTAAATGAAGATGGAATAATAATTGTTGAATCAGAACAAAGACTGGAATTTGATGGCTATGATATAATTAAAATCAAAGAATATGGAAAGAAAATTATCTATTTTTTAGGTGGAGAGTAGAATGAATGTAATTTATCCGGGAAGCTTTGATCCCATAACTTTAGGTCATTTAGATATTATTGCTAGAGCTGCAAAAAAATTTGACAAGGTATATGTGGCCATATTGAACAATGTAAATAAGAATTATATATTTGATGTATACGATAGAAAAAAAATCATTGAAGATGCGTGTAAAGAAATTCCAAATGTGGAGGTAGTTATATTCGGAGGACTTCTAATTGAACTTTGCAAAGAGTTAGATGTGTACAATATTCTTAGGGGACTGAGGATGATTTCAGACTATGAGGCGGAAGTTCAAATGGCCCTTGCAAACAAGTCGATGAACGATGAAATTGAAACTTATTTTATGGTTTCAAGTCCAATATATTCACATGTAAGTTCTTCGCTAGTAAAAGAGATTTTCCATTATAATGGAGATTATAAAAAACTTGTGCCAAGTTTGGCATATGAAATGTTAAATAATCTTAAGTAATGTAATTTTATACAGTTAAATTCTTGTATATGTCAAGGTTTTATTATATAATTGGAACAGAATTATAAATTGGAGGTATTTGTATGGATGTAAATCAAATTATCGAAGAGATAGAAGATCTTCTAGATGACGCATCAACAGTTCCTTTTTCAAAGAAAGTTTTAGTAGATGCAGATGATGTTCTTCATCTATTACAACAAATTAGACAAGGACTACCTGGAGAAATTAAACAAGCTCAATGGGTAAATGAAGAAAAGGATAAAATTTTAGCAGAAGCTGAAAGAGATGCTGAAGAGATAAGAAACGATGCAGGAAGAGAAGCTGACAAGATTATTAATGATGCAAAAGAAACATTTAATAATATGATTAGCGAACACGAAGTTACAAAGAGCGCTAACAGATACGCTGAAGATATTGTAACAAAAGCGGAAAAGAATGCTTTAATTTTAAAGAACGAATCTATGACTTATGTTGATGAGTTATTAGCTACTACACAAGAAAAGCTAAAAGATATTTTATCTGACTTAGACGAAGATAGAAAAGAATTAAAACAAGATTAATTTTTTTGAGATTTACTCATCAAATAATCCTTGATTTTGAAATTAAATAGGGCCATGAAGAGAAAAAAGCATCTAGAGTTTTTTAAAGAGAGCTAATATTTGGTGGAAATTAGCAAAATTTAAATGTGGGGAGTCTTGGAGCCTTTAACTTTAAGAGACGGCGAGAGCCGTAATTAGGGTGGAACCGCGGATAACTTTCGTCCCTAGCTTAGGCTAGAGTCGGAAGTTTTTTTATTAAGTTAGGAGGAATTATGAAAAAGGATATTACAATGGAAGATATTGTCTCACTGGCAAAGATGAGAGGATATGTATTTCCAGGATCTGAAATATATGGTGGATTATCAAATACATGGGACTATGGTCCACTTGGAGTTGAAT
This sequence comes from Mediannikoviicoccus vaginalis, assembly GCF_928097925.1. GTDB lineage: Bacteria > Bacillota > Clostridia > Tissierellales > Peptoniphilaceae > Mediannikoviicoccus > Mediannikoviicoccus vaginalis. The sequence continues at coordinate 259,377 of NZ_CAKMRI010000001.1, forward strand.
TGAAGAACAATGTAAAAAAAGCATGGTGGAAGAAGTTCGTACAAGAAAAAGAGTACAATGTTGGAATTGATGCAGCAATACTTATGAACCCTGAAGTTTGGGTTGCATCAGGCCATGTTGGTGGCTTCTCTGACCCTCTTATAGATTGTAAAGCTTGTAAATCAAGATTTAGAGTGGACAAACTTATAGAGGATTACTACCTTGATGAAAAGGGAGAAGAGTTAACAGGTCTTGACGGTATGTCAAACGAAGAGCTAATGGAAATTTTAAATAAAGAACATATTGCTTGCCCTAAATGCGGTAAGTTTGATTATACTGATGTTCGTAAATTTAATTTAATGTTTAAAACATTCCAAGGTGTTACTGAAGATTCTACTTCTGAAATTTACTTAAGACCAGAAACGGCCCAAGGTATCTTTGTTAATTTTAGAAATGTTCAAAGAACATCTAGAAAAAAAGTTCCTTTTGGAATTGCACAAATTGGTAAGTCATTTAGAAATGAAATAACACCAGGAAACTTTGTATTCAGAACAAGAGAGTTCGAACAAATGGAATTGGAATTCTTCTGTAATCCAGGAGAAGATTTAGAATGGTTTAACTACTGGAGAAAGTACTGCTACGATTTCCTTATTGGCTTAGGAGTAGAAGAAGATAGACTTAGACTTAGAGATCACGACAAAGAAGAGTTGTCTTTCTATAGTGTTGCTACAACAGATATTGAATATAAATTCCCATTTGGTTGGGGAGAATTATGGGGTATAGCAGATAGAACAGACTACGACTTAAATCAACATATTAATTCGGTTAATGCGGACTTTGTTTACACAGATCCTATTACAAATGAAAAATATGTTCCATATTGTGTAGAGCCTTCAGTAGGTGTAGATAGAATGTTCTTAACTTTCCTTTGTAACGCATATGAAGTTGAAACTCTTGAAGACGGAACAACAAGAAACTTATTAAAACTACACCCAGCACTGGCACCATACAAGGCAGCAGTACTTCCTCTTACTAAGAAATTAACTGACAAGAGTGACGAAGTATACAAAAAGTTGTCTAGAGTATTCAATGTGGACACAGACGTTTCAGGATCAATAGGAAAGAGATACAGAAGACAGGACGAAGCGGGAACTCCTTTCTGTATTACAGTTGATTTTGACACTCTAGAAGATGAGACTGTAACTGTTAGACATAGAGATAGCATGGAGCAAGAGAGAGTTAAGATTGACGACTTAATTGACTTTATTGCGGAAAGGATAGAGTTTTAATGGAAATAGTAGTATATGGTGGCAGCGAATGCCCTATGTGCAAACCTGCTTCAGATAAGCTTAAGGAAAATGGAATAAAACATAATTACAGAGATATTATGAGGTCCATTGTAAGATTAAAAGAATTTCTTGCACTTAGAGACAGCAGAGAAGAGTTTGATAAGATAAAGGAACAAAAACTAGTAGGAATACCATGTTTTCATCTAATAGACGAAGATAAGATTTCTTTTGATGTGGATGAAGTAATTGAATATGTAAAACAAAAAGAAAAGTAAGAAGGTATATATGGAAAACATGAATCCCATAGAAAACGCCAGACTACAACTGAAGTCAGCTTGTGAACTTGGCGATATAGATAAAAATGTTTATGAAATTTTAAAAAATCCTCAAAGGGTTATTGAGGTGTCCATACCTGTTAAGATGGACAATGGGGATGTTAAAGTCTTTACGGGATATAGATCCTGTCATAACACAGCGGTTGGTCCAGGAAAAGGTGGAGTAAGATTTCATCCAAATGTAACTATGGATGAAGTGAAGGCTCTGTCCATGTGGATGAGTTTTAAATGTGGTGTAATGAATTTGCCGTATGGAGGAGGGAAAGGTGGAATAAAAGTTGATCCATCTGAACTGTCCCAAAGAGAACTTGAAGAACTTTCCAGAGGATATATAAGAGCAATTTATAAATACCTTGGTGATGATATTGATATACCAGCTCCCGATGTAAATACAAATGGGAAAGTAATGGGGTGGATGTTGGATGAGTATATAAAGTTAACAGGCCATCACAGACCAGGAACTTTTACAGGAAAGCCAATTGTACTGGGAGGCTCAAAGGGAAGAACTGAAGCTACGGGACTTGGAGTTACGTATATAACAAGAAATATTTGCCACAAATTGGGTTTAAAACTAAGCGACACCTCTGTACTATTACAAGGTTTTGGTAATGTTGGTTCATACACTTTCAAGTTTTTAGCGGAAATGGGTTTTAAAGTTATTGGACTTTTAGAGTGGGATAAGGAAATAGGAGAATATGCCCTTTATAATAAAAATGGTATATCCTATGAAAAATTATCCAAATTCAAAGAGGAAAATAATTCCTTAGTTGACTTTGACGGTGCAAGTAGAATAAGCGCTGAAGAATTTTGGAGCTTAAGAGCAGATATTTTAATCCCTGCAGCTTTGGAAAACTCAGTTAATGAAGAAATTGCTGAAAAGCTAGATATAAAAGTTATTGTTGAAGGAGCCAATGGGCCGGTTACTTCTGCTGCTGATGAAATATTAAAGAATAGATCTATAACTGTAGTACCTGATATATTGGCAAACTCTGGAGGTGTTACAGTATCTTACTATGAGTGGGTTCAAAACCGATATGGGTTCTATTGGAATGAAGCGGAAGTGTTTAATAAACTTGAACCTTCAATGAACGAAGCCTTCGAAAATATCTGGGCGATTAAAGAAGAAAAGAATCTTACATTTAGACAGGCAACCTATGTCTATTCTTTAATTCGTATTAGTGAAGCGATGAACTATAGAGGCTGGTTTTAAATAAGGATAAAAATGGAGTATATAGCAAAAGACAATAAAATAATATTTAGAAATCAATCTTTCAATCCAAAACATATTTTTGAATGTGGGCAGGCCTTTCGATGGGAAAGAAATGATGATGAATCTTATACAAATGTTGCATTTGGTAGAGTTATAAATGTATCTAAAAAAGATGATATTATAACTTTAGACAATGTTAATGAAGAAGATTTTAATAATATCTGGATGGATTACTTCGATTTAAATAGGGATTATGAAGCCATTAAAGAAAAACTATCTAATAACGAAACCATGAGAGAGGCAATGGACTTTGGATATGGTATAAGAATACTAAACCAAGACCATTTTGAAACCATTATTTCATTTATAATTTCTGCTAACAATCAGATACCGAGAATAAAAAAATCAATTGATATTATAAGCAGAGAATATGGACAAAAAATCGGTGAATATAGGGGTAAAACATACTACAGTTTCCCCAATTTTGAAACACTATCTAAAGCAAAAGTAGAAGATATGAGAGAAATTTGCAGAGTTGGATTTAGAGATAAGAGGATTGTAGAAACTTCCCAAATGATTTGCTCAGGTGAATTTCACTTAGAAGAGTCTAAAAATTATGACTCTTCTAAGCTTTACGATGAACTTATAAAGTTTCCAGGAGTAGGACCAAAGGTTGCTTCTTGCATAATGTTATTTGCATATGGCAAGAGCGAAACTTTTCCAGTAGATGTTTGGATAAAACGAGTTATGGAAAGTTTATATATTGGTCATGAAACTTCTAAGAAAAATATAGGAATATTGGCAAAGGATATTTTTGGAGATTATGGTGGATTTGCTCAACAGTATTTATTCTACTATGGCAGAGAAAATAAGATTGGAAAGTAGATTTCTAATTTGAGACAGGAGATTATATGATAGACAAAGAAGAAGTAAAAAGAATATATGAAATAGCTCATTTGAATATCAAAGATGAAGACCTGGATAAGATGGAAGAAAAATTTAATACGGTATTAGACTTTTCACGAGTAATCTTAGAGGTGGACACAAAAGATATTGATATGCTTGAAATTGTTGAAAATCATGAAAGCATTTTGAGAGAAGATATAGTTTTTGAAAGTATCGATAGAGAAGATGCGCTTTTGAATGCAAAAGACAGAGAGTATGGATATTTTAGATTGAAAAAGGTAATTGAATAATGAATATAAGAGATTTAAGAGAAAAATTTGTAAGTAATGAGTTTAGTTTAAAAGGCTATTATGATGAGTTATTTAAGAAGATTGAAGACTCAAAGGACCTTAACATATTCATTACTTTTGATAAAGATGACGTAATAAAGCAAATTGAAAAGCTAGAGAAAAAGGAAAATAAAGGGAAATTATATGGAGTTCCTATAACTTTAAAGGACAATGTTTCATATAAGGGACTAAGAATGACTTGTGGATCTAAGTTTTTGGAAAACTTTATGCCTATTTTTGATGCAACTTTAGTAAAAAAACTTATAGAAGAAGATGCAGTTATTTTAGGTAAAGTAAACATGGACGAGTTTGCAATGGGAAGTTCTTCAGAAACATCTTTCTTTGGCCCAACAAAAAACCCTGTGGACCCAACCCTTGTTCCAGGAGGTTCTTCATCTGGTTCAGCGGCGTCAGTTGCACAAGGCCTAGTACCTGTTTCAATTGGTTCTGACACAGGTGGCTCTTCAAGGCAACCGGCTCAATATTGTAATGTAGTGGGATATATGCCAAGTTATGGAACTATTTCAAGATCTGGTGTTGTATCCATGGCAAACACATTGGACCAAGTGGGAATTCTTGGGAAAAGTGTGGCTGATATAGTGGATGTTGTAAATGTTATTGGTGGAAATGACAAAATGGACATGACATCCACATTAAAAGAAAAGATAGAGTTTAATTTAGATGAAAACTATGATTTAAAAGACAAAAAAGTTGGGGTAATAGATTTAACTCCATTTGAAATAGATCCTGTTGTACAAGAGGACTATAAAAAAGGACTTGAACTATTAGAAAAAATGGGTGCAAAACTAGTTAATCTAGATTTTGAGTATCTAAAGTACTCCACTTCTATTTATTCAGTAATAACAGCCAGTGAAGTTAGCAGTAATATGTCTAGATTTGACGGAATCAGATATGGATATTTAACTGATAACTATGAAGACACAAGGGAGCTCTACACCAACACAAGATCAGAAGCACTTGGAGAAGAAGTGCAAAGAAGAATTGCCCTTGGAACTATGTTTTTAGCTTCTGATTCAAATCAAGAAGTATATATTCAAGCTGAAAAAGTTAGAAAATTAATGGCAAGAGAGTTTAATAGCAAATTTGAAGAAGTTGATTTCATAATAACTCCTACTGCTACAAATCTACCATGGAAACTTGGAGACAGAGCAGACGATCCACTATCAATGTATGACAGTGGAACATTTAATGTGCCTGTAAACCTATGTGGACTATGTAGTATATCAATTCCTATAAGAAAAGGAATCTCTGGATCTTTACAACTAATAGGAAAGAGATATGATGATGAAAAAATGTTAAACAGCGCATATTCATTAGAGAGGAGTATTGCAAATGAACTATAAAACTCTTATTGGACTTGAAATACATGTTGAGTTAAGCACAGACAGTAAGATGTTCTGTAGCTGTAAAAACGAATTTGGCCTTGCTCCTAACACTGCTGTTTGCCCAATATGCTTAGGACATCCAGGAGCTTTACCTGTGATGAATAAAAAGGCTGTAGAGTATGCTACAATGGCAGGACTTGCTTTTAACTGTGACATACATCAAAGTTTTAAAATGGACAGAAAAAAATATTTTTATCCAGACTTAACAAAGGGATATCAAATAACTCAACAAGACGAACCACTTTGCACAGGTGGATACATTGAAATAAAAGATGGAGATGAAACTAAAAAGATTAGACTTGAAAGAATACACATAGAAGAAGATACTGGAAAGTCTATTCATAATGAAGAGGGAAGTACTCTTATGGATTACAATAGAGCGGGAGTGCCTCTAATAGAAATAGTTTCGAAACCAGATATGAGTTCTGGGGACCAAGCGAGACAATTTTTGACTAATCTAAGAGAAACTTTAAGATTTTTAGATATATCTGATGTTAAAATGGAACAAGGTTCTTTAAGATGTGACGTCAATATAAATATTTTTGCGGAAGATGGAAGTTTTAAAACTGCAATTTCAGAAATAAAGAATCTAAACTCATTTAAGGCCGTTGAAAAAGCAATTGAATATGAAGAAAAAAGACATAGGCAAATGGCTGATAAAGGAGAAACTGGTTATAAGGAAACAAGAAGATGGGATGATGCAAGTTCTTCAACAATTCCTATGAGAAAGAAAGAGTCTGGTAATGACTACAGATTTTCAGTTGAGGGAGATATACCAAGAACTATTTTGAAAGATGACTTTATTGAACAAGTTAAATCAAAACTTCCTGAACTACCACATGAAAAGATGAAGAGATTTATTGAAGATTACAAATTGCCTGAATATGATTCTGATATACTTTCAAGAAGTATTGCCCTTTCAAATTATTTTGAGAAGTCGGCTAAATTAACAAATGATCCAGTACTAACAAGTAATTGGTTACTATCTGACGTACTAAGAAGGGTTAATGAAGCAGAGATAGAATTTGAAGATGTTAAGATGTCTAGCGAAAACTTTTCAAAGCTTTTGATTTTAGTTAAAGAAAAGAAAATTAATAACAATACTGGAAAAAAAGTGTTGAGAAAACTTTTTGAAGAAAACTTTGAGCCTGAAGAGTATGTTAAGGAAAATGGACTTATTCAATTAAACGATGATGGCTTACTGGAAGAGATAGTAGATAAGGTGCTTTCAGAAAATCCTCAATCTATTGAAGATATCAAAAATGGTAAGGACAGAGCCTTTGGATTCTTAGTAGGACAATGCATGAAGGCATCTAAGGGCAAGGGAAATCCTCAAAGATTTAATGAACTTATTAGAGAGAAAATTTAATGAAAGATTTAATAGTTGCATCTCATAATAGAGGAAAAATTGAAGAGATAGGTGAAATGTTAGGGCACTTGGGTATAAAGGTTATTGGTGTCAGTGATTATATATCCATGGACGAAGTAGAAGAGAATGCTCCAACCCTTGAAGGCAATGCTAAGATAAAGGCAGAGTTTATTTATGAAAAAGTTAAAAAGGCGACTCTTGCGGATGACACTGGACTTTTCGTTAGGGCTTTAAATAATGAACCTGGAGTCAGAACTGCAAGATATGCCGGGAAAAACCCAACGGAAAGAGACAATAGAGTAAAGATGCTAAAAGAAATGGAAGGCAAAGAAGATCGATTTGCTTTTTTTGAAACTGTACTCTATCTTATAGATGAGAATGGAAAAGGGTATTCAGTAAGTGGCATCTGCGAGGGGGATATTTCCACAGAGGAAATGGGCACAAAAGGATTTGGATACGATAGTATTTTTATACCAAAAGGAGAACAAAAGACCTTTGGACAGTTGTCCATGGAAGAAAAGAACAAATACAGCCACAGAGCTAAGGTCTTAAATAAACTTAATGAATTATTGGTGAGGATTTTAGATGAAGATAGGAATAGTAAGTGATACCCATGGAAGTTATAAAGAGGTTGCAAGTAGTCTTTTAGAAAATAATGTGGATGTTATTATTCACTTAGGAGATTACTCCGATGACGGTAAAGACATTGGAGAGATAACTAATAAGCCCATATATGTGGTTAGAGGGAATAATGACTATGTGGCAACTGATGAGCCATCTGAGCTACTTATAAACATTGGAGGCATCGATTTTTTTATAACACATGGACATAAATACAATGTTTATTCAGGATTGACAAATCTTATGTTTAGAGCCAAGGCTGCAGGAGCTCAAGTGGTTTTGTTCGGACATACACATGTTTATTTAAAAGAGGTTTCTGACAATATATTGTTTTTAAATCCTGGTAGTCCAAGCTATCCAAGATTTAATGATAAAAAAGGGTATGTAATATTTGATACTGAAACACTTAAAACAAATAGAATTTATATGGAGGACAAATAATGGAAAGAATTTTAACATCAAATGATTTAGCGGTAAAACTTGAAGAAGATATTATTTCAAGGGTGGAAAAACTAAGAGAAGAAAATCATGTTCCAAAACTTGCCATCGTAAGAGTTGGTGAAAACCCAAATGATATCTCTTATGAAAAGAGTTTAGTTAAAAAGGGTGAAAACTATAAGATAGATATTCAAAGAGTACTATTAGATGAATCTATTACTACAGAAGAATTAAAGAGTGAAATCGAAAAACTTAATAACGACGACTCTGTAACTGGAATGATTATCTTTAGACCGCTTCCTAAACACATTGATGAAGAAGTTATTCAACAAACAGTTTGCTGGAAGAAAGACGTTGACTGTATGACACCTACAAACCTTGCGAAGATTTTCCAAGGAGACTTTTCTTCTTTCCAACCTGCAACACCATATGCTTCAATGAAAATTTTAGAATACTACGATATTGACCTTGAAGGAAAAAATGTTGCAATAGTAAATAGATCAATGGTTCTTGGAAAGCCTATGGCTATGATGGTTTTAGGTAAAAATGGAACACCTATTATTTGCCACTCAAGAACCAAGGACTTAAAGAAGATTCTTAAAGAAGCAGATGTTGTTGTAACAGCAACAGGAAGAGCAAAGAGCTTAACAAGAGACTTCTTAACAGAAGATTCAATTGTAATTGACGTTGGAGTTTCCATGGGAGAAGATGGAAAACTTTCTGGAGATGCTGACTTTGAAGACTTAAAGGACTTCGTAAAGGGTATCACTCCAAGACTTGGAGGAGTTGGAAAGATTACTTCAACATTATTAATGGATCAAATTGTTCAAGCAAAAGAAAAAAGTTTAAAATAGGATTCAAATTTCCAAAATAAAGGGAGATGTTGTTAACAAGCAACACCTCCTAATTTTTGTTTATAGTGAAATATCTTCAAAGAATTTTTCAAATAACAAATGAATATATTCTTGGTCTTTAGAACCTCCCAGCTCTCTTACTGAATGCATTCCAAGAATTGGACATCCCATATCAATTGATTTTATATTTAGATGTGATGAGTTAATTGGACCAATTGTTGATCCACCAGGCATATCTGAACGATTTACAAAGTATTGTACAGGAACATCTATATCTCTAGATAATTTATTTATAAATGAAGCTGATATGCTATCTGAAGTGTAACTCATTCTAGCAGCCATTTTTATACATGGTCCTTCGTTTATGATTGGGAAATTAGTTGGGTCGTTCTTCTCAACGTAATTTGGGTGAAGGGCATGTGCTTGATCGGCAGAAATCATAAATGATTTGTCTATTGCTATATCAAAATCTTCAAAATTTCCACCAGTAGTGTAGACAATTCTTTGTAACACATCTCTTAAGAAAGGAGAGTCGGCACCTTCTTTTGTCATTGAACCAATCTCTTCGTGATTTGAAACTAATACAACATTAATTCCACTCTTTGACTTCGAAGAAATCAGAGCTTCAATTGAAGAGTAGGCCATACCAAGGTTATCTATTCGTCCAATGCTATAAAACTCTTCGTCTATTCCAATGTACTTTCCTTTTTCTGTGTCATATAAAAATAAATCAAAATCTAGAATATCTTCCTTTTTTACATTTAATTTTTCAGAAATCAAAGTTATTAAGAGTTCATCTTTTTCTGAATTTGAAGACAACATTCCAAGTATTGGTAGAGTATCCTTTTGAGGATTATAAGTGTAACCCTTATTTATCTCTCTATTCATATGAATTGCTAAGTTTGGAATTGTAGTAACAGGTTTTTCGAAGTCTACTAGTTTTGAAATGATTTTTTTATTTTCAACAACAGAAACTCTCCCGGCAATTGAAAGGCTTCTATCAAACCATGTGCTTAAAATTGGTCCACCATAAACTTCTGTGTTTAGTTTAATATACTTATCCTTTTCAATCATTACAGGATTTGGTTTTATTCTAAAAGTAGGGGAGTCGCTATGTGAACCTACAATGTTAAAGTGTGTAAATTTTTTAATATCATTAACAGTAAATGCAATAATTGCAGAATCGCCATTGCTTATAAAATACTTTCCATTATTTTTTAATTTCCATTTCTCAGATCTTAAAAGTTCTGTAAAACCATTTTCGTAAAGTCTTTCTCTAATATTTTTATTAACATGATAGACGGAAGGACTGTTATCTATAAAGTCCATAAGTCCATTTACGTATTTATTCATATTATCACCTCAACTATATTGTACCATTAAATTAATTTATTTTTAGATGATGTTGTGGTATAATAAAAATATCTTCAGGGCGAGGTGTAATTCCTCACCGGCGGTTATAGTCCGCGAGCCACTTAGGCCGATTTGGTGAAATTCCAAAACCGACAGTATAGTCTGGATGAAAGAAGAGATAGCTATTATAGCCCCGAAGTAATACGGGGTTTTTTTAATGCCCCTAAATTAGGAGGACGATATGAATATTAAAAAGTTGGTAAGAATAGCGCTACTTGGTGCTATAGCAGGAATTTTGATGATTGCATTTCACTTTCCACTACCTATGTTTCCACCATTTATGGACATAGACTTTGGAGAAGTGCCAGCACTTATTGCTGGATTCACAATGGGGCCATTAGCAGGATTTTATGTTATAATAATTAAGTTGATAGTAAAATTAATTGTACAGTCAACAAGTACGGGATTTATTGGAGAGCTATCTAACTTAATTGTTTCAAGTGCACTAGTGTGTACATCTTCATATCTTTATAGCAAAAAGAAGACAGCAAAAAACTCTGCATTTGCTTTAACAATTGGAGTTTTGGCAATGGCAACAGTTGCAACCATAAGTAATTATTTCTTTATATTTCCGCTATATGGATTGGATATACCAGTATATGCAAAGACATTTGGAAAGATTAATCCGCTTGTAAAGAACTCAGCAACATTTTTATTTATTGTTATAATCCCGTTTAATATAATAAAGGGATTTCTCAATTCAGTCGTAGCTGTAGCACTAGTAAAGCCGATTGAAAAATATATGAATAAGGCATAGAGGAATCGCTTAGCGATTCCTTTCTTAATTGGAGCGATATGTATAAATTTAATTCAAATAGTTTAGAAGATACAAATGAATTTGCAAAGATATTATCTATGGGCTTAAATAAAGGCTCTGTTATATCTTTAGTTGGAGATATGGGTGCAGGTAAAACTACATTTACACAATATCTACTAAAACAACTTGGAGTTTTAGACTATGTTACAAGTCCAACATTTTCTTTAGTTAATACCTATTATGGTGACTTTGAAATTAATCATTTAGATCTTTATAGAATGGAAAATGAAGTTGAAATGGAAACATTAGATATTGACTTGTTATTTTATCCTGATGGCATAACCATAATTGAGTGGGCGGAGAGGGCGAAGAGTTATTTGCCGAGAAACCTTATTGAGATACACATTGAAAAGACTTCTACCACTGGAAGAGAGTTTAGTATTTTAGGAAATAACAGAGAGGAAAAGAAATTAATAGAGAGATTACAATGAAAATTTTAAGTATTGAGACATCTGGAATGATATCTTCTTGCAGTGTAATGGAAGATGGAAAGATAATTGGAGAATTTAATATAAACCAGAAGAGGACCCATAGTGAAACCTTGGTACCCATGATTAAAGAGCTTTTAGACAAGCTTGGATTATCCACTAATGAAATAGACCTATATGCCGTTGGAAAGGGTCCTGGGTCATTTACAGGCCTTCGTATAGGCATGACAGTGGCAAAGACATTGGCCATGGTGTTTGATAAAGACATAATTGGCGTTTCCACTTTAAAATCTATTGCAAGAGGAGTGTATTCTCCAAAAAAAATAGTTTCTATTATAGATGCAAGAGGTGGAAGGGTTTATTATGGAATATACCAGTGGAAGGATAAGAAATTGGAAGAAATTGAAAGTGAAGATTTAATCTACTTTGAAGACTTAGTTGAAAAATTAAAAATGACCAATGAAAAATATCTTTTTGTTGGAGATGTGGATGACTTTTTAGATGATATTACAGAGCTAGGATATGAATACATTGAAAATTTAAACACCAATATAGCATCTAATATTTCTAAGATAGCTTATGAAAACAAAGATGAAGCTAAGAAAGATTATTTAGATTTAAAACCTGAATACATTAGAAAGTCACAGGCACAAAGGGATCTTGAAAATAAAAATGTATAGAGTGGAAAAAGTAACTCAAAAAGAAATTGCCCTCGTATCTGAAATGGAAAATGAAATTTTCAGTTTTCCATGGGCATATGAATCTTTTGAAACCCTAATTGAAAACCCCTGTAATCATTTTTACATTGTATTTGACAAAGGCACACCAGTTGCCTATTTTGGAATTATGATTATAATGAACGAATGTGATATATATAATATTGCCGTAAGACCAAATTACCAGGGAAAGGGAATAGGAAGCTTTATAATACAAGAGATAATTGAAATTTGTAGAAAAAAAGAAGTTGATACTATTACATTAGAGGTACGTGAATTCAATTATAGGGCAATAGGTCTTTATGAGAAATATGGATTTAAACTAGTTTCTCGAATAAAAGGATATTATTCGAAACCATTGGAAGATGGATTATTAATGAGGTTGAGTATAGATGAAGAAGAACTTAAAAATTTTAGCCATAGAAACGTCATGCGATGAAACTTCCGTTGCTGTGGTAGAGGATGGAAGAAATGTACTTTCAAATATAATTTCGTCACAAATTTCTACCCATAGAGTGTTTGGTGGAGTTGTACCGGAAATTGCAAGCAGGATGCATCTCGAAAGTATAAATCACATCATTAAAGCAGCTCTAGAAGAGGCGGGATTAACATTTTCTGATATAGATGTGGTTGCATGCACAAAGGGACCAGGACTAATAGGAGCGCTACTTGTGGGGATATCCTCTGCAAAAGCACTTTCGTTGGCCTTGGATATACCACTTGTTGGAGTTAATCACATGGAGGGGCATATATGCGCCAATTACTTGGTGCACAAAGATTTAAAACCTCCATTTGGTGGCCTTGTAGTGTCTGGGGGACATACTTACTTAGTAAATATTAAAGACTATAATGATACAGAAATAATTGGAAGAACAAAAGACGACGCCGCAGGAGAGTGCTTCGACAAGATTGCAAGAGCTCTTGGACTTCCATACCCTGGAGGACCAGAAATTGACAAGAGAGCAAAGCTCGGAGATAAACATGCGATAGAATTTCCAAGACCACTTATTGACGAAAACTCCTATGACTTTAGCTATAGTGGATTAAAGACTGCTGTGCTTAATTATTTGAATCAAAAGAATCAAAAAAATGAAGAGATTGATATAAATGATGTTGCTGCAAGTTTTCAAGAAGCTGTTCTAGATGTTCTTGTTACAAAGTCAGTACGAATGATTAAAGAATTTAATATGAAAAAATTTATTATCTCTGGAGGGGTTGCCGCAAACTCTGAACTTAAGGAAAAACTTCAAAAAGAATGCGACAAGCTTGGAGTGAAGCTTTTTTATCCAACCAATATATTTTGCACAGACAATGCAGCAATGATTGGTTCAGCAGCTTATTATAATTATATTAATGGCAAAGTTTCAGAGCTGGACTTAAAAGTTTATCCCAACTTGGAACTTAATGAATAAAATATTAAATTTAAAGTAAGAAATAAAAGTAGAGATAAAGATTTGCCCTGTGTCTCTACTTTTACTTTTTAACGATATATTATACAATGTAAGTAATTAATGTTTTGGAGGAATTATGAATAAGAAAGTAGTTTTAAGCGGAGTTCAACCCTCCGGTAGTTTAACAATAGGAAATTATCTAGGAGCAATACAAAATTTTTCTAGGCTTCAAGAAGATTATGAATGTATATATGCAATAGCGGACTTACACTCAATTACAGTTCCGCAAGTTGCAAAGGATTTAAGAAGAAGGACATATGAAGTTCTTGCACTATACATGGCTTGTAATGTTGATCCTGAAAAATCAACTATATTTGTACAGTCCCATGTGCCACAGCATCTTGAACTTAGCTGGGTACTTAGTTCCATTTCATATATGGGCCAACTAAGTAGAATGACTCAGTTCAAAGACAAGGCAAAAAAATCAGAAGAAAACTTAAATGCGGCACTTTTTACCTATCCTGTGCTTATGGCGGCGGATATTTTATTATATCAAACTGATTTTGTTCCAGTTGGGGAAGATCAAAGGCAACATTTGGAACTGGCAAGGGATCTTGCCATAAGATTTAATAGCAAGTATTCAGATACTTTTAAAGTTCCAGATAACTTAATCAGAAAAGAAACAGGAAAGATATATAGTTTAAAGGACCCTAGCGTTAAGATGTCTAAGTCAAGTGAAGACGAAAATAGCTATATCTTAATGTTGGATGATCCAAAGACCATTGAGAGGAAAATTAAGAGGGCAGTTACAGACTCAGATGCAAACTTCTGCTATAGTGACGACCAACCAGGTCTAAAAAATCTTATAAATATTTACCAAGCTTTTTCAAACGAATCTGTAGAAGATATTGTAAAACAGTATGAAGGTGAAAGCTATGGACCATTTAAAAATGATTTAGCAGAGCTTATAATTGAAAGTTTAAGACCAATTCAAGAAGAATATAATAGACTTATAAATGACAAGGCATATCTTGAAGAAGTAATGGCAAAGGGAGCTTCAAAAGCAAGTTACTTAGCAAATAAAACCTTAAGAAAAGTTTATAGAAAAGTTGGTTTTGTACAGATATAATTTGAAGTTATCGTTTTTTTGCTCTTAATTTTGATATAATAAACAATGATGCAAGAAATGAGAAGGGTATTATGAAAAGAAAAAGACGAAAGAAAAAGATTAAGATTACCCCACAGATTTTGATATTATTATTGCTTATTTTAGTTGTTGCAAGAAATGTATATTCAAAACAATTTAAATCTAAAACTTTGGAACTAAATAGTATAGAAAAATATGAAAGCATATTAAACCTTAAAGGGCCAGTAATAAGAGAAGAGTATTTAATTTCATATGGTGAAAGTATAAACACCGATAAAGAAGTAATGGACAAGATTTCTGCCCTTTCTAATATTGGATCTATTAATGATTTTAAAAATAATTTAGATTTAAATCTTGAGTATGCTAAGGAGCAGGCTGAAAAACTAAATGAGATTGAAGACATATATCACAAGAAGAGACAAAAAGAAGACTCTAAAGATGCTAAAGATTCTACAGCTGAAATGGAAGAAGATGAAAGCATTGTAGCAATTAATTCTGATTATATCTATGAAAAAGTGAAAAATAATGAGCTGGAGAGTTTAAAGAGCTTAAAGGAAATAGACTATAACAACATTTATAAAAATAGAGAAGAGCTTAATTATCTAAAGAACAAGTACAATGCTTTTTCTGAAGTTTTAAGTAAAAATGGTGAAAATCTAAAAGTTTCAGTTTCAGGAGTTCTTATAAATGAAGTTGATGGTTACGAGGATATTTTAAATCCATATGACATAGATTTAGAAAACTTTGAATTTAAAATACCTTCAGATAAAGATGAAAATGAAACGATTGATGGTTCAAAAATAGTTAATAATAACTTTTTCTACTTATATTTTAAAGTTCCAAATTCTAAATTAAATGGAAAATCTGAAATTGGAGACAGAATTAAAATAAAATTAGAAAAGGAATACTTAAATGGAGAAGTAAAAGATTTATTTGACGATGGCAAGAGTACCAAATTTTTAACTAAATTTGATGAAGGTTTTAAACTGATAGAAAATACTAGATTCTTAGATTTTAAATTAGTCAAAGATGAAGAGGATGCCTTTTTAATTCCAACGTCAAGTCTTGTAAAAAAAGACGAACTATGGGGGGCATATGTAAAAAATCCATCAGGAATAGTAGAGTTCAAAGCTGTTAAGATTATCAGTGAAGATGGAAAGAATACTTTTGTTTCTATTGGTAAAGATGGTATGATTACCTTTGGTGGAAAGAGTTATAAAACATTAAGCTTATACGATGAAGTACTACTTCACCCTAAGTTGGTTACGGACAATGAATTATTAGAATAGGTGATTTTTTTGAGTATTGCTGAAAACTTAGATAAAATTAGAAATAATATTGATACAATAAAAAAAGAGAAGGGACTGGACTACGATATAACTCTAATTGCAGTTTCAAAAACTGTTGATGAAGAAAAAGTTTTGGAAGCCTATGAACATGGGCAACATGACTTTGGAGAGAATAAAGTTCAAGAACTTACAAAAAAAGAAAGTTCATTAAATAATTTAGAAGATATTAACTTTCATATGATTGGGTATTTACAAAGTAATAAGGTAAAATATTTAGTTAATACAGCGAAGTTAATTCACTCACTGGACAGAAAATCTCTAATCAAAGAGATGGAAAAAAGAGGTAAGAGCGAAGACTTTATATTCAACTGTCTAATCCAAGTGAATCTAGCTAAGGAAGAATCAAAGTCGGGAATTTATTTAGAAGACTTAGAGGAGTTATTAACTTTAATCGAAGGTTCAAAATATATAAGAGTTAAGGGACTAATGATGATTGCACCTTTTTATGAAGATGCAGAAGATGTAAGACCATTATTTAGACAAATGAAAGAACTTTTTGACGAACTTAAAGTTAGAGATTTTAAAAATATTGAAATGAAATACCTTTCCATGGGTATGAGCCACGACTATAAAGTCGCTGTGGAAGAAGGATCCAATATGGTTAGGATTGGAACAGATATATTTGGCAAAAGAGTTTATGTTTAGGAGGAGCTATGGGCAAATTTGATAAATTTAAAAGTCTTTTAGGATTGGAAGACGAATATGATGACGATGAGTATTATGAAAGAGATTATTTAGACGAAGATTATTACGACGATGTAAGGGATTACGATGAACCTGAAATTAAAGAAGAGTACAGCGAACCTGTATCTACTTCAAATAGATATAAGAAAAATAATGTAGTTCCATTTAATGACAATTACTCATCAGACAGAGTGAAAATCTTAATACATGAACCAATTTCATATGAAGATGCACCTCCAGTTCTAGATGATATATTATCTAAAAATGTTGTAGTGCTTAACTTGGAGATGTTGGACATAGATATTAAGAGAAAGACATTTGACTTTGTTAGCGGTGGAATTTATGCACTTGACGGCAAAATACAAAAAGTTAGTAAGGATATATTTGTAATAGCTCCAAAAGAACTTGAAATAGACGGCAAGTTAAAAGATCAAATCGCTAGTAAAGGATTTTATCAATTATAATGTCTAAGGAATTAGATAAAATATTAGGTCATATTAAGGACCTGGAGACAAAGCAGACTATCAAAAGTTTTTATGATAGTCTATTTGTGGTTATGGAAAAAAGTATTCCATACTGCACCGACTTTATGACACCGATAGAGATAAAGTATGCTATATCACTTATGAATACATTTGGCTTTGACCGATACCTTGTGTATCCGAGTTTAAAGGAATGTGAGCGAAATGTTCTTATCCTCTTTGGAGAGTATTTTGAGCCAGAGCCTGATGAGTATATTAAGACTTTGTCCTTTAAAATTCCCGATGAGAATATAAATCATCGTGATGTTTTAGGCTCTCTTTTATCTCTAGGAATAAGTAGGAGCAAGGTTGGAGATATTCTTTTTACAAAGACCAATGTAGTATTATTTATTAGAAACACCATCGAGAATTATATACTTAATAATTTCTTTAAGGTTCGTAATCAAAATATATCCATAGAAGAAATATCGGACTTTGACTTCAAAGATGTGGAACAAAACTATGTACAAGAAACCATGGTAGTTTCATCACTTAGACTTGATACAATTTGTTCGGGTTTAATGAAATCTTCAAGAAAAAAAGCCAGTGATAAAATTACAAGGGGCGAAGTTAAACTTAACTATGTTGAAGAAAAATCCACCCACCAATTAGTAGAAGACTTTTCTGTTATTTCCATAAGAGGCTATGGAAGATATAGATTTTTAGAGCCACTATCACGAACAAAGAAAGACAATTATGTAGTAGAATTTTTAAAATATATTTAGGAGAAAATTGTGACAATAGTAATTATTTTAGCAGTAATTATTTTAGACCAAATTACAAAACATTTAGCCATAGGACTAAAAAAAGGTTCAATTAAACTAATTGACAACTTTTTAAGTCTAGTCTATGTGGAGAACAGAGGAGCTGCCTTTGGAATTCTCCAAGGAAAAAAAATAATCCTTGTTTTCTTTACATTTCTTATAATTTTGGCCATGTGTTACTATCTTTATAAAAGTCAAAGTAGCATGGCAACAATATCTAAACTGTCAATTTCATTGATAATTGGAGGAGCTATAGGAAATTTAATAGACCGAGTTTTTAGACATTACGTAATAGACTTTATATCTGTAACATTTCCAAACGGATATGAATTTCCTGTGTTTAATGTAGCTGATATTGCAGTGGTTTGCGGGACATTTCTACTTATAATTGCCTTTATGAAAACTGATGACTTTGAGGAGTTACAATGATAGAGTTTAATAATAGTTGGGATGAACTTTTAAAAGATGAATTCCAAAAAGAGTATTATCAAAAACTTAGGAAGACTTTAATAAACGAATATAAAAATTATGAAATATTTCCAGATATGTATCTTATTTTTGATGCATTAAAGAAAGTAAGTTACGAGGATGTTAAGGTGGTTATAATCGGACAAGATCCTTATCATGGAGTTGGACAAGCCCATGGGCATAGCTTTTCAGTTCTGCCGGGAGTCGTGATTCCGCCTTCACTTAGAAACATCTATAAGGAAATAGTGGATGACGTTGGAGGATATATTCCAAACAACGGCTACTTGATGAAATGGGTAAATCAGGGGGTAATGCTTCTAAACACCACTCTTACAGTTAGAAGAGGCCAAGCGAACTCCCATAAAGATATTGGGTGGCAAATTTTAACAGACAAGATTATAGAGATACTTGGAAATAGAAAAGAACCAATAGTCTTTATACTTTGGGGTAGTCACGCTATTTCAAAAAAGAAGTTCATCAATCAAAAAATTCATTATGTTATACAGTCTCCACATCCATCTCCTCTTTCAGCGTATAGGGGCTTTTTTGGAAGTAAACCTTTTTCAAGGACGAATGAATTTTTGATATCACACAACTTAGAACCAATAGATTGGCAGATTGAAAATATATGAAAGAAATAGAAATAATTGTAAAAGAAGATGGAATAAGAATTGATAAATACATTACGGATTATTTAGAAGATTACACTAGAAACTTTGTAAAAAAACTTATTACATCTAAAAAAATCCTTGTAAATGGAAGCTCTATAAAGCCATCATACAATGTAAAGTCAAATGACATAATAAAAATTTTACTTCCAACGGAAGAGATGGGAAAAATTGAAGCTGAAGATAAGGACTTAGATATAATTTACGAAGACGACTATATTGCTGTTTTAAATAAGCCGTCAGACCTAATAGTTCATCCAACGGAGACAGTAAGAGAAAATACACTTGTAAATAGATTGCTCTGTAAACTTGATAAACTTTCCGATATTTACGAACCTTTTAGGCCTGGAATAGTTCATAGGCTGGACAAAGATACATCAGGTCTTATTATTATTGCAAAGGATAACGATACCCATGAGAAACTAAAAAAATTGTTTCAAAATAGGGAAGTTGAAAAACATTATGTTGCAATTGTACATGGAAAAATTAATGAAGAAATTACTATTGAAAATAAAATAGGAAGAGATGTAAACAATAGGACTAAGATGTCTGTATGTGATGATGGAAAATATGCAAAATCTTTTGTTAAACCGATTTGCTATAATGATGATTATTCATTGGTTGAAGTTTCAATATTGACAGGTAGGACTCATCAAATAAGGGTTCATCTATCATATTTATATCATCCAGTATTAGGTGATAAAACCTATGGAATAAAAAAAGAAAAAGTTAATGTAGCTAGACAGATGTTACATGCATTTTATTTGAAATTTCATCATCCCATATTGGACAAGGATATTAGGTTAATAGCTCCGCTTCACGAAGATTATATTGATGCAATAAGAAAATGTAACTTAGATTATGAGTGCTATAAAGAGTTAGTTTCAAAACTGGAGGACTAAAATTGGATAAAAATCTAATACTATTTTGTAATGCTCTATCAATTTCAAATAAAGCTGCCGTAGCCATTATTGAATTTTTTTCTGATTATAAAAGCTTAATGGAAAACATAGACCAAATTAAAGAAATCAAAGGACTGGACAAGAGAATTTCCGAAAGGATTTTGAAGAATAGAGATTTTGATTTAAAAAGCTATATGGAAAGAGTTTATAGTTTAGGTGCACAGACGACTTTCATAGGCGATGAAGACTATCCTATAAACTTAAATTACATAGAAGACCCACCACTTATGTTATATTATTTAGGGAATTTACAAAAAGATGACATGTATGGCATATCCATGGTTGGGTCAAGAAAATGCACTTCATATGGCGCGTGGGCATGCAAAGAGATTGCTAGAGACCTATCAAGAAATGGTATACCAATAATATCTGGACTTGCCTATGGCATAGACAAAATATCACATGAAACCAGTTTGGAAAATAAAAATAGAACCATAGGTGTAATAGGAAATGGCATTGATGTTATATATCCTAAAACACATAGAGATTTATATGAAAGAGTTTCAAGAAATGGAGCGGTGGTTTCTGAATATCCGCTGGGGACAACTCCAAAAAATTATAACTTTCCATATCGAAACAGAATAATTTCTGGAATTGGGCAAGGCGTTGTAGTGGTGGAGGCAATGAAGAAATCTGGGACTTTAATTACTGCAAACTATGCTTTAGACCAAGGGAAAGATGTATTTGCAATACCTGGTAACATAAATAGTTTTTATAGCCTTGGAACAAATGCGCTTATTAGAGAAGGGGCAAAAATTGTAACCGAAGTTGATGATATTTTAGAAGATATAATTTGTCCTAGGGAAATAAAAGACAGTGAAGAGATTATAATAAAACTGGAAGATCCAATAGAAAATGATATTATAAATATATTGTTAAACACACCATGCACCAGTGATATAATATCAGATCAACTAGGAATTGCAGTGGAAGATATAAATGCAACCTTGACTAAGCTTGAAATGAGAGGTTATGTAACGGAAGAAATGGGTGGAATATTTTACCCAATAGTTAGAAAGGAATGATAGAGTGGCTAAAAAATTAGTTATTGTCGAGTCTCCTACAAAGGCAAGGACCATTGGTAAAATATTGGGAAGTAATTATAAAGTAATAGCTTCTGTAGGCCATTTAAGAGACTTACCCAAAAGTAAAATGGGAATTGATATAGAAAACAACTTTGAACCAGAGTATATAAGCGTTAGGGGAAAGGGAGATATAATAAAACAAATTAAAAAAGAAGCTAAGTCTTCTGATAAAGTTTTATTGGCAACTGACCCTGATAGAGAGGGAGAGGCCATATCTTGGCATATTTCCACGCTTTTAAAACTTGACCCGGAAGATGAAAATAGAATAGAGTTTCATGAAATTACAAAGGAGACAGTTAAAAATTCAATTAAAAAGCCAAGGACGATAGACATGCGCCTTGTAGATGCGCAGCAGGCCCGTAGAGTCCTTGATAGACTTGTTGGTTACGAAATATCTCCTATTTTATGGAAGAAAGTTAAAAGTGGACTTAGTGCCGGTAGGGTGCAGTCGGTAGCACTTCGACTTCTATGTGAGAGGGAAAAGGAAATAAGAGAGTTTGAACCGAAGGAATACTGGAGCGTAACTGCAAACCATAAAAAAGACAAGATGGACTTCGAGTCAAGTTTTTATGGTTTTTATAAAGATGGCAAAGAACAAAAGCTTGATATAAAAACAGAAAAGGGAGCAAATGAAATATTAAGCAAGCTCGATAAGGATAATTTTGAAGTTGTTGATGTAAAGGTGGGAACGAAGAGTAAAAAGCCATACCCTCCGTACACCACAAGTACACTGCAGCAGGATGCAAATAGAAGACTTAATTTTTCGGCATCCAAGACGATGACAGTTGCACAGCAGCTCTATGAAGGGATAAGAATTGGAAGAGAAGGTAGTGTAGGTTTAATATCATATATGAGAACCGACTCCACAAGAATTTCCTCAGGTACAGTTCAAGATAGTTTAAGCTATATTATTAAAAACTTTGGCAAAGAGTATGCTACAAAGGGAAATCCATATGGGAGAAATAAGAAAAACTCACAGGATGCCCACGAGGCAATTAGACCAAGTTCTGTTTTGAGAACTCCAGAATCTGTTGAAGAGTACCTAAGTAGAGATCAATATAGACTGTATGAACTTATTTGGACAAGGACAGTTGCAAGTCAAATGACACCTGCAAAATATAAGACGACTGCTGTTGTTATTAATAATAACAATTTTATCTTCAAGACAAATGGGAATGTAGAATCATTTAAAGGATTTACAAGGCTTTATAAAATAAACGATACGGATTTTATACTTCCAGAAATAAAAAAAGATGATGTTTTAAAAGCTGAAAGTATTGACAAGAAACAACATTTTACAAAACCTAAATCCAGATTTACTGAAGCGAGTTTAGTAAAGACATTGGAAGAGGACGGAATTGGAAGACCAAGTACCTATGCTTCAATTATTAGTTCATTAACGAAGAGAAACTATGTAGAGTTAAAACAAAAGAAATTTTTCACAACGGAGCTTGGAGAAAAAGTAAATGCATTTTTAATAAAGTATTTCGATGAGATAATAAATGAAAAATTCACCGCTGAAATGGAAGCAGAGCTTGATAAAATTGCAGATGATGGACTAGATTGGAAAGAACTTGTAGCTGATTTCTATGATAATTTTGAAAAGAAATTACAAAATGCGAAGAAGGATAATGACAATTTTAAAGTGGTACCTAAAAAAACTGGAGAAAAATGTCCTGAATGTGGCCATGACTTAGTTGTTAAACATGGAAGAAATGGAAAATTCATAGGATGTAGCAACTTCCCTGACTGTACTTACACAAAGGTGTTAGTAAAGAAGATAGGCGTCAAATGTCCAGACTGTAAGGATGGAGACATAATTGAAAAAGTTTCAAAAAGAGGAAAGGTATTTTATGGATGCTCAAACTATCCCGATTGTGAATTTGCTGTATGGGACAAGCCTATAAACGAAAAATGTCCTAAATGTGGAAGTATTTTAGTTCATAAAAAGAATAGAAGAGTCGATGAAATAAGATGTTCTAACACAGAATGTGACTATGTAAAATAATTATTTGCATTAAAGTTTCAAATATGTTATTATACACAGGTAAAACACACATTTGAGGATTGCAGGAGAGTTGCTTATAAGTCCTTTTGCAAGATGAATCAAATGGAGGTAAAAACAAGGAGGAAAGAAAATGTCAGTAGTATCAATGAAAAGCCTGTTAGAAGCAGGTGTACACTTTGGACATCAAACTAGAAGATGGAATCCAAAGATGAAGAAATTTATCTTCACAGAAAGAAACGGAATCTATATTATAGATTTACAAAAGACTGTTAAGCAAATTGAAGATGCTTACAAATATGTAAGGGACTTAGTTGCAGATGGTGGAACTGTTTTATTTGTAGGAACTAAGAAACAAGCTCAAGAAGCTATCGAAACAGAAGCAAAGAGAGCAGGACAACCATATGTTAGCCAAAGATGGTTAGGTGGTATGTTAACAAACTACAAAACTATCAAGAGCAGAATTGACAGACTTAATGAATTAAAAGAATTAGAAGAAAACAATACTTTTGATCTTCTTCCAAAGAAAGAAGTAATCCAATTACGTCATGAAATGGAAAGACTTGAAAAGTATCTTGGTGGAATAAAGAACATGAAGGGTCTTCCAGATTGTCTATTTATTATTGACCCTAAGAACGAAAGTATTGCAGTTAATGAAGCGAGAATACTAGGTATTCCTGTTGTTGCTGTAGTAGATACAAACACAGATCCAGATGAAATTGATATTCCAATTCCAGGAAACGATGACGCTATTAGAGCTGTAAAACTTCTTACAAGTATAATTGCAGATGCAGTTGTTGAAGCTAACCAAGGCGCTCAAAATGACAACGTAGAAGAATCTGAAGAAACAGAAGAAGTTGAAGAAACTAAAGAAGAATCAGATGACTTTGGGGAAGAAATAGCAGTAGAAACTGAAGAAGTAGAAGAAGACAAGGAAGATTAGTAATAATCTCATAATAGATAAACAGAAATCATTTAAAGGTAAGGGATAAACTCTTACCTTTATTGTAAAAAATAAAGGAGGAATACCAATGGCTATAAAAGCATCAATGGTTAAAGAATTAAGGGACATGACCGGTGCAGGTATGATGGATGCAAAGAAAGCATTAGAAGAAACCAATGGAGATATTGAAAAGGCAAAAGAACTTTTAAGAGAAAAAGGACTTGCTGCTTCTGCTAAAAAAGCGGGAAGAATTGCAGCTGAAGGTTTAGTAGATGCTTATATCCATGGTGGAAGAATTGCTACAATTGTTGAAGTTAATACTGAAACAGACTTCGTAGCAAAAAATGAAGAATTTATTCAATTCGTAAGAGACATAGCTATGCAAGTTGCTGCAAGCGCACCAAAATACGTTTCAAGAGATGAAGTTCCTGAAGAAGAAGTTGAAAAGGAAAGAGAAATTCTTATTCATCAAGCAATGAACGAAAACGCTGAAAAGGGAATGGACCCAGAACGTTCAAAAGACATTGCACATAAAAAAGTTGAAGGTAGATTAAACAAATTCTATGAAGAAATTTGCTTACTTGACCAACCTTTTATAAAGGATCCATCAATGACTATTCAAACTCTTTTAACTAATCTAATTGCAAAAATCGGAGAAAATATTAAGATTAGAAGATTTGAAAGATTTGAAGTTGGAGAAGGCCTAGAAAAAAGAGAAGAAGACTTCGCAGAAGAAGTTTCAAAACAAATTAATGGCTAGAATTTAAAGCGAGCATATGCTCGCTTTTTTTGTAAGTTTATTTAAAGGTTTCTTTGGTATTATAGTTTTAAGATGACTTTAATTAGTTGAATTAACATTATTATAATGGTAAAATTTAATAGAATATATTTTTGGAGGTTTGATTTTGGGACTTGCTTTTAAGAGGGTAATAATAAAACTTAGTGGAGAAGCTTTATCAGGTGGAAAGGGACATGGCCTTGATGATAAAGTAATAGAAAATATTTGTAAGTCTATAAAAGAAGTGCATGAACTTGGAATGGAAATAGCCATTGTAGTTGGTGGCGGAAACTTCTGGAGAGGCAGATCTTCAGAAAACATTGACAGACCTACTTCAGATAATATGGGAATGTTAGGAACTGTTATCAACGCTCTTAGACTTCAAGCAAGTCTAGAAAACTTGGGCATTGAAACTAGAGTTCAAACTGCGATTGCTATGCAAGAGGTTGCAGAGCCTTATATTAGAAGAAAGGCCATGAGACATATTGAGAAGGGCAGAATTGTAATTTTCGGTGGTGGATCAGGACTACCATTTTTCTCAACGGACACCACAGCTGCATTAAGAGCGGCAGAGATAAAAGCTGATGCGATTTTGTTAGGTAAGACTGGAACAGACGGCATATATAACAAAGATCCTAATAAGTTTGATGATGCTGTTAAGTATGACAAGCTTAACTATATAGAAATTATCAATCAAGGATTAGGTATAATGGATTCTACAGCAACTTCTCTTTGTATGGACAATGACATACCTGTAGTTGTATTTGGTATTGATGAACCAGAAAATCTTGTTAAAGTTGCTAATGGCGAAAATATTGGAACAATTGTAAAAGGAGAATAGTATGTATACAGATGTAATTAAAAATTTAGAAAAAGATATGAAGAAAAGTATAGTTGCATATCAAGAAGAGTTAAAAAATGTTAGAGCTGGAAGAGCTAACCCTTCACTACTTGATAATATTTCAGTTGAGTATTATGGAACAATGACTCCTATTAATCAAGTTGCTACTATAAATGTTGCAGAAGCAAGATTACTTACAATTCAACCTTGGGATAACTCTGTACTTGGAGAAATTGAGAAAGCTATTTTGAAGTCAAATTTAGGTATTACTCCTTCAAATGATGGAAAGATAATTAGACTTCCTTTCCCTGCCCTAACTGAAGAAAGAAGAAAAGACTTAGTTAAGTTAGTTAAGGAATATGGTGAAAATGCTAAAGTAGCAATTAGAAATCAAAGAAGAGACGCCATGGACAAGGTAAAGAAAATGGAAAAAAAATCTGAAATTTCTGAAGATGAATTAAGAACTGCAGAAGATGATATACAAAAGACAACTGATAAGTTCGTTGAAGAAATTGATGAGATATCTAAAACTAAAGAAGCAGAATTAATGGAAATCTAGGAGATATTGATGGTAATAAATTCGCTTGACGAATTAGATTTAAATAAAATACCTGAACATGTGGGCATAATACTTGATGGCAACGGAAGATGGGCAAAGAAGAGATTTATGCCTAGAGTGGCAGGTCACAGAGAAGGTATGAAAAGGGTTGTGGATATTGTAGAAGCTTCATCCAACCTTGGAATAAAATATCTTTCTCTATATGCTTTTTCTACTGAAAATTGGAAAAGACCTTCAGAAGAAGTTAGCGCCTTAATGAATCTTTTGATAGTTTATGTAGATTCACAACTAAAGAGACTTTCTGATAACAATGTTATTGTAAAAACCATTGGTGATATTTCAAAACTTCCAGATAAGTCTAGACAGGCTATTGAAAAAGCTTGTGAAACAACAAAAGATAATACTGGAATGGTCCTTAACTTAGGTCTGAACTATGGAAGTAGAAGTGAGATAATAAGAGCTGTTGAAAAGATTGTCAACAGCTCATATGATGTAAATGAACTTACAGAAGAGAACTTTAAAGAATTTCTTGATACAAAGACACAACCGGATTTAGATTTATTAATTCGTCCAGGTGGAGAAAAGAGGCTAAGTAACTTTATGTTGTATCAAGTAGCATATGCAGAGCTTTACTTTTGTGACACTCTGTGGCCT
This sequence comes from Mediannikoviicoccus vaginalis, assembly GCF_928097925.1. Lineage (GTDB taxonomy): Bacteria > Bacillota > Clostridia > Tissierellales > Peptoniphilaceae > Mediannikoviicoccus > Mediannikoviicoccus vaginalis. The sequence goes on from NZ_CAKMRI010000001.1 coordinate 286,306, forward strand.
GACTTTAAAGAAGAAGAGTTATATAAAGCTATATTAGATTTTCAAAGTAGAAATAGGCGTTTTGGAGGAATATAATGAACAACTTGGCTTTAAGAACCTTAACAGGTATATTTTTACTATTTGTTATTATAGGTTCCACAATACAGGGTGGAATCTTATTATTTCTTTTTTTATTATTCCTCTCCATAGTAGGTGTGTACGAATTTTACAAGGCTATGGGAAAATTAGATTATAAGCCAAACTTATATTTAGGAATATTATTTGCAATAATCCTCATTACTACAAACTATTTAGGTTTTAATAAGCATGAGGGAAATATTATAATTTTATTTTCAGCTATTCTTATGTTCATATTAACATTTAAGGAGAAGCTGGATATAAATTCTCTGTTCTTACAGGTTTTCACAATGATATATATTCCACTTTCACTAAGTAGAATACTTTTGCTTGCAAAGAGTGATTTAGTGTGGCTGATATATATAAGTGCTTGGGGAACAGACACTTTTGCGTATATAGCAGGAAATCTATTTGGGAAACATAAACTTGTTGAAAAGGTAAGCCCAAAAAAGACTATTGAAGGATCCGTTGGAGGTATTATAGGAACTTTAATATTGACATTGCTATATGCATATTTTATGAAATTAGATAATTACATCACCTTGTTATTAGCAGGATTTGTAGGATCCATAGTTGCACAACTAGGAGACCTATGTGCATCAAAGTTTAAAAGACTTTCAAATACTAAGGATTATGGTTATGTGTTTTTAGGACATGGTGGTGTTCTTGATAGATTTGATTCTGTGCTTTTTACAGCACCTTTCATTTATATGATTTATCTAATACTATATTAGAGGAGGCAAAATGATAACAATAATTTCATCTTTAATAGTATTTCTCATTGTTATCTTTATACATGAGCTGGGACATTTCACCGTAGCAGTAAAATCTGGTATAAGAGTAAATGAATTCTCCATAGGAATGGGTCCAAAAATACTTCAAAAGAAGAAAAATGAAATAGATTATACCCTTAGGGCAATCCCATTTGGGGGATATGTTGCAATAGAGGGAGAAGATGGAGAATCAACAGATCCAAGATCCTTTGACAATGCACCGGCAATAAAGAGATTTTTTGTTATAGTAGCAGGAGTAATAATGAACTTTTTACTTGGACTTTTGATTTTAATAATGCTAAATATTTTTTCATCCTACAATATTGTAGAGGTGGCAAAGGGTAGTCCTGCAGATGTGGCAGGTTTAAAACCAAATGATAGAATAGTAAGCGTTATGGATAAAAAAGTTGACAATTCTCTTGAAATTACCAAAGCAATAGAAAATTCACAGGGAAAAGATCTGAAAATAACTGTTGTTAGAGGAAAAGAGAGAAAAGACTTTACAGTTGTTCCAGAAAAAGATTCTAAAGGTGCATATAGAATAGGAATAACCCACGGAAAAGTTTATAATCTTTCCAATGCATCAATTGGAAGAGGTATTGTAAACGGATTTAAAGACTTTTCATTTTACTTTACAGCCATGCTAAGAGGATTTGGTCAACTAATAACAGGAAAGCTATCTATGAAGGAAATAAGTGGTCCTGTTGGAGTTGTAAAAGCAATAGGAAGTTCATTTAAATCTGGCTTTGTAACATTTTTATCTTTTATAGCACTATTGTCAATAAACATAGGTGTTTTTAATATAATGCCATTTCCTGCACTTGATGGAGGAAGAGCGGTTTTAATATTGATTGAAATGATTACAGGAAAAAAACTACCAGCAGATAAGGAAGGAATTCTTAATTTAGTAGGTTTTATAATACTTATAGGACTTATTATAGTTGTAACTTTTAAGGATATAGTTTCACTTTTTTAAGGAGAATTTAATGAGAAAAAATACGAAACAAATTTATGTAGGTGATGTACCAGTAGGAGGAACATCACCTATTACTGTTCAGTCCATGACTAACACAATAACCAGAGACATAGAAAGTACAGTTAATCAAATAATTTCTCTTGAGCAGTGTGGATGTGACATTATTAGATCTGCCATAAATAATATTGACGATGCAAAGGCTATACCTATCATAAAAGAACAGATTCATATTCCAATAATAGGAGATATTCAATTCGATTATAGACTAGCAATTGAAGCAGTAAAAAATGGAGTGGATTGTCTAAGAATTAACCCGGGGAATATTGGTAATAAAGATAGGGTTAAGGAAGTTGTAAACTGTTGTAAAGAGTATGATGTACCGATTAGAGTCGGAGTGAACTCTGGAAGTATAAGTCAAAAGTTTATTGATAAATATGGTGGAGTTAATTCCGATTCACTTGTATATAGTTGTCTTGAACAAGTGGAATTTTTAGAGTCCCTCGGATTTTATGATATGAAGCTGGCTTTGAAATCCAGCGATGTCAATATGACAATAGAATCTTATAAGAAGATTTCAGAACTAACAAACTATCCACTACATGTGGGAATAACCGAGGCAGGACCAAAATCAACTGGAATTATCAAATCTGCAGTTGGAATAGGTTCACTTTTAAGTCAAGGTATTGGAGACACCATTAGAGTTTCCCTAACAGCTCCCCCAGAAGAAGAAGTAATTGTTGGAAAAGAGATTTTAAAGTCTTTGAAACTTAAGACAGAGGGAGTAAATATAGTTTCTTGTCCAACTTGTGCAAGAACCAATATCGACCTTATAAAAATTGTAGAAGAGGCGGAAGAAAGACTTAAGACTGTTGATAAAAACATTACTGTCGCAATTATGGGGTGCGTTGTTAATGGTCCTGGTGAGGCACGAGAAGCGGATATAGGAATAACTGGAGGAAATGGAGAGGGGCTAATCTTCAAAAAGGGAAAGATAGTTAAAAAAGTTTCTGAAGAATTCCTATTAGACGAACTTATGAATGAAATAGAAAAGATGTAGATATGAAATTTATAGAGCTTAGAAACCAATTTAATTACAGCTTTCATGTTGATGACAATGTAATAATAGAATCTATAAAATATTCCAAAACCTTCGATAGGGTATCAATTTCAATTAAGGGCGTTGATGATGAAACTTGCAAGGAAAATATTATAGATTTTTTTGATGATGTTTTATTAGGTATTGAAGAAATAGAATTAAATTTTGAACAAACTAATGAAAGCGAAAATGAAACTGGTGATGTTTGCAAAGACTGTATTTTATTTTTAAATGGAGAAGGTTTTGATAAGGAAAAAATAAAAATATTCTGCATAAACGAAACTTTAAATATAAGTTTAGAAGAACCTCATGATGAATTGGATGCAGAGGAGTTAAAAACTAAAATATTAAAGTTTTTAGATGAGAAAAATTATTCTATAAAAAATTTAAGTCTTTCATTTGAAACTGAAGCAATAAGTAAAGATGAATATATAGAAAAATTAAAAATTGAAGAAAAGAAAAAAGCAAAAGAGGCAGTTGTTAATATAGATAGGGCAGAGCCGGATAAAAAAGAAGAGCCAAAGAGTGATAAAAAGGAAAAATTTGGAAGAAAGATAAAATCAGAAATAATGAAAATATCTGATTTAGGAGAGAATTGGGATTTTGTCTGTGTTGCCGGAGAAGTTTTGTCCTGTGAAAGTATTGTAACTAAAAATGAACAATATGTAATATTAACATATGACATATACGACGGAACATCTTCTGTAACTTGCAAAACTTTTTTCAAAAATGATAAGTTTAATGAGTATTCTGACTTAATTGAAAAAGGCAAATGTCTAAAAGTAGAAGGTAAATACACATATGATAACTTTTCTCGTTGTAATATAATAAATGTCAATTCAATTGAGCCCCATACTATGAATAAGAGAAGAGACAATGCTACAAAAAAGAGAGTTGAACTTCATTTGCTTAGTCAATTTTCGGCTATTGAAGGATATATTAAGATTGATGAGTTAATTCAAAAGCTTGACTCATGGGGATATACTGCAGTTGGTATAACAGATAGAGGAGTTGCTCAGGGCTACCCTTCTTTTTATGATGCTACAAAAGATACAAATATTAAACCGCTATACGGAATTGAGGCGTTAATTTTAAAAGATAATTTACGTGTAATTACGGATTTTAATTCAAATTTTAACAAAGATACATTTGTGGTTTTCGATATTGAAACTACAGGATTTTCAAAAATAAATGATAATATTATTGAAATTGGTGCGGTTAAAATAAAAAATGGGGAAATTGTCGAAAAATACAATAAATTTATAAATCCAAATCGACAATTACCACCAAAGATAGTTGAGCTAACAAACATTACTGACGATATGCTTATGGGACAACCTCAAGTAGAAGAAGTTTTGCCGGACTTTATGAAGTTTGTTGGTGATTCTACACTGGTTGCACATAATGCAGAGTTTGATATTGGTTTTATCCGTGAGAACTGTGGACGATTAAATATATCTTTTAACAATGCCTACTTAGATACATTGGCGTTAGGTAGAGGAGTCTATCCAGATTTAAAAAACCACAAACTTGATACTATCGCTAAATTTTTAGGAGTATCTTTGGAAAGTCATCATAGAGCATGTGATGATGCCATGGCTACAGCTGAAATATTCTTGAAAGCATTACAAGAGGATGTGGTAAAAGAACTTAGGTCATTAAATGATTTAAACAAAATTAAGACAACATGGCCAAAGTATAAGAACGAAGAATACAATTCAGTTATATACGCAACTAATTTGGCGGGACTTAAAAATCTTTATAAGTTGATATCCATTTCTTCAATGAAATACTTTAACCGTGCTCCTGGAATTCCAGAGAGTTTACTTGAAGAATATAAAGAGGGACTTATTATTGGATCGGGAGATTATCAAGGTGAGCTTTTTCAAAGTATAATTAGTGGATACCCTGATGAACATGTCAATAACATAATCAAAAAATTTAATTTTATTGAAGTTCAGCCTCCATTAAACTACAGACATTTAGTAGAAGATGGAAAGATAGAGTCTATGGGTGAAGTTGAAAATATAATAAATAAGATAATTTCAATGGCAAAATCAAATGATAAACTTGTGGTGGCTACAAGTGCATGTCGTTATTTTGAAGCTAAGGAATATATTTTAAGAAGTATTGTTCAATTTTCTCAACCATTTTTCAAAAGAGGAAGAATAGAAAAATATCCGTCACTTTACTTTAGAACTACTGAAGAGATGTTAAAGGAATTTTCATTCTTGCCTCAGTCTTTAAGAGAAGAAATAATAATTGAAAACACTCATAAAATTGCAGACTTAATAGAAGACTTCAAACCAATTCCTGATGGAACATATCCACCGGTTATAGAAGGATCCGATGAAACCCTTAGAAGTATGACATATGAAAAGGCAAAATCAATGTATGGTGATCCTATACCAGAATATGTTAAGGAGAGACTTGATAGAGAGCTTAACTCCATAATTTCAAATGGATACGCTGTGTTATATATAATTGCACAAAAACTTGTAAAAAAATCTAATGACGATGGCTACTTGGTAGGGTCAAGGGGTTCTGTAGGTTCATCATTTGCAGCTACTATGGCAGGTATTACGGAAGTAAATCCACTATTGCCACATTATAGATGTCCTGAGTGTAAATATTCTAAATTTATTGACGATATGAACATAGGATCAGGTCTTGATCTACCAAGAAAAAAATGTCCTGCATGTGGTGAAGAGCTTATAAGAGATGGACATAACATACCTTTTGAAGTCTTTTTGGGATTTGAAGGAGACAAAGAGCCTGATATAGATTTAAACTTTGCGGGAGAATATCAACCGACTTGCCATAAATATACTGAAGAACTCTTTGGAGCAGAAAATGTATTTCGAGCTGGAACAATAGGAACCATTGCGGAAAACACAGCCTATGGATATATTAAGAAGTACTTGGAAGAAAAAGATATAGATTTACCAGAAGCTGAAATAAAGAGATTACAAAAGAAATTAGTTGGTGTAAAGAGAACCTCTGGACAACATCCTGGCGGTGTAATGATAGTTCCTAGGGACAAAGAGATATATGACTTTTGTCCAATTCAACATCCTGCAGATGATATGACAAGTGATATTATAACGACTCATTTTAACTACAGTGCCATATCAGGAAGAATTCTAAAACTGGATTTACTTGGTCATGATGTTCCGTCTATAATAAGACATTTGGAGGACTTAACTGGTGTAGATCCACTATCTCTACCTTTTGATGATGAAGAGACCATGAGTATATTCAGCTCAATTGATGCATTAAAAATGGTAAAATCATATGAAACTACAAATATAGGAAGTTTAGGAATACCAGAGTTTGGAACAAACTTTGTAAGACAAATGTTGGTAGAGACAAAACCAACAACAATGTCTGAGCTATTTAGGATATCTGGACTTTCACATGGTACAGATGTGTGGACCAATAATGCACAGGACTTAGTAAGACAGGGCATTACAACCCTTAAAAATGTAATTTCTACAAGAGATGACATAATGACATATCTTATTCAGATGGGACTTGATAAGAAACAATCCTTTACGATTATGGAAAGAGTTAGAAAAGGAAAAAATCTATCAGATGAAACCATTGAATACATGAGATCATTTAATGTTCCTGAATGGTATATAGATTCATGTAAAAAGATTAAGTATATGTTCCCAAAGGCACACGCCGTTGCATATGTGCTAATGAGTTACAGAATTGCATATTTTAAAGTTCATTATCCTGAAGCTTTTTATTGTACGTATTTTACGACAAAAATAGATTCATTTCCAGGGCAGATTGTCTATGGAGGGCTTGAGTCAATTAGAAATGAAATGGAAAATATAAAGCAAAAAGGATATTCAGCAACAGCAAAAGAAAAAAATATTTTGACTGTATTAGAGCTAGCTGAAGAGATGTACTGTAGGGGAATTGAAATGGAAAAAGTTGATTTTAATAACTCAAAAGACCTTAAATTCACCTATAATAAAAAGGGAAGCATTACCCCTCCGTTTAGAGCTTTAGATGGTGTATCTGACGCTCACTCAATTTCAATTTACAATGAAATACAAAAGGGAGATTTTATCTCTATACAAGACTTAGTAAATAGAACTGGAATCAATAAAGTTGCTGTTCAAGCTCTTAAAGAACATGGAACTTTATCAGGTCTATCAGAATCAAATCAATTAAGTTTATTTTAGGCATTATTAATTTAATGCCTTTTTTTCTTTTCAATCTAATATGTTATAATTTAGGAGATGATAGGGAGTGATTAACGTAGAATTTATAGAAAATATACTAATAGAAGATCAAGATTTTATTTCGGAACTTTTTGATAATTTTGAATACAATGCAAATATAATTCAAAATGAGTTTAAAGTTGTGTTGACCATTAACGACAAAGGTTTACTAGTTAAGGGAGATAAAGATTATGTATTAGCTGCAACAGAACTAATAAAAAATCTTTATGGAGATTTCAAAAAGAATAATAAATTGACAGAGCAACAGATTAGATATGCTATTAATATGATAAAGAGCGGTAAAGCGCCTGATATAAATGGAATTTTAGACAATGCAATTGTTCATAACTATAAAGGTAAGCCAATTAAACCAAAGACATTGGGACAAAAGAAATATGTGGAACTAATAGAGAATAATGATATAGTTTTTGGCGTTGGACCAGCTGGAACGGGTAAAACTTATCTTGCCATGGCTATGGCTATTAAATCTTTTAAAAACCAAGAGGTTGAAAGAATAATCCTTACAAGGCCAGCAGTTGAAGCGGGAGAGAGCTTAGGATTTTTACCTGGCGACCTACAAGAAAAGATTGATCCATACCTAAGACCAATATACGATTCTCTTTTTGATATATTAGGATACGACCAATATAATAAACTTGTTGAAAGAGGGCTAATTGAAGTTGCACCTCTAGCTTATATGAGGGGAAGAACTTTAGATAATGCATATATTGTACTAGATGAAGCACAAAACACTACAAATGAGCAAATGAAGATGTTTTTAACAAGAATTGGATATGGTTCAAAGGCGATTATAACAGGAGACATTACTCAGATAGATTTGCCTAGAGGAAAATCTTCAGGACTTAAAAATGCTTCACAAATACTAAGGGGCATTAAGGGAATTGAATTTATGAAATTTGAAACTTCAGATGTTGTTAGACATCCTTTAGTTCAAAAGATTATAAATGCATATGAAAATAACAAGGTAGAGAAGAAAGATGATAATTCTAATAGATAATAGAGACTTAGACTTTGAAATACCTGAAGAAATAATAAAGGATTTTGAAAAATCCACAGAAGTTATTTTAGAAATGGAAAATATTAGGGAAGATGTGGAGGTTTCTGTTTCTTTTGTAAATGAAGATGAGATAAAAGAACTCAATAGAGATTACAGAGACAAAGATAAGATTACAGATGTTTTATCATTTCCAACAGAAATGGATTACCACATAGAGGGAGTTCCTCTTATTTTAGGAGACGTGGTAATTTGTTCTAAGAGAGCAAAAGAACAATCAGAAGAGTTCGGACACTCATTTCAAAGAGAACTAGTATATCTATTTGTTCACTCAATGTTTCATCTTCTTGGCTATGATCATCTTGTTGAAGACGAGAAGCTTTTGATGAGACAAAAAGAAAAAGAGGCTTTGAAGAGAATAGGGATATTTAAAAATGAAGGATAATCATTTTAAAAACAAAGATTTAATCGAGAGTTTTAACCATGCCATAGATGGAATCGTTTATACATTTAAAAACGAAGGAAACTTTAAAAGGCACATATGGATGGCTATACTTGTTGCAATAGTAAGCCTATTTTTTGACCTGTCTAGAGTTGAAATGGCCATATTATGTATAACCATAAGTTTCGTTATCTTTGCTGAAATGATTAATACAACTATTGAAAATGTTGTTGACCTCGTCTATGAATATTATGAACCTAGGGCAAAGATTGCAAAGGATGTTGGTGCAGGTGCGGTTTTGGTATCAGCACTAAATTCTGTTTTTGTGGGATATTTTATCTTTTATGATAGAATCGTTCCGTTTACTAATATCGCAATTTTTAAAATTCAAAATTCGCCAATTCACCTAACATTTATTGCCCTAGTTATTGTAATACTTTCAACTTTGTTATTTAAGTCATATTTTTACAAGGATAGGGGAAGTCATTTAAAGGGTGGGACCGTTAGTGGTCATTCTGCAATTGCATTTTGCTTAGCGATGATAATAATCTTTTTAGCACAAAATGCACTAATAACAACCCTAGCACTTTTACTAGCTCTACTTGTGGCAGAGTCGAGAGTTGAAGCAAAAATACATTATGTTTCTGATGTAATATTCGGAGCGATATTGGGAACATTAATAGCTACTATACTTTTTAAAGTCATATTTATAATTTAACGGAGGTAAGATGTTCAAATCAGGATTTATTTCAATAATAGGAAGGTCTAATGTTGGGAAATCAACATTTTTAAATAAGGTAATAGGTGAGAGAATATCTATTGTATCAAGTAGACCTCAAACAACAAGAAATAATATTAAATTTATATATACGGACGACAAAATGCAATGTATCTTCATAGATACTCCAGGAATACAAAAACCTAAGAACAAATTAGGTGAGTTTATGTTGGAGTCAGCCACATCTGCATTTAAAGACGTTGACATAATAACTTATATAGTAGATAATTCAGGTGTTATAGGAGAAAATGAAAATTATATAATTTCAAAATTAAAAGAAGAGAAAAAACCGATAATACTTCTTATTAATAAAACGGATATAATATCTGAAGAAAGAACTCAAGAGATAATAAAGACTTTTGAAGAATTTGGAATTTTTGATATAATACTTCCTATTTCTGCACTTACAGGAAGGAATATAGACGAATACTTTGAAACTATTTACGAAATGTTACCAGAAGGGCCTAAATACTATGATGAAGATGAAATAACAGATCAAAGTGTAAGATCTATTTGTGCAGAAATAGTTAGAGAAAAGGCATTATTATTTTTACAGGAAGAAGTACCTCATGGTATTAATATTGAAATAAATAAGTTTAAAAAGCGTGAAAATAGAGAACTTTATGATATAGAAGCCACCATATTAGTAGAAAAGAAGAGTCATAAGGGAATAGTCATTGGAAAAGGTGGCGAGATGATTAAAAAAATAGGTATGACCGCAAGAACCGACATGGAAACTTTTTTGGACTCACAGGTGAATTTGAGATTGTGGGTTAAAATTGATGCGGATTGGAGAAATAATCTAAACAAGTTACAAAACTTTGGTTACAAATAATGGAAACAAGACAGACTAAGATAATAGTATTAAATCATTTTAAGATTAGAGAAAACTCACAGATATTAAATTGTTTTAGTAGAGACTTTGGAAAGATTGATTTGAATATAAGCTCAAAGGGCACAAAGAACTCGGTGAAGTTTATGGATATATTTTCAGAGCACTATGCAAACATAGTACCAAAACAAGAAATATCTTTTTTGAAAGAAAGTGATTTAATAGCCTCAAATTATGGAATAACTAAAAGCAAAAACAAAACAGTATTAGGAAATATTGTTATAGAAATATTAAGTAAGATTTTTCCAAAGCTTGTTCCAGATGAAAAAATTTATGATCTTACTTCATCTTATTTAAGTCATTTGGCCAAGGGAAATAATGAAAACTTACTTACTATTGCCTATATATTAAAGCTACTTGGAATAACAGGATATAGAACAACATTTAACTTTTCAGAACAAGAGCTGGTTAAGAATAGAAATTATTATTATAATATAGATGAAGGAAGTATCTATATTAGACCAATTTCGGATACGCCAACAATTGTTTTAGATTATAATCAATGTATCCTAATTAGGAATTTATTATTTGCAAAATTCAAAGAAATTCCAGACATAAATTATGAAGATGGCTATTTTCTTTTAAAAGCTGTTTTAAAAACGGTTATAAACATATTTGAATTATCAAAATTAAATTCTGTTTCATATTTAAAACAGAATTAGGAAGGTAATAATGAGTAATGAATTATTAATTGAGATAGGAATAGATGGTTTACCGTATAATCTTTATGATGTTGCGGTGAACTCTCTTAAAGAGTCTATTAGAAAGAAACTAAAAGATTTAAAAATTTCCTACTCAGATTTAAAAATCAACTATAGCAAAAATAGAATTTTATTTAACTTTAATTTTATAGACCAAGAATATTCGGAAAAATTCCTGGTCGATTTTATAGTTAAAACTTTAAATACCATATATATTCCAATTAAAGGGCTGAAATATTCAAATAATCTATGGGATTATATTATTTGGGTTCAAGGAGTAGAAGATGATAAGATTTTAGACTTTTCCGAAACTGACTTATCCAATAGAAATGACGATATTGCATTTTTTAAGATTAATAATATTGAGTCTTATAAGGAAAAACTGGCAGAAAATAATATAATATTTGAAAACGAAAAGAGAAAAGAATATTTTCGAAAGGCAGCTAATAAAATTGCAAAAGAACATGGTAGTCAATTTAATAATATAGACTATATGCTTGAAAATTTTATAGTTGAGTATAACATGCCTCATCCGGTGGTTGCTTCCTTTAATCAAGAGATTTTAAAATTTCCTAAAGAACTAATAATTTCAATTCTTATGGATATTTGTAATGTAGTTCCTCTTTTTACAGATAAGGGTCAGATTATGCCTTATTATATTCTATGTATAGAGAAAAATCGAAAAAATGATGAGCTATATATAAATAACTTGATACAAGAAATTGAAGAAGAGATATCAGCTGTTTTAAATAAATGGAATAAAGTTCTTGAAAAAGACTATTCCTACTATTATGAAAATATGAAAGAAATGACACTAAAAGATAGAGTTGGTACCCTATATGACAAAACCTTAAGGATAAAAGAACTTTCTATTATAGTTGGCGAATATCTTTTAGTGGGAGATGAAACGGAAGAAAATCTTGAAATGGCTTCGGAAATTGCTAAATTTGATTTAACAACAGATATAGTAAAGTCCTATCCTCAGCTAAAGGGAGTAGTAGGATGCTTATACTCTAAAAAGATGGGAAATAATGATATAGTATCAAATACGGTTATAGATCATTACAGACCGAGATTTTTCCACGATAGTATACCAAAATCTACGGCTGCAAAAGTTTTAAGCTTAGCAGATAAGCTTGATGAGATAACTAATTATTTCATATATTCAAAAATTAATGATAGTATTTCAGAGTATCAGACCTCTGAGATAAGACGATATGCTTCGGCAATTATTAAATTGATTTTAAATGAAAGATGGAATTTAGACATATCGAGATTGATAGATGATAATCTTTATCTTTATATAAAGAATGGCAATATGGTTTTAGACTCGGATGAACTTAAGAGAGATATATACCAATTTATAATATTAAAATTCAGAGAAGATGTAGTTAAAAACTATAGTGACTATTGTAGGATTGATAGCTTAATCGATGAACATCCAAATAATTTATTGGAAGCATATGAGAGCTTACTAAAAGGGGATTCATATGACAAAGAATAAAAATATAATAATTATTTCAGATTCTACAGGAGAGACTGCTTCAAATGTTACAGATGCAATAAAGGTTCACTTTGATATTGAACAATTAAACGTTGTGAAATTTCATAATATCATGTCCAATGAAGAAATAGATAAGATATTTGATGAAGTTAAGGGAGATAATTTAATATACTCTACCATTGTGAATAGAGAGTTGTTAAAATATCTTAGAAGTAAATGCAATGAAAACAAGTTTTTGTTTGTAGATTTATTTGAAGCGCCACTTGCTGCAGCAGAAACCTTTTTTAATCAAGAGGCAAAGAGAGAGGCTGCTCTTTCTCATCAACTAGGGGAAGAGTACTTCGAAAAGATTAGTGCTGTAGAATTTGCGATGAAATATGATGATGGGAAAGATCCTAAGGGAATAGCCCTTGCGGATATAGTTTTGCTTGGAATTTCTAGAACATCTAAAACCCCATTATCATTAAACTTAGCTTTTAAAAATTATAAGGTTTGTAACATACCAATAGTTCCAGAAATTGAACCACCAAAGGAGTTATTTAACGTTGATTCTAAAAAGATATTTGGACTTATTATTGATCAAGACAAATTAAATGAAATTAGACAAAAAAGATTAGAATCCCTTGGCATATATTCCTTTGCAGAATATAGTTCCAATGATAGAATAGATAAAGAATTAAACTATGCAATGGAATTATATGAAAAAATTGGTTGTAAGATAATCAATGTTACAAATAAAACCATAGAAGAAACTTCAGTGGAAATTATTTCGAATTTTGAATCATAACAGGAGAATTTAATTGAAAAAAAGAAAGATTTTTATTACTATATTAGCTTTTATAGCAATAATTTATTTTGGTGGAGTTTATGTTTTTTCCAATTACACATATCCCAATACAAAAGTTAATGGAGTTGAGGTTCCACTTAAAAAGATACATGAAGTATTTGAAACTAGTAGATTTCAAGATATAAAAATAGAAGATAAAGATGGTAACGAGTACACTCTGAACCCAAAAAAACTTGGGTTTAAGTCAAATTGGGAAAAAGAAATAGTTGTTGACCAACAAGAGTTTTTATGGCCAATACAAATTTTTAAGAGCCATACTTATAATAATAAATTGATTAGAGAGGTTAACACTGAGAATTTAAATAAATGGATTTATAGTTCCGACTTAATAAAGAAACAAGTAAATCCTGTGGATGCAAATATAGTATTTGAAGATGGGAATTATGTTCTTAATAAAGAAATAGAAGGAAACAAACTAAATATTGAAAAACTTACCAAAGGGATTGAAGATGCATTTTTAAGTTTTGAAGATAGTTTAAAACTTGATAAAGACTATTATATTTTTCCAGAAATTTATGAAGATGACTTGAAGGAAAAATATAATTCATTAAGTAAATTAGCAGATAAAAATATAACATTAGTCTTACAAGATGGCAAAGAAGAGCCTATTACTGACTATGAAAAGTTTGTTGATGAAAAAACTTATGAAGTGTCAAAAGACAAAGTAAAAGATTTTGTAATGGAATTGAAATCTAAATATGACAATCTAAGGGCAGAAAGAGATTTTACTACATTTAGTGGGAATAAAATTAAAGTTTCTGGAGGAAACTTTGGCGTCCAAATCAATAGAGATAAAACTACGGATGCAATTTATAATAGCCTAACCAACGATGCAGATAATAAAATCCCTATAGTCTATTCCAGTGAAGCCATAAATAATGGAGAAATCGGAAACACCTATATAGAAATATCTATTGCGGATCAAAGAATGATCTATTACAAAAATGGAGAAGTAATTGCAGACACTCCTATTGTAACAGGACTACCTAATGGAAGATATAATACGCCAAGAGGTGTTTGGAAGGTTTGGATTAAAAATCAAGATAGATATCTAAGAGGATTAAATGCAGATGGATCCAAATACGAAAGCTGGGTTAACTATTGGATGCAAATAGACTATACGGGTGTTGGAATTCATGATGCCTATTGGCAAAGCTCATTTGGAGGTAAGAGATACCTTTGGGCAGGAAGTCATGGATGTATTAACACACCGCTTAAATCCATGAGAACAATATATGAGAATACGGAGATGGGAACACCAGTTATTGTTTATTAAAGCTACCTATTAAGGTGGCTTTTTTAATGAAAAAATTTCGAAAATCTTAAAAATTACCTATATTTTACTTTTTTGTAACAATTTCGTAAGATTTTTGTAACTATTCTGTAACTTTTGTTGACATATTGAAAAAGTTCCTTTACTATTATTGTAGTAGAATTTTGGGAGGAAAATAATACTATGAACAAGAAGAGACTTGGAGCTTTTAGTTTAGCTTCAGTAATGATAATTTCAGGGACGGTATATTCGAAAGAAACAATAAAAGGACTTATATCAGAAAAACCTGAAACATATGTTGAATCAATTTCAACAATTAAAAAGACTGTGAATTATTCAAATGATAATTTCAAGAATATAAAATCTGAGGAACCTAAGGTATCTGAAGAAAAAACAGAGTACATTGCTAGTTTAGAAAACTTAAATGAAGATTCTAAATTAGAAAAAAATACCGTTTCTGTAAATTATGTAAATAATAATGTAGAACAAAAAGAAAACAAAGTACAAGAGATTAAAGTACAAGAAAAAGAAGTTAAAGAAGATGTAGAGCTTAGCTCAGTATCTAAAGAAGAAGTTAAAACTGAAAATGTTGTGGAAGATTCTAAAAAGGTAGAAGAATCAAAACCTATAGAAAAAGAAGAATCAGAAGTTCCAGTTGTTTCAGGAAATACTCTTTCAGATACAGATAAAGAGATAATAGCACCTACAATCGAAACAGATGAGTCTAAGGTTATAGAACTTCCTGTAAAGGGATATATAACTAGAAACTTAAATGTTAGATCATCCGCTGTAATAGATGATAATAATATAGTGGGAGTTTTACCAGTTGGTTCAGAAATTTCAGGAACAGAATCAAATGGCTGGATTAAAATATCCTATGAAGGGAAAACAGCTTATATTTCTCGTGATTTCATTTCAAATACAAAAGTAAAAGTAGAAGAACCAGAAGCTGAAAAAGTTGAAGAAACAAAAGAAGAAAAACCTGAAGTTAAAGAACAAGCAAAAGATCCTGTAAAAGATGAAGCTCCAGAAAAAGCTGTCGAAGGATGGTTAACTTCAGCTTTAAACCTTAGAGAAGGACAAGGTACAGACACAAAAATACTTACTGTTATACCTAAGGGTACTAAAGTTTCAGGAATTGAATCAAATGGCTGGGTTAAAATAAAATATAATTCTTTAACTGGATATGTTGCTAAGTCCTATATATCAGATAAAGAAGTTAAGGTTGAAGAAGTTAAAGAAGAAGTTGAAGAAATAAAAGAATCTACAAATAATGTTAGTTCAAACGCAGCTATTAATAATATTGTAGGAGATGCATATAAGTATTTAGGATATAAATATGTTTATGCTTCAGCAAATCCTTCAGTAGGCTTTGACTGCTCAGGTCTTGTTTACTATCTATATAAGACACATGCTGGTGTAACATTAAATAGAAGCTCAAGAGATCAAGCTTTAAATGGATACGCTGTAAGTAGAGATAACTTAAAACCAGGAGATTTATTATTCTTCTCAACATTTGGTGGAAATAGAATTACACATGTTGGATTATATGTGGGAGATGGTAAAATGATTCATGCTTCTACACCAAAAGAAGGAGTTATAATAACTGATGTAAACTCTAGTTACTATGTAAAGAATTTTATGACAGCAAGAAGAGTTTTAGACTAAAAATTGATTATTAGAAGATGGGTAAGTGCCCATCTTTTTTTATGGTTCTAAAGAATCCGTTGGGGGATGCTAACCTATAAAGTTGGCATCTCCTCTTATTTATACATCATTATTCACTTACTTTTAAAAGACCTAACTAAATAGTCACTTTTTTACTGTTTTTAGGTTCACTTAATAAGCCTATAGGCTTATTTTTCCTAAAAGCTAATTCTTTTATTCAGTTCTTGTATATTATTCGAGTGCTAATATCCTATTTCTAAATCTTTTGAAATTTTTCATTCCAAATGTTATTCTCTTTAATACTTTTATTTTGTTGTTCATTCCTTCTACGTACCCATTGGTGAATTCGTAGTCAAAGCTATTGGATATTGGTTCTATCCAGTTCTTAAAGGCTGTTAAACAGGCTCTCCACTTAATGGATCCGTCTTTTAACAGGTATTCTATCCAACCTTGTATGTTTTTTTGAGCTTTCTCTTTGTTTTCGCTCTTCATTACTAAATTGTAGAAGGTTTCTTTTGTTAGGTATGCTTTTCTTATTTCTTCGTTTCTTTCTAACATTATTGATACTTTTATTTTTTCATCTTCGTGTAGTTTTATCATTGGTTTTGTCAGTAGGGATTTACTTCTCATAAAGTGTGTTCTTTCTTGTTTTTTCATCTTTTTTGATTCTGCTATTCTTGTGTTTTCAAATCCCCATGTTACCTGTCTTATGAAGTGATATCTGTCTATTAGATGTTTTGCGTTTGGAAAGTGTTTTTTCTTTATATCTCTGTATGGTCTATACATATCGCTTACGAAGATTTTTACTTTATCTTTTTCTTCTTTTGGTATTTGACTGAAGTATTTATCTAGGTAATCAAATTTCCTTGTTGGTAGTACGTCTAATATCTTTTTATTTTGACTATCTGCTATTATTGTCTGGTATTTCTCTCTTCCGGAGTCGCCTTTGAATTCGTCTATATTTAGTACTTCTCCTAGTTTTAATCTTTTTATTTCTATGGTATCTATTATATTTGAGACTGTTTTGGGTGAAATGTAAAATTTTTTAGCTATATCTTTGATGGATATTTTATTTTTAAATTCTTCTAATACTCTTCTTTTGAGTCTTGTTGTTATTTGGCAATGTTTTGATACGAATGGTTTAGATTCTGTAAATCTTTTATTGCACTGTCTACATTTAAATCTTCGTACGTCTATTTTTAGTATTACTTGTTTATCTCTATATGGTAGATCTCTTATGTTTTGATGTCTATGGTCATGTATTTCTATCTTTTTTGATCCACAACAAGGACATGTTTTAGGTCTTTTCTTGCATTTACCTGTTATTGTTATCTTGTCTTCTGTTTCTTCTACTTTTTCTAATTTTATACCTTTTATTCCCACAAGCTTTGTGATATTATTTATTTGCACTTACTTTACCTCCTTTATTTGGTTGTGGTGACTTTATTTTAGGTGATTTGTAGAGTAAGTGCAATTTTTTTAATAAAAACTGTTGAGGTGGTATGTTTATTCATACCCCCCCAACAGTTTCTTTTGTTCCTTTTATTTGTTTAATCCAATTAAAATAACTACTAAAATTTTGTTTAATTTTAATTTAATAGGATAAAATTAAATTAAAGTAACACTTTTTATAAATTTTAAAATTTCGTAACTTTTGTAGATATTTTAGAATGTTAGTGTTACTATAAAGAGGGGTAAATATGTTAAAGAGAAATAAAGATAAAATAATTATAATCATTCTTGTTGCAGTTCTTACAGGAGTTGGATTTTATAAATCAAATAGTTCAATTGAGGAGCCAGAGCAAAATTTATTGCAATTTGCCAATACAAATGTTGATGAAACTTCAGAGAAACCTAAAGAGGTTTATGTTCATATAGATGGAGAGGTTGTAAATCCGGGTTTGTATAAACTAACCACCGATGATAGAGTAAATGATTTGTTGGTATTAGCTGGTGGAGCTACTGATAAAGCTTCATTAAAAGATGTAAATTTGGCAAAAAGGCTAGAAGACGAAATGAAAATATATATCCCTTCTAAAGATGAAATAGGATCTAATGAGGTTTCAGGTCAATCTGGACTCTCTAGTTCTACTGGTAAGATAAATTTAAATACTGCTAGTAAAGATGAGTTAAAAACTCTTCCAGGAATAGGGGATAGTCGAGCTGATGAAATAATTAGATATCGTGAAAATACAGGTTTTTCTAAATTAGAAGATATAAAAAATATCTCTGGAATAGGAGATAAAACTTACGAGAAATTAAAAGATTTAATTTCTGTTTATTAGATTTGGAGGATTTATGAGTAAAAATATAGATGTAAAACTAACACAATATGCAAAAACTTCAGGTTGAGCAGCAAAGTTTGGACCAGATGTCTTGGCGCAAGTTTTGCGTAAACTACCTAAAGAAGATATAAGGGATGAAAATCTATTAGTAGGAATAGAAACTTCAGATGATGCCGCAGTTTATAAAATAAATGATGATGTGGCAATTATACAAACACTAGATTTTTTTACTCCTATAGTAGATGATCCATATAATTATGGAAGAATAGCGGCAGCAAATAGTCTGTCCGACGTATATGCCATGGGTGGAGATCCTCTTGTAGCACTTAATATTGTATGTTTCCCTTCATGCTTAGACCCTTCAATACTTTCTGAAGTATTAAAAGGTGGGGCAGAAAAGGTTAGTGAAGCCGAGTGTCTATTAGTAGGGGGCCACACTGTTCAAGATGATGAGCCTAAGTTTGGACTTTCAGTTACAGGAACTGTTCATCCTGACAAGGTTTGGGCAAACTCCACTTGTAAAGAAAGAGATGTTCTAATAATAACTAAGCCAATAGGTACTGGTATATTAAACACTGCCTTTAAAGGTGGAATTATAGATGATAGCCTTGAAAGAAATATTGTAAAGTATATGTCATTATTAAATAAGTATGCTAAGGATATTGCTGTAAAATATCCAATTAATAGCTGCACTGACATTACAGGATTTGGACTTGCAGGTCATCTTTTAGAAATGGCCGAAGGAAGTGACAAGACAATAAAGCTTCACTTTGATGAAATACCAATTATTGACGGAACCATAGAGATGTTTAACTTAGGTCTTATTCCTGAAGGGGCTTATCAAAATAAGAGTTTTATAGGGGATAAAATTAAAATCATAAACGATAACGAAAATGCGGATATTATTTTTGATCCACAAACTTCAGGAGGACTTTTATTTAGTTTACCTGAAGGTTCCGCTGTTGATTTACTAAGGGAATTAAATGAGAATAACATTGAATCTGCTATTATAGGAGAGGTTGAAAAATTTAAAGATAAATCATTAATTCTTGTATAACGAATAGGGGTGTAGAATGGAAATTAATATTTTGATTTCTTTTTCCGAGTCGAGTTATAGAGACAATCTTCTTTATAATTTTAAAGAAGATTCAAATTACCATATAACTTATGCTGATACGGTACATCAAACTTTAAATATATTTCAAAATAAAGATTTTGACATAGTGCTGCTTGATATGCATTATATGGATGGAAATGGATTAGAACTAAAAAAGAAAATGAACGATATAAGAGATGTTCCCACTATATTTGTTACAAATATTAATGACGATATTCAAAAAGTTTTAGCCCTTGAATATGGGGCTGATGATTATGTTGTATTTCCATTTAATGTCTTAGAGTTAAAAGCAAGAATAAGAGCGGTTTTAAGGCGTTCTTGCAAAGGTGTTAATAGAAATAATGATAATCTTGATAAAGAAAATGTCATTACCTTTGCAAATTATGAATTCAATGTAGTTGGTCGAAAAGTAAAAATCGACGGAGAAGATGTAGATTTAACTGGTAAAGAATTTGATATATTTTTTATTTTAGTTTCAAATCCAGGAGTTGTATATTCAAGAGTAACAATTGCAAAAGAGATTTGGGGAGATAACTACGAAGGCCATTTGAGAACAGTAGATGTTCATATAAAAAGACTCAGAGAGAAAATAGATGACGTAGAAGGCCATGTAATTCGAACTAAATGGGGCAAGGGATACTACTTTGGGAAAATTGAGGAGTAAATATGTTTAGACAATACGACAAAGATAATGATAAAAATATTAAAGCGACAATTAAAACCAACAAGGGTGATATAAAGATTAATTTATTTCCAGATTTAGCTCCTAAAACCTGTGAGAACTTTATTGAACTTTCAAAGAAGGGTTACTATGATGGAGTGATATTCCATAGGGTAATAGAAGACTTTATGGTTCAAACAGGTGATCCAACTGGCACAGGAATGGGAGGAGAAAGTATTTGGGGAAGTGACTTTGAAGATGAGTTCTCTAATGACTTAAGAAACTTTAGAGGTGCTATTTCAATGGCAAATAAAGGACCAAATACAAACTCTAGCCAGTTCTTCATAGTAACTAAAAGAAAAGTGGAAGAAGATTATATCAAGCAATTAAGAAATAGCAATAGCGACATATATACAGACGATGTCATAGACAAATATGCTGAAGAAGGTGGCACTTTCTGGCTTGATTTTAAACACACTGTATTTGGCCAAGTTGTTGAGGGCATGGATGTAGTTGAATCCATTGAACTTTCAAAAACAGACAGCATGGATAAACCACTTTATGACTGTATAATTGAAACAATTGAAATAATCATGACCACCCGTCAAACGGGTGGTTTGTTCAAGGGCTATAAGCCCGAGTGATACCAACCAGCGTCTCAAGGCGCTGGTTTTCACTCTGTTCAAACCTAACTGTTTTTGCCACTTTAGCTTATCCCTGAAAGGGATTTTTAATTTCTATTTCCCAAATGGATCTGTATATTCTTTTACACTCAACTTATCAAGTGCTATATCGTGTTGCTCTTGCTCTCTTATATATTTTGCTATTGTTTTTTCATTCAATCCCACTGTGCTCACATAATATCCTTCTGCCCAAAAATGACGATTACCAAATTTATATTTTAAATTCGCATGTCTGTCAAACATCATCAATGCACTTTTCCCTTTTAAATAACCCATAAAACTTGATACTGATATTTTGGGTGGAATACTTACTAACATGTGTACATGATCTGGCATCATATGCCCTTCTATTATTTCTACTCCTTTGTATTTGCAAAGTAATTTAAATATTTCTATGAGACTTTCTCTATATTGATTAAATATCACTTTTCGTCTATACTTTGGGGTGAAGACTATGTGATACTTGCACATCCATTTTGTGTGAGATAATGAATTAGTTTTATTTGCCACAAAATCACCTCTTATTATATTAGGTCTGAACAACTCTATTATAATACTTGGTGATTTTTTTGGTATAACCTAAGAACGCCTACCCGCATAGCGGGTAGTTTATTGTTTCGTTCGCAAGCGAACTCAACAGACTAAAGTCATTAAAATTTAAAAAATTCCTTAGATCCATATGGATTTAAGGAATTTTTTTATTCAAATGATAATGCATCTTTTTGAATTGAAACAGAAAATACTATACCTACTGCAATCAAGTTAATTAACTGGTAAGTTCCACCGTAACTAAAGAATGGTAGAGGTATTCCTGTTACAGGCATTACTCCAAGAGTCATACCAATATTTTCAAATATATGGAATAAGAACATTGCTGCAAGTCCCATAATAACAAATTTGGAAAAAGAGTCCTTTCTATTTTCAGCAAGGACAACAAGCCTGTATAGTAATAATAAATACAATGCGATTACTGCAAAACCACCAATAAATCCAAATTCTTCAACAAGAACAGGATAGATGTAGTCCGTTTGTTTTTCTGGAATAAAATTAAATTGGCTTTGAGTCCCCTTCATATAACCTTTACCAAAAAACTTTCCAGAGCCTATGGCTATTCTACCTTGAAGAGCTTGATAGCTAGAGTCTGAAATGTCATGCTCAGGGTTTAAGAATGTCAAAATCCTCTTTTTTTGAAAGGGTTCTAGTCTACTATATAGTATTGGTGAACTCAAAACTAAAATACCTAGTGCACCTAAAAAATATTTTAAATCTAGTCCAGCAATAAAAAGCATTATGGCCATTATAAATATAAAAACAAAGGCCGTCCCAGCATCTGGTTGTAAGAGTATTAAAAGTATGGGAAAGCCACCAAAAGCAAGAATTTTCAAAAGCGTTTTAGGCTTGCTAATACTCTTTTGGTTTATCTCAAGGTATCTTGCAAAGGATAAAATAAATCCGATTTTAACGAATTCTGCAGGTTGAAATCTGAAAGATCCTATTACAATCCAGCTATTTGAACCCCATTGTTCTTTACCAGTTCCAAAGATTAGAACCAAAAATAAAAGAACATTACATATTACATAGATTGGCATATAGAACTTCTTTATAAAGTCCGTATCAATACATACTACAAAGGCCATTAAAATAAAACCTATTACAGTGGCAATGACTTGAGATAGAATTGTTTTGTTGCTAAGGGTGCTTGTTGCACTAAATAGCACTATTAATCCAAAGATAACTAGTGCTAATAATATTATAAATAGCTTTAAATCAAGCTTACCAAAATTTTTCTTTCTTATATTAAACATAAAATCACCTAGTGAAATTATACCATAGAAAAGAGAATTATTGTTTATGCTATAATGAAGTGTGAGGTGAATTATGAAATTAGGTTTTCACGTTTCAACAAGTAAAGGATATCCCAATGCGATTAACGAGTCATTAAACCAAGGCGGCACTACATTTCAGTTTTTTGCCAGTAATCCAAGGGGGAATAGTAGAAGAGCATTAGAAAATGAAGAAATTAATGAATTTAATTCTTTAAGAAAAGAAAAGAATTTTGACACATTAGTTTGTCATGCGCCATATGTAATAAATTTGGCTTCAAATAAAGAAAATGTTGTGGATAATGCTAAGGATATTATTTCAAAAGATCTTTATCGACTTAGCAAGCTAAATGTTGATAGATATGTACTTCATCCAGGAAATCATGTGGGACAGGGTTATAAAAAGGGAATGGATTTAATTGTTAAATCATTAAATGAGGTATTAAATGATGAACTTGAAGTCTATTTATGCCTTGAAACCATGTCTGGCATGGGAACTGAAATTGGAAGTAAGTTTGAAGAACTGGGTTATTTAATTGAAAATATAGATTATGAAAAGATGGCAGTGTGTCTTGATACATGCCATATATACTCAGCAGGCTATGACATAAAGAATGATTATGAAGGTGTAATAGATGAATTTGAAAGAACTATTGGCCTTGATAAATTAAAAGTAATTCATTTTAATGACACGCTAAAAGAATTGGGATCAAAAAAAGATAGACATGAAAAAATAGGCGAAGGAGTATTGGGGATAGAAACTTTTAAGAAATTTGTTAATGATGAGAGATTAAAAGACATTCCAATAATATTAGAAACTCCTAACGACCTATATGGATATAAAAAAGAAATACAAATGATTAGGAATTTACAAAATGAGTAAGCATTTAACAATGAAAGTAATTAGCGATGTTTTGGATATTTTAGAAGAAACCTATCCCGACGCTAAGGCTGAATTAAATTATACAACTCCATACGAACTTTTAATTGCAACTATTCTTTCGGCACAATGTACTGATGTTAGAGTTAACAAGACCACTGTAGTATTATTTAAAAACTATAATACACCAGAAAAAATGGTTAGTCTTTCCGTTGATGAACTTGGAAGTATTATAAAAAGCTGTGGATTTTTTAATTCAAAAAGCAAAAATATACTTTTAACTAGTCAAATATTAATTGATGAATTTAATTCAGAAGTTCCTCAAACCATGGAAGAGTTGGTAAAACTTCCAGGAGTTGGAAGAAAGACTGCAAATGTTGTACTTTCAAATGCATTTGATGTGCCATCTATTGCCGTAGATACTCATGTCTTTAGGGTTTCCAATAGAATTGGAATTGCAAATGCAGATAATGTAGAAAAAACTGAAAAGCAATTAAGAAGAAGAATTGACAGAAATAGGTGGAGCAAGAGTCATCACACTTTAATATTTCATGGAAGAAGGATTTGCAGCTCAAGAAGTCCAAAATGTGGAATTTGCCCTGTAAGTTTTTATTGCTTATATTACAAGAAAGAGGCGAAAAATGTTTAATATAGTATTGCTGGAGCCTGAAAAGCCTACAAATACAGGAAATATTGGAAGAACATGTTATTTAACTGATACAAGGCTTCATCTAATAAGGCCATTTAAATTCAAAATGGATGATAAAACCCTTAGACGCACAGGACTTGACTATTGGAAAGACGTAGATGTGGTTATTTATGATAATTATGAGGATTTTCTTTTGAAAAATCCTGGTATAAATATTTACTATGCAACAACTAAAGCAAGTAGTTATTATTCAGATGCGGAATTTAAAGATGGTGATTTTATTATGTTTGGAAAAGAGTCGGCAGGAATACCTGAAAACATTTTAAATGAGAATAAGGAAAAATGTATCAAAATACCGATGACAAATAAATTAAAACGCTCATTAAACTTATCGAATTCTGTTGCAATTATACTTTATGAAGCTTTAAGGCAAAGTGAATTCAATTCTTTGTTATAAATTTAATTAAAATTAGAAAAAATACTTCAAAATGAGAGTTTTTTACAAATTTGGGTATACAAGTTAGTGATGATTATAATGCTTTGGCATTATGATATATGCAAAAGATTAAAGAAAAAACTAGGAGGTAAATATGAAAGTAGCAGTAAATGGTTTTGGTAGAATAGGAAGGGATGTTGTTAGACAAATATTCGAAAGAAAAGAAGCGGATTTAGAACTTGTTGCAATTAACTTCAGTTCAGATTTAGACACAATGGCTCATCTTTTTAAATATGATTCACTTTACGGAAAGTTTGATGGAACTATCGAAGTTAAAGATGATTCATTTGTTATAAATGACAAAGTAGTTAAGATTGTAAACGATAGAGATCCTGCAAATCTTCCATGGAAAGAATTAGGAGTAGAACTTGTAATCGACTCTACAGGAGCTTTCAAAGATGCTGAAGGTTTAGGAAAACATATTGAAGCTGGAGCAAAGAAAGTTATTTTAACAGCACCTGGAAAGGGAATTAAAACAATCGTAATGGGTGTAAACTGCGATACTTATAATCCTGAAGAAGATAATATAATTTCTAATGCTTCTTGTACTACAAACTGTTTAGCACCAGTAACAAAAGTTATTGATGAAAACTTTGGTATTAAACGTGGTCTTATGACAACTATCCACGCTTATACTGGAGATCAAAACATTCATGACAATAAACATAGAGATTTAAGAAGAGCAAGAGCTGCTGCACTTAGCATGGTTCCTACAACAACAGGGGCTGCAAAGGCAGTTTCATTAGTTCTTCCTCAAATGGAAGGTAAATTAAGTGGATATGCTGTAAGAGTTCCAGTCCCAACAGTTTCTTTAGTTGACGTTACTTTTGAACTTGAAAAAGATGTTACAAAGGAAGAAGTTAACGAAGCAGTTAAAAAAGCTTCAGAAAACGAATTAAAGGGAATCTTAGGATATTCAGATGAACCACTTGTATCAATTGACTATCAAAAAGACCCAAGAGCTTCTATATTTGACTCTGCATTAACAACTGTTATCGACGGTAACTTTGTTAAAGTGGTTTCTTGGTATGACAATGAATGGGGATATTCACAAAGAGTAATTGACTTAGCTGAACTTGTAGCTAAAAACTATAAATAATATTTTAGCCCGGGTCGTACCGGGCTAAATTTAAGTAAAGGTGATAAAATGTTAAACAAAAAAACTTTAAAAGATCTAAATGTAGATGGTAAAAAGGTTCTTGTAAGAGTGGATTACAATGTACCTATATCATCTGAAACAGGAGAAATATCGGATGATACAAGAATAGTCGCATCACTTGATACAATAAAATATCTATTAGATCATAATGCAAAAGTTATACTAATGTCTCACTTAGGAAGACCTAAAAATGGACCTGAAAAGAAATTTTCATTGGAACCAGTAGCAAAAAAACTTTCTGAATTAATAGGCAAAGATGTTAAATTTTTACAATCAGATACAGTAGTTGATGAAAATGTTAAAGAAGCTTGTAAAGGGCTAGAAAATGGAGACATAGTTCTTTTAGAAAACACAAGATTTAGAGCTGAAGAGACAAAAAATGGCGACGAATTTGCAAAAGAATTAGCTTCACTTGCAGATTTATATGTTAATGATGCCTTTGGTACATCCCATAGAGCTCATGCTTCAAATGTTGGTGTGTCAAAACATCTTGAATCTGCCCTTGGATTTTTAGTTGAAAAAGAAGTTAGTATAATGGGTAAAGCCTTGGAAAACCCAGAAAGACCTTTCATAGCAATCCTTGGTGGAGCTAAGGTAAGTGACAAGATAGGCGTTATAGACAACTTGCTTGACAAAGTTGATGGTATTCTTGTAGGTGGAGGAATGGCATGGACATTCTTAAAATCTGAAGGATATGAAGTTGGTAAATCCCTTGTAGAAAATGACAAGTTAGATTTAGCAAAAGAACTTCTAAAGAAAGCAACAGAAAAGGGAGTTAAGTTCTTCTTACCAATTGATGCGGTAGTGGCTGAAGAAATGACTGAAGATTCTCCTTCTAAAGTTATTTCTATAAGTGACTTTACTCCTGAAGAGAAGGCTTTTGACATTGGACCAAGAACTGTTTCCGTATTCGTAGAAGAAATTAAAAAATCAAAGACAATTGTATGGAATGGCCCAATGGGAGTTTTTGAAATTAAACAATTTGCAAATGGAACATTTGATATAGCTAAGGCGCTATCAGAAGCAGATGCCACAACAATAATTGGTGGTGGAGATTCCGCTTCAGCTATAGAAAAGTCAGGCTATAAGGATAAGGTAACTCATGTTTCAACAGGTGGTGGAGCTTCACTAGAATTTTTAGAAGGAAAGACTCTACCAGGAATTGATGCCATTTCAGATAAATAGGAGGTAAAATGCGTAAACCTATAATAGCGGGAAACTGGAAGATGAATAATACTCCATCGGATACAAAGTTATTTATAAACTCTTTAAAACAAAAAGAGCTTTCAGAGGATGTTGAAAAAATAATAGCTACTCCATTCACTTCTCTTTATCTTGCTAGTGAACTTTTAAATGATACGGATATAAAACTTGGTGCTCAAAATATGTATTTTGAAGACAGAGGAGCTTTTACCGGGGAAGTATCTGGACAAATGCTAAGAGATTCAAATGTAACCTATGTAATTATTGGACACTCAGAGAGAAGAGAAATTTTTAATGAATCTGATGAACTATTGAATAAAAAAGTTAAAGCTGCTATTTCTAAAGAGTTGTCACCAATCCTTTGTTGTGGTGAAACGCTAGAAGAAAGAGAAGCTTCAAAATATAAAGAAAAAATAAAAAATCAAATCACAAAGGATTTAGATGGAATTTCTGAAAAAGATTTAGACAAACTTGTTATTGCCTATGAACCTATTTGGGCAATTGGCACAGGAAAAACGGCTTCTCCTGAAGATGCTGAAGAAATGTGTAAATACATTAGAGGTATCTTAGAAGAACTATATTCTAAAGATTTGGCAGATAAAACTAGAATTTTATATGGTGGATCCGTTAAGCCAGAAAATATAAAAGAAATTATGGCTAAGGAAAATATTGATGGTGCTCTTGTTGGAGGAGCAAGTTTAAAAGTTGATAGTTTCACAAGTTTAATCAATTATTAATTGGAGGTTAGTATGAGCAGAATTATAGATATATATGCAAGAGAAGTTCTTGATTCAAGGGGAAATCCTACTGTAGAAGTTGAAGTGTTAACTGAAGAAGGTGGTGTTGGTAGAGCCATAGTTCCTTCAGGAGCATCAACAGGAGCTCACGAAGCGGTTGAGCTTAGAGATGGTGACAAGTCAAGATACCTTGGTAAAGGTGTTCAAAATGCAGTGGACAATGTAAATGAAATCATTGCAGATGAAATAATTGGTGAAGAAGTTCTTGAACAAGTTAGAATAGATAATCTTATGATAGAACTTGACGGAACACCAAATAAGGGCAAATTAGGTGCCAATGCAATCCTTGGAGTTTCAATTGCAGTAGCTAAAGCTGCGGCAGATGAACTAGGACTTCATCTATATGAATATCTTGGCGGTGTTAACTCAAAAGTTATTCCACTTCCTATGATGAATATATTAAATGGTGGAGAACATGCAGATAATAACGTTGACATTCAAGAATTCATGATTATGCCTGTGGGAGCAGATACATTTAAAGAAGCCATTAGAATGGGTGCTGAAATTTTCCATTCACTTAAAAATGTATTAAAGGGCAAAGGATTAAATACTGCAGTTGGTGATGAAGGAGGTTTTGCTCCAAATCTTAACTCAAATGAAGAAGCCCTTGAAACAATAGTAGAAGCTATTAAAGAAGCTGGATACAAACCAAAAGAAGATGTGGTTTTAGCTCTAGATGTTGCATCTACAGAAATGTATGAAGATGGAAAGTACAACTTTAAAGGTGAAGGAGTAGTTAGAACTACCGATGAACTTATTTCATACTATGAAATGTTAGTTGAAAAATATCCAATTATTTCAATTGAAGATGGTCTTGCAGAAGACGACTGGGATGGTTGGGCAAAACTTACAGAAAAACTTGGAAAGAAAATTCAATTAGTTGGAGATGACTTATTTGTAACTAATGTTGAAAGACTTAAAAAGGGAATAGAAATGAATGTTTCCAATTCTATTCTTATTAAGTTAAATCAAATTGGTACTATCACAGAAACATTAGATGCTATTGAACTTGCAAAGAGACATGGATTTACATGTGTTATCTCTCATAGATCAGGAGAGACAGAAGACACTACAATTGCAGACCTTGCAGTGGCAGTTAATAGTGGACAAATTAAAACAGGTTCAGCTTCAAGAACAGATAGAATTGCTAAATACAATCAATTGTTAAGAATTGAAGACTATTTAGAAGACGAAGCTATTTTCGAAGGTGTGAATGCATTCTACAACTTAAGATAATATTAATTGGCTCTATTTTATAGGGCCAATTTTTTAATATTCTCAAATTTATTATATAATTGAATTGATATAATAATTTGGAGCAAAAAATGAAGAAATATAACTCTATAATCATACTGGCAATAGTTATTACAACCATGTTTTTTGGGTATTTTTTTGAAATCAATAAATTGTTTTATATATCAGCCTTTGCCATAAGCCTAGGTATATTTTTGTTTTCAAATAAAAATCTAACATATATATCCCTTGGAATAATTCTTGGAGTACTATGCCTATACAGATATAACATTCTTCAAAATAATTTTAATTATGCCTTAGATAATAAATTCTTTTATATTGATGGCGTAGTAACAAAGGCAATTGAAAAAGAAGATTCTACAACCCTTTATATAAAAGACGTATTATTAGATGGAAATAAAAAAGGACCTAATATTTATGTATATTATAAAGGTGAAGAAAGTTTTAAAATAGGTGATAGAGTAAAATTTAGCACAAAGTTATACATACCAAAAAACAAAAAGATACCAGGAAGATTTAACTTCTATAATTACTTAATGGCCAAAGATTTACATTCCTATTGCTATGCAAATAAAATTTCAAAAGAAGGAGTTTCTGAGAAAATATTATTGAAGTGGCAGGGAGGTTTTGATGAACTTATAAAATCTAGAGCTTCGAACTTTCACGGAAATCTTTCTAACTTTTTATATTCTGCATCAACGGGAAGAAATATTATTAATATGGAGATAAAGGATGAATATAGAGATTTAGGAATTTCACATATTCTTGCAATTAGTGGATTTCATATTATGATAATCTACTCCAGCATAATGTTTTGCTTAAGGCTTTTAAGTATAGATATGAAGATAAGGAAAGTTATATCTGTTTTATTTGTAGGTTTTTATTGCCACCTTATAGATTTTCCTTTCTCATCATTTAGAGCATTTTTATTTTTGCTTATTAGTGTAATTTCATACTTAACAATGATTCCAGAAGATAGAAAGAAGACAATTGCAATTTCAGCCCTTATAATAATATTGGTTTATCCTTTTTCAATTTTTGATATAGGATTTCAATTTTCGTTTCTTGCAGTTACAGCAATGGAAATTATATATCCTATAATAAAAAACAAGAACGAAAAGGATGGTTCAATTACAAATTTAATTTACTTAATTGTTTCGGTAAATACACTAATATTTCCACTGCAATTGTATTATTTTAAAAGTTTTTCCTACTTTGTTTTCCTGGGAAACTTATTTGTAGTTCCCATTTTAACAATTGTTTTGTACTTGTTTATTCCATATATACTACTTGCAAGGTTGCCTATATTTGGAAGCTTACTGAAGTACATAATTGATTTTGTTTTCAAAATTTCAGAATATGTAATGAAGGCGCTTACTCCTGATAATGGATTTAGTAAAGTGGAACTAAGCTTTAATATGGAAAATGTAGTGCTTTATTTTTGTGTTATAGCTGTAATAATAATGATTTATTACGATAAATTTCAATATGAAAAGCTCTTAAAACAAAATGCAAAAGTAATTTTACTACTTTCCTCTACCACATTTATTTTTAATATACTTTTAAATAGTACAAGGCCAATAGGAACTCTTACGATGATTGATATAGAGCAGGGGGATTGTTTTTTACTAAGATATAATGACGAAAATTATTTAATAGACACTGGCGGAAAAATTAAAGAAGGAGATAACTCTCAAATAGTTTTCGATAACTTGTCCTATGAAAAAGTGAAGAAGTTAAATGGAATATCTTTGTCCCATTTAGATAAAGATCATATTGGTAACATTGGTTTTATAATGGAAAAATTTCCTAAAACACCTGTGTATTCCCATATAGACAGTACTGAATATCTTTATAATGATTTTATTAAAAAAGATTTCAATTCTGTAGAATTAAAAAAGGATGATATACTAAAGAAAGGTGACTTAAAGATAGAAGTTTTAAATTCATCTAATGATAGAGAAGAAAATGATAACTCTTTAGTTCTTTTGGTAGACATAAATGGTGCTAAAGTGCTTTTTACAGGAGACATTACTTCAGAACTTGAAGAGAGCTTACTTGATAAAAATATTGACGTGGATATTTTGAAAATTGCCCACCATGGATCTAAGTATTCATATTCTGAAGAGTTTTATAAAAAAACGAGCCCTAAGATAGCGCTTATTTCTGTTGGTGAGTACAATTCTTATAACCACCCAGATGTAAATATTATAAAGTACTTAAATGATAACAAGATTAGGACGTTTAGAACAGATATTTCAGGAAATTGTTATATAGATTTTTACGAAAATTATATGAAAAGTTATGACTCCACAGAATATGTCAAAGAAAAAATACTTTCAGTAGATAAAAAATTAAGCTTTATTTATTACTTTCTATTGCTATATTTTAGTAGAAAAATATTTCTAGAAGAAGAGAGGTGTTTAAAATTAGAAATATAATTTTAATACATGGCAGCGAAAGCTTTTTAATAGAAAAGCATTCAAAAGACATTATAGACAAATTAGTAGATAAAAGTTTTTATGACTTTAATGTTTCAAAATTTGAATTTGAAGACTTAGAAACTGAAAAATTATATAATAGTTTACAGACTTTGCCTCTAATGAGTGATAATAAAGTTGTAATAATTGAGAATATGCCCTTAGATAAAGGAGCAATTTCTAAATATAAAACAGTTTTTGAGGAATTAGCTAATATAATTAATAATGTACCACCTTCAACCTACTTAATAATAAATTCATCAACTGAGAAATTATTTAATGGTAAATTTTTAAAAAAATTCAAAGAAGTTGGAGATATAAAGGTAGTTAACAAACTAAATAGACCGGAGTTAATGAAATATATATCGAACTATTTAGGCATTAAACAAGCGGACAATATTAAGCTGATTAATTATATTGCGGACAATAGCGGATACTTGATTGCTGAGTTGAAGATGACATTGCTCGATTTAAACAACGAGCTAGATAAAATAAAAAATTTAGATTTAAATGCTTCCGATAAAGATATTATAGATACTTTAACTAAGATTTCAGGATATAACATTTTTAATCTAACGGATAGCATATTAGAAAAATCATTGAAAAAATCCTTGTTGATTTATAATACATTAATGGATGATAATGATGACGCTTTTAGAATATTTTATATGATTTTAAGAACTATTAGAAACATCTTAATAATAAAAGAATGTAGACGCAGGGGAATGAATAATATTCAAATAACAAAAAAGTATGGCATATCAAATTTCGAACTTAAAAAGATAGAAAGATACACAAACTCTTGGACTTATAAGGATTTAAAAGAGGCCATTAATAGTTCGTATGACTTAGAGGTTGGACTAAAATCAAGGCCAATTAAACCAAGGGCACAGGTTGAAAACTATATTCTAAATCTATGCACCTAAAAAAAGACATTAAATAAGAGATAATGAAACCATTATCTCTTTACTAAATGTATTATTTTGCAACATTTAATTTTTTTGCTAATCTACTTACATGTCTTGAAGCTGTATTCTTGTGTATGATATTTTTTGTAGTTGCTTTCTTCAATTTTTTATCAATCAATCTCAATAATTTTTCTGCTTCGTCAAAATTTTCGTCAGTTATAGCTTGTTCAAACTTCTTAGTATAAGTTTTGATTTCTGACTTTCTAGATTTGTTTTCAAGAGTTTGTCTCTTAGTAACTTCAATTCTCTTAATAGCTGATTTTATATTTGCCATTGTTTCACCTCCTGCACATAACATTGTTATTATAATATAGCAAATGGTAAAAATCAAGATAATTATTATGGAAAGTTCAAGATATAGTTCATATTTTAAATTTTTTTATCTTTTCTCCAGGATTTTCGTGTAAATTTTTAAATGCTTATAAATTTATGTAAAAAATATCTATACTACTAATAGCCATGTTAAATTAGTTCACTGTGTTTAAATTATGTTATAATGTTCTTGATTTCAAAGATTATGATAAAATGTATATAATTTAAAGAAATTACCTTTGCATTAGAAAGAAGGTAATTAAAATAGAGATGAGGTATTAAATGAATATAAAAAAATCTAATATCAGAAACTTTTGTATTATTGCACATATTGACCATGGAAAGTCAACTTTAGCCGATAGGCTAATAGAAAACACAGGCACCCTTACTAAGAGAGAAATGGAAGAACAAGTTCTTGATAGCATGGATCTTGAAAGGGAAAGAGGTATAACCATTAAGTTAAAGGCTATTAAACTAAAATATAGAGCAGAAGATGGGGAAGATTATATTTTAAATTTAATAGACACACCGGGCCATGTGGACTTTTCATATGAGGTTTCAAGAAGTTTAGCGGCTTGTGAAGGGGCTGTTTTAATTGTTGATGCAAGTCAAGGAGTGGAAGCACAAACCCTTGCCAATGTTTATCTTGCCTTGGACCAAGACTTAGAGATTCTTCCTGTAATAAATAAAATAGATTTACCATCAGCAGACATTGATTTTGCAAAGAGGGAGATTGAAGATATCATTGGTCTTGATACTGAAGGTGTTCCACAAATCTCTGCAAAAGAAGGAACAAATATAGACCAAGTTCTAGAAGATATTGTAAAGAATGTTCCAGCTCCAGTTGGCGATGACAACGATCCTTTAAAGGCCCTTATTTTCGACTCATACTATGATTCATATAAAGGAGTTGTGTCATATGTAAGAGTTTTTGATGGTGTTATTAAACCGGGAATGGACATTAAGATGATGTCCACAGGTAAGACATTTGAAGTTACTGAAGTTGGCTATACTGCAGGAGGACCTGTTTCAGTTAAAGAACTTAGCGCTGGGGATGTTGGATTTGTAGTTGCTTCTATAAAAAATGTAAGGGATTCTAAGGTAGGGGACACAATTACTTCTGCAGACAATCCTACAAAAATTCCACTACCAGGATATAAAGATGTAACTCCTATGGTTTACTGTGGAATTTATCCTGCAGAAGGCGAAGAATATAATGCCATAAGGGAAGCTTTGGAAAAATTACAAGTAAATGATGCATCATTGGTATTTGAGCCGGAAACATCACAAGCCCTAGGTTTTGGTTTTAGATGTGGTTTCTTAGGACTTCTTCATATGGAGATAATACAAGAAAGACTTGATAGAGAGTTTGATTTAAATATTATTGCTACTGCACCTTCAGTTATTTACAATGTTATGACCAAGGCTGGGGAGATGCTTACAATACAAAATCCTTCTAACTTACCTGATCCTTCGGAGATAGAGTACATGGAGGAACCTATCGTCGATGCAAATATAATGGCTCCAACAGATTATGTTGGTGCTATTATGGAGATATGCCAAAATAAGAGGGGAACTTTTTTGAATATGGAATATCTTGACGAAAAAAGAGTAAACATAAACTATATAATGCCTCTAAATGAAGTTATATATGACTTTTTTGATGCGTTAAAGTCAAAAACAAGAGGTTATGCTTCTCTTGATTATGAATTTAAGGGATATCAACAATCTCAACTTGATAAGCTTGATATATTAATAAACGGGGAACTTGTGGATGCCTTCTCTCTAATTGTTCATAGAGACAAGGCCTATGAAAGAGCGAGAGTTATAGTTGAAAAGCTTAAAGATGAAATTCCAAGGCATCAATTTGCTGTACCTATTCAAGCTTCAATTGGATCTAAAATAATTGCAAGAGAAACTGTTAGAGCACTTAGAAAAGACGTTCTTGCAAAATGTTATGGTGGAGATATTTCAAGAAAGAGAAAACTGCTTGAAAAACAAAAAGAAGGAAAGAAAAGAATGAGACAAATAGGATCTGTTGAAGTTCCTCAAAATGCTTTCCTTGCAGTATTAAAATATGACGAAGACAAATAATTTAGCAAATAAAGCTGGACTATATATCCATATTCCATTTTGTGCATCTAAATGCTACTACTGTGACTTTTCCACCATGCCATATCAAGATAAGAGAATTGATGAATATTTCTATTATCTTTTTGAAGAAATAAAATTATTATCAATGGATTGGCAGGGTTTTGAGTTTGATACAATTTTCTTAGGTGGCGGTACACCTAATTACGTACCAAGTGAAAAGATTATTCAGTTGGACAAATTAATAAAATCTAGATTTAATATTTCTGAAGAAATAGAGTACACCATAGAATGTAATCCAGAATATCTTGAAGAAAATAAAGTGAAAGACTATTTAAACTGTGGGATAAATAGATTTTCTGTGGGAGTACAGACATTTAACGACTCTATTTTAAAAAAGTTAGGTAGACTTCATACAGGCGAAATTGCTTATGAAAATATATTGAAGCTCAAAGCTCTTGGAGTTGAAAATATAAGTTTAGATTTTATTATGGGACTTCCTGGACAAAGAGAAGATAGTCTATTAAACGACCTAAGTATAATTAAAGATTTAGATGTGAATCACATATCTTATTATGATCTTATAATTGAAGAGAATACTAGATTTAATTTTGAATTTAAAAAAGGAAATTTAAATTTGCCAAGCGAGGATGCAAATAGAAAATATTACCATGAAGTTATTAGCTTCTTGAAAAATATTGGTATTTATCAATATGAAATATCAAATTTTTCTAAACCTGGATTTGAATCAAAGCACAATTTGAAATACTGGCATACTTTGCCCTACGCAGCCTTTGGATTAGGAGCTAGTGGTTACGATGGCAGTATAAGGTATACCAATCATCATCGATATAAAGATTATATAAACTCAATTAAACAAAAAGATGCTCCCACTGAGATTATAGACAATCTAAGTAATGAAGATAGACTTTTTGAAAAGATTATTATGAATATGAGACTTATAGAAGGTGTGTCTACAAAAGAGTTAGCAGAGAAGTTTGATTATGATATATGGAAAGACAACACAGAGCTAATAAAAAGTTACGAAAAAAATAATTTGATAAGGGTTTTTGATGATAGAATAGCCTTTACAGATTATGGTTTTGACATATCTAATAAATTTTTTAAAGATCTTTTGATTTAATGTTGACAAAAGATCTTTTTTGTTTTATCATAATATTAGCACTTGAGGTTAGTGAGTGCTAATCAAGAAAGGATTTGATTTTATGAACTATTCCGACATTGATATGAGAAAAAAACATATTATGGAATTTATCATAAATGAATATTTGGAAAGTTGTACTCCTGTAGGATCAAGAACCATTTCAAAAAATTCTGATTTAGGAGTATCTGCTGCAACTATAAGAAATGAAATGAGCGATTTAGAAGAACTTGGTCTATTAGAAAAAGCTCATTCCTCTTCTGGAAGAATCCCTTCTGAGTTGGCTTATAGATATTATGCACATGAATTGTTAAATGAATTTAATGAAAAAAAATCAGACGAAAAGACAAATTCATTAACAGTTCGAAGTGAAAGATCGGGAATTAAAGGAGAGAACGCTTTAAGTTTAGCATGCGACATACTTTCAGAGTCAACAAATTCTGTGGTTATTTCATCTTTAGAAAGATTTAATCAACCAAGAATTAAAAAACTTGAAATAATTAATATAACTTCAAAAACATATGTTATTGTTTTTGTTTTGGATAATTTAGAAGTTTCGAGTAAGGTTTTTAATGTTGACTTCGAAATTAGTAGCTCAGATTTAAAGAAAATAAATTTCTTGCTAAACAAAATCTTAAGCATTAACACTCAAGATGAGTTGACGGCAGAAGAATTAGATGAACTTGTAAGTTCAGCTTTGAATAGAGATTTAATTCAATATTTTCTTTATTTCATCAATAAGGAGTATAGGGGAATAAATGATATTAAGACAAAGGTAACTGGCTTGATGAATGTTTTAGAGATGCCAGAGTATAATGATTTTTTTCAATTAAAATCCTTTTTAAACTTACTTAATAGTGAGTCTGAAATAAAGAGAATTCTGAACAAGAAATTGAATAATCATATAGAAGTTTTTGTTGGAGAGGAAATAGGGCTTGAAGAGCTATCAAAAAATAGTTTGGTGCTTACTGAATTGATATTAGACAATGCTTATAAGATTAAAATAGGAGTGTTATCTCCGTTAAGATCTGATTATAGAAAAAATATTTCAAGCTTGTACAATATTTCATGGAAGCTGATTAGTTTATAAAGGAGGTATTCTATGGAGTCTAAAGAGAAGGATATTAAAGATGAAAATATTGATTTAGAAAATGAAGTCAATATTGAAGATGAGGTTGAAGAGCAGGTTGACAATGTAGAACAAGAAGAGATTATCGATGCTGAATTAACGTCTGAAATTGAATTACTTAAAGATGCTAATACAAGTTTAAGTTCATCGCTGGCTCGTCTACAGGCAGATTTTTCAAACTATAAAAAAAGAATTGAAAAAGAAAAATCGATGTCGGTTAAACTGGCTAATGAAGATTTGATTATGAAACTTCTGCCGGTTATAGATGACCTTGAGAGAGCATATAATCATATGGAATCTTCAGAATATTCTGAAGGAATAAATATAATAATAAAAAATTTTAAAGAAGTTTTGAAAAAAGAAGGGCTTGAAGAAATAGAATCGGATGGCATACCATTTGATCACAATTTCCATCAAGCAATTCTAATGGAAGAAAGCGAAGACGTAGAGTCAGGTAATATTATTGAAACATTCCAAAAGGGATATATTTTAAACGGGAAAGTTATTAGACCAAGCATGGTCAAAGTTTCTGAATAATTAGGAGGTATATTATGTCAAAAATAATTGGAATCGACTTAGGTACAACAAACTCAGCTGTAGCCGTAATGGAAGGTGGATCAGCTAGTATAATTACAAACGTAGAAGGTAATAGAACAACACCATCTGTAGTTGCTTTTACTAAAGATGGCGAAAGATTAGTTGGTGAAACTGCAAAGAGACAAGCTATAACAAATCCTAGCAGAACTATTTCATCAATAAAGACTCATATGGGTTCAGATTATAAAGTAGATATCGATGGCAAGCATTTAAATCCTGAAGATATTTCTGCAATGATACTTCAAAAGTTAAAGGCAGATGCAGAACACTTTTTAGGTGAAAAGATTACTGAAGCAGTTATTACAGTTCCTGCATACTTTACAGATAGCCAAAGGCAAGCTACAAAAGACGCTGGACAAATTGCAGGTTTAAATGTAAGAAGAATTATAAATGAGCCTACAGCAGCAGCGTTAGCTTATGGACTTGACAAAGACCATGACCAACATAAGATAATGGTTTATGACCTTGGTGGTGGAACATTTGACGTTTCAATTCTTGAAGTAGGTGACGGAGTATTTGAAGTTCTTTCTACAAGAGGTAATAACAAGCTAGGTGGAGATGACTTTGATAACGCTGTTATAGATTATTTAGCAGAAGAATTTAAAAAGGAAAATGGAATTGACTTAAGACAAGATCCAACTTCTCTACAAAGACTTAAAGATGCAGCTGAAAAGGCAAAGAAAGAGCTATCAACAACTCTATCTTCAAATATAAATTTACCATTTATAACTGCAGTTAATGGAGTTCCTGCTCATTTAAATATGGACCTTAGCAGATCTAAGTTTGAAGAGTTAACTGAACATTTAGTTGAAAAGACTATTGATCCTGTTAAACAAGCATTAAAGGACGCTGGATTACAAGCATCAGACATCGAATCTGTTTTACTTGTAGGTGGTTCTACAAGAATTCCAGCTGTACAAGAATCAGTAAAGAAATTGATAGGTAGAGATCCTCAAAAGGATATTAACCCTGACGAATGTGTTGCTATGGGTGCAGCAATTCAAGGTGGAGTATTAAGTGGAGAAGTAAAAGACTTACTATTACTTGATGTTACCCCATTATCATTAGGTATTGAAACACTTGGTGGAGTTACAACTAAGTTAATAGAAAGAAATACTACAATACCTACTAAGAAGAGTCAGGTATTTACAACTGCAGCAGATGGACAAACCAATGTTGAAGTAGTAGTTCTTCAAGGTGAAAGAGAAATGGCTGCTGACAACACTTTATTAGGTAAGTTCACATTAGCTGACATACCTGCAGCTCCAAGAGGAGTACCTCAAATTGAAGTAACTTTTGATATCGACGCAAATGGTATAGTAAATGTTACTGCAAAGGACTTAGGATCAGGTAAAGAACAAAAGATGACAATTTCATCTTCAACTAAATTATCAGATGAAGAAATACAACAAAAGGTTGATGATGCAGCAAAGTATGCTGAAGAAGATAAGAAGAAAAAAGAATTAATTGAAAATAGAAATAATGCAGAATCTGTAATCTACCAAACAGAAAAGACAATGAAGGACTTGGGAGATAAGGTAAGTGCAGATGAAAAATCAGCAATTGAAGATAAGATAAAAGAACTTAAAGATACTTTAACTTCTGAAGATGCTGAAGAAATTAAATCTAAAACTGAAAATCTTACTCAAGAACTTTACAAGATGTCTGAAAAACTATATGCACAAAATGCAGATGCAAATGCAGGAGAAGCTCAAGGTAATAACGATGATGTAGTTGATGCAGATTACGAAGTTGTAGATGAGGATGAAGAAGACAAATAATAATATTCAATAGGGACAGAGATTTCCTCTGTCCTTGTTTTCTTTTTAAACTATATTATGATAAGATAATTAGAGAATTTTTGAGTTATTAAATCTTTTAAAGGAAGATTTAATATTTTATTATGGAGGTAATTTTAAATGAGAAACCCTTATGAGGTTTTAGGTGTTGAAAAGGACTTTACTAAGGATGAGTTAAAAAAGAAATATAGACAACTTGCCAAAAAATATCATCCAGATTTAAATCCTGACAATGAAGATGCAAAAGAAAAATTACAAGAGATAAATGAAGCGTATGCTATTTTGTCTGATGATGAAAATAGAAGAAAGTATGATATGTATGGCGAAGCTGCTTTTAACGGAGCAGGTGGAGGCTTTGGAGATATAAACTTTGACCTTTCAGATATATTCGGAGATATATTTGGCGATATTTTTTCAGGAGGATTTTCTTCAAAAAGCAGAAGCAACTATCCTCAAAAAGGCGAAGACTTACAGACTGTTGTCAATTTAGATTTTAATGAAGCGGCCTTTGGTGCAAAAAAAGAAATTTCATTTAGAAGGACTGAAAGTTGTCCTAAATGTGACGGAACTGGAGCTAAAAAGGGAAGTAAAGTTAAAGTGTGTCCTAAATGTCATGGAACAGGTGAAGTAAGGTACCAACAGCAATCTCCTTTTGGAACATTTGTAAGAACTAGTGTTTGTGACGAATGTCATGGAACTGGTGAAGTAATAGAAGAAAAATGTCCAACTTGTAAAGGAAAGAAAAAAGTAAGTAAGACAAAGACTATAAACATAGATATACCTGCAGGAGTTGATAATGACTCTGTAATTAACTTAAGAGGAGAAGGTAATGCAGGGCATAATGGTGGACCTTCAGGAGACCTTTATGTAATCATCAAGGTAAAAGAGCATGAACTTTTTGAAAGAAGGGGCTATGATCTATATTTCAAAATGCCTATAAGTTTCTCACAAGCAGCCCTTGGAGCAGATATAGAAATACCTTTAATAGATGGTATTGAAAAATATACTATACCGGAAGGAACTCAAACTGGAACAGTATTTAAATTAAAAAATGAAGGTATTCAAAAATTAAATAACAAAGAGGGTAAAAGAGGCGACTTATATTTTGAAGTAGTTGTAATAACCCCTAAGAATTTAGATAGTAAGCAAAAAGAGCTATTAAAAGAGCTTGCAGATGGTTCAGATATAGATTTAAAACAACATAAAGACAAAAAGTCTTTATTTGAGAAAATCAAGGAGAAGTTTGAAATATGAAATGGATAAATTTTAGCCTTAAATCTCCATATGAATACGAAGATTTAATTTATAATTACCTATATGAAAATGAAGTATATTCTTTTGAAGTAGTAGATGATAGAACCGTTGATGAAGTTGAAGAAACTAAACCATACTGGGTGGAAATAGATAATGATTTAAGGATTGGAGAAGAATTATTATTTATCAAGTTTAACTTAGAAGATAATGAAGAAAATTTAAATAGAATTTTAAATCTTATTGAGAGCTTAGAAAGCCTATCATCTGAAATAGAAACGGATTATAAAAGAGGATGCGAGGATTATGATTGGACTGTGGAATGGAAAAAGTTTTTCAAGCCACTTGAAGTGGGAGAAAAATTTGTAATTGTTCCAAGCTGGGAAGAATATAAAGCTGATGCAGATAAAATAATTCTTGAAATTGATCCTGGAATGGCATTCGGTACAGGAAGTCATGAAACTACTGCTATTTGCTTAAAGCTTTTAGAAGGAATAGATTTAAAGGATAAAGAAATTGCAGATGTGGGAACTGGTTCGGGTATACTTGCCATCGCTTGCGCTAAATTAGGAGCAAAGCATGTACTCGGCCTTGATATTGATCCATTATCAATTAAAACTGCAAGAGAAAACGTGAAAGTAAATAACTGTGCTGATAAGATAGAAGTTATGGAAAGTGACTTACTAAACACTTCGAAAGATAATTATGATTTAATTATTGCAAACATTCTACCAGATGTGATAATAAACTTGATTCCTGATGCTTATGATAAATTAAACCATAGTGGATTGATGTTAGTTTCAGGAATTATAATTGAAAAGAAAGATTTGGTTATTGACGAATTAAAGAAGCAAGGTTTTAATATCGTTAAAGATTTAGATATGGGAGAATGGACTGGAATTATAGGTAAAAAAGATGTTTAGATTTTTCATAGATGAGTCAAATATAATTGATGATAATTTTATAGAAATAGTTGAAAAAGAAGATTTTCATCATGGAAAAAACGTACTGAGACTTAAAGTAGGAGAAAAATTAGAGCTAATATCAGAAGCAAATAAATATATAAATGAAATTACAGAGATAAAAAGCGACTCTATTTTGACTAAGATATTAGAAAAAACTGAATTAAAAAATAAAGATGTTTCTATAAAATTATATCAAGGGATGCCCAAGTCTGATAAATTTGAATTAATCATACAAAAATCTGTGGAACTTGGGGTAGATGAAATAGTTCCCTTCGAATCAGAAAGAACAATAGTTAAGTTTAAAGCAAAAAGTTATAATAAAAAACAAGAAAGATATGAAAAAATTATAAAAGCGGCAGCGATGCAGTCAAAGAGAAATAGTATACCAAAAATAGATTTTCCAATAAATTTAAATGAAATAGAGCTTGAAGATGGAGAACTAGGTATTTTAGCGTATGAAGAATCTTACTTGCCTATTAGAGAAGTTTTGAAAAACTTAAATGAGTACAATAAAATATCCATTGTGATTGGACCTGAGGGCGGTTTTTCAAAGAATGAAGTTGACAATTTAGTTTCAAAAGGATTTAACTCCGTTTTGCTTGGAGAAAGAATTTTAAGAACAGAAACTGCGTCATTAAATTTATTATCTATAATAGGCTATGAATTAGAAAGGTAAAGGATGAAAAAAGTAAGCTTTTTAACACTGGGATGTAAAGTAAATCAATATGAAACAGAAGCTATGACGGAACTTTTCACAAGTAGGGGATATGAAGTTGTTCCCCATGGTGAATATAGTGACATCTTTGTTATAAACACATGTACCGTTACAAACCAAAGCGACAGAAAATCTAGGCAAGCCATAGGAAAGGTGAAAAAACTGAATGAAGATGCAATCATAGCCATGGTTGGATGCTATGTTCAGATTAAGCCAGAAGAAGTTTCTGAAATCGATGGTGTTGATGTAGTACTTGGCACAAACAATAAATCACAAATAGTAGACGCCTGTGAAAGAGCAATTACAGAAAAAAGAGTAATTAATGTAGTTGATGAAATAAAAAATAATAGAGACTTTGAAGAGCTTGAAATTTACAATCAATCTGAAATGACAAGAGCCTATATTAAAATTCAAGAAGGCTGTAATCAGTATTGCTCTTACTGCATTATTCCATATGCAAGGGGACCTGTGAGATCAAGAGATATTAAATCAATAATAACAGAAGCTCAAAGACTTTCTTCTCGTGGCTATAAAGAGATTATACTTACTGGTATTCATGTTGCGTCATATGGTATTGACTTTGAAGAGGATATTTCGTTAATTGATGTTATAGAAGATATCAGCAAGGTAGAAGGTATTAAAAGAATAAGATTAAGTTCTATAGAACCAAGACTTATAACAGAAGAATTCTTAAGTAGAGCAAAGGAAACAGGAAAGTTTTGTGATCACTTCCATCTATCACTTCAAAATGGATCTAATAAGATTTTAAAACTTATGAATAGAAAATATACCACAGAAGAATATGAAGACAAAGTAAAACTTATAAGGAAGTTTTTCCCAAATGCAGGTATAACTACCGATATA
Organism: Mediannikoviicoccus vaginalis; assembly: GCF_928097925.1. GTDB lineage: Bacteria > Bacillota > Clostridia > Tissierellales > Peptoniphilaceae > Mediannikoviicoccus > Mediannikoviicoccus vaginalis. Next base: position 329,966 of record NZ_CAKMRI010000001.1, read on the forward strand.
ATCGTAGGTTTTCCAGAAGAGACAGAAGAAGATTTTGAATTGACCTGTAATTTTGTAAGAAAAATAGGATTTTCAAAAGTTCATATTTTTAAATACTCACCTAGAGAAGGTACTAGGGCTGCTAAGATGAAAAATCAAATAGCTGGAGACGTTAAAAAATATAGAAGTACAAAATTATCCGAAGTTTGCCAAGAGGTTTCAAATAAATATTTAAATAGCTTAATTGGAAAAACTTTTGAAGTTCTATTTGAATCTAAATCAGACTTCGATGGATATATATCAGGATATGCTACAAATTATACCAGAGTAAATATTCTTGAAGACGATAAAATGATTAATGAAATTCTAAGTATCGAATATAAAAATGTACAAAATAGTGAAGTATTTGGTATAATTAGATAATAGGAGGTGAAATAATGGATTGTATTTTTTGTAAAATAGCAAATAAAGAAATTGAATCAGCTATTATTTATGAAGATGATTCAGTTATTGCTTTTAATGACCTTAATCCTCAGTCTCCTATACACTTTTTGGTTATCCCCAAAGAGCATATATCATCAGCCAATGATATAAATGAAGATAATAAGGAAATAATTGGTCACATCTTTTGTGTAATAAATAAATTAGCTAAAGACAAAGGATTTGATAAAGATGGATATAGGATTGTAAATAACATCGGAAAAGATGGAGGTCAATCTGTAAATCATATTCACTTCCATGTATTGGCAGGAAGAAGTTTACAATGGCCACCAGGCTAAATGTTGCAATATAATAATTCTTAAGTTATAATATTAAAGTGTTCTGCTCAATATGAGCACTCTTTATACAAGAGGGGAGGGGAAACCTATGCCAGAAATCAGAGTTGGTGAAAATGAATCTTTAGAAAGTGCTTTAAAAAGATTTAAAAGACAATGTGCTAGATCAGGCGTGTTATCTGAATACAGAAAAAGAGAACACTATGAAAAACCTAGCGTTAAAAGAAAAAAGAAATCAGAAGCAGCTAAAAGAAAAAAAGTAAGAAGAGGTTTTTAACACCGCATACCCGGGATTGTCCTGGGTATTTTTTTGTTTATTTTTATATGTGGAGGGTATAAATAATTAGGAGGTATGTATGAAAAAACGTATATCTATTTCAAGCTTATTATTTACTTTAATTTTATTTTCAAAAACTCTAACATTAGCCTCAGAGACTTCTAAAGGTATTTTTATAAATACTCCATTGAAGGCGAATTCTTTTAATGATGTTTTTGCTTTTTTTGCAAATCCTTTTGTTTCAACTTTACTTTTAACGCTAGCAACTTTACTTATAATATTTGAGTTATTTTTCAACTTAAAAGGCTTAGGAGTAGGATTTGCCATTATTTCTCTAGTACTATTTTTCATGGGAAATATAGGAATGGGTTACACCAATTTATTGGAACTAATATTGTTCTTAATCGGTGTTGTATTTATAGTTTTTGAAATTTTTATACCTGGATTTGGCATTCCGGGAATATTGGGAATAGGATTTATTCTATATGCACTATACAATGCAATGAGTGACCCTACCATAAGTTTAATTTCAATAACTGTTTCTGGAGTTATAGGACTTTTAGTTTTTGTGATAATATTAAAAATGGGATTTCGAAGTAATGCATTTAATAAAATTATATTACAAGATGATATTTCGTCTCATACAAGTAATGACAGAAAAGAACTTTTAGGAAAGTCAGGAACATCTCTTAGTATGTTAAGACCTTCAGGAAAAATCTCAATTGATGGAGAGACATATGATGCAATAACTGAAGGTAACTTTATTCAAGCTAATAAACCAATCAAGGTTTATAAAATAGAAGGTTTTAAAATAGTAGTTAAGGAGGAAATAATTTAATGCCAGGAAACGTATCATTAATTTTAACAATCGTAATAGTCTTAGTTTTATTATCCCTATTTTTTACATTTGTACCTGTAGGACTATGGGTTACTGCATTCTTTGCAGGGGTTAAAATCAAAATATCTACACTTATAGGAATGAGACTAAGAAGGGTATCACCAAGCAGGATAATAAATCCACTAATAAAAGCAACTAAAGCAGGACTTAATTTAAATGCTAACCAACTAGAGGCACACTATCTTGCAGGTGGTAATGTAAATACTTTGGTAGACGCATTAATAGCTGCACAAAGGGCAGAAATTCCTCTAGACTTTGACAGAGGTGCCGCAATAGACCTTGCAGGTAGAAATGTTTTAGAAGCAGTTCAAGTTTCCGTAAATCCAAAGGTAATTGAAACTCCACTAATATCTGCCGTTGCAATGGATGGTATTGAAGTCATTGCAAAGGCTAAGGTTACTGTTAGAGCAAATATTGACAGATTAGTTGGTGGAGCCGGTGAAGAGACCATTATTGCAAGGGTTGGAGAAGGTATTGTAACAACTGTTGGTTCTGCAAAAAGCCATAGCCAAGTTTTAGAAAATCCTGATTCTATTTCGCAAATGGTTTTAACTAAGGGTTTGGACTCAGGAACAGCTTATGAAATTTTATCCATAGACATTGCAGATGTAGACGTTGGAAGAAATATTGGTGCAAAGCTTCAAACAGATCAAGCTGAAGCTGATAAGAGAATTGCACAAGCTAAGGCGGAAGAAAGAAGAGCCATGGCAGTTGCCTCTGAACAGGAAATGCTTGCAGAAATTAAAAAGATGAGATCTAAAGTTGTTGAAGCGGAATCGAAAATTCCACTTGCTATTGCAAAGGCATTAGAAAATGGCAACATTGGAATCATGGACTATTATAAAATGGAAAATATAAATGCTGATACAAAAATGAGAAATTCTATTTCAGGATATGACACAGGAACTAATGAAAAGGATAAAAAATAATGCTTTTTCTAATTTTTATTATCATTCTAGTTATCTATTTGGATAATCAAAAAAAAGTATATAAAAATAAATCTAAGAAAAAAACATATACTTATCCCGATAAGAATAAAAAAAGAGAGGATCCTGAAGTTAGAGATTTAAGTTCAAAAAAAGTGGTGAAAAAAGAAATCTCAAATAGCAAGAAAAATAAAAAAGTAGATGTGAAGAAAGAATCTGCTAAATTAAATATTCCAGATAAACCAAAAAAGGTTAATAGGGATAAGGAACTTGTTATTGAAGATGTAAAAGACACTTTAGATGAAAATGATGATGTAAAAACAGAAAATAACAAAAGCGATTTTAAATTTAATCCAAAAGAAGCTTTTATTTACTCGGAGATTTTTAATAGAAAATACTAAAGGTTGAAATATTAAGCAAATCTTGATATAATTAACTTAAGATAGTGGAATTGATAGGAGTGGGGTTGTCCCGCTCTTATTTATTTAGTTAAGGGAGGGAATATGAGAAAAAAAGATTTACTCAGTCTTTGCGAAAAAGAATTTGAACCACTAATAATACAATCAGGTTTGGAATTATATGAGATTGAATATGTTAAAGAGCCTGTTGGAAATATATTAAGAGTTTATATTAGCAAAGATAATGGAAGTGTAAGCATAGAAGACTGTGAAACAGTAAGTAATTTAATTAGCGAAAAGCTTGACGAATTAGATCCTATAGAAGATTCTTACTTCCTCGAAGTTTCTTCTCCAGGAATTGATAGACCTTTTAAGAAAGAGAAAGATTATGAAAAAAATATAGGAGAAAATGTAGAAATTAAATTCTATGGCTCCCATAAAGGACAAAAGACTTTAATAGGAAAGCTTTTGAGCTATGATGAAAATATATTAAAAGTTGAAACTGAAAAAGGGGTAGAAGAATTGGATAGGGAAACTATTTCTACCGTAAGATTATCATTATTTTAATAGGAGAAAAAATGAACAAAGAATTTATTGATGCCCTAAAAGAAATTGAAAGAACAAAAGGGGTTTCGAAAGATGTAATAATCGAGGCTTTAGAAAAAGCTTTGATTAAGAGTTATGAAAAAAACTTTGATGAAAATGCAAATGTTACAGTTAATATTAATAAAGAAACTGGAGAAATAAAAACATATTCCATAAAAGAGGTAGTTGAAGAAGTTGAAGATCCTATTACTCAAATATCAGAACTTGAAGCAAGAAAGATTAATTCAAGTATAGAAATAGGCGATGAACTTTCCATTGAAGTAACGCCTAAGGACTTTGGAAGAATTGCAGCTCAAACTGCAAGAAACATAGTTATTCAAAAGATTAAAGATGCTGAAAGAGATATTGTCTATAATGAATTTATAGATAGAGAAAAGGAAATTGTAACAGGCTTAATTCAAAGAATTGACAGAGGAATTTTATATGTTGATTTAGGAAGGGTTGAAGGTATTGTACCTTACGAAGAACAAATACCTGGAGAATCATATAACTTAAACTCTAGATATAAATTCTTCATAAAAGAAGTAAAAAACACAACAAAGGGCGCACAAGTTATCCTATCCCGATCTGATGTTGGATTAGTAAAAAGACTTTTAGAGCTTGAAATACCAGAAATTACTGAAGGCATTGTAGAGGTTCAGGCAATTGCAAGGGAAGCAGGATCAAGAACGAAGCTTGCAGTTTTTGCAAAGGATGAAAATGTAGATCCAGTTGGAGCTTGTGTAGGATTTAAAGGAAGCAGAGTTAAAAACATTGTGGATGAACTAAATGGTGAAAAGTTAGATATTGTAGTTTGGGACAAAGATATAAAGAACTTTTTAGCAAACAGCTTAAGCCCTACAGAGGTTAAGAAAGTTTTTGTCGATGAAAAAGAGAAAGTAGCAAGAGTGATTGTTGCTAATGACCAGTTGTCACTGGCAATTGGTAAAGAAGGACAAAATGCAAGGCTTGCTGCAAAACTTACTGGTTGGAAAGTTGATATAAAAGGATTTGAACAATATATTGACGAAATGGAATCGCGTGAATTGGAACCAGAGTTTCCTGAAGAAAAAGAATATATTGAATCTATTTTGAATCCTGATTCAGATGAAATAGAAGAGGATTTTGTTGAAGGCAATGATGAAGACCAAGAGGAATTTTTAAATAATGAAGACTAAAAAAATCCCTATGAGAAAATGTGTTGCCTGTGGTTTAAATAAACCTAAGGGTGAGATGTTACGAATAGTTAAAAATAAAGAAGAAGGTATAGTTGTTGATACTACTGGGAAAAAGAATGGTAGGGGAGCCTATATCTGTAAAGATTTGGAATGTTTAGAAAAAGCAAAGAAAAACAAAAAGATTTCACATGCATTAAACGCTGAATTAAGCGAAGAAATTTATAAGGAGATTTCGAGTTATGTAATGGAATAATAAGTTCGAGAGGAGTGCTGTATATGAAAAAAATAAGAATTTATGAACTTGCAAAGAATTTAGATGTACCAGCAAAAACTGTAATTCAGGAGCTGGATAAGATGGGGATAAAGGTTAAAAGTCACATGTCATCTGTTGATGCAGATTTTGAAAATAAACTAAATGATGTATTTAACCCTAATACTAGTAAAAATAAAACCAAAAAAGAGGGTAGTACAGAAAACAATAAACAAAAATATAATAACAAAAACAAAAATTTTAAAAAGAACTCACATAAAAAAGAAAATGATGACGAATCAGAGGTAGATAGTAAGGCTTTTAAACACGAAAATAGACAAAGAAATAAAAACCAAAACACTCCTAAGAAAAATAAAAGAAATAGAAAAAATTCTAAAAAAGTAGAAATAGATGAAGATCACTTTAAAAATTTACAAAAAACTACTCCTAGGTTAAAAAATAAATACAAGAAGAAGGAAGAAACTGAAAAAGTTGATCCGGATGCACCTATAGAAATACCAGGAAGTATTACTGTGGCTGATTTAGCAGAAGCTATAGATGTTACTCTTACAGATTTAATGGGTAAGCTTATTTCATATGGAATAATGGCTTCTCAAAATGAAGAATTAAGTTTTGAAAATGCACAAATTATTAGTTTAGAGTTTGGCAAAGAAGTTGTTCAAATGACAGAAGAAGATCTTGAAGAAGATATGATGGAAGAACTTGACTTTGAAGATAAAGAATCATCTTTGAAGAAAAGACCTCCAGTTGTTACTGTTATGGGACACGTAGACCATGGTAAGACTTCTCTTCTTGACAGCATTAGAAATACAGCTGTTACTAGAGGAGAGGCAGGTGGTATTACTCAACATATTGGTGCTTCTGTAGTAAATGTAAATAACGAAAAAATAGTATTTTTAGATACTCCTGGACACGAAGCCTTTACTGCAATGCGTTCTAGAGGAGCTCAAGTAACTGACCTAGCAATATTAGTTGTTGCTGCAGATGATGGAGTAATGCCTCAAACAATAGAAGCTATAAACCACGCAAAGGCAGCAGAAGTTCCCATAATTGTGGCAATTAATAAGATGGACAAGCCTGAAGCAAATGTAGAAAGAATAAAACAAGAACTTGCAGATAATGACTTAATGCCAGATGATTGGGGCGGAGACGCTATTTGTATGCCTGTTTCTGCAAAAACCGGAGAAGGAATAGATGATCTTCTAGAGATGATTCTTACTGTATCTGAAATGGAAGAGCTTAAAGCAAATCCTAATAGAAAAGCTATCGGAACTGTTATTGAAGCTCAACTTGATAAGGGAAGAGGACCTACAGCTACAGTATTAATTCAAAAAGGTACTTTGAAAACTGGAGATATTGTAGTATCAGGAACTACAAGTGGACGTATAAGGGCTATGTTTGATGACAAAGGAAAGAATATCAAAAAGGCAGGACCTTCTTTTCCAGCGCAAATATTAGGTCTATCAGATGTGCCAGAATCGGGAGATACACTATATGCAGTTAAAGACGAAAGAACTGCTAGAGGTTATGCTGATAAGGCTAAAGAAGTTCAAAAGGAAGATATGATTAAATCTTCATCCAATATAAATTTAGATGATTTATTTAATCAAATTTCAAGTGGAGACATTAAAGACCTTAACATTATAATTAAAACAGATGTTAGAGGTACAATAGATGCAGTTAAACAGTCATTTGAAAAACTTAGTAATGAAGAAGTTAAGGTAAATATCATCCATGGAGCTGTAGGTGGTGTTACAGACTCAGATGTTAACTTAGCAGCTGCTTCAAATGCACTTATTATCGGATTTAACGTAAGGCCTTCTCAATCTGCTATAGAGCTTGCAAATTATGAGAATGTAGAAATCAGAACCTATAGAGTTATATATGAAGCTATAGAAGACTTAAAGAACGCAATAAAAGGTATGCTTGCACCAAAACTTGTTGAAGAAGTAACAGGAAGGGCAGAAATAAGAGCGGTATTTAAAGTTCCAAATGTAGGTTCGGTTGCTGGTATCTATGTTACAAGTGGTAAAATATTAAGAAATGCTTCAGTAAGACTAATAAGAGATGATATTGTTATACATGAAGGGGAAATTTCATCGTTAAAGAGATTTAAAGATGATACTAAAGAGCTTGCTACAGGCTATGAAGGTGGTCTTGGAATCGAAAATTACAACGATATTAAGGAAGGCGACGTAATAGAATCATTTGTTATGAAAGAAGTTGCTCCAAAGTAGGTGATATTATGAATGAAAAAAGAGTTAAGAGAATTTCTTCAGAAATAAACAAAATTGTTTCGAATCTAGTATATACAGATTTAAAAAATCCTCACATTGATCCTCTATACACAGGAATAACAGGTGTAGAGGTAACAAATGACCTTAGTTTTGCTTACATCTATATATCAGTTATAGGTGATGATGTAAAAAAACAAGAGACATTAAAAGGATTTGAAGAATCAAAGGGATATATTAGAAAAGAAATTAGTAGGAATGTAGATCTTAGACATACTCCATCTTTAATTTTTAAATTAGATGAATCAACTGAAAGAGGTATGCATATAGAGAAAATCATTGATGATTTGAACTCTGAAGGAAATGGTAATGAATAAAATACAAGAATTAAAGGAGATAATTGCAGATAATGAGAGATTTGCAATTATCTCTCATTTAAGTCCAGACGGGGATAACCTCGGATCGATAATAGCCATGACAAATTATCTAAGTGACTTAGGTAAATTGGTTTATCCTATTGAACTTGATAATATTCCTAATAAATTTAAATTTATCACAGATTCAATAAAATTTTACGATAACAGTAATTTTGAAGTTGATGTATTAATTACCTTAGATTGTGCTGATAGGAAACGTCTTGGGAACATAGATAATCTATTTGATAATTCTACGAAAATCATAAAGATAGACCATCATAACTCCGGGGATGACTATGCCGACTTAAGCATTGTGGATAGTGATATATCTTCTACCTGTGAACTTTTATCAGAGATTTTTTTAGAACTTGATGCTAACTTCACAACAGATATTTCCACTGCCTTATTAATGGGTGTTTTAACGGATACTGGCAGATTTTTATTTGATTCAGCTGATTCAAGAACTTTTGAAATAGCTTCCATATTATGTTCTAATGGGGCAAAAAAAGATCTTTTAATGGATAAAATATTTCAATCAGAAAGTCTTAGTGCTAAAAGAGCTCAACTTGAGATTTTAAAAGATGCTTCCTTTTACTATGATTCAAAATTAGTTATATTAGAACAGAGTTTAAATTTACTAAAGAAGTATGGCGTAGCTGATACGGATGTTGAAAATGTAATAAATTATTTTAGAGAAAGTTCAGAAGTTTGTGCCGTTGCGTTAATTAAAGAGCTGTCTAAAGACAATTATAAAATAAGTTTAAGAAGTAAAGGTAATATCAATGTGTGTGAGATTGCTAAAAAACATGGTGGCGGAGGACATATAAATGCTTCTGGATTAAAGATAGAAGCTCCTTATAAAGAAGTTAAAAGCAAAATTATAGAAGGATTTGATATTCTTGACAAATAAAAATAATATTGACGGAGTTATAAATGTATATAAAGAAATAGGATACACTTCTCATGATGTTGTTGCAATACTTCGCAAAACCCTAGAAATAAAAAAAATTGGTCATACTGGAACGCTTGACCCAAATGTGTCAGGAGTGCTTCCTATTTGTGTTGGAAATTCTACAAAAATATCTTCCTATCTAATGAATCATGAAAAATCTTATCTTGGTGAGCTTACTTTTGGATATGAAACGGATACTGAAGATATTTGGGGAAGTATCACAGAAACTTGCGATTATACTCCGTCTGTTGATGAGCTTGAAAAGGCAATATCTAGAATAAATGGCAAAGAAATTCTTCAAACTCCACCAATGTACTCTGCAATTAAAGTAGGCGGAAAAAAACTCTATGAACTTGCAAGAGAAGGAAAAGAAATTGAAAGAAAAAAAAGAAACGCCCATATTTACTCCATAGAACTTATAAGATATATTAATGGGAAAGCTCATATTAAGGTTACATGCTCCAAGGGGACCTATATAAGGACGTTATTTAAAGATATAGCTAGAGAGTGTAATTCTCTAGGCACTATGACCTCTCTTATAAGGCTATCTTCTGGTGGATTTAATATTAAGGATTCAATAACCTTGGACGAAATAAGTGAGTTGAGTAGACAAAGAAACTTTGATTTCTTTGTTAGTGCAGACAAAGCTCTTGAAGATATGGAAAGAGTGAATATTCCTGATTTTCTCTTTGATAAGGTAATCAATGGAGTGGCGATAAAAACAAATCTATTAGGTTTAAAATTACAGGAAGACAAAGAATATTTAGTATATTGCAGGGAAGAATTTATTGGTATTTATTACCACTTAGATAATTTATTAAAAGTAAAAAGTTATTTGTATAAGAGGTAATCTATGATTATAGATTTAGACAAAAAAATTAATGGAATAGATAAAGACAATTGTATTGTTCTTGGAAATTTTGATGGATTTCATATTGGCCATCAAGAGTTGATAAAAAAATTGTTGGAAGTTTCAGAAAGTAAAAAGTTAAATCCGTCCATATTATTATTTAAAGAACATACCAAAAGCGCTTTAGATAAAGATGAATTTAAATATTTAACTAAACTAGATGACAAAATAGATATATGTAAACAATTTGGACTCGACAATATCTTTATCATAAATTTTGATAATATAAAATCATTAACTCCAATAGAATTTTTAAATTTTTTAAAGGATAAATTAAATGTTAAGGGCATTATTGTTGGGGATGATTATACATTTGGCGAATTTGCTAAAGGCGATATTCAATTTATGAAAGAATATTGTTATAAGAACAAAATTTTATTTAACACCATCACTCAAGTTAAGTTAGAAGGAAATATTATAAAAAGCACAAATATACGTAGTTTAATTGAAGATGGTAAAGTTGAAGAGGCTGCTATTTTTTTAGGCAGACCATACAAGATTAATGGAATTGTTAATCACGGTTTTAAAAGAGGGCGTAAATTAGGATTTCCAACTGCTAATATATCAATAGAGAGGGGATATATTTTACCTAAGGAAGGTGTATATCTTACAAAGACAATTACTGACGATAAAAAGGAGTATAACAGTTTATCCTTTGTAGGAAAGAATATAACTTTTAATGAAGAAGAGTTGAAGATTGAAACTTATATTCTAGATTTTTCTGGTGATTTATATGGCAAAGAAATCTATATTGAATTTATGAATTTCATTAGAAGCAATAAAAAATTTGATGATCCAAAGGATTTGGTAAATCAAATTAACATGGATATTGAAAAATCCAGAAAACTATTGAAAAATTAATTTACAACAAAGATTTATTATGTTACAATCATATAGTAATACCTTTACGTTGATATTCGATTCCTCAACGATTTCAATAGTAATGGTGAATTAAATTTTAGGAGGACATTATGTTTAGTAAAGAAGAAAAAAAATCAATAATTGAAGAGTACAAATTAAGTGAATTAGATACAGGTTCACCAGAGGTTCAAATTGCGCTATTATCAAAAAGAATAGCTGATTTAACAGAACATTTAAAACTTCACCCAAAGGATCATCATTCAAGAAGAGGTCTTTTTAAAATGATAGGTAAGAGAAGAGGTCTTCTAAACTATCTTAAGAATAAAGACATTGAAAGATACCGTGAACTTGTTAAAAAATTAAACATCAGAGGATAATATAATAAGAGCGGTATAATACGCTCTTATTTTTGAATTAAGAATTTCTAAGGAGAAAGTATGATAAAGGAATTTAAATACAAAATTGCCGACAAAGAACTCACAGTTACCACAGGCAAAGTTGCAAAGCAAGCTAATGGAGCATGTCTTGTACAATCTGGTGAAACTGTAATTTTGGTTACGGCTGTTGCTTCAAAAGAGCCTAGAGAAGGAATAGATTTCTTTCCGTTAAGCTGTGATTTTGAAGAAAAATTATATTCAGTAGGTAAAATACCTGGTGGATTTATAAAAAGAGAAGGTAAAGCTACTGAAAGAGCTACACTTATTTCAAGATTAATTGATAGGCCTTTAAGGCCTCTATTCCCAGAAGGATATAGAAATGACGTTCAAATAATTGCAACTTCATTATCCGTAGATCCTGACCATAGCCCAGATATACTTGCTATGATTGGATCTTCAATAGCACTTTCCATTTCTGATATACCTTTTAATGGACCAACAGGAGCAGTTGGAGTAGGAATGATAGATGGAGAAGTTATTATAAACCCAACTGTTGAGCAAAAGGAAAAATCAGACTTAGAATTGACTGTTGCAGGTACTGATGAAGCTATTATGATGGTGGAAGCTGGCTGCAACAAACTAAAAGAAAAAGATGTATTGAATGCAATTCTTAAAGCACATGAAGAAATAAAAGGAATTTGTAAATTCATAAAAGAAATTCAAGATGAAATAGGTAAAGAAAAATCTGAATTTACTGTTGAATTACCTGATGAAGATTTAGTTGAAAAAGTTAAAGCTTTTTCCGAATCTAGAATAGTGGACGCTTTAAGAGATGAGGATAAAGTTTCAAGAGAAAATAACATTGATGAAATAATTAAAGAAACTAAAGAACATTTTGAAAAAGAATATCCTGAATCTGGCAAGATGATTTCAAGTATACTTGAAGAAATTCAAGTTAAAGAAGTTAGAAGACTTATAATCGAAGATAAGATAAGACCGGATAATAGAAGAACAGATGAGATTAGACATTTGTCATGTGAAAGGGGACTTCTACCAAGAGCACATGGATCAGGATTGTTTACTAGAGGACAAACTCAAGTTCTTTCTGTAGTTACACTAGGTTCACCTAGTGATGTTCAAGTGTTAGATGGGCTTATTGAAGAAGAAGATAAAAGATACATGCATCAATACAACTTCCCTCCTTACTCTGTAGGAGACACTAGACCTCTTAGGGGACCTGGTAGAAGAGAAATTGGTCATGGAGCCCTTGCAGAAAGAGCGTTAGTTCCAGTTCTTCCATCAGCAGAGGAGTTTCCATACACAATAAGAGTTGTTTCTGAAGTTTTAGAATCAAATGGTTCAAGTTCTCAAGCTTCAGTTTGTGGTTCAACATTAGCATTACTTGATGCAGGTGTTCCTATAAAAGACTCTGTGGCAGGAATTGCAATGGGCCTTATGAGTGACGGCAATAATACTACAATCTTAACAGACATTCAAGGGCTAGAAGACCACTTTGGAGACATGGACTTTAAGGTTGCTGGAACAAGAGACGGAATTACCGCATTACAAATGGATATAAAAATTGATGGTATTTCTGAAGAGATATTAACTAATGCTCTTGAACAAGCAAAAACTGCAAGACTTCAAATTCTTGATACAATGGATGAACTTATTTCAAAACCTGAAGCAGACATTTCAAAATATGCACCAAGATTAATGTCAATTAAGATTGATCCTGATAAGGTGAGAGAAGTAATTGGACCTGGTGGAAAGACTATTAATAAAATAATTGATGAAACTGGGGTTACAATAGATACTCAAGACGACGGAACTATAACAATAACATCAGATACAACTGAAAATGGTAAAAAGGCTATTAAGATGATTGAAGATATAGTTGCCGAAGTTGAAGTTGGCAAGTCTTATCTAGGAAAAGTTATGAGAATTACAAACTTTGGTGCTTTCATCGACATCTTAAATGGTAAAGAAGGACTACTTCATATATCAAAAATTGCACATGAAAGAGTTAATAAAGTAGAAGACGTTTTAAATGTTGGAGATGAAGTACTAGTTAAAGTTACAGAAATAGACAATATGGGACGTATCAATCTTTCGAGAAAAGCATTACTACCAAAACCAGAAGAAAAAAATAAATAAAATATTAATTCTAACCAAATAAAACATAGATATTCTATGTTTTATTTTTTAGGAGGTAAAATGATAGTAAAAGTTATAAACAAAAGTAACAATCCCCTTCCAAAATATGCAACAGAAGGTTCTGCGGGGCTTGATGTTCATGCTTTTTTGGAAGAACCTGTTATTATAAAACCTTTAGAGAGAAAAATAATACCTACGGGATTGTATTTAGAAATACCTAATGGCTATGAAATCCAAGTTAGGGCAAGAAGTGGTATGTCTATTAAACATGGAATTACACTTGTAAATGGAGTAGGTACCATTGACTCTGATTATCGTGGAGAACTGGGAATACCAGTTATAAATCTATCCAATGAAGAGTATGAAATAAAGAGCGGAGATAAAGTTGCTCAAATTATTTTAGCTAAATATGAGCATTTAGAATTTAAATTAGAAGAAAATCTAGAAGAGACAGATAGAAGTGATGGAGGATTTGGTCATACAGGCTATTAATTCCATTTATTGGAGGCAGTTTTGGGAAGAAAAACAAATACTAAAAATATTTCACTCAAAAATTTAAAACTAAAAAACTTTCTAAGTTTCATTTCCGTTTTACTTGTAATTTCATTTATATGTATTGTTGGAAAGAACACTGGAGTTTTTGGAAGAAAGATAAAAGAATTTTATTTTAATATGTTTGGAGTTGGTTCTTTTATAATAGTGCCAGCTGTTCTATCACATATTCTTCTTGGCGTTTTTAATAAAACAAATAAAAAAATTCATATTTCCTATGCTCTTTTATATTTATTATTTATTTTAGGTCTTATTATACTGGATCTAAACACAAATATAGGAGATACACTAGCTATTAGAAAAGAAAATTCGCTAATATTAGCAAATCACTTTCAAGGCGCTGGTCTTTTAGGTTCATCCATTTGTCACTTTCTATTAACTTCCATTGGAAAAGTGGGCATTTATATCTCAACTATAATTGCAGTATTCTTTTCAGGAATTTATATTTTGGATGTAGATATTAAATCATTAAGAGATGATGTTACTACATTTTTTAAGAAATTAGGAGAGATAATAGTTGTATTCTTTAACAAGGTTAAGGAACTTTTTAATAATATGTCAAATAAAGGACATATCCCTTCAAAAGAACATAAGCTAAAAGTAAATGATAATATAAAGAATCATCCAATTAAAGATGTAACACATAAGAAAGATGTTGATAGAGAGTCTATAACTTTTAATACTTATGAAGACACAGGTACAAAAGAAAAAAATTCGAAAACTCATGAAGTTGAAGAATTTGAAGATTTCTCAGAACAATTAGAGATAGAAGAAAATATATTATCTAAGACTAAAGTTAATAGCGTTTATAAATTTCCGCCTATTGAACTTTTAAAAGATCCTATAAAAACATCCGGTGATTCAAAACAAATTTTATTAGAAAAGGCAAGAAAAATAGAGGAGACTTTATCAAGTTTTGGCATTGAATGTAGAGTTGTTTCAATTAACAAGGGTCCAACTGTTACGAGTTTTGAACTTGAACCTCCTTTAGGTGTAAAGGTGAGTAAGATTGTAAATCTTTCGGATGATTTGGCACTCGCGTTAGCTTCTCCAGACATAAGAATAGAAGCACCAATACCTGGAAAATCCCTGGTGGGTATTGAAGTTCCAAATTCTAATAAAGAGATGGTATTTTTCAAAGAGATTATAGATTCTGAAGAGTTTACAAATCTTTCTAGCCCACTTCCACTAGGACTTGGAAAAGATATTCAGGGAAATACCATAGTATCGTCCATAGAAAAAATGCCTCACTTACTAATTGCAGGAGCTACAGGATCTGGTAAGTCAGTATGTATAAATTCAATTATTTTAAGCATACTATTTAAATCGAACCCAGATGATGTTAAGATGATACTAGTGGATCCAAAAGTTGTGGAATTAGGAATATATAATGATATACCGCATCTGGCAATACCAGTTGTAACAAATCCTAAAAAGGCAAGTTTTGCACTGAATTGGGCAATTAGTGAAATGGAGAGAAGATACAAAATTTTCTCAAACAATTATGTAAAGGACATAAAAGCATATAATGCAAAGAGCGCTGAAGAAGATCTAGAAAAACTACCATATATTGTAATTATTATAGATGAGTTATCGGATCTTATGATGGTAGCAGCAGGCGAGGTTGAAGATGCAATAACAAGACTTGCTCAAATGGCGAGAGCTTGTGGAATTCATTTGATTATTGCCACACAAAGACCTTCAGTTGACGTTATAACAGGAACTATTAAGGCAAATATTCCTTCTAGAATTTCCTTTGCCGTATCTTCTCAAATAGATTCTAGAACAATTCTAGATATGTCTGGAGCAGAAAAACTTTTAGGTAGGGGAGATATGTTATTCTTACCGTCAGGACAATCAAAGCCAATAAGAATACAGGGAGCTTTTATTTCTG
Organism: Mediannikoviicoccus vaginalis; assembly: GCF_928097925.1. Taxonomy (GTDB): domain Bacteria; phylum Bacillota; class Clostridia; order Tissierellales; family Peptoniphilaceae; genus Mediannikoviicoccus; species Mediannikoviicoccus vaginalis. The sequence continues at coordinate 345,607 of NZ_CAKMRI010000001.1, forward strand.
ATAAGGAAGTTGAGAATATAGTATCCTACTTAAAGAATAAAAACGAATCTGACTACGATAAAGATATAATTGAAAATATCGAAAAGACAACAGAAAAGGCAAATAGGCAATCTGGCACGGATGAACTTTTTAATGAAGCCGTTAAGATTGTCATAGAAGAAGACTCTGCATCCATTTCAATGTTGCAACGTAGAATGAAGATTGGCTATGCAAGAGCTGGAAGAATTATAGATGAAATGGCAGAAATGGGTATAATATCAGGGTATGAAGGTAGTAAGCCTAGAAGAGTATTAGTAGATAAAAATTATTTAGAGGAACTTGATGTATAATGAATATAGCAAATAAATTAACAACTTTAAGATTATTTTTGATACCTGTGTTTGTAGCAGCAGTTATGCAATTTTCAATAAAGAGTCCAATACCGGGAATTATATTTTTAGTTGCCGCAATTACAGATTTTTTTGATGGGCACTTAGCAAGAAGTAGAAATTTAGTTACAACATTTGGTAAGTTTATAGACCCTCTTGCTGATAAGATGTTAGTTGCAGCCGCTTTAATAATGTTTATAGAGCAAGGTATATTTCCTGCGTGGACAGTTGTAATAGTTATAGCAAGAGAATTTTTAATAACTGGATTTAGAATAATTGCAGCTTCTGAAGGAGTAACAATTGCAGCTAGCAAGTGGGGAAAGTCAAAAACAGTAACACAATTTGTGGCAATTGTAATGGTACTTTTTATGTCAAAACTAACATTTATTCCATTTACAGTAACAAGTGTTATCTACTATATTTCAGTAGCGCTAACTGTTATTTCAGGAATGGATTATATTATTAAGAATAAAGAAGTATTGGATTTAGAAAATATTTAAGGAGAGTAAGAGCTATGAATATTTCAAGTGATAAGAACAAAAACGAATCGATACAAAACGCTTTTAAGCATATTGAAAAGCAATATGGTAAAGGTGCGGTTATGATTTTAGGTGAAGCACCTAAACAACAAATAGACTCTATTTCTACAGGTGCAATTAACTTAGATATAGCACTTGGTATTGGTGGTATACCTAGAGGAAGGATCATTGAAATTTATGGACCCGAATCTTCAGGTAAGACTACTCTTGCCCTTCACATTATAGCAGAGGCACAAAAAAAAGGTGGCATTGCTGCATTTGTTGATGCAGAGCATGCCCTTGATCCTATCTATGCTAGAAATTTAGGTGTAAATATAGATCAACTTATTGTATCTCAACCAGATACAGGAGAACAAGGACTAGAAATTGCAGAATCACTAGTTAGAAGTAGTGCCATTGATGTCGTAGTTGTAGACTCTGTAGCAGCCTTGGTACCAAGAGCAGAGATAGATGGAGATATGGGTGCTACACATGTTGGTCTTCAAGCAAGGCTTATGTCTCAAGCACTAAGAAAACTAGCTGGAGCTATTTCAAAAAGTAATACATCTGTAATATTTATTAATCAGCTTAGAGAAAAGGTTGGAGTTATGTTTGGAAACCCAGAAACTACAACAGGTGGTAGAGCTCTTAAATTCTACTCTTCAGTAAGAATGGAAGTTAGAAGGGGAGAGGCTATTAAACAAGGTGAAGATATTATTGGAAATAGAACAAGAGTAAAGGTAGTAAAAAATAAAGTAGCACCACCTTTCAAACAAGTTGAATTTGATATTATGTATGGACAAGGAATTTCAAAGTTAGGAACAATTCTCGACATGGCTTCCGATGTTGATATAATAAAAAAAGCTGGAGCATGGTATTCTTACGGAGATGAAAGACTCGGCCAAGGTAGAGAAAATGCTAAAGATTATTTAGAACAAAATCCAGATTTACTCAACGAAATAGCTGAAAAGGTATATAGCCATTTCAATATAGCTGGTCATGAAGTTGAAGAAGCTACACTGGATTTTAGTACAGATATAGAAAATGATTAAGCCTCCTGAAAAGGAGGTTTTCTTATAGGTGAAATATGAAATTTTTATTTTTTACAGACACTCATATTAGAGCTTCAAATCCATCATCTAGAAAAGATGACTATATAGAATCTTTAAAGCTTAAATTTGAAGAAGTTGGTGAAATTGCAAAAGAAAATAATGTAGACTATATTCTACATGGCGGAGATCTATTTGATAGGCCAGATGTCCCAGTAAGAATAGTTGGCGCTTTTGCAAATATTTTAAATTCTTATAACAAACCAATCTATATTATTTCAGGTAATCATGATATATATGGACATAATCCCAAAACAGTTGAAAGGTCTATGTTAGGACTTTTAAATCAAATTAATTTTGTAAAATTAATTAATTTTCAAGAACCAATTGTACTCACAAAGGATAATTTAAAAGTACAGATTTCAGGTGTTCCATATATTTACGATATAGAATCCAACTATAAGGATTATTATTTTCCAACAAGACTGGAAGGCGTAGATTATCATATAGTCATGATTCACAGTTTTTTAATAGATAAACCATTTATCGACTCTATTAGTCATACCTTAATTGACGAAATAAAGGACGTAGATGCGGATATAGTTCTAGCAGGACATTATCACACAGGTTTTGGTGTAAAGCGATTTAATGACAGATATTTTGTCAATCCAGGATCTTTAGCAAGAACATATAACTCAACTGCAGAAATTAATAGAATTCCAGCTGTTACTATTATTGAACTTTCAAAAGAAGAATTAAGAATAGATGAGATAAAATTAAAATCTGCAAAAAAGGGCGAAGACGTATTTAATAAAAGTGAAGATAGATATAAAATAAAAAATGAACAGATTGAAAACTTTAAGCAACTCATCAGAACAAGTGGAAACTTGGAAAACTATAATACACTTGAAATTTTAAAAGAAATTTCAAAGGATAAGAACTTTCCTAAACGTATAGTAGATGAAGCTATTAGAAGGCTGGGAGAAGTAAATGAATAACGATATTAAGATAGAATACATTGAAATAGAAAACTTCCAATCACATTCACATACAAAACTTGAATTTGATGAAGGTGTAAATGTCATAATAGGACCTTCAGATAGTGGCAAAACAGCAGTTATTAGAGCTATGAAGTGGATCTTCTTTAATGAGCCATCTGGTACGGATATTATAAAAAAAGGAGAAACTGCGGCTAAAGTTACCTTGAAACTTAACACTGGATTTAAGATTATTAGAGGAAGAGACAAAAGTAAAAACTATTATGAGCTAGTAACTGAGGACGGCGAAGTTCAAAGATTTGAAGGTTTTGGATTAAATGTGCCACAAGAGGTAATAGATATAACAGAAATGAATAAAATTGATCTTGGAAATATTAAGATGTCACTAAATATTTCAGAGCAATTGGAAAGTCCTTTTCTAATTACAGATAGCCCTTCAATTAAAGCAAATGCCCTTGGGAAATTAGCTGGTGTTGACATTATAGATAAGGCATTAGGAAATTTATCCAAAGATATCTACGAGATAAATAACGATAGAAAGTCAATTGAAAAGGAAAGAAAAAACCAAGAAAGTTTTTTAGAAAGTTTTAGGTATTTGGATGAAGAAAAGACTAAAATAGAAAGACTTGAAAATATTTTTCATCAAGTTGATGAATATAAATCTAAACTCAGTATTTTAACAAACTTAGAGAAAAAACATACAAACAATTTAGAAAAAACAAATGAAACAAAAGAATATTTAAAAAAGTTTAAAAATTTGGATGAACTTTCTATTTTATATGAAAAGCTTATTTTAAAAGAAAATAATCTTAAAATTTATTTGAATTTAAATAATAGGTTAGTATACACCGATTCGAAAATTAAAGAATTAAATTTATTTTTAAAAAAAGTTGACACTGATAAAGTTTATAATATTTATTCTAAGAGTTTTGAAATATATAAAAATCTAGAAAAGTACAATTTAGCTTACAAGAATTATACTAATATTACCAAACAGATAGGCCAGTTGGAAAATATTTTAAAAAAATATCCCGATACAGAACAATTAGATAAATTAGTATTAGAGCTTTCAGATTTAAATATAAAAAAAGAAAAAATGGAAAGTTTAAAAGTTAAGTATGATCACATAAATCAAAGGTTAAACGAAGGAAATAAGTATATTACTAAGTTAATTTCTAACTATAGAGCAGCTGTTAATACTTATATAGAACTTTTAAAAGAAAGCGGAACATGTCCTATATGCTATAACAAAATAGATGATAAACATATAGAGAGTATACTTAAAGAATTAGAGGTTTAAAAATGGAACAAAATACAGATTATAATGCTAAATTAAATGAATTGAAGAACAAATTAGATGTTGCAAAAGCGAATAAAACTAAAGCAGAAGGTATGCTTGAAACTTTGAACAATAATAAAGAAGAAATTATTGTTTCCATCAGAGAAATGGGAATTGAGCCTGAAGATCTTGAAAATGAAATATTGAACTTACAAACACAAATAGATAGTTTACTATTTGAAGCTGAAAAGTTATTAGCAGAGGAATAAATGTTAGAATTTAATTATGATAATCTTAAAAATACATTCATAGATAAAAAAAACAAATATTATCAAGCTCTTGGAGAAAAGAAATCTATTGAAAATAATTTAGAAAGATTAAAAGATAATCTTAAAAAATTAAATGAAGAATCAGAAGACCTGATACTTGTGGATACACTTTTAAAAGAAACTGCAGATTTTTCACGTCTACAATCATCGAAAGAGATAGAAGCAATCGTAACCACATGTTTAGATTTAGTATTTAATTCAAAAATGGAGTTTAAAATTGAGTTAAGTCAACTTAGAGGAAAAAATTCTGCGGAGTTTTTTATAATTGAAATGGATGAAGATAAAAAATATACTTACAAAATAGAGGATACAAGAGGTGGGGGAGTGATAGATATACTTTCACTTGCACTTAGAATTGCATTTATATTAAAAATTCATCCTTCAATAGAGGGCCCAATTGTCCTTGATGAACCTGCAAAACATGTTAGTGATGACTATGTCTTCAATATAGCAGATTTTATTAAAAAGATATCTGAGGAATTTGGAAAGCAAATAATTATAATTTCTCATAACGAACATCTTGCCTCTATAGGAGATAAAAGTTATAAAATACACAAAGAAAACCTAAGTTCTATAGTAGATGAACTTCAAATGTAACAACTTGACTTTTAGTCGTGAAAACCTTATAATTTATTTATATGTGTGATTATTAAATGTAATTATTCATATAAGAATCTTGAAAATTTAATAGAGGGGGCTTGTCAATGGACAATAATATTATTACTATAATTGCAAGTTTGATAACCCTTGTAATCGGCTTGGCAGTCGGTTTTTTAATCAGGAAAAACATCGCTGAAAAACAAATTGGTTCAGCAGAGGCTCATGCAGCTCAAATTATTAATGATGCTGGAAGAGAAGCTGAAACAACTAAAAAAGCGATGCTTTTGGAAGCTAAAGATGAGATATTTAAATTAAGAACCGATCAGGAAAATGAAAATCGAGAAAGAAGATTGGAAATTCAAAAATCTGAAAAAAGAATTCTTCAAAAAGAAGAAAACTTAGAAAAAAAGAGTGAAAAGTTAGACTCAAAAATTCAAAAACTTGACTCAGATTTAAAAGATGTTGAAGAAAAGAATAAAGAAGTACAACAACTTTTAGAAAAGCAAAATACTGAATTAGAGAGAATAGCTGGTCTTACTGAAGAAGAAGCTAAAGAAATTCTTCTTTCAGATTTGAAAGAAAAAGTAACACATGAACAAGCAATGATTATTAAGGAATTGGAAGCAGAAACGAGAGATAAGGCTGATGATATCGCTAGAGATTTAGTAACAGCATCTATACAAAGATATGCAGCAGACTTTGTAGCGGAATCTACAGTTTCGGTTGTTTCACTGCCTAATGATGAAATGAAGGGTAGGATTATTGGTAGAGAAGGTAGAAATATAAAGGCCTTCGAAACTCTTACAGGTGTTGATTTGATTATTGATGATACTCCTGAAGCAGTTGTATTATCCGCTTTTAATCCAGTTAGACGTGAAGTGGCTAGAATAACATTAGAAAAGCTAATAATGGACGGTAGAATTCATCCTACAAGGATTGAAGATCTTTTTGAGAAATCAACTCAAGAAGTTGAACAAGCTATTAAGAAACACGGTGAAGAAGCATGTTACGAAGTTGGACTTCATGGAATTCATCCAGAGCTAGTAAAACTTTTAGGTAAGTTGAATTACAGAACAAGTTATGGACAAAATGTACTTAAACACTCTGTAGAAGTTGCTCAAATAGCAGGAATGTTAGCACAGGAAGTTGGAGCAGATGTAAGACTTGCTAAAAGAGGTGGCCTAATGCATGACTTAGGAAAAGCAATAGATCATGAAATTGAAGGACCACATGTTCAACTAGGCGTTCAAGCGGCAAAAAGATACAAAGAAAGAGCTGAAGTTATTAACTGTATAGAATCGCATCATGGTGATGTGGAACCAACTTGTATTGAAGCTGTTTTAGTACAAGCAGCAGATGCTATTTCTGCAGCTAGACCTGGAGCTAGAAGAGAGGCTCTTGAATCTTATATTCAAAGACTTGAAAATCTAGAAGCAATAGCAAATTCTTTTGAAAGTGTTGAAAGTTCTTTTGCTATTCAAGCTGGAAGAGAGCTTAGAATTATGGTAAAACCAGAAAAGATTTCAGAAGACGAGATGATTTTACTTGCAAGGGACGTAGCTTCAAGAATAGAAAGCGAGCTAGAATATCCTGGACAAATAAAAGTAAATGTTGTTAGAGAAATCAGAGCAATAGATTACGCAAAATAATATAATAAACAAATTCTACTTCTGTAGGATTTGTTTTTTTATGGTAATATTAATTGGAGGAACTATGTTTGATTTACATATTCACAGTACTTATTCCGATGGAAAACTAGATCCAGAAAGTATAATAATTAACTTAAAAGAACAAAAAATTCAAGGATTTTCTATAACTGATCACGACTGTATAGCTGGTCTAGAAGAAGCAGCAACCATTTCAAAGATGTGTAATATTAAATTTATACCTGGCATTGAATTTGGTGTGTCTTATAATGGTAGAGAAATACATATTTTAGGATATTTTATAGACTATAAGAACGAAAAGTTGAATGATTTTGTAATTAAATTACAAGAGAATAGAAAAGTGCGAATTAGTAATACTTTAATAAGATTAAATGAACTTGGTGTTAAAATTAACGAAAGTAGTTTAAATATATATAAAGGTAGCGATTTTATTTCAAGATCACATATAGCAATGTACTTGGTTGATAATAATTATGTTAAAAGCATTAATGAAGCTTTTGAAAAATATCTTGGTGAAAGTGGATCTGCATATATTGAAAAAAACGAAGTGGAACTTAAAGATGTTTTAGATATTATAAAAATTTCATCAGGCGTATCAATACTTGCTCATCCATTTAAAATGAAGGAAAAGGAAATTATAGATATTATAAATTCAGGAATTGATGGAATTGAAGTTATTAATTCCAAACATAGTAGAGATACAATAATTAACTTAATGAAAATAGTAGATAAATATAATTTAATTCCAACTGCAGGTAGTGATTGTCACGGAAGATTATATGATGAAAATTATTTAATGGGAAAGTTCTTAAGTCCAAACTCATCAATAAAAAGGCTTGAGAGTCTACACAATTTAAGAAAGTAGGTATAAAATGTATAACATTAAAGCAGCAGAAGTAAAGCCATCTATTACTTTAGAACTATCAGCCAAGGCTAAAAAGTTAAAGTCAGATGGAAAGCAAATAATAAATTTAACAGTTGGAGAACCTAATTTTAATACTCCTGATTATATTGTAAAAGGTGCTTTAGAGGGAATTGAAAAAGGATTTACAAAATACACACAAACTTCTGGAATTATAGAATTAAAGGAAGAAATTGTTAAAAAGTTAAAGAGCTTTAATAATATTAAATATAATAGCTCCAATATTTTAGTATCAACAGGAGCTAAACAATGCCTGTTCAACGCTATATTTTCAATTATAAATGATGGAGATGAAGTTATTATACCAAGTCCTTACTGGGTTAGTTATACTGAAATGGTAAGACTTTCAGGTGGAAAATCAGTTATTGTTGATACATCAAAGGAAAATGAATTTAAGATAGATGTTAAATCTCTTGATGAAAAATTAACAAACAAAACGAAGATATTAATTTTAAATAATCCAAATAATCCTACTGGTTCAGTTTATAATGAGTCTGAACTTAAGGAAATTGGAAATTGGGCTGTAAAAAATAATGTAATTATAATTGCAGATGAAATATATGAAAGACTTACTTATGATACCAAACATGTTAGTATTGCATCATTAAGTGAAGAAATTAAAAATAATACCATAACAATTAGTGGATTTTCAAAAACATATTCAATGACTGGCTGGAGACTTGGTTATTGCGCTGCACATGAAGATATTATAAAGATAATGAATGCGGTCCAAAGTCATACTACAGCATGTGCAAACTCTATTGCACAATACGCTGGATACGTAGCACTTAGAGACGAATCAAAATATAATGGCATAACAAATATGATTGATGAATTTAATAACCGCCGTAAAAAAGCTATTGATTATATTTCAAAAAATTCAAATCTTACTATTAACTCACCAAAGGGAGCTTTTTATATCTTTATCGATATCGAATCTCTAATAGGTAAATCCTTTAATGGAAAAATTTTAAACAGTTCAATAGATATTTCTGAAGTATTACTTGATGAATTTAATATTGCAGTTGTTCCAGGAATAGGTTTTGGAAATGATGATTATATAAGAATTTCATATGCAGCAGATGAAGAACTAATTATTGAAGGCATTAAAAGGATTATAGAATTAGAAAAATTAGCAAAATAGTCTTAATAGTGGTACTTTCCTTTTAAATCCGTTTTTGATATGTTGATGAGTAATTAGTCACAAAATTATTTTAAAGGCCTTAGAACGCAAAATAAGGCCTTGTTTTTATGTTTATACCTATGATTTGAATATAAAGCTTCTTTACATATTCTGATTTATGCTGTATAATAAATTTAATGAACTTTGTCACAAAACTATTATTTTGCGACAAAATAAAAAAATTAAAAAGGTGACTTATGAAAGACTACCCTCTTATACTAATAGACTTTTTAGACTATATAGAAACAATTAAAGGACATTCCCCCTCCACAACTAAGGAGTATGGATATAGTATTTCTTGTTTCTTAAAGTACATTATATATCGATTCAATATGGAAAAATATAAAAAAGAAGAAATTGTTGGAATTAATATAAAAGATTTTCCTGAAGATTATTTGGATAAAATTGAGCTAGCGGATTTACATTCATATCTTGCTTACACAGATAGATATAAAAATCACTCCACTACTACTAGAGCAAGAACTGCTTCTAGCCTTAGAACTTTTTTCGACTATTTATATAAAATTCGAAAGATGATTTCAAACGATCCTGCTCATAATTTGGAAACTCCAAAAATAGAAAAGAAAAATCCCATTTATTTAACTTTAGATGAAGCAAAGAGATTAATAAACGCTGTAAAAATTGTTGAAGATGAATTTGTACAAAAACGAGATCTTGCAATAATACTCTTATTTTTAAACTGTGGTCTTAGACTTAATGAACTTACAAATATAAAGATTTCTGATTTTAAAGAAGACACAATAAATGTAACTGGAAAAGGAAATAAAGAAAGGACTATCTATTTAAATAATGTATGTAACAAAGCAATAGATGACTATTTAAAAATTAGACCTGATATAGAAGACCCTTACCTCTTTATCAGTAATAGAAACTCTAAAATAAGCAATCGTACAGTACAAAGAAGAGTTGATTTCTATTTAGAAGAAGCTGGATTAGATACAAATGTATTTTCCGTCCATAAATTGAGACATACTGCAGCTACTTTGATGTATAAGTATGGAGATGTGGACATATTGCTTTTAAAGGAGATTTTAGGCCACGAAAATGTATCTACAACTCAAATATACACTCATGTAGATAATGAAGGGCTTAGAGATGCAATTTCTAAAAATCCATTAAATGAATTATAGCGATCCCTATTTAGGTATCGCTATAATTTGTCCAGGATATATTTTAGAATCCTTTAAGTTATTTATTTCTATTATTTCATCTACAAAATTTCTTATATCTCCTTTATAATCCGATTCTTTTGCTATATCCCAAACTGTTTCATTGCTTCTAACTGTATATGACATATACTCAATCTTTGATTCATGCCCTTTTGACAATGTATAATTAAATGCAAGTGCTACTATTGTAATTAGTGTCAATATAATAATACTCATGCTTACATAAAATCTAAATTTATTTACTATTCTATACTTTTTCATAACGTCCTCCGTTCATATGTTCGTTAAATATATGATATCGAACATTTGAACGATTGTCAATACTTTTCGAACAAATTTTCGCAATTTAGAACTTATGTTTGTTTACTAAACATCTATATGCTATAATTTACTTAAATGAGGTGTTAATAATGTATGAAGATTTAAATAAAAAAGAAATGATACTTCTCGAATTTTTAAAGAATTTCATAAATGAAAATGGATATCCCCCATCATACCGAGAAATTATTGAAGATATAAAGATTATAAAATCAACGTCTACTATCAATTCATATTTAATACAGCTTGAGAAAAAGGGTTATATTAGAAGGGATCCTACTAAGAATAGAGCTCTTGAAATAATTGATATGGATGATTATATGACTGTTGGCAAAAAAGAAACATATGATATACCTATAGTGGGTATGGTCACAGCTGGCCAACCAATTCTTGCAATGGAAAATATTGAAGATACCTTTCCCCTACCTATTGAGTTTTCTCAAAAAGGTGAGTTATTTATACTAAATGTATCTGGAGAATCAATGATAGAAGCAGGAATTTTGGATGGAGATAAAATAATAGTAAGAAAACAAAATGTTGCAGAGAATGGAGATATAGTTGTAGCTCTTATAGAAGACTCAGCCACAGTCAAAACTTATTACAGACATAGTGATCATATTGAACTTAGGCCTGAAAACTCAAGCATGTATCCAATAATAACAAAGCAAGTTGAAATTTTGGGAAAAGTAATAGGATTGTTTAGAGAAATATAGATGGACTAATCCATCTATATTTTTATTTTGTTCATTTCTACAAATTTTTGTAAGACTTTCATCAAAGCCAACTTGCATTGATAGAAGTTAAGTCCACCTTGATAGTAAGCTACAAAAGGCTCCCTAAGAGGACCATCTGCAGATATTTCTATGGAAGAACCGTCTATAAAAGATCCTGAAGCCATTATAACCTTGTCAGTATATCCTGGCATATCCCAAGGATAAGGGGTTACAAAAGAATCTACTGCAGAAGCTTCTTGAATGCTTCTACAAAATTCAACTACTAATTCTTCATCTTCAAATTGAATTGCCTCAATTATATCGTATCTAGTTGAATTAGAGTTTGGAAAAGTTTTAAAACCTAAACTTTCAAAAGTAGATGCAAATAACAAAGCTCCTCTAAGTGCTTCCATTGTAACTTTAGGAGCAAAATACAGTCCTTGTAGTGTTGTTCTTGTAGTACCAAATGTCAAACCAGTTTCTTTCCCGAGGCCTGGAGATGTGAGTCTTATAGCAATTCTTTCAATTAATTTATGTGTACCTACAATATAACCACCACTTAGAGCTATTCCCCCACCTGGATTTTTTATAAGAGAACCAACCGTTAAGTCAGCCCCCAATTCTGAAGGTTCTTGTACTCTTGTAAACTCTCCATAGCAGTTATCTAGCATAACTATAATGTTTTTGTCTAGAGATTTAACAAAACTTATAGCCTTTTCTATCTGCTCCAAACTAAGTGCATCTCTTAGACTATAGCCTGTAGATCTTTGTATCATTACTAGTCTTGGTTTATTTTTTATAATCTTATCTTTCACAGTGAATAAATCTATATTACCATCTTCAAGTAAATCTACTTTGTCATATTTAACGCCAAGTTCTATAAGTGTACCTGTGTTCTCACCCTCAATACCAATAACTTGTCTTAATGTATCATATGGATCACCATTAATGGAAAGTATCGAGTCCCCTGGTAATAAACTCCCCTGTAAAGCCAATGCTAATGCATGAGTTCCAGAAGCAATATTTGGTCTAACCAATGCATCCTCAGCTTTAAATACTTTCTTGTATATATCTTCTACTTTATCTCTTCCAGGGTCTCCATATCCATAACCTGTGGTCCAGTTAAAGTCAGAAGATGAAAGTTTACTTTCCTGCATAGCGTTTAATATTTTTAAAAGATTGTATTCTTCTATTTCTTTTAGTTTATTAAATCTTTCCTGTAATCCTTCTTCAATATTGCAAACATAATAATATGTTTTTTCATCTATTCCATATACATCTTTGTAAAATTCTTTATTCATCTATATCCCTCAAAATATACTCGGCTATCTTTTCAAAATCGTAGCCATATTTCTCTATGTCAATCCAATTTATCCTATTATCTCTTCTGAACCATGTGTATTGCCTTTTTGCAAGTCTTCTAGAGTTTCTTTTAAGAAGTCTTAACATTTCATCATAATCGGTTTTATTTTCTAAATAATCTACAACCTCTTTGTATCCGATTCCCTTGAATGAAATAGAATTTTTATCATATTTTGAAATTAATGACTCTACTTCTTTTAAAAGACCTTCATCAATCATTTCGTCAACCCTATGGTTTATTCTTTCATAAAGCTTTGATCTTTCTTCTTCCAAACAATAGATATGAAAGTTATAATCTTTATTCTCTTCTCTAAAATTATCATTTTTTTCAGAGTATTTAAGGCCCGTCGTATGATTATACTCAATAGCCCTAATAATTCTTTTAATATTATTTCCATGTATTGTCTGAAGTGAGTTAGGATCCTTTGATTTGAGTAAATCTAAAAGAGCTTGAGATCCTTTCTCTTCATATATTCTCCAAAGTTTATTTCTATATTCTTCATTTGGCTCTTCATTACCAAATTCAAGTTTGTAAACTAAGGAGTTTATATATAGTCCTGTACCTCCAACAACAATAGGAGTTTGTCCTTTTAATAATAAATTGTCAATTATTTGAAAAGCATCTTCTTGAAAGTTTGATACATTGTACTCTTCATCAGGATTTACAACGTCAATTAAATAGTGCTTTATATCGTCTTGAATTTCTCTACTTACTTTTGCAGTTCCTATGTCCATTCCTCTGTATATTTGCATAGAATCTGCTGAAATTATTTTACTTTTGAGTTTATTTGCCAAGATTAATGATAGCTTGGTCTTCCCTACTCCCGTTGGACCAACAATTAAAATTACGTCTTTCATTATTTGACCCTCAAAAATAGTTTTTCAAGTTCATTTTTACTAACTTCTATTATAGTTGGTCGTCCATGTGGACAAGTTAGAGGATTTTCGCATTGTAAAAGTTGTTGTAAAAGTCCTTCAAGTTCCAAGTTCGACATAAAGTCTCCTGATTTAACAGATGCTTTACAAGACATAGAAATTATCTTATTAATAATTTCTGAATCATCAAAGCTGTTAATATCATCATTTAACCTATCCAATATATTTGTAAAAAGATCTCCTGTTTTTGGAATTTCTAAAATTTCAGGAAGTCCTCTTATTATAAGTGTATCGTTGCTAAATGCATCAACTTCAAAACCTAAATCATAGAACATATTAGAGAATTTCTTATATAAATCAATTTCTTCACTTGTAACAGTAATTAAAATTGGACTTATGAGTTGTTGACTAGCAACTTCTTTTTTCTCATATAAATTTAGAAATTTTTCAAAATTTATTCTTTCATGTGCAGCATGTTGATCCATTAGTATAATCTTATCTTCTGTAAGAGATTGAAAAATATTATAGGTTTTGAAAATAGTCCCAATATATTGATATTTTTTTTTTCTTTACTTGATTCACTAAAATAACTTATATTGTCAATTTCAATATCTTCTTCATCTTCAATTTCATTTTTAGTAAAATCATCAGAAGGCATATATTTCTCTTCTATGACAACGTCATATTTAGCATCCAGGTCTGAAATGGTAGAATCTTCTTCATTGTTAGAACAATTTTCAAAGTTTGTAATACTATGGATACCATTAAAGTTTAAACCTTTTTCTTCATCTGAATCAGAATATCTATTTAGTAAATCTTTAAGGTCATTATTATAAAGCTTTGGAACTTCTTCGTCCTTATCCTGTACAGATAAGTTTAATAGATTCTTGCTTTCATTTAAAATTCTAGGCAATTCTTTATTAATCGAATTTTTAATATCATCTAAAATAACAATAGAAACTTTTTCTTTATTTGGATGAATATTTACATCAATAAGATTTGGTTTTATATCAAAAAATAATTGAAAAGCTGGAAATCTTCCATTAGGTATTAATGAACCATAGGCTTTTTCTATTGCATTTGAAATATCTGAGTTTTTTACGTATCTTCCATTGATATAAATATATTCCATGGACCTATTGGAACGGTAATATCTATTATTTGATATATAGCCCTTGATGCTAAAATCCTTTTTATCAATATCAACTTCTAAAAGCTCTTTTGTAAATTCAAATCCAAAAAGCTCTGATAGATTGGATTTTAAACCTTGACCCTTAATAGTTCTAAAAATTTCTTTATCATCCTTTACATAAGTAAATCCAATATCATTATTACCTATAGCAAGTCGATACATAATTGAAGTTATAGCATTGGATTCTGATATTGTTGAACTTAAAAACCTCTTTCGAACAGGTATGTTGTAAAACAAATCTTCAACAATTATAGAAGTACCATTATTTTTTGCAATATCACTATGTGAAACCAGTTGTGATGACTCAAATATAAAAGAAGATCCTATATCGTCATCTTTAGTTTTTGTTTCTATAGTGGTTTTGGAAATGGAAGTTATACTTGCTAGAGCTTCACCTCTAAAACCAAGAGAAGATATATTATAAAGATCGTTAAAGTTATCAAGTTTTGAAGTAGCATGTCTTTTTACTGCAACTTCTACTTCTGACTTTGAAATTCCGCATCCATTATCTGTAACTTTTATATAATTCAATCCACCTTCAGAAATTTCAACTTTAATTTCAGTGGCCTTTGCATCTATTGAGTTTTCAACAAGTTCTTTAACTACAGAAAAAGGTCTTTCAATAACTTCTCCTGCAGCAATCTTTTGAATTGTGTCTTTTGAAAGTATTTTTATCATAGTACCTACAAATCCTTAGCTTCTTTAATTATTTCATCTAATTTTGTCAATGCTTGCATAGGGGTAAGCATATTTACATTAACATTTCTAATTTTATCAATAAAAATCTCATATGAGGAGTCAACTTCTTCGTGACTCATATCAAAAAGAGATTCTTCTATAATTTCTGAATCATTTTCTCTTTCTCTCTCAATATTTGAAAGTATCTTTTGGGCTCTATTTGTAAGCTCAAGTGGTAAACCGGCTATTTTAGCTACCTCAATACCATAAGATCTATTTGATTTTCCTTCCACAATTTTTCTTAGGAATACAATGCCATCTTTATTTTCTTGAATTTTAACCTTCAAGTTAATAATATTATCCATTTTTCCTTCAAGCTCTGTCAATTCATGATAATGTGTGGCAAATAGAGTTTTTGCTTTAATTTTCTTGCTAATATATTCAAGTACTGCCCAAGCTATACTTAGTCCATCAAAAGTGCTTGTACCTCTTCCAACTTCATCTAGAATTAAAAGGCTATCCTTAGTTGAGTTTTTTATAATATTACTAACTTCATTCATCTCAACCATAAAGGTACTTTCTCCCTTATATAGATTGTCCGATGCACCAATACGAGTAAATATTTTGTCCACAATGGATATATTTGCTTCATCAGCAGGAACAAATGAACCTATTTGTGCCATTATCACAATTATTGCTATCTGTCTTAAATAAGTTGACTTACCGCTCATATTCGGTCCAGTAAGTATTTGGATGTCATTGTATCCTAAGCCTATAGTAGTGTCATTGCTTATAAAATTCTCTAAACCTATAGAATTTTCAACAATGGGATGTCTTCCACCACTTATTTGTATAAGGCCTATATTGTTTAAATTTGGCCTAACATATTTATTTTCATATGCGACAATTGCAAGGGAATTGAATACATCTATTTCAGATATTATTTTTGATGTTTCCTTTATACGATTAATACAATCAAGTATTTCAAGTCTAATTCTATTAAATATCTCATATTCTAGGTTTACTATTTCAGAATCTGAACTTAAAATCATGTTTTCAATTTCCTTGAGTTCAGGAGTAATAAACCTTTCAGAATTAGTCAAAGTTTGTTTTCTTTCAAAATAATCTGGAACAAATTTTAAATTGCTTTTTGTTACATCTATAAAATATCCTAATTTTTTATTAAATACGACTTTTAAATTCTTTATTCCTGTTTCTTCTTTGAGCTCTATCTCGTATTCAATTAATCTTTTCTTTCCTTTTATTCTATTATCTCTAACTTCATCTAGATGTGCATCAAATCCAACTTTTATAATATTACCTTCTGTAATTAATATTGGTGGTTCTTCTACAATGGAATTATTTAATAGTTCATAGATATCAGTCAATGTGTCTAACTTGTCAACCATTGATTTTAAGACTTTACTGTCATTTTCTAAAATAACTCTTTTTATTTCTGGAAGTTTTTCAATAGAAATTTTTAAAGAAACTAAGTCTCTAGCATTAGCTCTTCCAAAGGATAATTTTCCAATAAGTCTTTCCAAATCATATATCTCTTTTAATAAATTCGATATATTATTTTGTAAGGCTCTAGAATTGTAAAAAGAGTTTACTATTTCCTGTCTATTGATAATTTCTTTTTTATCCATCAATGGCCTCTCTAGTAGACTATGGAGAAGCCTACTTCCCATAGATGTAGAGGTCTTATTTAATATTGAATAAAGTGAACCTCTTTTTGATTCCGTTGATAGATTCTTATGAATTTCTAAGTTTATAATTGTATGAGAATCAATGTTCAAATATTTATCTACTTCAAAATAATATGCGTTTTTAATATGCGTTAAGTTTTCACTTCTATAATTATAAATGTAACTTAATAGCATGCTTATAGCTTTGAAGCTTTTTAAATCTTTTAATTCAGAGGTAATTTCCTTTTCATTTATAATTTTCAAATGCTCATCTGTATCGATATTTTCTGAAGTAGTTAAGGTAATGTTATTTAACTCAGCTAAGTTACTTAAAAAGTCCTGCGAAAAGGCTTTATTCTCATTATAGATAATTTCTGATGGACTTACTTTTATCATTTCATTTTCTATCTTTTTTTCTAATTCTTCATAATTGGAATATCTGATTTTAGTGAAATGAATATTTCCATCTAATATATCAGAATATGCTAAAGTTACTATATTATCATCAAAGTAAATGGCCATTAAATAGTTAAAATCAGAAGAATCTGTCGATTCTTTATTAATTATTGTGCCAGGTGTTACCTTGTCAATTATCCCTCTTTTAACTATTCCCTTTGCCTCTTTTGGATCTTCTAATTGCTCACATATTGCAACTTTGTAGCCTTTTTCCACAAGTTTTGATATATAGGTATCAGCAACATGATATGGAATTCCACACATAGGACATTTTTGATTATTACCACAATCTCTTTTAGTTAAGGCTATTTCAAGCTCTCTTGAAGCTGTTATAGCATCATCAAAGAACATTTCATAAAAATCTCCCAGTCTAAAAAATAGAATACAATCTTTATTCTCTTCTTTTACTTTCATATACTGTTGCATCATTGGAGTTAAATTTTCCATTATATCACCTTATATTAATTCTCCGCTAAGTGAAAAAGAGTTATGACTATTAATTTTCACTTGAACCAGTTTTCCTATTAAGTCTTTAGGCCCTTCAAAATGAACAAGCTTATATCCTCTAGTTCTTCCCGTTAATATATCTTCGTTATTTTTGCTAGGTCCTTCAACTAATACTTCTACCGTCTCACCTAACATTTTTTCATTATTTTCATAAAATATTTGATACATCTCTTCTATTAGTCTGTCAAATCTTTTCTGACTTACATCCCTTGGTATTTGATCATCCATTGTAGCAGCCTTTGTGCCTTCTCTTTTACTATAGATAAAAGTAAATCCTTGGTCATATCTAACTTCTCTAACTATTTTAAGAGTCTCTTCAAAGTCTTCCTCTGTTTCTCCAGGAAATCCAACAATAATATCCGTTGATAGAGTTATTTCAGGAATTTTATTCTTTAATTTTTTTACAAGATTTAAATAATCCTCTTGAGTATATTTTCTGTTCATTGCCTTTAACACTCTGTCTGATCCTGCTTGGAATGGTAGGTGTAGGTTTTCGCATACTTTATCACATTCAGCCATTGCATCAATTAAATCATCTGATAGATCCTTTGGATGGCTAGTTAAAAATCGAATTCTTTCAATTCCATCAACCTTATTTATCATTCTAAGTAAATCTGGAAAAGAACAAGCTGTGTCTAAATTCTTTCCATATGAATTTACATTTTGTCCAAGTAGAGTGACTTCTTTATAACCCTTATGTGCAAGTATTTTTATTTCTTCTAATATACTTTCCGGACTTCTACTAACTTCTCTTCCCCTTGCATAAGGTACTATGCAATAGGTACAAAAGTTGTTACATCCTGTCATAATATTTACATATCCTATAAAGTCATGGTCTCTATTTAAATTTGGTATTTCGTCAATTAAATCTGTCTCTGATATATCTACTACCATCTTACCAGTATTTAAATGTCTGTCTATAAGGTTAGGTAGCATAGAAATATTTTTAGTACCGAATATTATATCAACATGTCTGTATTTTTCTCTAATGACATCCCTTGCATCACCCGTTTGCATCATACATCCACAAACCGCAATAATCATGTCTGGTTTTTCTCCTTTAAGTCTTTTTAAAGCACCAAGTTGTCCATAAACTTTAAGCTCTGCATTTTCTCTAACAAGACATGTATTGTATATAATAAAATCCGACTCTTCTAAATCTTCAGTTCGCTCGTATCCTAGATTTTCTAAAATATATCTAATCCTTTCAGAGTCATGTTCATTCATTTGACATCCATAAGTTATTATAGTGTATTTCTTTTTCATAAAATCTACTCTTCAATTGCCTTTCTAATTAAATCATATTTTTTTACAGGAAAGTCTATTTTTGTCTTAAATATCTCTTTAGCTCGCGGAACTACATTTACAACTTCTCCCTCAGCATTTGTCATTTCACCCATTATAAACTTTTTGTATTTATATTCTGGTCCAAACACTTCAAGTTCATCTCCTGAAAATATTCTATTTCTCTGCTCAATTGTAGCTATTTTTGTACTCTTGTCATAGTCTAGAACTACACCTACAAAATCATAATTTCTAATATATGAGCTGGTTGTATAGAGCTGATCATGTTCATCTGGTTTTTTGAAAAAGAATCCAGTTGTAAAATCTCTGTGAGAAACTTTTTTTATTTCATCTAAAAGCTCTGTTGCTAATTCTTCTGTATAAGTTCCATTATAATAAGCATCTATGGCAAGTCTATAGCTTCTAATTACTGTAGCAACATAATATAATGTCTTTACCCTTCCTTCAATCTTTAAGCTATCTACGTTGGCTTTAAAAAGTTCAGGAATATGCTTTATCATACATAAATCTTTAGAGTTAAATATGAAGGTACCATTATCATCCTCCTCAATTGGATAATACTCACCAGGCCTTTTTTCTTCAACTAAGTTATATTTCCATCTACATGCCTGAGCACAGTCTCCCCTATTAGCATCTCTACCTGTCATGTAGTTACTTAGTAAACATCTTCCAGAGTAGGAAATGCACATAGCTCCATGTACAAATACCTCAAGATCTACATCTGGTACTTCATTCTTTATATTTTCTATTTCTTCTAGTGATAGTTCCCTTGCAAGTACAATTCTCTTAACTCCCATATTTTCCCAAAATCTAACGGTCTCATAATTTGTTACGGAAGCCTGAGTTGATAAATGTATTTCAATATCTTTACTTACAGACCTAATAACTGAATATATACCAGGATCTGATACAATAAGTGCATCTACCTTGCTATCTACAAGAAACTGTACATATTCTTTTAATCCTACTAAATCTTCATTATGTGGAATAATATTTAAAGTTATATAAATCTTCTTATTATTCTCATGAACAAACTCTATAGCTTCTAACAATTGCTCATTAGTGAAGTTTTTAGAAGCCTTTCTCATTCCAAATTCTGGACCAGCTAAGTAAACCGCATCTGCTCCATAATGAATTGCATATTTTAATTTTTCTAAATCCCCAGCTGGGGCAAGTAATTCTATTTTTTTCAATCTAAACTCCTCATCAAAACAATATCCTATAAGAGATTAAATCTTATAGGATATTGACATTCCATCATCTATAGGTATAATTGACGTTTTGTATTCCTCTAAATTCGAAATATATTCAAGGAACTCATTTAATCTTTTGACGATAGTTATTTTTCTATGACGTTTTGTAAGTGCCTCTTCATCACATACCATACCTTTAAAAAGTACGTTGTCACATACAATAATACCTTTATCATTTATCAATTTCATAGACTCTTCAAAATACTTTAGATACTGTCCCTTTGCTGCATCTATAAATATCATGTCAAATTTTTCGTCACAATCTAATAGATATTCATAGGCATCACATTGAACGACATCAACACTATCACTAAACTCAAAATCCATTATATTTTTTTTAGCAATTTCAACCATTTTTTTATTTTTTTCTAAAGTTATTATTTTAGCATCTCTATATGCTAGATTCATAATAATGGATGAATAGCCTATTGCTGTTCCAAGTTCCAAAATCCTTTTAGGTTTTTGCAAACTAACAATAACATTTAAAAAGTTGGCCACTTCAGCTTCAATTATTGGAACATGGTTTTCTTTAGCATATTTTTCTAGCTCCAATAGCTTTGAATCTTTTGTACTTGATAAAGATCTTATATAATTTTCGACATTTGAATCTACTATCATTAATCTAATTTAATTTCCTCTTCAATAGCTTGAAACACTTCTTGAAGTTTCATAGAAAAACTAGCTTCAGAAAACAAAAACCTACTAACTTCTGGATTTAAGGACAATATATTTTGTAAATTTTGAAGATTTTTAAAGTCTTCATCTGTAGCCTTATTCTCTTGTTTTTTTAATTCATAATCCAGAATTTTTCTTCTGAAGTCATCAATCATATCCTTGTTTTTTTCATCTTTATAAACTGTTTCATGTAATTTTTTATATTCTATAAACTCAGAGCTTTGTGCAAGCTCTTTGCCTATTTCAGTTGCTTTTGAAACTAAATCCATCATAATCTCCTAAACTTCTATAATTACAGGAAGTATCATTGGTCTTCTCTTTATTTTACTAAATACAAATTTTTTCAAATCTTCTCTAACTTGATGTTTAATACTTCCCCAGTCTTTTAAATTATTCTCTTGACATTCTTGTAGAGAATTTTCAACAACATGCTTTGCATCATCCATTAAAGACATGCTTTCTTTAACATATACAAATCCTCTGGAAATAATATCTGGATCAGATAAAATTTCGTTTGTGTCTTTATTAACCGTGATTACAACCACAATAAGTCCATCTTCTGAAAGATGTTTTCTATCTCGAAGTACAACATTTCCAACATCACCTACTCCAAGACCGTCTACTAATATATTTCCAGCATAGTCTGTATCTAATAATCTTGCGCCCTTTTTAGTAAACTCATAGGTATTTCCATTTCTACCAATAAATATATTTTCGCTGTTCATACCCAGTGACTCTGCTAATTCTCCATGAACTTTTAAATGTCTATACTCGCCATGGGCTGGTATAAAATACTTAGGTTTAACAAGCACATGCATAAGTTTTAACTCCTCTTGACAAGCATGTCCTGAAACATGAACATCAGCTAAGGCATCATAAATTATATTTGTACCTATTTCAGTTAATTTATTTATTATTTGAGACACAGTCTTTTCGTTACCAGGTATTGGTGTTGCAGAAATAATAATAGTATCCGTAGGTGTAAGTTTTACCATCCTATGCTCTCCATAGGCCATTCTTGTTAAAGCACTCATTGGCTCACCTTGAGAACCTGTAGTTAATAATACAATCTTGTCACCATCATATTTATTAATATCTTTAAGTTCAATTAAAGTATTATCTCTAACATCAAGATAATTTAATTCCTTGGCAACGGAAATAATATTTATCATCGATCTACCTGAAAGGGCAACTTTCTTATTATAGTGCTCTGCAGCATAAATAACTTGTTGTATTCTATGCAAGTTAGATGCAAAAGTTGCAACAATGATTCGTGATTTCGCTTTTCCGAATAAATCTATAAATGTTTCTCCTACGGACCTTTCACTTAGAGTATAACCGCTTCTCACAACATTTGTACTGTCAGCAACAAGTGCTAAAACCCCATTTCTTCCTATTTCAGCAATTCTTGTAAGATCCATTCTATCACCGTCAATTGGAGTATAATCTATCTTAAAATCTCCTGTAAAGAAAACTACTCCCAGTGGAGTATTGATAGAAAGGCAAACGGCATCTGGTATACTATGACTTGCTTGTACAAATTCAATATCGAAACATCCTAGTTTTATAGTTTGACCTTTCTCAACAACTTTTAAATTGTTTGAGCTAAGATTATGTTCAATAATTTTATTTTTAATTAAACCAATAGTTAGATTTGTAGCATATACATCAATATCTAGTTTTTTAAGAACAAAAGGTATTGCACCTATATGGTCTTCATGTCCATGGGTTACTACAATCCCTCTAACTTTGTGTGCATTTTTCTCTAAATAATCAATATCTGGTATAACAATATCAATTCCAGGCATACTTTCATCTGGAAAAGTCAATCCAGCATCAACAACGATGATATCATTGCCATATTCAACCACAGTCATATTTTTACCAATTTCAGATATTCCTCCAAGAGGAATTATTTTCAACTTTCCATCCTTGTTATTTTTATTGTTTCTACCATTATATTTCTTATATGTTTTTCCTTTTTTATTTGGCATCTAAATCTCCTTACTTACTATTTTTCTCCTGACATTGAGAGCAGATACCAAAAAACTTCAAAACATAATTTGTTACTTTAAAACCATAATTTTTTCTTATACTTTCTTCTATATCACTTGTTAAGTCATAACTTACTTCTTCAACTTTATTACATTGTGTACAAATTAAATGATGATGTTGATGTTCTTCATCTCTTGTTAACTCATATCTATATCTATTGTCATCAAAATTTAATTTGTATACTAAGTTAAGTTCCTCAAATAATTGTAAAGTTCTATATACTGTTGCTATACCAATATCTTTATCTTTTTTATTTACAATTAAATGTAGTTCTTCCGGACTTAAGTGCTCAGAAGAATTTTCAAGTAATGTTTCAAAAATAACTTCTCTTTGCTTAGTTATCTTGTATCCATTATTTTGAAGTATAGATTTGAATTTATCTAAATCCATTGCTATCTACCTCCCTTTTTGTCGTTTTCCTCTTTTAATTCTAAATATATATCTACAACCTCATCAAGTTTTTTTTCATTTTCAATTCCTTCAAATAAAACTTGACCATCTTCATCTTTTACAGTTTTAAATATATATAACATTTCATCGTCTTCGTCTGTAGATTTTAAAACTACATAATCATCGTCTTCCACACCGAAACTATCTACAAGATAATATTCTTCTATTTCATTGTTTTCATTGTATATTTCAATTATATTCATAATATCTCCTTATTTTATCATATCCAAATATGATTGAAGTATATATGTTGAAGCAACTTTGTCAATCACTTTTTTTCTATTCTTCCTACTGACATTTCCTTCAATTAGAATACGCTCTGCAGAAACCGTAGTAAGCCTTTCATCTTGTAAAATTATTTCATTATTCAACTCTTTCTTCATACGAGAAACAAAGTCTAATACTTTTTCACCTTGTGGACCAATGGAATTATTCATGTTTTTAGGTAGTCCAACGACTATTTTGGAAACTTCATTTTCTTTAATTATTTCCTTTAGCTTTTGAATATCCTTTTTTATTCCGGTTCTAATAATAGTACTATGACCTTGAGCAGTAATAAAAAATGGATCACTAATAGCTACTCCAATAGTTTTATCTCCTACATCTAAACCCATAAATCTTTCCATTATAACTCCTTATATTACTTTGATATAAAAATCTTCACATACAGTGGCGCAATATCCACAAAGCACACATTTCTTAGGATTTACCTTTGCCTTGTTGTTTTCAAGGTATAATGCATTTTGATCACATCTCTTAACGCATTTTCCACATCCGACGCAATAATCCTCAATTATAAGTTTTCTCTTTCTAGATGAAAGTTTTTCTAATTTTTCGTTGTACTTGTCCTCAATAATGAGATCAACATTACAATCTATTTCGTCTTTTGATTGGCAACCTATTGCTATGCTATCAGCTAAATTTAGTTCTTTGACAAATTTAATTGAGTCATATACTTCAGGTATAAGATGACCTCCACCAAGCGGTTTCATACTATATATACCTTTATTGTAAGACTTTGCCTCTTTAAGAACTCTTATCATATCTTCTGCATTTCCATCGGGAATTCCAAGACCATTTTTATTTAATATTGGATGCAGAACTTCTATTTCATTAAACTTATTGGCACCTTCAACTCCAGAAATTCTGTGTGTTGATAACCCTACTGCTCTTATATACCCTTTTTCTTTAGCTTTAATAAGAAATTCTAAAGCTTCGTAATGTCCTTTAATTGTAAATTCTGATTCCTGTTCATGTAATAAAAACACATCGATATAATCAGTCCCCAATCTACTAAGAGCTTCTTCTAGGGCCTCTTTTGCAAGTTCTTTATTCCATGCATAGGTTTTTGTTGCTATAACATATTTATCTCTAGAAATTCCAGCGTATCCCTTTTTTAAATACTCATAATTATCATAAAGCTGGGCTGTGTCAATGAAATTAACGCCTTTTTCAAAGGCATATCTTATAAGATATGCCCCTTCATCTACAGGTAGATTGCTTTGAAAAGGCGTAATAGTTAAACTTCCGAAACACATTGGAGAAACCATAATTCCAGTGTTTCCTAATTCTACTAATTTCATTTTATTTTTCTTCTTTTAAATAATTTTTAAGAATTTCTTCAAGTAGATCATCTCTGTCAACTTGTCTAATAATATTTCTAGCGTTTCCATGAGAGGTTATATACGTAGGGTCATCAGATAGTAAATATCCTATGATTTGATTAATTGGGTTATATCCCTTCTCTTTTAGGAGTTCATAAACTGTTGTTAAAATTTCTTTAATTGATTTTTCAGAATCTTTTTGTGGTTCAAACATCATAGTTTCGTTCAAATGATCTTTATTCATAAAAACCTCCTTGTTATTACTAATATTACTTAATTAAACTTTCGATTATAGACTTAACAGATGATAAAGCTTCATCTACTTTGTCTATATCTTTTCCACCTGCCATTGCAAAATCAGGTCTTCCTCCACCGTTTCCTCCGGTAATTTTAGCTACTTCTTTAACTACATTTCCAGCAGAAATAGTCTTTCCTGCTAAATCTTTTGAAACTGCCGATAAGAAGTTTATTTTATCCCCGCTTATGTTAGCAAGTACAACTACTCCAGATTGTAATTTATCTTTTAGGTTATCTCCCAATGCTCTTAAGTTATCTACCGACATATCATTTACTTTATGAGCTATAAACTTTATTCCAGAAGTTTCTTGTACATGTTTAAGGATATCATCACTGCCTTTTAAACTGTCTTTTTCTTCAAGTTTAGCTAATTCTTTTTCCAAAGCTTTTAGCTCTAGGTGCATGTCCTTAACTTTTGAAGTCAAATCTTTCTTTTCTGACTTTAATTCATCTGATAATTCATTTAAAAGATTTTCATCTTCCTTTAGAACTTCATATACTTTTCTACCTGTTATGGCTTCAATTCTTCTTACACCTGCCGCAACTGAAGATTCTGAAACTATCTTTAGCATTTGAATTTCAGCTATATTTTCAACATGGCATCCACCACAAAGTTCTACAGAGAATTTGTCTCCTATGGAAACAACTCTAACAATGTCCTTATACTTGTCTTCAAACAGACCTACAGCACCATATTCCTCAGATTCTTTTAATGTCATATTTTGTTTTTCTACAGGTAAAGCTCTTGATATTGCCTCATTTACTATATTTTGTACTTTTAATAAATCTTCCTTAGAAATAGTTTCAAAATGAGTTATATCAAAACGAAGTCTGTCTGGACCAACATAGGAACCAGCTTGGTGAACGTGATTTCCAAGAACATCTCTTAGGGCCTTGTGTAACAAGTGAGTTGCTGTATGGTTTTTAGTAATATCACGACGTCTATCTACATCAACTTGAAGTTCTACATCATCTCCAACATTGATTTTTCCTTCTTTAACAGAAACGAAATGATAAATTCCATTATTTTTATTCTTTTTTGTATCAAAAACATCTATCAAGCTAGTTTTAGATTTTATTATACCTGTGTCTCCAATTTGACCTCCACCTTCTCCATAAAAAGGTGTAGTTTCTGTTACAATAATACCTTCTTCACCAGCTAATAAGCTATCGACTAAAGCTCCTTCTTTTAGTATCATATCAACTTTAGACTTTGCATAAGTATTGTCATACCCAACAAAGTTAGACTCTTTTAAATTGATTAGATAATCATTCTTTTCATTAGCCCATCCAACATTTCCACTTTGTCTTGAAGACCTAGATCTTTCTCTTTGTTCTTCAAGCAAATTTTTAAACTCATCAAGATTTACATTTAAAGAATTCTCTTTAAGAATTTCAACTGTTAAGTCTATTGGGAAACCATAGGTATCATATAATTTGAACGCATCTTCGCTTTTTATATAATCATGGTTAGCTTTTTTTGCATCGTCTATTAAATCTTCAAGAATTGATAGACCTTGATCTATAGTCTCTTGGAATTTACTTTCTTCAGAAGAAATAATCTTAGTAATTCTCTCTTTGTCTTCTAGAAGTTCTGGATATTCCATATTGTAAATTTCCATTACCTTGTCTACAACTTCCGGTAAGAAATTATCTTTAATACCAAGTAATTTTCCATGTCTTGAAGCTCTTCTAATTATTCTTCTAAGAACATATCCTCTACCTTCGTTACTAGGAATAATTCCATCGTAAACTAAGAAAGTCATCGCTCTAACATGGTCCGCAATTATTCTTATTGAAATATCTTTTTTACTGTCAGTTTTATACTGAACTCCTGAAATTTCTTCAATTTTATGGATAATATCCTTAACAAGATTTATTTCAAAAATATTGTCAGCATTTTCCATTACCATTGTAATTCTTTCAAGTCCCATTCCAGTATCTATATTAGGATGTTTTAGTGGAGTATAAGTTCCATCAGCGTCTTTATTAAACTGGGTAAATACTAAATTCCACACCTCTAAGAATCTATCACAGTCACAACCAGGCTTGCAGTTTGGGTCTCCACAACCATTTTCAACGCCTCTATCAACATGAATTTCTGAACAAGGTCCACAAGGTCCTTCTTCAAGCTCCCAAAAGTTGTCTGCTTTTCCAAGTCTTACAATCCTATCTTCAGGAACACCTATTTTATCTTTCCAAATAGAGTAAGCCTCTTCATCTTCTTCATATACAGAAACCCATAGTATTTCTTCTGGTATTTCCATTCTCTCTGTTAAAAACTCCCATGCCCAAGTAATTGCATCTTCTTTGAAGTAATTTCCAAAAGAGAAATTGCCTAGCATTTCAAAAAAAGTTCCATGTCTTTGAGTTATACCCACAGAATCAATGTCTGCTGTTCTAATACATCTTTGAGAAGACGCTGCCCTATTTCCTGGCATTTTTAATTCCCCTGTAAAATATTTTTTCAGCGGTGCCATACCTGCATTAATTAGAAGCAAACTGTCATCATCCATAGGTATTAATGGAAAGCTCTTTATTATATTGTGTTCTTTTTCGCGAAAGAATTCTAAAAATTCTTTTCTTATTTCATTTAAGCCTAAGTTTTTCATTCAATTCTCCTATATGTTTCTGTGATTATTATCAAAGAAAAAATTCTTTATATCATTTTTAAAATGTCCCAGCACTACTTTTAAAGTAGCTACAACAGGAACTGCAAATATCATTCCAGGAACTCCAAACATACCCGCTCCAAGTATCAAACTGGTCAATATTAAAAGTGGATTTAGACCTATGGTAGTTCCAAGTATTTTTGGTGCTAATATATTATTCTCAACCCATTGGATTAAAACAAAGGCCGCAGCCACAATAACAGCTTTGATTGGGCTATCCACCAAAGCTAAAACAACTGCTGGGATAAATCCTAAAGCCGGGCCTATATATGGTATTATATCTGCTACACATGTTATAATCCCAATTATTAGTGCATAGTCTATTCTCATAATTAATAAGAATATAGTAGTCATAACACCAACGGCTATTGCCATTATTAGTCTTCCTCTAACAAATTGAGAGTTAACTCTATCTATCTCTTTAAATAATGATGTTGTACTCTTATATTTATTTGGTGGAACTTGATTTTTTATCCACACAAAATACTTTTCTTTATACATGATAAAGTAAAAGGTAAATACAGGAATTAAAACAACCCTAATAATACCACTGGCAAGTCCAGATACTTTTTCTCCAATATTTCCCATTTCGAATATTAGATTGTCTTGAACTTTGTTTAGACTCTTTAAAATACTCTTGGTTCCATTTGTTATAAAGTCATTTGCTGCGGGATAGTCTGTGAACTTAGCTCCTATTTTCTCTCCTAGCTCGTTAATGTATTGAACTATTTGAGGTATTGACTGAACTAAATTTTTAAGCTGCTCTACAAGCATAGGCCATAAAAATACTACAATAATAGCAAAGAAAAGTATTACTATTAAATACACTACTAAAATAGCATACGATCTTTTTAAACCTAAATCTTCAAGCTTCATGGCTAGAGGATTTATTAAGTATGCAACAACTACAGAAATTATTGCAGTTGATAGTGTCCTACTAACGATTGGAAATTTATTAAAAATAAACAGGGTCATTAGTATTAATATAATTATAACCGTCGTTCTCTTTATGAATATTTGATCGAATTTTAACCTATTTCGTAAACTTACTTTCGTATTCCCAATATTAATCAAATAGTAGATGCTAAAAGATAACAAAAAAACCACTAAGACTAATATTGCATTTATAAGTAAATGTTGAACATCAAAAGGCATTTATATACACCCCTAAATCTATAATATCTCTCAATATAGTATATCATAGATTTTTGAAATATTTCAGTTACTTTAAAAGTCAAGAAAACAAGATAAAATTATCTTGTTTTCTTAACATTTCTATCTACCATATCCTGTAAACTTATGGAATTAATTGTATCGTTCATCTCATCTTCAATGACTTGCCAAACTTGTCTTGCAATACAGTGGTCTTCCTTACAACAAACTCCATCGGTACTTGAACATTCTGTAATGCCAAAAAAGTCTTCAGCTGACCTTAAAACATCTCCTACGGTTATATCTTTAGGATCTCTCGTTAAGAAATATCCTCCCTTTGGTCCTCTTATGCTGTCCACTAAGTTATCTTTTTTTAATTTTCTAACCAATTGTTCTAAATATCCCATAGGCAAATCGGTAGCTTTTGAAACTTCGCTTAGAGGAATTGGGTCTTCCCCGTAGTGTCTTGCTAATTCAAACATAGTATGCAGTCCATATCTGCCTTTAGTTGAAAGTCTCATCTTACTCCTCCAAATTACTTAGTATATTAATTCTCGATTAATATTTTATATCACTTATTAAATTAGGATAAAATTTTAAGCATCTATTTTATAACTAGATTAATTATTTTTCCTGACACATAAATCTTTTTAATTATCTTTTTACCTTCTAAAGCATCTTTGAATTCATCACTTGAAATGACTTTATCGAAGATAGATTCTTTTTCTTCATCAATATTAATCTTTATAGTGCCTTTAACTTTACCATTAATTTGTACTGGGATTTCTATTACATCTTCTACTAATTTTGATTCATCATATTCTGGCCAGCTTTGTTCGTGTACTTTGCCATTTTTTATATTTAATTCCCATAATTCTTCAGTTATATGAGGTGCAACCGGATTTAATAGTATTAGGAATGTTTCAAAATCTTTTAAAGTAAGTTTAGAATTTGAATAAAATTCGTTTAATAAAGTCATAAGCTGAGCTATAGCTGTGTTAAACTTTAAGTTTTCGTAGTCTTCAGTAACTTTTTTTATGGTTCTATGAATTTCTCCTTCTAAACTTTCTGAATACTCTTCACTTTTTTCTACCATGTCTTGAAGTTTCCAAACTCTTTCCAAGAATTTTCTACAACCCTTTACACCATTATCTGACCATGGCGCTGACTTTTCAAAATCACCTATGAACATTTCATAAGTTCTTAATGTGTCTGCTCCATAATCTCTTATAATATCATCAGGATTAACAACATTTCCTCTAGATTTTGACATTTTTTCGCCATTGTCTCCAAGAATCATTCCATGGCTTGTTCTCTTTTTATAAGGTTCTTTAGTATTTACTACTCCTATATCGTATAAGAACTTATGCCAGAATCTTGAATAAAGTAAGTGTAGAGTTGTATGTTCCATTCCTCCATTGTACCAATCTACAGGAAGATAATAATTTATTGCGTCCTTTGAAGCTACACCCTTATTATTTTTAGGATCTACATATCTTATATAGTACCATGATGAACCAGCCCATTGTGGCATTGTATCAGTTTCTCTCTTTGCATCTCCACCACAGCAAGGACATTTTGTATTAACAAAACTTTCTATATTTGCCAGTGGCGATTCTCCATCACCTGTAGGTTCATAATTATCTACTTCAGGTAATTTGACAGGTAACTCCTCTTCAGGTACTGCAACCCAACCACACTTTTCACAGTGAACTAGTGGAATTGGTTCTCCCCAATATCTCTGTCTTGAAAATACCCAGTCCCTTAATTTATAATTGGTTTTTCTATTTCCTATCTTTAACTCTTCGGCTTTGGAAATTATTTTTTCTGAAGCTTCTTTAACATCTAATCCATTTATAAAGTCTGAGTTGATTAACTTGCCATTGACTATTTCTGTTAATGGAAGTTCGTCTTTTTCTCCCTGTGAAATTACTTGGATTATTTCAAGTCCAAACTTCTTTGCAAAGTCATAGTCCCTTTGGTCATGGGCTGGAACTGCCATAATAGCACCTGTGCCATATGTTGTTAGAACATAATCTGAAACATATACTGGGATTTCTTTTCCTGTAAATGGATGAACAGCTGTTATTCCATCTATTAAAACACCGGTTTTATCTTTAACTAATTGAGTTCTTTCAAATTCGGATTTCTTTTCAGCTTCTTGTCTGTATGCAGCTATTTCATCCAGGTTTTTAATAATATCTTTATGTCTTTCTAGTAGTGGATGGTCAACTGCTATAACCATATAAGTAACACCAAAGATAGTATCAGGTCTTGTTGTATAAACTTTTATAAAGTCATCTGAGTTAGACACTTTAAAGTCTAATTCGCAGCCATGAGTTCTCCCAATCCAGTTAATTTGTTGCATTTTAACTCTTTCAGGGTAATCAACTTCCGCTAGATCATCTATTAATCTATCAGCATATTCAGTTATTTTAAGCATCCATTGGCTTTTTATCTTGTGTTCTACTTCACTTCCGCATCTTTCGCAGTTGCCGCCTATTACCTCTTCATTTGCAAGTCCTGTCTTGCATGATGGACACCAGTTTATAGGCATTTCCTTTTTATAAGCAAGCCCTTTTTCGAATAATTTTAAAAATATCCATTGTGTCCATTTATAATATTCAGGATCAGTTGTGTCTATTTCTCTGTTCCAGTCAAATGAAAGACCAATTGATTTCATTTGATTTTTGAATCTATCAATATTAGTTTTTGTAATTACTGCAGGATGTACTTTGTTTTTTATGGCATAGTTTTCTGCAGGAAGTCCAAAAGCATCCCAGCCCATTGGATAAAGAACATTGTATCCTTGAAGTCTTCTCTTTCTAGACACTATGTCCATAGCTGTGTATGGTCTTGGGTGGCCTACATGAAGTCCCTGTCCTGATGGATATGGGAATTCTATTAGTGCATAAAATTTCTCTTTATTTTCATCAATTTCCGTTTTAAAAGTTTTATTCTCTTCCCAATACTTTTGCCATTTCTTTTCAATGGCATTAGGATTGTATATGTCCATTTTTCCCTCCAAAATTTAATCTGAATAAGAAAAAACTTTCGTTTCAAAATGACACGAAAGTTAATTTCAGTTAATTAATTATTATTAGTTTTATTATAACAAAATTTTTTTCTTATCTTCTTGTCATTACAAGATTATCTTCTTATTAAAATTTAATTATCTAGTTAAATTGTAGCATTTTAGTTCAATTAAATCAATCTTCAAGCTCTTCTTTAAGAAGTTCTAACAGGATTTTTAACTCATCTTCCGTAAATGTTAGTCCCTTGCTCATTCTTGTATGATCTGGGTTCCATTCTCTTATATCATACTTTGCAGGTCTTTCAGCCCAACTTACAAGATTTAATTCTTTTCTCCATCCCTTGTCATTTTCAGATAGTATACCTAGATTCTCAACGATTTCATATTTAAATTCAGCCATATCTTCCCCCTACATAATGAAATTATTTTTATTTGGAATTACTGCAAGAAGCATACCATTTATTTCCTTTATTATATTGTTTAAGCGATTAATATCATCACTCAAGTCCTCTTCATATTTAAATACACGATTTAATAAAAGTCTATCCTCTTCGTTAAAACTTTGTAGTAATTCATCTAAATTTTCATCAAACTTCTCTCCGCTCTTTACTGCAGAAAAAAGTATGTTTAAAGTTTTGTCTTCATAGATATTTATCTTTTCTAAATCTTCATTCTTTAGTGCATTTAAGGAATTTAAAAGTATTTCATCTACTTCATTTTGCATCTTATTTATTTTAAAGTTTTCAAGAAGTTCTTTAATGCTATAGTATTTTTTCTCCATTACCTTCGACTTCTTTATATTTTCATTATCTAAATGAACACCTTTCATGAACTCTATGTCAATAATAGAGTCTATAGATTCAAGCATTCCATTACTAATATCAGTGTTTAAGTTTAAAGACTTTAAAACTTCAACTTCTTGCAACTTGTAGAAGAGTTCCTTTTGTTTCATGCTTCTTAAATTTTGCAAACTTTTAACCTTTTCTAAGCTTAAATTAAATTCTTTAATATTGTCAATCCTATCATTAATTAATTCAAGTAAATTATCCTCTTTCAGTTACAATCACCCCTATCAAGCTTAAGTTTATCATCAAATAAAAAAGTTTCAAAATTGATTTTGAATTTAATGATATGATATCATTAAACTATAAAAATTTGAACATTAATTTTAGGAGTAAGATATGAAAAAAAATAATTTTATTATTAAGTTAGTCGCTGGATTACTCGTTATAGCTATGATATTCCCTATAATTTTTTCATTTTTTGCAACATGGAAATAAAAGACATTAGTTTTGACGAAAAAAAAGGACTTTTTATAGTCGAGTTTGATAAAAACACTTTGAATGCAAGCTATAACTTATACAATGAACTAAATCTTTCAAAGGGTAAAGTTTTAGATGAAGATGAATTTAATAAACTTAGGGATTTTAATGACTACAATTTGAATTTCTCAAAAGCTCTTAACTTCATTAGTTATAGAATACGCTCAAAGAGGGAAGTGTATGACAAATTAAGAAAAGAGAATGTGTCAAAAAACCATATAGATAAGATAATCTCAAAACTTGAAGAAGATGGATACATCGATGACTATAGATTTGCTAAGGCTTTTTTCGAATCAAAGACAGAAATTAACAAGTGGTCTAATAGAAGAATTGAGTATGAGCTTATAAATAAAGGTATTGATAAAAATATTATAGATGAATTTTCGTTAAATTTTAAAGAACTTGAATTTGAAAACGCCATGGATTTAGTTGAGAAAAAATTACCTCAATGGGAAAACAAATTCGAAGGATTCAAATTAAAGAATAAAATTTATACCTTTCTTTCTTCAAAAGGCTTTGATTATAGTATTATAGAAAAGGTCATTGGTGAACTGATTTGAATTTCGTTTACATTTTAAAATGCAGAGATGAAAGCCTTTATACAGGATGGACCAACGACTTAGAAAAAAGAATCGAGACCCATAACTCTGGAAAAGGCGCAAAGTACACAAGGGGAAGAACTCCTGTAAAACTTATGTATTATGAAGAGTATGAAGATAAGCTTATAGCTCAAAGACGTGAAAGAGAAATAAAGAAACTACCTAGAGAAAAAAAGCTAGAGTTAATAAAAAACAAAAATAATAATGGATTAAAATGTAAAAACTAGGAGTTTAAGCTCCTAGTTACATTTTTATAATCATATATTCTTCTTCAAGATTTTTCTTTAGTAGAGAGAACATCAAAGTTCCTGGGCCTGAATGAGAACTTATAACAGGACCAATTTCATCTATATATATATTTGTGAATCCCATTTCATTTGCAAGTATTTCTTTAAAATCTAAAGCTGATTGTAAAGAATCAGAATGACCTATAATAACGAGCTGATCTTTGTTTATATCTGGATCTGTTTCTTTTTTTGTTAATTCAACAAATTTCTTATATACTTTTTTTATTCCCCTTGCCTTGTCAATCGGAATTAGTCGCCCTTCTTTATCTACATGAAGTACAGGTTTGATATTAAGCATTCCTCCTACAACTTTTTCTGCTGCGGATACTCGCCCTCCCCTGTAAAGATATTTTAAATCATCTACAGTAAAATATGTTAAAGTAGAATCTATAAGTTCATTTATTTTTAATACAACATCATCAAAATTCATACCATTTTTTATATATTCTACTGTTCTTCTTACTAACAAACCAAATCCATAAGAAGCAAGTTTTGAATCTATTACTTCTATAACAGCATTCGGATTTTCGTCCAGTAACATATTTTTAGCTAATCTTGCAGAATTTATCGAACTTGTTATACCACTTGATAATACTAATAAAATAACTTTATTCCCCTTTTCAGTTTCTTTTAAAAAGGCTCTATAATATTCATCGATTGGTATTTGAGCTGTTGTAAAGACATCTCCCTCACGCATTCTTTCATTTAATTCCTTAGATGTTATGTCTATTCCATCTTTATATTCTACTTCATTGCAAATTGCAGTAAAAGGTAATATGCCTACATTATATTTTTTAGCCAGCTCCTGAGATAAATCGCATCCCGAGTCAACTAAAAGTTTTATACCCATTTTATCACCTCACTTTTGTTTATTATAACATGAACATTGACCTAAAATCCATCTTTAAGTATACTATTAATGTTAATTAACAATTTAAATAATAGGAACGTGATGAAATGAGTAATTTAATAATACCAAAAGATTATAAATCAAGTCTTGATTTGATAAAGACTCAAAAAGCTATAAAGTTAATTAAAGATTTTTTTCAAATCAATCTATCTAAAAAATTAAATTTAATAAGAGTATCTGCTCCACTTTTTGTAGATAAACAATCTGGTTTTAATGACAACTTAAGCGGAACTGAAGTACCAGTTTCATTTAAAGTTTCTCAAGATGGTGAAGAAGTTGATCTTGAAATAATACATTCACTGGCAAAATGGAAGAGAAACGCACTTTCTTCATATAATATCGAAGTTGGTCAAGGGCTATACACAGATATGAACGCCATAAGATCTTGCGAAAATTGTGACAACACCCACTCCTACTATGTAGATCAATGGGACTGGGAAAAAGCTATCTCTCCTAACGAAAGAAGTGAAGAATACTTAGAAAAAGTTGTTAGAGATATTTATGATGTGCTTTTAGATACTGAAAATATGTTATTCGAAACCTATGATGACTATAATAAAATTTTGCCTAAGGAAATAACTTTTATTACTACATTTGAGTTAGAGGAAATGTATCCAAATAGTTCATTTGAAGAAAGGGAAAAACTATTTGCAAAAGAAAAAGGTGCTATTTTTATTTCAAAAATAGGTAGAAATTTAAAATGTGGCAAACCTCACAGCATGAGAGCTCCTGACTATGATGACTGGGATTTAAATGGAGATATTATTGTTTGGAATCCTATATTAGATGATGCTCTTGAACTTTCTTCCATGGGTATACGTGTTGATTCCGAAGCATTGAAGAAACAACTTGAAGAATCAAAAACTACTAATAGACTTAACTATGAGTTCCATAAAAATTTAGTTAATGGAAAATATCCTGAATGTATCGGTGGAGGTATTGGTCAATCAAGACTATGTATGTTCTTTTTACAAAAAGCCCACATTGGAGAAGTTCAAGCAAGTACTTGGCCTAAGTCTATGATTGAAGAATGTAAAGAAAACGGAATAAATTTACTATAATAATTCAAACTCATATTCGAGATTTTAACAATCTTTAATATGAGTTTTTAATTTATTGAGAAAAACGGTATCATTACACTTAAATTAAATCGAAAATTAATGTATAATAGTATTAGAATTTGTTTTGAGGGAGAAAAATGCTGAAACTTATTGTAATATCAGACTCCACTGGAGAAACTTGCGAGCAGATTGTTAGAGCTGCTTTTGCACAATTCGATATAGAAGAAAGGGAAATCGAGAGGCATTCTAATGTTCGAAATATAGAAGTTCTTAACAAGATAACCGATAAAATTGATAATTCTGAAAAAACTATCTTGTTTTATTCTCTTGTTGATGAGCATCTAATTGAACATTTGAAAAAGATTTGTGAGCTTAAAAACTTGCACTCTGTCGATATCTTAACTCCGGCCATAATAGCCATTGAAAGGGTTTCTAATTTGGAACCAAAGACTAAGCCAGGTGCCCTTAGAAATCTTGATGCTCAATACTTTAAAAGAGTTGACGCCATAGATTTTGCTGTGCGCTATGACGATGGTAAGGACCCAAGAGGTGTGCTATCTGCAGATGTAACTATTATAGGGGTATCACGTACTTCCAAAACTCCCCTATCAATGTACTTGGCCAATAAGAACTTCAGAGTGGCAAATATTCCTCTTGTGCCTGAAACACCAGTGCCTAAGGAAATTTTTGAAGTGCCAAGTAAAAAAATAATTGGGCTTACTAATTCACCGGTTAAACTTAATTCTATAAGAAAGTCAAGACTTCAATCGCTTGGCTTACCATCTAACTCTTCTTATTCAAATCTTGATAGGATATTGTTAGAACTAGAGTATGCCCATTCGATAATGAAGAAAGTAGGATGTCCTATAATAGATGTTTCTGATAGGGCTATTGAAGAAACAGCTGAAATAATTATTAGACATCTAAGAAAAATTAATAATAGGTTGTAGGAGGAATCAAATGACAAAAAAGTATGTTTACGATTTTTTAGAAGGTAATAAAGATATGAGAAACCTTCTTGGAGGAAAGGGAGCTAACTTAGCTGAAATGACAAACTTAGGACTTTCAGTACCTCCAGGATTTACTATTACGACTGAAGCTTGTAATAGATACTATGATAAAAATGAAAAGCTTTGGGAAGAGCTTTTAAACGAAGTAAGAGAACATATTAAGACCACTGAAGAAAAGTTAAACAAGAAGTTTTCTGACACAGAAAATCCTCTACTATTCTCCGTTAGAAGTGGCGCTGTTATCTCAATGCCTGGAATGATGGATACAATTTTAAATCTCGGTTTAAATGACGAATCTGTTATAGGCTTGGCTAATTCAACCGGAAATGAAAGATTTGCATTTGATTCATATAGAAGATTTATTCAAATGTTCTCTGATGTTGCTATGGAAATACCTAAGGTACATTTTGATACAGCATTGGATAATATGAAAGAAGATAGGAAAGCTGAACTGGATACAGATCTAACAGCCGAAGATTTAAAGCAATTAGTTTCAGAGTACAAGGAAATTTATAAAGAAGAAACGGGACATGATTTTCCTCAAGATCCTATTGTACAACTTGAACATTCAATAGAAGCAGTTTTCAAATCATGGAATAATCCAAGAGCAAAAGTATATAGAAAACTTAATGGTATTGACGATTCTCTTGGAACTGCAGTAAATGTTCAATCAATGGTTTTTGGTAATATGGGAGAAAATTCTGGTACAGGTGTTGCCTTCTCAAG
Source organism: Mediannikoviicoccus vaginalis (assembly GCF_928097925.1). Taxonomy (GTDB): domain Bacteria; phylum Bacillota; class Clostridia; order Tissierellales; family Peptoniphilaceae; genus Mediannikoviicoccus; species Mediannikoviicoccus vaginalis. The sequence goes on from NZ_CAKMRI010000001.1 coordinate 383,912, forward strand.
AAACCCTGCTACAGGTGAAAATAAATTATTCGGTGAATACTTAATGAACGCTCAAGGCGAGGACGTAGTTGCAGGTATTAGAACACCTCATGAAATTATTGCACTACATGAAGAGATGCCTGAAGTTTATGATGAGTTTTTAGCAACTGCTGAAAAGCTTGAAAATCATTATAAGGATATGCAAGACCTTGAATTCACTATTGAAAAAGGAAAACTTTATATCCTACAAACTAGAAATGGAAAGAGAACTACTCAAGCAGCATTAAATATTGCTGTTGACTTAGTTGAAGAAGGCTTAATTTCAAAGGAAGAAGCTCTTTTAAGAATTGAGCCTCTTAGTTTAAACCAACTTCTACACCATACTTTCGATGAAAAACAACTTCAAAGTGCTGAACTTATTACTAAAGGGCTAGCTGCTTCACCAGGTGCTGCCAGTGGTAAGATGTACTTCCATGCACATGATGCTGTAGAAGCTGCCAAAAATGGAGAAAAAGTTATTCTTGTTAGACAAGAAACTTCCCCAGAAGATATTGAAGGAATGGTAACAGCAGAAGGTATCCTTACAGCAAGAGGCGGAATGACATCCCATGCTGCAGTAGTTGCAAGAGGAATGGGAAAATGTTGTGTTGCCGGCGCTTCTGATATAGTTGTTGATGAAATATCAAAAGTTATGAGAACATCTAAATATGTTCTTCATGAAGGAGATTATATATCATTAAATGGTAGTGACGGTTCAATCTATCATGGAGAAATTAAAAAAGTAGAACCTACCCTATCAGGAAACTTTGAAAAGTTTATGTCTTGGGCAGATGAAATCAGAGATATGGGCATTAGGACAAATGCGGATACTCCAAGGGATGCTAAACAAGCACTTGCATTTGGCGCCGAAGGAATTGGACTAACCAGAACTGAGCACATGTTCTTTGATGAAAATAGAATTCCTATTGTTAGAGAAATGATTTTATCAAAGACTTTAGAGCAAAGACAAAAAGCACTAGAAGAATTAAGACCTATGCAAGAAAAAGATTTCTATGAAATCTATAAAGTAATGGGAGAAAAATCTGTAACTACAAGATTACTTGATCCTCCTCTACACGAATTCCTTCCAACTAAAAAAGAAGATATTGAAGCTCTAGCTAAAAAAATGAATCTTACTTTTGACGAAGTTAACGATACTGTTAATGATTTGAAGGAAGTCAACCCTATGCTTGGTCACAGAGGCTGTAGACTTGCAGTGACATATCCTGAAATATACCGTATGCAAGCAAGAGCAATCATTACAGCTGCATTAAAATTAAAACAAGAAGGAATTAATGTAACTCCTGAAATAATGATTCCTCTTATAGGAGATTTAAAAGAACTAAAATATGTTAAGGCTGAAATCGTTGAAGAAATTAATAGTGTGTTTGAAGAATTCAACTCAAATGTTGAATATAAAATAGGTACAATGATTGAAGTTCCTAGAGCTGCATTACTTGCTGACGAAATCGCTAAAGAAGCCGACTTCTTTAGTTTCGGTACAAATGACATGACTCAAATGACATTTGGTTTCTCAAGGGATGACGCAGGCAAATTCCTAACAGACTATGAAGAAAAGAAGATTTATCCAAGAAGTCCATTCGAAGAAATTGATGTGGATGGCGTTGGTAAACTTCTTGAAATAGCTACTGAAGGCGGAAGAAAGACAAATCCGGATATCCACCTAGGTATTTGTGGTGAACATGGTGGCGATCCAAAATCAATCGAATTCTGCTATAGTACAGGACTTGATTATGTATCCTGTTCCCCATACAGAGTTCCTATTGCAAGACTTACTGCTGCACAAGCTAAGGTGAAAAAAGATAGAAATATAAAATAATATTATAGAGAGCTGTCTATTGATGGCTCTCTTTTTATTTTAAAATAAAAAAAGAGTTGCCCTTGGACAACTCTCAAATTATATTAGAATTTTTTTCTACTACCAGGTTTTACAAGCTCAAGTCCTTCTTTACAGAATGGACAGTCTTCTTTATCATAAATATTTATTTCAAGGCTTATGGCTGGATATAATTTTGTTCCAATATCCCTTCCTGAAGTTCTATCAGCTAAGCATGCAATTCCTAAACAGTTCGCCCCATGGTCTTCAATAACTTTGATAGTTTCAAATGAACTCTTTCCAGTTGTAACAACGTCTTCAACTACAAGCACATTTGCTCCTTCAGGGATTTCAAAACCTCTTCTAAGAGTCATAACATCATCTTGTCTTTCAGTAAAGATTGCGGGAACCCCCAATGCTCTTCCAAGTTCATAGGCTATTATTATACCTCCCATTGCTGGTCCAACAACTAAATCAACTTTTATACCGTCTGCATCAATTTTTTCTTTTATAATTTTGCATACTTCTTCAGTCTTATCAGGATATTGTATAAGTTTAGCACATTGAATATATCTATCGCTGTGTTTCCCTGATGATAATAAAAAGTGTCCTGTTAATAATGCCTTACTTTCTTCTAATAATTCTAAAACTCTATTTTCCATTTTATCCCCCTAAATAATTCCTCTTATTTCATCTAAACTCTTAATTCCCTGTTCAACCATAAACTTTTCCATTCCTTCCACTATTTCAACCATAGCGTTAGGGTTAACAAAGTTTGCCGTTCCAACTTGTATTGCAGTTGATCCTACCATTATATATTCAATGGCATCTTGCCAGTTCATAATTCCACCAATACCTATAATAGGCACATTTACAACTGACGCTACATCATGAACCATTCTTAATGCAATTGGCTTTATTGCCGGACCTGAAAGGCCTGCTGTTATGTTTGAAAAAACTGGTTTTTTATTATAAATATCCACAGCTAATGCATTAAATGTATTTACCAGTGAAAGTGCATCTGCCCCTGCTTCAACACACTTAACCGCCATATCTTTAATGTTCTCAGCGTTTGGAGAAAGCTTTACTATTAAAGTCTTTTCGGTTGCATTTCTAACTTCCCTCACGACTTCTTCCGCTATATCACATTTAATTCCAAATGCCATTCCACCTTCTTTTACATTAGGGCAGGAAATATTAAGTTCAATCAGTTCAATGTCGGTTTTGTTTAGTAATTCAATTGATTTTAGATATTCATCTATTGTAGCTCCACCAACATTAACCAATATTTTAGTATCATAATCTCTTAAAAATTCAAGATCATTTTTTATAAATTCTTCAGTAGAAGGATTTTGAAGCCCAATGCTATTCATTATTCCTGATGGTGTCTCATGAATTCTAATGCCTCTATTACCTGGTTTTGCTTTAAAAGTTACTCCAGAAGTTGCAATTCCACCAATCTTATTAAAGTCTACATATGGTTCGTATTCTCTTCCAAATCCAAATGTACCAGAAGCTGCAATTACAGGATTATTTAAAACAGAGTTACATAATTTTGTACTAAGCATCAAAAATCACCTCTTCTCCCTTAAATATAGGCCCTTCGTGGCAAACCCTCTTTACTCCCTTTGTGGTTTCTATTGCGCAGCCATAGCACGCACCTATTCCACAAGCCATGTGAGCTTCTAAAGAATAAAATGACTTTCCTGATAGCTCCCTTTTTTGAAGTGATTGCATCATTGGATTTGGCCCACATGCAAATACATAGTCATATTTGTCCTCTATGATATCTGTTACAAGTCCCTTATGACCTTCATCCCCAGTTATTGTAGTTATATTTACATTGTCCGCATGTTTCCTAAATTCGTTCATTAAATAGCTTTTATCATAGAATCCACAGTATATGTCTACTTTTCCTTTTAAAGTCTTTGCAAGGTACATAAATGGTGCTATGCCTATACCACCAGCCACTATGGCACAATTTTCCACTCCTTCTGTTGGAAAGCTGTTTCCTAGAGGTCCCAATAATTTGATATATGCTCCCTCTTTTAATTCAGAAAGGATTCCTGTTCCCTTACCAACAACCTTATAAAGAAAGGAAATTTTATTTTCTTCTAAATCGTATATACTAAGTGGTCTTGGAAGTAATGGGCTATCATCCCAAGCCCTAAGCATATAAAACTGTCCTGGTTTGCCTTCAAATTTTCCTTCAAGTTCCATTAAATAGATGTCATCTTGAATATGTTTGTTAAGAATAATTTTACTATCCCTGTAATTTTTCTTCTCCATATATATCCTTTCTCATTTTAAGTACCGCATCTCTTGTACATTCTTGGAATTTCTTTTCTCCACCTTCAACCTTTTTATAAGCTGTTATTATGCCTCTTGAAGAGTTTACAACACCACCATTAAAGTCGTTTAGGTAAAGTCTAATATCTTCTGCCTTTCCCCCTTGTGCACCGTATCCTGGAATTAAGAAGAATGAGTTTTCGTATCTCTCTCTAATTTCTTTAGCTTCTTCGCTATATGTTCCTCCAACTACAAATCCTAAAGAACTGTATCCACACTCCCCTATTATTTCTTGCGCCATTTTATAAATGTTATCGCCAATTGTGTAATACATAGGTTCATTATTGTACTCTAAATATTCGATGTCTTTTGCTCCTGGATTTGATGTTCTAAGTAATACGAAAACACCTTTGTCTCCATTTTTTAAATATTCCATATATGGAGTAATGCTGTCATATCCCATGTATGGATTAAGTGTAATGAAATCTACTTCAAAATCACCTGTAAAATGAGCTTTTGCATATTCCTTTGCTGTATTAGCAATGTCACCTCTTTTAACATCACCTATTGAAATGCAGTTTTTATCTCTAAGATATTTTAAAGTTCTGCTATAAGCCTTTAAACCTTCAATTCCCATGGCTTCATAATAAGCAATTTGAACTTTGTAAACTCCAGTGATGTCATATGTTGCATCTATGATTTGTCTATTGTATTCGAATACAATATCTTCAACACTTGAACTCATGTTTTTGATATTTTCAGGTATATAATCCATTGATGTATCAAGCCCTACACATACAAAACCCTTTTCTTCAACTGATTTATAAAGCTTATCGATTATCATTTATTCCTCCTTGTCATAAATTTGATCACAATATGCACATTTATATAATTTTTGTTCCCTATCTATAAGTTCAAATCTATGAACTATGTTTCTTTCACTTGTAGAAATACAACGAGGATTTTTGCATTGGATTACATCTTCAACCACCTCAGGAAGTTCTACATTAATCTTTTTAATTATTTTTTGATCTTCAATTATATTTACAGTTATTGTTTCATCAATTAATCCAAGAACTCTCAAGTCCAAATCAATTACATTTTCTATTTTTATGATGTCTTTTTTACCCATTGCCTTTGAACTTGCATTCATTATTAGTGCCACAGAGTAATCTGCTTTGTCTAAGTCAAGCATTTCATATAGCATATGTCCATGACCTGCTTTTATATGGTCTATTACAATCCCTTTGTTAATACTATTAATTGTTAACATTATTTCACCCCTAGTAGTTTTAATATAAGTGCCATTCTAACAATTACACCGTATCTTACTTGCTTAAAGTAAACCGCCCTTGGATCGCTGTCTACTTCTACGGCTATTTCATTCACCCTTGGAAGTGGATGTAGTATCGCTAAGTCCTTCTTAGCATTTTCTAGTTTTTCTAGAGTTAATATATAAGAATCTTTAAGTCTTATATAATCTTCTTCGTTAAAAAATCTTTCTCTTTGTACTCTTGTCATGTATAGAATATCTAAGTCTTGCATAACTGAACTAAGTTTTTCAGTTTCTACAAATTCAATATTTTTATTTCTTAATACTATTTTTATATACTCTGGAATTTTTAATTCTTCTGGTGATATAAACACAAATTTATTGTTAGGATACATACTCATTGCCTTTACAAGTGAATGAACTGTACGGCCGAATTTTAAGTCACCACAAAGACCAATAGTTAGGTTTTCAAATGTACCTTTTGTTTGCATGATTGTAAGTAAGTCAGTAAGGGTTTGAGTTGGATGTTGATGTCCTCCATCACCTGCGTTTATTAAAGGCACAGTTGTAAAGTCCTTTGATAATGTTGCAGATCCTTCTTTAGGATGTCTCATTGCTATTATGTCAACATAGCTACTTATGGTTTTTACTGTGTCTGCTAAGCTCTCTCCCTTTGCTGTAGATGATGAAGCACTCTCTGAAAAGCCTATACAATCTCCACCAAGTCTGTGAATTGCTGACTCAAAACTAAGTCTTGTTCTAGTTGATGGCTCAAAAAAAAGAGTCCCTAGAATCTTACCAGTACAACAACTGGAAAAACTCTCAGGACTCTTAATTATGTCTTGAGCTAAATCCATTATTTCGCTTATGTCTTCTTTAGAAAAATCATTAATCTCTATTAAATCTCTGCCAGATAACATTTTTTATGCCCCCTCTTTATTTTTTCTTAAACTAAGATACCATTTTAAAATCATATTGTCAAATAATTTTACAAAATTTTCCCAAAAAAATAAGAGGAACTAAATCCCCTTATATTCTTCTTTCAATTCTTTTATAGATTTTGAACTTATGTTTTCTTTTGAAATATTGAATTCATTAAGAAATTCATTTAATTCCTCCTCAGAATTTGCTTCAATTTCAGCATAGTCAAAAGGGAATGAATTTCTATCCCAATAGTCAAAATCTATTCTAATATTATTATATGAATAGCTGAATCTTTCTTTAAAGGTAGATTCAAAACTATCAAGTTTTATAAACTCTAATATCTTTTTAAGATTTGTTAAATTATCAAATTGAATACTATATTCCTCAGCTCTTTTAAACTTGGAATCTTCAACCATTTTTTTGTAAGTTAGATAATTATACGATTTATTATTAAGCAAATCTTTTACAAGCCTTATTCTCATATAGTCCCTATCGCATATTAATTTTGCCATTGTAGAAGAAATTAATATGTTTTCTTGTTTCTCATGATGAGTTAAGCTTGCACCGTTTTTTAGAAGTGAACTTTTAAAATCTTCTAAATCAATATTTATTAACTTTACTTCTAATTCTCTTTCCACTATCTTATTTTAACGCTCTCTTCATCTATAAATACCGTTACGTCATGATGTAACTTTAATAGTGAAACGGGAACTTTTGTTGAAATTTTGTCCTTATTAACTAAATAGTTTGTTGCTTCTTCTTTATTTTTCCCGCTAATTAAAAGAATAATTTTTTCTGCATTAAAGATTGTTCCCATACCCATAGAAATGGCCTTTGTTGGAACTTCCTCTTCACTTTCAAAAAATCTTGCATTTGCTTTAATTGTACTTTCTTCTAGTTCAACTACTGAAGTTGAGTAATTTAATTCTTCATCTGGTTCATTAAATGCAATATGACCATCTGGACCAATACCAAGTAATTGAATGTCTACTCTTTCAGACTTTCTTATATCATTTTCGTAATCTACTACCTCTTGTTCAGGATTTTTATTTCCTTGAGGGATTCTTATATTTTCTCTTTTTACATTTACGTGGTTTAATAAATTATCAAACATAAAATAGTTATAGGATTGAGGATTGTCAGGAGTTAAACCTATATACTCATCAAGATTAAAAGTCTTAACTTCTGAAAAATCTAAACCGTTAACATGAGCTTCTATTAAACATTTGTATAGTCCAACAGGTGTTGAACCAGTTGCAAGGCCTAATATAGAATCTTTTTTATTTTCTATTTGTTCTATTACCATTTTTGCAGATTGTTTGCTCATTTCATCATAGTTTTTTGTGTAAATTACTTTCATTTCTTCCTCCTATTTTGCTATAGTTGTTTCAACTATTTTAATTGGTTTGAACTGAAGATAGTCACTAGATGTGCAGAAGTACTCAACTCCATCAACAACCCCTTCAACCACATTACTAAGTCCAGGTCCGTGTAAGTGACCATAGACACATTTAGTAACACCATGTTCCTTTAAGATATAATGAAAATCATCGGGTTTTTTTTCATTTGTGAAAGGTGGATAGTGAAGCATACATATTTTTTTCTTGCCTTTTGGCGCTGAATTTAAGGAAAGTTCTAACCTCAAAAGCTCTCTCCTATAGATATTATACTCTTCACAATCCTCTGTAAGGTAGTCCCATCCTCTTGTTCCCACTATACAATAATCATTAAATTCAAAATAATTATTTTGTAAGAAGAAAATACTCTTCAAATTTAAAGAATTATTTTTATTTAGAGAACTCCACCAATAGTCGTGATTGCCCTTAATAAAAACTTTTTGTCCAGGCATTTCATCTATTCTGATTAGGTCATAATATGCAGACTTTAAACTCATAGCCCAAGAAATATCTCCAGCTACAAGCACCAAGTCCTCATCCTTAACAGTTTCTTTCCAGTTATGAAAAATTCTCTCTTCATAATCTGCCCATCTATCTCCAAACAGGGTCATTGTTTTTTCTTTTGTATAATCCAAATGTAAATCTGAAATACTATAAATCATTATCTCACCTATAAATTTAAAATTTTAACATCTTGATATGACTTTAAAATTTCCATTTCTCTATCTTGGCAGCTAAGTATTATAATCTGATTATGAACTAGCTCCTTTTTTAAGACAGAAATTATTTTTTTAAGCCTGTCATCATCTAAGTAATTAAAAGCATCGTCTAGAATAAGAAAACCTGATTTATCATATAATTCAGTGCATATGGCTATCTTAAGAACGAAAAAAATTATATCTTGCGAACCTTTACTCAAGCTTAAAGACGATTTTAGATTACTACTTCCATTTTCTCTATAGGAAACATTCAAAAACTCATCTATATAAAATTTTATATCATTTCCATAGATTGGTTTCAATAATGAGTTTACCCTATTTATAAGTTTTGGAACAAAACTTGCCTTTAACTCTTCAAAGGATTGTTCCACAAGTCCTATAGTAAGATCAATAATCTTCAAGTTATTTTCTAATTCTTCAATTTTTTTAGCCGTACTCTTCTCTTTATCTAACAAACTTGGTAGCTTTATTATTTCGCTATCCAGTATTTTAATTCTTTCTTTTATTCTGACGATTTCACTGTTAAGCAAATCTTTTTCTTTTCTTAATTCTTCAATACCCATATTTTCTACAATATAAAAATCTTTTGAAAATTCTATCTTATTAACATTAGAAGTTTTTGTTAAGGGTTTTGTCTTTACTATGAAATCAAGTTTCGACTTAGATTCTTCTAACTTCTTTTTGCAGTTTAGTAGTTCCTCATCAAGTTCTTTTATCTCTTTAATACCAATATTGAATTTGTCATTAATTGTCTTATCAATATCTAAAAGAGAATTATTTTTATCCTCTTCATCATTTAATAAGTACTCAATTTCCCTATCTAGATCTTCTATCTTTTTAAAATAAAAATCCCTATCCCTTTTAACTTTTTCATATTCTTCATCATCTGATTTCCCAGATTTACGATTTTGTATCATAAAAGATACTAGGTTTACCACAACAAAAGCCATAAATATAGAAGAACTTAAAAGTTTTGTGTATTGTTTTAAAAGATAACTTGCAATAATTGAAAAGAAGAACACTAAAAAATATCTTATTTTAAGTGATTTTTCACTTTTTTTATGGCTTTTTACTGTATCATCTAGCGTTTTTGAAATATCTAAATACTTTTTGTATACCAGTCTCTTTTCCTGTGAAAGCTCGTCAAACGCCTTCTTTAAATATTTTTCTTCATCCTTTATTTTTTCATATTCCTTTAGATATGGTTCATAGATTCTTTTTGAATTTTCAATTTCAGATTTCTTTTTATTTAAATTAGCAATGTCATTTAATAACTCATCTTTCTCATTTAAGACGTTAACATCATTTTCCTGTTTCTCAAAGGATAACTGTTTTTCTTTTAATTCAAATAGATTATTCTTTTCTATAAAATCTTCTTCCAAGTCTGAAAGCTTATTTAAAGAAATGTCATACTCCTCTTTTAATTCTGAAATTCTTTTTACTTCCGAGCTTATAGTTTTATAGTCCTCGTATGCTTTTCCAAGAGGCTTATTCGTATTTGCTGTTGTGCCAATATCTCTTCTTAGCTCTTTAAGATACTCAACGCTTTTTTTACTCGATGTTAAGTCTTCATGATTATCTTTATTTTTAAGCATAGTATCTGTAATATATCTTGATGCCTGATCTTTTATTCCAACATTATTCTGTCCTATTATTTTAGTATTATTGAAAACTTCACTACTTACTTTGAAGAAATACTCTCCAGGAAAGCTTTTATTGGACTGTTTATATCCTTCTAGAGTTTCTGTAATATCCTTACCTGTCTTTTCGTTATATATTTTATAATCGCCAGTTTGGAAGTTTCTATATACCCTTAAAATCTGTCCACTTTGTTCAATTATAACTGAACCTTCATAGTTAGGAGAATTCCATGGTCTATACTTTTCTAAATCATCTGTATATCTGGTTGTTTTTAAATATGGTTTTACAAATCCATAAAAAACACCTTCAATAAATTTGACACATGTACTCTTACCGGCCTCGTTATCTCCTCTAATTAAAATAAAGTCCTCTTTTAAGTCAATTATTTTATTTTTAAATTTTCCAAATCCAGATATTTCAAGTTTTAAAAGCTTCATGAATCCTCCCTCATTAAAGCATTTAATCCATATTTTAATATTTTTTCTTTTATTTCTTGACTTTCATTTAATGAGTTGACCTTGTCTATAAAAATTCCTATTTGATTTTCTCTATTTAAGTCAAGAATTTTTTCAATGTCATAATTTTCTTCTGTATTATCAATTACTTCAATGTAGTGTACATACTTTTTAAGAGCCTCTTCAAGTCCTTTTATATCCAAGTCAAAACCCATTGGAAGTTTTCCTGTAAGGGTCAGTCTAATATAATTATTTTTATCTTCCACAAGTACATTATCTTTCAAATGTTCTAGCAGATAATAAAAATCAAAACTCTCTTTTAATTCGTAGTTTACCAATGTAAAGATTGAACTTGAAAGAGGTATAAATTTTTTATATAGCTTTCTATTTTCAAATTCACCATAAATTGCACCATGAAAACCAGTTTCCTTAAATGAAAGTGGTTCTAAAGATCCTGGATATATAATGTTTTCCTTGACTTTTTGAGGCTTATGAATATGCCCAAGGGCAATATAATCAAATCCTAAATTCTCTATATCACTCAAATTTAAATTCATATAATTAAAATTAGGCATTAAAATATCTGTGTGTAACAGTAAAATATTGATCTTTTTTCTATCTAGTTTTATGTCTTCAAAGTAAGAAGATTTATTTAAAATTCTATCAGTATAACTTATTCCATATACATTAAAATCTTCAAACTCAAAAGATTTTACATTATCGTCATCAAATACAAAAACATTTGAAGCAAGATTTAAATATTTGAATTTTGAATTTTTTGAATATGGATCATGATTTCCAAATATTATAAAAATCTTTGTTTCAGGTACCGTTTTAAATAGAGAGTTGAGTCTTTCTAAAATTGATAGTGTTACATAATTTTCATTAAAAATATCTCCACATAAAAATATACAGTCCGTTTTCTTTTCCTTGGCATAAGAAAATAGGCTTTCAATTGAAGCCCATATATTTTCCCTACGATTTTCTACTAACTCAACAGGTAAATCTGAAGAATAAAAATATGATCCTAAATGAAAGTCCCCACTATGCAAAAATGTTAACTTGTTATTTTTCATAATACCTATGCTCTTCCTTCCTGTCCTGTCTAATATATATTTCCAATATATCAAAACTCAAATTGTAAGCACTAAACATTTTAATTAGTAAGTCCCTAATTTTATTTGCCGGAAATTTTGTTTCAATATAGACGCTATTGCCTATTAAAACCGCATTCCTAATCTTATTTTTCTCTAAGCTAAAGTAAGTCCTCTTCCAACCATTAAAATCAGTTTTTTGCGGAAAAGATCTGAAGATTACTGGATTGAGTTTATAGAAGTACTCACAAAGACTTACATATAAATCATAGTAAGAGCTAATTGACACTATCTCACCTCTATAGAGTCTATAGCCTTCAGGTTTAGTATAGGTGAAATCGTGATCTAGCGTTACTTTATTAGTTACTATCTTACTAAGCTCAAATTCTTTTAATCTAAGCTGAATATTTATTGGCTCAATAACATCTAAAATTGAATTAGTAGTGTCCAAAAACTTTTCTATTTCTTCCCTATCTTTTGTAGTTAAGTCATATTCTAAAGCTTTCTCGAAATATTTAATTTGATCTTCCAAAGCTGTTTTTATATTTAAAACAAGCTCCGGGTCTTTTTCTGTTAATTGGTCAAAAAATTTCTTCATATTATCCCTCTAGAGATATTCTTTTTTTAAGTACTCCACAAATTTACTAGCATCATTTAAATCAAAAGTTTCTACATCAAATTGTTTTTTTTCTAAATCGGTTATAATGCCTTTTAAGTGTCCTGATGAAATAATTTCATTTGAGTTACCTTTTCTCACTATCTCGTATTTATTAAAATTTGAATCTTTAAGCCCTTCAATAATAACTAAATCGTACTTCCTTGAGTCTTTTAAAAAATATTCTACGCTTTTTGATGGTTTTTCAACAATTTGATACTTATAATCCGAGTAGACAATAGTTGTGATTGCACCATTTAAAAATGCTATATTTGAATCCCTGTCTTCACCCAATGTAAAATCATGTCCGTCATGTTTTATATATTTTATTTTGTAGCCTTCTGTACTTAGTAAATTTATTACATTTGAAATAAAAGTGGTTTTACCAGAGTTTTTCCTTCCACAAATGCAAATTATATTGTCATCTAAAAGCTTTTTATATTGCGATGGATAATTTATATTAGAAAGGATTATAGAATTAAACTTACTGTATTTTAACGGAACGTTTTTAGCATCTTCGTCATATAAAAGGTCCATAAGTTTGTATTCTTGATTCCTAATTCTCTCTTCAAGTACAGGAATAATATTCTTTGGATAAATTGAACCAAGTGGATTTAACTTTCCATTATCTTCAAATGTTATTATCCTATTTTCAGTAGACACATAGGTTGATAAAAATTCTGCTACTTCTAAAGTCATAAACTGCATATCAACGCCAACTATAAATACATTTTCCGTTTCTGCTTCTTTAAGTATTTCAAGAATACCTGATATAGGACCAATGTTTTCATATTTATCCCTTACGATTTTATATCCTGCGATATCGGTGTCGGGGTTATTATTTGAAATTATTATTGGATAGCATTTAAATTCATCTACTAAATTTTCTAAAAAAGTTTTATTTTTATATAGCAGTTTTGCTTTATCAGCACCCATTCTGGTACTTTTACCGCCTGAAAGAATTCCTATAGTTAAGTCCATTTAAAACAAGTAAATAATATTTACTTTATCTCCTTCCTTAATCTCTTCATTAGGATTTTGTAGAACTAGACAATTACATTCTGCAAGGTTAGAAATAACAGATGAATTATGGAAATTTTCCAGCACTACAAAATTTCCATCGGTCTTAGCTCTCACAAATCTATTTAACTTACTAGGTTTTAGGTAACTGTCTTTTACTATTCGTTCATACAATTTATTTCTGTAATAAGAACATCCATAATATTTTTCCACTGCTGCCCAAAATAGCACTTGAAAGTTCACCATGGCTGCAAATGGATTTCCAGATACGCTAAGTATAAGTGTGTCATCATATATACCTGATGTAACAGGAGTTCCTGGTTTCATTTTAACTTTTGTAAATAGAGTTTTCATATTTAAAAGCTCATATACTTTTTTAATATAGTCATATTTACCAACTGAAACCCCTCCAGTTGTGATAATAATATCAGCATCTTTTGATTCTTTTTTTAATGAACTTTTTATGTGGTCAATGTCATCATCAATAATCTTATTTGAAACAACTTCAATCTTATATTTTTCTAAGATAGACTCTATCATAAAAGTTGATATGGCATAAATTTTTCCAGCTTCAAGTTTTTCTCCTGGTTTTGTTAGCTCAGATCCAGTAGAAATTAACGATACTTTTAAAGGCCTACATACTTTTATTTTGTCTAGCCCAATTCCTGCAAAAATTCCAATGTGTCCAGAGTTGATTACAGTTCCACTTTTAATTAAAATTTCGCCCTTTTTAATATCCTCTCCAACAACGCAATAATTAAAATGTTTTCCAACTGGATTTAAAACTTTTATCATGTCATTTTCTATTAAGACATCTTCCTGTTTAACTACACAGTCATAACCTTCCGGAACATATCCACCAGTCATTACTCTTACGCAAGTATTCTTTTCATAATCATAATTATTAAAGTCCCCTGCTGCATTTTCACCAATTACTTTGAATTTATCACCATCAATTAAGTCCTTGTGATTAAAAGCATATCCGTCCATTGCAGACTTTGGAAAATCAGGCACATTTATATTTGAAATAATATCTTCTGCTAAAACATATCCTGCAGATTCAAAAAATGGAATCTCAATAGTTTCTTTGCAAGTTTTTATATTTTCTATAATTTTTTCTCTAGCTTCATTTACTGTTAACATATCACACCTTCTTAATATTCATTATATCAAAAGCTTTGTAATTACTCTAATTTAAAAAGCCGACGGTAAAACCATCGGCCATAAATTTATTTTTTTGATTTTATCTCATCTAATAGATTTTTTGCAAACTCATCTACTGAAATTGAACCCTTGTCTCCCTCGTCTCTCTTTCTTACAGAAACTGTTTTTCCTTCAACTTCCTTTTCACCAACTATTAAGCTGTAAGGAACTTTTTGAATTTGAGCTTCTCTGATTTTAAAACCAACTTTTTCAGCTCTATCATCTACTTCAGATCTTATTCCTAACTCTTTAAGCTTTTCATTTATTTCATAAGCATAGTCGTTGAACTTGTCTGAAATTGGTAAAATTCTTGCTTGAACTGGTGCAAGCCATGCAGGGAACTTACCAGCATAATGTTCAATTAATATTCCTAAAAATCTTTCAATTGATCCAAGAATTGCTCTATGAACCATTACCGGTCTTTTCTTTTCTCCGTCACTATCTATATAAGTTAGTTCAAATCTTTCTGGCATTTGGAAGTCAAGTTGAATTGTTCCACATTGCCAAGTTCTTCCAATTGCATCTTCTAGATGGAAGTCGATCTTTGGTCCATAGAAAGCTCCATCGCCTTCATTTATTGTGTATTCAAAGTCTTTTGAATCTAAAGCTTCCTTTAGACTATTAATAGCTATATCCCAATCTTCATCAGAACCCATTGAGTTCTCAGGTCTTGTTGAAAGTTCAACATTATATTTAAATCCAAATACAGAATAAATATAATCACAAAGGTCAATAACTTTTGATACTTCTTCCTTAATTTGTTCCTTTAACATATAAATATGGGCATCATCTTGTGTAAATGCTCTAACTCTAAATAGACCGTGTAGAGCTCCGGATAACTCATGTCTATGAACAAGACCCATTTCTGCAAGCTTTAACGGAAAGTCTCTATAGCTATGCATTCCAGATTTATAAACTAATATAGATCCTGGACAGTTCATAGGTTTAACTGCATAATCTTGGTCATCTATTTTTGTAAAGTACATATTTTCCTTATAGTGATCCCAGTGACCAGATTTATGCCATAGACTTTCACTTAAAATTATAGGTGTTTGAATCTCTCCATAACCTTCTTTCTTATGAACTTCTCTCCAGAAATTCATTAGCTCATTCTTCACTATCATTCCATTTGGATGGAAGAATGGAAAACCTGGACCCTCTTCTTGGAAACTGAATAAATCTAATTCTTTTCCTAGCTTTCTATGGTCTCTCTTCTTTGCTTCCTCTATGAATTCTAAATATTCTGTAAGTTGTTTTTGCTTTTCAAAGCTTATTGCATATATTCTTTGAAGCATGTTATTCTTTTCATCGCCTCTCCAATATGCTCCTGCAACTGAAAGAAGTTTTACAGCTTTTATTTTTTTTATGTCATATAGATGAGGTCCCTTACAAAGATCTATAAACTCGCCTAGTTTATAGAAAGATATAATTTCATCTTCTGGAAGATGCTCAATAAGATCAACTTTGTAATTTTCTCCTTTTTCCTCGAAGAACTTCACAGCTTCATCCCTTGGCATTTCATATCTTTCAACCTTGTGACCCTCTTTTATAATCTTTTTCATCTCTTCTTCAATTTTAGGAAGATCTTCGTCTGTAAATCTGTGCTCAAGGTCAAAGTCATAGTAAAATCCATTGGCAATTGCAGGTCCTATACCAAATTTAACATCTTTGTACAATCTTTGTACCGCAAGAGCCATAATATGTGCTGAAGTATGCCAAAAAATTTGTTTTCCTTCATCATCTTCAAACTTTACAAATCTAACATGGCTATCTTCTCTAATAGGCTCCTGTAATCCCATTATATTGTCATTAACTACAGCACCTAAGACAACCCTAGCAAGCCCTTCTGAAATATCTTTTGCAATTTCTCCTAGTAATACTCCTGATTCGTATTCCCTAACAGAATCGTCAGGTAAAATAATTTTTATCATCTCTGCCTCCTATTAAATAAAAAAGACTTCTCCATCCCTACATAACGTAGGGACGAAAAAGCCGTGGTTCCACCCTAATTTCTTCTCAATTAATTATTCACTCCGGATTAGTATTCACATATTCATTTACTTATGGAAACTCTCAGCTATGTTACCAATCTCTTGAAGTTTAAATATGTTACTTGGATCCATCATCATTTATAAATATTTAATTAAATCGTCATATGAACAAGAGATTTGCTCTCCTGTAACCATATTTCTTAAAGAGTAAGTTTTTGTTTTAACTTCCTCTTCTCCAATAATAATCGTATATGGAACATTTAGCTTATCAGCATATCCAAATTGCTTTTTAAGCTTTCCACCTTCCAAATAGATTTGTACCATTTTATCATCTTTTCTAAGGGATGTCAATAACTCTATACCTTTACTTTCATACCCTTTCATAGGTATTATTAAACATTCTGTAATATGAGCATTTGATTCTTTTAATAGATTTGATTCTTTCAGTTGATAGAAAAGCCTTGTTAATCCAATACTCATTCCAACTCCTGGAAGTTTTTGTTTTGTATAGTTCTCAGCTAAGTTTTCGTATCTTCCACCAGAACATACCGATCCAATAGACTCATAGCCAGTTAATATAGTTTCATATACAGATCCCGTATAATAATCAAGCCCTCTAGTAATACTTAATTGAATTTGAATATTCTCTTCCTTAACTCCAAGAGCTTTCATATTTTCATATACAAATTTTAATTCATCAAGACCTTCATTGAATAACTCATTGGAAATATTTAGGCTTTCTAAATATTCTATAATTTCATCATTACTTCCTTTCGTAGCAATAAACTCCAATAAGCTATCAATAACATCAGATTCTAAACCATATTCTAAAAACTCTTTTCTTACATTGTCTTTACCAATTTTATCTATTTTATCAATTGTTCTTAGTGTAAAAATAAAGTCATCAAGACCTATGGACTCAAAGAATCCATTAAGAAGTTTTCTATTATTGAAAAGAAATTTAAAATTACTAAATCCAAGCTTAATAAATACTTCATTCATTACTGCAGGTATTTCTGCATCATTGTATAGAGAAAGTTTTTCATGACCTACCACATCAATATCGCATTGGTAAAACTCTCTATATCTTCCTCTTTGGTTTCTCTCTCCCCTATACACCTTTGCAATATGATATCTTCTAAATGGAAAATTTAAATCACTAAAATATTGAGAGACATATCTTGCAAGTGGAACAGTTAGGTCAAATCTAAGACCAATTTTTGAAGAACCCTTTTCAAATGCATATACTTGTTTAGAAGTCTCTCCTCCACCTTTGGCAAAAAGTATTTCTTGCTTTTCCATAACTGGAGTATCCAGTGGTAAAAAACCATACTTTTTAAATGTTTCTTCAATTGTATCTTTAATTTCATTAAATAGTATCTGGTCTTGTGGTAATAATTCCATCATCCCCGATAAAATACTTGGTTTAATCATCTATTCCTCCTCTAATACCTATAATAGAACCTAGGTCAACGAATTCGCAGTCCCTAGGATAGTAATATTTTATATTTTCACTTTTAAGTATTTCAACTAACTGTTTGCTATATTTATATCTTTCCAAATTTCCATAAAATAAAATTTCATCATCTGAAATCATTCCTCCACATCCACCAATAAAACCTGTGTCATATCCTGGTAGGAGAATATCTCCAAATGGTATTAAATAACATTTTATTCCATTATTTAAATAAGCTTTATAAAGCCCTTTATCAGAAGTTATAACCGTGTCTTTGTCAATTATTAAAGATGAGCACTTACTGTAACCTTGTTTAACTAATACACTTTTTGAGATTTTCTTTAAATAATTTTCTATACTCAAGTCAATAGAGTTTTCCTTATAGAAATAATAATCATTTGTCCTGGAAACATTAAGCGCTATATCATTTGGATAAAATTTATTTAATTCATTTGAAGATGGAATAATAGTAACTCCATATTCTTTTAATTTTCGTCCATAGTAGTTTCTATGCTTATTATAAACCACAAATTTATTATAATCTATAGGATGAACTGCCATATCGGGATGATCCTTAACTGGTTCATCAATTTCTTCTATGGGTAATGTTTTTATTATATCGATTTTTAAATCACTAAGTAACCGTTCAAAGTCTTCGCTTATTTTATAACTTACAATCACAGCTTTAACTCTTTTATTAAATACAAATGGATTTATTCTTTTCACCCGATTTTTCAATAATTAAATAAAAATTTTAGAAATTGGAAATTAAATCTAAAATCTGGTATAATTTTACTGTAACATCTGAAATGTAACTATTAACATACATCAGATTTTACTCTTATATAATTTAATTTGACTTTTCTACAAAATTATTGTATCATAAAGCTTGTAGTTAGTTAAATATTTAAAGTGAAATATGATTTTATTATCCGACATTAACTTAAGCTTTGCGAAGCAAAATAAGAATGAGCGGATGGTATATAATATAATAATCTTTCAATGAAAAATCTTAATAAAAACATCTATATTGTGCGCCCAGATAGCTCAGTCGGTAGAGCAGAGGACTGAAAATCCTCGTGTCGCTGGTTCGATTCCGGCTCTGGGCACCAAGAAGTATTTGCGGAAGTGGCTCAGTGGTAGAGCATCGCCTTGCCAAGGCGAGGGTCGCGGGTTCGAGTCCCGTCTTCCGCTCCAATATGGCGACATAGCCAAGTGGTAAGGCAAAGGTCTGCAACACCTCTACCCCCGGTTCAAATCCGGGTGTCGCCTCCAAGGTAGTATATTTTGAGTATACTACCTTTTTTATTTTAAAATTTTAAATAGATCATAATTCTCCACATAAAAAAAGGCTCTAAAGAATCCATTGGGGGATGCTAACCTATAAAGTTGGCATCTCCTCTTATTTATACATCATTATTCACTTACTTTTAAAAGACCTAACTAAATAGTCACTTTTTTACTGTTTTTAGGTTCACTTAATAAGCCTATAGGCTTATTTTTCCTAAAAGCTAATTCTTTTATTCAGTTCTTGTATATTATTCGAGTGCTAATATCCTATTTCTAAATCTTTTGAAATTTTTCATTCCAAATGTTATTCTCTTTAATACTTTTATTTTGTTGTTCATTCCTTCTACGTACCCATTGGTGAATTCGTAGTCAAAGCTATTAGATATTGGGTCTATCCAGTTCTTAAAGGCTGTTAAACAGGCTCTCCACTTAATGGATCCGTCTTTTAACAGGTATTCTATCCAACCTTGTATGTTTTTTTGTGCTTTCTCTTTGTTTTCGCTCTTCATTACTAGGTTGTAGAAGGTTTCTTTTGTTAGGTATGCTTTTCTTATTTCTTCGTTTCTTTCTAACATTATTGATACTTTTATTTTTTCATCTTCGTGTAGTTTTATCATTGGTTTTGTTAGTAGGGATTTACTTCTCATAAAGTGTGTTCTTTCTTGTTTTTTCATCTTTTTTGATTCTGCTATTCTTGTGTTTTCAAATCCCCATGTTACCTGTCTTATGAAGTGATATCTGTCTATTAGATGTTTTGCGTTTGGAAAGTGTTTTTTCTTTATATCTCTGTATGGTCTATACATATCGCTTACGAAGATTTTTACTTTATCTTTTTCTTCTTTTGGTATTTGACTGAAGTATTTATCTAGGTAATCAAATTTCCTTGTTGGTAGTACGTCTAATATCTTTTTATTTTGACTATCTGCTATTATTGTCTGGTATTTCTCTCTTCCGGAGTCGCCTTTGAATTCGTCTATATTTAGTACTTCTCCTAGTTTTAATCTTTTTATTTCTATGGTATCTATTATATTTGAGACTGTTTTGGGTGAAATGTAAAATTTTTTAGCTATATCTTTGATGGATATTTTATTTTTAAATTCTTCTAATACTCTTCTTTTGAGTCTTGTTGTTATTTGGCAATGTTTTGATACGAATGGTTTAGATTCTGTAAATCTTTTATTGCACTGTCTACATTTAAATCTTCGTACGTCTATTTTTAGTATTACTTGTTTATCTCTATATGGTAGATCTCTTATGTTTTGATGTCTATGGTCATGTATTTCTATCTTTTTTGATCCACAACAAGGACATGTTTTAGGTCTTTTCTTGCATTTACCTGTTATTGTTATCTTGTCTTCTGTTTCTTCTACTTTTTCTAATTTTATACCTTTTATTCCCACAAGCTTTGTGATATTATTTATTTGCACTTACTTTACCTCCTTTTGAGTTGTGGTGACTTTATTTTAGGTGATTTGTAGAGTAAGTGCAATTTTTTTATTAAAAAAACTGTTGAGGTGGTATGTTTATTCATACCCCCCAACAGTTTCTTTTGTTCCAAAAAAAACTACCGTTAAAGGTAGTTTTTTTGACTAGAAAATAAGCCGTGTTCTGTATTAGATAATCATCTGTCTAGCCTTATTGTTACCAATAAGGTCAAGCGATCTACCCATGGTGTAGCGAGCAACTACATTATTCCATTTTGATCTTGCACCAAATGGGGTTTACATAGCAACTTAGTCGCCTAAGTCCTGGTGAGCTCTTACCTCGCCTTTCCACCCTTACCATAAATGGCGGTATCTCTCTGTTGCACTATCCTTAGGGTCGCCCCCACTGGACGTTATCCAGCATCCTGCTCTACGGTGCACGGACTTTCCTCGTTATTTCACGCGATTATCTCTTCTACTCATGTATATTATAACATATTATATGATTTTTCTTTTTGAAATGTCATATTTAAAACTATGAATTTTTTCTTCCACAAATTCAGCAAAATATTTAAATAAAAAATCTATAGAGTCTATTTCAGAATTATAGTGTCCTATATCTAAAATAGCTAGATTATTTTCAGAAGCTTTCTGACCGTCGTGGTATTTTATATCTGCTGTTATAAGTAGATCTATTTTTTCATCAATGCACTTATCTATTGCAAATGCACCACTACCACCCATTACAGCAACTTTTTCAATTTCTTTATTTAAATCTCCATAAGAAATTATGCTACTTAAATTTAATCTGTCTTTAACTAGTTCAGCCATATTAAATAAGCTAATTTTTTCTATTTTAGAACTTTTCCCTAATCCATTTTCAGAATTTTCTTCTTCAAATAGAACTTCACTGTTCTTTAATCCCAGTTTTTCTGCAAGAATATTTGAAACACCAAAACTAATTTTATCAAGATTTGTGTGTGCAGAATAAACTGTAATTCTATTTTTAACTAATAGCTCTAAAATTTTTCCTCTAGTCGAATAAAAATCTAAAGACTTTATATCTTCAAAAAAGAATGGATGATGAAGAAATATTAAGTTTGAATTTTTTTCTATTGCAAATTCCACTAACTCTTTTGAAAGATCTAATCCTATTACAATTCCCTTTAACACTTCTTTGCTAAAGTCTATTTGAACTCCACTGTTGTCCCAATCTTCTTGTAGATTTAATGGGCAGTCCACTTCAAATTTATTAATTACATCGATTACTTTCAATCTCTTCAACCACCTGTTTTAAATATTCTTTTCTTTCATTGAAGTTATTGATTTTTTCAGTCATATCCTCTTTACTCAAAACCTCTATATCTTCAATTATATTGTTAATTTTTTCTATTTCTAATTCTATAAATCCCTTTAAGTTAAGGGAGCCTTTTTCAATCAAAACTTTCCCAAACTCATAGTAATAATCTTTTTTGTAAACTTCTAATCCAGACTGTACTTTTAATATCTGATAGTATTTACTGTTTTCAAACACATCAAATTCATCTACTATAGCATATCCATTTTCATGGAGAAATCTTCTTAATGCTTCTATATTATTATTTCCTTGAAGTACTAATGTATTTGCAGATTTTGCAATTTCTGGACTTTCTTCAAGAATTTTTGAAATTAAAAGTCCTCCCATTCCCGATATAATTATTGTATCCACTTCAAATGGTTTGAGTGCTTTTAATCCATCGGAAACTATTGGATAAATATTTTGATACTTTAAATTATTTTCTATTTTTAATTTCAATTTTAAAAGTGATTTCTCACTAATATCAATCCCGATTATCCTCTTAGCTATTTTGTTTTTAGATAAATATATTGGAACCAATCCATGATCAGTTCCAATATCTGCAACTATAGAATTCTTTTCCACAAATTCAATAATTTTTTCTAATCTATCTGACATATCTACTCCAAAAAGTCTCTTAATTTTTGACTTCTACTAGGATGTTTTAACTTTCTTAAAGCCTTGGCTTCTATTTGTCTAATTCTTTCTCTTGTAACATTAAATTCTTTACCAACTTCTTCCAGAGTTCTTGGAGTTCCATCGGTTAGCCCAAATCTAAGTTCAAGAACTTTTCTTTCTCTATGATTTAAGGTAGATAGTATTTCATCTAGCTGTTCCCTAAGCATAGTAAAGTTTGCAGCTTCATCTGGCGCTACAGCAGTTTCATCTTCGATAAAGTCTCCAAGATGACTATCTTCTTCTTCTCCTATTGGAGTCTCCAATGATACTGGTTCCTGTGCAATTTTTCTTACTTCTCTAACTTTTTCTACATCTATTCCCATTTCTTTGGCAATCTCTTCATTTGTAGGATCTCTTCCTAAAGCTTGAATCAATTGTCTTTCAATTCTAACTAGTTTGTTAATTGTTTCAACCATGTGAACTGGGATTCTTATTGTCCTAGCTTGATCTGCAATAGCTCTTGTTATAGCTTGTCTTATCCACCATGTTGCATAGGTTGAGAATTTAAATCCTCTGGTGTAGTCAAACTTTTCTACAGCTTTCATAAGACCTAAATTTCCTTCTTGAATCAAGTCAAGAAACTGCATTCCTCTACCAACATATCTTTTAGCTATACTTACAACTAGTCTAAGGTTTGCCTCTGCAAGTCTTCTCTTCGCAAAAACATCTCCATTTTCCATCCTTTGAGCAAGCTCAACTTCTTCTTCTGCTGTAAGTAAGGAAATTTTACCAATTTCTTTCAAATACATCTTAACTGGGTCATCTACATTGATTCCCTTTATATCCACTGCTAAGTTCTTAACTTTACTTAAACTATCTTGATCTTCATCAAAGTCTTCATCGGCATCAATATCTTCTATGTCTTCATCTTCATCATCGTCAAGATCTTCATCGTCACTATCAGTTGAATGACCTTCTCTTTCGATGGCATCTTCTTTTAATAGCTCTATATTCTCTTTATCAAGATATTCTTTTATTTCTTCAATGTCATCTTCTGTTAATTCAGAAAATCCATCAATGCCTGTGAATTTACTATACTCAATCATTCCATCATTATCTGATGCTATCGATAATAGTTCTTCAAAAATATCTTTTTTTATACCTTCTAAATCATCAGAATATTCTTGTTTATTACTCTTCACGTTACCCTCCCCTTTTAAATACTTTTCAAAAGCGAATTTATTTTAAATATTTCATTTGCTAAATCAGTATAAGATTTTTTTAAACTTTCAGATAATTCTTCATTTTCTTGAAGAAGAATTAATTGTTCTTTAAGTTTATCTCTTTCCATAATTAAAACATGCCTTTTAAGGGAGTTTAAAAATCTTATAGCATTTTCTTTATTATTGTAATAATCTCTGTTTTGAGTTTTTAAAGTAGTTTCGATGATTTTTTTAATATTACTATTCCCATCTAACTCTTTTATATCATCTAAAGTTGTATCTATTGTTAGTCCATTTTCCTCTATAAAAATAATAGTAGGTGTAAAATACTCAGTTTCTTCCTCTAGAAAATTTCCTGAGTTTAGTATTTTACTTCTAAATTCAATATCATTATTAAAAAGATAATACTTTATGCTTTCTAGGAAAATTAACTTATTGTTATTTACCCTATTTACCTTAGGAGTATCTTTTACAGGGGTTTTTGAATAACTTTTTTGTTTACTTAACTCCGATTTAATACTGTCAATGTTAATGTCCAAGTCTTTGGAAAACCTTATTAAATACTCATCTTGAATAAGTTTATTATCAATTTCATTAAGCATCTTTACAAGCTCATTTAAAAATTCAGTCTTACTATTAATATCATCTAAATCATAATTTTTTAAAAGCTTTGTATAGTTATATAAAATTGAATTTAACGAATTTGTTATTAATGTTTCAAAAGACTCTTTTCCGTATTTTTTTATATAGTCATCAGGATCAAGCTGTTCTGGTAGCTCTATAACATTGGCCTGTATGTCAATTTCCTTAAAAATCTCAATTGCTCTTTGAGTCGCACTTTGTCCTGCTGAATCTCCATCATAACATAAGTAAATATTTTTTGTATATCGACTAATTAATTTTGCCTGTTCTTTTGTAAGTGCAGTCCCTAAAGAAGCTACACAGTAGTCAATTCCATAGTTATATAATGAGATTACATCAACATAACCCTCTACAATTACAACTTTGTCTTTCTTAGAAATAGAGTTAAAGTTTGTTACTCCATATAAGTTCTTAGATTTATGATAAACTATTGATTCTGGTGAGTTTATATACTTAGCCCTGTCATCAACTAAGGTCCTGCCACCAAATCCTATTACTTCTTTTCTATTATTTGTAATTGGAAAGATTAGTCTGTTTCGATATGCGTCGTATAAATGACCATTTGCAGACTTTTTAATTAGACCAAGCTCTAATAAATCCTCTGTTTTTACATTCTTACCTTTGAAATAATTAAGTAAATTATCAAAACCATCTGGAGCATACCCCAACATAAATTTATTTACCACTGACTTGTCTAGTCCTCTATTTGATAAATACTCTTTTGGAAGTTGATATGTTAGTAATTGTTGAAAAAAATAGTACTTGGCCTCTTCATTAATTCTAAGAAGTGTCTTTCTGTGCTCATAAAGTTCTTTATCAACATTTCCTGTATCGAGAAAAATCCCTAATTTGTCAGCTAAAAAATGAATAGCTTCAACATAGTTCATATTCTCTTTTTTCATGATAAAAGTGATAGCATCTCCGCCAACACCGCATCCAAAACAATGGAAAATTCCCTTACTTCTTGAAACAGTAAAGGAAGGTGTTTTTTCATTATGAAAAGGACAAAGTCCAATATAGTTCTGTCCTGAAGGTTTTAATTCTATATAATCAGAAATAATATTTACAATATCAAGTTGATCTTTAATATCTTGAATTTTCTCTTCAGGTATATACGCCATTTTTCCTCCATTAAATATGCCATTGTTTAGGAATAAAAATATTTTTATATTCCTGTATGGCAAAAGTATCAGTCATTCCAGCAATATAGTCCGTAACTATGTCCTCCTTGCTAGAATATTTTAAATTTTCATTGTTTTTATAAATTTCTAAATGTTCATTTGGTAATTTTTCAAAATTCTTTAAAAAATATAAATATAATCTTTCAATTAATGCCTTTGCTTTTTCTTCATCTTGTTTAACAATCGGATTAAAATAAACTTCTTGAAACATAAATTTTCGAAGCTGCATCATCAGCCTATATTCTTCATCACCCATAAGAATATCATCTTTCCCATAGCTTTCATTTATCACATTAACTACCATGTTGTTAATTCTTTCAGATGGAGATTTACCTAGCTTTTCACGTATATTTTCTGGTAGGTCTTCTTCAGTTAATATACCTGCTCTTATGGAATCATCAATATCATGGTTAATATAGGCTATTCTATCGGCAAATTTAATTACTCGTCCTTCTAGTGTAGAAGCCTTGTTATTTCCCGTGTGGTTTTCAATTCCATCTATAACCTCTCTTGTAAGATTTAATCCATGATTTTGTTTTCTAATTTCTAAATATTTAACAATTCTGCTTGACTGCATATAATGTTTAAAACCTTTAGGGTTTAAAGAATTAAGAGCATCTTCACCCATGTGTCCGAAGGGGGTATGACCAAGATCATGTGATAGGGCTATTGCCTCTGTCAGGTCTTCATTAAGTTCTAACGCCCTTGCAATTGTTCTTGCAATTTGAGCCACCTCAAGAGTGTGGGTCAATCTAGTTCTGTAATGATCTTTTTCTGGAGAAATATAGACCTGTGTTTTATGTTTTAATCTTCTAAATGATTTTGAATGAATTATTCTGTCCCTATCTCTTTGGAATGAAGTCCTGTAAAAATCTCCCTCTTCATCTATATCCCTTACTGCAAATTTGCTCTTAGCAGCATATTTTGACAGATATCTAGTTTCAAATTCTTCCTGTTTAACCCTGGTGTTCATCAAAGCTCTCCTTATTATCTATCTAATAAAATAGATACCCAATTAGATTAAACTTCCACAAAATACGAATAAAAAAAGATAGAGTTAACTCTACCTTTTTTTAATTATTCTTCGCTATCTTCGTTTTCGTCAAGCTTAGCCGCAATTAAATCTCCTAGATTATGTTCTAATTCTTGATTTTCATATTCTGGAGCTTTTTCTTGTTTAGGCTTTGGAGACTTCTTTGGTTGTGGTCTTGGTTTTGCTTCAGGTTTTTCCTTAGTTTCTTTAATACTTAAAGCAATTCTCTTGCTTTCAGGATTAATTTCTAATATCTTAGCTTCAATTTCATCTCCAATGTTAAGCTCATCTGATGGCTTTTCAACATGTTCATATGAAATTTGTGAAACGTGAACTAAACCTTCAACACCTTCTTGAAGTCTTACGAAAGCACCAAAGTCTAGAAGGTTAACAACTTCTCCCTTAACAATGTCTCCCTCTTTGTTGTTTTCCATGAATTCTTCAAAAGGTTTCTTTGTTAATTGCTTTAATCCTAGAGAAATTCTATTTCTTTCTCTATTTGCTCTTAATATTTTTACTTCAATTTCGTCGCCTACTTTTAAAACATCTGATGGATGATTTATTCTCTTCCAAGAAATATCAGAGATGTGAATTAAACCATCTACTCCTCCTATGTCGACAAAAGCTCCGAAATCAGTTAATCTTTCAACTCTTCCTTCTATTACTTTACCAACTTCAATGTTTTCCCAAGCCTCGTCCATTTTCTTTTGAAGTTTTGCTTCTTCAATAACTCTGCTTGATAAAACAAGTCTTCTCTTCTTTTCATCTAAGTTGATTATTTTACATTCTAAAGTTTCACCAACATAAGGAGATAAATCCTTGACAAAAGTAGTTGCAACTTGTGATCCTGGAATAAAAGCATTAATGTCGAATACAGTTGCTAAAAGTCCGCCTTTAACTAGCTTTGTTACCTTAGCTTCTACTGTTTCATCATTTTCTGAAATTTCTACTAACTTTCTCCAATTCTTTAAGCCTTCTACTCTTCTAGTTGAAAGAACAACATTACCTTCACCATCATCTAGTTTGATAACATAAACTTCAACTTCTTGACCTTCTTTAAAAAGATCTCTAGGTTTAGCATCAGGATCAGATGAAAGCTCATCTTGCTTAATTATCCCGTCTGAAGTGTAACCGATGTTTACCATAACTTCAGAATCAGTAACGTAAATAACGCTACCCTTAACCACGTCTTTAGGGTATATCTTTGTTATACTACCCTCTACTTGCTCCATAAATTCGTCTTTGCTGTAATTATCCATTACTTGAACAACCTCCTCAATTATCCAAGCAGGTGTGGATGCACCCGCCGTAATTCCTATTCTATTATATTTACATACTTCTTGTAAAGATAAATCATCTATGGTTTCAATCATAAATGTATTTTTACAATGCTTTTTGGACAATTCAAAGAGCTTGTTAGTATTTGAGCTCGTTCTTCCTCCTATAACGACCATTGCATCAACCGTCTTTGACAGTTCAATAGTCGCCTGTTGTCTATTCTTAGTTGCATTGCATATTGTATTTTTTATCACTACATTAGTATTGCTATCCTTTATTATATCAGATAATTCAAAAAATTTCTCGTAAATGTTTGTAGTTTGTGAAATTATATATAATTTGTCTAGCCCAACTACTTTTTTTGCTTCATCTACTGAATTAATTATGATAGGTTCTTTCTTTAAATGCCCTGACATAGCTATGATTTCAGGATGTTCTCTCTTACCTATAATAACTATTTTATATCCTTCTTCCTCAGCCTTTTGAATCCTTTTATAAATAGATAAAAGCACAGGGCATGTACAATCTATAACATTGTATCCTAATTTTTTATACTTTTCTATATTTCCCCGAGTTTCTCCATGACTTCGAATAATTATATTTGCTTCTTCATATGTTTTTGTTGGATTATTTTCTATTTTAAATCCTAAACATTTTAATCTATTTACTTCCTGAGGATTGTGAATCAAATCACCAGTTGCAATTGTATTTATATTAGATTTTAAAGTTTTTTCAGTCTTTTCTACGGCATTTTTTACGCCAAAACAAAATCCTGAGTGATCCGCAATTATAATTTCCATGTTACTCCTCAATATCGTATATTTTCTTATAAACTTCCATTGTTATCTCTTTGTTAGTTTCTCTTCCTAATTCTTTAAAGTCTTCAGGGTAAACCAAATCTCTAAAGCTTACTTTTATAGGTCTAAAAAGTTTATATTCAGTGTCTATATATACAGGAAGTATAGGTGCTCCAGTTCTATTTGAAATCATCCCTACGCCTTCCTTTATATTATCTGCTGAAACTGTTTTTACTCTAGTACCTTCTGGAAATATTCCAAGAACATCTCCTCTTTTTAATATGGACATGGCAGTTCGAACGCTCTTTAGGTCTGTCTTTGATCTATTTACTGGAAAAGCTTCCAGCTTTTTTACAAAATAACCTAATACCGGTTTATTAAATAACTCCTCTTTGGCCATGAAAAAAATTTTTCTATCACAAACCTGTGCAAGTACAACTGGGTCTAATGCACTGGTGTGATTGGCACAAATTATTAAAGGACCATCTTTTGGAATTTTATTTTTATCATACACTTCAAATTTAAAAAATAATTGAAGCATACCTCCACAAAAAACTTTTAAAAATTTATACATCAATACCTCTTATAATATTTATAATCTTTTCTACGACCTCTCTTAAAGTCATTTCCGTGCTATCTATTAAATGTGCATCTTCCGCTTGTCTAAGAGGAGAGATTTCTCTATTTGAATCAAGTACATCCCTTGCCTTTAAATCCTCTAAAATCTCTTCATAGCTTTTGTTTAAAGAAGACTTTTCATCTTTAAAACGCCTCATGGCTCTTTCCTCAGCGGTAGCAGTTATGAAAAACTTATATTTTGCATTTGGAAAAACCACCGTTCCAATATCTCTGCCATCTAGCACAATAGATTTACCTTTTGAAATATTTCTTTGTGAATCAACAAGAACCTCTCTAACAATAGATATAGCAGAAACTTTAGAAACATTTTTTGTAACTTCGTCTCCTCTTATTTTTTTAGAAATATCTTCTCCGTTTAAAATGACACTGTCTTTTTCTATGTCAATATTTATATTTCCAATAACTTTTTTTATTTCTTCTTCAGTTAAACTTATATTTTCTTTTAACAGATAATAGGTAAATGCTCTATACATGGCTCCTGTGTCTAAATAACTTATATCAAGTATCTTAGCAATTTCTTTTGCCACAGTACTTTTCCCAGAAGCTGATGGTCCATCAATTGCAATGACAAAATTTTCTTTTCCCAATATGTCTATAGTAATATTCTTGTCATCTTTATCTTCTAATATTGATGTCTTTACAAATCCTTCAAAATTAAACTTGTCTAAGTGATTTGAAACTTCTTTATAGTTTTCAGGAATTGTTATAAGCAC
Source organism: Mediannikoviicoccus vaginalis (assembly GCF_928097925.1). Taxonomy (GTDB): domain Bacteria; phylum Bacillota; class Clostridia; order Tissierellales; family Peptoniphilaceae; genus Mediannikoviicoccus; species Mediannikoviicoccus vaginalis. Next base: position 414,058 of record NZ_CAKMRI010000001.1, read on the forward strand.
ATTGTTTTTAGTAGTATCGATTTTTTTTAATTCTTCATAAATAAGATTTGCAATATCTTCACTACTTTTGCCTTCTAGTTTTAAATTATTAATTATCATTACAATCATCCTTTATGCTGCTTCCTGCAAGAAAGCCTGTAGAGTAGGCTATTTGTAAATTATATCCTCCTGTAAAGGCGTCTACATCTATAACTTCACCTACAAAGTACAGATTCTCTACTTTTTTAGATTCCATTGTTGATGAATCTAGTTCCTTAACATCTACTCCACCTCTAGTTATTATGGCTTCATTGAAGTCTCTTAAACAATTTATATTAAATTCGAGACCTTTTATAGTCTTTGTAAGTCTGTGTCTTTCTTCTTTAGTAATTTGATTTATCTTTTTATCTCTAGGAATATTAGAAATTTCCAAAACAGGCTTGATTAACGATTTAATTAAGAGATCCCTTAAACCATTTTCAATGTCCTTGTTGATATACTTGTTGAAATCTCGATTTATTCTATCATCTAACTGATTATAATTCAAACCAGGCTTTAAATCTATTGATAAGGAGCATTTCTCCTTTGGATAGATTAGTGATGATAGACTTAATATTGTTGGACCTGAAATTCCAAAATGAGTGAATAGTGCCTCTCCAAACTCTTTTTTAAATGGCTTTCCATTTTTATTTAAAGCAACTTCTACATTTTTCAAATTAACTCCGGAAAGCTCTTTATGAATTGAGCTATTTAAATTAAGTCCCACAAGCCCTGGGTAGATGTCAGTTACTTCAATTCCAAAGTTTTTTGCAAATTTATAGCCATCACCTGTTGAGCCAGTTTTCTTATATGAGTTTCCTCCAGTGGCAATTACAAGATAGTCACATGAAAAACTACTTTCCTTGGAATATAACCTAAATTTATCATCTACTTTTTCTATATACCTTATATCTTCATCAAAAATCAGATTAATCCCTCTGTCATTTAAAATTTTTTTAAATGTCTTTATAACATCCGATGATTTGTCTGATACAGGAAAAACTCTATCTCCCCTTTCAACTTTGTATTCCAAACCATATTCACTTAAAAGATTTAAAATATCCATATTACTAAAAGAGTAAAGTGCAGAATACATAAATTTTTCATTTCTGTTAATTTCAGGAAAGAACTCAGATATATCCTTGTAATTTGTTATATTGCATCTACCCTTGCCAGTAATATATAATTTTTTACCAAGTTTTTCATTTTTTTCTATAATGGTCACATTATTATTTTCATTTTTCGCTGCAATGGCCGCCATCATTCCTGCAGGCCCACCACCAATAACTATAACTTCTTTCATTTTATTTTCTCCAACACAATTAGAAAAGGAGGATTATTTTTTTGATTTATAAAATCAAATTTAATAATTTCAAACTCCTTTTGATTTAATTCTCTTAAATATTTTTCAATATGTATAGCTTCTTCTAGTCCAGATGGATGTCCTGGATAGAATGTAATAAATACCCTACCATTTAGATTTAATTTTTCTAGTAATACATCAAGACTTTTAATTACCTTTTTATAATTAGTTACAATTTTTTTATCGCCCTTTGGCAGGTACCCCAAGTTATAGACCGCAATATCTATATTTTCCTTTACATATTTACCTATGTACTCATGGCTATCTAAAATAAGGTTGATTTTAGACAACTCGTCTAAAGAAAATTTATCTTTTGTATTTTTAATACTAATCTCTTGGATATCAAATCCATAAAAATGCTATCATTTCCCAAAGTAGAAAATATTTTTCTTAGATCATTTCCATTTCCAAGGGTCATATCAACCGCAACCAAATTCTTCCCCTTATAATCTTCTAAAAAAAGATCCAGTAGTCCATTGCAATTTTTAATCATTACAACAACTTCCCTTTAAAAAATCTAAAATGTAGATAGGTGATGGTGGAAGTAGGTCTTTTAAATCTTTATTTTCGTAGTTAAGATATTCAAACCCTAGGTCATAAACCTTTGAAGCTGTTGCTTTAAGATAGAAATTTTTATCAAAAAAATCAAAATCCCCTACAACTAAAAAGTCTTTTAAGTAACATTTTTTGCCATCTATTTCTATTTGAGAGTACCCAACTATTTCTTCATCTTCAAATAATGTGAAAAAAATTTCTGGTTTTTCATAATTTGAACTTAACTCAATATTGTATTTTTCTTTAAAGTACGATAAATCATTTGGATTTGAATCTTTAACAATAAGCATTATAAACTCCTTAAATAATCTAATTCTTCTTTTGTAAGTTTTCTAAATTCTCCTTCAGGTAGATTTTTATCACTTATTTTTCCTATGGAAATTCTCTTTAAGTCAATAACCTTACATCCAATGTAATCAAACATTCTTCTAACTTGTCTATTTCTTCCTTCAGATATGGATATTTGAAACTTTAAATTAGAAATCTTTTTTATTTTAGCCCTCTTAGTTAAGTATCCATCCATTGGTATTCCTTTTTTTAATCTATCTAAATCTACTTCTTTAGGCTTTTTATCTAAAATGACTTCATAAGTCTTAAATATATCTTTTTTTGGATGGGTCAATTTATAAGTCAATTCTCCATCATTTGTAATAATAATTATTCCCCTACTGTCCTTATCAAGTCTTCCAACTGGATATAGCCTCTCATTAGAGTCAATTAAATCTATAACTGTTTTTTCAGCAAATGGATCTTTTACCGTGGATACATAGCCAACAGGTTTATTTAAAAGAAAATATTTAAACTTCTCAAGGGGAGCTACCACATTTCCATCAAACTTAACAACATCATCTGGTAAAACTTTGGTTCCTAGTTCTTTAACCGTTTTTTCATTTATACTTACCCTTCCCTGAGATATTATTTCATCCGCCTGTCTTCTAGAGCAAACTCCACTATGAGCAAGATATTTATTGATCCTCAACTTTATCCACCTCTAAAAATAACTGTTCAACTTCATTTTTTTGTGGAAGTTGTTTTAAATTAGCTAGGTCGAACACACGTAAAAATTCATCAGTGGTTCCATAAAGTATTGGTCTTCCAATTTGTTCCAGTCTACCAACTTCCATTATTAAGTCTCTTGAAAGTAATGTGTCAATTGGACCTTGTGATCTAACTCCCCTAATCTCTTCGATTTCAATTCTTGTAATTGGTTGTTTATAAGCTATAATTGAAAGGACTTCCATGGATGAATTTGTAATATTTTTGTTTTCGTTTTTATTAACTAACTTTTTTACATAGTCTAAATTGGTTTCCTTTGTAACATATTGGAAATTATCTCCATATTGTTTTAGCTCAAGTCCTCTATCGGAAGAGTCGCAGTCAAACATCATTTCATTTAGTATTTTTTTAGTCTCTCCCGGAGTTTTTTCTATTATCTTTGCAATTTCTTTATATGAAAGGGGTTCGCCCCATATATATAATAATGATTCAATTATAGATTTATAATTCATTTTCACACCTTAATTCTATGAATATTTCATCAAAGTTTTCATTTTGATAAAGTTTAACTTCATTTATCTTTAATAGTTCCAATATGGATAGAAATAGAGTAATCATCTCACTTACATGCATATTATCATGGAAAAAATCTGAAAAATTCTTTTTTCTTCCCGGTTTTAAATTGTCTCTAATAACATCCATGTATTCATCGACAGAAAATTCTTCTCTTTGCAATATATCAAACTTTTCTAGGTTTTTTTGCCTCTTTTCAATTCTGTTTAGCACTTTACATAATTCATTGTAAAGTATTGTGCCATCTCCAATTATTTTATTTTCTCTTTTGTCTTCAAAAAAATCGGACAAATCTTCCTGCAACTTAGGATATGAACTGTCCGCCTTATCTTTATGTTTTTGTAATTCTTGTGAAAGTTCTTTAATTTTTTTATATTCTCTAAGTCTTGTTAAAATCATTTCTTCCGTAACTGTCTCTTCTTCATCTAAAAATTCATTTTTTGGAAGAAGTTTTTTTGACTTTATCTCAAGTAATGTACTTGCTAGAAAAACAAAATCTGCAATATTTTCTGGATTTATTGTCTTTAAAGCCTCAACTTCCCTTAAAAAGTCTTCTGTTATGTCACTTAATCTTACAGTGTAAATATCTATCTTGTTCTTTTCTATTAAACTTAATAACAAGTCAAATGGACCTTGAAAATAATCAGTTTCAATTTTATACATATTCTACCCCAATAAACCATACATGAGTTTTAAGACAAAATCAGACATGGAAAGTACCACTTTCGATATTGCACCTGTAAAAATAAGAGCAATTAGTATCATGTTTGTATATCTTTCAATACTCAACAATTTATAAGTCATCTTTTCCGGTAAAAAGGTCATTACAATTTTTGAACCATCCAGCGGAGGTAATGGTATTAAATTAAACACTCCTAGTAGTACATTATACTGTACCATTGACTTAACAAATAAAACCAAGTACGGATTTGCATCTACCTTTAGTATTACAAGGTCAAAAATTATAAGAAATATAAATGCTAACAAAAAGTTAGTCAATATTCCTGATATAGAAACTAAAAAATCTCCTAGTTTTCTCTTTCGAAAGTTGTATGGATTAATCGGCACTGGCTTTGCCCATCCAAAACGGAAAATAAATAGTGATAATGTTCCAAGTAGCGATAGGTGTTTAAAAGGATTTAGCGAAAGTCTTCCACTGTCCTTTGCCGTTGTATCTCCCATATATAGGGCAGCTAATCCATGTGCATTTTCGTGTAGTATTAGCGATATTAAAAGAGCTGAGTAGATTACAGCATATGTTAATATAGTTTGAGTATTAAACATTTAACTTTTCCTAGCCTTCAGATATAAAAGTCCTATAATAGTCTTTGAGTCTTCAATCTTTCCTTCTTCAATCATATTTAGAGCTCCTTCTAATGTGTATTCCTCAATATTTAAATCTTCTCCTTCATCCTCTTGTAAAGGGCTTGAGAATAGATCTGTAGCTAAAAAATAGGACATTTTTTCATCTGTAAATCCCGGAGATGAATAGGAATCAAAAAGATATTCAAAATTCTTTGCATCATACTTTATCTCTTCTTGTAACTCCCTTTGTGCTGCCTCTTTTGGAAGTTCATTTGACTCAATAAGCCCTGCAGGAAGTTCTAAAAGCTCTTTGTCTACAGCCTTTCTATATTGACGAACAAATACAATTTTGTCATCTTTCATTGCGATTATAGTAACTGCATTTGCATGTTCGACAATTTCTCTTTTTGAGTATTTTCTATTCTTGAGTTCAACGGTATCAACTCTTAAATTTAAAATTCTTCCCTCATATATCATTTCAGATTTTATTGTCTGTTCTTTACTCATTTTATTTCTCCTCTTCGTTAAATTGAAACCTTCCCTGCTCAATCATATCAATTGCCTGATTAATTGTGTTCTCGGTTATGTTAATTCCACCTATAAGTCTTGATATTTCCATTACTCTTTCTTTATCATCTATAGTTCTAATGTTTGAAATAGTATCTACGTCACGTTCGCTTTTTTCTATTAATTTATGCGATGAAGCAAGTGAAGCTATTTGCGCAAGGTGAGATATTGTTATAATCTGTCTTGACTTTGAAATCTTCTGTAGTTTTTCACCTACTAAAATTGCAGTTCGTCCACTAATACCCGTATCTACTTCATCAAATATTAAAGTGTCAACATTGTCTATAGATGCTAGTGAAGTTTTAAGTGCCAACATAATCCTGGAGAGTTCTCCTCCAGACGCCACTTTGTTTAACGGCATTAGAGGTTGACCCACATTAGTAGAGATATTAAATTCTATAATATCATTTCCCGTTGATGTTATTTTTTCATCTTCATAAAAATCAATAGAAAATTTTGCATTTGGCATATTTAGCCCTTTAATATTTTCGAGAATATCTTTTTCAAGTTTCTTGCTTACTTTTTTTCTTATGTCTGTTAAAATATCACATAGTTTTTTGCAATCTAAGTACTTTTTATTAATTTCTTTATTAAGTCTTTCAATATTTTCTTCTATTTTTTCTAAAGCATTAAGTCTTTCTTTTGAACTTTCTCTAAAATCTATTAAATCAGAAATATCAGAACCATACTTTCTCTTAAGACTTGTAATGTTTGCAATTGTATCATCTAAGAGTTGTAATCTCTCTTCATCGTAGTAAAGATGGTCTTGATAACTTTCTATATCTCTATACACATCTTCTAGTTCATAGTAGGAAGATTCTATTCTATCAAAAACTTCCTTTAATTCCAAATCTAGTTCTTTTAATTCTGAAAGTTCATTTACTATTTCAGAAAGTGATCCTAACACTTCAAATTTTCCAAAGTCGTTCGCTTTTAAGCTTTCGGATATTTCAGCTATGGATACTTTTATACGGTCAACATTGCTAAGAACTTTAAATTCGTTTTCAATTTCTTCTTCATTAAAATTTTCTAAATCAATACTCTCTAACTCTTCAATTTGAAATCTTAAAATATCTTTTTCTCTATCTATTTCTTCAGAGCTCAAAGAAAGGCTAGATAACTCACTTCTTAAACTTTGTAATTCTTTTAAATTTTTATTTAAGTCTTCTAATATCTTTTTATTTCCATTAGGACTAAAAGCATCCAATATGCTTATATAGTTTGATTTGTTTAAAAGAGTTTGGTTTTCATTTTGGCTATGAATGTCTATTAAATCTTGCATCATCTCTTTTAAAAAGCTAAGGGTAACATTTCTTCCGTTAATTCTATTATTACTTGTCCCCTCACTTTTAGACTCTCTAGTTACAATTAAAACGCCATCTTCTAATTCATAACCCATTTCCTTGAATCGATTTAACTTTTCTTCTGAAGATATTAAAAACTTCCCTTCCACAATGGAAGTATTTCCATACTGACCAATATATGATTTTTGAAATCTATCACCAATCAATAGTTTTAATGCATTTACTAATATGGTCTTACCTGCACCAGTCTCCCCAGTAATAACATTAAAAAATGGATCGAATTCTACTTGCAATTTTTCAATTATAACAAAATTTTGAATATAAAGTTCTGCTAACATGACTCTCCAATTTATTTCATCAATGCTTTAATTTCATTAACAACTTCATCTAGTTTTCTTTTATCGTCAACTGCTATAAAGATTATATCATTTCCTGAAAGAATCCCACTAATATGTTTTATCTTTGCATTTGTAATGGGCACTGCAGATACAGTCGCCGTATGGGAAATAGTTTTTACAATAACCATCTCGCCATTATGATCAATACTAAGTACTGCGGATTTAAAAATTTTATTAAGCCTCTCATTTAATGAATCATGTACAGTGTCAATTACTGAATAATGATATTCTCCATCTTTTGTCTGAACCTTTGTAATCCTTAACTCTTTTATATCCCTTGATATGGTAGCTTGAGTAGCAATAACTTCATTTTGTTCAAGTAATTCCGATAATTCTTCCTGCGTTCTTATTTCATACTTGTCAACTAAATCTAGAATCAGTCTCTGTCTTGCATATTTTTTCATATAATACTCCTTATTACTTAATTATATGTTTCTTAACTTATGTAATCTCATTATTTCAGTTAAAGTCACTCATATATGATAATAAGAGCTTTTAAAAGCTCCTATATATCTCTATTAATAAAATTATTTGTCAAATCTTCTAAAAACTCAGTGTTTTTATTTAAAGATTTCAAACAATTCATAGCATTCTTAGAATGGTCCTCAATAAGCTTTATCATTTCTCCTTTGTCCTTAATCAAAGTTGCAAAGGTAAGCTTTTGAGACTCTAAATCCTCTTCATAATCAAGCATGTCATCTCTAAGTTGAAAAGCTAGGCCAAAGTTATATCCAAATTTTTCTGATAATATAACTTCCTCTTCAGTTGCTCCTGCTGTAATTGCAGCACATTTGCAAGCCGCTTTTATTAATCCACAAGTCTTTTTATCATACATATCAAAAAAATCAGACTCGGTTTCTAACTTATTTTGAATATCTATCACCTGACCATAAATCATTCCTTCATATCCAGACTGCGAATATAGATAATTTGAAGCTTCAACAAATAGTTCTTTATTATCCGAATTTGAAATGGCAAGTAAAATTCTTTCCATGCTTTTATTAAGAAGACCATCGCCAATTAGAACCCCCATATCCTCCCCATACTTCTTATGTACGGTAGGCTTTCCCCTTCTCATGTCATCATCGTCCATACAAGGAAGGTCATCATGAACAAGAGAATAGTTGTGAATTAATTCTATGGCATAAGCAAAGTCCATACAGGCTTCATCAACTTCTTTGAAGAGACTATAGAATTCTATAAATAAAATCGGTCTAAATCTCTTTCCATTATTCATTAGCGCATAAAAGGAACCGTCCTCTAGGATATTTTTATCCGTGAAAACTTTTTCAAGTCCCTTATTAACAATATCTTTTCTTAAATCGTACTCTTTTATAAAATTATTCATCACTATTTAATATATTAGGATCAAAATCAGATTCCCCTTCTTCTGTCATCATCCTAATCTTCCCTTCTTCTCTATCAAGTATTTCCATTAAATTTTTATGAAGCGCCAATGCCTCTTCATAAAGCTTTACATTTTCTTCCAAAGTAATATTGTCATCTTCTAACTTTTCCAATATTTCTTCAAGTCTCTTTAAACTTTCTTCATAGTTTGAAAATCTATTTTCCATTATCAACACTCCTTATTTCTGCGGTTGCTGTTCCATCTTCAAAGTGAAGTTTTAAAATTTTCCCAATTTCTAAATCCTTCGCCGACTTAATATATACACCTTCTGATGTGGCTCTAATATATCCAAGCTTCTTTATTCTTGAATCATTATGACATTCTATTCTAGACTCTAGTGTTTTTAGCTTCAATCTTTCTTGATCCAATTTCGAAAAAGCTTTTATATTTATAATCTTTTTAATATTGTCCACTTCATCTTTTAAAATTTTAATCTTATCAATGGGATTATGTTTTACCAAAGATATATTAAGTTTATCTAAGGCATCTCTTCTGCTTAAAATATTTAGCTTAGCTTGTCTATCAATCCTTATTTTTAATTTATCATTTTCCTCTTTCAATTTTGAAATTTTATCTAGAGGGTTATAAATTTTAAGGATGTTCAGATAATAGTCTAGTTTTTTTCTCTCTTCGAAAAAGTAATTTGAATAGGCTTTTTCAATCAAATCTATCTTTTTATTCAAGTCTTCCTTTAAATCAATTAGATTTGGTGTACATAGTTCTGCTGCAGCCGTTGGAGTTGGCGCCCTAAGGTCTGAGACAAAGTCAGATAACATATTGTCCACTTCGTGACCAACTGCAGAAATTATTGGTTTTTTCGAGTTAAATATCTTTAAAAGCAATTCTTCATCATTAAAGCAATTTAAATCTTCAAAAGATCCTCCACCTCGACCTACCACAATAAAATCTATAAAGTCATGTGAGTTTAATACCTCTATCCCATTTATTAAACTCTGTGGTGCATTTTGTCCCTGTACTATGGCTGGATAGACATATATATTTGCTATGGGAAATCTTCTCTTAATTGTGGTAATAATATCTCTAATGGCAGCTCCATTAGGAGATGTTACTACACCAATATTGTTGGGCATTTTTGGAATTGGACGTTTATGTTTTTCATCAAAGTATCCAAGTTCTTTGAATTTTTCCTTTAAGAGTTCGTATTGCCTATAGATATCTCCAATGCCTGTATTAATAACCTCTTTTACAAGAAGTTGATAGTAGCCACCCTTTTCGTATGTTATTACACTTGCCCTTAGCGAAATCTTATCTCCGTCAGAAAGCTGTAAAGTTTTAGAAATCTCCATGTTTCTAAAAATGATACATTTTATTGATGCATCTTCATCCTTTAAACTAAAATAAATATTTCCTGAAGATTTTTTGAAGTTTGAAACCTCTCCTTCAACAAATACATTTATGAGCATGGGATCTCTTTTTAGTAGAGTTGAAATATATTTACTTATTTCTGATACACTAAATGCTTTGCTATTCACAGTCCTCACCTTTTGAGATACTTCCTAATACGCCGTTTATAAACCTGTACGAATCTTCTGATGAATATTTTTTTGCTATTTCAACAGCTTCGTTAATAGAAACTCTAGCAGGCACGTTGTCATCAAAAAGAATTTCATTTGTGGCAACTCTTAATATTGATTTGTCGATGCAATAAAGTCTATTGAAATCCCAGCCAATTAAATTAGCTATAATTTTTTCGTCAATTTCTTCGAGATTATCTATAATTGAAAAAATTGAACCTTCAATAAACTCTCTATGCTTGTCATCTATTTCAAAATGATTAATAAAACTTTCGACTTCTTCTTTTTCAAATGTTTCGTTTATAGTGATTTGGAAAATAAATTTTACAATCCATTCTCTAGCTTCTTTTCTAGTCAAAATTCCTCCATAAAAAAATCCCTCTTATCACAAGAGGGATAAAATCTTAATATATACCAACAACACTTGTGTTTACTTGTGACACATTCAAACCTGTAAAGTTTTCTACATTTTCTTTTATTTTTTCTTGAATATTTCTTGAAACTTCAGGAATTCTAACTCCCATTTTCAAAATTACATTTACATTAATATTCACAAAATCTCTTCCAATATTCACTTGAACAGCCCTTGAAGCTCCTCTAAGTCCATCTGTGATTCTTTCTCCGAATCCTCCCGCAAGTCCTGCCACTCCGTCAATTTCTAGTGCAGAAGTACTTGCAATTTTATTTATAATCTCGTTTGATATCTTTACACTACCATTTTCAAATTTATTTTTATTCAACATATTTATCCCCCATTTCATTTTAACAAATGTTATATTTCATTGCAATAAAGTAATCAATTGAATATTGCAGAAATAAAATCTTTTGGATTAAATTCCATTAGTTGATCTATCTGTTCTCCCACTCCAATATACTTTATTGGAATGTTAAATTCTGATTCTATTGGAAATACCATTCCACCCTTTGCAGTTCCATCGAGCTTTGTTATAACAACTCCTGTTATATCTGCAACCTCCTTAAATTGTTTTACCTGTAAAATTGCATTTTGTCCTGTGGTTCCGTCTACTACAAGAAGAACTTCTTTCCTTGCATCAGGATACTCTCTATCAACAATTCTATGAATTTTTTCTAATTCATTCATTAAATTCTTCTTATTGTGAAGTCTTCCTGCTGTATCACAAATTAAAATGTCTGTGTTTTTCGACTTTGCCGATGCTATTCCATCAAACACAACCGATGCTGGGTCAGCGCCTTCTTGGTGAGAAATTATATCTACACCAGCTCTGTTAGACCATTCGTTTAACTGTTCTATAGCCGCCGCTCTAAATGTGTCAGCAGCTACAAGTGTTACAGATTTACCTTCATTTTTATATTTAGAAGCAAGCTTTCCTATGGTAGTTGTCTTTCCAACTCCATTTACACCTATAACAAGCATTATTAGTGGAGTGTCTTTAATATTCATACTATTGTCAAGATTTGCTTCTTCAAGTTTTTCAATCATGATGTTCATTAACATACTCTTTACTTCTTTTGGATCTTTAACCCTCTTAAGCTTAACTTGATCTTCTAGCTCATCCATAATATTCATTGTTGACTCTACGCCAATGTCTGCAGATATTAAAATCTCTTCTAGCTCTTCAAAAAGCTCTTCATCAACCTTTTGGTATCTTGCTAATGCGCTGTCGATTTTGTTTGAAATATTGTCTCTAGTTTTTTGAAGTCCACTAAAAAGATTGTTAAAGAAGCCTTTCTTTTCTTCAGTTTTTACTTCTTGAACCTCTTCGGTTTCAACAACTTCTTCTACTTCTTTTTCTTCAGCAGAATTTAAATCCTTAACTCTACTTTCGTTATCTATATCTTCTTTTTCTTCCGTAGAGTTAAGATTTTCTTCGATAGAATCCTTTAAATGGTCAATATTTTCTTGAATATCTTTAGACTCCTCTTTTATATCTTCTAAATCTTTTTCTACCGATTCTTTAGTCTCTTCAATTTTTTCTTTTATTCCAGGTTCTTCTTTGTCTTTTTTCTTAAACTTATTAAAAAAACTCTCTAACATAGTACCTCCTATTTTAATTTTAAGGAAACCACTTTACTAACTCCTTCTTCCTCCATACTTACCCCATATAGTACGTCTGCAATCTCCATTGTCGTTTTTCTATGGGATATCATAATAAATTGAGTTTGATCTGTAAGCGACTTTAAATAACTTGTATATCTTGTTATATTTGCCTCATCAAGTGCAGCGTCAATCTCATCTAAAATACAAAACGGTGACGGTCTTGTTTCAAATATTGCAAATAGTAGCGCAACCGCTGTTAGTGATTTTTCTCCACCGGATAAAAGTGTTAAATTCTGCAATTTTTTTCCAGGTGGCTCTGCAACTATTTCCACTCCAGACTCTAAAGGATTTGAACCCTCTAGTTTAAGTTCAGCATTTCCTCCATCAAAGAGAATTCTAAAAATCTTTTGAAATCTATTATTTATATCCTTGAAAGAAGTAGTAAACATCTCCTTCATTTCTTTATTAAGATTTTTTATTATCTCTTCAATATCATTTTTTGATTTTAATAAATCATTTTTTTGATTTAAAAGGAAATTTAAATCCTCATCTACAATTTTAAATTCTTCAATCGTATCTACACTAAAATACCCAAGATTTCTTAAATCCTTCTTTAACGATTTAAGTTTACTTCTAGTAGGCTCCTCTACTTCTTCAATCAATGTGAACTTGTCAATATACACCGAATATTCCTCAAGGCAATTACTGCGTATTCTAGAAATATTTGAATTTAGATTTTCAATCTTTTCAAGATTTAATCCCATTGAGTAATCAAGTTTTACATTTATATCTTTGTAGTCCTTTAATTCTTCTTTCTTTTCTAAAAGCTCATCTTGTCTAACTTTGAATTTGGCTTCATTTTCTTTTAAAATACTTTCAATTTCACTAAGCTCTTTATCTAGCTCATTAATTTCATCATTATATTTTTTTATATTTTCTCTGTTGATTACAAGTTCTGACTCTACATTTTCTTTAGATTCTATGTCAAGCTTTAACCTATGAGAAAAATCCTCATTTTCATTCTTTATATCTTTTTCCTTATTCGATAGAATATTTAAGTCCCTCTCTAAACCATCCATTTTAGAAGTGATATTTATTTTTTCTATCTCTAAAGTTCTATTATCTAGATTTATTTTTTCAAGATTAGACTTCAATTCTATATATTCTCTATTTAATTTTTGAATTTCTTCGCTAATGCTTTCATGATTTTCTAAATTAAGTTTTTCAGAAGATGCATTTAAAATATTTTCATATTTTCCAGCAGCTTCTTCATATAATGATTTTTTTACATTGATATCATTAGAAAGGATTTGGAGCTTTTTCTCAAGCTCTATCTTTTCATTTTCATTTACGTTTTTTTCAGCTTTTTTTACTTCATATTCTCTATTATAATTTTTTAAAATTTCATCCAAGTCCTTAAGTTCTTTAATTAACTTCTCTTTACTTTGATGTAGTATACTATTTTCGTTTTCAAGCTCTAGGATTTTATTATTTCTATTTAAAATATCTGTGTTTGAAGACTTTCCAGTATATCCACCAACTATTGATCCCCAGGAGTTAAAAATTTCTCCGTCAATGGTAACAATTCTATATCTGTTGTACTTTTTAGAAACTTCTATTGCATCTTCTAGGTTTGTAACAACTAATGTCTTATTTAAAAAGTGATTTATAAGTCCTTTGAATTTACTTTCACATTTAACAAGCTCTGAAGCGACTGCTAAAATTCTTTCATCATCAAATTTAACATTTGCATTTGGCTTATTAATCTTATTAAGAGGCAAGAATGTCAGTCTTCCAATTCTTTCGGACTTTAGAAATTCGATTAATGCCTTGGCGTCGTATTCATTTTCAACAACAACATTTTGAAGAGAACCACCGAGAGCATTATTAATTGCAATTAGATACTTATCTTCAACTTCTATTAAATCAGCCAGCGTTCCTATGCATTTATTTTTTAAATTTGTTCCTTTGATTCTATTGAAGAAATTTGAAACCTGTTTGCTATAACCTTCATAGTTATCTCTAACATTTATATAGAAATTAAGCTCCCTTTCTTTTGTGCTTAAATCAACTTCGACTTTACGATACTGTTCATTTAATAGTAAGAACTTATTTTTGTTATCTTCTATCTTATGTTCTAATTTTTCTATTGAAGATAATTGTTCAGATATTTTGTCATTAATTTCATTGTAAGTAACATTTAGCTTGTCATAACTTTCATTTAAAACTTTAAGTTCTTCTGCTAAACCTTCCTTATCTTTAGAAAGTTTTAAAACATCTTCTCTTCTGCTTTCAAAAAGCCTTTCTCTGGTTAGATTTTCAACCTGAATATTATTAAGTGTCTCTTTTAAAGAAGAAAGTTTTGATTCTCTTTCACTTAAAGCTGTGGTTAAATTTTCAATTTCCTCTTCTAGGTCTGCTAGCATAAAATTAATATCATTAAGTTCTTCTTTGCGATACAAAAGAGAATCATTTGTTTCTATTCTTTCTTCATCTAACTCCTTAGATCTTATTTTATTTTTACTTAACTTTTCATTAAAGTACTCAATCTCTTTTGAAATTCTATCAATTTCACTATTACCATTTAGAACTCGTTCCTCTGTAAGTTTAAGTTTAAGGTTGTAATCTTGAAATTTATTCTTCAAAGAACTTTCCTCAATTGAAAGTCTTTTTATTTCATCTTCTAAGGACTTAAGGTTTAAACTCTCCTCTTCTATACTAGGTTCAAGCTTAGAAATAATCTCTTTATAAGAGTCAATCTCCTCTTGAATGGACTTGTTTTCCTGTATTATTTCGTTGTATTTATTTTGTATTATTTCTACATCCACCAAATAATAATATAGGTCTAGAAGTTTTATCTCTTCTGTAAGCTTTAATCCAATGGTTGCACGCTTTGCCTGCTTTTCAAGATAGTCTCTATTTTCCTGCTTTTGTATTAAAACATCTTCAATCCTTCCAAGATTTGTAACGGTTTTGTCTAGCTTTTTCAAAGCCTCTTCCTTTTTGTATTTATATTTTGAAATACCAGAAGCTTCTTCAAAAATATAGCGTCTATCTTCACTTTTATTTGAAAGAATTTCATCAATTCTACCTTGACCTATTATGGAATAACCTTCTTTTCCAATACCTGTGTCCATAAATAGTTCTCTTATATCTTTAAGTCGACAGGCCTTTTTGTTGATGTAGTACTGGGATTCTCCAGTTCTAAAGACTCTTCTTGAAACCACAACTTTTTCATATTCAATTGGTATCCACTTTTCTTTGTTATCAAAAGATAGAGATACAGATGCGAAGTTTAATGGTGCAATTTTTTCTGTACCAGAAAATATAACATCTTCCATCTTGTTTCCACGAAGTGACTTGGCAGATTGCTCTCCCAAAACCCATCTTATAGCATCAGAAATGTTTGACTTTCCACTGCCATTAGGTCCAACTATGGCACATATGGGATTATTAAATTGTAAATTCACTTTGTCCTTA
Organism: Mediannikoviicoccus vaginalis; assembly: GCF_928097925.1. Taxonomy (GTDB): domain Bacteria; phylum Bacillota; class Clostridia; order Tissierellales; family Peptoniphilaceae; genus Mediannikoviicoccus; species Mediannikoviicoccus vaginalis. Next base: position 429,580 of record NZ_CAKMRI010000001.1, read on the forward strand.
AAGGATTTAAAGCCCTTTAATTCAACGGATTCTAATTTCACCTAATCAAACCTCTGTAACTTTTTAAAAATTTATCTATGTCTAATTCTAACATGTCTTTATTTGACTGAATTGTTATCTTATCGTCTTTTGTTCCATGAACTTTAAAATTTTTAATATCATATTTTTCAATTATATATTTCTTGTTGGAACCTTTGTTCCCAACAAGATAGTTAAGTTCTTTATTGTTTACACATACATCTATGTCTTGTTTTGAAAAGTTTTTTAAAACTTCTTCCATTGCATCTTTGTATAGCTCTTGGATAGTCAGTTGCCTAATAGATGGATGAAAAGGGCCGGCAACAACATCCTTTCCTAATGTAATATTATCTGTCGGCTGTAAACCGATTCTTATAACATCAATCCCATTTTTATAAAACCTGCAAAAGATATCTTTACATAGCTCTATTGTTTCATTTAAAGAATATGGCTTGTACTTTCCATCTAAGTAAAGCTTCTCTAAGAAACTATCCTTTATAACAAGAGTTGGATACACCCTAACAAACTCTGGTGCAATTTTTACAAATTCTTCTGTAGTGTATAAGTCCTTTTTAAAATCTGATTTATATAGTCCTAGCATTTGTTGTAGACCTAGTTTAAATCCAAATTCCTTTATTAATTTTGAAGAGCTATAGACCACATCTGAAAGGTGATTTCTTTGGTTTGTAATAAGAACTTCATCTACTAAGGACTGAACCCCCAGTTCTATGGTTGAAACTCCATAGGACTTAAGTATATTTAAAATATTTTCGTCAATATAATCAGGCCTTGTTGATAATCTCAAAGAGTTTACAACTCCTTGGTCAATAAAACTCTTTCCAATACTTAAAAATTCTTTCATTACATCCATGGGAAGACCTGTAAAGCTCCCACCATAAAATGCAATTTGAGTTTCATTGTCCTTATTTGAAAAATAATTTAAGTACTCTTCAATGGATTTTCTTGTTTCTTCAAAATCCTTTATATAATTTTGATTTGTAATCTTTCTTTGATTACAAAAAATACAGTCATTAGGGCAACCATAATGTGGAACAAATACTGGTATTATATTTAATTTACTCAAAATCGATCCCCATCTTAATAATTGAATTTTTTGCAGCGTCTTGTTCTGCTTGCTTTTTATTTTTTCCAACGCCCTGTTCAAGCTCATTGGCCCCACAAAGGGCAGTAACATAAAAAGTCTTGTCATGGTCTGGCCCAACAGACTTATCTAGCCTATAGGTCAACTTTTCTTTCAATTCTCTTTGAATATAATTTTGTAATATGGACTTGTAATTCAAACTTGAAGTTTCTAGATATTTCATAAAAAGTCCTATATGCTTTACAGTGATAAGTTCATACACAACCTCATATGAAGAATCTAAATAAATAGATGCCATCAAAGCTTCAAATGTATCGGAAAGTGTTGAAATTCTCTTTCGTCCTCCAGACTTTGCTTCTCCCTTTCCCATGATTAATAAATCTCCAAGGTCAAAATACTCTGCAGCGTATCCAAAGCTAGGTTCACAAGTAACCATGCTCTTTAATTTTGTTAGCTTTCCTTCGTCTTTTTCATCATGTTTTTTAAAAAAATATTCCGCAAATACAGCGCCTAATATGGCATCTCCTAAAAATTCCAATCTTTCATTTGACTTGTAGTTTTTGTTTTTTGACTCATTTACCTTAGAAATGTGATGGAAGGCGAAGTCTAAAAGTTCAATGTCATTGAACTTATAGCCTATACGCTCTTCCAAATCATTTAATTTTTTAAGTCTTTCTTCACTTAATTTCAATTTTGACCTCTTTAATTGTTTTCAATATATGTTACTACATCTGAAACTGTAATTATTTCATCTAATTTAGAGTCATCTATTTCAATGTTAAATTCATCTTCAAGAGCCATAACAAGCTCTACTAGGCCAATAGAATCTGCCCCTAAATCTTCTCTTATAACTGTATCCATTGATACATTTTCTACGCCAAATTCTTCTTTTATAACTTCTGCAACTTTATCAAAAATCATTTTAATCCTCCAAATTCTCTTCGATTTTTCTTACAACATCTTTCTCAATAAATTGAATTAATTTGTCTATACCAGCTTCAACTGCCCTTTCATTGGAACTGCCATGGGCTTTAAAAACTGCCTTTTTAACTCCAAGTAGTGGTGCTGCACCAACTTCATTGTAATCAAAACTACTTTTAAGATTTTTTAGTGCAGGCTTCATTAATGCTGCACCAATCTTTGTTCTAAGTGAAGACATAATTCCTTCTTTTAAGACTTCTGATATTCTAATGGCCGTTCCCTCAATGCTTTTTAAAAGAACATTTCCTGAAAAGCCATCTGTAACAATAACATCTACATTTCCACTTAAGGCGTCCCTTGCTTCAATATTTCCTATAAAATTTAGATCCATGTTTTTTAGATGCTCATATGTTTCTTTTCTCAAGTTGTCGCCTTTGTTTTCTTCAGTTCCCACGGATAATAGTCCAACCCTTGGATTATTTACATTCAAAACTTCCCTTGAATACACATTTCCCATTATTGCAAATTGTGAAAGGAGCTCTGGAGTACAGTCCATATTTGCCCCTCCATCTAATAAAAGAGCATACGAGTCCTTAGCCGGTAGTACTACGGTCAAGGCTCCTCTAGATATTTTATCTATTCTTTTAACTATTAGAGTTGCTCCTGCAAGAAGTGCACCTGTGCTTCCACAAGAGAGGATTCCATCATAACCTTCTTCTTTTAGCTTTTTCAAACCTAAAGTAGTTGAAGAATTCTTTTTCCTTCTAATTGCAAGAGCCGGCTCTTCATCGTTTGTAATGTACTCATTAGTGTCTATTATATCTATTCTATTTTTATTTTTTGAATCTTTTACTAATTCTGTGATTTCTTTTTCTGGACCTATAAAGGTTATTTCAAGTTCATTGTGGTTGTCTAGTGATTTAAGTCCACCTTTCACAACTACTTCATATCCCTTGTCTGCCCCTAATGTGTCTAATAATATTTTCATAATACACCTCACTATATTTTACCATATAAAGAACTATTTATACATTATTACGCATATGTGTTACTAAGTTATTCTCTTTTACAAAAATAAAAAAGAGAGGAGTCATCCTCTCTAATCATATTATTATTCTTCATCCACTGTTAAGACTGCTTTGCCATCGTAGTAACCGCAATTTCTACAAACTCTATGTGGTAATTTTGGTTCATGGCACTCAGGGCATTCAGTTATAGTTACTCTAGGTAACTTATATGATGATGCTCTTCTCTTGTCTCTTCTAGCTTTGGAAGTTTTTCTCTTTGGTACTGCCATTGTTACACCTCCTCAATAGTTAAATCTTTTTAAATTTTTAAATTATGGGAGGCTAACAGTCCCATAAGCTAATTGGTTATGATTTAAATTTATCTAACGTTAGTATTATACTGATTTTTAGAAACCTTGTCAACTATTTAGTTAATTCTAAAGTATCTCTTGCAATCATAAGCTCTTCATTTGTTGGAACTACGAAGATTTTTATCTTAGAATCATCTGCAGAAATTAAAGCTTCTTTTCTAACTTTGTTCTTTTCTTCGTCTAGTTTTATTCCAAAGTTTTCAAGATTTTCTAATATTGCAGCTCTTGTAGTAATTCCGTTTTCACCAATTCCACCTGCAAAACAGATTGCATCTACATCTCCAAGTTCAAGTAGGTAAGCACCTAAGAATTTTCTAACTCTGTTGTGGAACATATCAAGTGCAAGTTTCGCTCTTTCATTTCCTTCGTTACTTGCTTGTTCTAAGTCTCTAAAGTCTGAGCTTAGTCCAGATATTCCTAGAACACCTGATTTTTTATTTAAGAATTGGTTCATTTCATCTGCTGAAAGACCTTCTTGATTTTGAATAAAGTTTAATACAGTTGGGTCTAAATCACCAGATCTTGTTCCCATAATAAGTCCTTCTAACGGAGTAAGTCCCATTGTTGTGTTTAAACATTTACCATTTTTAACAGCTGCTAAAGATGATCCATTACCTAAATGTAGAGTAACTATGTTAATATCATCTTGGTCTTTTCCTAATAATTCTGCAGCCCTTCTTGTAATATATTTATGGCTTGTTCCATGGAAGCCGAATTTTCTCAATCTATATTTTTCATAATATTCATATGGTATTCCATACATATAGTTATATGCAGGCATAGTCATGTGGAAAGCTGTGTCAAATACTGCTACATTTGGTTTTCCTGGAAGTATCTTTTCACATGCTTCAATACCCATTAAGTTTGCTGGATTGTGTAGTGGACCAAACTTGATGTACTCTTTAATAACTTCTTTAACATGGTCGTTTATAAGTGTTGAGTCTACATACTCTTCACCACCATGAAGTACTCTATGGCCAATTGCATTGATTTCATCAACGCTCTTAATTGCTCCCTTTTCTGAATCTGTTAAAAATTCAAATACTAAAGTTAAAGCTTCAGTATGTGTAGGCATTGGAGCTTCTTTAGATAATTTCTTTTCTCCTACTTCTTGTGATATTTTTGATCCATCAATTCCAATTCTTTCTACTAAACCTTTTGCAATAACTTCTTCATTTTCCATATCAAATAATTGATACTTTAATGATGAACTACCGCAGTTTACTACTAATACTTTCATACACCCTCCTGAAATATTTTTATTCATTTTACTTAACAATTATATCATACATCTTTATTTTTTGCCTAGTTTAGACTCTTGTCCCACTCTAATTCTATAAATATTTGATTTATGGCGCCATATGGCAATAACTCCCAAGGCTATTAAGAGAATAGCTCTTTCATATCTCTTTGTAACTAAATAATATATTCCTTGTAAAATACTTGCAAGTGCAGCCGCTATAGATCCAAGGGATACCATTTTGCTAATTGCTACAGTCATAAAGAAGACTATACCCAGTTCTAAAGCCAATAAAGGACTAACTGCTATAAAAACTCCTAAGGATGTTGCTATACCTTTTCCACCCTTTAGATTAAAATAAATTGGCCAGTTATGTCCACATACTGCCCCAACACCTGCTAAGAGAAGTCCAACATCTCCAAATAGTTTATAACCTATTATTGACGGTATAAATCCTTTTAGGGAATCTAGTATAAGGGTAGCAATGGCAAAGTTTTTACCAAAAGTTCGTAATACATTTGTGGCTCCCGCATTTCCAGAACCAAAATCCCTTATGTCCTTTTTGCAAAAAATCTTTCCAAGTATTATGGCCCATGAAATAGATCCTATTAAATAGGATGCTAAAAGTAAAATAAACTTCATTATTTACTCCTTGGTCCTCTAGGTTTTAAATCAAATAATATTGGAACACCTTCAAATTTAAAATATTCTCTAATTTGATTTTCTAGGTATCTTAAATATGAAAAGTGCATTAATTCCTTTTTATTTATATGGAAAAGTATTTTTGGCGGTCTTGTTGAAACTTGTGATGCATAAAACACCTTTAACCTCTCTCCCTTATCTGTAGGAGGAGCATTGTGAAGAACAGCTTCGTTTACTATTTCATTTAAAGTTCCCGTACTTATTCTCATGGAATAATTTTCATTTACCTTTTCAATCATTTGGAAAAGATTATGCACTCTAAGATTATTTTTTACTGACATAAAGATTATGGGAACATAGTTTATAAAACCAAGTTTATTTCTAATGTCCATTTCAAATTGTCTTTGAGTCATATTATCTTTTTCTATTAAATCCCATTTATTTACAGCAATAATCATTGCCTTTCCATTATCGTGGGCATATCCTATTATTTTTGAGTCCTGCTCTGTTACACCTTCCGCTGCATCAATCATCAATACAGATATATCGGAGCTATCTATTGAAGAAAGAGTTCTAACAACACTATATCTTTCAACTTCTTCATCAATATATCTTTTTCTTCTAAGTCCCGCCGTATCAATTAGCACATAGTCATGGCCATTATATTTGAAGTTTGAGTCGATAGAGTCCCTTGTGGTTCCTGCAATGTCTGTAACTATCATCCTCTCTTCTCCAAGTAGTCTGTTGATTAAAGAAGATTTTCCAACATTTTGCTTTCCAATAATGGAAACCTTGGTCACATCATCTTCAAACTCAGCATCCATTGGCTCAAAGTTTTTAACTATTTCATCTAGAAGATCCCCTATGCCTTGAGATCCTTCGGCACTAATCCCCATTACAGTAGGTATTCCAAGTTCATAAAACTCATATATTAAATCATCATCTTTTCTGCTGTCTATCTTGTTAACTGCTAATATAATCTCTTTATTAGACCTTCTCAAAAGATTTGCAACATCTCTATCTTCAGCGGTTATTCCAGTCTTTGCATCTACGACAAATAAAATTACATCTGCCGTTTCTATTGCTAAGTCAACTTGATTGACAATTTGCTTAGAAAACACATCATCACTTTTTATTTCAATACCACCAGTGTCCACTAGTGTAAAATGTCTATTTTGCCACTCTGCATCTTGATATAATCTATCCCTTGTAACACCAGGGTCATCCTGAGTAATGGCAATTCTCTTTCTAACAATTTTATTAAATAATGTAGATTTACCTACATTTGGTTTGCCTACAACTGCTACTATAGGTTTTCTCATATTTCCACCTCTTTTCATACAATATAATTTTATCATCTTTTTAGAATTAAAATCATCTTCTATATTATACTGTATTTTAAAAAAGTTACAAAAAATCCCTGAGATTTCTCCCAGGGATAAATATTATTTGTATAGAGGATATTCTTCTGTTAATGCTAGAACATCTTTTCTAATTTCTTCTGGACTTCTTTCTTTCTTTAGTGTTTCAATAATCAACTCACCAATTTTTTTGAAAGCATCTTCCTTCATTCCTCTTGTTGTACAAGCAGGTGTACCAATTCTTATTCCTGAAGTAACAAATGGTGATTCAGGATCGTTAGGAATTGTATTTTTATTTGTAGTTATATTAACTTCTGATAAAAGCGCTTCTGCTTCTTTACCAGTTAGGTTAAGTCCTCTTACATCAAGAAGTAGTAAGTGGTTGTCTGTTCCACCAGATACAAGTCTTATTCCGCCTTCTTGTAATGTTTCACCAAGAACCTTAGCATTCTTTAAAACTTGTTTTATATAGTCTTTGAATCCATCTTCTAAAGCTTCTTTAAAACATACAGCCTTTGCTGCAATAACATGTTCTAATGGACCGCCTTGAAGTCCTGGGAATACAGCCTTGTCAATTGCCTTTGCATGTTCTTCTTTACAAAGGATTATACCACCACGTGGACCTCTTAAAGTCTTATGTGTAGTTGAAGTTACGAAATCAGCATATGGGATTGGGCTTGGATGTTCTCCAGCAGCCACAAGACCTGCAATATGAGCCATATCAACCATTAAATATGCTCCAACTTCATCTGCAATTTCTCTAAATTTCTTAAAGTCAATTATTCTTGGGTATGCACTAGCACCAGCTACGATTAATTTTGGTTTGTGTTCCAATGCTTTTTTTCTAACTTCTTCATAGTCTATAGTTTCTGTTTCAGAACTTAGTCCATATTCAACAAAATTGAAGTAAAGTCCTGAAATATTTACAGGTGATCCATGTGTTAAGTGTCCACCTTCTGAAAGCTTCATTCCTAAAACAGTATCTCCTGGTTTTAGACATGAAAGATAAACAGCTAGGTTTGCATTTGCTCCTGAGTGAGGTTGAACGTTTGCATGGTCTGCACCGAAAAGCTTGCAAAGTCTTTTTCTTGCTAAGTCTTCTGAAACGTCAACATATTCACAGCCACCATAATATCTCTTTGCCGGATATCCTTCTGCGTATTTGTTGTTTAGAGTTGTTCCTAGAGCTTCTAAAACCGGTTCTGAAATAAAGTTTTCAGAAGCAATAAGCTCTAAATGCTCCCTTTGTCTGTTGGTTTCATCTTCAACTACTTGATAGATTTCACTATCAAATTCCTTTAGATGTGGTAGTTCTCTTAAGCTCATCTTAAAATTCCTCCTAAAATATTTAGTTAATTTTTTTTATAGTTAGAATATCATTGGTATTCTTACTTATCTTTTTATCTATTCCTCTTAAAATAAGAATTGAAATTGCTAAGAACAACATTCCGAATAATAAACTTAAAAATTCATGACTCTTTACATTGTACTTTCCAAGTATAATTGTAGCACATACAACACCTGTAATAAAAGCTATTATAGGTATAATATATACCATCGCAGAGTACTTTAACACCTTTGAACTGTCCATGTTAAGTTCTACTCTGTCTCCCTTATCAAATCTTCCATCATCTTTTACATTTATAATCAGTGGCTTATCTTCTCCAGAGCATCCAGCGCAGCTTTCACACTTTCCACCACAGGCACTCTCCCTGATTACAAGTATATCTAACATGTTACTGTCTTTATTTATTACAAGACCGCTTTTCTTCATTTAATCATTCCTTTATTAAATCTTTAATTACTTCACCTGCAATTACAAGTCCGCAGGCAGGTGGTACAAAACTTATGCTTGAAGGGGAAATTTTCCCCGTAGATTCGTCAACAAATCTATCTCCTGATGGGCTTTCTTTAGACCATACTACTTTTAGTTTTTTAACGTCCAAAGCCTTAAGCTCTCTTCGCATAATGCGCGCAACAGGGCACATTTCAGTTTTATATATATCTGATACCCTAAATCCTGTAGGTTCAAGCTTATTTCCTGCACCCATTGCAGAAATTAATTTCAAATTATAATCCCAAGCGTATTTCGCTAAAGCTACTTTACCCTTTAAAAAGTCTATGCAATCCACAATATAATCATATTCATTAAGATTAAAAATTTCAATATTATCAGGTGTCAATTTTTCTTTAATTGGATTTACATTTAATTCAGGATTTATTTCAAGTAATCTATCTTTCATGACTTCAACTTTAGACTTGCCTACGGTTTTTGTCGTAGCGATTATCTGTCTATTGATATTTGTAATATCAACATCGTCAAAGTCTACAATGGTTATATTTGAAACTCCCGCCCTTACAATTGACTCTGCACATATTCCACCAACTCCTCCAAGGCCGAAGACTATTACTTTGGCCTTGGAAAGTTTTTCTAAAGACTTCGTTCCGATTAAAAGTTCGGTCCTTTGAGTGAATTTATTTTTCATCTTCTCTTAATGACACATGTATTTCTTCTAATTGCTTTTCATCAACTATTGCCGGAGCTCCAGTTAATAAATCTGTAGCAGATTGTGTCTTAGGGAAAGCTATAACATCTTTAATATTATTTGTTTCACAAATTTGCATTGCAAGTCTGTCGATTCCATATGCAATTCCACCATGAGGAGGTGTACCATACTTAAGTGCATCAACAAAGAATCCGAATTTTGCTTCGATTTCTTCGTCAGTTAGCTTAAGGGCTTTGAAAATTCTCTCTTGAATTTCAGAGTTATTTATTCTTATGGATCCTCCCGCTGCTTCTTCCCCGTTAATAACAAGGTCATAGGCTTTTGATTTCATCTTTTCGGGTTCAGTTTCAAGTAATTCTAAATCTTCTTCCTTTGGCATTGTGAATGGATGGTGTTTTGCCACTAGTCTACCCTCTTCTTCAGAGTATTCAAACATTGGGAAGTCAACAACCCAGGCCATTTTAAATTCCTTTGGATCAAGTAATCCAAGATTTGAAGCAATATGTCTACGAAGGGCTCCTAGTGAATCAAATACTACTTCATTTTTGTCTGCAACTATTAAGATTAGTGCATTGTCTTTAGCATCAAATGCATTTAAAATATTTTGAAGCTCTTCTTCACTTAAGAACTTTGCAATTGGAGAATTAACTTCACCATTATTTACCTTAATCCATGCAAGGCCCTTAGCACCGTAGTCCTTAACAAATTTTTCCAGTGCATCTATTTTCTTTCTTGAGTATTCACTTTGATACTCACCAATATTTATACCCCTTACAGAGTGTCCTTCTTTAACATTTCCTGAGAAAACTTTAAACTCAGCATCTTTTACAATTTCAGAAATATCTACAAGTTCAAATCCAAATCTAAGGTCTGGTTTATCTGAACCGTATCTTGACATGGCTTCATCAAAAGGAATTCTCTTTAGTGGAATTTCTATATCCACGCCCTTAAGTTCCTTAAACACCTTTTGAACCATTCTCTCGTTTATATCCATAACATCATCTTCATCAACAAATGACATTTCAATGTCCATTTGAGTAAACTCTGGCTGTCTATTTGCCCTTAGGTCCTCGTCTCTAAAGCATCTTGCCAATTGATAGTATCTGTCCATGCCTGCCACCATTAGAAGTTGTTTCATTAGCTGTGGACTTTGTGGTAGTGCGTAGAATTTATTTGGATTTACCCTTGATGGAATAAGGTAGTCCCTTGCCCCTTCTGGAGTTGGCTTTCCAAGATAAGGAGTTTCTGTTTCAATGAATCCTTCCTCATCTAAAAAGCTTCTCATAAGTGTAATAAGGCGAGCTCTCTTAATTAAATTTGATTGAATAGATTCTTTTCTAAGGTCTAAAAATCTATATTTTAATCTCATTTCCTCTGAAACATTGTCGTCGCTCTTAATATATATAGGTGGGGTTTGTGCCTTATCAAGTATTCTAAACTCGTTACATAAAATTTCTATATCTCCATTTGAAATATTTGGATTAACAGACTCTCTATTTCTCACGCGGCCCTTTGCAGCAATTACAAATTCAGATCTTACTGTCTTAGCCTTTTCAAAGTAGTCTTTACAATCTTCATCGTTAACAACTATTTGAACTATGCCAGATCTATCCCTAACGTCCATAAATATAATATGTCCTAGGTTTCTTTCTTTTGCAACCCAGCCCATCACAATAACTTCTTTTCCAACTAATTCATTTGTTACATCAGCACACATGTTAGTTCTTTTAAAACTTTTAATATTATCCATATCTTCTCCTAAAATTAAAATTTTGCACAAAAAAACCCGTCACAAAGGGACGAGTTAGCTCGCGGTACCACCCTAATTAGGTAAACCTCACTTGAAATTTATAACGCAATTACCATAGCTCCTAGGTGTCATCAAAAGCCTTAGTAAGTAGGTTTCACCAAACCCTACCTCTCTTTGATACTCTTAGCTTTATCCTTCCTATTCATCGCTAATATTAACATGATTTTATTGTATATTATTTAATATCAAAGGTCAAATTATTGTTTTTTCGACTTAACCTTTGACTTTATTTGTCTAATTAAATTCTCAGCTTCTTTAACTTTAAACACCATTACAAGTACAGCATATATTAAAGCTCCCACAAGTATTGCCACAAACATTGCCTTCTTGCTTCCAAAGCTATTAACAAGGGCATTATTTGTGAAATATACTCCTATACCCATAATAATGGATGCGGCTGCTATCTTTAATGTTTCCACAATCAAGTGGTTCATCTTTGAAAACTCACCAATTTTTTTCTTTAAGTTATAAAAAAGCAGAACCGCACCAAAGTATGCTGCAACTGTAGTTCCCAGTGCTAAACCATTAAGTCCTAAAAATCTTGAGCTTCCTACGGAAACAATTATATTTACTAAAATCATCCACATTGTATTTTTTGTTGGTGTCTTAGTATCTTTTAAACTATAAAAAGATTTAAATAGTATGTCTCTAAGTGCTATGGCCATAAGACCAGATGAGTAAAGCATTAAGACCGGTGCAGTTAAAGCTGTGTCACCCTTAGTAAAGTTACCACCTTCATAAATAAATTCCACTATTGGGTTTGCAAGTATTGCAAGTCCCACCATGGCAGGTATTACCAAGAGAAACATTGACACAAATGTATCTACGATAACATCTTTAAATTCTCCAATCTTATTTTGCCCAGCAAACTTACTTAGAATAGGATACATTACTGTACTCACTGATACAATAACAATTCCATTAACAAGTTCACTTAGTCTAGAGGCATATTCCATTACATTTATACCTCTTTCTCCCATTATCATTGTGGCTAAGTTTTTATCTACTATTACATTTAACTGGTTAACAGAAACTCCCACGATTATAGGTATGGCCATAATCAACATGGATTTAATTTCCGGTTCTTTTACACTTAATATCTTTGTCCACTTATATCCCTTTTTCTTAACAGCAGGAATATATGGAGCAAATTGTAAAGTTGATGCAACTGCAATACCTATGGCTAGGTAGTACTTGTTTATATACTTCCCAAGATATAGTCCAAGGATTATAAATACATTTAATATAAAACCTTGTAAAGCCGTTACAATAAACTCTCCATGGCAATTTAAATAACCTCTATATACAGTTGCAATTCCTATTGGTATTAAAGAAACCATAGAAATACGCAAAAAGTTTGTAGTAAGTACCCTTGCAGGTTCGTTTAACTTAAAAGCAAATACGTAGGTAAGTTGTCTTGCAAATATTTGACATAGTATTACAAGCACAATGGTTATAACAGTAGTTATATTAGCTAAATTACTGGTAAATCTATCTGCAAGCTCAACGCCTTGTTGTTCTTCCAGTCTTTTGTATGTCGGTATAAAGCCCGTTGTTATACCAACTGCAATAAAACTGAATACTAAAACTGGAATAGACATTGCCAAGTTAAATGCCGCCGCCTCAATCCCCGTTCCAAAAAGTCTTGAAAGAGTTGCAATCCTTACGGCACCCAAAATTTTTGAAAGCACCGTTAAAACCATTAATATAATTGATATTCCTTTCATATTCCCCCTCTTTTCATTAGCCTTATAACTTTACCATAAACTGGAATTTCAATCAATATGCTAAATTACTTTAAGTATTTTAAAGTTTTTGATATACTCAAAGCATAAAATAAGATAGGGTGAGGAAATGCTCTTAAGTCAAATAAGCGAAATAAAAGAATTAAATATTAAAGATAAAAATATTTTCTCAAATGAAGATATTTACGCATGTTCTATTTCAAATTCAATTGATGAAAATAATTTGAATATCATAACGGAAGATGAAATAAAAAATTTAAATCCTACCAAGGGGAATTTTTTAATTGTAAACTCAAATGGTGAATTCAAAAGCAAGAATAAAATTAGTTATCTACACTCAAGTTTAGATGATGCAGGAAAGGCTATGGAAATACTTCAGCCTTTGATTATTGAAAACCAAAAGTTTTTAGAGACAATTTACTCCATCATCTGTTTAGATAAGGGAATAGAATCTTTGCTTAAGGAAATTAGTTCAAAGTTTAAAGATAAGGTTTGTATTTTGGATAATAACAAAAAATTACTTTATAATCCATTTGACTTTAACAAGGTCAGCGAGTTATATCCACTGAAGTTCATATCGTCAAATTCGTCCAGAATGTTTGCATACTTGGCATTTGAAAATAGCCATGAAGATGAAAAAGAAAGTATAAGTAAATTATGTACTATAATTTCAAATTATATTCACAAAGAAGTTAAGAACCTTCAAACTTCATTCGATAACTTTTATGTATCTCTTAAAAATTTATTAAAGGGAGACTTCTCAGACGAAGATTACAAAATACTTAAGGGGCTTAATTGGAGTGCAAAAGACAGCTACAAGGTTTATGTGATTCAACTTGAAGCAGGACTATTTAAGTATAGAGATATGTTTATCCATGGCAACCGCTTTATACTAGATAACCCACAATACCTATTTTCAATTTTAAACCAAAATCACCTTATACTTTTAATAAACAAGACAAGACTAAACAGAAATAAATTAGAAGATGAAATTTTAGAATACATTACAAAGTATAACTTAAAATACTATAGCCATGATTTAAAGAATAAATTATCAAATTTCAATAAGGTATATGAATTATCAAAATTTATTTTCGATAACGAGGTTCCCATTTCATCTGATGGACAAGAAGAGCTTCACAGTTTAATGAAGCCGCTACTTGGACAAATGGATTTCTTGGAGATATTGATTCCAGAAATTTTAAAACCACTTCTTGAGCACGATTTAGAAAAAAATTCGGAATTTTTAAAGACACTTTATCTTTACTTAACAGAAGAGAGGTCGCTTATAAAAGTTGCAGAAATTATGGACATTCACAGAAACTCCGTAGTCTATAGAATAAACAGACTTTCAGAGATTGTCGACATTGATTTTGAAGATTCTAAAACAAGATATAATCTATTGATTGGAATTGAAATATTAAAAGAGCTATATCCAAAAATACTAGACCTATAGGCCTAGTATTTTTTAATTTAAATCTTTTATTTTTTCTAATAAGATCATTGCATTATTGAAAAGTTCTTCGGAAATGTCATAGAAACTAACAACGCTTTCTAAGTCTTCTTTTGCCTTTTCAGTTTCACCTATGTTCAAATAAATAATCGCTCTGTTGAATTGTAGTGGAGCGTTATCTCCGATGTTTTGAAGAGCCATATTTATAAGACCAAGGGCTTCTAGCACAAGTCCCGCTTGGCCAAGCACAAAGCTATAGTCAATAAAGAAGTTTGCATCCTTCAAGTCCTCATGTTCCTTATGAGTCTTTTCAAAAAGTTCTAAAGCTTTCTCAACATCTCCTCTATTGTAATACGCCATCGCAAGATATTGTTCTTTTTTGTAATTAAAAGTGTCCACATCTTCTAATATTTCAATGACTTCATTATAACTTCCCCTTTGAAGGGCATGAAAAGCCTCTTCAATTTTTGAATCTGTTACAACTTCATGCAAAAGTGGAGCAATTTTTTCCCTAAGTTCTGATTCAAAGGGACTGTCTTTAGATAATTCTAATGCCTTTCGAAGATAAATTTCCGCTTTCATTGGGTTTTGTTCAATCATTTCAATCGTTCCAAACAAAAAGTAATTGTACGGAAAGTCAGGATAGTTTTTAATATTTTCATTTAAAACTCTCTTTGACTCTTCTAAGAACATTTCTTCCAAAGTATTGTCAAAATAGTCCTTAAGTGCAGATGCATATGCGAATGATGACGAACTTTGAGGAAAGTTTTCATAGATGAACTTGAAAAATATCATAGCATTTTCATAATTTATTTCTATCTCTTCAAATGCCATGGCCATTAAATAACTTTCAGTGTTTTCTATATTGTCAAGCATAAAGTTTACATAGTCGTCCCTATATATAAAGTCTTTATCCAACGCACAGATATAGGCCATTCCCCTAATAAAATAACTTACATCTATCTCCTCTGTAAAGGTCTCGTACTTTAACTCATCCATAAAATCCGATTTCAATATTGGGAGTGGAAAGCCGTAAATGCTTTTATCTTTAAGCTCCAAAAAATATATATTATCCGTTTTTGATGCAAAAAATTCTTTAATATTATTCATTAAAATTCCTCATAAACTCTCTTTTTCTTCTTGATGAACCATTTAGTATTTCAAATAACATTCCTCTATACATCAAATAAATACCCATTATTAAAATAACTACAACGGATTTTATAATTGACTTTAAATCACTAAAATATAGCCCTGTAAATAATGACCTTCCATCTATTAAAGCGTAAATTAAAGCCATTATGATTATATTTGGAAGTCCCCAATTAAGAGCATTATCTTTTAAAAATTCCACACTTGCCCTAATAGAGTTATATCCATCATAATCTTCAAGATAAAGGGTTTCTGGAAGGGCATTTAAAATAATCATGGCAATTATTGTAACTATAAAATAAAAGTTCATAGCTAAGGGACGTAATATTATCTGAGCTATATAGATTACAAACCCAACTTGAATAATCTTTATGACAAATGGTTTAAAATCATAATTTTGAAACACAATTCTATTTTCCGTGTCTTTAACTCCCGTATATAAAATGGACATTATGAAGCCTAATATGCACACTTTAAAAATATAAACTAAAAGGCCTGAAATATATCCATTTAATTTTAGCACTCCAAATAAAATATTTGAAATTATATTAGTAGCTATTATGCCAACTGCCAAAATAACTGCACATAGCACAATATATCTTGGATTTTTAAATGTGTTTCTCAGTGCTTTTTTTTGAATATAAATAAAATCGTTTAAGATATCCATGCTACCTCCAACTTTCTGTAATATCATAATATTTTCTGTCTTTAATTCTGTAAATCAAAAGTAATTCTTCTTTTTTGAAATCATCTAAAATCTGATAGTCGTATCTTAAAAAAATATAGTTTTTAATTAGCTTTTTTGCAGGAACATCATGTTCAGATATTTTTTCTAAAACGTATTCGTCCCTTAACAAATCGTGTTCCTTTGCACTTTCAATCTTTTTCGGATTTAAAAACCAAGGAACTTTGCCATTGGTCAACACATAATCATGTATCAAGAGTTCATTTAATAAATCATTCTCTTTAAACTCTCTCTCAATTAAAAACTCTTTTAAAATTTTATATAACGAATCTCTAGAGTGATTTTTAAATAGATAGTCCTTTTCGTCCCAATAATTTCCCAGCTCTAGAAAAAATTCATAGTAGTCGTTGTAATGATTTTCAAAAAGATAATTTATTGTGTTCTTAAAATATCCCTCGTTGTAATACTTATCAAGCATCTGCTCTATCTTTTTAACTTCTTGTAGCTCCATGTAGCTAATCCACTTTGTAGAAATAACTTCAAAAGGCGACTTCTTATCATAAACAATTTCATATTGCTCTGCTTTGTAATAAATTGGCGATCCCTTTAAAACCTTTAAAAATCCCAATTGAAGTTTGTCTGGCCCTATGGATAAGATGTCATTAAAAGACTTTCTCAAACTTTTTAAATCTTCAAAAGGTAGTCCCGCAATTAAATCAAGATGAAGATGTATATTTTGAAACGACATAATCTCCTTACAAACCCTTGTTATGGTTTCAAAATCTCCCACCCTTTTAATCGCCTTGCACGTGTCTTCATTAGTAGACTGAACTCCAACTTCAAATTGAAAAAGATCTTTTCTAGCTTTTCTAAATAGATTTAAATAGTCTTCATCAATAAGTTGAGGGTGTATCTCTAAGTGAAAAGTAGTAAAATTGTTGTCATTATCAATAATGTATTTTAGTATTGTAAGACTTCTCTCTTTGTTAAAATTAAAAGTTCTATCAATAAACTTAACAAGTGGAACATTTTCATCTAAAAATAATTTTATATCCTTTAAACATCTTTCCAGTGGATAAAATCTTACACGCCCCGTAGATGAAGACAGGCAAAATTCACAATTGTATGGGCAACCTCTGGAAGTTTCGTAATAAACTATCTTCTTGTCTTTAATGTAATCTAAAGTGTATTCTATTTTTGAATTTTGAAGATCTACAACTTGGTAAATATCATTGCCAACTACTTCCTCATCAGACAGTGTAACCACACCTGATGGCAATTCCTTTCTCTCACCATGAACATAGTCAAGTAGTTTTAAAAAGGACTCTTCGCCTTCTCCACTCATAATATAATCGACATATGGATGATTCTTTATAATCTCTTTTGAGTTAAAAGAAACTTCTGGACCTCCCATAAAAATAATTAAGTTTGGATTAATTAATTTCAGTTTTTCACAAATCTCTAAAGTCATTTCCACATTCCAAATATATGTTGAAAAGCCAACAATGTCATATGCTCCTCTTATTATTTGAAATATTATCTCGTCACTATTTTGATTTATAGTAAAGTCAATAGTATCGCATTTGTACTTTGGATACACCGTGTCTTTCAAGTATCTTATTGCTATATTGCTGTGAATATACTTTGTATTTAATGATGTTAAAAGTATTTTCATTTAACCACCTATTTCAATTGTGCTACAGTCACACCTAGTCCGCCCTCGTTGAACTCACCATCTCTGAACTTTTTAATAAATTTATGCTTTCTAAGATAGTCCTGTACTCCTTGCCTTAGTACTCCAGTACCCTTTCCATGTATAATTGAGACCTCTTTTAGCCCCACTATATATGCGTCATCTAAAAATTTATCGATTTCGAAGATTGCCTCTTCTATATTCTTGCCTCTTAAGTCCAATTCACTTTTAATATTGGATCCTGATTTTGATTTTATAATGCTTTTGATATTATAATTTGATTTTTTCTCTTCTTCTGATTCCACTAATTTTAAGTTTTTAATATTAGCAGATATCTTCATTATACCAACTTGAACCTGTAAGTCACCTTTTCTATCTGGCTGTGTAACAACTTCACCAACTCCGCCAATACCTAGAATCTCTACTGTGTCTCCAAGTTTAATTTCCTTTTTATTTTTCTTTCTATTTTCCTTTAAGATAGATTTATCTTCAGTTTGCTTCTTTAAATGAGTGTTGAATTTATTTTCAATTTCAACTGCTTTTGAAGCAATATTATCCTTATTTGACTTTGAAAGAAATTTTAATTCCTTCAATAGACTGGCAGATTCTTTCTTTGCCTCATTTATAATTTCATAGGCCTCATTTTGAGCGTCCTCTATGATTTTTTCTCTATCATTTTTAGATTTTTCAATTTCGAAGTTAAGTCTTTCTTTTAAACTTTCAACTTCTTCTTCAAATCTCTTTTGTCTTTGTCTACTCTCTTCTATTTCTTTTCTATCTGAGTCAATCTTATTTAAAATATCTTCAAAGGAAAGCTCTTCCTGTGGAATTATTTTCTTTGATTCATTAATTATATCTTCAGAAAGACCAAGTCTTCTGGAAATTTCAAAGGCATTGGACTTTCCTGGAATACCTATTGTAAGTCTATAGGTTGGACTTAAAGTCTTTACATCAAATTCCACACTTCCATTTTTTACTCCCGGCGTATTTAATGCAAATAATTTTAATTGTGAATAATGTGTTGTTGCCACAGTTCTAATGTTTTTATCAAGAAGTTTTTTAAGAATTGATATTGCAAGGGCAGCTCCTTCAGTAGGATCTGTTCCTGCACCAAGCTCATCAAATAGAACAAGTGATTTTTCATCTACTTTAGAAAGTATGTCTACAATATTTGTCATATGTGATGAAAATGTACTCAGTGATTGTTCAATACTTTGCTCATCACCAATGTCACTAAATACTTCTTCAAAAATCGCAACGGTTGTATCCTCTTTGCAAGGTATTAATAATCCTGATTGGGTCATTACAGTCATAAGACCTAATGTCTTTAAGGTTACCGTCTTACCTCCTGTGTTAGGTCCTGTTATTACAAGGGTGTTGTAGTCTTCTCCAAGATAAATATTAATTGGAACAACCTTTTTCTTGTCAATAAGAGGATGCCTTGCACTTTTCAAGTCAATAATGCCATCTAGGTTAACATCTGGCTTAATTCCGTTCATTTCAATACCAAGGGACCCCTTTGCAAACACAAAGTCCAAATGAGCCATATTCTTTTGATTGAAAATAAAATCATCATATATGTTTAAAAGAAGATTTGAAAGTTCTTTAAGAATTCTCTTTATCTCTTCCTGCTCTTTAAGCTCTAAAGTCTTAATGTCATTATTGATTTCAACCACAGATATAGGTTCTATAAATACAGTTTGTCCCGATCCCGACTGGTCATGTACAATTCCTTGAACAGAAGATTTGTTTTCAGATTTAACAGGAATTACATATCGGCCATCTCTCATGGTCACATATGAATCTTGTAATAGCTTTTGAGAGCTCTGTGCCTTTAAAATTTGAGATAATTTTGTTCTAATGGACTCTGTTTTAGACTGAATTTCTCTTCTAATGCGTTTTAAAGTAGAGCTTGCATTGTCACTTATCTCCGTTTCAGAAATGATTGCAGAGCTTATTTCTCTTTCAATATTTGGATATGGCTTAAGAAGTGAAATCAAATTTCCAATCCTTGGATACTTTTCCATGTTCTCTTCACTGTCATTAAAGTATTTTTTAGTTTCTTGCACTGACCTAAGTAACATGGCAGCATCCAGTAAATCTCTATTATCTAAAGTTCCACCCTTTTCCACATGCTTAAGCATAAGTCTGAAGTCCTTTACTTCATAAATAGGTGCTCTACCATGGGCATATAATAAAGAAAGGGCTTCTTCACTTTCAGAAAGATTGTTTTGTATTGAGTCCATGTCTGTTTCAGGTAAAAGTTCTTCACATAATTTTTTACCCAATGCAGAGCTTGCATGACTAATTAGTTTTTCCTTTATAATATTAAACTCTAATATTTTTAAAGCCTTATTATTCATCTATTCAATCCCCTTTTCAAAGTGTCCAAAAGTGTAATTTTTTAAATCAAATTTATGTTTTGAATTGTTGTTGCCATTAATCTTTTCAAAATATATCTTAGGTAAATCTAGCTTCTCCCCATCGTCTATGACTCTGATATTTCCACCATTTCTAAACTGAATATCAGTTAAGAAATTATACCCTAAAAGTTTTTTACTATGATATACTTCACTATAACCATTTATTCTTTTAACTGGAAATATCTCTCCGTTTTTACCTTTCATAAATCCAAAGTTAAAATTGCAAGTATCGCATCCACTGCTATCTTTGCATCCCTTTATAACGGAAAATGGACAGTGGACCATAATCATTGAAATAAGTGGACCATGCACTATTATTTCTGCATCATCTTCTGTATATTTTAAAATTTCGTTCAATTCTTTTAAATTTAATTCAGTTGATAAAGTAATCCTTTTTATTCCTAATCGTTTTAAAAACAAGTAGGAATAAACATTTAAAACATTTAGTCCATAGTCCCCTATAATCTCTTTGTTTTTAAATTCTTCTTCTATGAACTGAATATCTCCTAAGTTATTTACTAAAAATCCCTTAAAGTCTTTTTCGTTTAATTTTGAATTGAGTGTCTCGAAATCACTTTCAAACTGAATTCTAGGCATTTTATAAAACTTTTCACTGGATAATCCATCAATATTTTCAGTATAAATATCGCCGTATTCATTGTCTGTTCCAGTTGAAAAAATATTTTCTTCAAGGTTCACACTAATATCCTTGTGTTTAAAGTCTGAAACCTTTAGCTGTTTTAAAGAAACATAATCTAATGGAACTCTTTTATTGAAGTTAGAAATTTCTTCATCAAGTTTCCCTACAATTTCACGGCGCATCTCATTTAGTGTTCTAACGGGAATAAAGATGTCATCGTCAATTAAAACTTCGATATTTTCCAATACATAGTCCGTATTTCCGAGTTTTTCTAAAGAACGCACTACATCTTCCTTACAAGCAGGTTTAGTATTGGCTCTTTCAATTGTATTTTCAGATAAAACTTCAAGGGATATATCTTTATATGTTAAAAATAACTTTGCAGGTTCCGATACTTTTCCCACAAATTTAAAATCTATTTTATTATTTAGTTCTAAATTTCTAGAATTGATTTCGTCTATTAGTTTAGATGAACTGGATCTTACAACTTTTGACGACATCTTTAAGTCATAGAAATATTTTTCACAAACTCTTTCGCCCTTTTTAAAATCTCTTTTAAGTGTGTAAGGAATATTTTTATTTTTTTCCGTTTCTAAAATTAATATATCATCTTTATTGCATGGAAGTTTAAACAAGATAGATTTTTTTCCTCTATCTTCAATAATCTCTCCAACTTCTAGTCCCTTTTTTCCGGCTTGTCTGTTAAGCTCCGTATAACTTTTTCCAAAGTCATTAAATATTAGTCCATCAGTATAGCCCCTTAGAGAAACTTCCTTTAATCTATTTTTGTCAAAAGAATTTTTTTCAATTTTATCTTTGTAAGACTTAACCACATTGTAAACATATTCAGGTTTTTTCATCCTACCTTCAATTTTAAAGGAGTTTACACCTGCATCAAACAGTGTTTCCACATTTTCAATGGTGCATAAATCTTTAGGACTAATGAATGAGTCAAAGTCTTTACTTATGTCTTCTTTATTTCTATTTAAAAGCTTATAGTCAAGACGACATGGCTGTGCACATCTTCCCCTATTTCCACTTCTATTTCCAATATATGAACTCATTAAACATTGTCCAGAGCAACCAACACAAAGGGATCCATGAACAAAGACTTCAACTTCAATATCTAAGTTTTTACAAATCTTTTTTATTTCATCTATGGGAGTTTCCCTTGCCAGTACAACCCTTTTAAATCCAAGACTTTGAAGAAGTTTTGCTCCATAGTAGTTATTTATATTCATCTGTGTAGACCCATGTATTGGAAGATTTGGAAGATGTTTTCTTATAAGATGGAGTAATCCCAAGTCTTGTATGATTACTCCATCCACATCCATATTATATAAATCTGTTACAAAGTTTAATGCTCCTTGTATCTCGTTGTCATGAAATAGAGTGTTTACAGTCACATATACTTTAACACCTCTTTTGTGACAAAATTTTATAACTTTTTTTAACTCTTCATTATCAAAATTAGTTGCATAGGCTCTTGCTGAATATAAGAGCCCTCCAAGATATACTCCAGTAGCTCCCGCTTTTATTGCAGCTTCAAGCATCTCCATATTTCCAACAGGAGCAAGTACTTCCGGATTATATTTCATTAATTACCATCCTTAATGTCTTCAAGTTCTGAAATAATATTGTCAATCTTGCTATTTATTTGCATATAAGCTCTGTTTAAGCTGATATTTTCTTTGTTTAACTTATCGTTTTGACTTTCCAATCCTTGTTTTTCTCTCTTTAACACTTCTAAATCTCTTCTCAAGTTTTCTGACTTAGTTTCGAAGTCAAGCTTCATATCTTTTATTTTGAATTCCAAGTCATTTTTTAATTTCTTTTCTTCATTATAGAGCTTTAAAACTTCGTCATACTTTTCGTTCATTTCTATAAATTTTTCATTGTCAGCCTTTGCAGATGATTTATAATTTTCATTTTCAAATTTTAAACTGATTAAATCACTTTCCTGTTTCTCTACAAGATTTTTATTTTTATTAACCGCCTCTGCAAAATACAGAAGTGCCAAAGTATAAACCATATCATTAGAAAGGGATGAATGATCCTTTCTAATGTTTTTGATTTGTTCATTAATAATATCTTCCAAGGCCTTTATATCCTCTGGAGATTTATCAGAAAGAAGATTGTAGGATCTTCCCATAATGGTTACGCTATATTTTTCCTTTTCCGCCATCTTAACTCCTTAATTGTGCGTTAAACTTATCCTCCAACTTAGAAAGTATATTTTTCATTATCTCACTTATCTCTTCTTCTCTTAAAGTTCTATCCTTTGATTGGAATTTAAGTTTATATGCAGAACTCTTCTTGTCCTTTTCTATATTTCCGCCCATGTACACATCAAATAGTTCCACTGATTTTAAAAGCTCTGATCCATTTTCAATCATAAACTTTTCTAATACATCAGTTTCTAAATCTCTATCAATTACAATAGCAATATCTCTTTCAACAGTTGGATACTTACTTATTTCTTCCATTAAAATATCTTTCACAATGTATGGCATAATCTTGATTAAATCAAGTTCACCAATGTAAACTCTAGATGTAATATCGTAGTTTTTAGCAAGTCCAAAGGAAATCTCTCCAATTTCACCTATTTTTACATCGTCGATATAGATTTTAGCCGCCCTTCCTGGATGATATGTGGCATTATCAGTTAATGCTACATAACTTGTATTTTTAATTCCTAGCTCTTTAAGAAGTGTTTCTACTACTTCTTTAAGTGAGTAGAAATCCACATCTCCATACATACCGAATCCAATTTTCTTAGTTTCTCCATATTCGCCTTTAGAGTCCTTTAGGAAGGTATTTGCAAGTTCATATACTTTCATACTAGGTATTTTGTTCTTAGAATTCTTTTCTAAAACATCTAGAATGTTAGTAAGTGTAGTAGTTCTCATAACAGAGAAGTCTTCTCCTAGAGGGTTAATAAGTTCAATTGATTCCTCTGGATTATATTCGATAGATGCTTTTGCATAGGACTTCTTACTTATGAATGAATATGTCATAATTTCAAAAAGACCACATCCATATAGTATATGTTTTATTCTGTCTTCAACCTGTCTACGTTCACTCTTTCTACCACTTAATAAATCTCCTCTTAATGGCATTGGAGTTATATTGTGAAAACCATATAGCCTTCCAACTTCTTCTGCAATATCTTCAACGATTGAGATGTCTGTTCTAAAGAAAGGAACCTTTACATTAACATCTTCTCCATTTGAATTTACTACAAATTCTAAATCTTCAAGGTAACTTATTATTTCGTCTTTTGAAAGAGAAGTTCCTAAAAGTTCATTGATTTTATTGTAATTAAAGTTTACTTCTACTTTTTTACTTTCTTTTTCTCCAATGTCAAACTGTCCTGCTACAACTGTTCCTGAGTTTGTTATTTCGATTAAATTGCAAACTCTATTTATTGCAATTTCTGCAAATTCTACAGGAACTCCCTTTTCATATCTTGCTGAAGCCTCTGTTCTTAAGTTTAGTCTCTTAGATGTATCTCTAACAGAATCTGGAGAAAAACTTGCAGATTCAATAAATATTGTCTTAGTGTTGTCTTTAACATCTGAATCAAGACCACCCATTACACCTGCAATGGCAGCTGGTTCGTCCTTGTCATAGATTACTAAATCATCTGATGTCAAAGTTCTCTCTTCATTGTCCAAAGTTGTAAATTTAATTTCTCCACTTGGTTTCTTAATATGAATTTCCTTAGATTTTATTGTATCTAAGTCAAAGGCATGAATTGGTTGACCAAGTTCAAGTAAAACGAAGTTTGTAATATCGACTATATTGTTAATAGGTCTCATTCCTGACTGCATAAGTCTATTTTTTAGCCATTGTGGAGATTCTTTTATAACAACATCCTTCACAACTTTACCCATATATCTGTAGCAATCTTCAGATTCAATTACAACATCTTTAAAATAATTTTTAATGTCGTCTTCTTCATTTTTAATTTCAAACTCAGGTACTTCAATTTTATCTTTAAATGTAGCAGCAACTTCCCTTGACATTCCTACTATTGAAAGACAGTCCGGTCTATTTGGAGTGATTTCAAACTCAATTATAGGCATGGTCAATTCTAAAACCTCTGTAATTGGAGTTCCAGGATTTCCTTCCTCTAATATTATTATTCCATCTTGGGAATTTTTTGGTACTAAAGATTTTGAATATCCAAGTTCTTCGTATGAACATAACATTCCTGGTGACTCTATTCCCACAAGCTTAATCGGCTTTATTTCAAGTCCATTTGGAAGCTTTGCTCCCACTTGTGCAAAAGCAACAAAGTCTCCTTCTTTCATGTTCTTAGCCCCGGTAATTACATCTATCTCTCCACTGCCATAGTCCAATGTAACAATGGAAAGCTTGTCTGCATCAGGATGCTTTTCTATTTTTAAAATCTTTGAAACTATTATTTTTTCAAGTCCCACACTTAAATCTATAACCGATTCAACATGTGAACCTGTAAGTGTAACTTTGTCAGCAATCTCCTTGCTGCTTATATCTATATTAAGATAATCTTTCATCCAAGTTAATGGTAATAACATATATGCCTCCTAAAATTGTTGTAAAAATCTCTTGTCGTTATCATAAAGTAATCTAATATTCTTTATGCCATGTTTAATCATGGTAATTCTGTCTATCCCCATACCAAATGCAAAGCCTGAATAAATTTCTGGGTCTATTCCACAATTTCTAAGTACATTAGGATGAACCATTCCACAACCTAAAAGTTCCATACTCCAACCTGTAAAGTTACATGCTTCACAGCCTTTGCCATGGCAGTTGAAACATGAAACATCTACCTCTGCTGATGGCTCTGTAAATGGGAAGTGATGTGGTCTAAATCTAGTTTCCATATCCTCACCAAAGAATTCTTTTATAAACACATTTAATGTGTCAATAAGATTTGCCATAGTAACTCCCTTATCTACAACAAGGCCTTCTATTTGGTGAAACATCGGTGAGTGAGTGTCGTCAACTTCATCATATCTAAAAGTTCTTCCAGCAGAAACCATTCTTATTGGAGGCTCTTGCTCCAGCATGGTTCTGATTTGAACAGGTGATGTATGTGTTCTAAGTAATGTATTTTCATCAATGTAAAATGTATCTGAAGTTGATCTTGAAGGGTGATTCATTGGCGAATTTAACTTATTAAAGTTATTTTCAACAGTTTCTATTTCCGGTCCTTCAATAATAGAAAATCCCATTCTTTGGAATAGATTTTCAAGCTCTTCCATGGTTTCATTAAGTGGATGTCTATGTCCAATTTCAAAACTATTTATATTTCTTGTTATATCAATCTTTTCAGTCTTTATCTTTATTTCGTTTAGTTTTTCTTGTAACTCTTCTTTCTTAACTGCAAGTGCATTTTCAATTTCTGCCCTAACTTCATTTGCATATTGACCTATTATTGGTCTTTCTTCCTTTGAAAGTTTACCCATCTCACGTAAAATCAAGGTTAAATCACCTTTTTTACCAAGAACCTTTACTCTTATTTGTTCTAAGTCTTCCAACTTATCTATGCTCTTTATATTTGAAAGGGCATTTTCTTTGATTAAATTAATTTTATCTTTCATAGTTCCTCCCTTATATTAAAAAAATCTCTCATCCCAAACGGGACGAAAGATTCGCTATACCACCCAAAAGTAATTCTATTAACGCTAGAAACGCTTGGCATTACCCAAGAACTCCAGAGCGAAAAAAGTAAAACCAATTACTATGTTCCACCAAACCATAGTTCTCTGAAAAATTCGTTAAACTTCCTTCTCCTTCTTAGAATATATTAAGTTAAAATAAAACATCGATATGCTTGAAGCTATGGCCGCATTTAAAGAGTCTATATTTTCACTAATAGGTATTATTACCTTTTTATGGGCCAGGTCTGATACTTCTTTTCTAACACCATGTGATTCATTACCAATTATTATAGCATGCTTTGGAATTTTTGTCATAGATGTTATGTCTATGCTGTCTTCATCCAACGCCGTTGCAAGTATTGTATGGGTATGTCTTAAATCCTTTATAGTCTTTATATCTATTTGGTTAATTGAAACCCTAAAAATAGAACCCATGGTAGCTCTTAGAACCTTGCTATTGTATATATCAACGCAATTTCCTAAAAGAAGAATATTTTTATAGTTAAATGCTTCTGCAGTTCTAATGATTGTTCCCATATTTCCTGGATCTCTAATTTCATCTAAGATTAGTAGATTTTCATCAAAATCAATTTCACTTTCAATCTCTTTACAAATTAGAATAGCTCCTTCTGGATTTTTCAAATCTGACAATTGTGAAAATAGTGAGTCTTTTACTCTTACAACCTTTTTTTGTAATTTTTCATCTAAGTCTAAGTTTGCATTTTCATCTAAGATTATATTTTCAATTTCTACTTGTGACTGGATAGCTTCCTGGGCCATTTTAAATCCTTCTACTAAAAATAGTTTATCTTTATTTCTATTTTTCAAAAGCTTAAGACTTTTAACTTTTTTCACTATTGCATTGTTGCCGCTTGTTATTATATTACTCATTCGAAATTTTCACCAAGGCCTCAACATTATCAGTAGGTCCAAGCACAAGTAGTACATCTTTTTTATCAATAACTTCTTGAGGACTTGGATTAATTATATCTTCATCGTCTCTTCTAATTGCTATAATTGTTAGGTTGTCATCCTGTCTAATACCAAGGTCAATAATCTTTTGATTAATCCAAGGTTTAGGGGCTCTAACTTCCATCATGCTAAACTCTTTAGAAACTTCTATAAAGTCTAGTATGGCATCTTTAACCATGCTATGGGCAAGTCGAAGTCCCGATTCTTTTTCTGGAATTATAACTTTGTCGGCTCCAATTTTATACATGATCTTTGCTTGGAAACTATCCCTCGCCTTTACAACAACCGTTGGAACTCCAAGTTCCTTTGCTATTGTTGTAACTAATACGGAAGCTTCAAAGTGAGAACTCATTCCTACCACTACAACATCGAAGTTTTGAATTCCTAACTCTTCAAGCACACCCTCCACAGTTACATTGGCAGTTACCGCGTGGGTAACACTGCTACTTATTTCGTTAATTACATTTTCGTCTATATCTATAGCCAGTACTTCTTGCTCTAGCTCTGATAGTTTTATGGCAAGTGCCTTACCAAACCTACCACAACCTATTACTGCAAATTGTTTCATATTTCACCTATCCTAAAATAATAGTTCCATAAGCTTCTTTGTAAAGCTTTTGTTTTCTCTTCTTTGTAGCAAATATTATGGTCAAAATTCCAACCCTTCCAAAAAACATAGTTATGATTATAAGGATTTTAGAAAGCGGAGACAGTATAGCAGTTATACCTCTACTTATTCCTACTGTACCCAAGGCTGAAATCACTTCATATAGTACATCTGAAGTTTTAAAGGGCTCCATAAATACAATAATATTTCCAACTACAAGTATCCACAACATATATATTATAAATGCAGCGATGGCTTTTTTTACCTGCGTAAATTTAATCGTCTTGTTGTACATTATTATATCATCATCACCGCGAATTTCAGACACTAAAACCATTATTATTAGTGCTACCGTAGTAATTTTAACTCCACCACCAGTACTTGCAGGAGCCGCTCCTATTATCATTGCAACCATGGACATAATGGTAGAGCTATTATGCAAGCCTGTTTGACTCATGGCTGAAAATCCAGCAGTTCTTAAGGTAACAGATTGGAAAAATGAATTTAATAGCTTGTATCTTACAGGTAATCGTCCTATGGTTAGTTCGTTATTAAATTCAAAAACAAAAAATATAATCGTAAACGAAGCTAATAATATTGCAGTTGTAGTTAAAACAACCTTTGAGTGTAATGAATATCTTTTGAAATTCAATCTATATTTTGTAATATCCATATACACATTAAATCCAATTCCACCTATTATAACTAAAAGCGCTATTGGAAAAATAATCATAAAATTTGTATTAACTCCAAGTAAACTCTCTTCTCCAATTAAATCAAAACCCGCATTGCAAAAGGAAGATATGGAGTGGAATATAGAAAACCAGATTCCCTTAAAGAAACCATATACAGGGACAAAACTAAATGCCAATATGAATGCTCCAACGGACTCGATTACAAGTGTGGATGTAAGGACATACCTTATAAGCTTTACAAGTCCACTATATCCCTTGGCGCCAACTTGCTCTCTAATAATCAGTCTTGTTGATAATGTAATCCTCTTTCCAAGTAACATTGCAACTAAAGTTGATAGTGTCATTACTCCAAGTCCACCAATCTGAATTAGAATTATAATAATTAGCTGTCCAAAAAAATTCCAATGGGTTGCTGTTACAACTGGACTAAGTCCCGTAACACATACTGCAGATGTGGACACAAATAGACTATCTAAGTATAATGTGGATTTTCCATTTGCAGAAGAAATCGGCAATGAAAGCAGTATGGAACCTATTAAAATAATTATTAAAAATCCAATCATAAGATAGAGTGGCGGATTGTTTTCTATTTTTTTAATTAATTTAGTGAATTTATCAAGTTTTTTTGAAAAATGCATTTATTTTACCTCTAAACGCAAAAAAACCCCAATAGTTTGGGATTTAAGCGTTTTTTGCTATCTCTACAAGTTTTTCAAAAGCTTGAGGATCTTTAATTGCAAGATCAGATAACATCTTTCTGTTCATGTCAATTCCATTTTGCTTTAAACCATGCATAAACTTGCTGTAGCTAAGTCCATGTTGTCTAGTTGCAGCATTGATTCTTGCAATCCACATTTGTCTGAAATCTCTTTTTCTTCTCTTTCTACCAATGAAAGAATAAGCCATTGACTTCATTACAGCTTGATTAGCTGTTCTATATAAAGTGGATTTAGAACCGTAATATCCTTTTGCAGATTTTAATACTTTTTTATGTCTTTTGTGGGTATTTGTACCCCTTTTAACTCTAGCCATTCTGTATTACCTCCTAACCTACGGAATCATATGATCAATTCTTTTTTGATCACCCTTGCTAACTAAAGCAGATTTTCTTAAGTTTCTAATTCTCTTTTGAGATTTCTTTCCTGTTATGTGGCTCTTATAAGCTTTATATCTTTTTAATTTTCCAGAGGCAGTTCTTTTAAATCTCTTTGCAGAACCTCTGTGAGTTTTCATCTTTGGCATAATTTACCTCCTAATTATTTTCTGTATTTGGAGCAAGGAACATTACCATGCTACGGCCTTCCATAGTAGGTTTTTTATCAATAATTCCATTTTCAGATGTTAATTCAGCAAAATCATTTAATACATCATTACCTATGGAAGTATGTCCAAGTTCTCTTCCTCTAAATCTTACTGTAACTTTTACTCTATCACCCTTCTTAAGGAAATTATTAGCTTGATTTGCTTTAACTTCTAAATCATGTGTGTCAATATTAGGTGATAGTCTAAGTTCTTTTACATTAATAACTTTTTGTTTTTTCTTTGCTTCTTTTTCTCTTTTGATGGCTTCGTATCTATACTTGCCATAATCAATAACCTTACAAACCGGTGGTTTTGCATTAGGAGCAATGTTTACTAAGTCCAAGTCTGCTTCCCTTGCTGCATCAAGCGCTTCATTAATAGATACAATACCTATTTGTTCACCATCTGCACCAATAAGTCTTACTTCTTTTGCTCTAATACCCTCGTTAATTTGTAATTCCTTAATGATTACACCTCCATAAAATTTCATTAAAAAAAGGCAGATAGAAATATCCGCCTATAAATAACTTAAATTATTACCTTATGCACCCGATTGTGATAAGGTGAGAGCGGATAACTCTACTTTCAACTAACATAAAACATTATATAGTCTAAATTTTATTTTGTCAAATGTTTTTTAAAATTCGCAATGTCCAACTGTTCTTGGGAATGGAAGCACGTCTCTAATGTTGGTCATACCAGTTAAATACATTACCATTCTTTCAAAACCAATTCCAAATCCACCATGGTGAACAGTACCATATCTTCTTAGGTCCATGTACCATTCATAATCTTCTGGGTTAAGTCCCCCGTCAATTATCTTTTGTTTTAGAATTTCTGGTCTGTATTCCCTTTCACTTCCACCAATTAACTCTCCAATTCCTGGAACTAGTAAGTCCATTGCCGCTACGGTCTTACCGTCTTCGTTGAGCTTCATGTAGAAGGCCTTAATGTCCTTTGGATAGTCTGTTATAAACACAGGTCCATCAACAATTTGTTCTGAAAGATATCTTTCATGTTCAGTTTGTAAATCCATTCCCCATTCTACAGGATATTGGAACTCAACCTTTGCATCTTTTAGTATGTCTATAGCTTCTGTGTAGGTCAATGTTTTAAAATCGCTGTTAACAACTTTTTCAAGTCTTTCTATTAATCCCTTTTGAACGAACTTGTCAAAGAATTCCATTTCTTGTGGGCAGCTTTCTAAAACATATTTAATAATGTACTTTATTACATCTTCTGCTAGTTCACAAACATCCTTTAGTTCTGCAAATGCAATTTCCGGTTCAATCATCCAGAATTCTGCCGCATGTCTTGGTGTGTTTGAGTTTTCTGCTCTAAATGTAGGTCCAAATGTATATACATTTCTATGGGACATTATAAAAGATTCTACTTGAAGTTGACCACTTACCGTTAGATTTGTTCTCTTACCAAAGAAATCTTCTTTAAAATCTATCTCGCCATTTTCAGTCTTAGGCAAATTATCTAAGTCCAATGTGGAAACTTCGAACATCTCTCCCGCACCTTCAGCGTCGGATCCAGTAATTATTGGTGTGTGAACATATACAAAACCTCTTTCGTTGAAGAACTTATGGATTGCATAGCTAAGTTCTGAACGAACTTTAAATACTGCATTAAAAGTATTTGTTCTAGGTCTTAAATGTAGTATGGTCCTTAAAAATTCAAAAGTATGTCTCTTCTTTTGAAGTGGATAGTCATCGTCAGATGCTCCTTCAACATATATATTACTTGCTTGAACTTCATAGGCCTGTTTAGCTTGTGGACTTTTAACTAGTTTCCCCTTTACAATAATAGCTGAGCTTAGTCCAAGCTTGCTAATTTCTTCAAAGTTTTTAACATCTTTATCCACAACTACCTGTACAGGTTTAAACTGAGTTCCGTCGTTTAATTCAATAAATCCCAAGTTCTTTTGAAATCTTGAATTTTTAATCCAACCTGCAATCTCTACTTCTTGGTCTATGAATTTTTCATAATCTTTTTCAATATCTCTAAGTAAAATCAATTTATTCCTCCCTTAAACTTTTAAGTAATTCATATATCTTTTTTTCATAACCTATTTCTTTAGGATTATAATACTTTTTTTCTTCAAAATTTTCTGGCATATATCTTTGCTTTACATATCCACCCTTATAATCATGGGGATATTTATATCCTATTCCATGGCCCAAGTCCTTTGCACCACTATAGTGAGCATCCCTTAAGTAGCCAGGAATTTCTAGATTTGGATTTTGTTTAACATCTTCTATGGCTTCCATTATGGCCACGTACGAACTGTTACTCTTAGGTGCAGTTGAAAGATAAGTAACCCCTTGAGAAAGATTTAGTTTACACTCTGGAAGTCCAATTACTTCCACCGCTCTAAACACATCATTTGCAACGGTTAACGCCTTTGGGTCCGCGTTTCCTATATCTTCCGACGCAAATATTATCATACGTCTTGCTATAAACTTTGGATCTTCACCAGACTGTAACATCTTTGCCAGATAAATTAAAGCTGCATCAGGATTTGAACCCCTCATGGATTTTATAAATGCAGATATGGTGTCATAGTGAATATCGCCATCTCTATCATAACCTAAATGATTTAAAAAGAAACTGTCCTTTATAATATCTTTGGTGATTTTTATCTTTCCATCAACTTCCTCTGTGGAAAGCACTGCAACCTCCAAACTATTTAAAGCATTTCTTACGTCACCATTTGAAAGCTTTGCGATAAAATCAAGTTCTTCTTCACCAATTTCAATATTGTACATAGAAAGTCCATCTTTGTGCTCAAGGGCCCTCTTTAAAGCTTTTTTTATATCTCCTGGTGAAAGATGTTTAAGCTCCACTATTTTTGTTCTTGATAATAAAGCTCTATTTACTTCAAAAAAAGGATTTTCTGTTGTTGCACCTATTAAAGTTATAAGTCCCGACTCCACGTGTGGAAGAAGAGCGTCCTGTTGAGACTTGTTAAATCTATGAATCTCATCTACAAACAAAATCGTCTTCTTGTTAAAGAAATTTTGATTGTCTTCTGCGTTTTTTACAACTTCTTTTATGTCTTTAACTCCCGATGTTACTGCCGAAAGCTTTTCAAAAACTCTATTGGTAGATTTTGATATAACATAGGCCAAGGTGGTCTTTCCCGTTCCCGGTGGACCATATAGTATTAAAGATCCTATTCTATCTGTTTTTATTAACCTAATTAAAGGGCTGTTTGGATAAATGACATGCTCTTGACCATAAAAATCTTCTATGTTTTCAGGTCTAACCCTTTCAGCCAAGGGTGCAGAATTTTTCATTTTTCTTTCTAAATCATATTCAAATAAGTCCATATTTCCCCCTAGTTTATTTATATTATCACAAAAACAGTTCTATTAACATAGAAAAGGAATTTTAATTTTTATCAAATCAAAAATATTTTTCTACATAAAACAAAAAGCCCCATTAAATGAGGCTAATCTTTAACTTCTTCCAACTCTTCGTAAAAGGATTCAACTCGTTGAAACTCTTTATACACTGAGGCAAATCTTATATAGGCAACTTTATCTATGTTTTTTAGTTTTTCCATAATCAATTCGCCAATCTCAGAAGATGGAATTTCTTTTTTATTCAAATGATTTAATTCTAGCTCTATTTCCTTAGTTGCGTTTTCCAACACCTCTAAAGGAACTTTTCTCTTATAGCAGGATTTAATCATTCCATTTAAAATTTTATTTCTATCAAAAGATTCTCTCTCTTGATTCTTTTTTATCACGATTAGTGAGTTGATTTCATATTTTTCATATGTGGTAAATCTTCTCTTACAATCATTGCATTCCCTCCTTCTTCTTATGGAGGTTTCGCTATCAACCTGTCTCGAATCTACAACCCTAGTGTTTGTAGAGTTGCAAAAAGGACATCTCATTGTTTAAAATCCTCTTTTCTTTAAGAATGAAGGTATTTCTATGTCATCAAGATCACTTGATTCTTTAGATTCGCCATCTTCTTCTTTTTCTTCATTTATACTATTTGTAAAATTATCTTTGTTAAAACCAGTGGCAATTACAGTTATCTTTATATCATCTTTTAGCGTTTCATCAATTCCTGCACCAAATATGATATTTGCATCCGGATCGACCGCTTCTCTTATTAATTCAGAAGCTTCGTTAACTTCGAATATTCCTAAATCTGAACCAGTAACGTTTATAAGAACAGCCTTTGCTCCATCAATTGAAGTTTCAAGAAGTGGACTCTTAACTGCAAGTCTTGCAGCTTCAACCGCTCTGTTTTCACCTGTAGCAACTCCAATACCCATGTGAGCAATACCTTGGTCATGCATAATTGCTTTAACGTCGGCAAAGTCAAGGTTAATTAGATTAGGTACGGCGATTAAGTCTGAAATACCCTTAATACCATTTAGCAATACTTCATCTGCCATGGCAAATGCTTCTTTCATTGTAGTTCTCTTTTCAGCAATTTGAAGCAATCTATCATTAGGTATAGTAACAAGTGTATCAACTTTGTCTTTTAAGGCTTCAATACCTTGTTCTGCTTGAAGTTGTCTTTTTCTTCCTTCGAAAGCAAATGGTTTTGTAACTACACCTACAGTAAGTATTCCTAGTTCCTTTGCTATTTCTGCAACAACTGGAGCGGCACCTGTACCAGTACCTCCACCCATACCTGCAGTAATAAATACCATGTCAGCGCCTTGAAGCATTTCAACAATTTCGTTTCTACTTTCTTCTGCAGCTTTTTGTCCAATGGATGGATTAGCTCCTGCTCCAAGTCCCTTTGTAAGTTTTTCACCAATTTGTAATTTGTTTTCAATGTCACTTGCAAGTAGAATTTGTTTGTCAGTGTTCATTGCAATTAGTTCAACACCTGTTAAACCTGTTTCTAACATTCTCATTAAAGCGTTGTTACCGCCTCCACCAACACCTACTACTTTTATATTCGCCATTGAATTATCGTTTGCGATTTCCATTTCAAAACTCATTATGTTCATCCTCCCAAATATATTGTTTCATCTCTTAAGTATTATTATATATTTAGAAAAATCAAAAGTCAAAATCAGAACCTGTATTTCTACAGCTTTCAAGGCATTGGGTATTTCTTTGTATTTTAAGTACATTGTTTTAAATTAATTTATTTAATTGTTGTTATGCTGCTGCTTGTGTTTGTTTGTCAAGTTTAGTTTAATGTTTTTTATTTAAAAAGCAAAAAAATAAGCGAAATTAATATATCTTTTAATTCCACTTATTTGAATTATTATTATGCATTCTATTTTTCATTTGTTTTATAGATACAATTTTTCTAACATCTTTAATCCGCTATAACTACAGGTTTCTTTACATTAGACACTTTTATTTCTTTTATATCTATACCTTTAGTATCATTCTCTGAAATAATTTCCGAAATAATTTCAAATTTCTTTTTTATTTGTTTTTTATCGCCAAAATACGCATCAATTCCATCAATTTCAATGAACATATTCTTTTTATCCGTTAAATTTAACTTGGTGAAGTTTATATTGTACTCCTCAACACTATCAAATATCTCCTTAATTGTAGCATCATTAAAGATACTATTGTTTACTATAAGATCTGTGTTTATTCCAACAATTTCCGGTAAATTTTCAGTATCTTCCTTAGTGTTGCTAATATTTCCCAAGGTGTCTATAAATACAATGTCCTTATTCTTAGTTACAATATAAGCGATATTCGTCTTTTCTAAAATTTCGACTTTCAACTTGTTGGGAAACTCTTTTTTAATATCAACTTCTATTATCTTGTCATTCTTAGTTAGATTTTTTTCTGCGTCCTTTATATTTGCCAAGAAGTAATTTTTCCCATATAATTTCGACTCATTTTTAAAGTCTTCAATTGTATATGTCTTATTTCCATCCATTTCAATATTTATTAAATTAAAATATGGATGTCTTAGCAAAAAATACGCCACAATAGATATTATTGAAATTATAATTACAATTGTCCAAATTAAGGCAAATTTACTTTTCTTTTTTTTATTTTCCATTACTTCCTACTTTTACTATTTCCTGTACTATTTCATATCCCGCATTTGGAGTTGCAAATTCTTTTGCTCTTTCTCCCATTTCTTTTAATCTATTGTCATCATTTAAAAGCTCAAGTATTTTTGATTTTAGATTGCTGGACTCTAAGTCTTTTTCCTCAATCATAAGTGAAGCTCCTCTATTTTTAAACTCCAGTGCATTGTATACTTGATGGTTTTCTGTTGTATATGCTTTCGGAACTAATATAGAAGGCATTCCCAAGTAAGATAGTTCTGCCAAAGTAATCGCTCCAGAGCTTGTTATTACAAGGTCGGAAATTGCATAGGCCTCTTGAATATTATCTAAGTATGGATAAACTTTTACATTAGGTAATACTTTCATATCCTTTACAAAGCTATCGTAATTGTTTTTCCCTGTTACAAAGAACAGGTTGAAGTCATCTTGGTTCAGATTTTCATTAATCATCTCTTTAAAAACTTGATTTAATTTTCCCGATCCATTGGACCCACCAAATACTAAAATATTTTTATTTTGATTTTTAAATCCCATATGAAAGTTTGCTTCATCTCTTATTTCATCCATATTTAAAAATTTATTTCTAATTGGATTTCCAGTAATTATTCCATTTTCCTGATTTTTAAAATACTTCAAACTCTCTTTAAATGTTACAAAGTACTTATTTGCATACCTTGATAATATTTTATTAGTAACTCCAGGATACGAGTTTTGTTCATGGAAAAAAACTTTTTTTCTTAATTTATGTGCCGCATATAAAACTGGGCCAGTAACAAAACCACCGGTTCCAATTACAAAATCCGGATTAAACTCTTTAAGTATCTTTTTAGACTCGCTAATTCCCTTTAATGTGTCTCCTCCTGTCTTAAAAATCTTTTTTATGGATTTTCTTGAAAGGGGTGAGGCTGTAATGCCTTTAAATTCATATCCTTGATTTGGTACAAGAATAGATTCTAAGCTATTTTTTCTTCCAATATATAAAACTTCTGTGTCGGGATAGAGTTTTATAAACTCTTCTATTATGGCTATGGCAGGATATATATGTCCTCCCGTTCCTCCACCACTTACTGCTATTTTCATATTACCTCCTGTCTGCCTGTTTTGAAATTCCTAAAACCATTCCCATCATAAACAAAAATACCATCAAGGATGTTCCACCATAGGAAATAAATGGTAGTGTCAATCCTGTTGGAGGAATAATTCCAAGAGCAACAGATATATTTATGAACGCCTGTAAACCTATTAATAACATAATCGAAATCACTAAAAGTTTTGCAAAGCTATCTTTTAGTTTAAAAGCCATTTTCATGCCGCAGTAGATTAGATAAAGATATAGTAAAATGACCATTATACTTCCTATAAAGCCTAATTCTTCTGCAATAATTGCAAATATAAAGTCATTGTGCGCCTCTGATAGATAACTAAATTTATGTCTTGATTTCCCAAGTCCTACTCCAAAAATTCCTCCATAGGACACGGCAAAAAGAGATTGGGCAAGTTGCCATCCCTTATTTGAAAAGTCTTTTAGTGGATCTAGCCAAGCTTCTATTCTTGAAGAACGGCTATAAGAACTTTTGGAAAAAACTATTCCTACCACTCCAGAAGTTACTAATATTCCAAGTCCTAAGGCAGATTGAAATAAATTTACTCCCCCAACTATAAATATACATATTATTACGGCACCCATAACCATAGTTGTTGATAAGTCTGGCTGTAAAAATACCAATCCACAGGATATCATCAAAAAGAAAAACATTGGCAAAAATCCATATAAAACATTATTGAGCTTCTTTTTATATCTATCAATATACTTACAAACTGCTAAAATCGTTCCTAGTTTCAAAAAGTCTGAAGGCATTATTGTTATTGGTCCAATGTCTAGCCACCTTCTTGCATTATATGTTTCAATATCGCCGAAAATCAAAACAAGAACCGATAGAATTATGGATAGTATGTAGAGTACATATCCATATTTTTTAAAAATTCTGTAGTCTATGTTTGAAGTTATAAACATAATAATTATTCCGACAAAGGAAAAGATTAAATTCTTATTAATAAAAAAATACGGATTTATTCCCTTTCTAACCGCATATGGCCAACTGGAACTAAACACCATAATATTGCCTACAATAATGAGTAGCATTGTGGCTATAAAAATATTATAATCTATCTTTTTCCTTCTTTTTGGCTTCTTCACCATCTAATCACCTAAGTTATTTACTAAGTCCTTAAACTCATTTCCTCTGTCCATATAGTTCTTATACATTCCCCATGATGCACAGGCAGGAGAAAGTAGTACAACATCTCCCTTGTCCATTACTTTGTAAGAAAGTTCTACTGCTTCTTTCATATCTTTGACAATATTTATATCTTTTACACCTTTTGCTTCTTCCTGCATTTGACTAGCAGTTTCTCCCATAAGTATAAGTTTTTTTATTCTATCTCCATATTGTTCAAACATCTCTTTGAAAGATACCTTCTTATCATATCCACCTGCAATTAAGATAATTGGATTTTCAAAAGAAGATAGCGCCTTTATGGTTGAATCCACATTTGTTCCCTTAGAGTCATTGTAAAACTTAACTTCATCTAACTCTCTAACAAACTCTATTCTATGCTCCACTGCATTAAAACTATAGCATGCCCTTTCAATGTCTTCGTCAGATATATTTAACGCATTTGTTATAGCCGCTGCCACAAGGACATTTTGTACATTGTGAAGCCCTGGAATACGAAGTTTCCTAGCGTCAATTATCCTCTTTCCACCACGATAGATAAATGGTTTGTCATAATAAAATAATGCATTTTTATCTTCTAGGGATATTGAGATAATTTCTGATTTTATCTCATTCTTTAATTTACATAATCTTTTATCATCAATATTTAAAATCAATTTATCATCTGGATTTTGATTTTTAAAAATATTTTGTTTTGCTTTAAAGTATGCGTCAAAACTACCATGCCAGTCAGAATGGTCTGGCGAAATATTTGTAAAAGCTGCAACTTTTGTCCTAAATGTAGTTGTGGAGTCCAGTTGAAAACTTGAGCTCTCTATTACAAAATAGTCTACTTCAGGATTTGAATAAATCTCCCACAACATTCCAACTCCAATATTTCCTATGGCAATAGATGACTTTCCACTTTCATTTAATATGTGATTAACAAGCATTGTAGTTGTAGTTTTGCCATTGGTCCCTGTAATTGATATTAAATTTCTGTCACCAAAT
Organism: Mediannikoviicoccus vaginalis; assembly: GCF_928097925.1. Taxonomy (GTDB): domain Bacteria; phylum Bacillota; class Clostridia; order Tissierellales; family Peptoniphilaceae; genus Mediannikoviicoccus; species Mediannikoviicoccus vaginalis. The sequence goes on from NZ_CAKMRI010000001.1 coordinate 468,838, forward strand.
AGTCTATATGCCATTTCCAAATCGGAAACAATTTCTATTCCTCTGCTAGAAATTTTTTGTATCAATTCGTTATGAGGTGGTATTCCAGGGCTCTTTATACATATAATTTCCTTTGAAATAACTTCTTCTAAATCAAATATTAAGGTATATTTTAAATCTTTTAATTCTTCTGGCTCGTCTTCCTTAGAGCTTATATTGCTATCATATGCATAGACATTAAGTCCCTTCTTGCTAAGCGTCTTTACTGTAGAAATTCCCGTAATACCTAATCCTATTACTAAATAATCCATCTTATCTCCCTAATCCCAATACTGTAAGTATGGAAAATACTATTGATAGCACTGTAAATGCAGCAACAATTTTAGGCTCCTTATATCCCTTTAACTCATAATGATGATGAATTGGCGACATTAGAAAGACCCTCTTTTTATTTCTAGTCTTATAACTAATTACTTGAATTATTACAGACATTGTCTCAATAACATAAACACCACCAAGTATTACTAGGTAAAGTGGAGCGTTTAATATTAAAGCCATCATTACCAAAGCTCCCCCTATGGCCATTGAGCCAGTGTCCCCCATGAATACTGATGCAGGGTTTGAATTATACACTAAAAACCCTATTAGAGAACCTACAAAAATCGTTGAGAACACTGCCATTGATGATCCTTTTAAAATGGCTATTATTGCAAGTGCAATAAATACTGGAATTGAAACGGATGTTGCAAGTCCATCAAGACCATCAGTAATATTTGTAGCATTGACAGTTCCAATCATAATAAATGTAAGTATTGGATATGTTAAAATTCCCAAATTAAATTCTATATCTGTAAAAGGAATGTTAATTATCGAAATATGTTTAGCTGATACCTTTGAAGCCAAGTAAATTAGTCCAAAACTCATAATTATTTGGAAAATTATCTTTTGTAACTCCGTAAGTCCTAGTGATCTTTTCATTACTAGCTTGAAAAAGTCATCTACAAATCCTACAAGGCCAAATCCAAGCATACTTACTATTATAAGTATGTTTTCGTGGCTATATCCTCTAAAGATAGCCAAGGTTATTAGGGTTGAAAAAATAAATATTATACCGCCCATTGTTGGAGTGCCCTGTTTTAGTAAATGGGCCTTTGGTCCGTCATCCCTAATACTCTGTCCTATTTTTGCTCTTACTAAAATTTTAATAATATACTTACCAATGACGATTGATATAAGCATACTAACCAAAAGCATCGTAAGTAGTTTAAATATATCCATTTAATTATTCTCCTTTACTCATCTTAATATTATATCCTAAAGAGTGGTTATTGTTAACTAAATAGTAAGCTTTGTCAAGCCTTCTAAGTCTAGTATCACTATGTCCCCCTTTGGAAGTAGTTTAACTAAACCCAAGTCTTCGAAATAGCTTAACTTTCTAATCACAGTTTCCCTAGCTACTCCAGAAAAACTTCCAAGCTCCATCCTATTCATATTGTGCTTGATTAATATTTCGCCGGATTCTTCTTTTATTCCATATCTATTTGAAAGATCTATTAAGCTCTTTGCAACTTTCATATCTGCATTCATTACTGAAAGCCTGTCGATTAACTCTTCGCCCTTTCTTATTCTAAGATAGGACTGAATTAATAAGGACTTTAAAAACAATTCATTATGCATCAAGATATTTGAAAAATCCTTCTTTGAAATTTTTAAAACCTGACACTTAGTAAGTGCAATCCCATTATAAAGATAGGATTCAGATGTTATTAAATTAAGTCCTCCAACAAAATCTTCATCTTTATATACATATAGAATCTGTTCTCTTCCATCAGACAGGTCCATGGATATTTTCATTGAGCCACTTTTGATAATATACATATAAAGTGCCTTGTCCCCTGGACGAAAAACATACTCTCCCTTATCCACATTGACAATCTCTACAGATTTGGAAAGTTTTTCCTTGTCCTCTTTCGACAATTCTTTAAAAAGCTTTGTTTCCTTAATTATATTCTTCATTTTTCCTCCAATATAATTATATATTAAAGACTCTGAATAATAAAATAAGGCAGAGCATATGCCCCACCTTAAGAGCGAAGAATATCACCCCATCAATTATTTTGGTTTTCTTCCCCATCATTTTGATTTTCATCTACATCTACATCTTCATCTTCTTCATGGTTATGATTATTCTTGTCATCTGTTTTTATAGGTTCATAAATCAATTCCAAAGTATCTTTTTGTCTTAAAAACTCTCCAGCAGGTGGATTTGTCTTTATTATTCTTGATTTTTGAGAGTCACCTGTATGAATTATCTTTAGATTTGTATCCTTTAATATAGATAGGGCTTCATTTTTGTACTTTCCGATTAAATCAGGTACCTTTACTGTTGATTCTCCAGAGTCATCAGCCACAAGGGTTACAACCTTAGTGTGGTTTATTTTTGTTCCAGGATCAACAGATTGACTCTTTATTATAATACCGTCATTGTCTGAAGTATTAACTATTTCAATTTTTATTCCTCTGGAGTTTGCCTTATTAACTGCGTTTCTCAAGGTTTCTCCAGTAAAGTCAGGAACTTCAACATCTGTAATATCAGATTCTTTATTTACTCTATTTAAGTTCTTTAGCTTTGCAATTTCATCATTAATCTTCTTTGTTATCTCTCCTGCCACTGCGTTTCCAGAGTTCATTCCCGTCGGTTCGTCAACTACAACAAGGACAGAATACTTTGGATTTTCCATAGGAAAGGCTGCATAAAATGATGCTATGGTCTTTTCAGATGTATATACGCCATCTTCAAGCTTTATTGTTGTTCCAGACTTTCCTCCCACGGTGTATTGAGATGATTTAACTGCATTGGCCCCGCCGTTTTCAACATTATTTACCATAAGTTGTCTCATGCGGTCGCTGGTAGTTTTAGAAATAACCTGTCTTTTTACAAGCTCTTCTTCATCCTCAATCTTCTTGTCACCAATCTTATCCAATATTCTTGGCGTAATAATATATCCACCATTAACAATTGCATTGGCTGCAGTTATTACCTGTATTGGCGTTGCAGAAATTCCATGGCCATAGGACATTGTACAAAGTTGTGCTATGTTCATGCTTGAAGCCGAGTCAGGTATAAGACCTTTTTGCTCACCAACTAAATCTATTCCTGTCAATTCTCCAAACCCAAAGGCCTTTAGATATTGATGCATCTTAGCATATCCAATTTGCTCCGCCATTTGTGCAAATGAAGGGTTACATGAGTTTGCCAAAGCTTCCTCCATGGTTTGTTTTCCATGTGGGTCATACCAACTTACACACTTTATAGTAACTCCCCTTGCAATATTATAGTATCCCTTACAAACATAGGTACTACTTTCATCAAAGACTCCCTCTTCAAGTCCAATTGCAGAAGTCATCAGTTTATATACAGATCCCGGTTCATAAATATCACTGATACTTTTATTTCTCCAAATATCATAATATTTGTTGAGCCTCTCTTTTTCAGTTAAACTTCCAAGTTCTTTCTCTTCTTCTTTATTTCTCGCTTTTCTAGGATTATTTGAATTAAATCTAGGGTAGTTTTCCATGGCAATGACTCTATTCGTCATTGGATCTGTAACTATTACAGACATGGACTTAGGCTTATATTTTTCATTGGCCTCTTTTAAAATATTACTAACCATGGCAGATATACTCTGGTCTATGTTTAATGTAATATCCTCTCCACCATCAGACTTAAGTTCCTTGTTCTCATCGAAGGATATAATACTTCCATTTCTCGAGCCAGAAAAAATATTTAATCCATATTTTCCCTTTAAATAATTATCATAATAGCTTTCCACTCCATAAAGACCTTCTCCATCGCTGTTGGTAAAACCTAAAACATAGGAAAGAGCAGAGCCTTCTGGATAGTATCTTCTATTTTCCACGGTTAAACTTAAAGAATTCTCTTCAAGATTTTTAATTTTTTCAACTTGTTCAGATGTTAGATTTTCTTTTACCCTTACAATGTCTTCGCTATTTAAAACTTCGTCAATTTCGCCATTGTCCATTCCAAGTATTGTGGAAAATCCTTGAATCAACTTGTTTCTAGAACCTTCTTTCAAGTCCTTTGGAAAAAAATAAAGACAATTAACTTTTACATTCTTCGCAATTATATTTCCCGAAGAATCTAATATCTTACCCCTTTCTGCAGGTATTTTAACAACTTTCATCCTCTGCCTAGCCGCCCCTGTCTTGTATCTTGAATTATAAAGATAGAGCATTCTGCCGGCAAAGATAAAAACCATTATAATACTTAGTAAGAATATAGCTATTGTCCTATTTTTAAATTTTTTATCAAAATTAAATTTTCTATTTTTCATTGTCATTAACAGCCAGGGAAGTTTTATCTTTATTATCTACTTTTTTGTCCTTAGAGATATAAAAGTATTGTTCTTCATTAGGATAAACCATTCCCAGTTTATACTTGGCTATTTCTTCAATCCTTTCAGCAGATGAGTATTTGTCTATTTCCATGCTGTAATAGTCTCTCGTAGCTTCCAAATCCTCTATCTCTGATTTTATATTTGAAATCTTTCCAGTAAGAACCGTGGAAGTCACATAAGTTGATAGCAAGCAAATAGAAAGAACTATATTTAAAGCCCCAAGAAAAACCAATGATTTTGTTTTAGACTTTTCTCTAGCTCTAGTCCTACTCTTGACTTTAATATATCTTTGTTCTTTTTTCAATACCCTTAGTCTTACATCTTTTCTTGGACTATATTCTTCAGGGTATATATAATCAAAATTTCTTGCTTCCATTATATCTTCTCCACAACTCTAAGTTTAGAACTTTTAGATCTTGAATTTGTCTCAATTTCACTTTCCGTTGGTACTATAGGCTTTCTAGTGATTATCTTAACTTCTCTTTTCTTATTACATACACAAACCGGAATTTCCGGTGGACAAATGCAATCGGTATTTAAATCTTTAAAAATATCCTTAACTATTCTGTCTTCTAAAGAATGGAAAGTAATTACACATAGCCTTCCACCTGGGTTAAGCCTTTTAACAATTTTTGGAAGTACATATTCTAAAACTCCAAGTTCATCATTTACCTCTATACGAAGGGCTTGAAAAACTCTTTTCGCATAATGTCCCTTTGTATTTCTTCTAACCTCTGCAGAGACAGCTCTGTCAATTATTTTAACTAAGTCAAAAGTAGTTTCAATCTTCTTTTCTTTTCTACTCTCTACAATAAACTCTGCAATTCTTTTGGACCACTTTTCTTCCCCATATTTGAAAAATATATTTGCCAAATCCTCTTGAGAGTAGTTGTTTACTATGAACTGCGCTGTAAGGTCTTGGTTCTTATCCATTCTCATATCTAAAGGTGCATCTTCCATATAGCTAAATCCCCTAGAAGCTTCGTCAATTTGATAGGAAGAAACCCCTATATCCATAAGAACTCCATCCACCTTGTCAATTTTAAGTTCATCTAGAATTTCTTCAAAATATTTAAAATTGGACTTAATAAAAATAATCTTATCTATGTGATCCTTTAATTTTTTCTTAGCTGCCTCTATTGCATCTAGGTCTTGGTCAATGCAAATCAGCCTTCCCTTGTCCAGTTTTTTTACAATTTCAAGAGAGTGATTGCCACCACCCAAGGTACAGTCCACATAGATTTTGTCCTTATCTATTTGTAAATTTTCAATTGTCTCATTTAATAAAACTGGTATATGTTTGAATTCCATTTATAACCTCTAAAAATCTATATCTAAATCAGCCATGCTCTCCGTTAACATGTCGTAATTGAAATCATCGTCGTTATTGTAAGATTGCCATCTATCCTTGTCCCAAATTTCAACCCTGGAAGATACACCAATAATAATCGCTTCCTTTTCTAAAGACGCATACTGCCTTAAGTTTCCAGGCAAAAGCACCCTTCCCATCTTATCCAGTGAAACGTCAATCGCTCCAGCATAAAATAGTCTTGCTATACCCCTTGCATCTTTTCTCGAAAGTCGAAGTGCATTTATCTTCTTGTCCATTTCAATCCATTGATCTTCAGGAAAAACAAATAAACAACCATCCATCCCCTTAGTGATGTAAAAAGTTTTTCCAAGTTCTTCACGAAATTTTGAAGGCATAGTTATACGTCCCTTTGTATCTAGATTATGTTGATATTCACCTATGAACATATTCCTTCCTCCTAAAAATTAAACACTTTTACCCACTTTCTGCCACTTAATATTATAATACCCTATATTACTGATAATCTCAATAGTTTTTAATGAAATATCTCAATATTTTTTACGAAATAATCAGTTTAAAAGTCGATAATTCCAAAGTTTATTAAAAAAACATTAAAAAGTGGGAAATTGTGTTTGATTTTTAATGAAAATTTATGAAAGAGAAATAAAAAAAGAGACTGGTTTTAATTCCAATCTCTTAAACTTAAATTTATTATTTTGATTTAAAAACACTTGCCAGGGATGATATTAAAGTTGTAATAAGCCCTCCCACAGGAAAGATTATCCAGCTGTATTGCCAATTGTTGGTTTTAAAACTGTAGTAAAAGTAGATTATAACAATACTTAACCAAAGCATTCCTATTATGGGACCTAACACTTTATTTTTACTTTTAGATTCAACAGTGAAATCACCTGTCTGTTGAAGCTGTTCATAAGTTTCTTTTATAATAGAAGATTTTACAATTAAATTAACACCAAGGGAAACAATAAAAAGTAGTAGAGCCACTGCAGAAAATAAATTGAATGGATCTGGATTATCCTTTATTCCTACAACTAAAACCGGTATTGCACTAACGATACAAAGAGTAATACCTATAACCATGCGATTAACAAACTCCGGTTGATATCTACTTTCCATTTCCTTTGCCATGTTTGCCACACCATATTCCGTTTCAAAGTATTCTCTTTCTAAAAACTCATACTTTTCTAAGCTCAGTCCAGAAATTATAAATAACGCAATGGCAATTGCTGCAACTATTATTAAACTTATAACTCCAATTGTAATAGCCATGTTTTCAGACATTAAAAATTTCTTGCCTTCCACTATGCCTAATAAAAAAATTAAAATCGAAGGTGAAATTATAAGAAGAGATACCCCTAAACTTATTTTCTTAGAAGCTTCCTGCCTTAAATTAATAAACTCATTCGCATCTTCCATAGTCACTCTTATGTCGTCATTTTCATAATCGGCATCACCAGTGTATTCAACCTCTTCTATTTCATCCTTAATTAAATAATCAACAGAAACAGAAAAAATCTTACTCATCTCGATAATCCTATTTAATTCAGGAGTCGCCCCCGAACTCTCCCATTTCGAAACAGACTGCCTCGAAACATTTAACATCTCCGCCAGTTCCTCTTGAGACCAGCCATTTTTCTTTCTAAGATAAATTATCTTGTCTGCTAATATCATACTTACCTCCTTTTGATTAAAGTATATGAAAAACCTTAGTTACATTCTATAAACTTAGGTTGGTAATTTGTCAACTCTCTATTTACAAAACAGTTTTTAGCAGTTGCAACGTTGAAATTCAAACATTTTAAAAATAAATTTATTCATAGTAATCATTAAAATAATACCCAATTTAATTATTTTTATCGCAAAGAAAAAGAGCCTATATGGCCCTTTGTGGTTTATTTATTTTATGTCAAAAATCAAACTAGCAAATATAAATTATAGGCACAGGCATAGACTCCTGCGTGCATAAATTTCTCACAATCAATATAACCTTTTTTTAATTCTCATACGTTTGTTCTATAATCACTTTCAATTATATTTTCATTTTCAGCTAAAAATTCTCTTACTTTTCGTTTGTTCTATTGCCTCTGTTTATTGAAAAATCTTTTAGCACCTTTTTTTAAACTCTTCATATGTAGGCATATCATTGTCTTTCATTTTAATCATCCTTAGTTTTTTCTTTCTAATTGGTGTAACATAACTATAATAATTTACTTTCCCCTTAAAATAAAAAAGCCTCAAATAGCCTAATCAGCTACCTGAGGTTTGGTGCGGGAAAGAGGACTTGAACCCCCACGTCAAAGACACTAGATCCTAAGTCTAGCGCGTCTGCCAATTCCGCCATTCCCGCATATATGGGGTGGGTGATGGGATTCGAACCCACGACCTTCAGAGCCACAATCTGACGCCCTAACCAGCTAGGCCACACCCACCAGATGAGTACCTAGTTATAATACCATGTTTGAAACTAAGTGTCAAGCATTTTCGGTATTATTTATATCGTGCAATGAAATCCATCAACATCACAACTATTAGTATACACTAATCAAAAAAAATTGCAAGCTTTTTTTTAATATTTTTTACATAAATTTAAAGGATCTAGAAATTCTAGACCCTTTAACTTAGTTCTCGTTATCTTCATTTTGTGGAGGTTGTTCTTGTTTTGGAGGTTGCGTCGGTTTTGTTCCTCCTTGGTTGTTATTATTGTTATTGTTGTTGGTATTGGTATTGTTATTATTGTTATTGTTATTGTTATTTCTATTATTGTTGGAATCATCTTTATCGTCTTTATCGTCTTCATCTTCCTTTTCAGGTTCGATAGTCTTAAAGATATTCCAGTCTCTAGGGTAAATTCCACTTGTACCTGGGTCGTAAGGTATTGGTCTTACTAGTTTTAGTCCCGTACTTGTGAATTGATGAACTTTACAATAACTTGTTGGTTGTGTACCTTCAACAAATATTTCGTTTTTAACAACTCCTCTATGGTCTGCATAACAAGCCTTGGTAGGTTTTGCATCTCCAATTGTGCAGACTGTCATATGAACTATTCCATCTGGTTCAACGAACTTAGAAGGTTCTTTGCCTTCTAATACTTTTTTATTTACTGCTCTCCAAAGTCTTACAGCCTGTCCTCCATTTTGTGACAGCTTAAGTTGTTGATTGTCAAATCCAATCCATGATCCAATTGTGTAATGTGTGGAAAATCCTACAAACCAAACATCTTGGTTCTCTTGTGTTGTACCTGTCTTACCTGCCAGGTCATTGTTAGGATCATAGGCAACATTACCATATGGTACTGTAAGAACATCTTTCATTATATCTGTAATCACATATGCTAGTTGAGGACTTATAACCTGTCTTCTTTCGCTTGGATCTTCTAATATTACATTGCCCTTTGAATCTTCTATCTTTGTAAATGATAGTGGTTCAATGTATTGGCCATGGTTTGCAATTGCAGCGTATGCACCTGTTAAGTCTAGGTTTGTAACACCATAAGTCATGGCTCCTAGGGCCATTGCCGATGCATTCTCGTCATTTATTTGAGGATTTTCGCTGGCTGATACATAGTCATCTTTAGTTGGGTCATTTTTGTTTATAAGCCCAAACTTTTCCCAGTATTCTTTTGACTTGTCTATTCCCACGTCTTCAACAGTTTTAACTGCTGTAACGTTTATGGAGTCCCTTAGGGATTCTCTAAGTGAAACAAGTCCTTTGTAATATCCATACACGTTCTTAGGCCATAATTCTCCCTTGTAGTAAGTAGGTGTGTCATCTATTGGCGTTGCAGCTGTATAGCCATTGTCTAGGGCTGGAACATATACTGATACCGGTTTAATAGATGAACCAGGTTGTCTTGGTACATCTGTAGCTCTATTTAGTATCATTCTACCCTTTTGATTTCTACCGCCTACAACCGCTTTAATTTGTCCTGTTTTATGATCAATTACAACTATTGACCCTTGCGGTTGTGGTATTCCTTCTTTATCAATGCTAAAGTACTCGCTATTGAAGATTAGGTTTCCACTTTCGTCTATTGTATATAGGTCTGAATTCTTATCTAAAACTTCTTTGGATAATAGTATTCCATTTTCAGTTTGTTGAACTTCGTCTTTTTCTACTACAGCTTTTCCTGATGCTGATACCATATGGGTTACTAAGTTGTTTTCATCATTAACTGTAAAGTAGTCCTTTGGGTCAAGGAAGTTTCCATACACCCCCATCTTTGCAGACTTGATTAGCACACTATCATCAGAGTTTGCTTCGTATTCTTGTGGTGTAAGTACAATTGTGTCTTCTCCACTAAATAGATTTTCGTATCTATAGTAAACTACTTTTCCATTTAAATTTGTAATATTTCCCTGTCTATCTGCTGACCAATTTAAAAATGATGGTCTTCTCTTGCTTCCTGAGTTTTGCAAAACTACTGTTGAGAAGTTTGTAAATATTTCTTCAATTTGGTTTTGCATTTCCATGTCTATGGCAGAGTAAACTCTAATTCCACCATTGTAGTATTTTGCAATGGCTTCGTCTTTAGTGTAGTTTAGTTCTGTTTGTAATTTTTCTATAACTTGTTTTGTAATTAAGTCTGAGTAGTATGAAGAAATAACTTGTTTTGTAGAGTTTCTTCCTGGGTTCAAAGCGGCTGCTATGTCTTCTTGCATAGCTTCGTCATATTCCTCTTGACTTATATAGCCTTGGTCTAGCATGTTTTTTAATGCATGCTTTTGTCTATCCATTGCAGAGTCGTTGTACACAACTTTATATACAGTTCCATTAAGTTCGATGTCTCCCTTTACAATGTCGCCTTCAACGACCTTTTCAGGTAAAATTGTTCTATACAGCGCATAGTTGGAAGGACTCTTAACTATAGATGCAATTGCTGCACACTCTGCAAGTGTTAAATCATTTACATCTTTTGAAAAATATGTTTTACTTGCCGCTTGAACTCCATAGGCATTTTGTCCAAGGAATACGGTATTCATATATTTTTCAAGTATGCCCTCTCTTCCCAAAGATTCTGTTAACTGAATTGCAAGATAAGCTTCTTTTATCTTTCTTTCTATTCTCTGTTCAGAGTTTAAGTAAATATTTCTAGACAATTGTTGCGCTAGAGTTGAAGCACCTCTTAGGTTTGACGATTTTAAATTGTCATAAACGGAGCTCAATATACCCTTTGGGTCAACTCCATTGTGTTCATAAAATCTTTCGTCTTCAATCGCTATAAATGCATTAATCAAGTTTTTAGGAATTTGATCGTATGTAATCAACTCTCTAAACTCACTTGTTTGAATAGTTTCAATCTTATTTCCCGATGAATCTAAAATTTCTGAAGTTTGGGAAAGAAGTTCGTCTATTTGGCTTGGTTCTACATGAGGTGTGTTTTCTAATACACCTACTATGGAAACACCTAGGGCTCCACACATTAGAGTAAATACGATTAAAAATAATATAACAATTAATTTAATGGTTTTTGCAAAGCCAGACTTTATAGTATCTTTCATAGTAACCTCCATCTTTTTATCTACTCTATTATAACATAGTAGTAAGTATTTTTAAATTTATCATGATTTCTCAATTTTAGTACTAACTGATATAATTACTAGTATAGTTAAATTTTGGAGATGAGTTTATGTATAAATCGGTTTTAAAATCGGAAAGCTGTGAAATAACAATAAAAAAATCTATTTTTATTGCAAATCTTTCGCCTGTTTCTAATGAAGAAGAGGCGGAAAGTTTTATAAATAAAGTAAAAGAGGCACATCCCCAAGCAAGACACAATTGTTACGCATATATTATCGGCGAAGATAGACTTACACAAAAGTACTCCGATGATGGCGAGCCACAAGGAACGGCAGGTATGCCAATACTTGATATTTTGAGAAAAAAAGAACTTACCGATGTGGTGGTTGTTGTTACAAGATATTTCGGCGGGATTCTCCTTGGTGCTTCAGGACTAGTTAGGGCTTACTCTGAAAGCTGTAACGAAGTAACTCAAATTGCAAAGGAGATTATAAAAAAAGAATTCCTAGATATTGCCATAAAAATTGATTATAATAATTTAGGTAAATTTTTAAATTACTGCGAAGATAAAAAACTTTTAATCCACACAAAAAACTTTTTAGAGATGGTAAATGTAAATGTGTATGTCCCTAAGGAAGATTATGATTCCTTTAATAGCGATATTATGAATATTACATCTGGAAAGGCCTTAATGGAAGTTTTAGATGAGATTTTAATTGATACCATCGGCGACAAGTTGTATTTATAGGAGGTAACATGGATTATCGTAAGCTTGAAAGAGATTTATGTGAATGGATAGAAAACTATGTAGCGTCCACTGGCTGCAAAGGTGTGGTATATGGTTTAAGTGGCGGTTTGGATTCCTCAGTGGTGGGAGTGCTTTCAAATAAAATTTTTAAAGAAAATGCTTTGGGGCTTATTATGCCCATAGAAAAAAAAGGCTCAGACTTTGACGACGCCATGAAACTAAAGGAAAAATTTAATCTAAATGTAGTTGTTTTAGACTTAACTAGTGCATACAATGAATTAAAAAGCATTTATATTCCAAGTACCAATACTTTAGCTTATTCAAATATAAAGCCTAGACTAAGGATGATGACTTTGTACTATCATGCACAGGTAAATAATTTTTTAGTTATCGGCACCACAAACCTATCTGAATTCACAATTGGATACAGTACAAAATACGGCGATTATGGAGTGGACTTCTCCCCTATTGCGGACATAACTAAAACGGAAATTTTTGAGTTTGCAAAATACTTAGGTATTCCAAATTCAATTATTGAAAAGAAACCTTCTGCAGGACTTTGGGAAGGGCAAAGCGATGAAGATGAACTTGGTTTTTCATATGAGGAACTAGATAAGTATATTCTTGAAGGCGTAGGCGAAAAAGAAACTGTTAATAAAATAGAAAGGCTAATCAAAATAAACAGTCATAAGAAGCATATGCCAGAAATTTTTAAATTAAATAGAGGTGATTATTAAATGTCAGGACATAATAAATGGAGTAAAATTAAAAACAAAAAAGGTAGCGAAGATAAAAGAAGGGGTAAAATCTTTACCAAGCTTACTAGGGAGATAATAGTTGCTGCTAAAGAAGGTGGAGCAGACCCTGACTACAATGCCAGCTTAAAGACTGCCATTGAAAAGGCAAAGGCCGAAAACATGCCTAACGACAATATTGAAAGGGCAATAAAAAAGGCATCTGGATCAAGTGATCAAGATAACTACGAAGAGATTATATATGAAGGTTATGGTCCAAGTGGAGTTGCAGTAATCGTGTCATGTTTAACTGACAATAGAAATCGTACAGCTCCTGAGGTGCGTCATGCCTTTGATAAGTTTGGTGGAAATCTTGGAACAACAGGCTCTGTGATGTTTACCTTCCAAAGGGTTGGACTTTTACAAATTTTAAAGGAAAATGTTGATGAAGAAGAGTTAATGATGACTTCAATTGACTCTGGTGCCAGCGACTTTAGAGAAGAAGACGATGTTTTTGAAGTATTAACTGAAGTAGAAAACTTTTCAAATGTTAGAGATACCCTATCCGACTTAGAATATAAGTTCGAGTTTTGTGACTTAACATATCTTCCAAATACCGAAGTTTCTTTAACTGAAGAAGAAGATATTAAAAATTTAGTAAAGCTAATTGACACTCTCGAAGACAACGACGATGTTCAAGATGTATATCACAATTGGAATGTGCCTGAAGATTTAGAGGTGTAATATGGAATTTAATATAAATCCTGTAGCCTTTAGCATATTTGGAATAGACATTATGTGGTATGCCATACTCATAACTACGGGAATTATTCTAGGACTTTACTTTGTAAGTAAACTTGCAGATTATAAAAACCTAGACAAGGAAATGCCCTCTGATTTACTACTATGGGTGCTTGTACCGGCAATACTAGGTGCAAGACTCTACTATGTAATCTTTAGTTGGGACTATTATAGCAAAAACCCTTCAGAAATAATTATGATTAGAAACGGTGGCCTTGCCATTTATGGAGGATTACTTACAGCTTTTCTAATAACATATATCTATTCAAAGAAAAAAAAGATTCCATTCTTAACAATACTAGATATCTTTGCTCCAGGAATCGCTCTTGGACAAGCCATTGGACGTTGGGGAAACTTTATAAATAAGGAAGCCTACGGAAGAGCTACAGACCTTCCTTGGGCAATTATTATAGATGGACAAAAGGTTCACCCTACATTTTTATATGAATCATTAGGTGACTTTGTAATTTTTATAGTTCTCTATAATCTTTGCAAAAAAAATCGTAACAAAGAAGGTACAATCATTTCACTGTACTTTATACTCTACGGAATTCTAAGATTTTTTGTAGAGGGACTTCGTACAGACAGTCTATATTTTTTAGGCATGAGAGTTTCTCAATTAGTAAGCCTTGTGCTTGTGGTTATTGGTGTTGTAATTTGTATTAAGAATAAAAAATTGAATAACAAATAATAAAAGGACTTTGTATTTCGACAAAGTCCCTTATTTTATTCTGTTTTAATTAATTTTGTGCCCGTTCCATTAATAAAGTATCCCTTCCAAAGGTCTGCGTTACTTCCCACAGGCCAATCTATTTTTATTAGTCTCTTATTGTAGTCTTTTGGAAGATCTAATTTCATAATAGGTTCATTAGATGTAATATTATAAAATATTAAATTTTCCTCTGTTAAGACCACATAGAAATTCTTTTCCGGTGAATAGGATATATCTATAAGACCTGGGAATTGTTTCTTTAAATCGTCCCATTTCTTTTCTAAAGCCGGTTCTTTCACAATATTATTATCCTTAGGCAAGTTTAAATCTATATCCTTGTAGGTAGATTCACCATTACCCCCTGTAACTAAACTGGTTTTAAATTGCCAAGATCCATTTTTTCTAACCAGTCCAAGATTAAAGTAGTCTGTCATAATCCTAATTGAATTTTGGAGCTTCGACTTTTCTTTTTCCTTATTAATTATCTCTTTAATCAGTTTCACACCTTCAGCTCCTGCAATGTCTTCTATGTCCAATGGCGGATCCTCATTAAATGAATTTATATGTCTAATCCTATAATCAATTTGGTTTTCATTAACAGGATTTCTTAAAATTATACTGTAAAAGTTGCTGGACATGTAGGTCAGTTCAAAAGGCCTTGATGATTTATAGATTTCATATAGATAAACACCTTCATCCTTTGATCCAATTTCTGTAAGGTCAAGCCTTCCAGAGTACTTTCCATTCTCCCAATCTTCAGTATAGTTCACCGTGTTAAATGTATTTTTTCTAACTAAAAATATATCGTCCATTTCATAGGCATACTTGGATTTTAAATTGCCTTCTGAGTTATTGTAATAAAGGTAGTAAGTCTTATATGATGTATCGAAGTGTCCATCAATTTCCCTTTGTAGTTTTAATGATACTGTGGCTGCAACGATTCCATTATACGCTTCCCTAGTAGGAATTTGTCCATTTTCATACTTCTTTACAATGTCGTTAGAAACTTTATCGGATGTCTTTGTTAAAAAATATGTGAATTGATTGGATTCCAAAAATATTCTATCGTCGTCAAGCTTTACAATCTCTTGATAAAATCCATCTGTATCTGAAACTACAACAACCTGTAACAACTCTTCGTCAGTTATACTCTTAGGGTCAATATTGGTTTGGTTTTTAAAGTATGAGTCCCTACTAACAAGTTTTGATTCAAACTGTGGATTTATAGAAAATCTATTTCCAAACTCAAATATTTCATTGGATATATATAGGTTTGTTATCTCTATATAGGATATGTCCGCGTTATTTATTTTTTTTGACTCTTCAACTTCCCAAGTTCCCTCTAGCATCAGGTCATTTACTTCAGGTGCAACTATGGCGGAATTTGCGTCATACTCTTCCAGTTTTACACATGATGTGAGAGTTAGTAAGAAGATAATTAAAATATAGAATCTCTTTGTCTTTATCATTCTTCCACCCCTTTAGGAATTGCAATCTTAATCGTTGTTCCTTCGCCAAGCTTTGATGAAATCATCATTTCACCTTTATGAAGTTTTACAATCTCTTCACATATGGACAGTCCAAGACCTGTGTGGGAGTTACTATTCTTACCCTTGTAGAACTTACCTGTAATAAGGGATATCTCTTCATGGTCAATCCCCACTCCTGTGTCGATTACTTCAAACAAAATATTTTTTTCATCTTCAGAGATATTTAGTATTACTACTCCACCAGATTCAGTAAATTTTAAAGCATTGTCCAATAGATTTATTAAAACCTGTCTTATTCTGTTTGGATCTATCATGCCCATTATATGATTTGGATCAAAGTTTATAATTAAATCTATCCCCAGGGACTTTGCTCTCGGTGTCAGTTGCCTTTTTATTTCAAGACAAAGTTCTGTAAAGTCCGTCATTTGCTTTTCTAGTTTAATTCTATTTGAGGTAAATCTTGAAAAATCCAATAACTCTTCAACCATTCGCGCAAGTCTGCTACTTTCATTTTCAATTATTTCAAGTCCCTCTGTTACAAGTTCTGTGTCCGTAGGGTCCACAAGCAGCGTCATGGCCCAACCACTTATTGACGTTAGTGGCGTTCGAAGTTCATGTGATACGGAAGAAATAAAATCATTTTTTAATTTTTCCTTCTCTTTAATATTGTCGGTCATATAGTTTAGAGTATTTGCAAGTGCATCAAGCTCTTTGAATTTTGAACCTTCAACAACCGTATTAAACTGTCCCTCCGCAAGTTTTTCCGCAGACTTTGTAAGTTTATAAATTGGCCTAGTCAAGTTGTTGGCAACTAGTAGTGATAATCCCGCTGTAGATATTAACACCAATAGACCAAATGCCAGAAAAATAAAAACACGATTATTTATCTTTGCATTAACCGGCTCCAGGGAAGTTAAAAATCTTATTACACCAATTTGCCCTTCCTTCGTTTTAATCGGCACCGAAACTCCCATGACCGTGTCATTTGAGTATGGCATTTTTCCAATGTACTGCCCCATGCCGCCTTCAACAGCCTTGTCGATGTCGATGTAACTCTTTAGTGACTTCCCAACCATATTAGTGCCAAGGCTGTCATATATAACAGTCTTTGAATTATTTAGTATTTGAACTTGTGGATTTAAAGATCTAAAATATCTATCCGCATCATCAATTATTAAATTTTCAATATTACCTTCGATTAAGTTAGACTTGTACTTATCCAGTGTATATAGTATCTCATTCTTTAAATTATCGTTAATTACAGAGTAGTAGTAATATCTCACAAAATAAATCGAAAAGATTTCAAAAACTATTACCGTAATTAAAATAATAAGAACGAATGAAGAAACTATTCTCCTTTTAATCGTAGCTTTCAAAACTAATCCTTCTTCCAACGATATCCTGTGCCCCAAACAGTTTCAAGGTATTCGGGCTTTCCAGGATTATCTTCTATTTTTGATCTAAGCCTTCTAATATTTACATCTACTATTTTTGTTTCTCCAATATAGTCTGAACCCCAGTTCTTATCCAGAAGTTCCGACCTAGAAAAAGCACGTCCAGGATTTTCTATAAATAGTGTAATTATGGACAGCTCTGTAGGTGTTAAGTCTATAAATTCTCCATTTTTCTTCAGTGTCTTTGCATTTAAATCTAATTCAAAAGGTCCTCTTGTTATAATTGAAGTGTCGGAGTCTTTTAATCTTCTAATTAGTGACTTTATTCTTAAAATCAATTCCTTCGGGTTAAATGGCTTTGCCAAGTAGTCGTCAGCTCCCTTTTCAAGGCCAAATATTTTATCATCCTCTTGAGTCTTTGCAGTGAGCATTATGATTCCTGTGTTTGGAATACTCTTTCTTAAAATGCTACACACTTCATAACCGTCAATGCCTGGAAGCATAATGTCTAGAATAACCACCGTTGGGTTTTCCCTTTCAGCTATTTCTACTCCCTTTTCTCCAGTTTCCGCCTCTAATACTTCAAAGCCTTCTCTTTCTAGGTTGATCCTTGTAAATTTTCTAATATTTTCTTCATCTTCAACCAGTAAAATTTTCTCGTTCAATTTTTCCTCCCATCATATTTTTCAATGATATCTATAACTTTTTCTTTAATATCATCATTGAAATCAACATAGGTCTTATACTTGTTTCTCAAATTAATCAATTGAAGTTTAATTTCCTTCTCTGGATAAAGTTTTTCCAAAACAATTCCGTAAAAGACAATTTGTATAAAGTAATTTGCTATCAAACTTTCGTTGTCTAGACTTGAAAATTTGTAGTCAGTTACTATAATTGTATCATCTTTTTCCACAATATTATCTATAATACCTCTAAAAATAAAGTTTTTATGTCTGTAGACAAAATTTGTTTCCCTTAGACCTTCAAAATATTCATAATCCAAGTCATTTAATATATTTAATAGAAGTACCCTTAACTCTTCTACATTTGAATCAAATAAAAATTCTTCTTTGACCCTTTGAAAAGCATCTTCAAAGTTTCCATCATAAATCTGTACAAATCTATGTACCAATTTCCCCAATATATTACTTGAAATATTAAAGTCCATATTTACTGAATGATCATAAACTTTTTCAACTTCATTCTTAATATTATAGTCTTGCATTATCTGTGAGATATTTAGTTTGACAGTTTTTTTATCTTCAATTTCTAAATTTTCTAAATATGGAAAATCTTTCTCAGGATTTTTGTATTTATTTTCCCTTTCAATTGGCAAAACATCTATATAGTTTTCTACATCTAAAAAGTTTTCTTCAAAGTTTTCAACAACTATCTTATCCAAAACGGCTTTGTATCCAGAACTCATTCCCGACATTCCAAGAAGTAGCCCTTCCTTTGCCCTAGTCATTGCAACATAATAAATATTGTCGTTTTCCTTTTCTTCAGTTGTTTTTTTCAAGGCCTTATTTAAATTAAAGTTGTAGCCAACTCCCAAATAATTTACACCAATTCCATTTTCCTTTGAGAAATTAATAATATTTTTGTCACTGGCAGTTCTATTACCAAGATTTGGTACAATTACTTGATTAAATCCTAAACCCTTAGATCCATGTATAGTCATTAGTTTAATTACATCGGACTTCTCATCTTCCACCTGCTGCTGACTTAGAGTAGAATATTTTTCTTCCAGGGTGTAGAAGAACTCGTCAAAGGTTTCAAGGTTTTCATCGGAAAGCCTTGAAAGTAAAATCATCTTGTATAAATTTCCCTGGGCTTGGAAGTCACTGTTTTCAAAGTTATAGATTTCAAAAATCTTAAAGCTTCTATATATCTCTTCCACAATTCTTCTATTTGATGAAAGATTTAAATTCTTTATGGAAATAATCTTTTCATGTATTTCATCCACCGCATTTTGAATTTCCTCATTTCCATTTTTATAAAACTCCAAAATTTCTTCATCACTATATGAATACAGCTTTGAATTTAAAATATAATAGTAGGAAATATTATTGTCTTCTTTCTTTATGAGTTTTAAAATGGAAATTAAAAGATTTATTTCTTCAGTGGTGAAAAATCCTGGAGAGTCAAATGTATAATAATCTAATCCCTGCTCCTTAAATTTGTTTTCAAAATCCGAAACCTTACTCCTTGATCTAAATAAAAGTGTAAAGTCTCCTAGACTATCTTTTTCTTCCTTCAAACTTTTAATTATGAACTTAGAAATTAGATTTGTCTCCAAGTCCTTAGGAGATTTGCTATCTCCAAATATTATATTAAATCTTTGTCCCCCATTGTCTTTGCTAAAGTTTAGTGGATTATATCTGTCCTCCATTAAATTTGAGTATATTAGATTTACAGGCTCAAGTATTCCCCTGTCGGATCTAAAGTTCATGTCAAAATTAATCAATTCTCCACCGGAATTTACAATGTCTTCCAAGGTTTCGCTAAACACATTGATATTCGCTCCCCTAAATCCATAGATGGACTGCTTTGGGTCCCCTACAATAAATAGATTTTCTCTATCTAAAACATTTTTAATGGAACATATTTCATAGAAGAGTTTTCTCTGTAGGTCGTTTGAGTCCTGGTACTCATCCACCATAAGATATCTTATATCACTTTGAATTTTCTCTTTAACTGAAGGGATTTTCATAAGCTCAATGCTCATTCGCAAGATGTCGTTAAAATCAAACCTGCCAAGTTCTTTCTTTTCCTTCATCATATTCGTCTTTAAGTCGTCACAAAGTTTTAAGATTTTTATATTCAAGTCCATATTTTTATACTCGATATACTGACGCTCTAAATCACTTATGGCCTTTAAATCATCGTACTTCTTTGCCGTATATCCGTATAGATGAGAAAAATATTTTGATAATGTATAATCGTCATCTTCATTTAAAAGCTTTTCTAAAGTACCTTCTTCAAATAAAAATTTTCTAAATTTATCAGCAAACTTCGAGCTTTCGTCAAAGGTAAGTACTTCTTTACAAATCTCTTCTCTAACTGATTTCTTATTTAATTTTTCTGACGCTTTTAAAGTTTCCTTTATATAATAAGAAGCCCTTTCAGTAGTCTGGTCAATTGCATTATAAATATTTTTAATATCTTCCCTTACTTGTTCCGAGTCCCTCTTTCCAGTCTTATTTAATATTTCATGAATTATTCCCTTATATTCATCGGACTTTAACAATTCATTTAATGTGTTATTAAAGAGACTATAACTTTCTCTGTCTTCCATAACTTTAAAGTTTGGATCAATATCTAAAAAATAGGAGTTTTCCTTTACAATTTTCCCACAGAAACTATCTATTGTGGAAATATTTGGATCATTTAAATCACCTGCAAGTTCTTGAAGTTTTTCATCCTTTGAGTTTTCAACAAGCTCTCTAACACGCTGTTTCATTTCACTTGCGGCCTTTTTTGTAAAGGTTATGGCAACGACAGAACTTACTTCGCCCCTGTCACCAAAGTCTCCATTTTTTAAAAGATTCACATATCGCCTTGTTAAGACTTCTGTCTTACCAGTACCTGCTCCAGCGTTTATGGCAAGGTTTTTATCAATAGTCTCTATTGCCTTTAATTGTTCATCTCTAAGCTTCATTTAAATCACCTGTATTTACAAAAATTTTTAAATTCGCAAAAATAACAATTATTTTTATTCTTTGCTCCTTCAAAAAAATTCTCTTCTCGAATATTATTTAAGTTTTCAGAAACTATTTCCTTTAACCTTTCCTCCATGGGCTCTAAGTAAGAAGTGTCAAAGGCTCCCTCTACCAAATAATTATAAAAGTCATGAACACCAGGGCTTGAAATAGTAATATATCTACAACCTCTTGCCCCTTTAACAAGTCCATAAATAGGAAATTGTAAACTCACTGCCTTTTTGTCAAAATCATCAAAACTTTTAACCCCTGAAGCACCTAGCTTATAGTCCACAAGATAAATATTTCCATATTCATCCACATCAACTCTGTCTATGCTTCCAGTGAACTTAATTTCTTCACCTTCAATCTCTAAACTCTTTATAAACTTCTCTTCAAATGAAATTGGTTTTAGATTATTATTTTTCAAATATTCCAAGTCCATTTCAATTGTCTTGTCCACTAAATCCACATATCTCTTTACAGTATCCATATTGTTTGAATTAATTGTGTAATCCTGAAGCATAAGTTCTTTTTTTAGAATTTCTTCTATTAACTTCTTGTTTTTTAAGGACTCATTTAAATTAATCTTATATTCTTCGTAGAGTATTCTTAAGGTCTCATGTATTGCAGAACCTATTTTCAAACTTTCCGTCTTTGGCTCAAAATAGTCCTCTATCTTTAAAATGTACTTATAAAAATATTTAATTGGACAGGATATATAGGTCTCCAGTCTTGATACAGAAAAAATATCTCTCTCTTTTTTATTAAAGATTTCAAATGAAATTCCATCTGTTAAACTTTCTAAGTCATTATTTTTCTCAAAACTACTTAAGTACTTTAACTTATCTTCTTTAGATATTACCTGTGTAGGGTTTGGCCTAATAAAATCTTTTATTCCATAATTTTCTTCAGGTATGTCTTCACCAATGAATTTTATAAATGGAGATACTAAACTTTCTTCAGTTCCCGAATAGCTAAAATAAATCTTTTTTGTACTTTCATCAAAGATATTCATAAAATTAATTAACTCAAAGAAATAATTTTCTCTATTATTTAAAATATCCAGTCCTATGTCTTTATATTCCGCAGTGGAAGTTTCATTAAAGTAATAGTTGGTAGCTTTTTTTAGTGGATAATTATTGTCGTCAAACCCAATAAAATATAGATTGTCATAACTCAATAGATTGAACATATTAAAAGATGTTAGTTCAATATTATAATTAACCTTTGACTTATCCCTTGTTTTAAACTTCTTAAGTAGTGACTTGAATATGTTTATAAATTTGTTAAACTGCAATGTTTCAATTGTCTTTCCAAACTTTGCATTTAAAATATTTAAAAACTCATAAAATTCATATTCTATTTCATCTTCCAAGATGCTATTAAGACTTAAATATGATTTTAGTAACTGTAATGTGAAATTAATAAAATCAATATTGTTATCTATATTCAAAATGTTCCTCAGAGTTAAATTTTTTTCCTTTATAATGGGAAACTCTTCCAGGGACATAAACTCCTCAAACATAAAAATTTCATCCACATCAATAAAACTATTTTCTGTGATTATCTTTTCAAACTCTAGACACTCTATGTTTTCTTTAAAAACAAGTGGATTGTTGTAATTTTTAAGAAGATACTCTGACAAATCTAAATCAAGGCTCGCTAAATTCCATATCCATTTTCCAACTTGGCTGTCAATTAATTTAATATCTTCATTAACTCCAAGCTCTAACCCACTTTTACTAAAGACTTCACAAATCTGTTCTATTATTTTAGGATTTCTTAAAATTATACAGCTACTAAGTTTTGGATTATGGATTAAATCCCTTTTTACTTCTATGGCAAGCCTTTCTATTTCTAAAATGTCATCCTCTGCCCTTATTAGTTTTGTTTCGTAATCCCATTTATTTAAATTTAAATCCGAATTGACTACATTAAAATTTAAATCCTTTAGCTTTTCATAAAACCTATTTGTGAAACAATTGGAGCTATTCAAAGAATTTAGATAGTAGATATCAATGTCTATATCATTACTTTGAAGTTTTTTTAAAATCTCTAACTCCAGTGGAGTAAACTTACTAAATCCACCTATTATAACCTTGGTTAAACCTTCTTTGTTATTAAAGTTTTTTAAAAATCTGTCAGTCTTTTTAAATTTATCTACAAATTCTTCTTCATCAATGTAGTGATTATATTTTTCCAACAGTTTATAAATGGCTAAATAGGGTTTTCTATCTGAAAGATTTTCAAAAAATACATCTCTATCTAGATTTGATTCATATATTATATTGTTAAACCTATTTGCAATTGAAACAAAACTTTCGGAGTTGAAAAATATATTGTCTTCAATAACCCCTTCAGCTATAGAGTCTTCCAATGCCTTTTCTAGTAAAATACTGGAATAATATTCTTTGTATTCATCTTCTTTATCGATATAATTCATGTTGACCAAGTCATCAAAGGTAAATATTTTTAAGCCTAAAATAACCTCAAACTCCTTTGCCAAGTCCTCCATAAGTTTATTTATTAGACTTTGGCTGGGAAGTAGCACAATGAAGTCCTGTCTTTTTTCTTTTAAAAGCTCCACAACTTGATTTTTTAAGTCTTCATATACTCTAGTTTTGTTTCTATAGTTTAAAATATTATGCATCTTTTTTATCCATGTTTATAAAAGCATTTCTACATGCTCCAATAATTCCAGCATCATTTAAAAACTTCCCTGTCATTATCTTCATGTCCCCTGGTCTATTGCATATTTTGATATACTCTTCGATTGTGTTTTCAAGCCAGTATTCAGATGTTTCACTAAATCCTCCACCGATTATAACAGCCTGTGGATCAAAAATATTTTTTATTGTTGACAGGTATATGGCCAAGTCCCTAGATACTTTTTTTAATGCCTCTTTTGCATTTTCATCTTTTTCAAGAATTGAAATTATCTCTGGACCTTGAAGTTCTTTTCCTGTTAATTCCTTGTAGTTTGCGCTAAGGGACGAACCTGCAATATATTTTTCAGCACAGCCCTTTTGTCCACATCCACAATCCCTTCCATCTGGATACATTATTATATGGCCAAGCTCTGATCCTTGGAATGTTGAACCTTCTAAAAATCCCGTTCTACTATCATAAACAGCTCCACCAAGTCCAGTTCCCATGGTTAGCATAACAAAGTTATCAAATTCTTTAGCACTTCCTATCCACTTTTCAGCTAGAGCCGCCATGTTTGCATCGTTTGCTACAAAAACTGGAATATCTATTACTCTTTCCAAACTCTCTTTTAAATGAAATCCCCAAAATCCCTTTATATTTGGTGAAACTAAAATCTTTCCTTGATTTGTGTCCACAAAGCCTGCCACAGAAATACTAATGGCAATAGGATTTTCGTTTTTAAACTCTTTTATCCCTTCGATTATAGTGTCTAAAATATCTTCTCTATTTAATTCAGTAGATTTTTTTGTTGTCTTTAAAAGTTCTCCCTCATCATTCATCAATCCAAAACTTATTTTTGTACCGCCAATGTCAATGCCTAAAACTTTTTTCATATTAATCCCTACCTATCATTTCTCTTAAAATTGAATTTACTGGAATATATTCTTCATCTTCTATATCCACAAAGTATTTCAAAAACGCTTTCAACTCCTTAATCATCTTAAGGTTCTCTTTGCTATATTCATACTTTTCAAACAATTCAAAGGCATATTTTTTCAAAACTGCCAATTCATATATAAGCGAAGAGTCCAGCGCTATATCTGCCAAATCTTGGTATGGAAATACATAAACTTCTTCCCCTGCTCTAACTTTATGCCATGTAGAAAGAGTTTTATCAGCGGAATTTCCTCTGAAATTATAGTCCCTTACCATTCTTCTAATCAACCTCACCATTGATGAAGAAATTCTATTGTGATTGTCCAAGTTTAAAGGTGTTAGAGCTGAGATATAGATTTTATACTTATTTTTTTCTGGGACCATCTCTGTGAGTTCTGGATTTAAACCATGAAGTCCTTCAATAATAATTATGCTATTTGAATCAAGTCTTGTTTCAGCCTCTTCAAATTGTCTCTTTCCCGTTACAAAGTCAAAATGTGGAAGCCTTACTGACTTACCTTCAATTAGAGACATTAAGTCTTTGTTGAAGAGATCTAAGTCAATTGCCCTTATAGATTCATAGTCTGGCTCGCCATTCTCATCAAGGGGAGTATTCTCTCTTTCAACAAAGTAATCGTCTGTTGAAATTAAAATTGTCTTCTTTCCCCTTATTCCAAGTTGAACTTTCAATCTATATGCTAAAGTTGTTTTGCCTGAAGATGACGGACCTGCAATTTGAACAAGATTTACATCTTGGTCACTAACTATATTGTCCGCCACATTTGATATTTGATTTTCAAAATAGGCTTCAGCCATATCGATAATGTATTTACTCTGTCCCGATAGTATATAATCATTTAGTTGTCCAACGTCTCTAATATCTAAAAGCTTTGTCCATCTATTAGAAGCTAAAAAAACTTTTGATAGCAACTTTTGCTCTTTAAAATCTTGTAACTGGCCATTTGTGGAAGCTGTTGATGTGGTTAAGACGATTCCTGGATAGTAGGCTTTAATGTCAAAGTCTTGAAGGCATCCTGTTGAAGGTGCAAGGTAACCGAAGAACTTAAATACATTTCCATCAACAACATTGTAGTCAATGGTCTCAAAATCTAAATTTTTAAAGAGATTGGCCTTTTTATCATACCCCACCTCTTCAAAAATTTTCATAACCTCGTTCTTGCTTCCCGACTTTCTAAGAATCGGATAGTCTTCCCTTATAATCTCTTCCATTTTTTTAGAAATAGTTTCTATTTCAGAGTGAAAGAAAGGCTCCCTGTCGTCCCATTCACAGTAAAGGTGATCTCCTATTGTATGTTCCACCCTTATTTTTTTATCTGCATATATCTTCTTACAAGCTAATATAAATACCAATGTTAAAGTTCTTTCAAGAATATCTTCACTTTCATCAGCATATCCATCAAAGAACTGAATTTTGTCACCTTCACTAATTTTTTCAAATAGATTAAAATACATGTCATTTACAATTGCACTTACAATCTTTTTCTCTGGACAAATTTTTTCTGCAAGCTCCAGCCCTGTAATGTTGTTTTCAACATCAAACTCTTTTTTATCTATATAAACTTTCATAGTCCTCCCCAAATAAATCAACGACAACCTTTGAAAAATCCTTTGGTAGTTTAGATATAAATGTTTTTCCATTTAAATAACTTAATTCTCCATCAAAGCCATTCAAAATAATTTTATATGCATGAAGTAGCTGTCTATTCACGCCATACTTTTCTCTAAACTCTCTATTTACTCCACCTTCGCCATACTTTCCATCACCTATAATTGGATGTTTTATGGAGTTTAAATGACTTCTAATTTGATGAGTTCGTCCAGTTATAAGATTTACTTCCACAAGAGAAAAACCTTTTTCATACTTCAAATTTTTAAATTCAGAAATAGATTCCTTCCCCTTCTTTGATACAACCGTACGATTATTTGCCCTATCAAGATTAGCAACAACTTTTTTATCCTTTAAATACCCCTTAGCAATGGTTAAATAATATTTTTCCACATTTCCATTTGCCACTGCCTTGTTCATACTATTTAAAGAATTTTTATTTTTACATCCGATTATAATTCCAGAAGTATTTCTGTCCAATCTATTTGAAATTGCAGGTATAAAAGATTTTTCAATCCTTGGAACATATTCTTCCTTCGAAATAAGATAACTTATCATCTCGTCAACTAAGTTATTTCCATAATCAGACCTAGACGCCGCATGACTAAGTTTTCCTGCAGGCTTGTTCATCAAAATTATATTTTTATCTTCGTATATGATATCCAAGTTATTTTCTAAAATTAAATTCTTTTTATCTTCTTCATACTCCGACAGTACTTCTTCGTAAATATAAAATTGAATCTTATCCCCTTCAAAAATAATATCGTCAGGCTTGGTCCTCTTTTTATTTAATTTTATTTTCTTTTGCCTAATGTACTTTTGTATAAGTGACTTAGGCGCCTTTGGTAAATATTTATTTAAAAAACGATCCATTCTTTGATTAGAGTCGTTTTTACCCACTGTAATTTCTCTCATATCTAGTCCTTTGTGTTATAATATTACTATCTAAATTATACATTGAACTAAGAGTTAATTAAAGGAGAGCCATGAGAAGATTTATTAATTTTATTAAAGATACAATTTACGATTTAAATCACTTTGTTTTTACACTTTTGATTATTGTTGCAGTTGCATTTATACTGCAAAATAGAATTAGATTTATGTTTTCGAGGGATTATAGCAAAATCGGCGGAAATGAAGTGAAGGCTGCAGAAAATGTAGAAAGGGAAGCTCTTTACAACGAAGATAATATGCCAGACATTGATATATCCGTTTTACTTCCTGAAGACAGTTCACCAGAAGATGTGGCAAGGATTTTAAATGAGTCAAATGTAGTTGAAGATATTGAAGGCTTTTTAAATATTATCAACACCTATAACTTACAAGAAAAAATTAAGTATGGTGACTATGAAATAAAAAAAGGTTCAACCATGGAAGAGGTTGTGAACCAAATTACAGATAACGCCCTTGACGAAGCTAAGAAAAATTAAAAGTATCAGCCTATTCTTTCTTGAAATAGGTTGATACTTTTTTTGTTTAAATATTTATATTCCAAGGTAAGCCGCTTTCACATCGGGATCTTTTTTTAGATCACTGGCTTTTCCCTCTTTAACAATTTTGCCAGTCTCTAACACATAGGCTCTGTCTGCTATTTCAAGGGCAAGGTTTGCGTTTTGCTCCACTAGTAAAATTGTCCTACCTTCTTCTTTTAATATCTTAATTGTATCGAATATTTTATCTACAAATAGTGGCGAAAGTCCCATGGAAGGTTCATCTAGTAAAAGCACCTTTGGGTTTGTTAAAAGTGCCCTTCCCATGGCAAGCATCTGTTGCTCTCCTCCAGAAAGGGTGCCCGCCTTTTGACTCTTTCTCTCTTCTAAAACAGGGAATAGTTTATAAATCTTATCCATTTCTGCCTTTATCTTTTCAGGACTCCACTGCGCCGATATGGAACCTAACATTAAATTGTCTTCTACAGATAGACCCTTAAATACTCTTCTTCCTTCAGGAACCTGTGCGAGACCATCTCTAACTCTCTTAAATGACTTTTCTTTTTTTATGGATTTTCCATCGAAAAAGATATCTCCCTCTTTCGCATCTAATAGTCCCGATATGGTTTGTAATGTGGTTGTCTTACCAGCTCCATTTGCACCAATTAATGAAACCACTTCTCCTTTTTCAATCTTAAGATTAATTCCTTTTAGAGCTTGGATATTACCATAAAAAACATTTAAATTTTCTACTTTTAATATACTCATATAAACCTCTCTAACTTCCTAAGTAAGCCTTCACAACTTCTTCATTTTGAATAACTTCTTTAGGATTACCTTCAGCTAAAATTTCTCCATAATTTAAAACAATCAGTCTTTCAGATATTCCAAGCACCAAGTTCATATCATGTTCTATTAATAAAATGGACACACCAGTCTTTTCTCTAATCACCTTTATCGAATCCATTAAATCTTTGGTTTCTGATTCGTTCATTCCCGCCGCTGGCTCGTCAAGTAAAAGAAGTTTTGGCCTTGTAGCCATGGCCCTGGCAATTTCTAACTTTCGTTGTGCTCCATATGGAAGGGAACCGGCAAATGCTCTAAAATATTTTTCTAAATTAAATAATTCCAAAATCTCTTTTGCTTTTTCTGTTGCTTCGTTTTCTTCCTTCCAAAATTTTGGAAGTCTCAACATCCCTGTTAAAACTCCATACTCCATATATTGGTTCATGGCAAGCTTCACATTATCAAGAACAGTCAAGTTATCAAAAAGTCTAATATTTTGAAATGTTCTTGCTACTCCAAGCTTAGATAGATTGTCTGGAGATATTCCATTCGTCTTTTGACCTTCAAGGAGAATTTCTCCACCAGTTGGCGTATACACGCCTGAAAGCATATTGAACAAAGTGGTTTTTCCAGCGCCATTGGGACCAATTAAACCCAAAAGTTCTCTCTTTTTTAGTTTAAAACTAACATTTTCTACAGCTTTAAGTCCACCAAAGGAGATGGATAGGTTATTTACTTCTAATATATTTTCATCTAATATTTCTTTATTATTCACCTTCCACATCTCCTTTCTTATATTTATCTATTTTAAGAAATTCTCTTAAGGAAAATTCTCTTCGTCCCAATAGTCCTTGAGGCCTAAAGATCATAACCACTATTAATGTAAGAGCATAAAATACCATTCTCCACTCTGCAAGTGGCCTTAATACTTCAGGAAGTATTGTTAAACCAATGGATGAAAAAATTGCACCTGTCATGGAACCCATTCCACCTAATACCACCATAACAAGGTAGTCGAAGGACTTGTTGTAATTAAAAATATTTGCTGCAAGCACTCCAAAACTTTGTGCGTATAACGCTCCTGCCACACCTGCAAAAATTGCGGAAAGTGTAAATGTTAAAGTCTTATGCTTAGTTATATTAATACCACAGCTTTCAGCGGCAAGTTCGTTATCTCTAATGGAAAGGACCGCTCTTCCTTGACGGCTTGAAGCATAGGTAAAAATCATTGTAAGTAAAAACGCCGCCACAAAATAATATTTTCCAAAGCTGTCGGTGGTAGGTATTCCCGCCATACCTTGAGCCCCTCCAGTAAACCCTAAGTTTTCAATTAGAACTCTGATTATTTCTCCAAAGGCCAAAGTTACAATGGCAAGATAATCTCCTGTAAGTCTTAAAACCGGTAATCCTATTAACACTCCAAACAATGCTGCTACAAGTCCTGCTATTATAAGATTTAGTATAAAACCTGGGAAGCCATCTACTACTCCGGACTTTAAAAATATTCCAGCAGCATAGGCACCAACTGCCATAAAACCTGCATGTCCCAAGTTGATTTGACCTAAAACTCCTACAGTAAGGTTAAGGCTAGTGGTCATTATAATGTTTATACAAATAAGGATTAAAATGTTTTGCCAGTATCTATTAACTACTCCTGCACTTATTAACCCTTGAACTATTAAATAAAATAAAAGTACCGTAGCGGTGACTATAAAATAAGTTTTCTTTCTATTTTTTGACATACTATACCTTTTCTTTCTCTAACTTTCCTAATAAACCATTTGGTTGAACTAGTAATACCACAATCAAAATAACAAATACTATTGCATCTGCATATGCACTTGATAAATAGGCTCTAGTTAACACCTCTACTATGCCTAGAATAATTCCTCCTATTACAGCTCCTGAAATACTTCCAATACCTCCAAGAACCGCCGCTGTAAATGCTTTTATCCCAAGCATTGAGCCCATGAAAGGATGTATTTGAGGGTAGGATGCAATATATAAAACCGATGCAACTCCCGCAAGTGCCGATCCAATGGCAAAGGTCATTGTCATTACTCCATTTACATTTATTCCAACAAGTTCTGCTGCTCCATAATCTTCACTAACTGCAAGCATGGACTTACCATATTTTGTCTTATTTACAAATAGATTTAATAGGTAAGTAAGTATTAGTGTTGATGCAATTGTAATAATTGTTGCAAAGGAAAAGTGCATTCCTGCAAAGTTAATTGACTTTTGTGGAAAAAGTGCAGGAACTGGTTTTGCGCTTGATGTAAATATTTTTACAAATAAATTTTGAAGAAACAGAGAAACACCTATTGTCGTAATTAAAAGTGAAATTCTAGAAGAATTTCTAAGTGGCCTATAGGCAATTCTCTCTATAATAATTCCTAATAATGTGCAAACCAATATTGCCGGTACAATTGCTGCCCATAGAGGTAATCCCGCTTTAAAAACAGACATCTGTATTGCTAAAAATACAGTATAGCCTCCAACCATGATTATGTCTCCGTGGGCAAAGTTAATTAATTTTGCAATGCCATAGACCATGGTATATCCTAAGGCTATTAAGGCATAAATACTACCTAGCTGTAGCCCATTAAATAATTGAGTTATAAAATCCATTAAAATCTCCTTATCATTTATCTAAGCCCTATTTTCATAGAGCTTAGATATTATTTTTATTCTACCCCAGCGTCACTATCAAATTTATAATTGCCATCTACTATCTTTATCATCTTAGCTGTTTTAACCGGGTTGTTATTTTCGTCATATGTGAATGATCCTGTTACTCCATCAAAAGGAAGTTTCTTTAAAGATTCAATAACCTTATTCCATTCAGTTGTATTAGCATCTTCTACAGCTTGTTTGTATAGATAAACCGTGTCATAGCCTTCAGCTGCAAAGGTTGATGGGTTTTCGCCATATTTTTCTTTATAGTCTTTTATAAATTTTTGTACCCTCTCATCTGGATCTTCTAGTGTAAACTGATTTGCAAAGTATGAACCCTCTATAGCTTTGAAGTTAGATTCATCAAGAACGGATAATACTGTATCCCATCCATCTGCACCAACTAATGTTGCATCTATACCTGCGTCCCTTACTTGAGGCACTATTAGAGCAACTTTTTCATAATAGTCGGGTATAAATAATACGTCTGGATTTTTCCCCTTTATATTTGTCAATTGCGCTTTAAAGTCATTGTCATTATCTCCATAGGACTCATCTGCCACTACATCCATTCCTACTTTTTTAGCTGTATCTTTAAAAACATCTGCTACTCCCATGGAAAAGTCGGAAGATTGATTACGTAATATTGCAACTTTTTTAGCATCTAGTTTTGTTTTAGAAAAGTTTGCTAAAACTTCTCCTTGAAATGGATCTGTAAAGCATGTTCTAAATACATTTGGTTTTCCCTCAGTTATATTTGCCTGTGTTCCTGTTGGTGTTATATATACTATTCCATCTTTTACAGAAGATTCTGCTATGGCTAATGATGGCTTAGAAGGTACTCCACCAAATATTGCTTCTACTTCATCTTGCATAAGCTTGTTGTAATTAGTTACAGCATCCGTTATCTCGCCTTTATCATCATATTCATGCCACTCTAGTTTTTTTCCAAGGATTCCTCCATCGGCATTTATTTCATCTATGGCAAGTTTTATACCGTTATTAGTTGTTATACCATATATTGATAGAGCACCAGTAAGTGGAGCCGAGTTACCTAGTTTAATAGTTTCTCCTGCTTCTTGTTTAGATGACGAACCGTCTGTTTCTTTTTTTCCTGCTCCCTCACTTGAGCAACCTGATAGTAACAATCCTGCCACTAACATTCCAACTAAAAATTTCTTTTTTACTTTCATAATTACCTCCAAAAATTTTTGGGTATAAAAAAACCTTCGTCTTTTTAACCCAATATAGGTTAAAGAGACGAAGGATATAGATAAATTTATACACTCCGCGGTACCACTCTTCTTCATCTAATGATGCACTTAAATTCATTTAATGAATAGCTCTGTAACGGGAGCTCCCGAATTTGTCTACATTTTCGACAAAATAGCTTAGTGGTGATTTTCATTAGTTTCATCCTGCTAGTTTTCACCAAACACTAGCTCTCTAAAAAGACTAACCTAATTACTCTTCCACGTCATCGCATTTATTATTTTGTATTATAGTATCATTTTTTTTCATTGTCAAACATAGTTATAAAAATTATTAAAATAATTTTGTTAGCATATTTACAAGAATATATTTATCATTTTATATAGATTTCTTTCTTTGTACTCTTGTTTTTTAATCTTGGATTTACAACAAAAAAATAGATAATCTTATTTCAAATTAAAAACAAAATCATCTACTCCAAAAAATTATTTAGATTATGGTTTGTTTACATATGTATCGATAATTGACTTTTGCGAAACTTCTGAAAACACAGAATTATCTTTGAGATTTTTTAAAATTCCCAAATTTTTAGAATGAAAAATCGCATATTTTTTATCTGTAAACACCACTTCAAAAATAGAATTTTTTAACCTTGCTGAGTGAAGTTCTATATAATATCCCTCCACATTTTCGTAGTTTTTTATTTCGAGCATTGCTTGCAGAGACTTATCTTTTTCACAGTAATAGTTGTCCCTCTTATTAAAATTACATTTTTGTTTTCGTCCCTTTGACAAATTTCCCATGTCATTATAGTACTTAGCCAACACATTGTAATAATGATAATTGTAAAGTCCCTTTTCTATTGTATCCACAGGACAAAAAGGTCTCATGGAAAGTTTTTCTACAAGATTTGCATTCTCATCTAAAAAACTTCTCTTATCAAGCTTTCCATCTTCAAGTTTTTTTATTAAGTTGTCTCTTTCTTTTAAAAAGTTTTCAATATTTTCTTTTTCCGTTGCCATTTCTAATCTTTTAAAAAAGGCATATTTTCATATGCCTTTTTATCTTTCTAATTTAAAATTATAAGGAAAGTTCAATGCTATTTTCTAACATTGCACTTGGTAGTTCACTTTTTTCTTTGTTAAGTCCTATATAGAACTCAACTTCGAACTCTTCTGAAAGCTTTGTTAACTCTTCAGATAGTTGTCCTAACTCTTCTACGCTTATATCAACAATATCGTAAATACCATCTACATATATTTTTTTAATATCGTAGTCTCTTGAAATAATTCCCGCTAAAAATCCGTAAAATCCATTTACAGAGTTTATGTGATACTTATTTGCATTAATAAGTCTTACTTGATGATCTAGTGAATAGATGTGTGAATCATCAGTGTCTACAAATACTATGTTACCGTTTCCTGAAGCCTTTTCTTTATTTGCTTCGTCAATTAACCATTTAGTCTTTCCACTTCCTGAAGGACCAATAACTAATTTAACCATTTAACCACAACCTTTCTTTAAGTTACTGTTGTTATTATTGTACTATTTAAATGGATTTTCATCAAGTGCAGTATAAAAATCTCCTTGACTATATCCATTTTCCAACATCTCTTTTTCGATAGCTTCTTTGATTAACCACCATGAAGTGTTCCAATTACAGAAAACCGTTTCCTCTTTAGGCATTCTTCCCACAAGTCTTTGAATTGCTATATCAGATTTTAAATACCTTAAAAATAAAATAACTTTTCTCTTATACTCTTCAAGGCTGATTAATTCGAATTCATTTCTTTCATACATTTCACTAAGTTTAGTATTTTTTGGAATATATAGACTGTGTATTTTCACTTCGTCAACTGCAAGCACATTTATTAGCTTTGCCGTCTCTATAACATCTAAATCATCATCACATGGCAGTCCTAAAATAACATGGGTGCATATTTTAAAACCACTTTGTTTTATTCTTATGCATGCATCTACAAATTCAGATACGCAATGACCCCTATTTAACTTTTCCAAGCTATGGTAGTTTGCAGTTTGCAATCCAAGTTCAAAAACAATTTCAAGTCCAGTTTCTTTTGAAAATTCTCTTAGAAATTCTAAATGCTCTCTATATATGCAGTCTGGTCTTGTTGAAATATAAATTCCAACGATATAATCCATTTGGCAGCTCCTAATAGAATTTTTAAATTCTTCAATTGGCATATAAGTATTTGAAAAGTTTTGGAAATAAGCTATAAATAATTTTGCACCATATCTCTTTCCAATATAGTCCATATTTTTTTCAAGCTGATTTTCCACAGACATCTTTTCACACAAGTTTTCAAAAGAACCACCGGATTCGCCACAGAATATACAACCTCCATGAGCCACAGTGCCATCTCTGTTAGGGCAGGTCAGATCCAGTTTAATCGGAAGCTTATAGACCTTCTGACCAAATTTCTCCCTTAAGTAATCACTGTAGGCCCTATATGGAAGATTAGTCATTTAGCTCTTCCTTCACAAACTCCAAAACATTTTTAACATGGTCTTTAACCTTTACTTTTCTATACTCTTTAACAAGAACGCCCTCTTTATTAAAAATAAAAGTAGATCTTTCCACGCCCATGTACTCTTTTCCATACATCTTCTTTTTCTTCCATACATCGAAGGCCTTTATAAGTTCAAGCTCTTCATCAGTTAAAAGATCTATTTCAAGATTATGATCCTTTATAAATTTGTCATGGGATTTTTGTGAATCCTTTGAAATTCCATATATTTTAGTATTTAATTTTTCAAACTCTTTTTTATTTTCTGAAAATTCTATTGCTTCTGTTGTGCATCCCTTTGTGTTGTCCTTAGGATAAAAATATATAACTAGGTTTTTGCCTTCATTTTCTTTAGCAAAATCTTCACCCATTAAATCTTTTAAGTTATTCATACATACCTCCGTATATCTTTTTTAGTTCTAACTCAACACCTTTACAGTTGTTGTCATGTTCTGTAACATGGTCTGAGACTTTTTTTAATTCATTAGAACCGTTTAACATACTTATACCCAATTTTGAGTATGCTATCATGGACAAGTCGTTATTGTCATCACCAAAGGAAACTACATTTTCCCATGTTTTTCTTTTAGTTTTAAGATATTTTTCTATGCCTTGGCCCTTGGTAGCGGATTTATTTAAAAACTCCGTCATCATATGGCCCTCTCTAAAGGCATAAATTGTATGTGTAGTTATATCTAAATTTAAAGTATCGATGGTAGAACATATTTTATTGATGTTTTCATCGGACTCTAAAAACACAATGGATAATATGGAGTCAAATAAGTATTCCGGCGCCTCACTCATATGCGCCACTTCATCTACAGTTTGAACGGAACCAAAGAAATCCTCTTTATTTTTGTCATCGTCAATTATTAAGCTATACTTATTATTTTTGTCATACACATGAAGGTAGGGTGAAATATTTAGCATCTTGCTCTCTTCATAAATTTTTTCAAAAAAATTTTTTTCTATGGGCGAAATAAAAAAAATATTTTTATGGAGATTGTCCACTGCTATGGCACCATTATTCGCAACGACTGTATATGGAAAGTCCAATTCCTTTAAAAATTCTTCCGACTTTTCTATGGATCTTCCAGTGGCAATAATTATTTCACAACCGGAAAGTACTAGCCTTCTTAAAACTTCCACGGTGCTTGATGGAATATTTTTTTCATCATTCAAAAGCGTTCCATCTAAATCAAAACAAATAGTATTAAATTTTTTTACCATTTTATCTTTAATAAACATCTTAAATCCTTATTAAGAAAAAAGCCCTGGCAAACCAAGGCTTTACTCTATTCTTCATCCATGTCTTCAAGTTCGCCATCAAAGAATATTCTTGAAAATTCTTTAACAACTTCATTGTATTCTTCTTCTGTTTCTATTCTATCTAGAGTTGCATCTCCACCAATAGTTCCACTTACAGCATCTGGTGTAAGTCTATACAAAAGCACTTCCCTGTCTTCACAGGTTACAAGGGCAATGTAGTGTTGTTTTTGACTTTCTAAATAGAAATCTCCTATGACTTCACACTCAAGGTCAGTTCCATCTTCTAAGTTTAGTTCAACAATTGTAACCTCTTCTTCACAGCCACATCCACAATCGTGATCGTGGTGGTCATGGCCACAGCCACATTCATCATGATGATCATGATTACATCCACAGCTATGTTCAAATTTTTTATCTTCGCTCATGTTTCCTCCTAGGATAATTTTTTTATTAAATGCTCTAAAAATTCATACGTTCTATTTGTTGATTCAATATCCAATTTTTCTTCAGGAGTATGAACCTTGTAGATGTTTGGTCCTATTGAAATAGGATCAATTTGTGGATATTTATCTTTAAAGATAGCACATTCAAGACCAGCATGTATAACTGAAACCTCTAATTCTTTTCCACAGTGTTCTTTATAAGCACTTACCGCAATGTCTCGA
Organism: Mediannikoviicoccus vaginalis; assembly: GCF_928097925.1. GTDB lineage: Bacteria > Bacillota > Clostridia > Tissierellales > Peptoniphilaceae > Mediannikoviicoccus > Mediannikoviicoccus vaginalis. The sequence goes on from NZ_CAKMRI010000001.1 coordinate 505,446, forward strand.
AGCTCTGAATTTTCTTCGAATTCCCAAGCTTTATATCCATTTGACTTTTCAAGTTTTCCTTCTGTATCTGAAACTATCTTTTTCAGTTCGTCTATTATTACATCTTTTTTAGATTCCACTGAACTTCTAACAGATATCTTGAAGTGAACAAAACTTTCTTTTGTCTCTATTATTGCAAGGTTTAGAGAAGATTCAACAATATCGCTATAATCTCCACTCATGAAACTTCTCACGCCATGCGGTAACTCTATTAATGCTTTGATTAATCTCTTTGTTAAGTCCTTAGAAAATACTTTTTCTTCTGAATTAGAAACTTCTTCTAAGTCAATTTCAATATTTTCTTCTACCTTTTTAAACTCTTCTAAGTCAGTTTCATAAATCTTTTCGTCAATTTTATTATTTGATAGGAAAGTTACTTCAAACTCCCTTGGAATTGCATTATGCTTAGTTCCACCGTGAATATCTATAATATTTATATCATTATCTTTACTGATTGTGTTTAAAACCTGTCCACCACATTTAATTGCATTTAAAAGAGGATTGTGAATACTCATTCCTGAGTGACCACCCTTTAGGTTGTGAACCAAAAGTTTATATACATAGCCATCTTTATTTTCTCTTTCAATGTCATATTCTAAATCCACATCTGTTCCACCGGCACATCCTGCAATTAGAACTCCCTCTTCTTCAGAGTCGATGTTTATAAGGTATTTTCCCTTTAAAATTCCAGTTTGGTAGTTAGATGCTCCCACAAGTCCTGTCTCTTCAGTTGCAGTTGCAACAAATTCAATTCTTGGACTTTGTAAATTTTCATCAGATAGTAATGAAAGTGCCATTGCTATTGCGATACCATTGTCTGCGCCTAAAGTTGTCTTGTTAGCTCTCAAAAAGTTTCCATCATATATTAATTCAATTGGATCTTCACAAAAATTGTGATTAGAGTCCTTGGTCTTTTCACAAACCATGTCAATATGGCCTTGTAAAATTATTCCAGGCTTGTCTTCATATCCCTTTGATGCCTCTTTGATAATGGTAACATTTTTGTAATCGTCCATTATAGCTTCATATCCTTTTTCCTTTGCAAAGTTTAAAAGGTATTCAGCAATTTTTTCTTCATGGAATGAACATCTTGGTATCTTTGAAATTTCTTCAAAATATTTAAAAACTTGATTTTGAGACATATTACCTCCTAGTAAAACTTTTCTACTTTGTATTCTTTTTTCAAATCTTCAGTTTTGTTTATATATATTTCCTGTTGTTTAAGTGCTAATAATTGAGATCTTATTTCTTCGATAACTTCTTCAAAAGGTCTTAGGGAAGGTTCATACTTCTCATTTACTTTGATTATGTGGTATCCAAATTGTGTCTTCACTGGTTCAGATATTTCGTCAACGTCTAAACCAAAAGCCGCTTCTTCAAATTCAGAAACCATTTGTCCCCTTCCAAATCTTCCAAGTGAGCCACCATTTTTTCCTGATGGACATGTTGAGTTTTCTATTGCTGACTCTTCAAAAGCCTTTCCATCAAGAATTTCTTTTCTGATTTCATTTGCTCTGTTTTCATCTTCAACTAAAATATGTGATGCTAAAACTTCTTCGTTTGTCCTGAAATGATCCTTATGTGAGTCATAGTATTCCTTAACATCTTCATCTGTAACCTTAGCCTCACTTAAAATTTTATTTATAGCATAGTTCTTAAGAGCATTTTCTACTATAACTTCTAATTCTTTTTTGAAAGCTTCATCTTGCTCAAATTTATTTTTAATTGCATCTAGATAGAAGAGTTCTTGATTTATAAGCTCGTCACAAACCCTTGCCATTCCCTCTTCTGAGTGAAATTGTTCACCTTGTGGTCCCATAGCATTGATAAAATTAATAACTTCCTTTGCTGTAATTTCCTTTCCATTTACATTTGCTAAAACTTTATTTTCTCCCATTCTTATCCTCCTTAATCCTTATTCCATCTTTATAAAATTCTATTTTATTTCCTTTTAAAAGTCTTCCTGTAGCTTTTTTAAATGCAGACTTAGACATACAAAACATATCTTTGATGTCGTCTGGGTCTGACTTGTCATTATAAGGCAAAAATCCGTCATAATCATTTAATAAGTCAAATATAAGTTCAGCATCCTTATCAAGTTCCAAATGGCCCCTCTCCCTTTGGGAAAGATTTAGTCTGCCATCTGGTTTTACGGATGCAACTCTTAAGCTAATTGGTTCACCAACTGCCACTACTCCCCTTTTTTGATCATTGGGTAATAGGGCTTCATAGATATTATCTATTGCAATAAAAGCACCTATATCATCAACTACATTGTAAACAACTCCTGAGACTCTATCATTCTCTTTATATTTAGAGTCGGTTCTCAAGTAGTCTCTTATCTTCATAGTTGAACATAGTCTTCCCGTCTTATCAATATAGAGGGCCACAAGGTAGCTTCGTCCCCTGTCTAGCTTACATATTTGCTCTTTAAAAGGTAAAAATAATTCTTTTTCCAATCCCCAATCCAAGAATGCTCCTATTCTTGTAATTTCTCTAACCTCTAAGTGGGCAATTTTACCCAAAGTTATTTTAGGAATTGTCTTAGTTGCAAAGATTTCTCCTTTGCTATCATTATAAAGGAATACCTTTATAATATCCCCAATCTTTTCGTTTTCAATCTCTTCATGTGGAAGTAGAACTTCATTAGCGTCTTCATCTTTTAATAATGCACCAGCTTTAATTATTTTTGTAATTTTAAGTTCTTGTACTTCTCCTAAATTTATCATAAAACACCTCACTTTCAATTATAGCACAGTCTCTTAAATACATAAAAAGCAAAATAAAAAAAGAGAAGCCAAAGCTTCCCTAATTATTGATTATGTTTTTCGTAAAATTCTCTTTTAATTCTTTCTCCAGTTCTTGTTGCAGCAATACCTCCAAGGGCCGTCTCTTTAAGTCTAAAGCTCATTGACTCTCCAACGTCATTTAACGCTTGGCATACCTCTTCAAATGGAACTAGAGATTTAATTCCAGCCATGGCAAGATCTGCTGATAGTACTGCATTTATCGCCCCTGACGCATTTCTAAAGGTACATGGATACTCTACAAGACCTGCTACTGGGTCGCAAACAAGTCCCAATATATTTACAACTGCAATTGACGCCGCGTTTAAAGATTGTTCTAAGTCCCCACCTTTTAAGTACACAAGGGCCGCTGAAGCCATGGCAGCTGCTGAACCACATTCTGCTTGGCATCCTCCCTCTGCACCTGAAAAGTTTGCAAATCTTCCTATGATTTTACCAACTCCAACCGCCGTTAGTAGTGCCTCTATAAGTTTTTCGTCGCTAACTTCTGGGTCATCCATTCTATACCTTGCAATTACTGCAGGAATTATCCCTGAAGATCCTGCTGTAGGTGATGCAACAATCTTTCCCATTGATGAGCTAAGTTCAAGGGTTGAAAAAGCCATAGCCATGGTCCTTACATTCTTTTCTCCAAGCATGCTATTTCCCTTTTTAGCATATTCATTTGCAACTCTAGAATAGCCATCAATAAGTCCAAAACCTGTTTTGCTATCTTCATTAAGGTATTTGTTTGCAGATTTTTCCATTACTGCTAACATTTCAGAAAGCTTTTCGTAGATGCTCTCCTTTGTATCATTTGATACTTCAAGCTCATCTTCAAGAACAAGCTCCCATAGATATGTATTATTCTCTTCACAATATTTTAAAAGTTCATCAGCATAATAAATCATTTCTAGAACCCTTTCTCTAAGTGTTTAACAAAAATAATATTTTCATTTTGTCTAATTAACTCAATAGTTTCTTCATCTAAATCCTTATCAAGTTCAACTACAAGTGTAACTTGATCAACCTCTTTTGTAGTTTGAAGGCTTTCAATATTATAATCATTTTCAGCAAGGCTTGAAGATATGAAAGCTATGATTCCCTTTTTATCTATGTATCTTACAATAAGCAGTGGATACTTGCTTGTAAAGTCTAAAGGAATTCCATTCATCTCTATAATTCTAATATTTCCTCCACCTATGGAAGAGCCTGTTATAGTGGTTTCCTTTCCATCTGGGTAAATCATTTCTATCTTCACTGTGTTTGGATGAACATCTCCAAGATCTGCCTTTTCAAAATGATATTCAAGTCCCTCTTTCTTTGCAATTTCAAAAGAGTCTCTTATTCTATCGTCATCTGGATCCATCATCATCGACCCTGCAAGAAGAGCTCTATCTGTACCATGGCCCATATAAGTTTCAGCGAATGAACCATGTAAAATAAAATTAATTTTATTAAATCCACCGCCTGCAACTATTCTTGCAGTTTTAGAAATTCTACAAGCTCCCGCTGTATGAGAGCTCGAAGGTCCTATCATGATAGGACCTAAAATATCAAAAAGATTATATGAACTCATTTTTCCTCCCTATTTTGTTTCGGCTTTGTAAGTAAAGCCTTCACCAACAACTTCATTAACCATATTCATTGTAACAAATGCCTTAGGGTCAATTTGAATAACTTTATTTTTTATTTGAAAATATTGTCTTCTAGTAACAACTGTATGAATTATTTCTTTTGGTGATTTTGAGTAACCACCCTTAGCAAAGTAAATTGTAGTACCTCTTGTAACATTTTTAATAATAAAGTTATTAATTTCTTCAGCTTTTGTTGAAATTATATACATGCTTATTCTAGTATTGAATCCAGTTATAAAGTAGTCTATTGACATAGAGTTTAGAACTACTCCCAGAGATCCATAAAGCCCTTCTTCAACTCCTATTGCTACAAAACCAAATAGTACAACTAGTCCATCACATATTAATAGTGCCTTACTAATATCCATATGAGTAAATTTATTTATTATACTCGCTAAGATATCTGTACCACCTGTAGTACAGTTTTGAGATATAACAATTGCCATACCTCCACCTGAAATAACAACTCCAATAATTATGCTTAGCAACACATTAGATGTTAGCGGTTCAGATAATGGCATAAAGTTTTCTAAGAATGTAATTCCATTAGAAATGAACATTGCCGAATATATGGTGTAGCCAACATACTCTTTGCCCAAAAAAATAAATGACAGTATAAAGAGTATTGCGTTTAATCCCGTCATCAAATAACCTACTTGTAGCTTTGGAAATACATACTGTAAAGCAATTGCAAATCCACTTACGCCCCCCATCGGAATATTGTAGTCCATTATAAATAAATAGACCCCCAGCGATACCAAAGCCGAACCTAAGGTTACAATTATGAATTTCTTCATGTTTTTCATCGTAAAAAATTTCTTCATGAAATGATTATACCATGTATCATGAATTTTTTTCGAATTATTTTCAAAGTTTTACATTCACATTTGTTTTGTGCTTATTTAGATTTTTATTTAAATTTTAAATAATTTGAACAAAGAAAAAGAGCTTGATGTCACTAAACTATCTAAGCCCTACAGATATTTTTAATGCATCATCTAATTTGCTCATAAATTTATTATCGAATGAACCTATCTTTTCTCTTAATCTTTTTTTGTCAATTGTCCTAAGTTGCTCCAAAAGTACAACTGAATTTTTTGGTAATCCATATTTGTCCGCTGCTATTCCTATATGTGTCGGTAACTTTGCTTTATGTAATTGAGATGTTATGACAGCAATTATAATGGTGGGACTGTATTTATTTCCTATGTCATTTTGGACGACCACTACCGGCCTTATTCCACCCTGCTCTGATCCGACGACAGGACTGAGGTCAGCGAAAAATATGTCTCCTCTTTTAATTTTCATATAATAACCTCTTGTCTATCATGCTCATTTAATTATATACAAAATCAAATCTATAAGTCAATTTTGATTTTTTCTAAGTAGTCAATAACCTTTACTAATTTACCATCTCTATAGTACGCTCTTGGAATTCTCAAAGATATTCTACATAAGATATCATATGTGATAGTGTTTGCTAGTTCTGCCACCTCTTCCAAAGGAATAATACTTTCTTCCTTTTCTCCAAAAACTAAAACTTCATCCCCAATAGCTACATCTTCTATGTGTGTTACATCTAACATTGTTTGGTCCATGCAAACTTTTCCAATTACATCTGCCCTTTGACCATTTATAATCATATATCCCTTATTGCTTAAGGCGGTAGGGTATCCATCTGCATATCCAAGGGAAACTGCAGCTATCTTTGTAACTTTGTCAGTTGTATATGTTCTATTGTAGCCAATCTGTTCTCCTGGTTGAAAGGTCTTTACAGAAGCTACGGAAGTATAAAAGGAAACGGCAGGTTTTAAATCAACTGCATTGCACTCCCTAACCACATTTGATCCATAGTAGCCATATAGTCCAAGACCACATCTTATCATATCTAGGTAGTAGCCATGTAGTATTGCCCCAGCGTCATTTGAAATATGTTTTAGTGGAATTGTTATGCCCTCTTGGTCCAAGAACATTATAAATTCCATAAATTTTTCGTATTGCATCTGTGTATAAGAAAAATCTTCTCCATCTGCGTCGGATAAATGTGAATATATTCCTTTAATTCTTACATTAGAAAGGGAATTAATCTTTTTAATTTCCCTAATGGACTCCTCAATATTTGTCTCGTCTATTAAAAATCCAAGTCTTCCCATTCCTGTATCTATTTTAATATGTACATCCACAACTGCATTTAGAGCCTTAGCCTCTTCGTTTAGTTTAAAACATTGGTTGTAGTCGTATGCAGTTATATCGATTCTATTTTGAATTACATCTCTAAACATATCGTCTTTTATATATCCAAGGACTAAAATTGGCAAATAAATTCTTGACTTTCTAAGTTCCATTGCCTCAGCCATGTTGGCAACGCAAAGATAGTCTGCCCCTTCTTTTTCAATTTCCCTTGCAATTGTAATTGAACCTAGACCATAGGCATTTGCCTTTACAACTCCTGCAACCTTTGAAGGCTTTGCAATTGCTTGCAGGCTTTTAAAGTTGTGAACTAATCTATCTAAATCTATTTTTAAATAATTTTGATATTTTTCCATCTAAATCTCCCTTAGCGCTTTAATGACCCTTGGTATTTCATTTAATATGTCACTTGCTATTATACCATCAGTTCCTAATTTTGTTTCTAAAAAATTGCCACATAGTCCATGAATATAAACTCCAAGAACAGCTGCTTGAAATTTTTCATAACCCTGTCCAAGCAGTGAAGTAATAATTCCCGTAAGTACATCACCTGACCCTGCAGTGGCAAGTCCACTTGTGCCGCTTTTATTAATATAAACTTCGTTTCCATCTGTGACAATTGTATTTCTACCTTTTAAAACCAAAATAACAGAATGTTCCTTTGCAAATTTTTTTGCAAAAACTTCCCTATTGGAACTTATTTGAGGTATTGGTACATTTAACAGTCTTGAGAACTCTCCTTCATGTGGCGTTAATATTAGGTTTTTATTTTTATCTAAAATATTTAAGTCCTTTGAAATTGTATTTAGTCCATCGGCGTCTATTACGATGGGTTTAGAAAATGTTTTTAAAATATATTCGAGCTCTTTCGCTGTCATAAGATTGGAAAGTCCAGGACCAATGCCAAGTGCATCTAAGCTTTTATAAAAGTCATTTAAGGAATTTTCGTTTTTTAAGTCAATCAATTTAATTATATTTTCTATGCACTTTATCTGCATTAACTCATAAATTTCTTCACAAACTCCAGTATATACAAGGCCTGATCCAGCACGAAGCGCCGCCATGGATGAAAGATACACTGAACCAACCATTCCCTTTGATCCTGCTATTATACCAACCTTTCCAAAGCTACCCTTATGTCCTCCAGCATCCCTATCTCTAAGGGCATATGGTGGAGTTAAATTAAAATTTTTTTCTTTTAGCTTTCCAGTAACTACGGCAATTGCGTATTCCGATTCATGGGAAATAGAAATTTCCGGTTCATCATAGAACTTTTCAAACCATAACTTCTTTCCATTTCCAAAAAGTTTTACATAAGGCTCTCCCGAATCATAATTTAAAATTTCTATATCTTTGAAACTAATTTCCCCAATTCCAGTGCCCAAAGCTTTTGAAACAGCCTCTTTTGCCGCAAACCTTCCCGCAAGATACACAGGTTTCATTTTGTTTTTTGTATTGTATTGAGATATTTCGCTATCAGTTAGGACTCTATTTATAAATTTTTCATTTGAAATTTCTTCAATTCTCTTGACATCGCAGATATCAATTCCAACTTTCACTACATCACACCTCTGCTTTGAGACATCTCTAATAGTCCTATAATTATTTCCGGATTAAAATCTTTTAAGTCAAAATCTTCTGGAAGACCTTCTATATACTCATTTAATACAAGGGAAAGCTTTCTTTGTCCTTCCTTAGTGAAGTGTTTTATATCTAAATTTTCACAATAGAAGCTCAAAATTTCATTTAGTATCTCATATTTTAATTCCTGTTTCTTTCTCTTGTTTAAGTTTATATCTTCAAACACTTCGTCTACAACTGAACTTATACAATGAACCAAGTAATTTACAAACTCATTATAGATTTGAGAACTCTTCTTTCCCTCTAAGTCGAATATTATCATCAAAATCATATTCCATCTAAAATCTACATTTGCATATTTCTTTAATGACTCACCTAGTTTTTTATTAAGCTTGTTTCTATACTTAACTTGTTCAAATTCAATATTTTCTCCAAAGACCATCTTCTTTCTATTCAGTTGATTGATACGATGAAGAATATCTATCACTTTGCTATTAACCGAATCGCTCTTCTCTTTATTATCTTTTTCTATAAGTAAAAAGTCGATTACGGTATTTGAAATTGCCCTAAGGTCAATTAAAACTCCCGTCTCCTTTTGCATTTTTAACACATAGGTGTCGTGCAGTGCCTTAGATAGAAATGACTTTAATTGGTCCAGTGTATTGTCTTCATTGGACTCTTCCATATCTTTTAATCTTTGATATATGGTGTTAAGCTGGCTATCAACCATCTCTAAATTATTTTTTATAGAGTACATTAAATTTCTTATAAAATCCTCTGTGATCATGTAATTAAAGTTCTTGTATAAAATTCTATGGTCAATTTCTCCCCAAAATACATTTACCATGGATTTAATTTGAAGCTCGAAGAATAGTTCTTCTTCCCCATCAATGTATTTGCCATCAATCTTATATATTTCGAATCCATTTTTTTGGTACTGTGGTTGAGGGTCTTTGAAATTCAAGTAGATGTATTCATTTAGTGGAGATCTATAATATACTCCATCCTCCGTTTCAGAGAAGATATCTTTTAACTTTAAAAATATTTCCTCCTCTTCAGATATAAATCTACATTCAATACGAAGTCCTAAAATATCACTAAGTGTATTAAACACATCACGAGGATGGCTCATGCCATTAAAGTCAGACATCCTAAGAAGTTTTTCTTTAATGCTGTTATCAGACTTAACTCTATAGTTCAAATTCAAGAAAAAATCGTTATCACAAAGTATTTCAGTAAAAAATCTATCGCATTCCTCTGCCACTTGATTTATAAAATCCCTCTTTAAGTTTACATATTCAACGGCAGAGTCGATAAATCTAAACATATCCAGTTTCATATTGCACCTACTTTTGTTTCATCTTGCCAATAAACCCTTCAAGTTCCTTGTAAAAATCATCAAAATTTTTATTTGACATGGACATTTTTTCAATGGGACAATAATCTGTCCTATCTTTATTTAGGATTTTGTCCACAACCCTTTCACATATAACTTCAATATTATTATTTTCCAATAGTTCCTTTGAATCTTTTGAAATAACAAATGTAAATAGAGCTTTTACCTTTACTTTTGAATTTAATAAAAGCCTAGAAGCTCCCATTCCAATAAACTTGTCAATTACATAAACTTCTTCGTGAATATTGGAATTATAAAATTCATACATAGGTATTATGCCCATTTTATCAGATTCGAAAACTATTTCTTCGTCTTTTAAAACAAGAAGATTTAAATTTTTTTCAATTAACTTTTCTTTGCCATATTCTAAAATTTTCATATCTCCTCCATCTCTTATAATAGCATAAAAGCGAAATATATAATATAATTACTGTTGTAAACCAGTGGAAAATTAGGAGGCAAAAAATGAATAACTTTGACAAAAATGTAGTAGAAGCTATAATTGAAATCCCTAGGGGAAGCAGCAACAAATATGAATACGATGAAGAAAAAAAATGTTTCAAACTAGATAGATGTCTTTTTTCTCCAATGTTCTATCCTGCAGACTATGGTTTTGTTCCTGAAACTCTAGCGGAAGATGGAGATCCTTTAGATATTTTAGTGCTAATGAAAAATCCAACTTTCCCTGGATGTCTAATAGAGTCAAGAATAATTGGGATGTTTAAGATGGCCGATGATAAGGGCAATGACGAAAAACTTATTGCAGTGCCTATTAATGACCCAAGATATGACGAAGTATATTCCCTTGGACATTTGAGTAGCCACACAGAAAGAGAATTCGAACACTTCTTTAAAGAGTATAAGAGACTTGAAAATAAAGAGGTTGAAATCGGTGGATGGTACAATGTTGACGCTGCACTAGATGCATTAGAAAAAGCTAGAAGAAATTATCAAGAAAAGAATAACTAATCATGACCACCCGTCAAACGGGTGGTTTGTTCAAGGGCTATAAGCCCGAGTGATACCAACCAGCGTCTCAAGGCGCTGGTTTTCACTCTGTTCAAACCTAACTGTTTTTGCCACTTTAGCTTATCCCTGAAAGGGATTTTTAATTTCTATTTCCCAAATGGATCTGTATATTCTTTTACACTCAACTTATCAAGTGCTATATCGTGTTGCTCTTGCTCTCTTATATATTTTGCTATTGTTTTTTCATTCAATCCCACTGTGCTCACATAATATCCTTCTGCCCAAAAATGACGATTACCAAATTTATATTTTAAATTCGCATGTCTGTCAAACATCATCAATGCACTTTTCCCTTTTAAATAACCCATAAAACTTGATACTGATATTTTGGGTGGAATACTTACTAACATGTGTACATGATCTGGCATCATATGCCCTTCTATTATTTCTACTCCTTTGTATTTGCAAAGTAATTTAAATATTTCTATGAGACTTTCTCTATATTGATTAAATATCACTTTTCGTCTATACTTTGGGGTGAAGACTATGTGATACTTGCACATCCATTTTGTGTGAGATAATGAATTAGTTTTATTTGCCACAAAATCACCTCTTATTATATTAGGTCTGAACAACTCTATTATAATACTTGGTGATTTTTTTGGTATAACCTAAGAACGCCTACCCGCATAGCGGGTAGTTTATTGTTTCGTTCGCAAGCGAACTCAACAGACTAAAGTCATTAAAATAAAAAAACTCTTACCCACTTGGATAAGAGTTTTTTATTCCACTGATTCTACAAGTTCTGCCCACTTTAAGAAAAGTTCTTCTTTAAGTTCTTCCTTTACTTTTATATCATCCACAATCTCTTGTGACTTTACATAATCATTATAAACTTCTTCTTTAGTCAAAAGATTATGAAGTTCTGAAATTTCTTCGTCAAGCTCTGCAATGTCAGATTCAAGTTTTTTTATATTTTTCTTTATTTTTCTTATTTCATTTTCTAATTGCTTTTGTTTTTTTCTGTCTTTAATGCTCTGAGTTTTATTTACGACCATCTCCTCTTTAGGAGCCTTCTCTTCTTCCAGCTTTTCAATATAATAGTCATAATTTCCCAAATAGATTTTAGTGCCATCTTCATTTAATACGATTATCTTATCCACAACTTGATTTAAAAAGTATCTGTCGTGGGATATTATTAGTGCCGTGCCCTCATAGTCATTCATTGCGGACTCCAATATCTCTTTTGAATCGATATCTAAATGGTTTGTTGGCTCGTCCATTAATAAAAAGTTGCTTGATGATAACATCAACTTCAATAACTCTAGTCTTGAACGCTCTCCACCGCTTAAATTTTCCACAAGTTTAAAGATATCATCTCCGACAAATAAAAACTTTGCTAAGTAAGATCTCACTTCATAGTGTGTTAGCCTCGGGTACTCATTCCAAATTTCATCAAGAACAGTATTGTCATAGTCTAAATCCTTTTGCTCTTGATCAAAATATCCAGTCTTAACTTGACTTCCCGTAGTAATCTGCCCTGATGTTATAGATTCATATCCCATAATCATTTTAAATAGTGTAGTCTTTCCCACACCATTTGGTCCGATTATGCCGACCTTTTCTCCTTTAAATACAGTAAAGTCAACGTCTTCAAATATTTTATGACTGCCAAATGACTTGGACAGATTTTCTACCATAAGTACATCTCTTCCACTTTCGATGGCAGGGGTCAGTTTTAATGAAAAACCTCCAACGAACTCCTTCGGTTTTTCAACCAATTTCATTTTATCCAAAAGCTTTCTCCTGGACTGAGACTGCTTTATATATCTGCTTGACCCATAGTTTGCAAATCTTTCTATAATCTCTTCCTGTCTTTTGATTTCCTTTTGTTGATTCTCATAGCTTGCCATCATAACTTCAAAATCTTTTTTCCTCTTAACAAAAAACTCTGAATAGTTTCCGTTATAAGAAAATACTTTTCCACCTTCCATAAGAAAAATTCTGTTACAAATTTTATCTAGGAAGTATCTGTCGTGGGATACTACAAGAACGGCACCTTGAAAGTCTCTTAAAAAGTTTTGCAAAAAGTTTATTGCATTTAAGTCCAAGTGGTTTGTAGGTTCGTCTAAGAATAGTATGTCTGGTTTTGAAAGCAAGAGCTTTGCTATTTGAATTCTGGATTTTTGACCTCCTGACAGATGATTAATGCTTTTGTCAAATTCATCTTCGTTAAATCCAAATCCCTTGAGCATCCCCTTTATTCTGGAATGGTATTCATAACCATCCATGGCATTAAAAGAGTCTTGCATGGTCTGATACTTTAATAAAAGGTCATCAAGAGCGTCTGAGTCCTTCATGATTGAAATCTTTTTCTCCATTTTTCTAATTTCATCTTCAAGTTTTATAGTTTCTTCAAAAACCCTTAGACATTCATCATAGATTGAACATTCAAGATCCAGAGTGGTCATCTGTTCCAAATATCCTATGGATAAATCTTTTTTATGATAGATATCTCCGCCATCCCTTGAGATTTCACCAATTAATATTTTTAAAAGAGTAGTCTTTCCACATCCATTGTTTCCAACAAGGCCTATCTTGTCATTATCTTGGATGTTAAAGCTTGCTCCAGTCAAAACATCTTTGGTAACATATGATTTTGTAATATTGTTAGCATCAAGTAATATCATAATTTACCTCAACAAAAAAAGTAGACTTTGTCTACTTTTAGTTTTTAGTACCAGGGTAGTCTTCTAAATTGTTTAAGTAATATGTCAATGTGAATAGACTTTCATCAAGATGAACATTTTCTAAAACAACGGACTTAGGTAATTTTAAATCTAGAGATGCAAAGTTCCATATACCTTTAACATTTCCTTCAACCAATATGTCACATAGTTCTTGGGCAACTTCTGTTGGAGTAGAAAGAACTGCAATGTCAACTTTTTGTTCCTTTAAGAAAGTTTCCAGTTTGTCAATATGTTGAATTTTATTACCAAGCATAGTCTTGCCTACTAAATTTTTATCCACATCAAAAAGTCCAACTATATTGAAACCTGAGTTTTCACTAAATCCAGGATATTTATATATGGCCTGTCCTATATTACCCATTCCAAGTACAATAGCATTGTATGACTTGTCTATTCCTATAATCTTTTCAATTTCATTTTTAAGTTCTTCAACATTATATCCATATCCTTGCTGTCCAAAGCCACCAAAATGATTTAAGTCCTGTCTAATTTGAGAAGCTGTAAGTCCAGTTATCTTACTAAGTTCTTGAGATGAAACTCTTATTATTCCTCTATCAGAAATTAAACCTAAATATCTATAATATTTTGGTAATCTTTTTACTACTGCCAAAGATACACGGGGTTTGTTGCTCATTTTCTTTCCTCCATATCTTTATTATTCGTAAATTGTATTATAACATTTTGCTTGGTATTAATCAATAGGATTTTTTTAACAATGTTTTTTACTATTAAGTATTTTTAAATCAATTTCATGTTCAATTATTTTTTCGAATACTATTAATAAGTTAAATGTTTCAAAATCAAATCGTTGATAGATATGTAGTTTAGATTTACAATATAGTTGGAGGTGCATAATGAAATTTTATATTTCTGCAGACATTGAAGGCACTGCAGGCTGTTTGAATTGGGAGTACACAATGGGAAACTCCACCGAATATCAAGAGCAAAAAAAGATTATGACAAATGAAGTTAATGCATGTGTAAAGGCGTTAAACGAAAACTATCCTGACTGTGAAATTGTTATTAAGGATGCCCACTATCTTGGAAACAATCTCGATATAGATGTGTTTCCTGAAAATTGTAAAATTATTAGAGGTTGGAGTCACAACCCCCACTCAATGGTTCAAGACATTGATGAGAGTTTTGACGGTATCTTCTTCATTGGATATCACAATGCCGCTAGCACTGGAACAACTCCACTAGCCCACTCATTTAATGGATCTAAATACCAAAGGATAGAACTAAATGGAGAACTTTGTTCTGAATTTCTTTTTAACAGTTGTGTTGCTCTACACCATGGAGTAAAAACAATTTTACTTTCTGGAGACAAGGGCCTTTGTGATGAAGTAAATAAAATAGATAGGGATATTAAAACAGTTTACTCCTACGAAGGCATTGGTGAATCAATTTTGACAAAGACTCCAAAGAGAGTTCAAAAAGAAATTTATGAAGCCACATTGGAAGCTTCTAAAAAAATTTCAAAAATAGATCCTGTTATAAAACCATATGAACTTAAAGTGGAGTATAAAAAGGCGAGCGAGTGTTTGAAGGCTTCAAATATTTCCATTGCCACACAAGTTTCTAGTAATACTTTAATTTTAAAAGGAAAAAACATAAAAGAAATAGAAGCTGTCTTTTATTATCTATAAAATTTTTGAATAAAGTTTGACTAAACTTTGATTTTCTTTCGATTTGTAGTATTATATATATATGCGGCGTATAGTCGACTAGTATGAACATATAAGGAGTGTATAAACATGAATAAAATGATGCAAAAATTCGTAGATCAAGAATTCTGTACAGAAAAAGAAGGCGAATACATGTTAAAAGCCATTGAAAACAAGGAAGTTTTAATGATTTCCGGACACCGTTCAGCAGGTGTTAGACCTTTCATGGCATCATGCATGGCTATTGCTAAGGGAGAATTCAATGCTGTTCAAGTTAAGAAAGAAGAAGACTTAGAAAAAGAATGTGATTTCTTCTTAATTCCAAGTATTCCAGGAATCGACTTTGAAGAATTAATGCAAAAAGCTGTTGCTACAGGTAAAGGTATTGTAACTGTAAAAGAACCAGAAACACCTTACTCAATCATGAAGATTTTAAAGAAAAACTTTAAAGCAAACGGACAAACAAACCAAGTTTTCCACATGATCGAATGTAACAAGGAAGACGGAATTCCATTTGTTCAAAAGGTTACTAAGCTTACTCAAAACGAAAAGGGTAAAATCTTAAAAGAAGATTTAGAATAAAACTTAAGTCCTGCAATTGCAGGACTTTTTTTATTTCCCATTTCTCTTCTGTTTACAATTCAAGATAAAAAGGTATATATAAGCAGGAGGTTAATATGAATTTAAAAGAATTTTATAATTATCATGTAAAAAAATATTATAAAACAGGTTTTTTAGTTTTACTATTAGTATTTTTCCTTTCTTCCTTTTTCTTTTTATTAAATTCCGATGTTGCAATGAAAGTTATCGATAAATTTATGGAAAATGTTGGAAAGAATATAGTGCTGGATGGAAAAGTTTCCGCCATAGGACTTATAAGGAATAATATTACTGCCTGTTTAGTAATGGTTTTGTTGGGACTTATTCCATATTTGTTCCTGCCATATGTATCACTCATTATTAATGGCGCTGTTATTGGTGCAGCCCTTGGAATGATAGTTGCAAAACTTGGAATGGTTGGGTACCTTGCTTTTATATTAAGCGTTGTTCCCCATGGAATATTTGAAATACCTGCCATAGTACTTTCCTTTGCCCTTGGCGTTTCAGTTTGTAAATACCTAATGGATAGGATGAATAAGGTTCCAACAACAACTGGAAAAACTTTTTTCTTAAACCTATCGAAGATGTTTTTCCTTGTGATAGTTCCACTATTATTAGTTGCAGGTGTTGTTGAAGCCTATGTTACTCCTCTTATTTCAAGTTTAGTAATGTGAGGTATGAAATGGATGTAAAGAAAAGAATAAAAATATTAAAAGAATTAAAAGTTTCTATAGTAGCCCATAGAGAGGCAGTGCTTCTCGCTTTAAAGAGAGATCTTGGAAAGTCTGAAGCAGAAGGTCTATTAACAGAATATAGCCAAGTAATTGAAGAAATTAACATGGCAATAGATAGCCTTCCCCACTGGGCAAAAAAACATAAGGTTAAGACACCACTTACCCTTTTCCCTGGAAAGTCTTACTATATGTACAGACCCTATGGTACTGTGGGAATAACATCACCATGGAACTATCCATTCTTGCTTTCAATGGTTCCTTTAATATCTGCTATTGCAGCGGGGAATAAAGTTATTTTAAAGACTTCTTCAAAGACTGTAAACACTTCTGAAATAATCTATTCAATAATTCGAAATTCAATTCCTGATTATGTAACCTACTATGGTCTTGATGAAGATGATAAAAATAGATTTATTAATGAAGACATAGACATGCTATTTTTTACAGGCTCTTCAAGGGTTGGAAAGAATATGGGCATAATTGCTTCAGGTAAGATGATTCCCTATGTGCTTGAACTAGGTGGAAAGAGTCCTTGCGTTGTTAAAAAAGGCAGTAAACTTGAAGTAGCAGCTAAAAGAATTGCTTGGGGTAAGACCATGAACAGTGGACAAACCTGCGTTGCCCCAGACTATGTATTAGTAGACAAAGGCCTTGGTGAAGAATTTAAAACTCTACTTGAAGAATCTGTAAATAGTTTTTATGGCAACAGTCCTATGCTAAATGAAAATTATCCTAAGATAATTGATGGTGCTGCCATTGAAAGACTTAAAGCACTAGCCATTATGGAAGGTATTTATAACGAACAGAACTTTGATTTTGAAAACAGAAAAATAAATCCACATTTTTTTGTTACTGATTTGAATTCTCCTTTTATGGAGGAAGAAATATTTGGACCATTCCTACCAATAATTGAATGTGATACTTGGGTTGATGTGAATAATATAATAAATACACATCCTAATCCCCTAGCCTTCTATCTATTTACAGATAATAAAGAAGACGTTAATTATGTTATGAACAATTTCAATTTTGGAGGCATGGCAATAAATGACACCATGACTCACCTTGCAAACTCAAGACTTCCATTTGGAGGAGTTAGAGAGTCTGGCATAGGAAGGTATCATGGCTTTGAAGGCTTTAAGGCCTTTTCCCATAAAACTTCTGTACTTTCGAATAAGTTTAGTCCCGATATGTCATTGAGGTATCCTCCATATGGAAACTTTATAAAAAATGTGATGAATAAAAAATAGCAAAAAGCCGGTGACCCCGGCTTTTTTAAATTTAAATTTCAACTTTATCTTCCATTTGCTCTTCATACATGGATCTATAAAATCCACTTAAATTCATAAGCTCTTCATGATTTCCCTTTTCAATAATCTTGCCCTTTGAAAGAACATATATCATGTCTACATCTTTAATTGTGGAAAGCCTATGGGCAACAATAAGTGTTGTTCTGTTTTCCTTTAGCTTTTCAATTCCCTTTTGAATAATACTTTCTGTTTCCGTGTCTATATTTGAAGTGGCTTCGTCAAGGATTAAAAGTTTTGGCTCTCTAATATAGGCCCTTGCAAATGAAACCAGCTGTTGCTCTCCCTGACTCAAGTTCTTTGCGCCTTCCTTTATCATGGTGTCAATTCCCCTACTGATAATCCTATCTCCCCCAACGGCTCTAAGTGCATCTTTTATCTCCTCATCACTAAAGTTGTCATCTAGCTTTATATTTTCTCTGATGCTTGCTTCAAACAAAAATGAATCTTGAAGCACCACCGCCATTTTTTCTCTTAGGGAAAGCTTATTAACATTTTTTATATCCTGTCCGTCAATTGAAACCACACCTTCTTGTGGACTGTAGAAGTTTAATATCAAGTTTAATATTGTGGACTTTCCACTTCCCGTTGAACCTACAAAGGCTGCGGAAGTCTTATATGGAACTTCAAAGTTTATATTCTTTAATACATATTCTTTATCATATGCAAAGTAGATATCTTTAAACTGAACTTCTCCTTCAATATTGTTTAGCTTTTCAGGAAGTTCTTCTTCTGGTTCAAGATCAAATAAGTCAAACACATGTTTTGCAGATGCATATGACTGTTCCAACTCTCCAAACCATGTAACTATGGTGGTAAGTGAACTCATCATCTTATTTACATAGTTCAACACAATATAGAGAGAACCAACATCAACTTGGTACTTTCCAGTAATTCTTCCTACACCAAAGTAGATTAAAACTATTACCGTTGCAAAATAGGACACAATATCCATGGCCCTGTATCCACCATAGGATCTAACCTTTGTCATTTCAAATTCATTATCCCAAATTGATTGGTTAGTTTCATCAAACTCTTTTTTTATCAAGTCCTCTTTATTATAGGCCTGGATAATTTCCATGTTTTGAATATTTTCATTTATATCCGCATTGATGATGGATGTTAATTTTCTGATTTCAGTTGTATACTTTCTATACTTTCTTCTCAAATCATAAAATATTAAAATCACTATCGGTAGAAGCACTAAAAGGTATATTGCAACCCTGGTGTGGTTAACTAGTAATACAATAAACATTGTAATAACCATTATTCCAGATGTTGTCATGTCACCTAGGGCGTTTTGAAACATCACCTTTAATTTATTGGTGTCATTAGTAATTCTTGATACTATAGACCCTGCTGGAAGTGAATCAAAGTATGATATTGGCAGTGACTGTACATGATGAAAAATATCTTTTTGCACATGTAGGGTTATTCCATTGGAAGCCCTTTCAAAATGAAGTACTGTGCTTCTTGAAAATAGCCCAGCAACTATATAAACCGCCAAGTATAAAACAAGATACAGTCCGATATTTATAAAGTCTTCCTTTGTCATACCAGTTTTAATGTAATTATTTAAAAGGTACCCTACAATTAGTGGTCCAACAATTTCTAAAGCCGTTCTTATAAAGGTACAAATTATTCCATAGGTTAAGTTTTTAGATTCCATTTTGGCATAATTTATAAGCCTTTTACTTGCAGAAGTTTTATTCTTCACTATATCTACCTCCTGCCATCTGTCTAACAAATTGAGTAGCGTACCAACCGTCAAGTTCCATTAGCTCTTGGTGGCTACCCTCTTCAACTATCTTTCCATCTTCAAGCACAATTATATGATCCATATTCATAACTTGACTAATTCTATGGCATGCAAGAATTATTGTGCCTTGATGCTTTCTACTATTTATATTGTTGATTATATTTCTTTCTGTCTTTCCATCAACAGCGGACATACAATCGTCTAACAATAGTATGTCTGGGTCTTTTAAAAAGGCCCTTGCAATTCCAATTCTTTGCTTCTGTCCACCTGAAAGGGAAACTCCCCTCTCACCA
This sequence comes from Mediannikoviicoccus vaginalis, assembly GCF_928097925.1. Classification (GTDB taxonomy): domain Bacteria; phylum Bacillota; class Clostridia; order Tissierellales; family Peptoniphilaceae; genus Mediannikoviicoccus; species Mediannikoviicoccus vaginalis. Next base: position 525,154 of record NZ_CAKMRI010000001.1, read on the forward strand.
CATAATGTTTCAAGTCCCATTGGAAGATTTTCTAAATCCTTTTTAAAATCAGCCATTTCTATTGCCTTATTTAGCTCTTCCTCTGTTGCATCAGGCTTTGAAAGTTTAATATTTTCTTCAATTGTCTTTGAAAATATCATATGCTTTTGAGGTACATAGGACAGCTTATCCCTAATTGCATAGGTGGTGTAGTCATCAAGATATTTATCATTTACTAAAATCTTCGTAAAATCGGTGTTGTAGTACTTTAGTAGTTGTTTTAATAATGTACTCTTGCCAGACCCAGTCTTCCCAAGAATGCCCAGAGACGTGCCATATGGAACCTTTAAATTTATGTCTTTCAAAATATAATCTGAATCTGGATACTTAAATGAAAAGTTTTTAAATTCAATATCTGGTTTTTCAATATGAGTTATGGCGTCTTTTCGATCTACAATATCTTCTTCGTAGTCAAGCACTTCTTGAATACGGTTCATTGACGCGGTTGCCTGGTTCTTTATATTAATAAAATTTCCCAGGGCAAACATAGGCCAGATTAACATATTCAAGTAGAAGGTAAATGAAACCAATTTTCCTATGGTTATTTCTCCACGATATATTAAAACTGCACCATAAAATATTGCAATAGCAAAGGAAATGGCTGTAATCGTCAAGTCTATCGGTCTAAAAAGTGCATTGTATTTTGCAACTTCAAGATTTTTTTCCTTAAGCTCTTCGCCTCTAACTTTAAACATTTTCCTTCTAACATTTTGTAAATTAAATACATTGATTATTCTAATTCCCACCACATCTTCAAGTACAAAGCTATTTAACTTGTCGAATGCAGCCTGGGCTGCGTCCCATTTCTTGTAAATTTTATCCCCCAGTAACTTTACAAGCACCGCAAGAAGTGGAATTGGAATAATAGTTGCAATAGTAAGTTTGAAACTAACTGAAAATATCATTACAAGTATTATAAAAAAAGGATACACCGTTGCATCAAACATTGCCAGGGTTCCAAAACCTATCATACGACTAACTGCGTTTATGTCGTTAGTGGACTTTCCCATTAGTGATCCAGTTGAGTTCTTGTCAAAAAATTCCATGGACTGACCTAAAAACTTTCCCATTAGTTTGCTTCTAAGTCTTAGTTCTATTTCATTTCCTCCTCGGTGGATGAAGAAGGACCATCCCATTGCTAAAAAATATTTTAGTATGATTGCTCCAACAAGAATAGCTATTAATTTTATAAAACCGTTTAAGTCTATTGAATTTGAAAAGACCTTGTCCGTCAACTCCCCTATTAAATATGGCGGGAAAATCCCTACAATATCACTTAATAACAGAAAAATAAGTCCCGCCATAAGATTTCTCCTGTAGGACTTAATAAACCATTTAAATTCTTTAAACAATTAATCACCCCTATATTCTTTCTCCAGGCTTTATAATTCTACGCACCCATTCCTTTTTTATTTGCCAAATATTTGCTTGAACTATAAAGTCGGACCAATTATCTATGTCAAATATTCTAACCCATGAATCTTTTATCTTCTTTTCTATTTCAGGATACATACCTTGATACTTTCCGTCTATAAAATTGAACTCATCTGTAACGCCAAGTTTTTCAATTTCTTTTTTATATTCATTTGCATCCGCTTCGTCCTTTGGTATGTAGAGATTATTTAAAACATAATCCCATTTGCAACCATCAAAATAGATTATTTCATCTTTAGGAACTTCAATTTCATATACCAATTCCTTTTCCACAGGTTTTAAGCAGTTTCTTTTACTTATAGAACACCATATGGGATATTCTATTCCCTTTGGGCGTGGTACAATCTCCTGTGCCATCTTCACAAAAATTCTATATCTCTCCATAAAAAACGGAGCAATGTCCCCCATATGTAACTTTACATATATTTCCTTATTTGTAATCTCACCTTTATTTTCCAATTCATAAAAAGAGTTTTCATGTTGTCTTGTATAAAGTATTACTTTTTCCATTTCTTGCTCCTTTTTGCTTACTATCTATTATTTCATACCCAGTGATAAAACACAAAAATCATAGTTCAAGATAAAATGTAAGATTTTTGTAACAATTGTTTAACCCATTCTATGATAAAATAATTTTACAAAGTAAAGTAAGGATGTGAAAACTTGAAAAACCTTATAGAAATAAAAAATATTTATAAATATTATCGCATGGGCGATACAGTGGTTAAGGCCATTGACGGATTGTCACTTAACCTAGACGAAGGACAGATTCTTTGTATCCTCGGTAAGTCGGGATCTGGTAAGTCCACCCTTTTAAATTCCATTGCGGGACTTGAAAAAGTTGATAAGGGTGAAATTTTAATTGGTGGTCACGACATAACTAAGTTAAGTGAAAAGGATTTAACCATCTTTAGGCAACTGAACTTAGGTTTTGTATTCCAATCCTATAACCTGCTCCCCATTCTCTCGGCTTTGGAAAATGTAAGTCTTGGACTTGCATTCAAAGGAGTTTCTAAGGAGGAACGGGAGAAGACTTCCTTTGAAATATTAAAAAAAGTTGGCCTTGAAGACAGGGTTTATCACAAGCCAAAGGAGCTTTCCGGTGGACAGCAACAAAGGGTTTCCATAGCCAGGGCATTTGCAAATAATCCTAAAATAATTTTTGCAGACGAGCCAACTGGAAACTTGGATACCAATACATCAAAGGATATTATGGATTTGATTACAGATATGATCCATAAAAATAAACAGACTATGATTATAGTAACCCACAACGAAGAGCTCACCTCATATGCGGATAAGGTCATAGAGATGAAAGACGGAAAGATTATTAGAGAGATTTAGGAGGAGTTTATGAAAGAAAGATTGTTGTCTATCTTGCTTCTTATAAGCATTTTAGCTATGTCAAATATATCTTTTGCCGCAGATGGCGCCGTAAAAGATGCAGACGAAATTAAAATTAAGGACTATAAGATTGAGCAAGTATTTAAAGAAAGCGAAAAGAAACCAAAGAATATTGAAAAAGATACGGAGTTTTCAATTTTAATCTATCCTGAAAACATAAATTACGACATCTTAAGTACTTATATATTTACTATGGTTCCAAACGACAACTTCAAAGTTTTAGGGTCAAAGGTTGAAAAGGCTGACGACAAAGGAAACGGCGTTATAGTTTTTAACCTTAAGGCCTTGGAAAAGCTTGACAAGGATTCATACAAAATAGAAGTTTTTGGAAGTAAAATAAAAGACAATTTGGAACTAAAGACAGAACTTGGTTTTAAAGATATTAATTTTAAAGAAGAAAAATCTGGCAAAGATGATAAACCTGCTACGGATAAATGTAACACAAACAATGAAACGCCAAAGGAAAGTGGCAAAGACAATTCAAATCAAAATACTAATGCAAATGGAGAAGATAATATGGTAATAGAAAACCCAAAGACAAATGATACAGGCATTTCAAACACTGGCTCTGATACTGGAAGTGAAACTTCTAACCCTTCAGTAAAAAACAAACCTAAACTAATAATAGACAACTACTCCCTTCAACCTAAAATGGTAGAAGCTGGCAAGGAGTTTACTTTAAATATGAGTTTTTACAATACAAACTCAACTTACTCTGTTAGAAATATAAAAATCTCTTTAAATAATGAAACTGGTGGCTCTGGAACCAATGGAGAAAATGTTGGAGGCTCTGTGTTTATTCCTGTGGGAAGTTCAAACACATTCTACATTAATAGCATAGCTCCTGGCAAAACTGCATCAAAGTCAATTAAGATGTCCGTTGTACCAAATGCACAGGCGCAAAATTATGTTATAACTGCAAACTTTGAATATGAAGATAAAAATGGAAACGAGTTTACCGCAAATGAAATCATCGGTATACCAGTCGTTCAACAAGCCAAGGTATCCTTTGGAGAAATTAATGCAAACCCTGGCATGGCAGGAGAACCTGCAACCATAGATATGGATTTCTTTAACACCGGTAAAGACACATTGTCAAACTTTATGGTAACCGTTCAAGGCGATGGCTTTTCCGTTGATAATGGTGGAAACTATTTTGTAGGTAACTTTGCTCCAGGAGCATCAGATCACTTCTCCTCTACGATTATTCCAACTGAATCTGGAACTATAAAGGGTAAACTGGTTATAACCTACGAAGACTCCACTGGAGAAACCCATACAGAAGAAAAAGATTTTTCCATGGAAGCACAGGAAATGGATGAAAGCACAACTGTTCCCGATGACGAGATGGATCAAGGAACAGGCTCCATGGGTGCACTTCCATTTATCTTAGGAGGATTACTTTTAGTTGCAATTATAGCTGGAATAATAGTTAAGAAAAAAAGAGATAAGAAAAAGAAAGGTTCAGACTTACAACTATGAAATTAAATGATCTTTTAGTTTTCAGTTTACGAAATCTATCTAGAAGAAAACTAAGAACAATCTTAACTTTACTTTCCATTTTAATAGGTACATCTTTTATCATCTTGATGATAAGCTTTGGGCTTGGCATGCAAAAATCAAATGAAGAAATGATTGAGAGCATGGGTGGACTTACAAATATTACTGTTAGGAGTAATGACTACTTCCGTCCAGAGATGGAAAATGATAACAAGTCCAAGGTTTTAAACGACTCTAAAGTCAAATCATTTGCCGCCATGGAAGGCGTTAAGGATGTTCTTCCAGTAATTGAAATCAACTCTGCCAGCATTTTAATTAAAAATTATGATGCCTATGCTACAATTAAAGGCGTTGACGTAAATAAGATGGAAGAGTTTGGCTATACAATTGAAGAAGGGTCAAATATAACGCAAAACTCCGATGATGAATATGTGTTTTCAAATATACATGTATACAATAGCAAAACTGGTGAACCTGTGGATAATATAGATTTGATGAAGGACAAACCTACCATAAGAATTGGATGGAAAGACCTTCAATCTGAAATGGAAACAGGAAAAAAGACATATATTGACTTTAAGTTTAAACCAATTGGAAGAACCGGCGGAGCAAATAGCTACGATTCAGAAATTTTAATGAATTACAAAACTGCAAAAAAATTATATATGGCGGAACAAGAACTTAATTTGTCGGGAGATAACAAAAAGAAAATTACAGAAAGGGATATCCCCTATTCATATATAATGATTAAAGCAAATACTTTGGAAGATGTAAAACCACTTCAAGATGAACTTAATGAAATGGGATATATGACCCAGTCCAATCTTGAATTTAACGAGAGTATGCAAGAGCAAGTAAGAACAATACAACTTGTATTCGGCGCCATAGGTGCAGTGGCACTTTTAGTTGCCGCCATTGGAATTGCAAACACTATGATAATGTCAATTTATGAAAGAACTAAAGAAATTGGAATTATGAAAGTTGTTGGCGCTTCAATTAAAAACATAAGAGATATATTTTTAATTGAGTCCACTATGGTTGGTCTAATCGGTGGCATATTAGGAGTTTTATTATCGCTGTTGGTGTCATTTATCCTAAACAAATATCTATTTGGTGGTGGAGATGATATGGGTGGTGGTTTTAGTTCCTACATCCCTGTTTGGCTAATGCTTGTTTCAGCAATATTTTCTGCTGTTATAGGACTATTGTCAGGACTTCTCCCTGCCATAAGAGCAACCAAAATATCCGCCATTGATGCAATTAGAACAGAATAAAAAAAGAGTCGGGGCGTCTCGACTCTTTTTTTCTATTCAAATTGATTAAGAAGATACTCTCCATTATTATTTGTAAGTATTACTTTTGCGTCACTAAACTCTAAAAATTTATGGGATTTTATCTTCTTGGCCTTTAGCAAGTCAACCAATGACTCTATAAGAGAATAATGAACATTTGTACTAAAATAAAAAGTTATGCCATCCTCTTTTTCCACTGTATCATCCCAAGAAAATTCTGGAAACATACCAGTAGATGTAATTTTTCTTTTAACGCCATTTCTATAAATTCCAGGAACACTTTCCCTTCCATCATAAATAGCTGGTTTAACATTAACTACTTTGTCAAATTCATCTGAGTAAATTTTATCACTTGCATAAAATAATAAACTTTCTATATCCTCCCCGGGGATTATCTTGTCTTTATCTTCAAAATCAAAATGTTTATATATTTTTTCCAAATGAATTTCTTCACAAAAGCGAACTAAGTCCACTAAGAATTCGTAGTCAGATACATTAATAAGCATAGAAGTATTAAGGCTTGGATACTTACTAACTATTTCCTCCGCCTTTTCAATAACCTGAGGGATTAAAACATTATTATAACCTTCAAAATTTACATTGTAGTTGCCCTGCCAAATTAATTTGGGTTCCTTCATCTTATTTATTTTTATATTTGGAAAGTCTTTAGTAGCCTCTGGAAACTTTTCTAAAAAATCATCATTAAAATAACATTCATATCCCTTGTAAAAGTCATTACATTCTACACCAATTGAGTTTAAAAAGTCAGATCCATCTTGGTCAATCTTTGCAGAATTTAAAAATACATATTGTCCCTCTGTAGAATCGATTCGAAAAATCAATTCAAGATAGTATAAAAAATCATTTAACAAATCTTCAAAGGCGTTATCATCTAAGTCTTTCATATTAAATTTTTCTTCAATCATTCTACACCTCCAAAAGCTTGATGTAATTTATAACTGGAACTTCATAAGGATGATTTTCTAAAATGCATCTATGTACCCTATTTAAATCTTTTTCAGATATTCTAAACTCTAACTTACTTTCATTTACGATTTCTCTCTTATTAACTTCCCCTATTGTGGGGTTTGCTCCATCTAGTGGTCTAAAGTTTCCAAAAACCTTCGTCTCACTAAAACAGTAATCATAATTATCTTCCTTAAGTACTCCCAGATTATTTATTTCTTTTATGAAATCTGACACAGAAACTTCTGGAATAAATACTTCTACTTTAATATAGCCCACAAACTCCTCCATTTACATATCTAATAGTATTATACAACATATTGTTTTCTGTTTTAGAAATAAATATATGACTATTTTTGTAATAAAAACAAATTGACATGAATTTCAATCAAGAAAAGTGTTATAATTATAATAACGGGGGTGATTTAATGGTTTCATTGTACGAAAAATATTTTATGAAACAAAAAATGATGAGAACAGTTTTAATTGCTCTTCTTCCAATTTTGTTATTTTCAATATATGTATTTGGATGGAGAGTGCTTGCTTTAACGGTTTTCAATGTTATTATAGCTTGCTTAGTTGAATTTATATGCGAAAGCAAAATATATAACAGAAAAAAAATCTCTGAAGCGGCAATCATATCCTCTGTTCTCTACACGATGACATTGCCGGTATCCATTCCATTTTGGATGTCTGCAGTAGGAATTGCATTTGCAATTTTCTTTGGTAAGGCGGTATTTGGCGGGTTTGGTAAAAACGTATTCAACCCTGCACTAGTTGGTAGAGTTTTCGTTTACGTTAACTTCCCACAACCACTTACAATCAACTGGAACGAAGCAGTATTTGGAGGAATTGGTGCTTTAAACAAATGGGCCAATCCATTAATTGACCAAGTTACAACTGCTACACCAATGCTTGCATTTAGAAATGCAGGACAGATGACAAACTATCTTGATTTATTTTTAGGTAGAATTCCCGGTGCCATCGGAGAAACTTCAAAGCTATTAATCCTTATTGGTGCAGCTTACCTAATCTACAAAAAGGTAGCTTCTTGGGAAATAATGTTATCATCTGCAATTGGTCTTACTATTATGACTTTAATCTTTAACTTTATGAAGGTTGAGTCCATACCTAATCCTATCTTCCAAATGTTATCTGGAGGATTCTTACTAGGTGCTGTCTTTATGGCAACAGATCCAATATCAGCTCCTAAGACAAAACCTGCAAAATTTATTTACGGAATTATTATAGGGATTGTTTGTGTAATCATAAGAGGTTTTGCCCTATTCTCAGAAGGTATGATGTTCGCTGTTCTAATAGGTAATATTTTTGCACCTATCATGGACTATATAGTAAGAGAAAGAAAAAAAGCAAAAAAGAATAAATTAGCAAAGGAGACAAATTAATGAAAAAGAAATCTGTAGTTTATCCTATTGTCTTTATGCTAGTTCTATCAGCGGTGCTTGTTTTTATCTTGGCATTTATAAACAAGTTGACCACACCAATAGTAGAATTCAATTCTGAAATTGAATTAAAGAACAAAATTCTTTATGTTTTTGATATTCCTGTAGATTCAGAAAATCCTGAAGAAATAGATAAAGTATTCAATGAAAATGTTGAAGAAAAAGACTATGAGGATACTAAATACTATGTTTATAAGAAAGGTGACGAAGTAGAAGCCTACGCTGTTCCAATTGAAGGCCCTGGCCTTTGGGGAACCATTACAGGTTACATTGGAGTAAATAAAGACTTCACTGAGACAACTGGTATCGAGTTTATTAAACAAGATGAAACTCCAGGCCTTGGTGGAAGAATTGCGGAAGCTCCATATAAGGAACAGTACAGAGGAATTGACATATCGACTCCAACTGATGGCAATTACGTTATCAACAAGCCTGCAAATGGTGGAAATATAGATGCAATTGCTGGAGCTACTCAAACTTCAACCTTTGTAACCGATATGATAAACGAAGACTTAAAGACATTTATTGAAAAAGAAGGAGGGGCTAACTAATGAAAAAGTATAAAAAGATACTTAAAACGGGTATCATCACTGATAATCCTGTTCTTATACAAGTAATCGGTATTTGCTCTGCACTGGCTGTAACAAACTTAGCGTTAAACTCCCTAATAATGGGACTTGCTTTAACATTTACTACAGCACTATCCTCTTTCTTTATATCAATGTTGAAGGATATTACACCAAAGCATATTAGAATGGTTGTGCAAGTATTCATAATTTCATTCTTCGTAATAATCGTTGACATATTCCTAAAGGCATACATGCCTTCAATGAGTAAGACTCTTGGACCATATGTCGGACTTATTATTACAAACTGTATCATAATGGGTAGAGCTGAAGCCTATGCAATTTCAAACCCACCACTAATGTCACTTGTGGACGGTTTTGCAGCGGGTATTGGTTACACATTAGTACTACTATGTGTTTCTATCATCAGAGAAATTCTTGGATTTGGATCTGTATTTGGCTTTAGAATAATGCCTGAAGGCTTTGTTCCATGGACACTTATGGTAATGCCACCGGGAGCATTCTTCGTACTACCAATCATTATGTGGATAGTTTATAACTTAGTGAATAAGAAAAACGAGGTGAAAAAATAATGACCATTAATCCATTAGTAATATTCTTTGCCTCAATCTTTACTTCAAATATGATTTTCTCAAACTTCTTAGGAATGTGTTCCTTCATAGCAGTAAGTAAAGAAGTTGAGACAGCAACAGGATTAGGAGTAGCTGTTACATTTGTATTGACAGTTACCACAGTGCTAAACTATTTTGTTTATCAACTGCTAGAACATTTTGGCTTAGAGTACTTGAGATTTATAGTATTTATCATAGTAATTGCAGCATTCGTTCAATTACTTGAAATGCTTTTAGAAAAATATGTTGAAAATCTTTACTACGCTCTTGGAATTTTCTTACCTCTTATAACTGTAAACTGTGCGATCCTTGGGGTTTCACTATTTATGGTAATCAGAGAATACAACTTCCTACAATCACTATTCTTCGGACTAGGATCAGGACTAGGTTGGGCACTTGCAATAATTTCAATGGCAGGCATTAGAACAAGAGTTAACGAAAACTCAATTCCTGAAGGACTTAGAGGAGCTCCTATCACCCTTATCATTACGGGTATAATGGCCCTTGCATTTATCGGTTTCTCAGGAATAGTTTCAATATCATAGGTGATAGTATGGATAAGATAATTATTTCAACATTAGTTATAACTGCTATCTCAGGAGTAATTGCACTACTTCTTACTTTGGCAGATAAATATATTGCAGACTATGGCGAAGTTAAAATCACCATTAATGACGAAAAAGAATATGTTGTTGAAGGTGGAGATACTCTACTATCTTCCCTAGTTTCACAAAAGATATTCATTCCATCAGCATGTGGTGGAAAGGGTTCATGTGGATACTGTAAGGTTAAGGTAATGGACGGTGCAGGTCCTGTGCTTGCGACAGAAAAGCCTTGGCTTTCAGCTGAAGAACTAGGTGACAACGTTAGACTTTCATGCCAAGTTAAAGTTAAATCAGATATGCATATTCAAATACCCGAAGAGTTGTTTAACGTAAAAGAATACGAAATGACCTTAGTAGAAAAAATTCCTATGACTGACAAGATTGTCAAACTTAGATTTGAACTACCAGAAGGCGAAACAATAAACTTCAAGCCAGGTCAATTTATGCAAATAAAAACAGAACCTTATGACGGTGGAGATGACTTTGATGGCTGTGACGAAGAAGTATTTAGAGCATACTCCGTTGCATCTTCAATTAAAGATACAAAACATGTGGAATTCTTAATTGGATATACAATGGGTATTTGTTCAACATATGTTCATAAAGTTCTTAATGTTGGTGACAAAGTTCTAATCAACGGACCTTATGGTGACTTCTACTACCATGACGATGACAGTGAAGAAATTCTTCTTATAGCAGCAGGTACCGGATTTGCACCTATAAGATCAATTCTAAACCACATGAGAGACAACGACATTAAAAAGAAAGCAAGATTCTACTTTGGTGCAAGAACACCTGAAGATTTATTCTTAGTAGATGAAATGAAACAATTTGAGGAAGATTTATACGACTTCAAATTTATGCCTACCCTATCAAGAACAACTCCTGAACACAACTGGGAAGGCGACACTGGAAGAGTTAACAACTCCATAGATAAATATGTAAATGAAGACACAACTTACACTGCTTATCTATGCGGTAGCCCTAGGATGATTGAAGGTATTGTTAAATCACTAGGCGAAAAGAAAGTTCCAGAAGATAGAATCTTCTTTGACGAATTCTAAATTATTTAAAACTGCTACAATCGTGGCAGTTTTTAGTACCATAAATAGTGTAAGAAAGGAAGTAATTCCTATCTTGCACTATTTTTGTATAATGAAGATGTAGTATGACGAGGCGTTTTTAGGGTTGAAACATCCGCCAATAAAACTGTCAACTACCTTTTCATTATTCATATTCGGTTAAGCAGGTTGGGCAAAACGTCCGTGTCACAAGCTAAAAAGAGTGTAATGGTGCAGGTAGAAACTACAAAATAATAAGAAAGAAGGAAAATTATGATATCTGTAGGAATAGACATATCAAAAGAAAAAATAACAGTTTGTGCATTAGAACAAGGAAACAAAATAATTTGGAAACCCTTTGATGTTTCTCTTAAAAAAACAAAAGTAGAAGAATTAATAGAGAAACTAGAAAAATTAAAAGAAGAAGTAAAAATAACAATGGAAGCAACAGGAAAATATCATCTACCAATACTTTATGAATTAAAAGATAGAGGATACTTTGTAACAGTAATAAATCCATTAAAAATGAAACAATATTGTCGAGCATTAAACTTTAGAAAAGCAAAAAATGACAAGATGGATGCAAAACAAATAGCAGAATATGGACTAATGTATTGGAAAGAATTAGAAGAATACAAAGTAGATGAAGAAAACTACAGAGTCTTAAAAGAATTAAACAGAAACTACCAACATTACATGGAGCTAAGAATCGATCAAATGAACTACATAGATCAAACAATACATCAAACATTTCCAGGCATAAAAAAACTAATACTACATAATTCAGGAGACTTTTCAAAAGACAAACTCTTAGACTTTTTAGAAAAATGGTGGCATAAAGACCTAGTATTAAAAAAAACAGAAAAAGAATTTATAGAAGAATATAAAAGGTGGGCAAAAGAAAAGAGATACCATCCAAATGCAAACAAAGCAAAAGCCATTTACCAATTAGCAGAGGATAGTATCTCAACACAACCTTCCCATAACTCAAAAATAGAAACAAATATCAGAGAAGGAATAAACCTGATAAAACAAATAAATCAGATTCTAAATAGAATTTTATCACAAATGATAGAAATATCCGAGCCCTTAGAAGAATATCAAGAAGCAAAAAAATTCTCAGGAATATCAGAAAAATTAGCAGTACAAATAGTAGCAGAATTTGGCGACCTATCAAAATTTAAAAACAAAAAAAGCCTAATATCCTTTATAGGAATAGACGCACCACCATATGAATCAGGAAACTTTAAAGCAGATCAAAGGAAAATAAGTAAAAGAGGAAATGCAATACTAAGAAAAGTAGGCTACCAGGCAATGAAATGTATGATGAGTGCTAAAAAACCAGAAAATGAAATATATAAGTACATGATAAAAAAAGAAAAAGAAGGAAAAGCCAAAAAAGTATGTAAATTTGCAGGATTAAACAAATTCTTAAGAATCTACTATGCAAGAGTTATGGAATCAAAAGCTCAAAAACAAGAATTAAAAGTAGCATAAAATCTAAAATTACACTAAACAAACCGATTGATTACACTCGGTTTGTTTGCCATGCAATAATTTAATTACTCAAATAATCAAATAACCTGAAATTAATTTCAGGTTATGCTTGACTTTTGTTAGCAGGTTTTATTGCCCTTTTATTTGAAAAGATTTTTATTTATGTTTTTTTTTTTTTGAATTTATAGTATACTTTTTATAAGGGCAGAGTATTAATAAATTTTGGAGGAAGATATGAACAAAAAATCTTTTTTAAAAACTATTTTTCTAACTTGCATACTATTGGTTTTTACTTTTATCGTTGAAAACGTTTTGTCAGTTAATCCATCAAAAGAAAATGAACCAATTGATGTTTCTACAAAAAATATAGTTGTGCAAGAAACACATGAAAGAAACACAAGAATTCCATCATCTATCTCCTATGACAGGGATGGATATGTGGGAACTTTAAAAAGGCATGCTAGGCCTGATTACACTGATATAAGCGCCAATAAAGTTACCTATACCTACTCTGGTGTAGCCTATAAATCTAAAAGTGATATTACAAAATAATCAAACTCTGCCTTTATTTCTATGGAGGAATTATGTTTAGTTTTAAAAAAATTTATAAAAACAAAATCTGGGTATATATCTGTGTTTTCTTTGCTATTTTATCTATGGGGTACTTGTTAAATCAAAAAGGTTATGCTATAAAATCAGAAAAATTTTTAGCACAAAGCATCGAAAGACTCCCCTATAATTTTCTTGATTTCAAAATTAGATACAAAGAGACAAAAGATCTTGAACTAAAAAAAGAAATGGGTGTTTACATAGAAAAGTCTGATGCATTTTTAAACCATCTAAACATTGCCTATGGATATTTGTTTGCAAATGAAGAAGAAAATTATTATGGTGAAATAGACAAGGCCTACTCCCTATTTGTAGAGCTTAAAGATATTGAAAAATCTCTTTTAGAAAAGTTTGATTCAGAGTATTCCATTGCAACTTTTTCAGATGAAAAAGGAGAAGTTGCAAACTTCATGAATTTATATAATTACCATAAAGAACATCATATTAATACACATCCAACTAGAGAGACTTTTCTTAGTCTGTTTGAAAGATCATGGGAGTTTATATTTAGTCCCCTATTCTTGCTCTTAATACTCTTTGTTGCAATTTTCGTAACAGAACTAAAACAGCTGGACTTTAAGGTGGATGATGCATCTTATGATTTTCCTAAAGAAAATTTAATGGAGAGTTTGAAGGTTATCTTTATACCATCTATTATGATTTTATCTTCAGCTCTTGGATGCGCCATTATTTCAATTTATAGGAAGACTCCCTTTGGGAGTTTTAGGGAAATTCTAACCTATAATGTGCTTAAGGGAAACTCCTTTAGCATGACAAATCCTGATGTGAATTGGGGAATATACCATAACTCATACATTTTGATTTTTTTACAACTTCTACTTACAACTACCCTATGCTTTTTAGTGATGTATTTGATTTATAAGTTTGTAAGAAAGTTTTTAAATTTTGGTCTTTCCTTTTGTATAACATTTTTCATAGCATTTTTAATAATATTTTTGAGCCGAAGGTTTATAAATATAGAATTTTACTTCTCCTTCGACTCTATAAAAATACTTTCAAGGATTATGAACCTAGTACTGCTTGTTGCCTTTGCGCTGTTTTTCTTCTATTTAAACTATCTATTTAGATTTAACAGAGAACCAAAGTTCAACAGAAGTCGCTACTATGATTCTAAAAACATCAAGGGGCTCAAGTCTTTTGAAATTGTAAAGCTTAAGAGAAGTCAAATCTTAAAGTTTGTAAGTGTTTTTGTAATAATATCATGTGTAGTAATTTCATTTTCCTTTTCTAAAAGTTCTAAGAAATTAAAGGAAAAATCCTTAACAAATTTAGGACTTTTAATAAGCTCACAAGAGATGATTATGGAAGAATTTAAAGATATTCCAGAAGATCAGATGCTAAATAATCCAAAGAAGACATTAGAACTTTTAAATAATTTAAAGGAAAGTTATTTAGAGAAAGATAAAAATCCTTCTAAGTACCTTGAAAATTATTTAAAGTACTATCTTGAAGGCGATACCGTTCAACTTGGAAATGACAGCAATACAGATTCATTTGATAATTACAATATTGATAGAATAAGGTATTTTCTGGAAAACAAAATAAAACCAGATGATGAATTTGGAACTAATGGCGACATGGCAAACCTATACGCCCAAAAGGATCCTTTAAATTTATACCTTTTAAATATGCACTATGGTAATTTTGAAGCGAGAGGTTTCGTGGGAGAGTTTATTAAAGCAAATAGAATTGGGTTTACTGCCCTTTCTCTACTAATCATCAATTCAATAATATCTTTAAAGATATGTGATGACTTTAAGAAAAATAAACCTGCACTGCTATTTACTTCTGGAGCTTCAAAAAGAAATATTTATATTTCAAAATTTGTAACCTCCATTTCCATAAGTTTTATCATGATACTTTTGATATATGCTTTACTTTTTATATTGGGATTTGTTAAAGGTGGTATTGGTGAATCTCTGTATCCCGTTATAAATTACTCACCTGTTAAAGGCACAGAAACTTTCATAGGAACAAATGTAGCTGCAGTAAGTATGATTCCTAAAGTAATAATCTCAAGTCTTTTGTTTTCACTAACAATGACAAGTTTTATATTTATGGTTTCTTCAACTGGATATAAAAGTTCAAATGTAATTGGCGTGGTGCTTTCAATTACAGGTGTATTTATTGCAAGTAAAGGATTTTTAGGTAAATTTGCATTAATAAATCCATTTACCTACTTTGACCCAATGCTATTTGCATCTGGTGGAATGAACTTTATAAACACCACAAGTTCAATTAACTTTTTATTTGGAAGTATTGTTATGGCTGTTGAAAGCATATTGTTTTTTATAATTGGAGAATCTATTTTTAGTAGGAGGAGCTTATGATTGAAATAAAGAACCTTAATAAGAGTTATGGAGAAAAGATAGTCTTAAACGATTTAAACTTAGAACTTGATAAACCTGATATATATGCTTTAGTGGGTCCAAACGGAACTGGAAAGACTACTTTAATGGATATAATGGCAAACTTTGTAAAGAGAGATTCTGGAATGGTTAAAATATGTAATATGGATCCTTCTGACTTTGCTGTATTTAAAAAATTATCCTATGCGAGAAATTTAAATATGCTCTACGACAATTTAACTGGCCTTGACCATCTTGAACTTGCAAAGAGTTTGATGAATGTAAGTGAAAGCGACTTTAATGATGCAATAGACATCTTTGGAGTATCAGATTTTATGAAGAAAAAAGTTTCCACCTATTCCCTTGGTATGAGACAAAAGATGTTACTGACATACTTTTTTATAGGTGACTACGATATTTACGTAATGGACGAACCTGTTACAGGTCTTGATCCATCTTCAATAATTCTACTTAGGGAGTATTTACATTATCTTAAGTCAAAGGGAAAGATGGTTATACTTTCATCCCACACACTTTCAGAAGTTGATAAAACAACGGATGAAATATTATTCTTAGTAAATGGAAAAATATTAAGAGAAAATTTAAATTCTTTTGCAGTGGAAAATTATTTAATAAAAACAAATGTGAATTTAGACTATGAAAAGCGTAATGATTCATATTTCATTCCACATGATAAGCTTGACTTTGCTTTAAAGGAAATTTTTTCTAAAAATGGAAATGTCTATTCAGTTGAAAAATATTTAAGATCTACTGAAGACAGATACAAAGAATTATACGGATAAAAAAAGAGGTATGTCAGAGTTAATAACTCTAACATGCCTCTTATTCTTCGTTAATTATTATTACCTCGTCACCTGGATATATTACGGTACTTCCCTGTGGAACGATTATTTCTCCATCTTCTCTTTGAATCATTATAATAAGTTCTTTGTCCCCCATTGGTATTTCTGAAACCATTTTATTGGCCCATTTATGTTCCTTAGACAGTGTAATCTCGACAAGGTTATGTCCAGTCCTGTCAAAGTGGGTTTCTCCTCCAAGAACCACTATATCATTTTCTTTAATGACGGTGTTTCCCTTAGCAACCACCGTTTTTCCTTCCCTTTCAATCTTTGCAACGATTATATTAAACGTATGGGTAAGTTCTTTTATCTGCTTACCAATCCATTTATTTCCTGGAAGTATTTTAGTTTGGATAAACCCAAGATCCGACTTATCTTGATAGTAATTAAAGGTCTTTAAAACCGTATCATTTGGTTCAAGCATATTTATTTTTTTTGTTACTATTGGCATTAGTGAACCTTGAATAAATGATGAAAATAAGCATATACCAAAGACTATGTGGAATATGTCTATTGATAGGCTTGCTCCCGAGTTTACCACAAGTATTGCAAAAGCAATTGCCGCAGCTCCTCTAAGTCCTGCTAAGGATATTATCCCCAGTTGGCTCTTATCAAGCTTAAATGGCAACATCAAACCAATTACCGTTACAGGTCTAATTATAATTGCCATGGCCATCATAATTATAAATGCTACAGGAAGAACTGCTATTAGCCTTTCTATATCGGATAAGAAACCAAGTAAGAAGAAAAGTCCAATTTGGACAAGTGATGATAGTCCATCAAAGAAAAACACTATATCTCTCTTACCTACAAACTGTTTATTTCCTATATAGATTCCAAGGATGTAAAGAGCTAGGTATCCATTTCCTCCAATCATTTCCGTCAAACTAAATGTACCAAGAACTATAGCTGCAAATAGCACAACTAATAGACCGTCATCTTGAAGTCTACCAAGATTTATAATCCTCATGTTAACACGGCCCATTATAAATCCTAAAACAACACCAAAGCTAACTTGTTTTAGTACCATTAATGGAACGGAAATATCAGAACCTGCAATAAGCGCCAAAAACACCATGGTCATTGTATAGGCCGCCGGGTCATTGGATCCACTTTCAAGTTCCAAAAGTGGTGCAGTATTGTATTTTAAATTCAAATTCTTTGAAACAAGTATTGATGACACTGATGCAAAGTCGGTGGAACCAACCACTGAACCAAGTAGCATGGCTTCATAGAAGTCAAACTTAAGAATAAAATAACAAAATGCCCCTGTTAAAAGAGCTGTTACTACAACTCCAAGGCTTGAAAGTACTATGGCCGGCTTTGAAACGGGCTTTGCCATGTTCCAATTTGTACCAAATCCACCATAGAACATTATTATCATAAGTGACACTTTTGCTACTTTGTCAGACAATTCATAATTTGAAAAATTATATCCTAAAAGATTAAAAGACATACCAAGCAAAATAAATAGAAGTAGCGATGGTAGTCCAAACTTATCTGAAAATCTGTGGGCTACAAGAGCCAGTATTAAAACTAAAGTAATTATTAATAAATTCATAGGCATTCCTTTCTATTTTAATATTATAACATATGTTATATGAAATATTAAAACCGTAGATTACTACGGCTTTAAACTAAAATTATTTTCTTTGGATAAATAACTCAAATTCCTCATTACTATTATCGAACTTAGAGTTCTCCACTGTTACTTCATATCCATCTTCAACCTTTTGCATATCATAGAAATCTTCAAGCTTTATCCATACATAATGGTAGCTGTTTTCTGTTTTGTATTTGATTTTAGTCAATAACTCTCCCCTATCGATGGATATTTTATCCAAATCAAATTGTAGATTTTCATACTCACTTTTATCCATATTTAAGATGTTAGGGTTGTAATCTATTTCCTTCATCTTTTCAGTATTGAAATACATATCTAATAATGTATACTCTGCTACTTCAAATACCACAACTTCTGGTTTGAATATATTAAAATAGTATGGAAAGTTTATTACATTTTGATAATCATGTACATGCATATATTCTCTAAATGCATTGATGGGAAAGTTCAAAAATTTATTCATATAACTTCCTTGAAACACTAGTACTTTTGGAGTGTCTTTAACATTATCTAATTTGTTTATATAGTATCCAAAACCAGGATATGACTTGTCCAGCATAAGTTCTTTTGCGTATTCTTCATTTAGATTGTCTGGTTTTCTCTTTAATTTTAATTTTGGTACCTTTTCGTTTATAGGAAATTCTGATACTGGTAAGTATTCCTTTATTTCTTCTAAAGCAATAAACTCTTCTAAGTTATTAATATGAATATTTTTATTTTGTTTGCTTAAAGCTTCAAGCATTGCATTGTTACCATAAAATGCTCCCATATCATTCCAGTGATTGGCGTCATACTTTTTATTAAAGCCTTCAATGCCTTCTCTTCTAAGCTCAACCATTGTTTTTGTATTGTCTACATATTTTATATTTCTCTTATCAAGTTCATTAAAAAATAGGTCTACCCATGTTCTGTCGTAATTTATACCATCTGCAATTTTTTCTGGATATATGGCGGGTTTAGCTGGATTAAATACAAATAAAAACGGTACATTTCTATCTTCACAATAGTTTTGAATTTCTAAAACCATATCTGCAAAGACTATATGAAACTCACCGAAGTCATTACTGGTAGTTATTCCTCCGCCAAATATATATCCATCCTTGCCATATGTATAAGAAGGATGAACCATTTTATTAAACATCTTATCATTTAAAACTGTATAAGATTTAATCATCTTATCTCTAAAGCCAATTCTATCTTCAATGTACATTTCAATATTATCGCTTACACTTCCCTCTTGAGTAAAGGGATTTTTTGCAAGTTCTCTATTGTCAATGGAAGAAACGGAAGTTTTCCTGTCAAAGAAAACCAAAGGAAGTATTATTATTGCAAAAAATATGATTGTTGTAATTATTTTTGTCTTTTTCATAATACCCTCCTAATATTGAAAATATATGAATGGGCTATAGTTTGAATTTACCATGAATAATAGAGAGATTACAAACATTGCCGTAATTATAATTTGATTGATAATATATAAACTCTTTTTTTCTAAGGCCTTTTTATAACTATTTTGTATCTTTGGTAACCCAAATACTGTTGAAGTTATAATGCCAATAATAGCTAAAAATATTATCCTTCTATCAAAATAGTATTGCCATGTGTAAGGAATATTATCAAAAGTTGTAACGCCAAACATAATCTTAATCCAGTTTTTAAATGAAGTCATGTCACTGAATCTAAATAATTCCCAACAAAAAAATGTAACACTCATGGCGTAAAGCCATTTAATAAACTTTGGAGTTTTTATATACCAATTCTTTTTAGAAACCAGTCTTTCTACTGCATTACATATACCATTTATCATTCCCCAAAGCATATATGTCCATCCTGCTCCATGCCATACACCTGTGATTATGAATACTATTAAAATATTTATAATCGACCTCTTTTTCCCCTTTCTGCTTCCTCCCAGTGGGAAATAGATATACTCTCTAAACCATCTTCCCAAGGATATATGCCATCTTCTCCAAAATTCAGTTATTGATAGGGAAATATATGGGAAGTTAAAGTTTTCAAAGAAACTATAACCCATCATATTTGACATTCCAATTACAATATCGGAGTAACCTGAGAAATCAAAATAGATTTGTAGCATATAAAGTAGTGCTACACCCCAGGAAGTGAAGATGTCTATGGATCCATTTGCAGTTGCAATTAATCCACCAAATGTATCTGCTAGTATAAGTTTTTTAGAAAACCCAATCATAATCTTTGTGATACCACGAGTCATTAGATCTATATTTATTTTTCTCTCATCAATCTGGTTTGAAAAATCTTTCCATAACACAATTGGCCCGGAAACGACTTTTGGAAAAAATATTAAATAAAGGGCGCAGTCAATTAAGCTTCCTGATTTTGCATCTCCTCTGTATATATCCACCAAGTACGAAATGGCAGAAAAAGTAATAAATGAAATGCCTAGAGGAGCAATATAGTTCTTAGCCACAATGTCTGACTTAAAGAAAAAATTATAAAGTCTAGCTAAAATCCCCGTGTATTTAAAGTGTACCAAAGTATACACAAGAAATATAACTCCAAGTGCCAATATTGGAACTGCCAAGGATATTCTTTTATTCCTTTCTCCCTCATAAACAACTAAATGTTTGTTCTTTTGTTTTAGAATTTCTATAATTTTCCCAAATAGGTAAACTATAAAAATATAGGCATAAAACCTAAAGATGTCATCAAATATTGCCCAAATATAAAAAATGCTACTTATTGCTATAACAGTTAGATCCAATATTCTAAATTTTTTTAAATTCTTAAATTTATTTTTAAATTCCAAAAAATAGACAAGATAGTAGAGTGCCATGCTTATTGGAAAAAATACAAAAATAAATGTTACTGTTGTAAATGACATAAGTCCTCCAAATTAATTCCATGAACGAAAGTTAAAAATTAAATTTTGTTTTCTGTTTATAGTAAGTATTATATCATAGGTTAAAGGAGTATTTTTAATTCTAGTTTTTTAAATGCAAAATTATTCTAAAAACAAAAAGCCAGGTTGCCCTGGCCCTTTTACTAAATAGTAAAAATATATTCATCTTCCATTTTCAAATTATCTTCTTTTAGTACTTTCCCATGTTTTAGTAATAAAACTAATCCACAAGTCTTATCCCTTAGATAAAGCAAAATAGGTTTATCAAATATTTCGGAAATCTTTAAAAATTCTTTTTCTCTTTCTTTAAATTCCTCTTTACTTAAATTCCCCATACAGCAAAATAAATCTACTTCTGCGTCCATATTTATTAGTTTAGATAAGCTTGTTTCATCTAATAAATCAAAATAACTTACAACACCAACTTCACTATCTTTCACTCTAAAGCTATATAGTCTTTCTCCTTCGCGGTAGTCGGCACATGCATTTTTTGCTTTCCAGTGGGTGGAGTTTGTCCTGTAGTTAATTATTTCTTTTCCATTTTTTCCAAGTACGATGAAGGAATTGTAAAGGCCACCTTTAAAGTTTTCATAGTAGCCAAAACCAACTGCCATGTTTTTTTCCTTTAATGTATCTTTTATACTTGCAATTTCCATACTATTTTGAAATCTAGCAATTTCCACATCATTTTTGTATTCAAAACTAAATGCTTCAAATCCCTGTAGAAAGCCTTCATTAAATAAAATCAAATCTACTTCACTACTGTCCTCGATTTCATTTAGTATAACTTTTAAATTATTTTCAATATCATCATAATTTTCTCTAATTGGTATTTTTATAATCATATATCATCACTTTCCTTAAATTCCTTAGTAAATTCTTCAAAGTAATTCTTTTCTTTTTCATTTCCAAATCCATACGAAACGTTAACCATCTTTATTAATGTGTCAGGAAGTTGGAAGTCGTCTTTATAAGCAAGGAACACCGAAGACCACTCTGGAGTGAATTTGTCCTTGAACTTTCTAAGGCCTTGGAATCCATATATTTTATTTCCATACTTGTAAGCAAGTTTTACTGTTTTTTCTTTATTGTTTGAATATAATTTATTTCCCACATTGGAAAGTGGTGCCACTCCCAAGTCAAATCTATTATATCCTTGTTCCTTCCCCCAGTTTATTATGTTTAGGAACATCATGTCCATAATTCCATCTGGTCCATCTTTTACATGTCGCATAAGATCAATGGATATTGTTCCAGTTCCCTTTATAGGAAACATATTTGCAAATGCATATATCCTTTTATCGTCTTCGATTATAAATATTGGCGCCTTTTGTAGGTATGCCTTATCAAAATATCCAATTGAAAACTGCATTTCTCTTCTCTTACCCAACCATTCATCGGAAATATCTTTTAACTTTTCTAAGAATTCATCTGTAAATGGAGGTTCAACAACTGTAAATTTCAAGTTTAAAGTTTCCATGGAGTTTAGTGTTCTTCTAAGTATTTTAAACTTCTTTCCCGCCATGGAAAATGTTTCAAGGTTAACCTGTGCATCTTCGCCCATTTTTAATAGTGAAAATCCTTGATTAATAAAGTTTTCTAAATACTTTCCTGTTATTTGGAAGAAAACTACATCCATTTTGTTTCTTGATGCCATATAGATAAGTTCATCAAAGGCTTCATCAAAGTCCTCTTCCGCACCCGCTGGGTCCCCCAGCACAAATATTTTATCCTTATATGGTCGATAGATAAATAAAACTGTATTTTTGCTATTGATAAACATGTTCTTGTCTCTTAAATAAAAAGAGTGGGTGTTTGAAACATATGGATAGTTTTCAAAAAATCCTTCAAACCTCTCTATGTCATCTGCAGTAACTTGTTCAAACTCCATGTACTTTCTTTCCACGCCAAGTATTATGGCACAAATTGAAATTGCAATAATCGGTGGAAATAGTACATGTATCAAATTATTCTTTATAAAATGTAGGCTAAACTTGTCCATTCCATAGAAGAAATTCACATTGTTTTTAGCATTGTAAACTATTATTCCCACAATAAATGCACAAATTATAAAGGCAGATGCTTTTATAAATTTTCTTATGGAAATTCTCTCTGAAAGTCCATCAAAGTAATCTCTATTAATATATAGTCCAATAATTAAAACCAAACAAATTGCCGTTTCCAAATATCCCTTATCCATCTTGTAATATAGTATGGATATCATAATTAGAAGAAATATTACAAGTCTGTGGGCTACTTTAACTCTATTTTTTATTCCTGTAGATAGGGCCATAAGTAATAGTCCACATATTAGTGTAAATCTTCTATTGAGAAGAAGTAGGTAGTTTGGAAATAGTTTTGACATAAATTTAAACTTAACAAATAGCTGAGGCACTACCATGGATGCAACAATTAATCCACCTGTTGCTAACACCGAATAAGACAAAACCGTACTAATTGCATTTTGTTTTTTTATACTTGCCTTGTCTACCTCGCCCCTTGTTGAAAATACAAGTAATAATAGCCCAACTATCCAAGGTACTATGGTGTAGCAAATTCTACAAATTAGTAATGACAGTACTATTTTTGGTGTACTATAGCCCATTAAATTAAATACAAATACACAACAGGCTTCGAATGATCCAAGTCCTCCTGGAATCATAGAAATAATCCCAACGATGGTAGCAATTACATATACTGTGCATGCCGTTAGGATTGAAATGTCACTTTCGTAATACCTTATTGTAAATGCAAAGAAAAGCGCCGCTAAAAACCACTCAAAAGTAGATTGTAGTGATATGTATAGCCTAAGTTTTCTCTGTGCCCTTATGAAAATAGAACCTTCGTCCTTAACATATTTTTCAACGGGAAACTTATCTATAAATATAAATGCAATTACCATTAAAAACATCATTACAAGAAGGGGGACAAGCTTATACTCTCCTCTTTGAACAAGCCCAATGGCTGATGGTAGTCCCAGTGAAAACAGTCCTATCATATCGGAGAAGATGACTATAAATAGAATTCTATTTACAATCTTCTTGTCCACTTTGTATTTGTCATACATTAGCTCTCTAATGGTTAAACCAGCAACTCCACCAAAACCTATAAAGTTATTAAAAGATTGTGATATCCAACCTATGGTGAATACATCTTTAAATGGAATTTCCATCTTATAATACTTTGCAAGTAAAAAGTCATATATGGTTGCAAAAGAAAAAGTTACTAGACCTAGGATTACAAAAAAGATTTTTGCCCTAACGTCCGTATCCTTTATTAATTCCTTTATCTCTCCCACATTGATTCCCTTAATCTCTTTACGAATTATTATAGTAGTTAAAATTATGATAAATAGGACCAAAAAAGTCCTTATGTAATTTTTATATTTCTTGTAAAAGTCTTTTAATTTAGTCATACTTCCTCCTCACTATTTATATAATAACACAGTTACTGTATATAAAAGTGTGGAATTTGCAATCGTAAGAATATTGTAAGAATTAAAAAGAAAATGGATTTGAAACTCGCAATGCAAATTTCAAACCCATTCCTTTTCTTATCTATACTCTTTTATTTTCTTATTACTTTCTTGCAGATGTGTCAATTGTCTTGAATCCTGTTGTAGTAAATTCGTTAAATGACATACCCTTTACAAAGTCATAGTAGAATTGGATTGATCCACCATGAGTTAGTGGGATTATAACTGTTTCATCAGCAAGGATTTGTTCTGCTTCTTCGTAGTTCTTTAAAGCTTCTTTAGAGTCAGTTGCCTTAATAGCATTTCTGATTAATTCATCATACTTGTCGCTCTTCCAGTATGTGTTAACTGCGTTTGCAGTTGACATGAATAGAGTAAGCATAGCTGATGGATCGTTGTAGTCAGCTGTCCAGCCAAGGTATGCTAATTGGTAGTCACCTTTTTGTACTCTACCTGAAAGAATTGGCCATTCCATAGTTTCTAGTTGGATATTTGTTCCTAGTTTTGAGTTAACTGATTGTTGAATAAATTCACTGATTTGTTTAGTTATAGGCGCATTTGTATAGATTAATGTGATTTCAGCCTTTGCAGGGTCTTCGTCTTTACCAAGTTCTTTAAGACCTTCTACAAATAGAGCCTTTAAGTCTTTGTTGTCTTCTCTTAACTTAGCATAAACATCCCCAGCGTCTTTTCTGAAGTCTGTTCCGTCAAGTTCCATACCGCCTGGTACCCAACCAGTAGCTGGTTTTTGAACTCCCTTAGATACTAAGTCTGCTAGTCCTTCTTTATCTATTGCAAGTGAAAAAGCTAAACGTATTTTATCATTCTTTAAGAATTCATCATTATGATTAACTGCTAAATAACCTACTGAAGGTATAGCAACGTCTTTGTTTTTAACTTCGTCCATTCCTTTGAACTTATCTACCCATTCAGGTAATGCTGTTCTAACTGCGTCAACTTCACCAACAGAGAATGAGTTCATTACTGTGTTTGTATCACTCATAATTGGAAGGTTTACAGTTTCAACATGAACATTTTCCTTATCCCAGTAGTCGTCGTTTTTAACTAGAGTAACTCTAGAGTTGTGAGTCCATTCTGAAACTTTGAAAGGTCCACAAGATAATACTGTGTCAGCTTCTGCACCATATTTGTCTCCGTATTTTTCAACTAAATCTTGTCTACAAGGTAACATTACTCTGAAAGGTACAAGAGTTGGGAAATAAGTTGCAGGGTTTTCCAAAGTTACTTCAAGAGTTAAATCGTCTATAGCTTTAACTCCAAGTTCGTCCATATTAACTTCGCCTTCTGCTCCATTAAGTTTAGCAAAGTTCTTAATAGGATCTAATAGGAATGCCATTTCTGAACCTGTAGCAGGATCAACTGCACGTTTTATACCATATTCAAAGTCCTTAGCTGTAAGTGGTTCGCCATCTTCCCATTTCATTCCTTCTCTTAAGTGGAAAGTATATACTAAACCGTCATCTGATACTTCATACTTTTCTGCTGCTGCAGGTAGTATTTCGTTTGTACCATCTTCTTTTTCTCCCATTCTAAGTAATGGTTCGTTAATGTTGTTTACAATTTTGTTTCCATAGATATCTGATCCTCTTTGAGCATCAAGAGTGTTTGGTTCGTTGTCTAGAAGGTGGTTAAAATATGTTCCTTCTGTTGAACCTCCGTTATCAGCTACTTTTCCACCTGTTGAATCAACATTACCAGTGCTTCCTGTGTCTCCAGACTTACATGCTGTTATAAATAACATTGAACATGCAAGAACTAAAGCCAGAATTTTTTTCTTACTTTTCATTATAATTCCTCCTATGAATAATATGTAGTGAATTAGTTTTGAAATCGTTTTTCATTTAAGAATAGTTTTGCAAAAACGATTTCTTTTAAATAGGAATAGACTATTCACTTAATTAAATTATACCACATTAGAAATAAAAGAAAAGGATTTTCTAAAAAGTTTGTCTGATTCAATTTTATAATTATTACAATTGCTCCTTATTATGACAAAATAAAAAGCCGTTGAGAAGTCCCCAACAGCTTATTATATTCGCTTTGTATACAATTATTTTTCGGAAAGTTTTTTAATTCCTTCTTCTAAACCATTATTGTATAGATGGCAAGCTACAAAGTGATTATCTCTAAGTTCTTTTAACTCAGGTCTATTTTCTTTGCAAATATCCATACAATATCTACATCTGGTATTGAACTTACATCCCTTTGGCGCGTTTATTGGAGAAGGAATTTCTCCTTCTAACTTTATTCTATCCTTTGACTTAACAGATGGGTCTGGGATAGGAATAGCTGATATAAGTGCCTTTGTGTAAGGATGAAGTGGTGCATAGTATAAATCTTCCTTAGGTGAAATTTCAACCATTGATCCAAGATACATTACACCGATTCTATCAGATATATGCTTAACCATTGACAAGTCATGTGAAATGAACATGTAGGTTAAGTGTTTTTCATTTTGTAATTCTATTAATAGGTTAACTACTTGAGCTTGAATACTAACGTCAAGGGCTGATATCGGTTCGTCGCACACAATAAACTCTGGTTCAACGGCTAGTGCTCTTGCTATACCGATTCTTTGTCTTTGCCCTCCTGACAATTCATGAGGAAATCTTGCACCGTGCTCAGAGTTAAGTCCTACGGTTTTTAATAGTTCAGTAACTCTTGCTTGAATTTCGTCTTCTTTAAGATTCTTAAAGTGTACCCTTAGTCCTTCACCTATAATGTCACCTACTGTCATCTTAGGGTCAAGGGACGCGTAAGGGTCTTGGAAGATCATTTGAGCTTTTTTCTTAAATTCTCTTTCTTCCTTAGCAGTGAACTTTGTAATGTCCTTGCCACTATATAATATTTGACCATTTGTTGGGTCATATACTTTTATAACGGTTCTACCGCAGGTTGTCTTTCCACATCCTGACTCCCCTACTATACCAAGGGTTTCACCTTTATAAATTTTTAGTGATACGTCTTCAACTGCCTTTACTGTTTTTTTATTTCCAATAGGGAAGAACTTGTCTAAGTTTTTTAACTCAATAAGTACTTCTCTATCTTTATTTTCATTCATTTGTTCTGTATTCATTGTTCACCTCTAGTATGGTCTTTCTACTTCAGGAGCCAATTCATGATGTAACCAACACTTACTACAATGAGTTTCAGAATACTCATGAGTTGGAGGTTTTTGTTCTCTACAAATTTCCATTGCATAGTCACATCTTGGTGCAAATGGACATCCAGGTATATCAAGTAATAAGTCCGGTGGTGTTCCCCCTAAAGCATAAAGAGTTTCTTTGTCTTTAGAGTCCAGTCTTGGTACTGACATTAGTAGTGCCCATGTATATGGATGCTTTGCGTTTCCAAATATTTCAGTCACAGTACCTGTTTCCATAATCTCTCCAGCATACATTACCTGTATTCTGTCTGCAAAGTCAGCTACAACCCCTAAGTCGTGAGTTACAAGAACTGTTGCTGTGTTGTTCTTTTCCTTCAACACTCTTAATAAGTCAAGAATTTGTGCTTGAATTGTTACATCAAGTGCTGTAGTAGGTTCGTCTGCTAAGATTACCTTTGGATTACATGCAAGTGCTATGGCTATCATAACCCTTTGTCTCATTCCACCTGAAAGTTCGTGAGGATATTGTTTAACTCTCTCTTCAGGATTTGGAATATTAACAAGTTTTAAAAGTCTAATAGTCTCTTTTTTTATTTCGTCACTTGAAAGTTTAGTGTGAAGCTTTAAAGACTCGCCTATTTGCTTTCCAACTCTCATTGTTGGATTTAGTGAGGTCATAGGGTCTTGGAATATCATAGCCACGTCAGAACCTTGATAATCTTTGATTCTCTTTTTAGACATCTCTAATACTTCTTCATCCAAAAACTTTATGGATGATCCTTCTTTTATAACAGCTGATTGCTTTGGAAGGATTTGAAGTATCGCCTTAGATGCAACAGTCTTTCCAGAACCTGATTCCCCTACTATGGCAAGTGTCTCACCTTCGTGGATGTCAAAGCTAATTCCTCTTACTGCTTTAACTTCACCGGCATATGTGTTGAATGAAACATGTAGATCTTTAACATCTATTATCTTTCTTCTTTCATGCATCACTTCTTGCTCTTTATTTATAGTGTCTTTAAGTTCACTTTCTGATTCATAAGCCATACCAGCTACTCTATCAGTAGTTTCCATTGAATCTTCTTCTAAAATTTCTTCTACTTTTTCTTTATTCTCAATATTTGTATTGTTTTCTGTCATGATTACCTACTTTCTAAGGTTTGGATCCAGTGCGTCTCTTAGACCGTCACCTAATAGTGTAAATGAAAGCATTGTCAATGCTATTGTTAGTGCAGGGAAGAATAATTGATAAGGATAGAATTGGAATTTTTGTTGAGCGGACGCCGCCATAGCTCCCCAAGAAGTTTCTGGAGGGGCAACTCCAAGTCCTAAATAACTCAAGAATGCTTCACTGAATATATATCCTGGTATATCGAAGGAAATTGAAACCAAGATAACATTTAATGTATTTGGAATTAAATGTCTCAAGATTATATTCTTGTTTGATACACCAAGTACGTCTGCAGCTAATATAAAGTCTTGTTGTTTTAGTGATAGAATTTGTCCTCTAACAAGTCTTGCAAGTCCACACCATCCTGTTATGGTCATGGCAATAATAAGTGTATGAATACCTTGTGAATCCATGGCAAGTCTTACTATGATAACAACAAGAAGATATGGTAATGAGAAAAGAATTTCTACGATTCTCATCATTATATTATCCACTCTACCACCAAAGTATGCAGAAACTGCACCATAGATAGAGCCTATTATCGTACTTATGATAGCACCACAGATACCAATGAAGATGGAAATTCTACCACCTCTCCAAAGTCTTGTGAATACATCTCTTCCTATTTCATCTGTTCCAAACCAAAATTCAGATCCTGGCTTAGTATTAGGCGCTCCTACAATGTCCTTAAAGTTATACTTAGAAATCATAGGTCCTATAATTACCATTATGGTTAAAAATATTAGTATTATAAATGCAAGCATGGCAGTTTTATTTTGTTTAAATCTTCTCCATGCATCAGACCAATAGGTTACAACAGGTCTTGCTATAAATTCCGCATCTCCCTGGTCCTTAGGCACTCTTTTAAATTTACTTTTATCTATAGTTTCCATCTTTGCCTCCTAGTTATCTACTCTAATTCTTGGATCGGCAACGGTATATAGAATGTCAACTAATAGTTGTGCTACTAAGAATAATGCAGCATAGAACACAGTTGTACCGATAATCATTGGGTAATCACGAGTTTGGATAGCACTTACAAAGTAGAAACCAAGTCCCGGAATACCAAACATTGTTTCAATAATGAATGAACCTGTAAATATACCTACTATTTGTGGTCCTATTATTGTAATAACAGGTAGTATGGCATTTCTAATAACATGCTTAACTATAATGTTAAATCTTGAAACACCCTTAGCTTCAGCTGTAAGGATATAGTCTTCATTCAACACTTCAAGAACATTACTTCTCATATATCTTGCATATGTTGCAATTGAACCAAAGCACATTGCAAGGGACGGTAAAACAGTATATTTGAACATACCTGGTCTAAAGCCGGATGTTGGGAACCATTTCAATTTTACCGCAAAGTAAAGTTGAAGTAGTGAACCCATTATAAATACCGGGATAGTTACTCCTAGTATAGCGATAACGCTTACTATGTAGTCCGGCCATCTACCCCTGTTTAACGCCGCTATTATACCAAGAACTATACCTATGGTTAGCCCTATAAGCATGGCTTGTCCACCAATTCTTCCTGAAACTGGTGCAGTTTCCTTTATAACTGTGGATACTTCTCTACCTGGATACTTGATTGATGAACCTAAGTCTCCCTTTGTTAATACATTTTTTAAGAAAATTGCATATTGTTCATGGACCGGTTTATCAAGACCATATTTCTTTTTATAGTTTTCTATGGTTTGTGGTGGTAATGTCTTACCCATTGCAGATAGTGGGTCCCCTTGAATGTTATGCATTAAAAAGAATGTTACAGTGGTAATTATGAATAAAGTTATTACCATGTATAAAAATCTTTTCCCTATATACTTTAACATCTTAACCTCCTAAATCAGGTGGCTCTCGCCACCTGAAATTTATTTTTCTTCAACTATGGTCTAGCTGAAGTATCAATTGTTTTAAAGCCAGTGCTTGTGAAGTCTGAGAATGTTACTCCCTTTACGAAATCGTAGTAGTATGAGTTTGTACTAGCACCGATTAGTGGGATAATAACTGATTGATCTACAAGCATCTTATCTGCTTCTTTGTATAACTCAGTTGCCTTAGCTGCATCTGTTTCAACAGCTGCGTCGTCAACTAACTTATCGTAGTCTGCACTTTCCCATCCTGTGTTAACAGCGCCTGCATTTGTTTTGAATAATGAAAGCATAGCTGATGGGTCATTGTAGTCTGCTGTCCATGCAAGGTATCCTAGTTGGTAATCACCTTTTTGGATTCTACCTGCAAGAATTGGCCATTCCATTGTTTCTAGTTCAACGTTAATACCTAAATTGTTGTTTAGGTTTTGTTGAATAAATTCGTTAATCATCTTAACTCTTGGGTTGTTTACATAGATAAGAGTTAATTTAACTTGTGCTGGATCTTCTCCAAGTCCTAATTCTTTTAGACCTTCAATTAAAAGAGCCTTTGCATCAGGATTTGCAGATCTTAATCCGTCAAATGAATCGCCGATTTCATCTCTGAATTCTTTACCATCTAATTGGATTCCGTTTGGTACCCATCCCTTTGCTGGAGGAGTAAATCCTTCAGAAAGTAATTTTGAAAGGCCTTCTCTATCAACTGTAAGGTTAATAGCTTGTCTTACCTTTTCATTTTTTAATATTGGGTCAGTGTGGTTTACTGATAGATAGTCAACTGCTGGAATGCTAACTGGTTTGCTATTAACATTTTCAATATCTTTGAACTTTTCTACCCATTCAGGAATATTAGTTCTAACTGCGTCAACTTCTCCTACTGAGAAAGAGTTCATGATTGTGTTTGTATCTCCCATGATAGGTAGATTTACAGTTTGTAGATGAACGTTTTCTTGATCCCAGTAATCTTCATTCTTTTCAAGAGTTAATCTTGAGTTGTGTGTCCATTCAGTTAATTTGAAAGGTCCACATGAAAGAACTGTGTCTGGTTCTGCACCATATTTTTCACCATATTTTTCAATTAAATCTTGTCTACATGGTAGCATTACTCTAAATGGAACTAAAGTTATGAAGTATGATGCAGGAGCACCTAAAGTAACTTCTAGAGTCATATCATCAACAGCTTTTACACCTAGTTCGTCAACAGGAGCTTTTCCTGAGTTAACTTCATTAAAGTTTTTGATAGGTGCAAGTAAGAATGCTGATTCAGAACCTGTATCTGGATCTGCTGATCTCTTGATCCCATATTCGAAATCCTTTGCTGTTAGTGGTTCGCCGTCCTCCCATTTCATTCCTTCTCTAAGTTTGAATGTATATGTTAAGCCGTCTTCTGAAACTTCGTAGCTTTCAGCTGCTGCTGGAACTACTTCATTTGATCCATCTTCTTTTTCAGCCATTCTTAATAGTGGTTCAGTAATATTGTTTATTATTTTATTACCATATACGTCAGATCCCTTTTGAGCGTCCAATGTAGTTGGTTCACTGTCTAGTAGGGAGTTGTAGTATTGTTCTCCACCATTTCCTCCTGCTACAGGTTTACCATCAGAGCCAGTAGCGTTGTTGTTAGCTCCACCACCACATGCAGTTACAAATAACATCATACCTGCAAGTACTAGTGAAAGAGCTTTTTTCTTTCCATTCATCTTGTTATTCCTCCTTAAGAATATAAATAAGAATTTAAATTATACAGAACTTTGAACAAGCTTGAGAAAACGATTTAAATTTTATTTAAATAAAAAACATTTTCAACATCATTTTTCAAATATTCTGTAGAACTCAATGTTAATTATAACACATGTTTACGCCATTTCAACCATAAATAACGCTAATTAATGAATAGGCAAATATATGTATCTATTTAAAACTTAACACCATAAAAATACTTAAGCCACGCTTATTCTATAAGTTATATAGCTTTAACGTGGCCCACCATTCTCCTTAGCGAAATACCAATATTTATAAGAGATCGATCTTTTTATTATTAATTTACGAATCTGTAATCGGTACAAAAATTAATTAAATTTCTTTTTTTCTTTTTATAAAGAAAATAATAAAAATTATTACAACTAGTGCTATGATAACTAAAGTGTAATCCTTTATAATTGTTTCAATATAGGTCCAGTTTTCTCCAAGCTTCATCCCTGCAAAAATAATTATGGCATTCCAAATTAATGATCCTAGAGCCGTCAAAACTATAAATTCAATCAAGTTCATACCAAACATTCCAGCGGGTATGGACACAATTGATCTAAAGATTGGAACCATTCTTAAAAAGAATACAGATATTCTTTCATGCTTAACGTAAATATTTTTAATTTTACTAAGAGAGTTATTATCAACCCTCAATAACTTATCTTTTCCAATAAAAACATTTCGAACTTTAGGGCTGTTTATATACTTCCCTATATAATAAAGTGCAACAGCACCTAGTACAGATCCCATTGTTGCTGCAAATAGTACGGAAACAAAAGTAAGTTGTGTTTTTGATATAAAGAGTCCACCAATTCCTAAAACCGCCTCCGATGGTATAGGTGGAAAAATATTTTCGATGAAAATTAATAAAAAAATTCCTAAACTTCCAAAATTTTCTGTTAGATTTAAAAATAATTGATTCATGCCGTCCTCCAAGCTAAATTATATCAAATAGCAGGACTCAATACTAATTTCTAAAACTTTATCTTTTTTTCTTACATCTCACTTCTACTTCTTTCTTCTAATTAAAAAAGAAACCTCTTTTCTAAAGGTTTCTCTTATTTCTTAGATTTAACTTTTTTCAATCGGAAGAACTCTTCAATATCTTTTTCTTCCAATATCTCTTCAAGTTTTTTTATATTTCTTTGTAGTTTTGGTATTTGTATCTTATCCAGTGCATTGGCCCTCTTTTGCGTCTTATTTATTTCATTGGCCAAATTGTAAACTGCATTTTCAATTTCAGTCAATTTATAAATCAACTTTCTAAGCTTTTTAAATTCCATTAAAAGCCTGTCAAAGCCTGGGTAGGTGTCGTGAATACCAAAGCTAAGGGAGGTTTTTTTATCGTCTTTATCAAGTATTATCTTAGGAACAGTTGCCCCCATGACAGACTTATAAAGAATTTCATAGTCCTTTTCCGAAGATATGGCATCGATTATATTGTCCAAGTTTTCTTTACCAAGCACCATATTCACCTGATTTAAAAGTTCATATGCCTTTGAGAACTGTTCTTCAATATTTTTTTGAACTTCCTTAGCTTCATCAACTAAGGTCATCATTTCCTTTATTAAAACGACCCTCTTTCTATCTAAAAGATTGTATCCTTTTTTGGCAAAGTTCAAAGACTTCTTTAATTTAATTAAGTTGCCCTTGGTATATGCCATGTTGTTTTTAGCCATTTAAATCACCTTTTCAGATACTTTTCTTTTAATTTTGGATCCAGTCTATCAAGTTGTTCATCGGGTAAAATTTTCATAAGCTCCCATGCAAGGTCAAGTGTCTCTATGATACTTCTATTTTCATATGGATCTTGTTTTACAAATCGCTCTTCAAACTCTTCACCAAATTCCAAAATCTTCTTGTCCGAATCCTGCAGGTCGTCTTCTCCAAGTATTTGAGCAAGGTCTCTTACTTCTTGCACCTTTGAATAGGATGCGAAAAGTTGGTTTGCCACATCTTGATGATCCTCCCTTGTGTAGCCTTCTCCTATACCGTCCTTCATAAGTCTTGATAGTGAAGGAAGCACATTTATTGGAGGGTACACGTCTTTAAAGGTAAGTTGTGGATCCAATGCGATTTGCCCC
Source organism: Mediannikoviicoccus vaginalis (assembly GCF_928097925.1). GTDB lineage: Bacteria > Bacillota > Clostridia > Tissierellales > Peptoniphilaceae > Mediannikoviicoccus > Mediannikoviicoccus vaginalis. Next base: position 559,439 of record NZ_CAKMRI010000001.1, read on the forward strand.
TCTGTAATATAACCTGTTAAGTCTGGAATTGGATGTGTAATGTCACCATTTGGCATGGTAAGAATTGGAATAAGTGTAAGCGAACCCTTATGCCCCTTAAGCATGCCCGCCCTTTCATATAGACTGGCAAGGTCTGAATACATATAACCAGGATATCCCTTTCTACTAGGCACTTCTTCCCTTAGTGAAGATACTTCTCTAAGTGCTTCTCCATATGAAGTAATGTCTGTCATAAGCACAAGCACATGTTTATTTTCTTCAAATGCAAGATACTCCGCCGCTGTAAGGGCACATTTTGGTACAATTAGTCTTTCCATAATTGGATCATCTGCATAATTTAAAAACATTACTACATTTCCAATTACACCGGAGTTTCTAAATTCATTTTCAAAATAAAGTCCTTCATCATGCTTTACACCTATGGCTGCAAAAACTATGCAAAAGTCTTCATCTTCATTGTCGTCGCCACTAACTACCTTTGCCTGTCTTATGATTTGTGATGCAAGTTTGTTGTGGTCTAAGCCGTTTTCAGAAAATATAGGAAGTTTTTGTCCCCTTATAAGTGTAGTTAAGCAGTCGATTGTTGAAATTCCCGTTTGAATAAAGTTTCTTGGATATACTCTGGCAACTGGGTTCATTGGTCTACCGTTGATGTTATATAGTTTTTTAGAATAGATATCTCCAAGGCCATCTATTGGCTCGCCTATTCCATTAAACTTTCTGCCCAATATGTCCTTTGATAGCGGAAGTTCAAATGGTTTTGTTGTAAATGAAACTTCTGTATTATTTGAAGACATTCCAGTTAAGTCACCGAAAACTTGTATTTGAGCTGTCTCTTCTCTTATGGCTAAAACCTGTCCAAGGAAAGTTTTGTCTTCAAACTCAACCTTTACAAGTTCTCCATAAAACATATTCTTAACATTTTCTATTTCAATTAATGAACTCTTTATCTTTGAAGCTTTAATGTATTTCTTAATCATCTAAGCCTCCTTCGTCGTGTCTGCTTTCCAGATTTTCAAAAAATTGTTCTATTTCTTCTTTTAATTCATCTATCTTTTCAAGCTTGTCGTTTTCGATATTGTACTTCATTCCAACTATACTTGTATAAATTGTGGAAGATGTGATTTCATTTATAGGAATGTTCTTCTTCACCGCTTCAAGACCAAGGTCGTAAAACTCTTTTATTACTTCAAGCATCTTGTACTGTTTCAACAATGGCACATAGGAATCTATTTTGTTAAAGGCATTTTGTTGTAAGAATCCTACTTTAATCATCTTTGCAACAAATAGAGTAAGCCTTTGGTCATCCGGTAGTACATCTTCTCCTATAAGCATTACAATCTCTTGAAGTTTGTCTTCTTCAAATAAAATCTTCATCATTTTATTTTTCAAAGTGACCACATCTTTGCCAATTAACTCAACATAATCCTCTTTGAGTTCGTCACTGTATTTTGAATACGAAGTCAACCAGTTAATGGCAGGGTAATGTCTTGCATATGCAAGATTTTTATCAAGGCCCAAAAATACATTTACATATCTCTTTGTATTCTCAGTAACAGGTTCTGAAAAGTCTCCTCCCTGAGGTGAAACCGCACCGATTATGGTTACAGATCCAAGCTCGTTTCCTAAAGTCTTCACATATCCGGCTCTTTCGTAAAAGCCTGCAATTCGTGATGGCAAATATGGAGGGAAACCTTCTTCCGCTGGCATCTCTTCAAGTCTGCCTGAAATCTCTCTAAGGGCTTCTGCCCATCTTGATGTAGAGTCCGCCATTATTGCAACATCATAGCCCATGTCTCTAAAGTATTCTGCAATTGTGATTCCAGTATAAATGGAAGCCTCCCTTGCAGCTACTGGCATATTTGAGGTGTTTGCTATTAAAACAGTTCTCTCCATAAGAGGTCTTCCTGTGTTAGGGTCAATAAGCTTTGGAAAGTCTTCAAGAACTTCCGTCATTTCATTTCCTCTTTCGCCACAGCCGATATAAACTATTATATCCGCATCACAATACCTTGCAAATTGATGTTGTGTCATGGTTTTACCTGTACCAAAGCCTCCAGGTATTGCAACTGTTCCACCTTTTGCAACTGGGAAAAATACGTCTAAAATTCTTTGTCCTGTCTTTAATAGTTTTGAAACTTCAAGTCTTTCTTCAATTGGCCTTGGAAATTTTATTGGCCATTCTTGATATAGCTTTATTTCATGAAGCTCTCCACTTTCATCTTCTATCTTTAAAATAACTTCATTTATATTATATTTTCCAGAGGGCTTTACATCTAAAACCCTTCCCTTAACTCCGTATGGAACTAGGATTTTATGTGTTATGGAATCTGTTTCTTTTATAGTTGCAACCACTTCTCCTTGGGAGATTAGTCCACCTTCTTTTACTATAATATCCACATCCCAAAGTTTTTCTTCATCAAGGGACATAAGGCCAATTCCTTCTGGAATAAACTCTCCGAATTTTTCTTCAATTACCTTTAGTGGCCTTTCAATTCCGTCAAACATATTTCCTATAAGTCCTGGGCCTAGCTTTACTGAAAGTGGCATATTTGTATGAATCACATCATCCCCTGCACTTAGCCCCTCTGTATCTTCATAAACCTGTATGGTCCCCTGGTCGTCGTCTAAAGAGATTACCTCTCCTATTAATTTTTTCGGTCCAACTAGAACCATCTCTTTTGCTTGGAAGTTTGACATGTTATTTGCATTTATAACTGGTCCATTTATAGATGTTACTACCGCATTATTTTCCATCTACCTTACCTCCCACCTTGTTTATGAAATCTTGAATAACAAAACCAATAACCTTTCTGTTATTCTTCACAAATTCACTAATTGTGTTATCTTCAATGCTATTTTCTTTTTTATTCTCTAAAGTATAGCCACCTATAACATCATCTTTTAAAATTTTAATCTTCGATTCATCAAGAGAAAGTCTCTTTATATCATTTAAAGTTAATCCTATTATAAAATCTGGGTCGTTATAAAAAGGCATAACTTTATCCTTTAAACTTTCCACATATTTTTCTTCTGCAACATAGGACTTATATTGATTTAAAACATCTTTGTTTATATCTTCAATCATTCTCTCTCTAAATTTTAGAATTTCTTCTCTACTCTTATTTTCTTGAATTTGAAGTTTTTCATTTATATCTTTAGTGATATCTCTTTTTTTCTTTGCAACTTGTAGCTCAAATTGATTTTCCTTTTCTTCTTTGAAGCTAGTAAAGTCGTCTCTTAATTTAGAATAGAGTTTTTGATAATGTTCTTCCAGCTCTTCTCTCTTTTTATCATAAGTTACCTTTTTAAATAACTCATATTTATTTTCAAGTAAAATCATAATATCACCTAGTCAATCTTTACGCCTAAGGACTCTTTAACAGATCTTAGTATAAAATCCTTATCTCTTAATCCACCTTGTCCTGGAATTATAACAATCAGTGGTTTTGCTTTACGCTTTTTCCTATGTTCAATAAGCAAATCATGTACTATTTCAGAAACATCTTCCGTCAATATTACTGTGCCGATTTTTTCATCTTTTAAAGTATTTTTAAAAATACTTCTCAAATTTTCTCTGTCCTTACTGAATGTTCCCCTAATTCCTGAAAGTTTTAATCCCTGAACAATGCTTTCGTCATTTGATATAAGGTAGGAATACATTATAATCTTCCAAGAATCATGATGGAAATTACAAGGCCGTAAATTGCGATACCTTCTGCAAGACCAACATAGATAAGTGTTTTACCAAGAAGCGTATCATCTTCTGAAACAGCACCTAGGGCCGCAGATCCTACAACACCTACTGCATAACCTGTACCTATTGTTGCCATACCAGTTGAAAGAGCTGCCGCCAACATTCCAAGTCCATTAGCTGAAGTTTCAGCAGAAGTTGCTGCAAGTGATGAGTCTGGTGAAATTATGATAAGAGCCATAAGTATTAATGGTATAAAGCTCATTAGATTTGCACCTAAAGCTTTTTTTAACTTTCTCTTTGAGTTGTCTCTATTGTTATTTTTTAAATAAATTCCTGATGCTATTGTGGTTAAGACCACGATTATTGATAATCCTATAATTAATTCCATTTCTTCCTCCTAAAATATGTTTTTGTCGGGAACAAATTCCCTTCCGTCTCCAATGTAATATTTACTAAACATTTCGTAATATTCAAGTCTTAGTGATTGAATAAATACAATTAACCCTTCCAGGCCAAGTATTACAATATTTCCTATGATAATCATTGCGATTGATCCAGTCTTTGTACCAATCATATTTCCAATGGTTGAAAAAGCTAAGAATAAACCAACGTGGTTTATTGCAAAAGCTCCAACCCTTATAAAGGAAATTGTTCCAGAAAATATTGAAATTATGGTTTCAACAATTGAAAAGCTAGATTCTATAAAATATCCACTTGGTAAATTAGTTTCTTCTTTTAATACAAACTTTTGATATAGTACCTTTTTAAACACCATTGCCAAGATACATAAAACTGCAACTATTATAAAAACATTAAGTACTATGTTACTTAATCTAAATAGCTTTGTACTGGCAATTCCTAAAATTGATAAATATAACAAAAATCCTGCAATACCCTTTTCTCCAAAGTAAAGCTCTTCAAAATTTTTAGTTCTAACAAAGTTAGTGACTCCAAGGGAGTAACTCATTATAAGTAAGATAACCCCAAGGACTATTGCCATTATAAGAATTGTGTTTATATTTTCATATGGATTGAATAAAATTGGCTTTACAATGGTTTCAAGACCAAACACAGAGCCATATAAAAATCCAAATATGGTTGAACTGATTCCAAGTCTAGTCACAAGTCCTCCAAAGTCTCTATTTACAAACTTGCCAACCAGTATGCCTGCTAAAGCAAAGAAAAGTCCCTGCCCAACATCGCCAAACATTGAACCAAATAAGAGCATATAAGTTATTGCAAAGAAAGGTGTTGGGTCAATCTCTTCATAATTAGGCACACCATACATCTTTACAAGTAATTCAAAGGGTTTAAACACATTGTTGTTTTTCAACTTTGTCGGTGGTTTTATTTCATAGTCGTCAACTTCGTGGAAAGTTACATCAACCTTGTACTTGCTTGTTAATTCGTTGTAAAGATATTCGCTGTCCTGTTTTGAAATCCAACCGGCCAAGTAAAAATATCTATCTGAAACCGCCAAAGAGGTCTTTGTGTTTTCAAGATTTAATTTATTATACTTGTCCTTTAAAATTTGGACTATGCCATCTTCGTTGTTCTTTTTATAATCTTCAATGAAATTTTTACTCTTTTCTATTTCAGTTTCAAGCTCTTTACTTTCTTTCTTTAGTCTTTCAATTATCTCTGAAGGCTTTCTTTCAAAACCTGAAGGTATTTTAATTTCCTTAAAGTTTAAAGATCTTAAAACCCTACCAATATCAACCTCCATGTCACTAGGGTAAATAATAAAATAAACTTCCCCTTCTTTTAAAGCCCCCATATGAAAAATTGCTGCAAAAATATTTTCATAGTTCTTCTTTATCTTAAGCCTATCTTCCTTAGATAGAATTCCAAATTTAAAGTTGAAATTTTTTAAATCCAAAAGTTTTGCCATGGAGATATTTATATTGCCAAACATGTGGAATATATCCATGTCTCTATTTTTTTCTTCTAATCTTTCTTGAAGTCTATCTAAATTTTCCATTTCATCGGAAATCTTTTCAAAATCAGACTCTGAAATAGGCGAACCTGAACTTCTTAAATACTTTTTCTTATTTAAGTCAATATTCAAATGATTACAGATGCTATCAAGCTTTTCTTTTTCTTCATTTAAATTTAAATCGCTATGATATTTTTTTATATAATTAAAGTCGATGGCCATATTTACATTTTCACTGCTTATTGGAAACATAAATTGGCTATTTTCTATTAACTCAGATGCTTCTATTATCTCAGTGGTTTTTGAATTTACAATATCATTTAGGATATTTTCCATATCTTCAAACTGCCCGATAACATTCATCATGTACATTCTTTGAGATTTCATTAAAACCTCCTTTCTTCATAACAAATCAAATAATTTTTTATATCTTCCTTATCCATATTCAATTCTTTCCCCTGCATTATTACCATGATATCTTTAATTTGAAACTCATAGATTAAAATATATCCCAGTGCCTTGCCAATGTCGAAATTCATACTTTTAAAATATTCTTTGAACTTTGAATATAAAAACTTATCATTTGTAAGGCTCATTTCAATATCTGTGCCTTCTCCTGCAAAGAACTTCACACTATACTCAGTTCCCTTAACAAAATTCAAAAATGAATCAAGGTCCATCTTTGACATTTCTAAAAGGGCGTCTTCTCCAAACTTTAAACCTCTAAATATACTATAGTTATAGATTAAAGTATCATCAACATCGTAATACTTCTTTGCCCTATAAATCCAAGTGAGATTTTTTAAGTCTATAATTGTTCCAAAGAGTTCCTTTGCTTTTTTTCTGCTCCTTTTATCAAGCTTGTCACAATATTTATAAAGATCTGAATAATGAAACCTATCCAAAGACATCTCCAAGTAAAAAAGAATTTCTCCGCCTATCTTTTCGTTATAACTTCTTATATAGTCGTAATATCTTTCTTTACTTAAAGATTTTATAAAGTCAGAAATAGAAATCCTTGAATTAACAGAGTTATAAAAGCCTTCTTCTATAATAAAGTTTTCTTTGGCTAAGTTTTCATTGCTGTTATATATATTCCTTACGGCTTTTTTAACATCATCAATTTTATATCTATCTATCATTAAATCCATAAGTACTTTATAGTCATTAGCCATAAAATTACTTAAAGCCTCCATCTTTTCAATTAGAATTCTCTTAATATGCACAGATAGATAATCTAATTCTTGAAAATCGGTGGCTTTAATAAATTCTTTCTCCATTAGAAAGTTTAATATTTCTCTTTGTGATAAATTCAATATATAATCATAGTCAGAACTCTTTAGCAAATTCTTTCCCATGCCAGATATCTTGGTGTTAACAGCAGAAAAATCTTTAGCTCCTGCCATCTTTATAATCACCTTCCAAAACCGTTTTGGTTATATAATCTATTATTCCCGGTTTTTCTAAACGGTATCTCTCCATAATAAGGTCCAATTTCTTTTCCAGTGAATTTTTAATCTCATGCTCCCTAGATTTAAAATCACTCTTAGCCTCTTCTTCAAAGACCTGGATCCTTTCATCAAGCTTTTGTTCAAGTTTCTTTTCAAAATCTGCCTTTGACTTGTTGAAACTAGCTCTTAGCTCTTGTTCCTTTAATCGATACTCCTCGTCTAGAGATGAAGTCATTTCATCAAGCTCTACAATTTTTTCTATAAATTCATTCATCTCTTACCTCCTCCTAATTAATCATATACCTTAATAAGGAATATGTTAAATTCGAATCGTTTTCTTTTTTAATATTTTTTGCTATTTGTTACATTTTCTTAATAATTTTTATGTGGTATATTAGATTATTATTCATAATCACAAACTAATATATTTTTCTGAACAGCTAAATTTAGAGGATTAATTTTTAATCCGTAAAAGATGTTTAATAATTATTTGCTTTAGTAAATTTAGATTATCAAAAGAAAAAGACCCGCTCACGCAAGGTCTTATCGCAAATTAATTTGTATATTGATTGTATCTCTTTATATTTTCTTCAGTTAAAAACTCATAGGCTTCATTTACCTTTTGAAACATCTCCGTTGCAGATTCACTCTTATTTATATCTGGATGATACTTCTTTGCCATTTTTCTATAAGCTGTTTTTACTTCATAGGTATTTGTATTAACTGGAACTTCCAAAATAGCACAACTATTTTCATACTTCTTTTTAAAATCTTCCAGTGGATTGGAGTAATTTTGACTTTGGTTTTGATAGTATCCACCATATCCATTTGAACTCTGTTGCCCAGTTCTATAGGTCCTATAATAAGTTCCAGATCCTGAAGAACCTTCTGAGAAGTTTCTAAATACCTCTTCCCAAAATTCGTTTTGAGCTCTCTCTTGCTCCCTTCTTTTTCTTTCCTCTTCTTCTTTCTTATCTCTATAGGCTTTTTTAAATTCTTCGTAGCTCTTGTAGTTTTCCCTGTTATTAATTAAATAGTCTCCGTAGTTTCTCAAGTATTCAACTGCGGAGTAATGTAAAAATTCCAAGTAGCTAATAAACTTTCGACCAAGTAGTGGTATTACAATAAAAAATACAAATACAATTAAAAAAACCGGTAGGTATATAATTAAAATCGGTAAGAAAAATACAAAGCCGGAGCAGGCTAGTAGCGCCACTATACTAAGTACGCTTTTGCCAAGTCTCGAAATTACATCTACAATTACTTGAAGTATCTTTATTAATCCACCTATTAAAAAGTCCAGCACATCTGCAAGCACTAAGATGAACTTTCCCCAAAATTTTCTCATATTTCACCTTCTACTACATAATATTAAAATTATATCATCTAATAACTCTTTTTCAAAATAAAAAAGAGATAGACTTTCGCCTACCTCTTTATAGTTTATAGTTTTGGTTTTTTCTCATATGAAGTGTGAAGTAATTCAATAGCAAGTGGACTTGCAACTCCACCAAAGAACTCATCATAAAGTTTTTGTACTTTTTCGTTCTCATGAGATTTTCTCTTTGCTTTGCCCTTGTCTATGGAATAAATTCCTTCAGCCCTTCTTTTTAATACGGATAGGTCGCCGTGGTGATACGGTTGTCCACCTCCACCTATACAGCCTCCTGGACAAGCCATTACTTCTATTGCGTGAATTTCTTCTTCTCCACTTTGTACTTTTTCAAGTAATCTTCTTGTATTACCTAGGCCGTTTGCAACTGCTATTCTGATTTTTTTGCCGTCAATTTCAACTTCAGTTTCTTTAATTCCCGTTAGTCCTCTAAGGTCTGTGAATTCAAGCTCCCCAAGTTCTTCACCAGTAATCTTTTCATATGCAGTTCTTACGGTAGCTTCAATAACTCCACCTGTTGCTCCGAAGATTGCTCCCGCTCCTGTTGACTCTCCCAGTGGATCATCAAAGTCTTCGTCATCAAGCTCTTGGAAATTTATTCCCGCTTCTTTTATCATTGAAGCAAGTTCTCTCGTTGTGATTACAACGTCAACGTCTGAGTTTCCGTCTTCTGATTCAAGTTCTGGTCTTGCTGCTTCAAATTTCTTTGCAATACATGGCATAACTGAAACTACAACTAGGTCTTTAGGGTCTATGTCCATCTTTTTACATAGATAAGACTTTGCAACCGCTCCAAACATTTCGTGTGGACTCTTACAGCTACTTGGAATGTCGATTAAGTCACTAAATTGTTGCTCCATGAAGTTTACCCAACCTGGACAGCATGATGTTAGTATAGGAAGGGTTCCATTTCCCTTTAATCTTTCCACAAATTCATTTGACTCTTCCATTATTGTAAGGTCTGCAGCAAAGTTTGTGTCAAATACCTTTTTAAAACCAAGTCTTCTAAGGGCATTTACCATTTTGCCTGTAACTACAGTGCCTGGTTCTAAACCGAATTCTTCTCCAAGAGCAACTCTAACTGCAGGTGCCGTTTGAACAACTACAATCTTATCTGAACGAAGTAGTTCCCACACCTTGTCCACGTTTGATACTTCTGTTAATGCTCCTGTTGGACATACTGATAGACATTGTCCACAGAATGTACATGTTGTTTCAAACATGGATCTGTCGAAAGTACTTCCTACATAGGTATTAAATCCTCTACCTACTTCTGCCAACGCCCCAACTGTTTGAACTTCGTTACACATGGTTTCACATCTTCTACAAAGAATACATTTATTTGCATCTCTAACTAGTGATAGAGAACGGTCATCTATTGGAAGGTCTCTCTTCTCTCCTTCATATGGAATTTCCCTTACATTTAAATCCCTAGCTAATGTTTGTAGTTGACAATTTAAGTTCTTTGGACATGTTAAGCAGCTATTAGGGTGATCTGAAAGTAGAAGCTCTACAATGGCCCTTCTAGCCTTAACAGCTTTAACGCTGTCAGTATTTATATCCATGCCTTCTTTAACTGGAGTTGCACATGCTGGAAGAAGTTTACCGTTTCGTAAATCTTCAACCATACAAACTCTACAGCTGGCAAGTTTATTTACAAATTTTATATCATGAAGATTCAAATGGCAAAGCGTAGGTATTTTAATACCAATGGTGTTTGCAGCTTCTAATATGGTAGTGTTTTTTTCAACCGCCATTTCTACTCCATTTATTTTAATATTTACCATTTTTCCTCCTAAGCTAAAATAATAGTTCCAACTGGACATGCATCCATACATTGACCACATTTTATACATTTATCTTGGTCAATAACATGTTGCTTTCTAACTTCTCCTGAAATACAATCCACAGGACAGTTTCTTGCACATTTAGTACAGCCAATACACTTTTCAGTAATAACGTAATTTAATACGCCCTTACATTTCTTTGCAGGACATGTTTTATTTTCGCCTACATGTGCATAGTACTCTTCTGGGAAGTACTTTAGAGTTGAAAGTATTGGGTTTGGACTTGATTGACCAAGGCCACAAAGACTTGTAGATGCAACTATTTCTGAAAGTTCTTCAAGTTTTGCAATAGTTTCTTCAGTTGCTCTACCTTGAGTTATGTCATCAAGCATTTCAAGTAGTCTCTTGTTTCCAATTCTACATGGTGTACACTTTCCACATGACTCGTCTACGGAGAACTCCAAGAAGAATCTGGACACGTCAACCATACAGTCATCTTCGTCCATAACAACCATTCCGCCTGAACCCATTATAGAGCCAATGGCCTTTAATGATTCGAAGTCGCAGCCAGTGTCAAAAAGACTTGTTGGTATACAACCACCAGAAGGTCCACCAGTTTGAACCGCCTTTGCCTTCTTATCATTTTGGATGCCCTCTCCTATGTCATAAACTATTTCTCTTATGGTTGTTCCCATTGGAACTTCCACAAGGCCAGAGTGATTTATCTTACCTACAAGGGCAAATACCTTTGTCCCAGTAGACTTTTCTGTACCAATTGACTTAAACCAATCGCTACCTCTATTTAAAATTTGAGCTATATTTGCAAATGTCTCAACATTATTTATTACAGTAGGTTTCCCCCAAAGTCCTTTAGTGGTAGTTCTAAATTCCTTGTTTCTAGGCATACCTCTCTTACCTTCTATGGACTCCATAAGCGCAGTTCCTTCACCACATACAAAGGCTCCCGCACCAAGTCTTAGGCTAATGCTAAATGAGAAGTCTGTTCCCATTATGTTGTCCCCTAAAAGGTTTAGCTTTTCAGCTTCTTCTATTGCTTTCATAAGACTCTTTACTGCCTTTGGATACTCGGCTCTAACATATATATAGCCCTTTGATGCTCCAATGGCCTTACCACATATTGCCATGCCTTCAAGAACTGAATGAGGATCTTTTTCTAGTACAGATCTGTCCATAAATGCACCTGGGTCTCCCTCGTCTGCATTACAGATAACATACTTTTGATCTGCATCTTGAACTAAAGCTGACTCCCACTTGATTCCTGTTGGGAAACCTGCTCCACCTCTTCCTCTTAGGCCAGAGTCTTTTATTATGTCAACAACTTCTTGTGGAGAAATACTATGTAGAGATTTTTCAAGTGCAAAGTAACCATCTCTCGCAATATATTCTTCAACTGAGTCTGGGTTTATTACGTCACAGTTTCTTAAAACAACCCTTGTTTGACTCTCATAAAACTTACCTTTAGGGCAAATGTTTTCTCCATCTATAACAAATTCCTCTTGTTCAAGTCTTTTTAATAGAACTGGGTAAGTTTTTTCTTTTATACTTAAAAGTTGCTCCTTATTCACTGTCGCCTCCTTTTGCATCATATATGATCTTGTGAATCATATCAGGCTTAACATATCCAATGTTTTCTCCATCAACAGTTACAACCGGTGCTATACCACACTCTCCAACACATCTTGTTTCAATTACAGAAAACTCGCCATCTTCCGTTGTTTGTCCCGGTTCTATTTCAAGAGCTTCACAGAAGTCATTAAGTAATCTGTCAGCTCCCTTAACATAGCAAGCTGTACCTAAGCATACACATATTTCATGTTTACCTCTAGGTTCAAAGGTAAACTGTGAATAAAATGTAGCTACCCCATAGATTTCGCTTGAATGTTTTTTTAACTTCAAAGCCATAAGGTCAACAATCGGTTCTGGAATGTATCCAAATACTTTTTGTGCTTCTTGAAGTACTGGCATTACAGCGCCCGGCTCGTCCTTATGGTCCTCAATGAATTGAACAAAGTTATCAAACTTGTCCCTATCCTTTTCTAAACAAAAAGCCATATTTTCCCCCTATTTTTATATTCCATAATATTTTAACATATTCGGAGATAAAAATCATGCTTAGGAAAATATTTTCAAGATTTTAAATACATATGTTTTATCTATAATTAAAAATAGTGTAAAAAACTTTTTTTGTGCTATGATAATGATGTAGTAATTTTTTAAAAAGGAGAATCAAATGAAAAATAAATTATTTAGTATTTTGCTTTTACTTACACTGATACTTACTTCATGTGCAAGTAAAGCGCCAATTAATGAAACAGAAACAAATTCTGTCGCTGAAACTAACGCTACTGTAGAAGAAGTTTCAAGTGAACTAACGATTTCTTCCATGAAGGGACCAACTGGAATGTCTTTGGCTCCACTAAAGGAAGAAGGCTACAACATTTCAATTAAGGGAAGCATAGAAGAGCAAATGGCAGCCATACAAAAGGACGAGGCTGATGTGTTTTTAATTCCATCAAACCTATATGCCAAGCTCCAAAATAAATCGGGCAATTTAAAGCTGTTAGCGCCTAATGTTGGAATGGCCCTTAGCTTAGTTGGACAACATGAAATAAACTCTGTGGAAGAATTAAAGGGAAAGACAATTGCCCTTACTGGACAAGGTGCAATGCCAGAAGTTATTTTAAGAACGCTTTTAAAATCTTTCAATATGGAAGATGAAGTGAACTTAAATTTCGTAAAAGATCCTACAGAGGCAGTGCCAATGCTTATTAAGGACGAAAACTCTTTTGCGCTTTTACCTGAACCATTTGCCACAGCAGTGCTTAGTAAAAATGAAAATCTTTTAAAGGTAATTGATTTAAAGGAAATTTGGAAGGAAAAAGAACTTCCAAATATAATTACATCTGTTATTGTTGCAAAGTCCGATGTGTATGAAAGTAAGAAAGATGATATAGACGCCTTTGTCACAGACTATCAAAACAAAATTGTAGATTTTGTTAATAGTCCTCTTTCAAGCACTAACGTAAACTACGGAAAAGCTATTGAAGAACTTGATATTATAAAGGCACCTATTGCAATAAAATCTATTCCTTCAATTGAGTTCTTAGGTGATGTTAATAATTATAAAGAAGATTTAAAAGCGTTTTTAGAATATGTTTTGGAGCTTAATCCTGAACTAATCGGCGGAAAAGTTCCTGATATGGAGTAAAAGATGATTAATTTAAAAAAGTTTCTAGGATATATTTTTTTAATACTCATTTGGACTATAGCTTACTATGTAGTAAATAATCCAATAATACTTCCATCTATTTGGCAGGTACTTGTGAGAACCTTTGAACTTTTTAAAACCGGGGAGATACTTTCTCCCCTATTGTCTTCTCTATACAGAGTCTTTGCGGCAATTTTAATCTCTGTTCTATTAGGTGTACTATTCTCAATGATATCTTATTCATTTAAGATGAGGGATTTTTTCTCTCCACTGATGTCTATACTAAAGTCAACTCCCGTGGTGTCCTTGGTTTTGATTATTTTATTTTTTACAAATAGCGAAAACCTATCATCCATAGTTGTCATACTTATAATTACGCCAATAGTCTATGCAAATATTTTAAATGGACTGGACAGTATAGTTAGGGAAAAGTTTGAACTTGCGAAAGTCTTTAAACTCTCTCCCTGGGTGAAGTTTAGATATATTGAGCTACCTGTTATTATAAATAAAATACTCTTTTCTGTGGTTTTATGTGTTGGAATTGCACTAAAGGCGGCGGTTACTGCAGAAGTTATTGCCGGTGGGTCAAAGGGGCTTGGGAGTATGCTATACCTATCAAAGATTTCATTTGAAATGGTGGACTTACTTTCCATTACAATTATAATTGTCTTGAGTTCATATATTATTGAAGAATTCTTTAAAGTTTTTCTTAGAAAGTGGTGTAAATATGATTAATCTTAATTTAAAGGAAAAGTCATTTGACGACAAAGTTATTTTAAAAGATATTTCACTACAGATTGAAAAGGGAGATATTTTATCCATTACGGGCCAGTCGGGCATTGGGAAAAGCACCTTGCTTCGAATACTTACTGGCCTTGACAATGACTTTGTTGGAGAAATTACTAATACTTTCAAATCAGCTTCCATATCCTTCCCAGAAAAAATTTTTTTTGGAAGACTAAGCGCCATAAAGGAGATAAAGGCCGTTACAAAGAAAAATAGTTCTGATATAGAAGAGGCAATGGAATATTTTGGACTGTTAAAACAAAAAAACAATTTAGTAAAGACCATGTCCACTGGACAAAGGACACGGCTTTCACTAATAAGAAGTTTTCTAAGTGACAGTGAGATTATTTATTTAGATGAGCCTTTAATGGGCCTATACTTTCACAATAAGAAACTTGCCACTGAGTATATTATAAATAATCTTAATGGACGGGCTTTAGTGTACACTGGCTCACCACTTAATTTTAAAAACGAAAAAATTATCGAATTAAAAACCAAGTAAGAATACTTGGTTTTTTATGATAGTATTTCAATAACATTTTTATTTGCGGCGGACTTTGCTGGAGCATATGAGAACACAACTCCTATTACAAGGGATATTAAAAGTGCCACAACTATTGGGCCAACTTCAACCGCTGCTTTAAATGGAAGAAATGCGGAGATAACCATGGCCATTAGTAGACCAAATAGGTATCCGAAGATTCCTCCAATTACTGTAACAACTATGCCTTCCAGCAAAAACTGCATTGTAATATTTCCCTTTGTTGCTCCTATGGCACGCCTTATTCCAATCTCTTTCGTTCTTTCTGAAACTGAAATAAACATCATGTTCATCATTCCTATTCCCGCAATAAATAGAGATATGCCTCCAATTAGTGCAATGAATATGGTTATTTGATTTAAAACCTTTGATATACCCTCCAGCATCTCAGAGATATCAAAGTAGTTATAAGTTCCTAGGTCCTTCATTGAACCACTGGATTTTAATTTGTCCACAACTTCTTTAGCAGTGTCCTTCACACTAACTCCCGATTCTAAAAACACTTGAATTCCTGGGGAGTTTCTCTCTTCAGGTCTAAGGCTCTCGTAGGTTTGTTTTGGAATGGATATATCCGAAAAACCTCCTCCACCTATTCCCATACTAAAGGCTTCGTCTTTATAAATTCCAACGACTTTGTAACCGACTCCATTAATATTTATTGAAGAGCCAAGTTTTTCGTTATAGTTTTTTAGAATTTCATCCGCCTTGTCTTCGCTTAATATGGCAACTCTCTGTTTCATGTCGTTGTCCAGTGAGTTTAGGTTTCTACCTTCCACCATTTCCTTATCAGTGTTCTTTACTGTTTCAACCATGGAAGAAGCTTTTCCATTTCGTGTTTCCACTTCCAAATTCTGACTTGCAGACTCGTTGTCTTCGTTTCCAAACTTCACATCCTTAACCCCGGGAATACTTTTTATTGTAGATATATCCTCTGAATTAAAAAATACAATATTTGGATCTTCATACATGCTCTGTTTATTAGGCACAAAGGAGATGGCAATGGATACACTTTCGTCTCCCTCTTCAGTCAAGTTTTCCATAACATAGTTTTGAAAGCCATTACCTATGGAAATTATTGTAATTACAGCTCCTATTCCTATGATTATCCCAAGCATTGTAAGGATGGATCTCTTCTTGTTCCTCTTCAAGGCATTTAATGCATCATAAAATAGTACAGAAAATTTCATTACACATCTGTCCTTTCTTGTAAGTCTCCATCCTTCATAAATAATACCTTGGAGCAGTAACTCTTCAAACTTCTGTCATGGGTTACCATAACCACAGTTGTATTATTTTCGCTGTTAAGTCTTTTAAAAATATCCATTATTTCAATGGAGGTTACCGAGTCCAGGGCTCCCGTAGGTTCGTCAGCCAATAAAAAGTCTGGCCTATGAACAATTGCCCTTGCTATGGCAACTCTTTGCTTCTGTCCTCCAGAAAGTTGATTTGGATACTTGTCAATCTTGTCCAGTATTCCAACGGACTGAAGGGCATTTTCAACGGAAGTCCTTATGTCCTTTGGCCTCTTGCCTGCATATAGTAGTGGCAACTCCACATTTTCTCTTACAGTGTAGTTTTCAATTAGATTAAAGTTCTGAAACACAAAACCTACCGCTTTATTTCTAAGTCTTGACATTTCATCATCATCTAAGTTTTTCACAGATTGTCCATTAAATATATAGCTTCCTGTAAACTTTCCATCGATGAAACCAATTATATTCATAAGTGTGGACTTTCCAGAACCAGACTCACCCATTATACCGACAAATTCACCTTTTTCAATGTTAAAGCTCACATCCTTCAGTACATGAAGTTTTTCTTCCCCAGTGGTATAAACTTTATTAACCTTTTTGACTTGAATCATTTTGGTCATTGTCCTTTTCTATATTTTCACTGTCTGTATCTTTTTCAGTTGAATCTGTCCTATCCTTTACTTCCACATTTACATTGCCAGATTTTTCATCCTTGCTTTTGGAATCAGTATTATTTTCAGTTTTATTTTCTTTTTCATCCTTTGTATCTTCACTGTCGCTTATCTTTACATCAATCTCTTCACCATCTGAAACGCCAGTAATATCTTCAATAATACTATCTCCAAGTTTTAAACCCTTAAGTACCTTGTATGCGCCCTCATCTTTCATAAGTGTAACTTCAACTTTTTTAGCCTTTCCATCTTCATACATGTACACATATGTCTTTCCATCTTCCTCTTCCACTGAAGACTCTGGTAGATATAGTCCATCTTCTGTGATTTCAACATTTACTGAAAACCCATATTGTATAAAGCCATCTGGAATTACATTAAATTCAAACTCTGACATACTATTTCCCGATCCAGTTCCTGGTATGGCACCGTCTTCCTTTGGCATATTTGATATATAGGACACCCTTCCCTTTTGAGTTTCGCCGGTGGATATAACCTTTAAGTCGACAACGTCGTCTAAGTGAAGTTTGTCGTAGTCAAACTCTGAAACAGTAGAAACTATTTTAGTCTCTTTTGAAACTATTTTAATAAGTGGATCCGTCATACCTTGACTTTGTTCCGCCTTGCTCTTGTCTAAGTAAACAGTTCCCTTTACCTTTGACTTTTCAACTTCATACTGTTTATTTTTTAAATTTGCAATCTGTTCACTAACTCCGTCCATTTGTGCCTTCGCCTCTGACACAGCTCTTTTTGAAGGTGAAATTTGTGCTTCATAGGCCTTTACTTCTTGTTTCGCACCTTCTATTGAAGCCTTTGTCTGTTCAATGTCCATTTGCGCTTTAGCATACTCTTCTGGATTATCAGGATTTAAAGACTTGTTTAAAGTGTTAAGCTTGTCTTGAAGATTTGAAAGATTTTTCTTTGCCTCTGCATAGTCGGAGTTTGCTTTTGAAAGGTCACTATTTGCAAAACCCAATGAGTTTTTCATAGAGTCATATTGCCTTTGAAGCTCGTCGATTTGTTCTTTAACTCCAGGAGTTTCATATTTAAATAGATTTGCTCCCGCTTCCACATCGTCCTTATCCTTAACATAGTACTCTATAATCTTTCCCTTTGAAGGATCATAAAAAATATTTTCTGTTTCAATGGGAACTGAATTTCCAGTAAATGTAATTGGAGCTTTTTTGCTCACAGTGTATAGATCATACTCCTTTTTCGTCTTCTTTTTAGGTAAAAAAAGATTTAAAAGAGCAGCTGTAAGTAAAACTACAGCCACTACTGAAATAATTATTTTATTTTTCTTACTCATATACTTCCTCTTCTTCAGGTAACTTCTTTAATTTAGAATTTAAAACAAGCATTCTAATTGAAGGAAGTAGTTTTATTAAAAGTGCAATAAGGGCTATAAAAACTGCTATACCAATTCCTGCAGCTAATGCGCCTTTTGGTACGTTTTCCATTGACTTAGTAACTTCTTCACTCATATTTGAAGTAGCTGCTCCAGTTTTATTTATAGATGTGAAAATTCCAGATACAAAGCTATAAGCTGCCAAAATTAATGTAAGGGCATAAGGTATGATGTCAACTTTTACCTTTTCTATAATCCTGTTTCTGTTTTTAAAAGCCACAACCACACAATAAATACCAATAATTACAGTTAAAACAAGTATTATTTTATCAAATGTTGTTGGTTCAAAGTCTGCAGGATTAACTCCTAAGTCTTTAAGTTGTTCCAATTGTTTTAAGTAGGACTTTGTAATAAAGGTGTCTATTATACTCTTAATTCCAAATAGCGCCGATATTACTGCAATAACCAAATAAAAGTTATTCCAAAATCCCATTTTTTTATAAATTTCATCTCTTTTCATAATTAACCTCCTTAGTGTATTAGCATTATGATACATTAATCATAACATCAATTTTTATTTTTGTAAACAACTTTACACATATTTTGCAAAATTTTTTTAATTGTTGAGGCGGTATGTTAATTCATACCCCCCCAACAGTTTCTTTTGTTCCTAAAAAAAGAGATGGATAACCATCTCTAAATTTTTATTTCTATGACTTCATTTGCTTTTAAAGTTTTTTTCAAGTCAATTAACCTTTGGTTTGAAGAACCTCTAAATTTTAATTTCAAATCTTTTAAATCTTCAACAAATGGACCATCCACCAGCACATCACAGTTTTCTAAAATCTTTTTAGAGTCTTTGTCTTTAATGAGTTTTTCATAGACGTATCCGGAAAAGATCCAAATATTTTTATCAGTGTTTTCTCTTATATATTCTACCTTTTCACAAAGCTCATGTGCATTGTCAAATGGTTCTCCTCCCAATATGGTAAGGCCTTCCACTTCTTCTTTAGAAAGATTTCTTAAAATTTTTTCAGTAACTTCATCTGTCCACAAATTTCCAAACTCAAAGTCTTGGTACTCAGGGTTAAAACAATTTTTGCAGCCTATGGTACATCCCGTTACAAAAATTGTAGTTCGTATGCCTGGGCCATTTGCCACATCATAATCTCTAATCTGAGCAAATCTCATTAGATGTGAAGAACCCTTTCTTTAATCTCTTTAGTTCTTCCTTCGTTCCAGAAATTTTCTCCAAGGTAACCACAGGTTCTTCTTGTTACATTCATCTTTGAAGTGTCTTGGTTGTGACATTGTGGGCAGGTCCAGTTATTATCTTCGTCTAAAACTATTTCTCCATCGTATCCACAAACTTGGCAGTAATCTGACTTTGTATTGAACTCTGCATATTGAATGTGATCATAGATGTATGAAACCATTGTTTCAAGAGCCTCTAGATTATGTGACATATTTGGAATTTCCGCATATGAAATACATCCGCCCCTTGAAAGGTCTTGGAATTGTGCTTCAAATTCAAACTTTGAAAATACATCTATATTTTCTCTAACGTCAACGTGGAATGAGTTTATATAATATCCCTTGTCTGTAACGTCTTTAATAACGCCAAATCTCTTTCTGTCGATGGAGTTAAATCTGTGAGTTAGTGACTCTGCAGGTGTACCGTATAATGCAAAGCCAAGTCCAGTTTCAGCCTTCCACTCACTTACCTTTTCATTTAACTTTTTCATAACCTTTAGGGCAAACTCTGTCCCCTTAGGATCTGTATGGCTAACTCCCTTAGTTAGTAAAGTTGCTTCATAAACTCCGATGTACCCAAGGGTTACTGTGGCATATCCATTTATTAATAATTCTTGTATTGATTCGTGCTTTCCAAGTCTTGCTATGGCACCATGTTGCCAGTGAATTGGACTTGAGTCTGAATTTGCTCTTTGTAACAATTCATATCTTAGCATACAAACTTTTTTACAAAGTTCCAGTCTCTTTTCCAAAATATGGAAGAACTTTTCTTCATTTCCCTCTGCAAGAATACCAATTTGTGGGAGGTTTATTGTAACAACACCCATGTTGAATCTTCCATCAAATTTATAGCTGCCATGTTCATCTTGCCATGGTGAAAGGAATGCTCTACATCCCATTGGTGAAAATACATTGCCTTCATAGTTTTCTCTCATCTTCTTAGCTGAGATATAATCAGGGTACATTCTCTTAGCAGTACATCTTATTGAAAGAGCAGTTAAGTAGTAGTACTTGCTGTCCTTATGGATATTATTTTCATCCAATACATATATCAGTTTAGGGAATGCCGGTGTAACATATACTCCAACTTCATTTTTTATTCCCTCTATTCTCTGTTTTAAAATTTCCTCAATTATTCTAGCAACTTCTTCTTCGTATTCGCTACCCTCTTCAATATGCATAAATAGCGTAACAAATGGAGCTTGTCCATTACTTGTCATAAGGGTATTTATTTGATATTGAATTGTTTGAATACCGGACTCTAAATCCTTTTGAGTCATTTCTTCAGCCATTTTTTCAGCTAGAGTAAGGTCCTTCATAACATTAAGTGCAAGATTTAGATTTTTTTCATAAGATCTTCTTAAATACTTTCCTAAGCACTTGATGTCAATACTTTGACCGCCATATTGATTTGATGCAATCTGTGCAATTATTTGAGTCATTACATTACATGCAACTTGGAATGACTTTGGAGATTCTATCATCTTGCCATTAACTACAGTTCCATTATCCAACATATCCTTCATGTTGACTAAGCAACAGTTAAACATAGGCTGTACAATGTAGTCCATGTCGTGAATATGTATTGCACCTTCGTCGTGGGCTTGAATAAGTTCTACTGGAATAATCTTTCTTCTAGCTATGTCCTTAGAAACTTCACCTGCAATTAAATCCCTTTGAGTTGAAGCGATGTATGCATTCTTATTTGAATTTTCCTTCATCAACTCATCATTTTCAGTTTCAAGCAGTCCTATTATACTATCGTCGGTAGTGTTCTTTTCTCTCTTATATGTCTGTACCGCTTTGTAGTTTTCATATGATCTTGCTGTAGCAGGGTTGTTGTTTTGAATAAGTTTATAATAAACTTGGTCTTCTATATCAAAAATAGACATAGTTCTTCCAGTGGTTTTTGCAAAGTCTTCTATTTCAGAAGCTATCTTTTCTGCCAGTCCCTCTTCATAAATTCCTGTGCTGGAATTCATTGCCTTTTCAATTGCAACAATTATTTTGTTTTTGTTAAATTCAACTAAATTTCCATCTCTCTTTTTTACTTTCATTTTAATCACCTGCTATTATTTTATAGGAAATAACTACATATAGCAACCACAAGATGTAGGACACACTACATATAGTTATTTGTCCTATGCAGTTCTTATGAATAATATTTACATTTAAACTACCCTTCAGCCATTTGTCGTGAGTAAATATGCATATAAAATAGTTTTAACAAATTTTCCTTGTGGAATTTTTTTAAACACAAGAAAACCGACAATTTTTTCAATCGTCGGTGTCTTTAATATTATTTAAATTTTCCAAACTTATAACCTAGGTCTTTGTAGTAGGCTATAATTTGTGGTAATGCTTGTATGGTTAGTTCCTTTGAAACATTGTCATGCATAAGTATTACTTGCATATTGGTTGTTGAACCCTCTGTAAGTTGTTTAACCATGTTGAACATACCTTCAGCTGTGGAAGGTCTTCTTGACTTAGGCTCTGCATCACCTGTCATATTGTTCCAGTCAATCCACTCAACGCCTCTTTCTTTTAAAGCAGCGTCTGCTCCTTCCAAATTTTGCCATGACATGTGCCCACCTGGATATCTCCAAGTATAATATTTGAAATCATCTCCCAAATATTTTTTTGTAACTTGGTCTATTTGATTAAACTCAGAAATTATATTTTCTGTATTGCCAACTCTACCTGGATATAAATAGCTATAATCATGGCTATAGCTATGGGCTGCAATGGTGTGACCATCATCATGAATTTGTTTTAAAATGTCCTTTGTGTTGTCGTTTACATACTTACCTTGAACAAAAAATGTTCCCGGAACCTTATTGTCGTTCAATATTTTTAAAATCCTTGGAGAAGATGATGTGTCCGGACCGTCATCAAATGTTAAGAAAACCACTTTTTCACCAGTGTATTCCTTTTGTTTTCTAATAATGTCGCTAACTTCTCCCGCGTCGTATACCGCATCCGCATATGGATCTTTTAATTTTGGTTCTGTAGGTTTAGTTTCAGAAGGTTTTTCTGTTTCTTTTTCAGTTTCTTTTTCTTTCTTCGCTTTCTTCTCTTCAATTGCAATCTTTTTTATTTCAGCATCCTTTTCTGAAAAAGACTTCTGCTCCTTCATAAAAATTCCTACGATTAGGGCTAGTAGCACTAAAGATAATGCAATTATCGTTCCCTTTACCTTATTCAACTAATCATCTCCTAGTTACTTCAATATTTCTATAGCTTTTTGTAATTGTGTATCTGTGTCTATGAAATCTGGGCCGAAGTTTATTATATCGTCAGGAAGCTTTACTTCAATGTCTGGCTTAACACCAATTTCATGAATTTTATTATCCTTAGGTGTAAAGTACTCTTGTACCGTTAATTTTATTGCACCATTGTCATCAATTCCAAAGCTCTTTGCTGGAGCAATTGTTTGAACAATTCCCTTACCATAACTATTTTCTCCAACTATGGTTGCCTTCTTATAATCCTTTATTGCCCCTGACAAAATTTCCGATGCTGAAGCTGAACCTCCATTTATAAGGACTACCATTGGAATGTTTTCTTCTTTAGCATCTGACATATCAACTTCTTCTTTTTTATTCTTGTCAACGGTCTTTACTATTGGTCCCTCTGGAAGTAAATAGTCTGCAATCTTAACACAGCTGTCCTTTAATCCTCCAGGATTATTTCTAAGGTCAATAATAATTCCCTTAACATTTTGTGACTTAAGCTCTTCATAATTTTCTGTGAACTCTTTATAAGTGTGCTCACCAAACTGTGATATGTGTAGATATCCCAAATCATCAATAACTTTAGACTCAACTGTCAATAGTTTAATCTTTTCTACTTTTAAATCCATATCAATGCTGTCGTACGCGCCAGTAGAGTTCTTTCTCTTAATAACCAGCTTAACTTCATCTCCGTCCTTGCCCTTCATAATGGCAGTGGCTTCGTTTAGTTTGTCTCCTGGATACACCTTTCCATTTACAGAATAGATTATATCGTCTGGTTTTATTCCCGCTTTAAAAGCCGGCGAGTCCTTAATTGGAGACACAACTTGTATTAAGTTATCTTCCGTTACAGTTATAAAGATTCCTATTCCCTTGTACTCTCCAGAGGTTGATTGTTTAAAAGAATCAAACTCCTCTTTGGTTAAGTACTCGGAATATGGATCATTAAGACCTTTGAAAAGCCCTTTGTAAACTCCGTCTTCAAGTTTTCTCTCGTCTACGTCAAAGAGAAAGTACTTGTCTATTACTGCCTTCATTTGATTGGTCTTAGAGTATATATTAAAATCACTTTTATTTAAAATAACTTTGTCGCCTGTTGTTATTGCCATTTTATTCCCCAATAAAAATGAACCTAACATCAGTGCAACAACCAATAGCGTCATGAAGACATATTTAAAACCCTTTTTCATATTTCACCTCTATTTATAGTAACACAAATTTACATTTGTAAATATTACAAATTTCTTACAAATTTAATTTGCATTAACATCCTTCTATATTATTATACAAAAAAAGTGTGACTTAATCACACTTATCTTTTTTTATTTGAATCTTCAAAGCTTCTATGCCCGCTTTTATAACCAGGTCCACATCTTCAAAAAGTTCATTTGATAGGCCTTGCTTTTGTCTTTCTTGATTATTTATACATAGAAATAACGCGCCTGCCTTAACTTTTCTATATGAAGCCACTGTGAATAGTGTTGATGACTCCATTTCAGATGCTAAGCATCCCAGTCTTAGCCATGCATTCCACTTATTTTGAAGTTCGTAATAAACTGGCTTTGTTTCAGGACTATGTTGTCCATAAAAAGAGTCTTTGCTTTGAACAACTCCAACATGGTGTTTTAATTTTAATTTTTTTGCCCCTTCAATTATTGAGCTACATACTTCAAAGTTTGAAACTGCAGGAAATTCCATTGGTGCATACTCCCTTGAAGTACCGTCCATTCTAATTGCTCCCGTAGCTATAACCAAGTCTCCTGCTTCTACGTCCAAATCCATTCCTCCACAGGTTCCAACCCTTATAAAAGTATGGGCTCCAATGTTTGCAAGCTCTTCAACTGCAATTGCTGTAGAAGGTCCACCTATTCCAGTTGAGCAAACTGTAACAAGCTCTCCATCTAAATATCCATTGTAGATTGCATATTCTCTGTTGTTTGAAACTTCCACAGGATTATCGAAGTACTGTGATATTAACTTTGCTCTCTTAGGGTCTCCGGGAAGAAGTACATATCTTCCCACGTCCCCTTTTTTAAGTTTTATGTGAAATTGTTCATTTCCTAAAATCTCTTTTGCCATTTTTACTCCTATTTTGTTATCATCTCAAAAATATTATATGAGTTTTGTACTGTAATGGAATTTGTTCCACCAAGTATATAAAAATCTGAAATAGTCTTTCCTCTGTAATATGACTTTATTCCCTCTGGTAAATAATCTTGAGGAATAATTTGTAGTGGTGCATTAAGACGACCAAGAACCGGTCCTATGGAAAGTGCATCGGCAACATTGTAGCCATTTGCAAAGAATATTGGATTATATTCTTCATAATAATTTTCATTTACCTTTGTTCCTGTTAGGAATCTGTCCTTGCCACTTAGTCTCTTTACTTCTTTTATACCAATTGACTTTAATTCATTTTCAACTGAGGTAGATACTGCGGAGTTTCCTCCAACAATAGTAACCTTGTTAACACCATATGACTTCAACATATTCTTTGCTGAAGCGCTCATTTTGTCCTTTGCCGTAAAGATTACAGGTACACCATCTCTAGATGATACTGAAACTATATTTATGGAGTCCGCTTCAATATAGCCATTTACTAAAAATACTTCCTTTGTGTTTTCAATGTCTGTTTTTCTTGCGATTTCCAAAGATGTTTCAATTCTATTTTTACCTGAAACTCTCTCCACTTCTGCATAGGACTTAAGCTCACTTTCAAGAGATTTTCCAATTGTAGATTCCCCACCAATGATAATTATCTTCTTCGGTTGAAGTTTATTTAAAGTAACCTTTGTGTCTACAGTTAAGTTATGGTTTGGAATTAACAATAATGGTCCATTTTGAAGATTTGTAAGTGAACCCATGCTAAGTCCATCTGCAAATGAGTTTTGATTTGTTACATAAACATAGTCTGAATTGTCATAGAATTTGTTTGCAATTTTTAATGATGTTTCAGATCTATTCTTACCACTTATTCTCTGTTCACCAGAAAAATCATTATATTTTAATGATAACTCTACAGCCTTCGCTGCATCCACAAGGCCATATCCATATCCCATGTTAGGGCTTGTTGGAAACTGACTATCTGTAAGTCTTTTTGCAGTTAAGGTTAAAATACTCTTCATTTGAGCATTGTCTAGATTTTTGTTAGCTTCTAGCATAAGTGCCATTACACCTGTAACTGTTGGAGTCGCAAGGGAAGTACCCTTCCATAATGAATAGGTGTTTTCTGAGTCAGCTGCATATACATCAACTCCTGGAGCAACCAATTCTGGCTTTATAACTGACTTTGAGTCATCCAGTGGTGATGGCCCAAGTTTTGAAAAATATGCTAAATCATTATTTTTATCAACGGCACCTACTGCAATCGTCTTTAGGTTTGATGCTGGATAGTCTATTGTACCAAGCTTATTGTTTTGCTCCTTATTTCCCGATGCAAAAACAGGAATGATACCTGCGTTTATCCAAGCGTCAATCATAGGATCGAACCATTTTTCCAATGTGTTTTTACCCCATGAGTTATTTACTATATTTGGCGCAAGTTCCGCTCTTCCACCGGGCGCTAAGAACCATTGTGCCGCTCTTAAAATATTGCTATTATTTGTTGTCTTTTCTTTAAAGGCCCTTGCCGCAATCCACTTTGCCTTTGGTGCAACTCCAATATTTTTACCAACCGCCAGTGACACCACTGCAGTACCATGGCCAGAGCTTGAAGAAATTGGCTCTTCAGACTCATCAAAAACGTCATACCAAGATGTGGATGCACCTTCTGTGTGGCCTCTCCAGTTTTCATATATTTCACTGTTCTTATATGTGGATCCTTGTAAATCCACGCCGCTATCTAAAAATCCGATTACTATATCTGTTCCATAAAGTTTATATTTATCTCTAACTTCTAAAACTCTAGTATCTTTAAGACTGCGTGTTTTATCGACTGATGCATAGTTAGAACTTCCTTTTTCAAGGTCTTTAAGTTCTACTTCTCCATTTTCAACAACTTCAATAATATTATCTAGTTTTATAACTTCCTTTATTAAAGATGTGTCTGCCTTAAGTCTAATGGAGTTTGTAATGTAAAAAGACTCAACCTCTTGAACCTTTTCACTATTTTTCTCGATTATCTCTAAAGCTTCTTTTTGTGAAATATCAGCATTTTCTTTAAGCTCTTTAATAAATTCTTTCCTTTGATTTACCTGAGACGTTTTTGAACCTGAAAGGTCAACTTTATTTTTATTGTCCTTTTCATTTTCAAAAGTAATCAGTACGTCAATGGCCTCTCTACTTTCAATCTTATTTAAAAGCTCATCTGAAATTATAAATTCATTTCCCTTACTCACCGTTACTGTTATGGTTGTTAAAAAAATTGTCAACGCCATTATAAACGAAATTATTCTCTTCATGTACTTCTCCTAATAATTTTATTTTTTTCATTAGAATAAAAATTCTACTCATTTAACATGTACTTGACCAAAAGCCCTTTTTCTTTTATCAAGTAGCCCTTGTCAGTTAAGTCTTCTAAAATGTTCTTTAATTGTTCAACTGAGTATACCTGTCCCCTATTATCTTGGATGTCTTTACATACGGACATCAAATTAAGTTCATTGACAGGCAAAAAATCTTTAATCAGTTCTATCATATCAGAAACAGCTTGTTCTTGTCTATCGTAAAGTTCATCAAAAGGGTTTTCTCCATGTGGTGTAAGTGTGTGGGATGCCCTTACTCTTACATACATGGTCCTTCCTATGGCAGACTCTGACAAAAATACATCTCCCGTCTTTAAATATGGAAGTCTTGCCGTCTGTTCCACTGAAAGGTCCGTCTCTTCTTTTATGGTTTGAATGTCTGTGGACCTCGTAGTTCTATAAATAAATTTAGTGTTTAGCTGTGCTGTTATGGTGCTGTCAAGTAGTGATGGCCTTTGGGTCGCTAGGACCAAAAATACTCCATATTTTCTACCTTCTTGAGCAATCTCTCTTAAGATGTACTTCGAGCTTAAATCACCATTGCCATCAAAGCTTTGAGGTGCAAAGTTATGTGCCTCGTCGGTGATTATAAAAAATGGTGGAAAGTAGTCCATGCTCTTCTCATTAATAATGCTGTCCTTATAATCCCTTCTAAGGTCGTAGAGACTGCTTATTATATAGGTGGAATACACTTGAATTATCTTTACAGAGCCTTGGATAACAGCAATCTTTCCCATTTTAATGCAGTCGTAAACAAGATTTGAATCATGCTCAAAAATCTTTAGCTTTAGTAGTCTATTAAATCTCCAGCTCACACCAAAAACAGAACTTGGTGGGCATTTGTCATTGTAGATGTTGTATACCTTTAAAATCTCTTCTAGATTTCTTCTCTCTTCCCCTTCTGAAGACAAAGCCATGTCTTGAATCTTTTGCGAGTTTCCAATTTTTTGTCCATCAATTAAACGCTTTAGTCTATTTGAAAAGCTTTCAAGGGAATCATTTGGCTTATGAAGGCTTTCTATAACAGACTCCATGCCTTCCGTAAGTTTTGATGATGTTCCTATAAGGGCCTTAAGCTCCCTTGTATTTATGTCCGTGAATCTTATTCCAGTATTTTCTCCAATGACAAACTTCGAAAAGTTTGCACTATAGTCAGGGCCATATCCATCTTTGGACCTTAATGTAAAATCCATTTCGTAATGAGGATCTAAAATAATTCCTGGAACATTTTTTTGCATTAGCTCTTCTATTAAAACTCTCAGTCCATATGACTTTCCCGATCCTGACCCACCAAATATACCTATGTGTGGATATTGATGCATGCCATATAGATTTAATAGATATGGAAGTTCTCTTTGCTCTTTAAACTCGCCGTCTTCTAAAGTTTCACATAGATTTTTATATTCATCGGGACAGGTCTTAAAAATATCGTAGGTATTTCTAATTAAACCGATATTCAAAGATTTATTTAGTGACTCTGTCATAAAATATTTTTTTACTTCGTCAAATAGTGGCACCCTGCATGATGATCCTGTTTCGATTGGATAATTGCTCTCTTCCAATAGCCTTATCTTTCCAAGATAGACCGTATCTTCTTCCAAGTTGAAACCAAGGGCAACTAGGTTTTCAATAAGTTCTTGATTTAGCATTTCCCCTTCCTTGGGCATGGTGATATAACGGTTGTAAGTGTGAACCTCTACAACCTCTCCCAGAATATCTCCCATGGGGTCTTCTATTATTAAAAACTCATTTATCCTAAACTTTCTGTCATTGGAACCAACATAGGCCTCCTGTTGATCCGTCATTCCAATTATTTTAATGTCCATTACATGCTCCTCTTGTCTCTTTGGCTATGAAATAAAAGCTCAAATCTGCCCTTTGTAATATAGCTTTCCGATAAATACTTCATCTTCTTATTTGTAAGTCTCGCCTTCATATCCACCAGGTCCAATATATAGGGAATTCCTCTGCTATTTCTATTTGTTAGCGAAAGAACTAAACTTAATATGTCTTTGATATTTGAAAACTGTTCCTCCATCATATCAACGGCAATTACCGCAGGCTCAAAGGAAGATCTTATAAATGAGGACCTTATTTTATAGCTATCTTTTCCCGAGTCTTTTTCATTTGGGATGTAGGCTTCTTTGTATTCAAGGCAATTAAATAAGAATTCTCTATCATAGAAAAAATCAGAATTATAATCCTCTTTTATGTTTTCGTAAACTATATTGGTCTTTATGTCTTCAATAACTCCGACGATGTAAATATTTTTTTCTATTGCAATATTTTTTAGTTTTTCCCATTTATTTTCATTTAGTATTCTATATCTTATTAATGAACCATCCATCATTATTACAGCTGGATTATCTGAGGCAGCTTCTATGGCAGCTTCAAGTTCCACCGACGCAAGAAGCTTATCCAAGGTCTTGTTTTCTTCGTAAATGTCTATGTCTTCAAGTAGCGGACAGTAAACTTCCACCGACTCCTTGCTCTCTTTAATATCCTTAATGGCAAGGCCACGAAAAATTTGAATATAATGTGGAAAGGCTCCACCATATCTATTGGTTGATCCATCCACCCCATAGACTCCTCCAAGCTCTCTTAGCTTTTCAAGGCTTTCTTTATTCATTGGTTCTATATTTTCAAATACCCCAAAACCATTTAATATTTTCTTTTTTTCAGGAATACTGAAAGAGTCCAGTAGAAAATATTTCTTATTTAACTCTTCGTTTAGCGTCTTTAATTTGGATATGATTTTATCTTCCATGTTAATCCTCTAATTCCAAACTGGCTTGGTATACTTCATTTTTTCTAAGATTATATTTTTTTGATACCTCTTTTACAGCCATCTTCTTACTAAGTCCCTTTTCAATTTCCGATTTTAAAAGCTCTGCAACATCATAAGAAGTCTCTTCTGAAGAGGCTTCTAAAACTATTACAAACTCTCCTTTAATATTTTCCTTATGACTATACTCTTCGTAAACTTCTTTTAAAGTACCCCTTGTAACTTCTTCATAAACCTTTGTCATTTCACGAATAACTGCAACTCTTCTTTCAGGAAATTTCTCTGATAACAATTCAAGACATTCTAGAACCCTATGCACCGATTCGTATATTATAGAAGTTTCTTTTCTATCCTCAAGATTTTCTAAAAACACTTCCCTCTCTCCCTTTTTTCTAGGGAAAAATCCTAGAAAGCTAAAGCTGTCATTTGGAAGTCCAGAAAGAACTAGCGCAGTTACTGTGGCGCTTGCCCCTGGAAGAACTTCAAAGGGAAGGTTCTCTTTAATAAGCTCCTTTATAATTACATGGCCAGGGTCTGATATACCAGGCATTCCCGCATCGGAAACTAGGGATAGAACTTTACCACTTCGTAAATTTTCTACGATTTCATCTACTCTGCTCTTCTCGTTGTGTTCATGGTATGAAACAAGATTTGCCTCTATGTCAAAATGATTTAATAGTTTTATGGTGTTTCTACTGTCTTCACAATAGACTATGTCTGAAGCTTTTAACACCTCCAAAGCCCTTAGTGTAATATCTTTTAAATTACCTATTGGTGTTGGTACTACATATAACTTTTTTTCCATCATAAAGTTCAACTATTTCCTTTCTATACTCTTCCCCGTCATATATTACAAGAGGCTTTTCATAAGTAAAAAACTCTCCGCCCCTTTTTACAAACTCCATTAGTATAAACCTTGGCTTTTCATTTTCCCTGGACATAACTGGAATCATTCTCTTTGGTTCTATTTTATAAGTCCTACCCAAATGCATCATATCAACTAGCCTTTCAGGTTTATTTATCATATAGAGTTTTCCCTTTTCCTTTAACTTTGCACTTGAAAACCTAAAAATATCTTCAAGCTTTAAACACTTTTCATACCGCGATATTAAATGATTTTCACTTTTGTTGTCTATACCACAACCGTACTTAAAATAGGGTGGATTTGTTACAATGCCGTCTAAACTATTGTCTTTAATAATTTCATAACAATCATTTAAATCCCTATGTACTGCATGTATGGAGTCTGAAAGTTTATTCTCATCAATATTTTTCTGTAGTATTTCAAAATTGTCATCTTGAATTTCAACTGCATATATTTTTTCAGGATTATAAAGTGAGTGAACTCTTAATGCTATGACTCCTGTTCCTGAACCAATTTCCAAAACACTGTCTTTCTTTTTAAATTTGCAAAATGAAGAAATGAGTATGGCGTCAATGCCAAATGAAAATTTTGATTTATCAGAATATATATCTAAATCCGTTCCCGGAATATAATTTTTTGTAAGCATCTAATCACCTATTATAATTATAGTATGAAAAAAGAATAAAAAAAAGAAAGCGAAAGCTTCCTTAATCATTCTTTAACATATGCAAATATTTTTCAATACTTATTCCCTCAGTCCTGTCAATGTGCTTCCTCTTTTCAGATTCAACAATGGCATGATAAATAAAGTCCCTTGCAATTATGGAAGAGTCCTTTAAAGGGTAGCCTTTTAATGTGTAAGACAGTATAATCGCCGAAAAAATATCTCCTGTTCCTGGATAGTTTACATCGATTTTTTTATATGGAACTTTAAAGTATTCGTTATTCTTTTCATCATAGCCTGCGATAAAATAGTTTTTATTATTGTCACACACAGAAGTTATAATAACAGACTTTGAGCCTATATGCCTTATGCCGTTGATAAGATCTTTAAGTTCTTCGTCACTATCCACATCAACGCAGTTAAACTTTTCATCAAGAAGCAAATAGCTTTCAGTAATATTTGGTATTGAAAGGTCTGCAAAGGAGATTAACTCCCTCATTATCTCTATTCTATCTTTTTCGATGCCATTATATAAAGATCCATTGTCTCCCATAATAGGATCCACCATAACATATGGATTGTTTTGCTTTTTTATAACCTCTTCGCAGATTTCAATCTGTTTGTAATTTGTAGTGTAGCCTATTCCCATGGCAGATATATTAAATCCAAGCTCTTCCCAAACCCTTAATGCGTTTTCCATGTATTTTGTAGTATCCAGTATAGAAAACTTTCCATAGTCCAAAGTGTTTGAGATAACCATGGTTGGTAAGCTTAAAACAGAATATCCCATGTAATACATAATTGGATTCATGGATGAAAGGGCAACTCTGCTATAACCTGGCCAGTCATTTACTAATAACACATTATCTTTTCCCATATTTCCCCCATTTATCAAAGACTTTCTTTTTGCTTTTAATATCAAAAAGGAGCCCATAGGCTCCTCTTTAGTTTACTTATGTACCCCTTATTTTGCTTCAATAGCGTCTGTTGGACAAACGTCAGCGCAAGCTCCACAATCAGTACATGCATCAGCGTCAATTACGTAAATGTCTCCTTCAGAAATACAATCTACTGGACATTCTGGTTGACATGAACCACATGCGATACAAGCGTCAGTTATAAAATGTGCCATTTTGTTACCCCCTTTTTAATATCTTCACCAATATTATTACATATATTTATAATAAAATCAAGAAATTTCATCTTCATTTTTTTTAGATTTAAACTTCTTAAATTCTATTTCATCAACGTGAAACGGAAGTATCTCTTCAGTTTCTTCATCTATTTTTATTTTGACCTTCACAAATTCAGTAAGTGTATTTGTATCAACAACTTCTCCATGTCCTAGGTCGGTCTTTACATGGTAACCAATTTTTGGCATTCTCTTTAACTTTTCTTCATAGCCTTCTTGTTCATATCTCAAGCAGCACATAAGTCTACCACACATTCCAGATATCTTTGTAGGATTAAGTGAAATGTTTTGATCCTTTGCCATCTTTATGGACACAGGAGCAAACTCAGATAAAAATCTTGCACAACAACATTCTTGTCCACAAGTTGCAAGACCAGATACAATCTTTGCATGATCTCTGACACCAATCTGTCTAAGTTCAATTCTCATTCTAAATATTGCTGCTAAATCTCTAACAAGCTCTCTAAAGTCAACCCTATCATCAGATGTAAAGTAAAAAATAACTTTGTTGTTGTCAAAAGTGTACTCACAGTCAACAAGTTTCATATCGAGATTATGCTCTTTAATCTTCTCTTTACAAATCTCCATGGCTTCTTTAGATTTTTTTAAATTTTCTCTATTTATATATTTATCCGTCTCGTCCGCCATTCTCAAAACAGGTTTTAAATCGGAAATTATTTCATCACCTGAAACCTCTTTGGTTTCAATTACACAATAACCATATTCGATTCCCCTTGCTGTTTCAACAATAACAGGATCATTCAGTTTTATTTCATAACCGTTAGGGTCGAAATAATAAACTTTACCGGCTTTTTTAAATCGTATGCCAACGACCTTAACCATTTTGTTCCTCCATTATATATAGTAAAAGCTTCTCATATGAAAGCTGAAAATTTACATTAGTTTTAAAATTATCCCAAATTTCCACTATTTTATCGAGAATTAAATATATATTCTCACGATTGAAGTTCGAAACATTTTTGTATATGGAAATATTATTTGGAATTATTAGTTCTAAGTTCTTTTTACTTTCTGTTTTATACAGGTATAAGTCATAAAAGAAGCTGTAGATATAGTTGTAGAGTCTGTCCGTTTCAGTTTTTAAGCTATTTAAATACTCTTTTTCATCAAACATTTCTAAGATGTCCCTTTTAAAGCACCTAATAAGTATATCATTTATCTCTTTCCAAGATTCTAACTTTTCAGTTTCACTAAAAAAGAAATTTATAATCTGGCATCTTGAATAAAGTGTTTCAATAATTGCCATCTCGTTATTGGTCTGAAGAATGAACAGTGCATAGCTTGGTGGCTCTTCCAGCACCTTGAGAAGTGCATTGGCAGACTCCTTATTAAATTTGTGAGCCTCTTCTATTAAAATAATTTTACGCTCTTTAACCGTGGGAGCTGTGTTTAAAAATTTAATAGCATCTCTAATTGATGCAATTTTAATCACATTCCCATCTGGTTTCACTCTCAATAAGTCGGGACTATAGTAATCACTTAAGTTTTTTTCGTTTGATTCCTCTTTAAAGATTTCTTTAATAAACTTTGTCGTATTTTTTTCTAATAGCCCTTCATCATAAGATTGAAAAATATAAGCGTGACTCAAATTTTTATTTTTTATTTGTGCATCTAGTACTCTATTTAACACGACTAAACCCTTTTCATGCTTTCAAGGTCTAGCACAAATATATTTATATTGTAAGAAGTATCATCATCTGGATCTCTAAGTCTATTTTTACTCATATCATCCATAAGATTTAAAATTTCATCTTCCATGTCCTCTTCATAACCTATCATAAGTGTGGTGTTGCCCTTTCGAAGAGCTCCCCCTGTAGATGAAAGTTTTGTACATCTCACTTTGCTAATTGCTAGCATCTTTATAATATCATGAGCAATGTCATCTTCGACAATTGCAATCATCAGTTTCATTAAATCACCTAAAATCTAAAATATTTATCAACATCTAATACAAATACTGTTGCTCCGCCTATAGTCACTTCTACAGGATATGGAATATATGAATCAACTGGAGCAGAAATATTTAAAAGTGATGAATCTGCTTGTCTTGATTTGCAATCTTCCTCTATTATTTGTAAACATTCATCAAGTCTTTCATCTTCCACACCAATTAAAAGAGTAGAGTTTCCTATCTTTAAAAAACCACCTGATGAAGATAGTTTTGTCATTCTGAAATCTTTTTTAGCCAAGTCCTCTCTTAGTAAATAAAGATCTTGATCTTGTACTATTGCTACAATAAGTTTCATTTTTACCTCCTATAATTATCTAAAATAATGGAAATACAATATGATGTAATCTCCGAAATGCCTTTATTTGCATCAACTATATAGAAGTTTTCATCATCTTGAAATTTCTCCTTAATATAATTATACCCTTTATAGACCTTTTTGTGAAAGTTAAGTTCCTCTTTTTCTAATCTATCAGATGTGTTCCTCTTTTTTCTTCTACTTAAAAGATTTTCTTCAGTAACATCAAAAAACAAAATCATATCCGGTTTAGTACCTAGCGTTGCAAACTCATTGAGTTTAAGAATTTTATCTATTCCTAAGTCTCTAGCATAACCTTGATACACAAGGCTAGATATTACAAATCTATCACATAGAACTATCTTTTTTTCATTTATGGCAGGTATGATGAGTTCCTCCACATGTTGGCTTCTGGAAGCTGCCATAAGTAAACTTTCTGTCACAGCCGTAAGCTCTTTGTTGTTCTCATCTAAAATAATATTTCGAAGTTCTTCAGAAATTCTCGTGCCACCAGGTTCTCTAGTTTTAATTGCGGAAATGTCTAGGTCAATTAACTTTTCATAAACTTCTTTTAATATAGTCGACTTTCCACATCCGTCAGGACCTTCAAATGTAATAAACATATAGCCCTCCATCTATTTAATACTAAAAAACCCTCAATATTCGATAGGTTCAATAATCAAATATTAAGGGTTATGTTATCTATTTGCTTCTATTAACAAAGTTAGCTGGATTTAAAGTAATTCCAGGTCCCATTGTAGATGAAATGGAAATTGATCTTAGGTATTTACCTTTTGATGAAGCAGGTTTTGCCTTTATAATAGCGTCCATTAAAGCGTCTAAGTTGTCTTCAATCTTTTCTTTACCGAAAGATACTTTTCCGATTGGTGTATGAACAATGTTAGCTTTTTCAGTTCTATACTCAACCTTACCTGCTTTAATGTCTTTAATAGCGTCTTCTACATCAAATGTAACTGTTCCTGATTTAGGGTTTGGCATAAGTCCCTTTGGTCCAAGGATTCTACCAATCTTACCTACAATGCCCATCATGTCAGGTGTTGCAACGGCAACATCGAAGTCAAACCAGTTTTCGTTTTTAATCTTGTCAGCTAGTTCTTCTCCACCAACATAGTCTGCTCCAGCAGCTTCAGCTTCTTCAGCCTTTGCTCCCTTAGCGAAAACTAAAACCTTAACTTCTTTACCTGTTCCATGAGGAAGAACAATTGCTCCTCTAACTTGTTGGTCTGCATGTCTTGAGTCAACTCCAAGCTTAACGTGAAGCTCAACAGTTTCGTCAAATTTTGCCTTTGCAGTGTCTAATAATAATTCTATTCCTTCTGAAGTATCATATAATTTAGTTCTATCTACTAATTTAGATGCCTCTTGATATCTTTTACCTCTTTTTGCCATAATAAACCTCCTTGTGGTATTAACGAATTTTTTCTCCCACTAATCTTCTACGGTGATACCCATACTTCTTGCTGTTCCTGCAACCATGCTCATTGCAGCTTCAAGTGAACCAGCATTGATATCAGGTCTCTTTATTTCAGCTATCTTTTCAACTTGTGCTTTTGTCAAAGTCCCAACCTTGTCCTTGTTAGGCACTCCTGATGCCTTGTTTAGTCCTAATTCCTTCTTGATTAAAACTGGAACCGGTGGAGTCTTTGTAATAAAAGTGAATGATCTGTCTTGGTATACAGTCAAAACAACCGGGATAATCATTCCCATTTGGTCTTGAGTCTTTGCGTTAAACTCTTTTGTAAACTGCATTATATTTACACCATGAGGTCCTAGTGCAGTACCTACTGGTGGTGCCGGAGTTGCTTTACCGGCTGGAATTTGTAATTTAACAATTGCTTGTACTTTTTTTGCCATTTTAGTCCTCCTAAATTAACTAATGTGGTTTTAGCGGTTTTTCCCTCCCACTGGAATATATAAAAACGATTAAATCATAATATTCAAATTAAATTTTTTCAATATCGGAAAAGTTTACTTCAACTGAAGTGTCTCTACCAAATATAGAAACTAAGGCTTTGACTTTTTTCTTTTCCTTATTTACTTCTTCAACAGTACCTATAACACCTTCAAAAGCATCTGAGACAATTCTTATGCTGTCTCCTACTTCTACGTCTATATCTACTACTGGAGCAGATCCAACTCCGAAGGATTTCATTTCTCTTTCTGTCAATGGTACCGGCTTTGAACCTGGGCCTACAAATCCCGTAACACCTCTGGTATTTCTAACTAGATACCAAGAAACATCATTGATTATCATCTTAACGAAAACATATCCTGGGAAGAGTTTTCTCTCTTTTGTCTTTGAAACGCCGCCAACCTTGGACACATATTCTTCTGTTGGTACCATAACCTCAAAGATATCATCTATATGTCCTCTGTTTTCAACCATCTTTTCAATATTTACCTTTACCTTATTTTCATGTCCTGAATAAGTGTGTACAACATACCATTTAGCATCTTTTTCTCTTTCGCTAAAGGTTTTGTTTTCATCGGTCATTTCATTTTCCCCCTTTATAATTCTACTACTTAATTATTAAACTAAATAGAAAATGGAAAAGTGAGTCCAGACCGAAAACTATAAGCGCTACTGCCAGTGATATAAGAATCACGACAATTGCATAGTTTAAAACTTCCTTTGGTGTTGGCCATATGATTTTTTTCCACTCTGACGCTACACCTTTGGCAAATGTCTTTTTACCCATATTTTTTTGAGCCATTTAAACCCTCCAATACTGACTTATCTTGTTTCCTTATGCGGAGTATGTTTCTTACAGAATTTACAATACTTTTTAAGTTCAACTCTATCAGTCGTATTCTTCTTGTTCTTAGAAGTTGTATAGTTTCTGTTCTTACATTCAGTACATTCTAAAGTTATAGAATCTCTCATTAGCACACCTCCATGTTAGATTTATGGAATATCCATACCCAAATACTTTACCATAACTTACATGCCATGTCAATTAAAACTGATATTTTTAGCGTTATTTGATTAAATTTAAAATCTCCCACCAAAGCAGGAGATTTTAATAATCTTATTCTTCATCTTCGTCTTCTAGATCTTCATCATCTAGAAATTCTTCATAGTCAAAGTCGTCATCAAAATCGAAATAATCTTCATCAAAATCGAAAACAACTTCTTCAACGTCAGTTAAATCATCATCCAGGAAGGTTAAATACTCTTCCACATCATCAAAGTCATAGCATAGGTCTTCAACTTCAGCAGTTAAATCTTCTAAGACATCGATGATACCAACTAATAATTTTCCCTCTTTAGATTCCTCTTCTACTGAAATTCCTTCAGCTAGTCCTCTTAAGTAAGCAATATTTTCATATAGATCTCTCATATTCTACCTCCCTATACTCTTGATAAGTACTCGTTGCTTCTTGTATCTATCTTTATAACATCACCTTCGTTGATGAATAAAGGCACTTGTACAGTTGCTCCTGTTTCAACAGTTGCAGGTTTGTTTGCTCCTGTTGCTGTATCTCCCCTAACTCCAGGTTCAGTTTCAGTTACAACTAACTCTACAAAGTTAGGTGGTGCAACGTTAAAAGGTTTCCCTTGATAGAACTTAATGGTTGCATTGTCATTTTCTTTAATGTATTGCATTGCTTCTTCCACTGCGTCCTTTTCAATAGGAATTTGTTCATATGTTTGTCCATCCATAAAGTAGTATAGGTTGCCGTCGTTGTAAAGATATTGCATCTCTTTAGTTTCAATTCTGGCTTCCTGGAATTTTTCTGACGGGTTAAAAGTTGTATCTTTGTTAGCGCCGGTCATGACGGATCTAATCTTTGTTCTAACAAATGCTGCCCCTTTACCCGGTTTTACGTGTTGAAAGTCAACTATTTGCCAAACGTCACCGTCCATTTCAAAAGTTGTTCCCTTTCTAAAATCTCCAGCTGAAATCATAAATATTCCTCCCGTTATTAAATTCTATTCTTATTATAACACCTTAATAGAATAGGCACAATTAATTATAGGTATTATTTTCTCGCACATTCAGAGTCCACACCCTTAAGTATTTTAAGGCCATGATCCAAATCATTAATTACATATTCCAGTGACTCTTTAACTGCCTTTGGACTACCAGGTAGGTTTACAATAAGAGTTTCGTTTCTAATTACAGAAACCGCCCTGGAAAGCATGGCTCTTTTAGTTATGGTCATTGAAAAAGCTCTTATGGCTTCGCTTATGCCAAAGGCATTTCTAGTCATAACTTCAAGGGTCGCTTCCGGTGTTACATCTCTTTTTGAAAACCCAGTTCCCCCAGTGGTTAAAACCAAATCACATTTAAGTTCATCAGAACATTTTATTAATTCTTTCTTTATATCTTCTACTTCGTCTGGGATTATGTTGTAGTAGTTCACTTCGTAACCAAAGTCTTCTACAATATCTTTTATTGCCTTCCCGCTCTCATCCACTCTTTCATTTCTAGATGCCTTGTCTGAAATCGTCAAAACTCCAACTTTAAACATAAATCCTCCTTATGGAAATGCATTTTCAATATGCTCAATATAATTATCTTCTATTAAAATTTCAACCACATCAAACCTTGGTTGATAATTATATAGTTCATTAATTGCAATATAATTTTGTGCAGTTTTTATTATCCTGTCCTGCTTTAATGGAGTTACAAAATCCCTTGGCCTTCCAAAGTCATCGTTTTTTCTTAACTTAACTTCTACAAAAACTAACATGTCTTCATGCTGCATGATTAAGTCAATCTCTCCAAGGCCCCAGGAATAGTTTCTCTCCACAAAATTATACCCTTTTTTCTCCAGGTATTCCTTTGCTAGGGTTTCACCTCTACTACCAATGTCTTTAGTTGTCATTTTTTGCTCCCAGAATCTTCTTTAAAAAAGTCTTTCTATGAATAGGCGTTGGGCCAAGTTCTAATAGAGCCTCTCTGTGTTTCTTTGTTCCATAGCCCTTGTTATTTAAAAAGTCATATCCAGGATATTTTTCATCAAGTTCTATAAAGTAGGAGTCCCTTAAAACCTTAGCTACAATTGACGCACATGATATTTCATATACTAGCTCGTCTCCTTTAATAAGCGATACCTGTTCAATGTCAATGTCTATATGTTCCGCATCAATCATAACAACATCCGGGCGA
The DNA here is from genome assembly GCF_928097925.1 of Mediannikoviicoccus vaginalis. Classification (GTDB taxonomy): domain Bacteria; phylum Bacillota; class Clostridia; order Tissierellales; family Peptoniphilaceae; genus Mediannikoviicoccus; species Mediannikoviicoccus vaginalis. Next base: position 599,392 of record NZ_CAKMRI010000001.1, read on the forward strand.
ACTGCTCCCCCTTGCTTATCCTTTAAGTCTTCCACAGCTATTTTCATTGCAAGCCTTGTGGCCTGTTTAATATTGATTTCATCAATGACTTTTTCGTCAATTACTCCAATGCCAATGGCCTTTGCCTTGTCTATTATCTCTTTGTTGAGAGCTTCTCTTTTCTTTGCAGAAAGTTTTTTTGAGTCCTTAACTCCCTCTATCTTTTCTTCACCCATGATAACGGCGCAGGCTACCACGGGACCTGCAAGTGGCCCCCTGCCAACTTCGTCAACACCACAGATTAATTTCCCTGAATATTTTTTTAATACATCATTATCCATTGTAATCATCTGGCCCTTCAAGGGTTATTCTACCTAGAACTCCCTTTCTAAATTCATCTAAAACTATATTTGAAATTTTTTCATAGTCGAACTCTCCGCCTCTAATTAGGCAGCCTCTCTTTTGTCCTATGGCTTCCATAGTTTCTAATGTGCTAAGTCCTTCAGTTTCAATTTTGTATCTTGTTTCAATAATACCTTTGTCTATGTGGTTTAGTTTCTCAATAAGTTTAAATGCAAGGGTCTCTGTGTCCATAATCTCATCTTTTATGGCTCCAGTAAAGGCAAGGTCTAAGCCGATTTCTTCACTTTCAAACTTTGGCCATAAAACTCCCGGCGTATCTAGTAGTTCAAAGTCCTTTCCAGTTTTTATCCACTGGTTTTGTCTTGTAACTCCAGGTCTGTTTCCAACCTTTGCAGATCTTCTATTGGCGATTCTATTTATTAATGTGGACTTACCTACATTTGGCACACCAACAATCATTGCCCTAACTCTTTTTAAATTTAAATTCTTCTCTTCCAGCTTTTTAAATTTTTCTGTCAGAAGCTGTCTTGAAGTGCTTTCAATTTTATTTAAGTTAGTGCCTTTAACAGAGTCGATTAAAATCGCTTCATATCCCTTTGCTTTAAAATATTCCAGCCATTTCTTATTCATGGATTCATTTGCCAAATCCATTTTATTTAAAAGCACAACCCTTGGTTTGTCCCCTAACACTTCATCAAGAAGTGGATTTCTTGACGCTATAGGAATTCTTGCATCAACAATCTCTAAAACCACATCTACAAGTTTTAAGGAAGATTTTATATTGTCCATGGTCTTTTTCATATGCCCAGGGTACCAGTTAATATTTAGATTTGTCATTTTTTCCTCCTTAACCAAATCAAGCACTCAAAAAATGAGTGCTTGTAAAACTAGTTTTTCTTTTCTTTTACCTTAGCAGCCTTACCTACTCTGTCTCTTAAGTAGTAAAGTCTTGCTCTTCTTGCTCTACCTCTTCTTGTTACCTTTAGAGCTTCAATTCTTGGTGAATGAACAAAGAAAGTTCTTTCAATGCCTGTTCCATAAGCAACTCTTCTTACAGTAAATGTTTGTCTAAGTCCGCTTCCTTGAATCTTAATAACAGTTCCTTCAAACTTTTGAAGTCTTTCTTTTCCACCTTCTCTGATTCTGTAGTCAAGAACTACAGTGTCTCCAACATGAAAATCATAATTTTCTTTTCTTAATTGTTCATCTTCAATTTGTTTAATTATATCCATTCTATCCTCCTAAAATCCTTTATTAGGACCATGTTCTTCTAAATATTTTTTGTATAAATCAGGTCTTTTCTTCTTAGTATTTTCTAAGGCCGACTCTTCTTTCCACTGTTCAATGAGTTTGTGATTTCCACTAAATAAAACTTCTGGCACTTTGTGTCCCATAAAGTCCCTTGGTCTTGTGTAAATATTATGTTGTAATAAAAAGTTGTAGTGGGAATCCGTAAGAGGACTCTCTTCGTTTCCAAGCACTCCCTTTACAAGTCTTGAAACAGAATCGATAAGTACAAGTGCTCCTATCTCTCCACCTGACAGACAATAATCTCCAATAGAGATTTCCATGTCGACAAATTCATCGGTTATACGAGAGTCGATTCCCTCGTAATGGCCACATAATAATGTCATTTCATCAAGACTTGCCAATTCGTTACAAAGCCTCTGATTAAGCACACGCCCCTGTGGAGAAAGATATATTACAGGAACCCCTTCCTTTTTAACAGAATTTATACTGTCATATAGAGGTTGAGGCGTCATAAGCATACCTGCGCCACCGCCATATAACTCATCATCCACTCTCTTGTGCTTGTCCGTAGAGAAGTCTCTAATGTTTATCTTGTTTATTTCAATAACTTTTCTTTCGATTGCCCTGCCAATAACTCCATAATCATCTAACAAGTTAAAAAACTCTGGAAACAGTGTGAGTATATTAAATTTCATTCCAACATTCCTTCAATTAATTCAACATAGAGTTTTTTATTTTCAACATCCACATCTTTAACAAAAGCCTTTACAGCAGGAATCATAAATTCCTTTCCGTCCTTTGAAACACATCTGTAAATGTCGTTAGTTTGATTAAACAAAACTTCCTTAACCACTCCAACACACTTACCACTATCAATAACATCCATCCCTTCAAGGTCGTGGATGAAATATGTGTCCTCTGGCAACTCAACCAAGTCATCTTTCTTAACATAGATGTACTTGTCCTTGAATTTCAAAACTTCGTTTATGTTGTCGTAATCTTTAAGGCTTACATATACCAATCCTCTGTAGTATCTTACCTTGGTAATATTTACCTTTACCTTTTCATCAATATAAAAGTCTATATCTTCTTTAAATCTCTCAGGGAAATCCGTTAGCGGATAGATTTTTATATCTCCCTTGATACCATGAGTATTAGTTATATATCCTACTTTAATAAACTCCATATTATTGAAGAATGTCAACTGCTACCTTTGTGCCATCTTTAATAGCAGAAGCCTTTACAACTGTTCTTATAGCCTTAGCTATACGTCCTTCTTTTCCTATAATTCTTCCAAGATCATCCTTGTCAGCTCTTATCTCAATTACAAAGGTGTTTCCTTCTTGCCTACTGGTAACAACAACCTCTTCAGGCTTTGTAACCAATTCCTTGGCAATTAGTTCAACTAATTCTAACATAATACCCCCTAAAGGATTACTCAGCTACCTCTTGTGAAGATTCTTCTGTTTCTACTTCTTCTACTACTTCCTTCTTAGCTTCTTGCGCCTTTTCTTCATAAACGCCATTTTCTTTGAATAATCTGTGAACTGTGTCAGTTGGTTTTGCACCATTCTTAATCCATTTGTTAACTTTTTCTGCATCTACCTTAACAACCTTTGGCTCAGTTAGAGGATTGTAATATCCAATCTCTTCAATGAACTTACCATCTCTAGGTGCTCTGATATCTGCAACTACAATTCTGTAAAAAGGATTCTTCTTTGAACCCATTCTCTTTAATCTTATTTTTACTGCCATTTAAATACCTCCAATTTTATCTAAAGAAAGGCATTTGGAATTTACCTCTCTTTTTCATACCTTTACTCATATTTCCAAATTGTTTCATCATTTTTCTGGTTTCCTTAAACTGCTTTAATAACTTGTTCAGTTCAGCAACCGTAACACCAGATCCCTTTGCTATTCTCTTCCTTCTGGAAGCGTCAATAATTTCGGGATTTTCTCTTTCCTCCAAGGTCATAGACTTAATCATCGCTTCAACCTTTCCTATCTCCTTACCATCAAGGGATAGTCCTTTTAGGGCCTTGGAATTCACACCTGGAATCATCCCTAAAAGTTCTTCCAAAGGTCCCATGCTCCTAATCTGTTCCAGTTGATCCAAGAAGTCATTGAAAGAGTACTTTGAAGAACGAATCTTTTGCTCAAGTTCCCTTGCCTTCTTTTCATCAATAGCAGCTTCCGCCTTTTCAATAAGAGATAAAACATCTCCCATGCCAAGAATTCTTGAAGCCATTCTGGAAGGATAAAAAGGTTCCAGTTGATCAAGCTTTTCACCTACACCTATAAACTTTATAGGTTTTTCAGCAACCCTTCTAATTGATAGAGCAGCTCCGCCCCTTGCATCACCATCAAGCTTAGTAAGTATAATACCGGTAATATCAAGTCTGTCATTAAATGTCTTTGCAACATTTACCGCGTCTTGTCCCGTCATAGAGTCAACAACAAGTAAAATCTCATCAGGGCTAACTTCAGTTTTAATATCTTGAAGTTCCTGCATAAGTTCGTTGTCAATATGAAGACGTCCCGCAGTATCTATAATAACAAGGTCATTGCCCTTTGCCTTAGCTTCCTCAATACCCTTTTTTGCAATCTCCACAGGACTTACTTTGTCCCCCATGGAAAACACCGGAACCTCTACAGAGTTTCCAACTACTTGAAGTTGCTTTATAGCCGCAGGTCTGTAAACATCACATGCAACAAGAAGAGGCTTCTTTCCTTTTTTCTTAAAATGTAATGCAAGCTTTCCTCCATGGGTAGTCTTACCAGCACCTTGAAGTCCACATAACATAACAACAGTAGGTGGTTTAGAAGAGAAATTTATCTTAGCTTCTTCTTCACCCATAAGCGCCGTAAGCTCTTCGTTAACTATCTTAATAACCTGTTGGCCCGGAGTTAAAGATTCCATAACATCCGCTCCAAGAGCCCTTTCCTTTACAGTCTTTGTAAAGTCCTTTACAACCTTGAAGTTAACATCGGCTTCCAGTAGGGCAAGCTTAACCTCTCTCAAAGCTAAGTCTAAGTCTTTTTCAGAAATCTTTCCCTTACCAGTAAGTGTGGACAGGGCGTTTTGTAACTTGTCAGATAAATTTTCAAATATCATAGCTCTCCCATATCCTCCTTTATGAAATCATCTATCTTCTTTAATAGAGTTTCCCTTTCTTCTGTTTCAAATGACTTCGAATTTTTTAAATCTTCCTTTATAAACTCCAAAAACTCAGTAGTCCTTTCAGACCTCTTCTTAAGATGAAGTTTATTTTCAAAAGAATAAAGTCTTCTCTCGGCTCTCTTTATATTTTCAGAAACGGCCTGCTTTGAAACATCATACAAGTCTCCAATTTCATTTAAAGATAGATCTTCGTTATAGTACTTGTCCACCATGGACCTCTGCCTTTCAGAAAGAAGAGAGCCATAGTAGTCAAATAATATTCCTACTTCAACTAATTTTTTCATTTATAACCTCTTGTCTGTCAACCTATTACGTTGACCTTTAATATTATAAGGGACCATCAGGCATAAGTCAACACTTTGTTGACATTTTTTTCGGTTTTTTAAACAGATTGCTGCTTTTATTATTTTGGTATATTTTTTGTAAGTTAACTACAGAAATTATATCAATCGATTTTGGAATAAAATTAGCACCTACTCTTGTAGATGCTAGTTAAAGTTAATTACTTTTTCTTCTGATACATGGTATTACTCTATTTACTTCCTTTAAATATATTTCGTATTCTTTTCCAAATTCATTTTTTAACCATTTTTCTTCTGTGTTTTTCATTAATATTGTTAAGAAGGCCCAGAATATAAATGGTAATATTAATAAGAAATAGTTTTCTGTAAATAATAAAACACCTGTAAATATAAAAATAAATGCCGAATAAACAGGGTTTCTTACCATGCTATACACTCCCGTTGTAATCAACTTATTCTCTTTTACATTTTTGTTTATTTTCTGAACTATAACTGCTTGTACCCATAAGTATAGGCCAAATAATATTAAGAGAATTCCAAGAAGAATAAAAAATATTTTTCCTTTGTTTATTTCTCCCATACTTAGGTATCCTTTAATATACAAATATATTCCTGCTATTGTTAAAAATAAACAGATTATAACATATATTGGTCCAACTCCAAAGGATGGCATTTTAAATTCTTGCGATTTCATTTCATGTCCTCTATCAGTATTTTAACAGTTCAATAATTTCATCCTGTGCCTCTCTGCCTTCTTTAAAAAATCTCGCCAGTGGATAGCAGTGGCACATTCCCTTTCCAACAATAATTTCATATGGAGCATTATATTTTTCCATTGCTTTTTTAAACTCTTCTGCAAAGGCATAAAGGCATTCATTTTCTCCAAAATAATAATAAGTTTTCGGAAATTCGGTAAAGTCTCCTACAGTTCCATCTAACATATATTCAGGTAAATCTTTATCCCCCTTTAAAATTTCTCTTGCAGTTTTAATATACGTAGGTTCAATCATTATGTCTTTATTGTTAAGTTTTTTTAGTTTCTCCCATAAATCTCTATTTTCATCGAGAGTTACATCGGGTATTCCTCCCGGAGAAACTGAAATAATCTTGCCTGGCATTGGAAGTGGTCTTCCTAAAGCATTATTATGTAAAAAAATCCCAAGTGATAAACAGGCTCCTGAAGAAAATCCCAGTACGCTTATATTTTGTTCATTATAAGTTTCTGTCATCAACCTATAGGTTTCAAAGCAAACTTCATATGTCTTATCCACCTTTACATCTTCCGAGCAAAGAGGATAAAATAAAAACCAAACATCTTTATCAGTTTGTTCCATTATTCTTTCCGCTAATTTAAAATCTAGTTTATTTGGTTGTGTAATCATGCCACCACCAAAGAGATATAGAACTGCCCCCTTTGAAAAACTTTTATTTTTTTGATAAGAGAGAAGTCTATATCCCATAACATCTCTGTCAAAAAGAAAATAGTTTTTTCTTTCTGCTCTCTTCATCGCCCTTTCTAAATCAAAAACTACTTTAGCATTTTCTCCTTTTGCATACTCAAGCATCTCTTCTTTGTATTTTAAAAACATTTTTTTGACTCCAAGAAGTTTCACTATTTCTGCAGCTATTTTATAAGTCAAACTCATTATGTCCCTCCATTCACCTTAAATTATTAACGTTAAACAACTTTCACTTAACATAATTAGATCTTTTTGAATATTTCTACAATCTCTTAGACATTTTTATCTGATTGATATTAGTTATCATCTATATTATAGCACTTTTTTTCTTCAAGTTTAATGTAATATAAGCAATATCGCAACAAAGCATTACCCTATTATGAATCACAGTGATCCTTGTATTTATTAAATAAAAAAGCCCCGAAGTCAAAATCTCCAAGGCTTATATCAAATTATATTTTTATTATAGTCTCATAAACCCACAGCAATCTATTTCCGAAAGCTCACTAAATCCTACGGACTTATAAAATGCTATTGTTTTTGGATCGATGTCAGTAGTCAACTGAATCTGTCTAACATTTGGATAGGAATCTAACATAGCTTTAATAAGGGCTTTGCCGATCCCCTTCCCCTGTTCTTCGGGAAACACCAAAATATCTTGAATAAAAACAACAGTGAATCCATCACCTACTGCACGTATTATTCCTAATAATTTATCATCTTCATATGCCGCCAGTATTTTCAAAGAATTTTCATAGCCTTTCTCTAAAGAACCCATATCATCTGTATAAGCTGTCCAACCAACTGCATCATAAAGCTTATTTATCTCATCAAAATTAAACTTGGTATATTCTTTAATCTGCATACTTACCTCCATGTACTTTAATAATTTTAATTTATTACATTAATAGCAGGTTGAAGTGTATTGCCTACTATGAATATCAATCCAAAATTGACAGGTATAAATCAAGTCTTTGATTTAAATACACTGCAAACATATCTGCCATTGCCGAAATATTATTCCTTACATGATATTCATCAAAAGCTTCATAATATTTCAAGCGATCTGTAAACTTTATATCTATTGGTGGATAACCTGCTTTCATTAGCTCTAAATTAACTAATAGCCTTCCTGTTCTTCCGTTTCCATCAATAAAAGGGTGAATACTTTCAAATTCTATATGAAAACGAGCAAGTTTGGTTACAATATCTTCCCTACTATTTTCATACTGTCTCAATAACTCTTCCATTTTTGGAATAATTAAATATGGTTGAACAGGTTCATGTGCTGCCCCCATGATTCGAACAGGAATTTTTCTATATATTCCTCTATCCTCTTTCTTATCAGCTAAAACCAAATAGTGGATATCTTTTATTACCTTTTCCGATATTTGTGCGTTTTCACTAACAAGTTGTCGGACATAATCAAAGGCTTCTTTATGTCCAATGACCTCTAAATGTTCTTTTAATGATTTTTGATCAATTGTAAGTCCTCTAAGAACCATATCCGTTTCACGCAAAGTCAATGTGTTACCTTCAATGGCATTTGAATTATATGTGTATTCGATTAGAAACTCTTCATTTAGTCTTTCCAACTCTCCTTCGGTTAGAGGTCTTCTTTTTTTAAGAGCTTCTAATTTATCTTCTATAATTGGAATGAGTGATTTGTTATTTTGATATCTCCCATCGCTGGGCTTTACAGCATCGTTTGGTATCTTCCAAGCTCTTCCATCTCGGTATGCTCCAGGAATTTTTCCTTCTTGACATAGAGCCCTTACTCTCCTGTCGGATATATTCCATTTTTCTGCTGCTTGTTTTACAGTTATGTACATAAATCATCCCTCCAATTTCTTTTATTATACCATTTTATCGGAACAATATTAATTTATCGGAATGACATAAGTCATTTATCGGAATAATACAGTTTTCCCTAAGTAATTTACAAATAAAAAGCACCTACCAAAGTAAGTGCTAACTCAAAAATTTTATTAACTTTATTTTTTCAATGTAATTAATCCTGCGCAGTCTGAAAATTTTTCAAATTTCATTTCTGGAAAATATTTCTTCATCTCAGCTGCCACAAAGTAGAATTCGTCTTCGTCCCAAGCTTCCCCTACTTCGTTTCTACATTTGTCATGGTCAAGACGGGTTTCAAAGGCTACATCGCCAATATATATAACTCCACCTTCATTTAATTGATTAAGCAGATCTTTTAAAAATGTAACTTTTTTATCATCGGTTAAATGATGAAGTGAATATGTGGCAATTATTGCATCGTATTTATTTTCTAATAGTGGTTCTACCAGTCCATTAGAAATATCTCCAATAAAAAGTTTGGCATCGGGCATTTTCTCTTGTGCTATCTCGAACATTTTCTCAGAAAAGTCCTGTCCATAAATTTCACATCCATGTTCATATAGTTTTGATATCAAAGTTCCTGTACCAAAACCAATGTCTAAAGCATTTTTATGATGCGCGTCTAATATACGATTATATATTTCATTTAGTATTATCTTATATCCTGCAAATGGATAGGAATTTTCTTCGTCAGAAATATCTACGCTTTCATCGTAATCATCCGCCCATAAATCAAATCCTTTGTTACTTAACATTTTCCCTCCAATTTTTATTTTTTGTCAACAATGACACACTAACGATAACTTGTCATTAAAGATAAACTGTTTGTCACCCTCTCAAGTTTGCCATTTCGAACCATATCTGTAAGATACCATGAATCTATGCTATTCTCCGCTACTTAAGATGCTGTGACTATACCATTATTTTTTTCTATTATCTTTTTTATTTTACTTTTATTCATAATAGTACTTCCTTTCAAGCTTTATTATATGAATTGTAAAGCTTGAATACAAGAATTGACAAAAAATTATTTCTCATCTAACCAAAACAATTCCGACAATAATTCAAAAGATTTAATATCGATGTCTTATTAAGAAATATATCTGTCCCAATATTTTTCCCTAACCTTTTACCTAACTAAAATAATATACGTTTCCTTCTCCTCCCAAATCATCAAAATCTCTATTGTATTTTAAACCTAATGACTCTGCAGTTTTTCTTGAAGGAATATTTTTATTTAAAGTCAACGCGACTACTTTGTATTCGTTATTTAATTCACTTGTAATAATATCAATTATTTTAGTAGCCGCTTCTTTTACAAAGCCTCTCCTCATCTTAGATGGATCTATTCTGTAATACAAGTTCAAATACTTTTTATCATTAATTGTTGTAAATCTTAAACCGCACAGACCGAAAACTCTATTGTCAGCTTTATCTACTAAAGCATAATATCCGAAGCCATGCTTTTTATGGTGGTCAATCATTGTGTTTAATGTCTCTAAAAATTCTTCCCTACTTGGCTTTTCCCATCCTGGATTAAAAATATTTGTTTCAGGATTTGCATGAACCGAATATAATTCATCAAAATCATCAAGAGTGGGAACTCTAAGTATTAAACGTTCTGTTTCTATTATTTTCATATTTAACTCCTTCGCAAAGTTTATTTTCTTAATTTACGAAATTCATCCTGATGACATGTCCTAAATTAAAATATCTAAATGATTTTTTAAACGACTTACGAGTGTTATCTCTTAACACCAACTCGTATATACCAAAATTATATTCTATAGGTCGTGTCAGTTACATATACTGGGTTTTATTAGTCAAGATATTCTCCATTATTTATTTTCTCTAGTTGGTTAATTAACTTAGGAAATTTAGAAATTAATTTATCTGGTATCTTCCCATCTAAAACTTCAAACCTAATTATTCTATCAAGAATATGATTAGAAATCATACTTTTATATTCCTTTGAACTTTTATAAAGATTAAGAATAATATTACCTGCTTTAACTTCATCCATTAAATAACCATATAAATCATCAATTTTTATTTCTCTAACTACCACTGTTGGATGCTCTGAAACTAATTCCGGTTCCCAACTTGTCATGCCTTTCATAAAACCATCATCATCTAACTCATATATTGAGCAACTTTTATTACTGTAAATTTCTTTGAAGGCATCTTTATAACATTCATAAACAATAGGTTTGCCATCTATCTCATCTAATATAAAATCAAAATCATCTTTTTTAGCACCAAATAATAGGGCTGTATCTACATTTTCAATAGCATAAACATATGGAATTTTATGTGTAGATTTTCTAGGTTCTATAATTTTTTAAATCACTTGTTTTAGATACATGATACAACATATTTTTGCCTCCGCAAATTTATGCTTGTTTAATTAATTTATTTTGTTTCTAATAATTAATTTTTATTAACTCTATCCCACCATCTTAACTACTTGCTACAACCTAATCAATATCTAAAAGGTGTTAAGTTTAAAGTTTGGACAATAATGCCACACACTCACAATGCATTGTCTTTTGCTTGGGAACATAATTTTTTATCCTCGTCATTCTTGTAGGAACACAATTTATTAATGTCATTGTCTTTGGCATTTTTTCTTTTATCTTTGAAATTATTAGAATCTTGACTATCTTTAACTCCTGTTTTGAAATAGAATGTTAAGTCATAAGGATGAACTGTTCCGTCTTTATCAATTCTCCCCACTACGACTTTATCAACTATGCTTTCAAATACTGTTCTATTAAATTCCTCTATAATTTCTTTATTTTCTAATATCTTTTTAAATTGCTTTAGTCTTTCTTTAATAGAGTCTTCATCTTTTATCGTTAGTTCCAGTGTTTTCTTTTCATCAAGTAATTCTTCTTTTTGTTTTGTCAGTTTTTTATACTTTTTAGCATAAACTTCTTCGTCTATACTATCTTCTAAATGAAGATCAACTAACTTTCTTTCTTAACTAATGATTCTGTTTAATTGGTTTTCTAACTTTTTCAGATCCTTGACTAAAGATTCATCATTTATTTCTTCTTCTACAATTTTTAAAAAGTCATCTATTACTGTTGAATCTGCATGGCATAATTGCCTATAGCTTTCAACAAATGCTTTTTCTATTGCTGCTTCTTGTATTCCTTTTGAATGAGGACAATATTTTTTACCTTTTTTTGTTGATTTTACACATTGCCAGTTAATTTTTTTATAAATTGAACTAGTGTGCCATGTTCTTCTTGAAAGTATTTCACCACAAAATCCACATTCCAGCATACTTGAAAAAGCGTATTGTCTTGATAGTTTTTCTCTTTTTCTATCCTTATTAGCAATAGTGTTTCTATTTTGTGCTCTCCTGAGTCTAATCTCCTGTGCCTTTTCAAAATCTTCTTTTGATATAATTGGCTCGTGATGATTTTCAATGTGATATTTATCAGATTCACCAAAATTTGCTAGTCTTCTTTTTGTTATAGGATCGACTGTAAAGGTCTTTCCCATTAGTATATCACCAATATACTTTTCATTTTTAATTATTCCTAACACTGTAGTATCAGACCATTTTGTTTTACCTCTCGGGGTGAGATATCCTTGCTCTTCTAGTTCCCTGCCAATGACTGAGCCACCATTGCCCTCTAAATATCTTTTAAAGATGTATCTGACAATTTTGGCTTCTTCTTCATTTATAGAGATACTTTTTGTTGTAGGGTCATAATCGTATCCAAGACAACCTTGAAAACCAATAAGCTCCCCCTTTTCCATCTTCATTTTCAGTCCTTTTTTCACATGGGCTGAGGTATTTTCTACTTCTTGTTGAGCTACTGAACTTAATATTGTTAATAGTAACTCTCCATCCATTGTCAAAGTATCTATATTTTCTTCTTCAAATACTACACCAACATTGTTTTCCTTTAATAGTCTTACATACTTTAAGGTATCTAATGTATTTCTAGCAAATCTTGATATAGATTTAGTAATTATCATGTCTATATCTCCATTTTGGCAATCACTTATTAGCCTCATGAAATCAGCTCTTTTAGTAGCAGTTGTTCCTGTTGTTGCTTCATCTGCATATATACCAGCCAGAGTCCAGTTCTTATTATTTTTTATTAGATTTGAATAATAATCAACTTGCGATTTATATGATTCAAGTTGGTCTTTACTATCTGTACTTACTCTACAATATGCTGCAACGCGTTTTAGATCTAAATGTAGCGCATTTCTATTTCTTGCTCCTGTATTTGAAGCTTTTATTACTTTTACTTTAGTATTCATTTTACCTCCTTCCCATTTTGTATCTTTCTACAGTGTTATTATATCACAAGATTAACTACTTTCTATCTCTCTTTTTATAATCATTTTCTATTCTATTTTTTATTTTTGTATATTCCTTATCATTAATTAATTTAAGATCATAAAGTCTACATAACATAGCAACTCTCATGCTATAAACTTTTATTGCTTGCATTTTAACCTCCTATGTAAGTTGAATTTTTTTCCTAGATAAGTGAATTAAATATGAAATATGCTAATTTCATCTAAGCATTTTCAAGAATATTCACACTTCAAAGTATTTGGATTTTTATAGCAAGATGACAAAATACCCCTCACTTTATAAAGTGAAATTTGCCCTCTTTGGTAACCAGAATTTTTATTTTTCTATAGCATTTTGAAGTTTTAATGATTAATTTGAGCATAAAAAAAAAAGAGGACTTATGCTATTAGGCATAAATCCTCTAAAATGAAAAAATATTATAAAATTTATTTTATGGAGTATCATGAAAAATACTATTTACGACTTCTCGTTTTTCTTGCTTATTTATCATATGTCCCTCTTGTAATTTACTAATGTATGCATTTTCATAAGTAAGTAAAATCAATCACTTTATCACAAACTGAATCTAAAAACTCAACATCATGGGATATTATTAAAATCAACTTATCTTCTTCCTTTACTTTCTTTATGTTTTTAGCTACTATTTTCATATTTCTATAGTCCAATCCACTGGTTGGTTCATCGAAAAATAGAATTTTCTTGTCGGATAGTAAAGCGGATAAGATAATTACTCTCTGTTTTTGTCCTCCTGACAAGGTGTGAGGATTCCTATCACTGATATTTTTCAACTCCATATCTTTTAACCAAGTATCTAAAGCATTATCATCTTTAATATTTGATGTTAATACTATTTCATCTTTAACGCTGTCCGTGAATAACTGACAGTTCACTTCCTGCATAATAAGCAGGCTCTCATTTAGCCTACTTTTTATATTTAAATTCTCATCATCTTTTAAAATTTTACCTTTATTTTCTTTGTTTAAGCCACATATAATTTTTGCTAATGTAGACTTCCCAATTCCATTTTCTCCAACAATTCCAATAATATTCCCATAAAAAAATTTAAGATCCTCAATGGACAAAATTATTTTGGTATTTCTTTTGAATATTAGATTTTTTAACTCTAATAAAGTCCCTTTATTTGAAGTTTCAAAATCATCAAATCTTTCAATAGCTTTATAATCAGAATGCCTAAGTCCTGTTCTCATTCGTTCATCTTCACTTAGATTTTCAATTTCGTCCATACTATATTCTCTGATGATTTTTCCATCCTCTAAGTATATTGCTCTATCAACAATGTCTTTTAAATACCACAACCTGTGTTCTGCAATAATAATAGTTTTTCCTAAAGATTTAAGCTTTTTTATTGTAAGCGATAGTTCTTTCATTGACTTTATGTCTAAGCTTGAAGATGGTTCATCAAGAATAAATATCTCAGGGTTTAATGCGTAAATGCTTGCTATAGCAATCTTCTGCTTTTCTCCTCCAGAAAGATTGAATATATTTTTATTCATCAAGTTTTCAAGATGAAGCTCTTTTTCAACTTCTTCAATCCTTTTGTTAATTACTTCTCTTTCTATTCCGTAATTTTCTAAACCAAAAGCAATCTCATCTGTAGTGTTTGTTGTATAAAATTGTGTTTTAGGATTTTGAAAAACCGAGCCTACATTATTAGATAATTTATAAATTGGTGTGGTAAATGTATTCATACCATTGACCATAACACTGCCAGAAATGTCCCCATCATAAAACTCAGGTATTATACCGTTCATAAGCTTTAATAGAGTCGACTTTCCGCAACCGCTCCTACCACATAGAAGAATGCATTCCCCTTTTTTGATTTTCAAGTTTATATCTTTTAATGAGTAATCAGATCCTCCCTTATACTTAAAACTTAATTCTCTAATTTCAATCATAAGTCCCACCCTGATACTTTCATAAATATTACTATTGATAAAATTAAAATCATAAGAATTAGAACACCAATATCATTTTTTCTAAACTTAATTAGGTGTCTACTTGTTTTGTTAACAGGAGCATCGAGTCCCCTTATAATGGCTGATTGAGAGAGCTCATCCCCAATTTCTATCACACTTACGAACAATGGCACAAAAAAATATTCCATAATTAATGTTGGTCTTCTTGTTAAATTGATTAAGTTAAAATTAATTCCTCGAGTTTTCATCGCCATATTTATATGACTCCATTCGTCTTTAATAGTAGGCAAACATCTAAATATTACAGAAATCATTATGAGCGAGTCTTTTGAAAGTTTTAATTTTTGTAAAGTTGCCACTGCACTGGAAACAGATGTTGAATTTAAAATCCATTTACCCACGATAATACATGGCAGAAATTTTCTTCCAATTGCCAAGATAAATAAAATTAAATTCAAAAGAAAATTCATATTAAAATAGGCTAAAGATTTTTCCAATACTACACTTATTACAAAAAATAAAATATACCTTATAGCGGATTTTTTATAACCATCGCTAATAATGATGACAAGGAAAAATAATGTAATAAGGCTTTGATAGATCCAATCAAACCCTAAAAAAATTAAAATATTCGCACCCATAAGCAAGATAAGTTTTGTTCTGAGGTCATATTTTGACCCCAGAACAAACTTTGAATTTTCCATTATAAAACTCCTGCGGATTCCAACTTTTTATTTAATATTTTTTTTGTAAAATAAGAACCAATCAAAGAGAATATAAATGTTCCTATAATCATAACTGGTAACATCCATATTGGTGTCCATGCTCTTACTGTGTTACAAAAGCTTTGATCTAAGCCACCTTTTATTACACTTTCAAAAAACGCTTCTCTCATAACCCAAATTGGTAAAAAGCCTCCAAATAAGTTTAGAGAAAAAAACATATGACTAATTGTATTTTTCTTAAAGTCTGTATAATTTCCACCTTTTGCTATGAACATAGCAATTATTCCGGCAGGCACTGCCACTAATGGTGCAATTGGAATATGCCCAGTTGCAACTAATAAAATACTTGGTAAAATAGCTGCGATTACAATAGCAGTAGCTGACTTTGTCTTTGCAAGAAGCATATGATAGGTTGGTGCAGCAAATAGTGCTACAAGCATAGGCATTAGTAAAAATAAAACAGGGACAGGCATAGATATTGCCCCAATGACTGCATATGTTACAAAGTAAAGTGCAATTAAAACACCGGCTGTAACTGCATTTTTTGATGATTTCTTTTGTGTTTTCATAAATTTCCTCCTTTAAAATTGATTGTTACTGTACAATCTTCCATTCTTTAGACTTTTCTTGATAATTCCATAAGTCTTTATATAGTCCTTCATTTTTAATAAGTTCTTCATGTTTCCCAACTTCTTCTACCTTTCCTTTGTTTAAAACAACAATTTTATCAGCTCCCATTACGCTCCTTAATTTATGAGCTACAACCACAACTGTTTTATTTTTAATTAAATTTGATATTGCTTCTTGTATAATAAGTTCATTTTCAGGATCAAGCGAAGATGTTGCTTCATCAAGTAGTATTATTGGGGCGTTTTTTAATATTGCTCTCGCTATTGATATTCTTTGTTTCTCACCTCCAGACAGAGTCGCACCTCCTTGTCCAATCATAGTGTCAAATCCATCATCTTTATTGACTATAAAGTCATAAGCTCCTGCCATTTTTGCAGCATTCATGATTTCATCTTTACTTGCATCTTCATTTCCAAATTTTATATTGTTATAAATTGTGTCTTTAAAAAGATACACATCTTGAAAAACAACAGAAAATTTATCCATTAATTTATCAGGGTCGGCTGTTAGCAAATCTACTCCACCAATTTTAATTGTCCCTTCATTAGGATCATAAAATCTGGAAATTAATTTAATTAGTGTAGATTTTCCAGAGCCAGAGTAACCAACAAAAGCAGTTAATTCATTTTCATTAATGTCTAATGAAACATTATCGATAACCTTAGATTCCTTGTAAGAAAATGAAACATCGTGGATTTCAATTTTGTTGCTTTCGTTTACAACGGAATTTCCTGACATAGGTTTAGCGTTAAGTAAGTTAATGATTCTCTCTCCTGAAACCGATGCCATTTGTAGACCTGTATAATTTACAAGTGCAAGCTCCAAGGGATCAAAAATCCTTGTGCCTACAAATAAGAACATTAAAAATGTATCAATTTCCAAAGATCCATTTATAAACAAATAGGAACCCGCTAAACTCATCAAAGGAAGTCCTATTCTTAAAATCATACTTGCTATAGTAGTTAATGAACCAACTCCTTTCTCACTCTTAATATTTGCGTCTCTCGAGTTATCTATATCTTCTTCAAACTTTGTTAATGTATCATCTAAGCTGTTATAAGCTTTTAGAGTCTTAATAGCATCCAAATATTCGTTTATATCTTCTTCCTCTTTTATCCTCATTTTCTTTGTTTTCAAATAAATTTTTTTCTGAAAGTTTTGCATGAGTGTAAGAAGTAGAACAGAAATCGGCAATCCAATAAGTGTTGCTATTCCCATTTTTACATTAATTACCAAAAATAATATTGAGCAAAGAACCGCTACACATATACCACTGAAAAATTGAGGTAATTGATGAGTTACTGCCGTTTCAACTTTGAAAAAATCATTCATTAATGTATCTAAGATCTCTGCTGAGCTTTTCCCTGAGATATAACCTATTGGTAGTTTTCTTATGTGGTCTGCAAGCTCTATTCTCCCATCTGCACTTGTCTTGTAACCAAGTTCATAGGTATATTTTGTAGCTAAATTTTCCAATAAGAATGTTACAAAGAAAAATATTGCCATTATCCCAAAATACTTCCATAAAATGCTCGTATCTATACTATCTGCACCTCTATTTAAAAATAGTGTTTCTACAATTTTCGCCAAAGCAATAAATGGTATAAGGTTTGAAATAGATGCCAAAACATTTAATATAATGGATTTTCTTATGTTATTCATCTTCCCTAAAGTAATATTTCTTATCATTCATTCTCACTCCCTTCTATATCCATTTGCCAAATATTTGTCTTCTTATAAATATCAAAGAGTCTCTTATATATTCCATCTGCAACGATTAAATCTTCATTCTTACCTCTTTCTGCAATTTTTCCATCAGATATTACTAAAATTTGATTTGCATGCTCTATGGTATTTAACCTATGAGCAATCATGATAACTGTCTTATCTTTAACCAATTCAGACAAAGCTTCCTGCATAAGATATTCATTTTCAGAATCAGCAAAACTTGTTGCTTCGTCTAATACTAATATTGGTGCGTCCTTTAAAATCGCTCTTGCTACGGCAATACGTTGTTTCTCTCCTCCAGATAAATAAGTTCCTTTACCCAAAACTGTGTCATATCCTTCAGGAAGTTTTATAATAAAATCATGACATCTTGCTTTTTTACATGCTTTTATGACATCTTCTTTTGTAGAGCCTGTTTTTGCCATAGCAACATTATTGAAGACTGTATCTGTGATAAGATCACTATCTTGAAAAACGAATGCTATCCTGTCCATTAAGGCGTTCATCGGAATATTTTTTAAATTAACTCCACCGATTTTAATAGAGCCTTCTGAAGGATCGTAAAATCTTGGTATTAGCGTTCCAATGGTAGATTTGCCTGCTCCTGAATAGCCAACTAATGCTGTAACTTCTCCTTGTTTAGCAAAGAAGCTTATATTCTTTAAAACCTCTTCATTTCCATAAGAAAAGCTTACATTCCCAAATTCAAGATCATGACCTTTTATCTCTTCGTCACTATTTTCAATTTCCAATTCTTTTTCATCTATAATTTCATAGATCCTCAAAACAACTTCATTTAGTAAATTCATCCCTTCTGCAAAATCTCTGAGTTTTAATGCAGGTACACTAATAGCAGGTGCAAGAATCAAATAGAAAATAAATACTGTAGCAAAATCCAAATTATTATTTCGTGACATTAAAAGTATTCCTACAGGAACTATGAATGTAGCAACAGATAGAATAAACATTCTAAATGAGACAAATCCCGGTCTTATCATTGATGTCATCGAACTTGTAAAGTCTCTATATTCTCCTACTGACTCTGAAAAAGTTTTAAATGATTTTGCTCCTGTTCCAAAGATTTTCACTTCCGGCATACCTTTAACATATTCAGTAGTTGCTGAATTAATTTGATCCAGAATCGCAAAGTTTTTCTCAAGTCCACCCGACTTTATAATCTTTGCCATGATTGCAATCTGAATTCCTAAACCAACAAATATAATTAACAAAGTCGTAAGACCTAATATTAAATTCATCTTCAACATAACAATTATCATTGCTAAAATTAGTGCTAAAGTTGAAATTAAATTTGGTAATTGATGAGAAAAATATCCCTCAATTTGATTCATGTCTGATCCTAATACTTGCCTTATTTTTGACTTGTTGTCTCCGGTAAAAAACCCTAAAGGAAGATTCCCAATATGAAATAATATCTTCTTTTTTAAGTTAGCTATTAAAACATATGAAAACTTATGGCATAAAATACCGCCAATGTAAGTTAAGCAATATGACAATACCACTGCTGCAAGTCCATAGATGCAAAACTGTATTGTACTTTGTTCTAATTTCCCATAT
Organism: Mediannikoviicoccus vaginalis; assembly: GCF_928097925.1. Taxonomy (GTDB): domain Bacteria; phylum Bacillota; class Clostridia; order Tissierellales; family Peptoniphilaceae; genus Mediannikoviicoccus; species Mediannikoviicoccus vaginalis. The sequence continues at coordinate 618,728 of NZ_CAKMRI010000001.1, forward strand.
AAAAATAGGGATTTTATAACTTTGTATATCACCAAAATTGGACAAATACTTAATAGCATACCAAGACTAACAAATAATATTCCTCCTACAAGTTTTCCTTTTTTTATTTCACTGTAGGAAATAATATCTTTAATAGATTTCTTCTTTTTCATATAAAACATACCTCCTTACCGAACGAGTTCGTTCATTTGCCCTAAAACTAATACAAGGAAAACACTGTTGATGTTTCCCTTGTAAAATACTTATATTTTATTTTTCTCTAATGAGGTCTTTGAAATAGTTCGCTTATTATTCCAAAGGCTTCACTTGAATTTGTTTTGTTTTCTCCCTTAATAATATAGTCGTTATATATTGTTCCAACAGCTCCGTATAAAATAAAAGCTGCAAAACTTCTCACATTTCCTCTATTTATTCCCATATTATTTTCTATTTTTTTATTTTCTATTCCTTCAATTATAAACTCTGAATAGACATCTATAAATTTCCCAATGTAATGAATCAATTCCCATAGCCTGTAAGAGTTATCTGTAATTGAATTCTCTTTTGAAAAATTATATCTTGTTGTAAATTGACTGATATCTTTTACTATGAGTTCTCTAAAAATCTTTATTCTTTCTTCGTAATCTATTTCCTTGTTTTGAAGGATACCTAACTTATTTTTTAATTTTTTATCAAAGTATGTTTCCATACACGCCAAGAAAATATCTTCTTTTGATTTGAAATAATAATAAAACATTCCCGGCGCTCCATTAACTTCTGCGAGAATATCTCTAACAGAAACTTTCTCATACCCATACTTTTCAAAAAGTCTGGATGCTATGTTTATAAGCTCCTGTTTTCTTTCTTCTGGATCCTTTACATTTCTCTTTGCCAAAACCTCACCACCTATTGACCGACACTCGTTCTTTAATAAAGAATATCATTTTCTTATACTTTTGTCAATAGTGCCCTGAAATTATATTCTGAGTATGGTATAATTTTATTTACTATAAATAAGCACGCTTAACGCTTATAGTCTTAATTACACAATAACAGGGTCTGTAAATAATTTTGTGTATCAACCTAAATCCTGTTTAAAGGGTAATGGTTGATACATTTTTTATGCTTCAATCATCATTGGTGTAGCTACAACTTTTTCTACATCAACATTTTTATCTTCTAGATTATCTTCAAAATTCCCATATTGATTTAGGAACGAAAAAAAGAGCAAGTGGTTTTTCTTGTCCACCTGCTCTAAATATTTTTCATGTTCAGAGACTTTAAATATTTCTTCCTATCAATTATTTAATTTCCATGATTCCGCCTTAGTTTTTGCATTGATAAGGTCAGAATAAAGTCCATTATTTTTAATCAGTTCTTCATGATTACCACGTTCTACTATTTCTCCATCTTTTAAGACTAAAATCTGGTCAGCATTTCTAATTGTCTTTAGTCTATGAGCAATCATTATTACTGTCTTATTTTTTGTTAATGATTCTATTGCTTCTTTAAGTTTATCTTCATTTTCTGGGTCTATATTTGCTGTTGCTTCATCAAAAATAATTATGTCTGCATCTTTTAGCATGGCTCTGGCTATGGAGATTCTTTGTTTTTCTCCACCAGATAGACTTGCTCCACCTTCCCCAATGATAGTGTTATATCCATCTGGTAAAGCTTCTATAAATTCATGACACCTTGCTTTTTTAGCAGCTTGAACTACTTCTTCATGGCTCGCATTTTGTTTTCCAAATTTTATATTGTTTTCAATTGTATCCTCAAATAGGTATACATCTTGAAATACCATGGAAATTGAATTCATAAGGTTTTCTATCTTATAGTCCTTAATATTCTTTCCACCTATTAAAATTTCTCCAGAATTTACATCCCAAAATCTTGCTATTAGATTACAAAATGTTGTTTTACCAGATCCAGATGGTCCGACAATGGCAGTCATAGTATTTTCTTTTATCTCTGCTGATACATTTTTTAAAATTTGTCTATCATCATAAGAAAAGCTGACATTTTTAAATACAATATCATGATTTTTTATTGGCTCTGTAATACTTCCTTCTTTCATATCTTCCATATCATTTACATAAGAATAAGAATCTATTGCATTCTCAACCATTCTTAGCATAGCCATAGCAGAGCCAGATGTTATAAGCCCATCAAATATTACAAAACTTGCTATAAGTATCATAATAGTATTAACTATTTGACCATTTTCAACAAAATATAATTTTATTGAAATAAACAACATCAAACAAATTGTTATAGCTATTATGATTTTAGCTAATAAACTATATGGCATTATAGTTTTTTCTAAATCAAAAGAATATTCACTAGCACTATCAAAGCTCTTGTCAAGTTTTTTATTATTACTTCCTCGTAGATTATATGATTTTATAATTTGCATTCCTTGCAATGTTGATAAGACTTCTTTGGTAAGTGATACCTGAATCTCATGAATCTTATCTGCATTTTTACTTGACCTTTTTTGCATACGAGCAATGATCATTAAAAATACAATAGAACCAACTATTGCTACAATACCTACCTTATAAGAAAACAAAAATAAGGATAAGATAAAAACAATAGCATTAAGCATGCCACCGAAAACCATAATACACAAAGTTGGAACCCAAGTCTCTACATTATCTAAGTTAGTAGTCGCAATAGTTGTTAAATTTCCTAAACTTAAACTTGAGAAGAATCCCATGGGAACTTTTTTTATTTTTTCACCTAATTCAATTCTCTTGTGTCCAGCCATAAAATATCCGGCATGTGTTTGTTTGAGCATAGAGGAATTTTTTGAAATAATTACTCCGGCTATACTAATTAATAAAAATAAACTTGATATTCCTATTGTTTTAATGCTTATATCCTTGTTTACTATCCCAAAAATCGCATAATAAATGGCTGCAAATTGTAGAGCATTAAAAATAGAACCGAAAAAATTAGCAAAGATTGATTTTTTTAGATACACTTGTTCTTCAATAGAAAAATTCCATATTTTTTTAAAAACACTAAGCATTTTCTTCTCCTTTCAAGGCAGTTTCCCAAAGATTGTGATAATCTTTTGATTCCTTCAAAAGCTCTTCATGACTCCCTTTACATGCAAGTTCTCCATTTTTAATTACAAATATATTATCTACATCTGTTATTGTCTTTAAACGATGGGCAATTATAATTAGAGTTTTCCCTTTGACAAGCTCTGATATTGCATCTTGAATCAAGGCTTCATTTTCAGGATCGATATAAGAGGTAGCCTCGTCTAAAATAACTATTGGAGCATTCTTTATCATAGCTCTTGCAATTGATATTCTTTGCCTTTCTCCTCCAGACAAATGTTTACCAGCTTCTCCTACTCTTGTATCATATCCATCTGACAACTTCATTATAAAATCATGGCAGGCTGCTTTCTTACATACTTCAATTATTTCCTCATCACTAGCATTTTTATTTCCTATTCTGATGTTATCTTTAATTGACATATCAAAAAGAAAATTATCTTGTGCTACATAGGAAATAACAGTAGATAACTTTTCAAGGGACATATCTTTAATATTTACATTTCCTATACTTATAGAACCACTATCTACATCCCAAAATCCTGAAATTAGTTTTGCAATAGTCGACTTTCCCGAACCCGATTCGCCTACTAAAGCATTCACACTTCCTTCTTCTATATTTATATTTATATTGTTTAGGACTTGCTTATCTTTTTCATAAGAAAAATCTACGTTTTTTATCTCTATATTATAATTTTTTATATCCAAATTTTCATTTTTATGAGATAATTCTCTCGCAGAAAGTATATTTTTAATCTCTTCGAAAATAGTTGACATTCTTCCAATATCATCTTCAAAAGTCATTACTCTCATAATATTTTGGATAGTCCCAAAAGAAAGGATTATCAATGTTAAAAATACACCACCATCTAGTGAACCATTCATACAGAAATATAAACCAAATGGTATAATTGTCAAAATACCAACTGGAGCAATAGACATACTTATCGCATAGTCTCTTGTATTTTCTCCCATCCAATCATAATAGTAATTTGCCTTTTTATACACATTGTCCCTGTATTTTCTATAAGATTTTTCGCCTTGATTAAATGTTTTAATAACCTCTATTCCATTTATATATTCAACCACGGAATTATTCATATCTTGGCCAATTTTAACTGCTTGTGGAAACTTTACCTTCATTCTTTTCATCGGCCCTGTCATAAAAAATCCACCAATAACTAATGGAATTAAAGATATTAAACTTAGTCTATAATCTAAAACTAACATGTAAACAAATAATATTATAGGTCCGACTAAATTAGCTGTCATCTCAGGTATCATATGAGCCAATGTTGTTTCAGTATTATCGACTTGATTTACAATTATGTCTTTTAACTTACCAGTAGATTCATTCAATATATCTCCTAATGGCATATTAAATAATTTTTCCATAAGGCTTTTTCTTATATCTCGTATTATTTTATAGGCTGTTTTATGAGAAATCATTGTTGACAAAAACATAAACACTTCTTTGATTATAAGACATAAAAGTATAAAGAAAATTTTATTTATATAGTAATAAAAATCTTGGCTACCATCAATTAATGATATAATCATCTTACTTAGAATAATATATACAAAAAGATTTGAAATTACTCCAAGTATTGCAAACAAGACAGAAATAAAATATGGTGTTTTATTTCTCTTAATATATTTTTTTAATAGATCCATAAATTTAACTCCTTTCATCATCTTTTTTCATTACATTTGTAAAATAAGTCTCTATCATTTCAGTTAGATATATCTTATTTTTTACAAAATTCTCACGTGCATTCAAAATTTCGCAAGCCATCAATCCAGAATTCATAATATTAATCATAAATTCAAATGTTTCATCAGAAGGTAACTCGTTAAACAAAGTAGAAAACAATTCTTTAAATACTTGTATGGACTCTTTTTTTATTTTCACATATAGTTTTTTCAAATCATCATTTTCTTTTAACTCACATAAAAACATAACATAAAGCTTTACATAATCATTATCTGCAAGTATCTTGTCTATAATCATTCTTGAAAACAACTGTGGACTTAATATTAATCCTTCATCATAACTTGATTTTTGAACAATATCTTTTCTATTTAAATTACCTTCCATCATAATGTCGTATAAGATTTCATGCGTAGAACCATAATGATGATACAAGCCACCTCTAGAAAGCCCAGTAGCTTCCATAATGTCATTCATAACTGTATTTCTAAATCCCTTATCCAAAAAGACTTTAATAGCTGCTTGTCTAATCTGCTTTTTTCTTTCATCAGCTTCCATTTTCATTTCATAAATAACCTCCAAACCGACACTCTTGTCGGTATTATTGTATCAGAACTGATAATCATTGTCAATAGCTTCGCTTATACTTCTTTATTAATTTTTTTAAATGCGGTATAATTAATAAAACCTAATAAACGCTTAACGCTTATAACTTTAATAGCAAGCACAGTAAGTGAGTACCCACTTACTAAAAATTGATGGAGCAGAACTTTTATGGACTGCTTCTTTTTTTATCAATTTTACCTTGTTAGGGAGAACCCTAAGACCCCAATATTTTATGATAAGGAGATATACTATGGATAATAGAAAAAGAAATAATCAACTAAAAATATATTTAACAGATGAAGAAAAAGAAATCTTTGAAAAGAAAATGAAACTTGCTAATTGTAAAACTATGTCCCACTTTCTTAGAAAGTGTGTATTAGAAAAAGAGATTTATGTTGTAGATTTAGAACCATTTAGAAACCTACAATGGCTACTTTCGAATGCAACAAATAATATAAACCAGATTGCAAAAGCAACTAATACAACTGGTGTTATATACAAAAATGAAATTGAAGCAATGAATAAAGAAATAGAAAAATTATCAAGAAAAATATGGCAGATCCATTCCCTACTTCTTAATAAATCAAAAGAAAGCTATGGTGACTAATATGGCAATTACAAAAATACATCCTATAAAATCAACTCTAAATTTGGCAATAGATTATATAACTAAGAGTGAAAAAACTAATGAAAAAGTCTTGGTATCTTCATTTAAATGTTATCCATCTACTGCCCATATTCAATTTATGAAAACACGAGAAGACAATGATACTAAAGGTACAGTCTTAGCTAGACATTTAATCCAATCTTTTCTACCAGGAGAGGTTGATCCTATAAAAGCTCATGAAATTGGAATGGAATTATGTAAGAAAATTTTAAAAGAAGATTATGAATTTGTTCTTGCAACTCATATAGATAGAGGGCATATCCATAACCATATTATTTTTAATAATGTTAATTACAAGACTGGTAAATGCTACCAATCTAACAAAAAAACTTACCATAAAATCAGGTATCAAAGTGACGAATTATGTAAAGAAAATAAGCTTTCAGTCATTGATGAATATTATGAAGCTTACAAAAGAAAATACAAAACTGCTGGTAAATCTTGGTACGAATATGACCAAAATAAGAAAGGAAATTCTTGGAAGTCTAAACTGCAATTTGATATAGATAGAATGATTAATAAGTCTAAATCGTGGGAAGAGTTTTTAGAAAATATGAAGTCTCTTGATTATGAAATTAAGTTTGGTAAACATATTGCTTTTCGTCATAAAGATAAGCAAAGATTTACAAGAGCTAAGACTATCGGTGAAGATTATACTGAAGAGAAAATCAAAGAAAGAATAGATTTAGCTATTAAAAACAAAGCTAATCCTACTAAAAAACGAGTGGGAAATGTTATTGATATATCTACTAATGAAAAAGTACAATCTTCTAAAGGTTATGAAGTTTGGGCAAGAAAACACAATATCAAAACAATGGCTGATTCAATAATTAAACTTAGAGAACAAGGAATTAATTCAATTACACAACTCGATGATCTTATTAAAAAATCTGCAGATGATAGACAAGACTTGTTAGATGAAATAAAGAAAATTGAAGCTGAAATGAAGAGTCTATCTCAAGATATGGAAAATATAAATACTATAAATAAGTATCGTGAAATCTATAAATACCACAAGAAAAATCCTGAGGATAAACAATTTGCAGAAGAATATTATAGTGAACTTTCCGTCTACAAAATAGCTGCTAAAGAAATTTTAGAAAACTATAAAAAACTACCAAACACAAAAGAAATACTAGCAAACCTCGATAAATTGCAAGAAAAAAAGAACACCCTTATGCAAGAGTATTCTTTGAATAAAGAACAATTTTCTGACCTTGTTCAGTATAGAAAAAACTATGAAAATTATTATGGGAAGGAAGTAGAGAGGTAACTACTTCCTATCCTAATATCTTCTTTGAATTAGCTTGGATTTGAATAGTAACATCTTCTAAATTACATTTTTTTATTTTTGCTATTTGAGCAATAGTATCTTCTAATATTTTATAATCATATCTTTTTTTACTTTCTTTTGTAAAAGGAGCATCTGTTTCTAAAACAATTCTATCTATAGGTACACTGTGAATTAAATCAGCACCTTTTTTTGTTGTTGTCATATCTAAATTGACAGATATATATATGTTTTGATTTTTCATCATACCATCTAGGAGTCTTTTAAGAGTTCCTGTGTACCAATGTAGAATGTATATATTATTGTTATTAATTAATTCTTCAAATATAGAACTTTCAGCTTTTCTTGAGTGAATTGATATAATCTTACCATCACTTTTATTACACTCATCCATTATTTCTCGAAATATTCTTAGTTGTTTTTCAAAAGATTCTTTATTTCTTTCAGAATTATCTAGACCTATTTCCCCTACGAACCTTGTCTTATACAAATTTTGTTTAAATTTTTCAAAATAATTAGGGTACTCTTCAATCAATTCTGGATGATAGCCTAAAGCTAAAAAATTATTTTTAGAATCTTTATATTTTGGATAGTATCTTTCAAACAAAACTGGTAAATTTGTCATAAAAACTATTTTATTACCATTGTTTAACATTTTAAAATTGTCATTATATAAATCTGGATGGCAATGAAAATCAATCAACTTCATTCATATCTACCTCATTAAATATTTTATTTAATTCTTCTATACTCCTATTATAAACGTCTGCAAACTCAAATAAGTTATCTGTTAATGGACCAGATTTCTGTATCTCAAATACCGCTTTTTTGGGATTATGCTTTTCAAGCATTTGTAAAAAAGCATTTCTGTTTAAGATTCCAGCTTCAGATTTTTCTAGGTTTTTATGTCTATACTCCGTTTCATCTTTCCCATAAGCTGATATTATAGCTGCTTTTCTAACTATGCAAGGGATGCAATCTCCACAGTGTTTTGATGTTTTTTCTTTTTTAAATCTACCATTATCTGGGTGTGAGCAAGACATAGTATTAACATACTGCTCTTTTAGGAAGCTACTATTTTTACACTCTTTCATCATTTCACCTTTAGTTTTGAATTGATATGGATTAATGATTCTAATATCTAAATTCATATTATTTATTAAAGTTTGTAATTTTTTCATGTAGTATGGATGTGTAGTTCTTGTACTGCTGCTCCCAAACCTTGATCCAGATAAAGGAACATTTAAAGAGATATAACCATTTTCAGGGATATATAGCTGAGTTTTTCTACCAAAAGCTGAGGCATAAACAATTGCATGCGAAAAAAACATAAAAGATCTTGTTCTAGTTGTATCTTCTTTACCATTCTTAGCAACAACATATGATTGCACCTGATCTCTATCATCTAACTTATATTTATTCTTTACAGCTTTAAAAATATCATCTTGATAGCTTTTAGTTCCTTTTCCTCCGCCATAATGACTAACTAGTAATATTGAAGAGGTTGAATCTTCAAGCAAGTCTATTGCTCCTATAAAAGAGTCTAAACCACCTGAAAACATACAAATTTTGTCATAGCTCCTCTTATTCAACTCTTTATACTTTTTAGATGAATAGTATATTTGCTCTTGATACACAGTTTTAGGTCTAAATTCAAAAGTCCAATTGTCACCACTTAAAAAATTCAACATATCAGTTACTAATACTTTTTGAGAGTTCCAAAAATCAATGTCAGATACAGGAATATTTAGTTTGATAGTCCTAGTCCAACCATCATTTTGAGTATCTCTTTTTACTATTCGATCAGCTACAAAAACAAAAATCGATAAATATAATAAATCAATGGCTAATTTTGAAAAATCTTTCTCTAACTTAATGTAATTATCCCAGAAATTAAAGCCAATATCTTTTTTATTTGTTATATCTAGTTTTTCATCAAATCCTTCAGGAATATTATCAATTGATTCATTTGTACAATATATTCTCATTTTATTCCTCCATAATCTCTAAGCAAGAAGTTAAAATCTTATTAAATGAATCTTCAGTGAAATAATTATCTTTATATGAATTAAATCCCACCTCAACGCAAGCTTGAATATATTCCTTAATATCTCTTTCAATCCTAATAGCTTCTTGAATATTGCTTCCCTTTTTTTCAAATGAATATCCGTAATCAACTAACATTAATTGCCAAATTAATTCCCTAGTAAAATACTGAAGTAAGTATTTTGATTCAATTTCAGTTAAAGAATCTTTGTCACCTAACAATAAGTTCATTTCTTCCAAAGTGTTTACTGTAGCACTCCTTATAGCTATATCATCTTTTGATATAGAATTTTCTACTACATAATTTGCCAAAAGCGATATAGATTCTACCGTGGATTTATTTATAAATTGATTTCCTAATGAAGCAATCGTAGTAGTAAATCCATTTTTTGTTATACTACTCAATAAATTAGAAAAATTATTCCCTGCGGAACTTATCCCTTGCCTTGATGAGAAAGCTTTAGCTCCACCATTTGCCCCAATATAATTACTGACAACTTTCTTCGAACTTCCAATGTTCCCACCAGAAGAAATATATTTACTCATGGATGTTTTGGCTGATGTCCAATTCGGTTTATCTAAATCTTTTTTATTGTCTTTATCATCGTTATTGTTATCTTCTTGTAAAAAGTCATTTGGTAATAATGCATTTCCTTTTTTACCTTTAAAAGAACTTGATGTACCCAATACATACCTCCATCTTTATTTATCATTCCAACTATTAACAACTTTGCTCATTTCGCTACTTGCTGGTATTTCTAAATCTATTAGATTATTAGCGTACATCTTCATTGGTTTAGTCATATAATTTATAGGCAACTCAGATATTTTTCTTACTACAAAATCTGCACACTCATTTCTTTTAGTGCTTAAATCGATTAAACCTTTAAATACGCCTAACCTCTTATCTTCAGGCTGTTTAATAAACTCTTCAGAAAGTTGCTCAACTATTAAGTTAAGTTCGACAGAAGAAAGATTATTAATATTTTCCTCAGCGTTTAATTTAGCAATGTCATTCCCTGATAAATAAGCTCTAATAACTTGAACAGCATCGTTAGATAATGCTTTTCCGAATGTAATTGAGTCTAACCCTTTATTACGTGATAAGTAGAAATAAGGTTTGAGATCATGATCTATAAGATTGGGCTCTATTCTAACCCATTGCTCAAACCATTCATCTTTCCATTTTTTATCTATCTTTTTCTCTTTTTTTAGATTGTTTGCTTTAGATTTAATATTTTGATCTTCATCAGATTCTTTTTCATTCTCAATCTCTTGGTAATAGCTCAAAATCTCATCTAATTTGTTCTCTTGTTGTAGCTGAATAAAATCTGTAAATATCGATGGTTTTACATATTGAAGGACCATTACCTTAACTAAAACTTGATCATCAATCTCAATGTTTTTTAATTCAGCAGTTCTTTTTCTTAATTCAAATTCATTTAAAAATCTTTTAAACTGTCTAGGATTACCATTTAATCCCGAATTTAAAAGTTCTGCTATCCTTTTTGCTAATGTAAAATTTTTAACTATAAGTTCATTGTCTTTGCTTTCTTCTGGTAAAGATACCCTTGATAATTTTTCTCTATATTGTTTGATTAAATCCATTTTTAATGATGAAAACTCATCTTCATCTACTATATTCTCGCTTAATAATAATGTTATATAAATCTCTGTTTCAGCAACATTCATTCTAGGAATACGCACAGGATATTGAATGATTTTTTCTAAATATTCTTTACCAATATCTATTTTTGAACCATTATCCGATATATCTTCCGAGTATTTTTGCTTTATTGCATAAGCAATTTGCCTTTCATCTGCTCCATATATAAAAGCTACTTTACCAGAAAACATAAATAGTCTCATCGCCTCAAAAAGCTCTAAAATCGTATCAGTAGAACATCTATCAATTTCATCTATATAAATTGCTACACGGGTAATGTCTGTTGTATCAATTAACTCTCCAAACTTTTCTCTGAACATTGATATTTCATTTCTAATTTTCTCATCAGATGTCGCTTCAATATAATTATCTTTAACCGTGTTAATAAACTCTTTTATATTCTCAGACTGACCAAGGATTAATTCTGATTTACTTGCAGAGGGATTGGTACTAAATGTAGACAGTGCAGCAAAAAAACCTTTTGATATGACTGGTATTAAGTTTATATTTAACAAACTTTTCCTCAATCCTTGCAAGATTTCTTTTGCTGTATTTCCCAACTTTTTCTTTTCTTCTATTGAGTCTAAAAGATAGTTAATAATTGTTGTTTTAATATCATCGTAACCCTCAAACAACCATGCGTTGAAATTAACAATCAAAGCCTTATCATCTTCATCTTGCAACCTTTTTTGGCTTATTGACATAATGCTTGATTTTCCACTGCCCCAATCTCCATACACCCCAATACTTGCTGGTAGTAAACTATCTTCTAAAATTATATAATTTACTAGATCTGCTATATATTCAAAATCTATATAGTCAATTTTTGATTCACTATCTTTCCACATTATATTTTTAACCTCCAAACTTTTTTTGATAAAAAGTTATTTAAATTTTACAATTAGTTTGTTCTTCTTCCAGCTTTTTAAAATCAATAGATTTTCCAAATACCGTTGATGAAAATAACAAATATAAGTAAGAATCTTATTTACTATTTGCCTCAACTCTATTTTTTATATTCAATAATATCCCCAATATCACATTGAAAATACTCACAAATCTTTCCTAATGTTTCCAAACTTACATTTTCATCTCTTCCCATCTTGGCTATTGTCTTGGGAGTTGTTGCTATTGCACATTGTAAGTCTGTTTTTTTCATATTTTTATCTATTAATAACTTCCATAATTTGTTATATGAAAATCCCATATCATTCTCCAATACTATATTTTACCTTTCTAAAGGTATAGATTAACTACCTAATTATAGCATATAACACAGATTCCTTTCAATTATATGATTTACTGCGTTAAATTGAACAAAAAAATAAAGGCAGTCCGAAGACTGCCGATATTTATCTTTCTGTGCCTTTGCTATGATTTTTCTTATTAGATTTAGTTTTATCGTTTGTCTTAAAGCTTTTTATTTGCCCTATTATGGACTTTTTATCCTTGTCTTGACTCTTTACTTGTTCTTTTGCTTTTAATAGCTTAGAAGACAAAATACGAATATTTTTATGTTCCTTTCCGTTGTTGTCAATACTGGTTTTTACTTGTCCGAAGATTTTAACAAAATCTCCTTGTTTTAAGTCCTTTAAATCTTTTGTCTTATCTCCATAGGCTGAACAATTTGTATATACCTTATTTCCATCGTCATCTTTTGAAACAATTGAAAAATTACTTACTTTAAACTTTTCTCCATTTGCATTTTCTCTTTCAAGATTTTCTACTTTGCCTGCTATATTACCGACAAGATTAATAAGATCATCTTTTTCTTCAATATCACTGACATTTTCAACAATCTTACCTTGTTCTTTCATATCATCAATCATATAGTTAAAGTCATCACTTAGTAGACCTGTTGTGTCATTGTTCATATATAAAACATAGACTTCTTCAAGTGCCTTTTCATCATTAACACCTTTTTCTATGCTCACAAGTGCTTTTATAAAATCCTTGTAGTTATCATTCATCATTTCTTCTAAGTTTTCTCTAATACCTTTGTATTCCATAATTTCCTCCTTGTATTAAATAAGGAGAGCCTTTCGCCCTCCTCTATCTTTCTTGTCCTTTTTCGTTTTTTTCTTGATTTTTATCTTTTTCTTCTTCAGATTTGAATTTTGATATTTGTCCCAATATTGATGGTTTATCTTCACTTGCGTGTAGATTATCCTCTACATCATAGGTTGATTCAAAGTAATCACTATCTTTAAAATCATTGTCATACCTATCTGGTATTCCATCATTGTCAAGATCTTTTGCTAGCGGATCATAGAAGTTTCCATCATCATCTATTTCTAATCCTAAAGCTTGTTTTAAATCTTCTTCATCTACTGATACCAGATCATCAAAACTTGACATCTTTATGGCTTCAGTCATATCTTTAAGAGCTTGTGAATTAGATATATCTTCCTCTACAAAAGATTCTGTTCTAATAGCTACATTATCTACATACTGAGTCCATGTTTTTTCTTCCAAATTTACTTCATATTGAATAGAATGCTTACCATCAGGTGTTTCTGTATAGGCAAGTCCTATATGACTTAAATCAGGGTATAGTTTGTCAAAGTCTTCATAGTTATTAGATTCTGAAAACTCGTAGTTAGAATAATCAACTATCGCCCTTTTTAAATCTTCTAATAGTGGTGATTGATTTTCTAATTCTTCTACTTCTCCCATATCTAAAAGTTTATTAATTTCAGCTAGTCTTAGTGTCTTGTCCCTTAACTCATCTGCTTTTTCAAATGGTTTAGTTAATTCTACTTTGGCATTTTCTAAAGATTCTTTATAGTTTTCAAGGTTTTGATTTAACCTTTCAAGTCTTGAAGGCATTTTTTCAATTGCATTATCAAGTCTTGTTATATTACCATCAGTAGAGTTTGAAAACTCTCCGAAGTATTCTGCTTTTCCTAGGAGTTTAAAAGTGTGAGTATTAGTCATAAAGTTATACGAAACTTGTAAATCTAGATTTCTATATTTACCAATAACCTTACTATCATTTATCTTTACCTTTTTTATTTCTTCTAATAGCTTCTCTCCAGCCTCTTTCTTATCTAAAATCTTATTTCCACCAAGACTTATTGAAGTGAATTTTATGTCTTCTTCTCCTAATTTCTCAATACTTGCAATATCTTCCTTGACCGCTTGTATTTCCATCTCAGTTTTTAAAATACTTTGAGGATAAATTTTATTTACCTTATCTTCAAGCTTGTATTTATTAGACTTGTAGTTTGCTTCCAGCATTTTTAGCTTTGTAACTTCGTTATCTAAATCCATTTTTTCTTTAATTATAGGATTGCCTGTAGCCAAAGCCTTAATTTCTGAATAAGATAGACTTGCTTCATCAACATCTTCTGCAACACGCACAGGTGTCTTGCTTGTCATAATTTGGGATATAAATTTCTGCTTATTTTCTATTGTCTGCCACAAATAAGCATCAAAGGTATTCTCTGTTACATATCTAAAGATATTTACCTTATCATTTTCATTGCCTTGACGAACAATTCTACCACTTCTTTGCTCTAGGTCAGACGGTCTCCAAGGGACGTCTAAATCGTGTAAGGCTATTAGTTTGTTTTGTACATTAGTACCTGCACCCATTTTTTGAGTAGAGCCTAATAATACTCTTACTTCTCCCCTTCTTACCTTAGAGAACAATTCATCTTTTTGTTTGTCTGTATCTGCTTCGTGGATAAAGGCTATTTCTTCTTTAGGTATTCCCATATTCACTAGCTTATTTCTAATATCATCATAGATATTAAATTCTCCATCTCCTTTTGGTGTAGACATATCTGAAAATACTAATTGTGTCGATGAATTTTCTTTTGTCTTATCCCAGATCGAAAAGATATTTTTTACACATACATTTACCTTTGAATTAGGATCATCGGGTAGTAGTGGATTTATTAATCTTTGGTCAAGGGCAAGTTTTTTACCATCATTTGTAATCTTTAACATATTATCTTCTGTTGGTTCTACTTGGTTATTTCTAACTGCGTCAGCTCTTTCTGAAATAGCTTCTAATATTTCTTTTTGTTCTTCAGTAGGTTTTGTTTTAATAACTTCAAAATTTGCTTCAGGAACTGGCAAATTTAACATATCTGAAGTCTTTATATCTGCTACTTCTTTAAACATAGACATCAACTCTGGCAAGTTATAAAACTTCGAAAATCTTGTCTTTTGCCTATATCCAGTGCCTTCTGGAGATAATTCAAAGGTGTTTTCTGTTTCTCCAAAAGTAGAAGCCCAAGCGTCAAAATGTTCTAATCCTCTTGCCTTTAAATCGTCATATTGAAGATATCTTTGCATTGTATAAAGCTCTGTCATTGAATTTGATATCGGTGTACCAGTAGCAAATACAACTCCCTTTCCATCTGTCATTTCATCCATATACCTACATTTCATATACATATCTGAAGACTTAAAGGCTTCACTTTGACCGATACCCGCAACATTTCTCATTTTAGTATGCAAGAATAAGTTTTTGTAATTATGAGCTTCGTCTATAAATAACTTATCTACTCCTAGTTCTTCAAAGGTTATTACATCATCTTTTTTAAAGTCATCATTTAGTTTTTCAAGTCTTACCAAGAGTTTCTTCTTTGTCTTTTCCAGTTGTTTTACTGTGAAATTTTCTCCTCTATTTCTTTTGTTCTCATCAATAAAGGAAACTATATCATCTATTTGATCTTGTATATGCCTTACCTGGTATTCCTTAGACATTGGTATTTTTTCAAATTGAGAGTGTCCTATAATAACTGCATCATATTCTCCCGTTGCAATCCTGCCAATAAATCTTTTTCTATTTTTAGGTTGGAAGTCTTTTTTATCGGCCACCATAATATTTGCTGACGGATATAATTGCATAAACTCCCTACCAATTTGAGTAGTTAGATGGTTAGGAACTACAAATAATGATTTACTTGCAAGTCCTAACTTTTTAGATTCCATAGCAGAAGCTACCATTTCAAAAGTTTTTCCTGCTCCTACTACATGGGCAAGTAGTGTATTTCCACCATAAAGAGTCCTAGCTATTGCATTTTTTTGATGTTCTCGAAGTCTAATTTCAGTATTCATTCCATCAAAAGTTAAGTTAGAACCATCAAATTCTCTATTTCTAATTGAATTGAATTTTTCATTATAAATCTTCTCTAGCCTATATCTTCTATCAGGATCTTCAAATATCCAATTCTTAAATTCTTCTTTTATCAGTTCTTGCTTTTGACTTGCTAGCATAGTTTCTTTTTTGTTTAATACAGAAGTCTTAGACCCATCATCATTTATTATTTGGTCAAATACTTTTGTATCTTTTAGATTAAGAGCATTTTCAATCAGCTTATAGGCATTTACTCTACTTGTACCATAAGTCATGTTAGCAAGGTCATTAGTTGAGTCGACACTTTTACCCTCAATATTCCATTCACTTGAGTGTGGCGAGAACCTAACATTTATATTCCACCTATCATAACCTGGTGTTTTTAAAAGGTTAAAAGTAAAGTCTTCTATATCTTTTTGAGGTATCCAAGTTGCTCCTAACCTTACATTTATATCAGAAGCAGTGAGTTCTTCAGGCATAACTTCTTGTAATTTTTCTCTTTGGTATTTGAGTTTTCCTAACTCGTTTAATAATGTGTCTTTCTTTTCAGAAGGTGCTAAATCTATTACATTTTCAATTTCTCCGATATATGAATTGAGGTAGCCAATTTTTTCTCTGATATTACCACTTAAATATTCATCAGCCGATACATATGAAAAATGAAATGGATCGTCATTATTAAAGTTTTCAAAGGGCATTCTGTTATTAATTAGGTCTGTGTCCTTAATGTCTAAAAATATTTCGCCTTCAAGCTCACCAATTAAGGTGTCCCTATCTTTACTTGTGATAGATTCCATATATTCAAAATCTACATATCCTTTTTGTGAAACTGATAAGACTAAAGCTTCAAGGGAAGTGTCTACATGGTCTACTACTTTTGCCTTTGTTATTGTTCTTTTTGAGAATATATCACTCTTAGCTTTGAAATTATCCTCATCATCAAGTATTTCTATTGATGAAACCAAAGGAAAGTTCGAGTCTTCCTTTAAGGCTCTAGTGTTTGATAGGGAGTTAATAAAGCCATGTTTCTTTGAAAAGTTATCATAGACTTCATTTAACTTTGCTTGTGATTCTTTTATTTCTTCATCAGAAAAATCGTCCTTTTGTTTTTCTATTACATCTTTTAAAGCATTCATTACATCAAGGTAATCTTTTATCTTTTCTTTGTTTTTATCTGATATATTCTGCTTAATTAAGACTGAGTTTTCTCTTAAGTAGACCTCTTCATCAATAATAGTGTAAGAAAAGTTTTTAACATCATCTGTTGCTGGAAGACTTAATTCTTCATCTTCCAATAGTTCGACCTCTTCATATTTTGAATTTGAAGATATTTCCTTACTTGCAAGATCCATTAAATCCTTTAGATTTTCGTCTTCTTTTTCATCACAAGTAATAGTATTTCCAAATCTACCAGATACTTCTTTCATATCCCCTAATACCATTTGAGGATTATCTACAAAGTATTTATTGTAAGTCAAACCCTTTTTATCAGTTTCTAGGTGTATCCAATCGTCATCTCTTTCTATAACTGAATCTCTCTTTTTTAAGAAAATAATATCTGAAGTAACTTCTGTACCAGCAAGTCCTTTAAATGTTGTATTAGGAAGCCTCATAGCTCCTAAAAACTCACATCTTGCATTAATATATTTTCTAACAGATTCATCTTTTTTATCCATAGTTCCAGATGAAGTTATGAAGGCAATAATTCCTCCATTCCTAACCTTATCTATTGACTTTGCAAAAAAATAATCGTGAATCAGAAAGTTATTTCTGTTATATTCACGATCGTTAACTTTAAAATCTCCAAAGGGAACATTTCCAATTACTAAATCGAAAAAGTTATTTGAGAAGTTTGTTTCTTCAAAACCTTTAATTTGAATATTAGCTTCAGGATAAAGTTCTCTTGCTATTCTTCCGCTTAGACTATCTTTTTCTACTCCATAGACTTTAGAATTTCGTATTTCACTTGGCATATTACCAATGAAGTTACCAACTCCTGCAGACGGTTCAAGGATATTCCCAGTCTTAAATCCCATATCTGTTAGAGTCTTATATATTCCATCCATTACCTCTCTAGGTGTATAAAAGGATGTTAAGGTAGACTCTTTAGCATTCAAATACTCTTCATTTGTTAGATTTTCTTTTAAAATATTCCTTGCTTCAAGCCATTGCCCTCCTTTTTCTTCATCAAAGACATCGGCAAGACCACCCCAACCTAAATAATCAGCAAGATAGGCTTGTTCATACTCTCTTGGACTCCTATTTTCATTTTCAAGTCTTTTTAGCATTTTGATAGCTTTTATATTTTTATCTAGCCTTTCTGATGGTGTTAGGTATTCCGAGTAAATATGATTTTTCAAGTCATAATTTCTAGCAAAACTTAATCTTTCCTTGTTAGGTTCATAGCCTAGATTTTTTAAATCTTCTTTTCCCCTCAATAAGTTTTCAGCTGAATCTCTTGGGACATTGTACCTATCCATCATTTGGTCAATTTCGGGATTATAGTTATCAATAAAGCTTTCTTGTTCTACTTGTCTTTCAATTTGTTTTTCATATTCAGATAATTTGTGTATCTCATAATTTCCACTATCTAAAAACTCATCAATCTTTCTACTTTCTTCAAATGTTTCACCCTTATATAAAGGATATTCTTCCTCATTAATTTCTACCTTAGTTCCAGTTTCAATTAAGTTAATTCCATCAAAGATATTCTCATCTTCTAAAATAAATTCCTTACCAACCTTTACTGCTAGTTTTTCTGATGTTTGACTTAGATTTTCAAAGATTTCTTCAAGGTATGAATCGTTTCTATATGGAATTACTTCCGAACCCCTAATCATACCTCCCATATATTCCATATTATCTCTGATAGTGACAGTTTTAAGTCCTCCACTTAGTTCATCAAAATCTGTAATAGTAAAGTCCTTATCTTTATATCTAACCTGATCCCCTATCTTAAATTTAGGCTCTATCTTTTCCTTAATTTCTTCTTGTAATGATTTTTCCTCACTTAGTGCAACTTGTTCTTCTAAATATGAAAATTCACGCTCATTCACTTCTTCACCATCACCAAGGTCAATCCTATAGTGTTCGACAACTTCGCCGTCTACATAGTGGTCAAAATAGAATTTGAAATATCCGATATAATCATCAGTCATTTCTCCAAATTCATTTTCTCCAAGAGTTTGATTATGGTCCTTAACATCTATATCTTTTTGTCTTAGGATATCGATTAAATCTTTAGTTACTATCTGTCCACTATAATCAGGAACTAATTCGTGGTTTTCATTAAATTCTACAATCCAGTAATCTTCTCTATTTTCAGTGTTTTTGCCATCAAAAAAAGAAGCTTCATCAGCTTCCTTTTCTTGGCTTATTTCATTTTCTAAGCTTCTACGTATTCCTTGATTGCCATTTTCTTCACTGTTGCCATCAAGTTGTTCATCTGTCCTTGGTATTCCTCTGGATTCTCTCTTTTCATCTTCTCTGTCAATCCTTGTGCTTTCATCATTTTGACTTTCTCTCTCTTGATAAAGTACACTGCCTGATTTTGAATTTCCTTCAGATGGTTCAAAAGTGTTTTCTCCTCGTACATTTCCTGAAGCTTCTTCCAGTTCTCCATATCCTCGCTCCCTACTAGGTAAGACAGTCTTAGAACTGCGTAAGTCGGATTCGGAAATCTCTCCATAAATTCCAGATCCTTCTCCATCATGTCCAAGGTTTTCTCTTCGATCTTCATCGCTATTTCCTCTGTCGCTTCCATCTGTGAAAACTCGTCCATCTCTACTTCTTGACCTATCATCTCGTCTATATAAATCATTTTGACCTCCTCTATCTTCATTTATATTTTCTATATCTCTATTATAGTCGCCACCGGCCCTTTCTGTCAGCAGCCTAGCACGATCCATTTCCTTAGATTTTTCTATTGTTTTATCTATAATATCTTCGCTAACCCTTGATATTACAAGACCTATCTGTTCTAAAGAAATTGTATTAATCCTCAAAAAATTATTTTTTAAATTTTCCATATCCATAGGATAGACTATATTAAACCTATTAGCTACCGCATAGGATATTGAGTCCCTCATAAACTTTTCAAAACTCAGTCTATCCTCTATATCTATTCTCAAATCAGCAAGAGCTAAGTTAATATATTCATCTCCATAAATTCGGCTCAAAGAAAATATATTTTCATTAAGTGAATCACTGGCTTCAAATGAAGAATCTCTTATTATTTCTTTTAAAGCCTCGTTATGGTTTTCGTGGTCAAATTGCCATAAGCTAACCTCATTAATATTCCTATCCATTGATGTGGTCTGTCTAATATCAAAAATGTATGAAATTCTTTGATTTACATCACTTCCAACTAAAATTGGAATACCCTTTTGACCTCTCATAACAACTCTGCCAAAATATTTTTTCCACATGTCAAAAGTCGCACAAGCTCTAGCTTCAGGTTCTTTGTTGTATATACTTAATTGGCTAGAAAAATCATATTTCTGATTATTGCCTATAACTTTTAAGAGCTTTAAATATTCTTTTTCATCTTGCAAAACTTCATACTTTATTGCTTCTTGTATATTCTTAAAATCATTTACTTGCATTTTCTACCTCCATTCTATAAATTTCTTTTATAATAGCCATTAAAATATCAACCACAATAGAATTACCGGCCTGCTTATATAGCTTGCTTGAAGTACAATTCTTTCTTCTTGGATGTGCTTCTTCTAGTTTATCTATATCACTTTCATAAAAACCCATAAGTCTTAGGCATTCTCTTTCTGTTAAATACCTATACTGACCATTTCCAATATCTATTATTCCAGAATTAGGTACTCTCATCTGTTTTGTAGAAATAGTATAAGAAAAATCTTTAATCACTTTTAGTCGCCCTTTAAAACTATTATCTATGCCTTTATTTAAAAATTTGAGCATATAAGGTTGGGTCATTGTGTAAAGTTCACTTACATCCTTTTCTAAAAATTCACTTAGTGGTCTTGTTTCTTTTCTCTCCAATTTATTAAAAGAAAAGTTATTTGCTCCAAGACATGAAACAACAAATATCCTTTCTCTTTTTTGAGGTATCCTAAAGTCCATTGCATTTAAGATTTCATATTTGCTTTCATATCCAAGATCTTCTAGCTCTTTTAGATAAATAAAAAAGGAGTCCCTCATATTTCTATCAAGGACTCCCTTTACATTTTCCCAAATTATCCATTTAGGTTTATCTTTCATTTCTTTAATTATTCTAATTGTTTCAAATAGTAGGCTTGATCTAGTTCCTGAATTTTTAACTCCTCCTTGCTTTTTTCCAATTCTTGAAAAGTCTTGGCAAGGACTTCCATGCATAATTAAGTCTATCTTTTCATTAGGAGCTTTATATCCTACTACTGATTTTGGCTTATAATCTTCTCCATAAATTGCGTTGTATGATTTAACGCAAGCCTTATCTATTTCTACATAATCAACTACTTCATAAGGTATCTTCAAATTAATAAAAGCCTTTCTAATAGCACCTATGCCACCGAAAAGCTCTAATATTTTTACCTTATTCATTTAGATTATTCTTGTACCTATCTACAAGCTCCCTTATACTATCTTCTATTTCTCTTAAAAAGTCTTCTTTATCTACTTCGCCAGAGCTAATCTTTGCAAGTTTCATTTCCCATTCAGATGTTGTTTCTGCCGACTTAAACTTATCCTCTACAATTGATACAAGTCTATTGCCTTTTTCTGTTACAAGTAGATTTTTCTTATCTCTTCTTATAAGGTCCTTATGGATAAGATTTTCAATAATTCCTGCTCTTGTAGCTGGTGTTCCTAAGCCTTTTCTTTCTACTTCTATATCTTTATCCAGTGATTCAATCCCTGCACTCTCCATAGCCTTTAAAAGTGTATCTTCATTATAATGACTTGGAGCTTTGGTAAATTTCTCCGATATGTTTTTAGAAGTGAGCTTAATATTATCTCCAGTCTTTACATCTGGTAATTCATTTTCTTGTCTTTCCTTTCCATAAGGCTTTAGATACTTGGTATAACCCTCATCGATTACAGTCTTGCCACTTGCATTGAAGTTAAATTTATCATATTCATATCTGATTTTTCTACTAGATTCCTTTAAGTTATCCGAACATGAAGCAAGTAATTTATTCTTGATTAGATTATAGATTTTACTTTCTCTATCAGATAAATCTTTGGCTTTTCCAATACCTGATATAGTAGGAATAATCGCATAGTGGTCTGTAACCTTAGATGAATTAAAAATAGACTTAAAGTTTGATTCGTTGATTTTAAAACCTTCTTCAAGTCCTTCTAATAATTCTTTCATAGTAGTAACCATATCATCGGTTAAATACCTGCTATCTGTTCTTGGGTATGTGATTAGCTTTTTTTCATACAAACCTTGTGCCAGATTTAAAGTATCATTTGCTGAATACCCAAAATATTTATTTGTTTCTCTTTGTAAGGTAGTGAGATCATAAGGCTTATCTGGTTTTGTGCTTATTTCTTTATCTTCTACCTCTGTAATAACTATTTCATCTTCTAGTAGATTTAATAGTTGCTCTGCAACTTCAATTTTATCAATCCTATCAGATACAAGTTTCAATCCTTTATAAGATAGGTCAACTGTATAATATTTTTGCTTCTTAAATAGGTTTATTTCACTATCTCTTTTAGCTATTAAATATAGAGTTGGTGTTTGTACTCTACCAACTGAATATGTTTCCTTGTAAATGCAAGAATAAAGTCTACTTAGATTCATTCCTACCAGCCAATCTGCAATGGCTCTTGCACTTGCTGATCTATATAAATCTTCAAAGTTTTCTCCGTCTTTAAGATTTCTAAAGCCATTTTCAATAGCTTTGTTTTCCATTGAAGATATCCAAAGTCTTTGAATCTTCTTTTTACATTTAGCTTGATTATATACAAGCCTAAAGATAAGTTCTCCCTCTCTACCAGCATCACAAGCATTTATTACTGTGTCGATATTCTTATCGTTTAAAAGTTTCTTTAAAACTCCATATTGTTTCTTAGTGCTTTTAGATACTTCATAAATATATTCTTCTGGAATTATAGGAAGAGTGTCTATCGTCCATTTCTTCCATTTTTCGTCTATCTTATCGGGACTTGCCATTTGAATTAAATGACCTACACACCAAGAAACAATGTATCCATTCCCCTTATAATATCCGTTTTTTCTTGTTCTTGCTCCAATTACTTTTGCAATTGTAACTGCTACACTTGGCTTTTCTGCTATTACTAACTTCATTATTACCTCCATAAATTAAAAAAGAGCGAAAGATTTCTCTCTCGCTCACGCTTTTAAAAATTATTATAATAGTTCATCATCTTCATCGTCTTCATCTAAAGATTCTTCATGACTCTCGTCATCGTCATCATCTTCTGACTCACTAATATAATCCTCATCATCTTCTTCAAAGTCTTCCAACATTTTATCTTCTTTTGCTTTAACTACCTTAAAATAATATCCTGCTCCTACAACTCCTCCAATTACAAGTGCAACAATTAGAAATGAACCTATCCCACTTTTCTTTTCTTCTTTTACTGGAACAACTGTAGGTTCTTCTTTTTTTACTTCTTCTTTCTTAGGTTCTTCAACCTTTATAGTATTTTTATCTTCTGATTCAATCATATTAAGTAGGTCTTGCTCTCCTACTTCTGTCAATAATCTTACATTATCTTGATTTGATGAGTGATCCACTATTAGGTGCATAGTTTTTCCACTTTTAGTTTGAAATGTTAAAAATTGTCTTACATCTACTGGATTTTCTTTATCTTTTTCTGTATCTCCACTTGGTGTAATATCTTTTCCATTCCTATCTACATTTTCAATTACTGAACCTCTTGCTTTATTTTCTTGTGTTGCAAGATTATTTACTGCCTTTGTATTACCACCTTTTACAAGTGGTGTTTTCTTAGGAGGATTAGTTGAAGGCTTATTTGCTTCACTTGCATTTCCTGGTATTCTTGGAACATCTTGATAAGGAATCTCTTCTTTTGACGGTGTAAAAACATCATCTTTCAACATTTTTTCAAATTCTTCTTTTTGTGGTTCATAGATTGATTCGTTTTGACTTTCTATTTGCCCTTCATTTGTCATCGCAAATGTAGTTGCTGGTACTGTAAATGTAAAAAGGAGTAACGCTATGGCTACTCCTCGTTTAATACTCTTATTCATTTTTCTATCCTTTCTTATTTTACATTTTTAAATACATAGACTGCTTTTCTAGCATTGTCCCATTCTATTGTTTGGTTTTTACCATCTTTAATATCTCCATGACTTGCCCCAAAAGCTTTAGCAATATTTGAAATTGAAGCATGAATTCTTCCATTTATAATCACTGGCTTAACATCTGAATTGTAGACCTTTCCATCTGAATCTTTCATAACACCAGTATCAATATTTAGTCTTAATGTCTTTTTAGCTAAGATATTATTCTCTTTATTTGAGAAAATAGCTTCACGAGTAGAGTTGTCGTACTCAACATTAAAACCTAGAGTATATGCAATATATCTTACTGGAATCATAGTTCTTCCTTGATCCACATAAGTTTTTACATCCATATATACTGTTGTCTTACCATCTTTGTTGATAATGTTGTAGAAGTTTTTATCTACTTGGAAAACTGCAAATTCTTTTTCATCTTTAACTTGTTTTTTGGATTGTTGTTCCTCTTGTTTTTTCATCTTGTTAAGATCAAATTGATTTAGGATATTCTTGTCATCAGCTTTCAAAAGTTCGTCCCACTTCTTATCTTGAGATTTCTTATCTTCTTTCTTCTCTTTGTTTTCTTTTTGGAGTTTTAGAAGTTCATATAATTTTTTAGATAAGTCTTGATTTAGATTTTTATCCTTTTCATCTTTAGCTTGTTTTTCAAGTTCTTCTTTTTCTTTTTTATTCGCTTCCTCGATTAACTTCTTGGCTTCTTCAATTTTCTTATCTAACTCTTCTTTTAGCTTTTTAATTTCTTCTTCAGAATCTTTTTGTTTTTCTTCTAGTCCTTTAATCTTATCTTCTAATTCCTTTTTTGTATTTTCAGAAGATTCTTTTAAACTATCAATAGCCTTTTGAAGCTCTTCAATTTTCTTAAAGCATTCTGACTTAGAATTTTCTGTCTCTTTCTTTTTAGACTCAAGGTCTTTTATCTTAGCATCTTTTTCATCAAGAGCTTTTTCTAAGTCCTTAGTTCTATTGTCTTTATCTTCAATTTCTTTAGTCTTCTTTTCAAGCTCTCCTTCTAAAGACTTGAGCTTTTCTTGCATTTCTTTGATTTTATTTTCGTTTTTATCGGTCTTTTCTTTCTCAGCTTCTAACTCCCATTTTGTAGATGAATAATCTTCATTTAGCTTTGCATTTTCATCTTGTAATCTTTTTAATTCATCTTTAAGCTGAGTAATTTCTGCTATTAGTTCATTATTATTGGAGTTTTTAAGATCCTCAATTTCTTTGTTCAATTGAGCAATCTTATTATCTTTATCTCTAATTTCTTCTTCTAGCTTAGCCTTTTCTTGTTTTAGTTTTTCTCCATTATCTTTGCAAGATTCTAACTTTTCCTTTAATTCATCTATCTTTGATTGGTCTTCTTTTTTCTTATCATTTAAGTCTTTGATCTGATTTTCTAAGTCCTTAATGTTTTTAGTTAAATCATCAATCTTATTGTCCTTTCCATCAATATCTTGTCCTGTCAAATCAGTTTGAGTATCGATGGAATATTTGTTTGGATTGAAAATAGTCATCTTTCCTTGATACATATCATTGTTATAATCGAATTCAAGTTCTACACTATCTACATTCTTATCAAAGACAAACTCTCCATTTTCAAACCTTAATCCATTAGGAATAGATTTGAATCCTTGATTTCCGTTGAAACCAAAAAGATTTTCGTAAAATGGATTTTGTTTTGGTCTATACTCAACTTCTTGATTATGGAATACTCCCTTACTGTTAATATTTGGATTGCCTAAAACTTTTATAGTGTGCAGTTTATTTCTTGAAAAAGCATACTGTTCAATCGTCTTCACAGACTTCGGTATAGTTATTTCTTGAAGATTATTTCTTTCAAAAGCATTATGTTCAATATTTACCAAAGTATCAGGTAAAGTCACTTCTCTAAGTCCACAATTGAAAAATGCTAAACCACCAAGATAAGTTAGACTATTTGATAGTTTTACCTCGTCTATACTTGCTTCGTAAAAGGCAGCATAACCTAAATGCTTAACAGAATCAGGAATAATTACTTTTTCCCAATGTTTGCCACGTCCAAATTCTCTTTTATATCTAAGTTCATCGTTTGAATGACTTAAAGAATAATTTCCATTTATAGATTTCGTTCCTTCAGGAAATACTAGAATATTTGTCTTCTCTTTCTTTTCTAAGCCTTTATCACTAAAGGCAATTATATTTCCCTCAGAGGAATACATAAAATCATCTTCCGTCCAAGTAACATCAGACTTTGCAAATGCACTTGTATGCACAGTTGATGTTAAAACTAATAAAAGAGCCATAAAAAAGGCTCTTAGTCTGTTCGTATTAAATTTCTTCATTATGAATGTTCTCCTTTTCTTTTAATTTTTCTTCTCTTTTTCTTTCATTAATTTTCTCCATTAATTCTTCCAAGCTAATATTGTTCCTCCTAAGAGTTACAATTATTTCTTCATTTTCAACTTGTATTTCTTCGTCGCAAATTTCCTTGTATTTTGCATTTAAATCTTTTAACTTCTCTTCTATTTTTTTCTTTTTGTTTCTAATACTTATAAGCTTTCTGTTCACATAATATCTCCCTTCTATCTTGGTCTTCCAAAACCATAAAAGTGTGATTTCCAATATTTTGAATTTATTGATGTGTATTGAATTGGATCTCCTGCGTGAATCATCATTCCATTACCTGCGTATATTCCTACGTGAGATATTGGTGTTCCACTGTTATATGTTGAATGGAAAAATATAATATCTCCAGGTTGAGCTTCACTTGGACTGACTGGGTTACAATAGTCTTTGTATATTCTCCATGCAGTTGTTCTTGGCATTCTCTTTACACCAGACTTTGTAAATGACCAACATACAAAACCTGAGCAGTCAAAGTTAGATGGTCCACTTGCTCCAAACACATATCTTTTGCCTATATGTTTTTCTGCTTCATTAAATAAGGCTTTGGCAGTAGCTGAATCAAAAGCAAGACCAGGATTTCCAAAGTTTGGATTATCTACTATTTCTCCTAAGTCCCCATTACCTGATCCAAAAACATCTCCCATATTTCCCTTAGCTTCAAGAAGAGCTTCATAATGAACTACATTGTCTGGATAATCTTTAAATATTTCCCTAACAACTTCATCCATTTCTCTTTTCTTTAAAGTTACAATTAACTTTTTATATTCGTACTCTTCTTTTTCATAGCTAGTATAGGGATTACCACGACTATCATATCTAGTTCTTTCTACTGTTCTTGTTCTAATTTCGATTTCTTCCTTAAAATCAAGCTTATACATTTTATCGAAAAGCTCTTTTAAAATTCCTTTTACTTCAGATGCTGATTTTACTTCACCACATCTTGAAGTTATATAGGATAAAAGTTCATGGGTATTATGACCAATTTCTCCATCTTTATTTATAATATATTCGTCATATCCAGGATGACTTGTTTTTACACTTTCGATTTGTGATTGTAGGTCATACTCCATTGATGAAAATTCTTGATTAACTTCACTTAGAACTGTATCTTGTGATAGGTATGTTGTTGTCATTACTGAGTTAACAGAGTTACTTAATCCACTCATACCAACACTTCCACCACCAATCATGATTGATAGCATAAGAC
Organism: Mediannikoviicoccus vaginalis; assembly: GCF_928097925.1. Lineage (GTDB taxonomy): Bacteria > Bacillota > Clostridia > Tissierellales > Peptoniphilaceae > Mediannikoviicoccus > Mediannikoviicoccus vaginalis. Next base: position 646,694 of record NZ_CAKMRI010000001.1, read on the forward strand.
CTAGTCCTATTACTAGAAATAGAACCATCTTACTTTTTCTTACGATTAGCTCTTTAGAAGCCTTACCTAAACTTAAAATAGCTTTTTTAACTCTATCTACCAGTCTTGTTTCGTGCTTTTTAGCTATCATGCTTTTCATTTGTTTTCTTTGGTAAAACTTCTTAAATCTATTTTTCTTTATATAGGAGTCTGACTTTTTTAAATCTTCCAAGCCACTTTTAAACTCCAACTTGCTTTTTCTATTTCTTATTTTCTTATCAAGTGTAGATAGCTTTTTTAATGACTTTTTCTTTTTGTCTAACTTATACTTCCTTATTCCATGCTGAAGTTTAGAGCTTACATTAGCGGCCTTTTCTCCAGATTCTACACCAGTATTATCAGATCCTGAACTTAAATAATCTCTCACTAACTCTGATGACTTAGCTCCAGATAATAAAACCCCAGAAGATAGACTTCCTTTAGTTTTATTCTTTAAAATATTATCCTTTAGCTTGCTTTTAGACTTTTCAAGCTCTCCAATCTTTTTATCTGATATAAAGTCTTTAACATCTTGTGCCTTCTTAGAATCTTTCGGTGTAACTTTCTTAGATTCATTTTTTAAGTCATCGATTTTCTTTCGAGTAAATTTATCACTTTCATAATTTTTTCTCTTGTAGTAAGTCTTCTTTTTATTAACTTTCTTTTGTTCTGAAGGTTTAAGGCTTGTTTCTTTTTCATCTTTTATAAATTCTTGATTATTGTCTTTAAACTCAGGATTATCAAAAGTTTTATCTGTATCAACTTCGTTTAGCTTATTTTCTTTATCTTTTTCTTTAGAAATTTTCTCCTTATCTCTAAACTTCTTTTCTTGATAAAGTTTCTGTTTTCGCTTTTTATCGATATTAGCATTACTGTCGTTCTTGCTCACTTCATCTTTAACAAGCTTATCTTTTCTATATATTCTCTTGCTTTTCTCTGCTTCGATAGGTTTATCTTCACTTGTCTGGATTCGCTTAGACTCTTTCTCGTTGATTTTGTCTTGGAATTTATCCTTACTATGGATAAGTTTATCCTCATAATTTTTAAGAACTTTTCTTTTACTTGATGCCTTCTTATTGCTTATTGGTTGAGCGTTAGCTGAAATATCATCTGTTGTTAGTTTATTAGAATTAATATTTCTACTATTTTCACTATCAAAATTTACCTTTTTGAAGTCTACATCTAAGTCTTCATCAAGTTTAAAGCTTTCATCTGTCCTTATTTCAAGATTAGTTTGTTTTGTTTCTTCAGCCTTATTATTATCTAAAACTTCTTTTCTGATTCTTTCCTTGTTTTTAGCCTTCTGAAAATCTTTTAGTTTATCCTGTTTTTGATCTTTAGCTAATACATTCTCATGGATAAGTTTAGATTCTTTTTCTGAAATTTTATCTCCGAACCTATCCTTAGTCTTAATAATCTTATTGGTATAATCATCTGAATGAACAAGTTTACTATCCATATTCTTTTCAGGAGCGTCCCTATTTCGTATAATTTTCTTTTGAAAATCTTTTTTTAGTTTTTTATCCATGTTGCACCTACTTAGCTTCTTCTGGTTTTGTTGTCATTAGCTTATATAGCATGGTGTCTTTAGGGAATTTATCTATAAAGGGAACAATAGTATTTCCAAAGAATAATAGTCCCTCACCTGCGTTTGAATTAGTAATATAGTTTAACTGATAAGGCGATATTTTTAATTTCTTAGCAAGAATATCTCTATCTCCAGATGCTTGATTTAACATTAGAACAAAGTCTGTATTATCAAAGATATTTTCAATTTCCTGACTTGTTAAGAGGTCTTTTACGTTTTGAGTTATGCCTGTTGGAATACCACCCCATTTTCTAAATCTTTTCCAGATTTCTACTGAATATGAAGCAGTTTGTGGGTCTTTTAATAAAAGGTGGAACTCATCTATATAGTATCTTGTAGACTTGCTTCCTCTATTTAGGGAAACCTTGTTCCAAACCTGGTCTTGAATTACAAGCATACCTATTTTTTTAAGTTGTGTTCCTAGCTCTTTTATATCAAAACAGAGCAGTTGCCTATTTAAGTCAACATTTGACCTATTATTAAATACATTAAGACTTCCCTTAACATAAATTTCCATTTCTGTTGCGAGTTTCCTACCAACTCCCTCTTCTTGAGATAGGAGCATATCGTACAAATCTCCTAATATTGGCATATTATCTGGTTTTGGGTCTTCAAAATATTTTTGATATATCTTTGGTAAGCACCTATCTATAACAGATTTTTCTGCAGCAGTAAGACCAGATCCTCCTACTACAAGTTCAAGCATAGACATTATGAAGTTTGCCTTATCCTTTAAAGGTGCGTCCCCATCTCCATAGTTCATATTAATATCTAAAGGATTTAGGTAGTCCTTTGATTTTGCTGAAACTTTAATAACTTCTCCATTAAATTGTTTTACAAGGTTTGAATACTCGCCTTCAGGATCACAAATAATTACATCATCATCTGTGACAAGAATTGCATTTGCCATCTCTCTCTTTGCTGAGAAAGATTTACCAGAACCTGGTGTTCCTAATATTAGACCGTTAGGGTTCTTTAGTTTCTTCCTATCTGCCATAATCAAGTTTTGGCTAAGGGCATTTAATCCATAGTACAAAGAATTTGCCGAATCAATAAATAGCTCTTCTGTTGTAAAAGGCATAAATACTGCCGTTGATGATGAAGTTAAAAATCTTTTTATCTCGACTTGGTTAACTCCTAAAGGTAAGACAGAAACGAGTCCTTGCTCTTGTTGATGAGATAATCTTTTTACCTGACAATTATGTCTGTTAGCAATTGATGAGATTTGAGCAATAGTGTTTTCTAATTTTTGATTAGTCCTAGCAAAATTCATCATTACTATGGTAACTACAAAGAGCCTTTCATCTCTATTTTGTAAATCAGATAACATGGACTTAACATCAGCCCCAAAAGTATTTATATCTGATGGAATAATATCCATATCATATCCAGCACGAACCGCTTTCTTTTGTTCTTCAATTTTCATTCTGTCTAGGTCTGTGTTTTTTCTCTTAATGAGTTTAATGGCTTCTGCTTGTTCAACTACATCTATATGAAAAGCTACATAAATATTGTCATCAATATCTAAAAACTCAGATAACATTCTGTCTGATAACTCACTTGCAAGTATTTGAAAATGGCTTACTGCTCCAATATATTTACCAAATTTAAAATTATTTGCTGGTGCAAAATTAAAGATATTGGGAGTTATATGTGACTTTGTAGACTCTTTCTTCTTCAAATCTTTATATGAAAAATAAAAGTTTTTGTCTGGATTTAACATATCGTGAACAAGTCTTAGCCTTTCTTCACCATCAAGGCTTTCTGCTCTTACTCCCATAGATTTAAAGTTAGATAAAATATCTACTTCAAGTCTATTTAACTTTGCTCTTGCTTGCTCTAGGTTATCGGCTTCTGTTGTAAAGGTTATATACTTCATCTTTTTAAGTCCGTTATTGCCCTTTGCAAGTTGAAGCTTTAACATCTCCCTAAACTCTTTTCTTACATCGTCATAGAAGTCTCCCTTATCAGCAATTTTAATTGCATCTTGTAGGTCTTTATTTCTTCCTAATTGATTTACATACGAAAGTTCAATGTGGACACTTGGATCAAAAGAATTTAAAAAGTTGGCAAATTGGTTAAAGATTAAATCTCTATCTTCTTCCAATGCCAACTGGTAATTTATATCTTGAAATGAAATTGTCCTTGAATAATTTTTTTCATCTAACTGGCAAATGCCCTCTGGTAACATTCTTATATAGGGAATTGTATCTTCAACAGTAAATCTCTTTTTCTCTTTCTTTAAAAGTACACTTAGAAGACTATTTGTTGGATCTTTCTTTGTTTTTAGCCTTCTTACTTCCTTTCGGTCTTTTTTTAATTGTTTTTCCCTTAGATTTAAGTCGCTGATTTGCTTTTTTCTTTGCTTCAATGTATGCCTCCTTTCTTATTCTCTTAGTTGGTTGATAAAACTTATGAAGATAGAAAAATTTAAAATATTTTTCAAAAGTTAAGGTATCTTTTTCATATAAGGTTATAAAAAAGATTGGCAGGGTTACTATTAGCATTACAATGATAGAAACATCATTAGGTAGATATTTCTTCATAAATAAATAGGTTGGTATACCAATTAGTCCTGCCACAGAAAAACCTATAAGTTGTCTTTTGGTTAAGTTAAAGGCAACCTTTGTTTTAATCTTGTCCAAATCTTTTGGTATTGGTACATATGCCATTTTAATCTCCCTCTACTTCTTCTTTGGAAAGTTCAAGTATATGGTCATAATTAGATGTTGTTTCCTCTTCCAGGTAGCTAATTCTTTCTTCTAATTCTTCTTGTTTTTCTTCATTTCTGTCATTGTATTCGCCTTGATACATAACAAATTCATTGTGACATCTTCCGAGTCTATTTATTCTCATCTTTAAGTTTCTAATCTCTTCATTTCTTTTTTTCTCTTTTAAGATTTCATAAGTTCCTCCTAATAAAATTCCAAGTCCCAATAAAGCACAATTTTTCTTTTTTAACATTTATTCCTCCTAGTGCGTATTCATAATACTTTTTGCAACTGTTCCACTCTTAAACATCATAAGTCCAAGTAGTAGAGCATATCCTAATATACTAAACAAGCTTGCGTGAATATCTGTAATCTGTACCGTTCTTATTAAAACGGTGTAGATACCTAAACATACCATCAAAAACAAACCTTGTAGTCCCAAGGCAAAAAGTCCCTTGATATAATTTGTTCCAATCTGACCACATTCTTTATTTCCCATAGTCGCAAATGGTATGGATGATACTGATGAGTAGACATATATTTCAAACATACGCCCATATACTATTAAGGTAATAGTTAAAGATATACATTGAATTGCAATCCTTACAAGGCTTGTTTCAACTAATATCATTAAAAGCTCACCTATTTCTTTTTCTTTTAATGTATCAACCATTGCAACTATCTGATCTCCTGAAACAGTGGCAGAAGTAGTGATTACCCCTGCCGCTTTGTTTACAAGATTTTGTGCCACATCAAAGACTGCCATTGAAAATTCAAAGGCATGGCTTGCAAGGTAGACTGCTATAAACATCTTTATAATGTATTTGAAAAACTCAAAAGTATCTGTATCGTGCATATTATTCTTTTGCATAACCATATTTATGAGTTCAATACATAAAACTGCTGTTATGATAAGACCTGCTATTGGAACGATCACATTATCATTAATGTTTTTTATGAAGTTATACACTTCTCCATTCCAACCCATTGGTGTCTTCCCAACATCAGTTGCAATAACTCCTACCTTGTCATTTATATCTAAGAACATGGACTCAAGATTTGCTTTGATACCTCCGAGTAGCATATCCTTAAAAAATTCAGTTAGCTTGTCAAAGATACCAAACATAGACTTTCTCCTATTTTAAAGCATTTGCAAGTAGTGGAATTAATTTAATACCGATTAGTACAATTCCCCCACCAGCCATAAGCTGCTTTATGCCTAATTAGAGATTGTAAAATACTTGTAGCGTGTCTGTATTTCCTATGAAATTGTAGTAAATATCAATTGTTTGGGTGATTTCTCCATTCACTACTTCTTTTTCGTGAACATAGATTTTTGAGATGAGTTCGTTTAAGGTTTCTTTGTCCAGCTTCTTTATATCCCTATGTTTTTTTATGAGTTCAATCCATTTTTTAACATTAATATCTTCAAGATCTTCTTTGACAATCAATTTTTGATTATCTTTTATTCTTTGATTTAGATAATCTTGTTCGTTTTGTGATTTTTCAAGAATTTTTTGGAAGTTACTTTCACTTATCTTATTGTCTAGCCAGTCATCATATAATCTTTCAATCTTTTTAGTTAAGTCTTCTACTCTTATTTGATCTTCGTAAATCTTATCCATAATAAATTTTTGTTCTTCTTCATTATCAATTTCTCGTGATTTTTCAAGTGCTTTTATGATTTCTTTTTCGTCTTTTAATGCTATTTCTGCATTTTTCCTAATGTCTTTAAGCACTATCTCGTAAAGAGTATCGTAATAAATTCTATGTTGACTACATAATGACTTTCCATATCTTCTATAAGTGTTACAAGTGAGTAACTTTTCTCTTTTTTTTGATTTGTTTCTTCCAAGATTTAAAGATTTTCCACAATCGGGGCATTTTACAATGCCTGCAAATATACTTTCTTCTCCATTTTTAAATGGTCTTCTCCTACTCTTTAATTTTTCATTCGCTATATTATAAATATCTTCAGAAATTATTGGTTCGTGTGTGTTTTCTACGATTATCCATTCCTCTTTGGGTTTATCGGATAACCAACCTACTTTGAATTTATAATTAACTTTTTGACTAGCAATATGACCAATATAAACTGGGTTTTCAATAATTTCTTTTAGGGTTGTGCAGTCCCACCAATACTCTCCACCATCTATGGTCATTTCTAACTTAGTTTTTTTATTTCTAAGTCCTTTTTTTCTATTCCACCAGGTAGGTGTAGGTATTTTTTCTTCAAAAAGTCTTCTTCTAATTGCCTGGACTCCATAACCACTAAAAGCAAGTTCAAAAATTTTTTCAACAATCCATGAAGTTTCATCATCGATTACTAATTTATGTGGATCTTCATCGTCTTTCCTATATCCTATTGGGGCAAGACAACCAATAAATTTTCCTTGTCTTGCTCTTGTCATATAGGCAGATTTCATCTTTTTGGAAACATCTCTTGAATAAAACTCGTTTAAAACATTTTTAAAAGGAACTATTTCGTTGTTTTCTTGAAAGGTATCTACTCCATCATTTAAAGCTATATATCTGACATTGTTCTTTGGGAAGAAATTTTCTGTATAGTATCCAGTCTGCAAATAGTTTCTTCCAAGCCTTGATAAGTCCTTAGTGATGACTATATCTACTTCTTTATTTTCAATATCTCTAATTAGTCTTTGAAATGACGGTCTATTTGTATTTAATCCAGTATATCCATCATCTATATATACATCGTAAATACTCCAACCTCTTGATTTTACATAGTTTTCTAATAGCTCCCTTTGGTTTTGTATGCTGGCACTCTCTCCTTTCTGCTCATCATCTTTAGATAGTCTGCAATAAATTGCAGCTTTGAATGAAAAGTGATTTGAATTTGTTTGTATCATTTCCTATTCCTCCTTATTTGAGTTTTCAGAAATAACACAACTTTCTCTAAAACTATTTTTATTATAGCACTCTTTTTTATTACTATCAATATTATATTTGTTGTACTCAATTTCATTGTCCTTACTTAATTTGCTTGATTTCTTTATTAGTCTTAGAAAAGCTTCTGTATCTGTTCTTCTATTATCATAATTTCTTTTTACAATGTATTTTGTTTGTCTTTTTGTCATAGCTTATCCTTTCATGCAATAAAAAAAGGCGATTAGATTTTTAATTTTCTAATCGCCTTTTAAGTGTCATATTTACATTTTTATTATCTCTGGCATACTTTGATACCTTTTTATACTTAAAGTCCTTAATAGTGGCTTTCCACCTCTTTTTATCTATAAAGATTCTCCTACATCATAGTTCATTTTTTTATTTCCCATTTGATGTCTTAGTTTGTCTTTATCTTTTTCATACCAATTTAAGATTGTCGCATAGTGGTTTTGATAGGTCTTTCCACTGCTTTCCATGTATCTTGATAGTTTATTTATCATTATTTCTGTGTGTGGTTTTACTTTTTCTTTAAGGTTCTTATATTCTTCTTTGCTTAACCTTACATTTTTGAATTCTCCATAAAAAATGGGGGTGGACTGTTCTTCTCTCCCCTTATCTATACTAACCTTATCTAATCTACCCTTATCTATACTGGGTTGACCACTTGACAACCTTTGGTTAACCAGATGACAACCAACTTTTTCTTCTGAAACATATGCTCCGTTTTCCGTCTGATAAAGCTGCTGTTTCTGCTCTATATACATTGTTGGCTTATATCTGTCTTTTCTAATAAAGTTATTTATCTTCCAATGAGTAATGACGATAATCCCCTGATCAAAGACTATCACAAAGCCTTTGGCAATAAGTATTTTTAGGTCATCTTCATTTGCTCCTATAATCTTGATGATTTTCTTAGGGTTATTTACAAAACCGTCATCATCTGCCCTCATTGATAAATGAAAATACAGGCATTGACTACTTAGTGGCATATCCAAAAATAAGTCGCTATCTACTATCTTTAGTGAAAACATTCTTTTATCTGCCATGCTCTCCTACCTTTCTTCAAATAAAAAAGACGATAGTTTTTACTTCTACCGTCTTGCGTACATTTATTATGTTTTTAAAATTTATTTTAGTTCGTTTTCAATTTCTTCTATGGTTGGTAATGCTCCCTTTAAACTTTCAGGAATTAAGTTTTGTAGATGATATTCTGAAATTCCAATAGGCTCTCTTGAACTTTCAGAAGCATATTTTGCCAATACATTATCCTTTGTCTTACAGATTAAAAGACCTATTGTTTGATTATCCCCATCTCCCTTTAATATATGATTTACAGATGTTACATAGGTTCCAAGTTGTCCTATATCCGCAGGTTTAAATGCGGAAATTTTAACCTCCACAACTACATAGCAATGTAGCTTAATGTTGTAGAATAACATATCAATAAATTCTTCTGAATTCCCAACTACAAGTCTATATTCTCTGCCCACGAACGAAAAACCTGTCCCTAGTTCCAATAAGAATTTTTGAATATTATCCATCAAAGCGTCTTTCAATTCTTTTTCATCATAATTTTGCCTTATAGATATAAAGTCAAAATTATACGGATCTCTCGTCATTTCATTGGCTAAATCACTTTGTGTAGCAGGCAAATTATTTGTGAAATTTGTTATTGCTTTTCCTTGTCTCTCAAATAGATCTGTATCCAAGAAATTTAAAAGCACAGCTCTACTCCAGCTATTTTCTAATGTTTTAGATATAAAGAAAAATGCTTTATTCAAATTTCCCTCACATCTATCCATAATATATCTTTGATGTCCCCATGGGATACTAAAAATCATATTAAAATCTCCACCGACTTTAGATATTTGTAAATCGTCCACAAGCTGTGGACGATTTAATGGCGAATACATTTCATAAAATTTTTTCATATATTTTAAATTAGTAACAGAAAATCCTTTGACATTGGGAATTTCATTTTTTAAATCCGAACTTAATTTTTTATAGAATCCGCTACCCCATCTGCTTTCTGCCTTTAAGCTAATAATTTCTTCTCCTAAACTATAATAAAACTTTAGCATTTCAGAATTAACCGAAACTGCTGCTTTAAGTTGCCTGCTTGTATATGATTTTTTTATTTTCTCAAGCATTTTTATATATTCACTATCTCCTATAATAGCTAAATCTTTTTTATCCATTCTCATCACTCCAATCTGATTTTCTTTATTTTATCTATTTCTTGCTCCAATGGTGGGAGTTTTAATCTTTTTATCACAATCAGCTTATGGTAAACAATCTCATTTTATCATTACACATTTAGTTTAATTAATGTGATTATACCAAAAATGTTAAATCTTTTCTATCTCTCCCTCTCTCTCTTTATCTATCTCTATATCTTTCTCTATCTCTTGTCGGACATGGGTTGGACTCATTAAGGACAATGTCCTCTTTTAATTTTATCCAATAATATCTTTTGTTTGTTGCCATATCTGCTCCTTTCTTGATTTTCGATAATCGAAATTCTTGATTTCCGATTTTCGGAAGTCTTGTTATTATAGTTATTTAAGGGTGTAACTTTTCGTTACTCCCTTAGATTTCTCTGGTCATATCTTTTTTGTTTGGTTTTACTTTTTCTTTTACTTTCCTTTTGACTTTCTCTTTTGTCTTATCCTTGTTCTTGGATAGGTCTTTGTATTTCTTTATTTGTTTTAGGATACTTTCTTTTTCTTTTTTATTTTCCTTGGCTATGACTTGTTTAAAGGCATATTCCATTACTTTTATGTCTTTGGCTTGGAAGAATACTTCATAGTTTTTGCTTTCTTTGTTTTTCATTACTGAGAAACTTATTCCAAGTTTGTTTAGTTCTTTTTTTAAGTCTTTGAGGTCGCTTTGATCTATGCTTATATTTTCTAGTTGTCCTTTTTTGTAGAGGTCTTTTATTTCCATTTCATCGCCCATAAGGCTTTTTAGGTTTCCGTTTGCTTTTTCTAAAGTATCATTCATCTTTTTTCTTATTTCTTTGTCTAAGTTGATTGATTCTTTTGCTGCTTTTATTGTGTATGATATTACGGTTTGTGCTGCTTGACCTGCTTCTTTGCTTATTTCTTCGTTTATCATGCTTTTCTCTCCTTTGTTTGAATTAAAAAAGGGAAGTATAGGCTTTAATTTTTCTATACTTCCCTTTGATTGTTTTATTTTATTGTTGTTGGTGGTGGAATGCTTATTTTGATGTTTTTATATCTTTCTTAGGTATTTGTACCTTTTACTGTTTTTCTGCTCTTATTTTGCTTTTCCACCTTCAGTAGTTTATGTGTGTTCTTATGTCTGATAGATAGTTTTTCATGTTGGAATATATAATCTGTATTTCTTCATTGTTCATTGCTTTTATTTCTTCTGTGCTTTTATAGGTTTTGTATGTTCCATCTTGATCTGCTTTTATGAGTTCATCTATTAGCTCTTGCCTTTTATTCATCTCTATTACCTCCTAAATCTGCCTTTATTTTCTTGGTTATATTATAGCTTGGATAAGATATTTTTACCAGGTCTTATCTTTCTTGATCCATTTTCTTGTTTTTCATCATTTCTCTGTATTCATTGTCTTTAATAACTTGGTCTTGGAACTTTTTAATCTGTGCTATTACACTTGGTTTTTCACCTTGTTTTATTAGCTTATCTATTTCTATGGATAAGTCTATGCCAAGTTCTTTGTTTACAAAATCTACTGAATATTTTATATGATTAATTTCCTGGTATTCATCTTTTATCTTGTCTTTTTCTTTATTTATTTCTTCAAGATTTGCCATTAAAAGACTTTTTTCTTCATTCCATTTTTTAGGACTTAGTTTTTCCTTATCTGATAGGAGTTTTTTTAATTTCTCGCTTACTACCTTATATTGGTCTATGTCTTTCTTATGTTTATTATAGAATGTGTCTTTTGTGAATATATTTTTCTTTTGATATTCTTCATAAATTTCTTTTTTGGCTTTATAGATTTCATAGTATAGAATTTTCTTTTCTACATCTTCCATTTCTTTATGAATTGTCTTCGCTTTTTTATTTAGCTTATAACTATTAGACTTTAAACTTTCTATTTTTGTTTGTAACTGACCTATGGTTTCTATATTATTTTTTCTTAAATAACTATATGCACTCGTTAGCTTTTTGAAGTCATATTTTTCTTTATTAGTTTTTGCATATCCTTTTAGGTATTTACTTTTTTCTTTTTGAATTTCTGAATAAGTTAATAGATAATTTGTTAGATTGAAAAGTTTAGGGTTGTCTATTACCTTATCTCTTTCTATATCCTTAAATTTTTCATAAGCAGTAGATAGGTTATCTAATAGATTTCCTATCCAACCCTTTAATATTTTTATCTCTTCTTTTATTGTTTTTACAAGTTCATTATATTTTCTTATTTCTCTATTATAGTTTCCCTTGTCAGTTTCTATTCCTTTTCTTTCCATTGCACTTGCTGCTGATCCTAAATGGATTGTCGGTAGATAATCTGAATTTTGTCTTTTAAAACTCCTATGGTCTACTCTTTTTTCTATCTTGTTTTTTGCTAGATATTCATTGCAAAGGTCTGAAAAATTTTCTCTCCATTTTTCTACATTGCCCTTATCATTCCAGCTTGTTAGTTCTACTTTTCTTGTCTTTGGTTTTCCATTTTTGTTTAAAATCTTTTCTCCTTTTTCATTTAGGATATATTCTTTTTTTGACTTTGCTAAGAACTCTCCTTTTTCGTTTATGGGTCGCATTATGGTCATTATATGACAATGAATATTTCCATTTTTGTCTTGACTCTCATCATGAATTGCATAATCTACTATCATTCCTTGTGATGTTAGATTTTCTTTTATAAATCTTTCAACTAGGTTTTTATTTTCACTTAAAGATAATTCTTTTGGTAGTCCTATTATGAATTGTCTTGCTAGTTGTGCATTAGAATTTTTTTCTGCCATTTCTACTTTATTCCATAATGTAGACCTATCATTAAATTCTTTTGGTATATGATCAGGCAATATTATATTTTTTACTAATACTTTTTCTTTTCTTGTATAATCATGGGTTACTCCGTCCCATTCATTTTTTATTTTTTCTCCACTTATATATGCTGCACTTGCTACTGCACTTTTTCCTTTTCCTCTTGATATTATTTTTACTGAAAAATGAAAACTGTCTGCCATTATATCACTTCCTTTCTTTTTTTGTTGTTTTAGGTGGAGGCTTAGAAGATTTTTTATATACACTTTGTGAATGAGCGTTTTGAAATGATAGAATTAAAAAAGCCGACTACTGAATTAATTTTTGTTGTTTCAGTATGTCGGCTTAATTGTTACTTTCATTTCAAATTTTAAAAGTCAAGGGCGAGCGTTAGCGAGTTTATTTACCCTTGACTTTTAAAAAGCGAATGGTTTTTGCTCCCTGCAAGGGTTTGGCTCCGCAGGACGCAAGCACCCTTTAGGGTGTATAATTGCGCCCTTAGAAAATCTAAGGGAGATTTGATTATTTACATACCCCTTTATTTTTTCTTAATTTGCTCTCATTATTCTTAGTGTTTCTTTAAATTCTTTTGTCTTTGTTGCTTCTTCTAGTAGGATTTTTATTTCTTCATCTGTTAGTTCTTCTGAATTTTCTATAAGGCTTTCTAAGATTGCTCCTCTTGTTATTAGCCTATGAGTTCTTTCTTTTCTTCTTTTTATTATATCTTGTTTTAATATCTTCTTTTCTTGATTTTTTAGTTGCCTTAATCTTTCTTCTGTATCGTTTATTTTTTCTTTTATTTCTTTTGACTCTTGTCTTATTTGTTCTAATTTTTTCATATAAAACTCCTTTCTTGTAATAAAAAAACGACTAGATTTTTATTTCTAATCGTTTTCGTTTTAAATATTATAATTTGCTATATTCCATTTTAATTTTATGTTTTCTATATTTCTTTCCATGTAATCCCAATCTGAAGTACCTCTACTGTCTATTGGCAATTTAATTTTTATATCTGTCAATACTGTGCTAGATATTTGATCTTTATATTCAGTATTTTTTAAAGCTTGCCTAATAATTGAAGTTAAATAGAATGCTACTTCTCTATTCAATTCTTTATTTTTTAATTTTAAACAACTTTAATAAACTGACAAATTTTCATGAAAATTTGCAGCCGATTTCATACCCGTCATACCAAAAAACTATCCAAAGAATAATTTCAATGGATAGTTTTTTATATTGCTAATTTAATTGTTTATCTCTTCATCATTTTTGATTAGCTCAGCTTTTACTAAAAGCCTTTTATCGTTTTTGGGATAGGGGTGACACGCCATTAAAAAGAGTTTGGTCTTTCCTTCTTCTCGTGTAAATTTACTCCAATCCGTAGGTTCAATCACTTCTTTATCTACTACTTTGTAATAGAGTTCTTCTTTCCTAGTAGTAATCTTTAGCTCATCACCTTTTTCCAACTTGTCGATATTTAGAAAGGATTGTGTTTCGTTTATCCCTCCTCTGTGTCCCGCAAGAACAGTTATAGTATTTTCCTCTGAAGTCGGTATATCTGTATCTTCAACAATACCTGAACCTTCTAATAAAGATTGTTCATTTGTATTGTCACTAATAGGGGTAATTACTCCTATCTTATCGATTCTAAGAACGCCTATAGCTGTATCTTTTATAGAGTCTTTTGATGCAACATTTTGTTCTATCTCTTCAGGTTTATTCTCCTGTTCGTGATTTTCAAAAGGAGGTAATTCTTGCTTTATTTGTCTTTCCAGATTAATGGATTCTTCTTTCTTTAATTCTATCCTCTTATGGTTTAGAAATAGAAAAGCAATAGAAAAAACAATGAATATTAACCCGACTGCAAGAAGAAATTTACTTAGATAATCTTTTTTTTGCTTATTTGACATTTTTCTTTCTTCTTGAATTTATTCTCTTTTTTCTTTGAATTCCAGCAAAAGTAGAAAGATTACCAAGTCCCAATAAAATCCAAGCATAGGTTGATGGATTTAATCCGTTTCCTGTTTTAGGTAGAGGCTTACCTGGTAAAGGAGTCTTAGGAGTATTTGGTTTAACTGGTTTTCCAGGATTATTTGGCTTTTCTGGCTCTTTTGGAGTTTCAGGCGTATTTGGTTCTTGTGGGTCATTAGGTTTATTTGGTTCTTCTGGCTTACCTGGCTCTGTTGGTTTTTCTTCTTTATTTACAATTGTAAATCCATCTTTCATATTGCCAAGATAATTGACATCAAACCATCTTCCATCTAGTTTTATTGTATTTCCAACTTCACCAATTTCTTTTATCGTATAGTGGTAGTCATGCTTTGAATTTGCACTTTCCTTAACATCTAAGTTCTTGAATTCTCCACTCCAATTATTATCTTTATTTAACTCAAGAAGTTTTCCTGTAGCTTTTCCATCTCGATATAGTTCAACCATGATTTTGTCTACTGGCTTATTTCCATATAAAGTCCAGTCTTTCTTAACTTTAATCGTTATAGTATCTGGTTCAGATGGTGTTGGTGGTGTTTTAGGCTCTTCTTTATTTATTATTGTAAAGCCATCTTTCATAGACCCACTGTAATTTACTTTGTACCAATTTCCATTCAGCTTAATTGATCCTGTTTCTTCTCCGACTTCTTTTACTGAATATTTATAGGCCTCTTTTGAGTCTAATTTTTCTACTACGTCTAAGTCTTTAAATTCTCCACTCCAATTATTGGCTTTGTTTAGTTCTAGCTTTTTGCCTGTAGATTTTCCGTCTCTATAGAGTTCTACCTCTATTTTTTCTACTGGGGCTGCTGTTTCTTTTCCATCTTTATCTTGCCAAATTTTTTCTACTTTAAGGTCTTCTTTTGATGGAGTAATTGGTGTCCATGGGCTTGAGGTTTCCTCTAACTTGTTTGTTATTTTAAAGCCTTCTTCCATAGATCCTGTGTAGCTTACTCTAAACTTTTTATTTTCTAGTTCATATAGACCTTTTTCTTCTCCTACTTCTTTTACTGTGTATTCGTAGGCTTTTTCGGAGTCTAGTTTTTCTACTACATCTAAGTCTTTAAATTCTCCAGTCCAGTTGTTTTCTGCATTTAGAGTTAATTTTTTATCTGTAGATTTTCCGTCTCTATAGAGTTCTACTTCGATTTTGTCTACTGGTGCGGATATTTCTTTTCCATCTTTTCCTTGCCAGATCTTTTCTACTTTGATGTCTTCTTTTGATGGAGTAATTGGTGTCCATGGTGTAGAGGTTTCTTCTAACTTGTTTGTTATTTTAAAGCCTTCTTCCATAGATCCTGTGTAGCTTACTCTAAACTTTTTATTTTCTAGTTCATATAGACCTTTTTCTTCGCCTACTTCTTTTACTGTGTATTCGTAGGCTTTTTCGGAGTCTAGTTTTTCTACTACATCTAAGTCTTTAAAGACTACAGTCCAATTGTTGCCTTTGTTTAGTTCTAGCTTCTTATCTGTCTTTTCTCCATCTCTGTAGAGTTCTACTTCAATCTTTTCTACTGGTGCATCAATAGTTTTTCCATCTTTTCCTTGCCAGATTTTTTCTACTTTGATGTCTGTCTTTGGTGGGTCTAGTGGAGTTGGTTTAATTGTCTCTTTATTTGTAATTACAGTGCTTTTCTTTGAGCTGTCATTTTCATAGCTAACTTCAAATGTTCTATCAGCAATTTTTACAAGTCCGTCAACTTCACCAACTTCTTTAGCAGTGTATTCATATTCTTTATTGTTAGCAAGATCTAGAGTCTTAAGGCCAATAAATGAATCGCTCCAACCATTATCTTTGTTTAAAGCTAAAGTTTTACCTTCAACTGCTTCACCATCTCTGTATAATTGAACTTGCACCTGATCAATATCATCTAAGTTTTTGCCTGGTAAGTTTTCCCATTTCTTTGAAACTTTTAATTCAGTAGTTTTTATTGATACTTTCGTTGTATTAGCTCTTCTAGCATTTGTGGTTTCATTTCCCAGCTCATCAATTAAAGTAGATTGTAATATCGTCGTATTATAAGCCTTAATAGGATTATTCTTGTTATCTTTATTAGCTACGTAATCTGAGTATTCACTATAATTTTTAGGGATGCCTTCCATCTTTATAGTTAAATACAAAGAGGAGTTTTCTGGCATAATAAAATCATTTCCATCTTTTGTTTTTCTTAGATCTATTGCTATGGCTGTGATTTTATCCGATTCAGGTTTTACATCTGTCCATACATCCTTATTATCTAAATTACCCTGATCTGTTAATGTTCCATCTTCATTATAAATATGGATATTGTCCTTAGTAGAGTAATAATATTTAGGAGCTACATCATATTTCCCACTATTTCCTTCTGTTATTTCCTTAAACTTACCTTGCCAATATGGGTTATTGCCATGGTCATCTTCAAGGACATCATAGAAAATAAGGTTCTTTGTTCTAGTTTTTTCTGGAGTCTTGAGTCTTAATTTATATTCATACTCTTCCCCTTCATTAATTTCTAGCGAACTCTTAAAGACTTCTTTTTGTGTTCCTACAGATTTTACATAGGAAAGTTCTGACGCTTTCGGTAAGTCTATTTTTTGTGTAGTGTCTCTAAAGAACTTATTTTGGATATCTTCCTGTCCTTCATTACTAATATTAGAAAAATCTCCGTACTTTTCTTTTAATCTTTCAGGGAATTTTTCACTGCTTACATCAGCGTTCCCATTTTTAATACCACTAGTTGAATTAGGGCTAAAAGCTACCTTGTTGTCTAATTTAGAATCTAATTCTTCAATTTGATCGAAAGTTACAATAAGCCTATACCTGACTATTATTGAAACTATATCTTTCACAGCTTCTTGTGCGCCAGAGGTGTTAACAGATATTTTCATCATCGTCTGCCCAGTACCCTTCCAGTTATCTATGAACTCAGTGGTATAGCTAAAGTCTTTCAAAACGTTTCCTTTAACATCCCCGTTATAATAACTTGGTCCCACATGAAAATTAAGCCATTTTGCAATTGATCCTAATCTAATATCCTTTACATTCTTTTCTGTTATTCCTTTTGGAAGCAGGTCATAAAAGACAGATTCATTGAGTATTTTCCAATCAGCTGAAGTTGCTTTACCTGTCTGTTCTCTTAATTCAAAACCAATAGAATAGTCAATCTCTGCAGTTTTGTTGATTTGATCAAGCTCTCCAACAAGTTCTGATTGTTTACCCATATTCCCCTCAAATTTTGGTCCTTGAATATACAGGTTTGTCTTGTCTTTTGCATTAAGTTTCCTACTTCCATCTAATTTGCTTATTGAAGATGATGCCTCATTAGTGATTTTTACAGACCCATCAGCATCTAATAATTGTTTTATCCTATCAGAAGCTATTATTTTTGCACCTATATCAATACCTCCTGACATAAATGTGCCTCTGGTAAGGGTGAGTTCAACTTTAACAGAAACTGGCTTGCCATCCATACTAATTGGTTTATCATCACCATCAAATTGTAGCCAGCTATCTTTTGAGCTTAATTTCAAATCTTTAAATTTTATCCATTCTCCTGCAGGATCATTTTTATAGAAAACCTCAGCTGTTCCAATATCACTTACTGTTCCCAATTCTTCTTCTTTATCACCATCGGGAGTTTCAACAATTTCCTCTAAATACATACTCGGTTTTATTGATGTAAAATAATACTCATCCAGAGGGGTTAATTTTTCTGAATCATTTATAGATAGTGGCCCTTCGTCTATAAATTCAATTTTAGCCCCTATTCCTTTTTCTCTATCAAAACTCTTATACCTAGCTGAAAGATCAAAAGTTACATCTACAAAACCATCCTCTAAAAAGATACCCTTATTATAAGCTGCATTTTTTGCTGTTTTAGAAAAGTCATCAATATCATGCTTATCTTCCATTTTTTTTGGTGGTTCATATTTGTATTGATGAGAAACTGTTATCTCATCATGAGAGTTGTGTTCATAGTTTGTATCAACACCTTCAATAGATACTTTATCTACATTTTTTATTGTTAGGTCAGGATTATCCTTTAATGAATCCTTCCTGTGTCTGCAGAGTATATAAAATAGCTTTTTCTCCTCTGGATAATAGGAGGAAGTACCTATTACAATTTTACCATCTTTTGCTTGACCAACTATTTTGTACTTGTCACCATATTTGTCCAGTCGTGCTATAGCTTCTCCTGGTGTCACTTGTGGGTCAATAATTGTATTTACGGGTTGTAGATTATTTTCAAACTCAAAATTTATCTTCCATATTGTATAAAAATAATCTTCGGAGTCTTTTGGCTTTTCTCCCCAATTTTCATCCCACACTTCTCTTTTTTCTTGAACCCATTTAGAATTCCTTCCATTTTTCTTAATGTTGGTTTCAGTGTGATTTTTTAATTTTAGTGTATTTGATTTTATTGCTTGGCCATTATTTTCTAAAGTAAAACTTGCTTGTATATCTTTTTCTAAACCACTTTCAACTCTATATGGATAATGTTTATAATTTAATACTGCATTCATACTATATTTTCCAGATATAGTCTCATAATTAGTCAAAACTAGGTCATTACCCTCGATACTATAAGAAAAAGAAGTTCTACCTCCTGTTTGCCCTTTTTTTACAAAAGGAATTGTATCCTTATCTAATTCGGCAGCTTTACTACCTCCTCTCTCATCAAGTAGAAAGTTTGGAATCCTAATCTTTACTTCACCTGGGGCTAAGCCCTCACCATCTTTGACACTGATTGAGAAGTCAATATCCAAGGTAATTTTTTCAGAGCTTTTCCCACCAACAGTTAAAGTATCCTTTTCTATGCTTCCATCTCCGCTAGAATTCCATTTCAAATTCAAACTATAATCTGCTACTCTTTCTGACGGTGCATTTAATTTATTAATGTCTGTTGATGATTTATTTTGTAATTCTTCCCTGACCTCTTGGCCCTCTACATTTGAATTATCTAAACCTTGATTTTCTTCATTGACCTTGTCATTTTTTAATTGATTCGTTTTCTCAAGATTTTCATTATTTTCAGTATTTATCGTTTTTTCAATTGATGCTTCATCTTTTTTAATTTTTGATTCTTTTTCTTCAGGAGGATTGCTTATACTTAGTAGGCTTCCTTCGATGCCAATACTACCTTTTACATCTGTTTTATCCTCTACAAGGCTTGTAAATACTACCTTTAGAGTACCCCCCCCGATTCAGAATTAGGGTTATTTACTTGTGCTTTTGCAACTTGCACTCCGTCAAGAGTATGTACTACAAAGTTGCTTTTTGATGCCTTAAAACCTTTAGGAAGACTGACATTAAAATAGTCTCCTTTTTTAATATCTGCTCCATATTCACTGGCATCCCAGTCTATTTCTAGTCTGCAGTCCTTGTCTTCCTCAATTTTCTCATTAAGATCAATGGTATTACCTTTTAGATCTTTGACTTCTATCCTACTAATTCTTGTTTTTGACAAATGATTTGCACCTTGCGCAAATGCTTCACCAGTTGGTACAATTGTACTTAACAGCATTAAACAAGCTAAAAAAAATGCTGTTATTTTTTTACATTTTAACATTATTTCCTCCTTTTCTTTCTTTTTTTCAGAAACATCCCATATATAATGAAATTTATTCCGATGAAAAAGAATCTATACACATAAATATTACCACTTTTCAAGGTTTTTTGCCACTTTTTATGCATTTTCACATCAGTTTCACAAGACACTATTTTTAGTTTACATATTAGAAGAGTTGGCTATAATTTTTTTGTGATGTCTTAGACCATAAGTTAGATTGACTAAAATCGAGTAGGGGCTAATTTATAGTCCCTATCACACCACCCGTACGTACCGTTCGGCATACGGCGGTTCAATATTTTCTTGTATCATATTATTTATTACTTATGTATCTATTTAACTTTATTCTTTTTGTATCTGAACCTTAAGAGATGAATACGTCCTTCCTTGTGTTCCATCAAGTCATAGTACATCATTTTCAAATATTACAATAAATATCGTTCCTCCCTTCGCTCCATTTCCATTACAGAAACTTCTTCACTACTATGGATTCTGCTGACTTCTCACTATTCGTTGTTACTACTATTTCGCTATTGCTTTCTCTCTCCTAGATGTCACCATCTAAAACTTGCAAGTCGCTATTAGATTCGTTGGTAACTACGCTCTGTAGGGATTTTTACCCCAGCATTAAAACATGCCCGTCATAACAAAAAAATAAAGGCAGTCCGAATACTGCCAATATTTATCTCTCTGTATCTTTGCTATGGTCTTTCTTATTTGACTTAGCTTTATCATCTGTCTTAAAGCTTTTTATTTGACCAGTCTCTTGATCAATGTTGTCTTCAGCTTCATCAAAGCCTAATACCAATTTCGGATAATCCCTAGCTTGATCTTCTATCCTTAAAGTCATTCACTATTCCTCTTCACTAAAATTGTCTTCAAAACTAATAATATCATTAGGAGTGCAAGATAGAGCCTTACATATTCTTTCTAAATTTTTAAATGTAATTGGTTTATCCTTGCCCATTTGTGCCATAACATTTGTTGTAAGTCCTGCCATATCTATTACATCTGTTTTCTTTAATCCTTTTTTTGCTAACTGTATCCATAATGGTTTATAGTTAAGTGCCATAATATCCCTCTTTTTCTGTTCATTAGATTTATTTAATTATAGTATGAATATTGATTTCATTCAATCTTACATTGATTTAGTGATTTGTTTTAGAGAATTTGCGTCTTCTTTTTTCGAATTTATCTATTAAAGTCATAAATAAAACATCATAAACTATAAATAGTATAACTCCTATTATTACTCCAATTGGATTTGGAAGTCCAAAATAACTGGCAGTTATAGCAATCGCAAAAATACATGTAATAACTATAATTTGAATTATTAGATACACTATTTTACCCATTAGACTGCCTTAACATCATCAAAAGAAGAAACGAAATAAAAAAAATAAGTGCTATTATATAATCTCTTATTCTAAAAAAGAAGTACAATGATGACAAAAACGTCGTAAATATAGCTATTATCAATAGCATATTTCTGAACTTTTCTAATCTACTTTTACGCATCATAAAGCCTCCAAACTCTCTGACAATTATCTATTGCATGGTTTAATGCAGTAACTTCAACAATGACTGCACCTTCCGCGGTAGCAACTTCACCCGCTCTTTATTAGATTAATTTAATTATAGCATAAATATTGATTTCATTCAATCTTACATTGATTTAGTGATTTGTTTTAGAGAATTTGTTGTGTTATTCCGTCCTTATTTTGCCATAAATTGCTTAATACCTTGAGATTTAGCACCAGGGTTGTCATTCCCATAACCTTCCATCAGGTTGATAACACCCCATGCTCCAAGCCCTGCACCAATTGCTGTAACTAATATTTTTAATACATTTACTGCTTGTGTAAAAAATTCCATTTATATTTCCTCCTCTTTTTCTTCTTTTTTAATTTTATTTATGTGCTTTACGATAAAATTTTTAAATGTCTTGTCTTCTTTTTTTGTTTCCTTAAAATATCCAAAAATATGGATGTATTCTCCACTTTTAAATTCCTTCACACTTTTTGCCTTTTCCCCGTAGAGATTACAGTAGATATATTCTTTTTTAACCTTTCCTTCTTCTTTGTTCTTTCTAACTATTGTGAAGTTAGCTACCTCTTTTTCTCCTTCCTTTGTATCTATTGCAGTTGTTTTTATTTCTCCTACTAGATTTCCATTAATATTTAGCATTTCTCTTTCCATTTGTTCTATCTCCTTTATTCCATAAAAAAAGCGATAGTTTTCTCTATCGCTTCTACTTCTAATTCATTAATATTTCATTTTTATCTGTATCTTATTTTTTCGGCTCATCTCGTATATATTTCATTATTCCTCCTTTGGGCATAAAAAAACACCGAAATGTTTTTTTCGGTGTAGATTTCTCTATTTAATTTTATGGTTTTAGTAATTCTTTCCAGTTTTCTATAAAGCCAACATGTCTTAATTCAATATTTTCATATCTTGCTATTAGTGCTGTTAGATCATGATAAAATTTTTTGTAATTTTCTTCTTCAGAAACTATTTTAAGATTAACTAATGTAGCAAATATTGTATTGTTTGAAATATTATTTTTTAAATATTCTTTATATAGCTTTGGTGATTTTGTAAGCTTTGCTCCATATAGCCTGCCATAATGGGCACATATATTTCTTATATAGGCAAAATTTTCTATCCAAGATTCAAAGTAATGGTAGTCTGTATGAAAGACTTTTGCAATTTTACTTTTATCTTCATTTTTCATATTCTTATACATTTTAGATAAAGTTCCAAAACTTGCTACTTCTATCACTGCATAGAGTGGAATTTCTCCACCTTCATAATTGTCTTTAAAGTTTTTTATAAATGGTGAGCGTCTATTTCTTTTAACTTCCCTTGCTAATTCTTCTAGTACCCTTTCTTGTTCCTTTTGTTTCTCAAAATTATTCATATCTTTATATGAAAAGTTCCCATATCTTAAAGAAAAATAGTTTGTGATAACTGCTCTTAAAGAAACTTCAATATGCTCTATTGTTTCAAATATAAGCTGTCTAAGTTCTCTATCAAATTTATATAAACTTACAATATCTTCAAAACTTGTTCCTGATATATATCTTCCATCTTTTTTTAATGTGATACTATAAGCTTTAATCAGCCTATAATAGGATATTCTTCCAAGAATTTTCTTAGCATAAGTTTTATCTTCCACTAAAAGTCCTAAGTCTATTAAATTTTTTACTTGATTTTCTATACTAATCGGTTCTTGATAGATTTTTTTCATTTTTTCTCCTAAAATCAAATGACCCGACTTGGTCCGCATTGTTAAGAGGCGTGTCGGGTGCTGTTGACGTTATTATATGTTATAGAATATTTTTTGTCAAGTATTTTCTTTTAATCTTTCCTAAATATCTATCTTACTTCTTATTTAATTTTAAATTTATTCATCTAATATTTCAACTACCATACTCTCTTTTAACTTAACCTCATCTTTTCTCTGTAGGTATTTCTCTATGTCAAATATATTTCTCTTATCATAATCTTCCAATAACTTGTAATTCTTATGCTTTGTAATATCAAATTTATCAGATAAGAAAGGTCTTACTCCTCTTAACTGATAAATACACTTACCACCATCCATTACAGTTATTTCATCTT
The DNA here is from genome assembly GCF_928097925.1 of Mediannikoviicoccus vaginalis. Classification (GTDB taxonomy): domain Bacteria; phylum Bacillota; class Clostridia; order Tissierellales; family Peptoniphilaceae; genus Mediannikoviicoccus; species Mediannikoviicoccus vaginalis. Next base: position 670,066 of record NZ_CAKMRI010000001.1, read on the forward strand.
GACTCATAAGTTCCTTACCAGTTTTTTGATAATTTAGTCCAAAACTCTTTTGATTCGATCTTGTTTCTGATGTGTTATATAGGTCTATGGTTTCTTTGCCTAGGCTTTCAGATAATTCTTTTAATGTTGTTCTTTCTTTGCCTCCTAAAAATAATGTAGAATCACAATTGCCAACTATGGTATCTGCATTATCTTTATAGATACTTTTTAGTTGTGATTGTGCTTGTAATATTATACAAGCTGATATTTCTCTACTTCTAATAGTTGCTATCAGCTTTTCAAATTTAGGAATTAAGCCGATATTTGCGAATTCATCAAGTAGGCATCTCACATGAACAGGAAGTCTTCCACCATATTCATCATCTGCTTTATCACATAATAGATTAAATAATTGTGAGTACATTATTGATACTACAAAGTTAAATGTATCATCTGTATCCGATATTATTACGAATAAAGCTGTTTTCTTTTCTCCAAGTGTATCAAGCTCCAGTTCATCTTCTTTCATTAAGTCCCTAAGTTCCTGAATATCAAATGGAGCAAGCCTTGCTCCACAGGATATAAGGATTGATTTGGCAGTTTTTCCTGTAACAACTTGTCAAGGACTTTCTAATCATTTTTATGAGGTTTTTTATCTTTTTCTCGCTCCATTTCTCTAAGCATTATCCTTTTCAATTTATCTTGCATAGTTTCAGTCGCATTTTCATTAAAATGGACAATAACCTCATAAGTTACTTTTCCAATCTTTTTTATAGTCTTTGTTCCTGTATTATGTTCATTTTTATTTTCGTGCATATTATTTTCCCTCCTGTTAGTTGCAATCAAAAAAAGACGATAGAGTTTTATTTCTACCGCCTTTCACAAGTCTTATAGCTATTCATTTAATAACGCTTTACCATTTACATATTAAATTTTCAAATCCTTATTGTTCAGCATTCCGCCAAACATCGTATGATACATATCCTTGGAAGATTCCTCTATCTTTGTAATACTTGATATTTTATTTCCTGCATCTTTTGATGAAGCTCCGCAAAGATAAAAGGCTTCACTGTCTGTTCCATAGTCAATGGCAATATATCTATCGTGATACTTTTTCCCTGCGACTTTCATCTTCAGATTGATATTAGGGTAATCTTTTCTAAAATCGTTTAGGATATTTTTTGTCAGCATATCCTTGTTCTTCACATTGTCGCTAAAGACTATAATTTCAACATTGTCTTTTGCAGCCCTTAATAATTCTAAGGTTTTCAAGCCTATATAGTTGTCTATCACATAAATGCTTTTCTTTGCAGACTTATATATTTTGGTATAGGCAACATCTGCTTCAATCTTATCTCCGTTCATTAAAAGGAAATGCTTGTATGTGTCCGGATCTATAAAATTATCCATAACCTTTTTCAAATCTTCTTTTGTAGCCATTTGCGACTTTATTTCAGCTATATCCTTTGTATTTTGATTTGTCTGTACTGCTATTTGAACTAATTCTTTTGAACCGATAAAATCTTGGTTTTCAATGATAAAATCTTTCATTTGCTTAAATGTTCTAACTAAAGCTCTGCTTTGCTTAACAGCAAGTTCACCTCTTAATACAGTCATCAGCATATAAATACCTTGTTCTGTAAAGGCATAAGGATTGTATTTAATATTACTTCCTCTACCAGTCCCTCTGTTCAAGGTGAAATTTTTGCACCTTGAAAGTTCTACCATTTCTTCGTCCGTTAGTTGGAACATGAAGTCTTCACCTTCAAATTTTTCTGCGTTGTTTTTCACCTGTCTATTAAAGTTTTTTGTTTCATAACCATATATTTCAGCTAAATCTGCATCAAGCATTACTTTTTGCCCACGAATAAGATATATTTTTTCTTGTATAGTTTTATCATCTACAATAACTATCTCTTTATTTTCTTCTGCCATGAAATGCACCTCCAACATTATCTAAATTCTTTTCCAATTCGCCACGCACTGCGTAGCTTTTTGAATAAGTCTTATATTCTTTTATATTTTTCTACTCCGCCTTCAGCTTTTCCGATGTGTTCCACATTTTTTACAAGTCCCTTATTTACATTTTCATAAAACCATCTGCCAATCAATGCCGGAGGTGTTGCGATTAACTCTCTCAAAACAAATTCTTTGTCCTTTGGTAAAGAGCTAATTTTGTTTAATAAGGTAGTATATAGGTCAGCATAGCTTGTATTTTCTTGTAAACTACTACACTTACAATATTCAGTAACGCTTGGGAAACCTCCCTCTATTGCTTTTTTAGTTAAAATTTCAAGTTCTTCATCGGTTACAGTAAATTGAATTCGCATTTATATATCCTCTCCTTATAACTGAGTTTATTACCATATCACTATCATTTTATCATAAATACGATATTTTTTCCATACTGCAATTTTAAGCCATATTTTACACTTAGCTATAGTCTGATACCTATTTTATCATTAACGCTCTAAAAACACCTTCCCACCGTCTTGTACGAGGTCTACAAGTGTTCCCCCTTGTCATAATCTTCAAGGGTATATATTTTTGATTTATGGCTTTCTTTTAATTTAACTTTATCTTGCTCATACCAATGAACTAAGGTCGCATAATGATCTTTATAGTTTCTTCCCGTGCTTTGCATATAGGTTGACAGCTTCTCTATCATTTCTTCCCTATGACCTTGCATTTTATCCTTTAACTTCCCATATTCTTCATCGGTTAAGGAAACATTTTTATATTCTCCATAAAGGTTGGGGGATATTTTTTCTATCTCCCCCTCTTTTTCTAACTCTATATCTATCTCTTTATCTATCTCTATATCTCCGTTGCAGTTTTGTTGCAAAAGGTTGCAAGGTGTTGCACCAGTGTTGCATTGCAACGCTTTTTGTCCTCTTGATTTCCTTGAACGCCTTGTAGAAGCTGTTTCTGAACCTATAAGACTTGGGATTTCTGTTAAAAAATACTCGTCATTTTCTGTGATTATCTCCATCAAGCCTTGTGCTATAATATAATTTACTGTAACCATTACATCATCTTCCGTTTCATCAATCGTTAATGCAAGCTCCTTGATAAAGTCTGTTTCTACTCCATCATAATACAGCTTCCCACTATCTTTTAAGCTAAGTAAAAGCAATTTAAGATAGATGATTGTATAGGTATCTCCTCCTGATATTTTTCTTAGCCTTTTGATTCTCTTATCTGTAAAAAAATCTTCTTTCAATTTTAACCAATAGTATCTTCTGTTGTCTGCCATTTTTATCTTTCCTCCCCTTTATTTTTATAATTTTCTTTAGCCTTTTCTTTTGCTTTTTGTTTGTACTGACCCTTTCTTTCCTCTTGCTCTTGAAATTTTTTCAGTTGTGCAATTACACTTGGTTTATCTCCCCTCTTAATTGCCTTGTCTATCTCTATGGATAAATCTATTCCATACTCATCATTGACAATCTTTACTGCATATTTGATATGGTCTATCTGCTTAAATTCATCTTGTACTTTAGCTTTATCTTCCGTTAAACTTTGTATCTCATTTTCAAGACTTGATATTTCTTTTTGCCAATCACTCGACTTTATGGCTGATGTCCCGGTGATTTTTTCTATGGTCTTTCTTGCTCTTAGGTATCTGTCTATTTCTTTTTTATGGGAATTGTAAAAGCTGTCTTTGAATATGGTTTTGCTCTTGTATTCCTGATAGACCTCTTTGTTTTCTTTGATAGAGTCTATGCAGCTTACACATTGATTTAAGTCTTTTATTCTTTGTGTTTTACTCTGAATATCACCACTTATCTTTTTACTTTGCTTTGCCAGTTCAATGACTTTTTCTTGTAGGTCTGCTATGGTTTGAAGTTTATTATCTTTCAAATAGTAGATTGCTTTTACAAATCTCTTTAGGTCTGCATTCCCCTTTTTTATCTGTCCGTAGTAGGATAAATTTTTTGATTTTTCTCCCTGTATCTCGTTGTAGATAGAAATATATTCATAGAGGTTAAAGAGTTCCGCTTTATTCTCAAGTTCATCTTTCTTGGTCTGTTTATACTCATCGTATTTTGCTTGCAGATTTCCAAGTAAAGAGTCTATCCAATAGGTGATTTCTTTTATCTTGTTCTTGATGGCTTTTACTAAGGAATTATGCTTTTTGATTTCTCTGTTGATGTTTCCTTTGTCGGTTTCTATTCCTTTTTTCTCTAAGGCACTGGCACTTGCTCCTAAATGAATGGTTGGGATTTCTTCTATCCCTTGTCTTTTGTAGGAGCGATGATCCACTCTCTTTTCCTGATGATTTTTTTCTAAATACTGATTACAAAGGCTTGCAAAATTCTCTCTCCATTTCTCTGCGTTGCCTTTATCGTTCCAGTCCGTCAGCTCTACTTTTCTTGTTTTGTAGTTACCGCTTTTTAATTTTATCTTTTCTCCGTTTTCATCAAGAACATATTCTTTTTTGCTTTTTGCCTGCCACTCTCCTTTTTCATTGATTGGTCTAAGGGTAGTCATAATATGAGCATGGATATTGTTATTTTCTTCATCACTTTCATCATGGATTGCAAGGTCTGCTATCATTCCTTTTGACACAAAATTTTTTTGTATGAATTCGGTAATGAGTTTTTTATTTTCTTCAAAAGATAATTCTTTCGGTAAGGCGATAATGAAGTTTCTTGCAAGCTGTGCATTGCTTGCTTTCTCATTTAGTTCAATGCTATTCCATAAAGTAGTTCTATCTTTTAATGCTATGGGGACATTCTCCGGCAAGAAGATTTCTGAATGTAAAAGTCCTTTTTTATTATGATAGTCATGAACTTCTCCGTCCCATTCATTTTTGATTTTCTCACAAGAGATATATGCTGCACTTGCAACTGCTGATTTACTCTTACCTCTGCTTATCATAGAAATACTAAAGTGAAATGTTTCTGCCATCTGTATAAGCTCCTTTCATTTTTTTGTTTGTTTTCAGGTAAAGGAAAAAGCAGACAGGTTATTTTTTGTACCTTTTCCTATCTGCTTCATCAATACATTTTTATTAAGTTTTGGATTTTCAAAGACTTGCTAAAATCCCTTAGTTTTTCTAAGGGCGCAATTATACACCCTAAAGGGTGCTTTGCGTTCTGCGAAGCTTTTTGCCCTTGCAGGGAGCTTCTGAAAAAACTAAGGTTTTTTATTGTATCTACTCTATGTCTGCTTCATCTTCTGTATCTTTCCCATTTATCATTTCTTCATAGGCTTGTCTGTATTCTTCTGTATCAGTAGCAACTTTAAGTAATTCTTCTATCTCCTCATTGGTGAATATTAGAGGTTTTTTAATGACTCTTTCTACTATCAAGCCCCTTTGAATAAGCCTGTGATTTCTTCTTCTTCGTTCCTTTTCATTTGCCAGCTTTTCTAATTTCTTACCTTGATTTTGTAATTGCTTCAGCTTTATATCGCACTTTTCTCTTTCTTCCTGTAGTTCAGAAATTTGTCCATGTACTTCCTGTAATGTGTTTTCTTTCTTCATTTTTCATTCCTCCGTTTTAGTATTTATTTGTTTCTATAAAGAAAGGTTAAGCACCTTTTTTGACACTTAACCTTTCCAAGTTTTTAGATTTTATCTTCTAAAATCTTTCTCAGTTTTTCTAAAATTCTGTCCCTCCTCCCGCTGATTGCTTGATGTGTAACTTTCTCTCTTCTGCTGATTGACCTTAGGCTTTCTTCTTTGTAGAAGATGGCTTCCATTAGCTCTCGTTCTTCTTGTGTTAGAGTATTTAATGCTTTATGAAGTTCTTCAATTCGAATTTTTACTTCTACAATTTTTTCTAAGTCTATTTTTTCATCTATGATGTTATCTACAAAGTGTCCATCATTATCCAGTGCTGAAAATGGTATAACATTATGCTTCCAATCTTTTCTTTGGAGATATTTTTCATGCTCTGTTATCTTCCAGTAGGCTTTATAGACTTCTTCACTTACAGGTACGGCTTTTCCTTTGACATAAAGGAAATATTCTTTTTTGTCCATTGTGTAATCCTCCTTTTTATGCTCTCTGTTTTTGCTTTTTGAGAATAAAAAAGGAGGACTTCTACACTTTGGTGTAAATAGTCCTCCGAAAAGAAATGAATCTATCTTTTCTTTAGATATATTTAGTTGCTTGAGATAATAAGAAACTATAAGGCAAGAAGAATTTTTTGTTATTTCTTTCTTCTATATGAAAAGTCTTTTTCATCTTACTCCCCCGTTTCTTACATCTATCTAATATTCATATATCAAACCTTTCTAAACTACCCATTCTTCAGATTGTTTTCTGATTTCAATAAAATCCTTATATATTCCATGTTTAGATGCAAGTTCACTATGTGTTCCTACTTGTTTTATAACACCATCTTTTAAAACAACTATCTGATCAGCATTTTTTACAGTAGAAAGCTTGTGTGCAATTACAATAACAGTTTTGCCTTTTAATAAGTTTTTCAAAGCAATCAATAATTGTTTTTCATTTTCTGGATCTACGCTTGAAGTTGCCTCATCAAGAATTACAAATTTACTTGGCTTTAACATAGCTCTCGCAATAGATATTCTCTGGCGTTCACCTCCAGATAGGTTTGAACCCCCTTCTTGCAAAACAGTATCATAAGCTTGTGGCAATTTCATAATAAAATCATGGCACTGAGCTTTTTTGGCAATATCTATCATTTCTTCATCTGTTGCATTTGGATTACCAAACTTAATATTGTTTTTTATGGTATCATCAAAAAGATACACGTCTTGAAAAACAAAGCTAAAATTTGAAAGCAATTCATCATACTTGTACTGTTTAATATTTAGATTTCCAACTTTTACTTCGCCAGAATTTACATCCCAAAACCTCGCCATTAAATTGCAAAGTGTTGTTTTACCACTTCCTGAAAATCCAACAAGAGCAGTTGTTTTTCCATCTGGAACAAGCATACTTAGATTATTGAAAAGATTTTCTTTTCCATAAGAAAATGAAATATTGTTCATTGATATTTCTGCTTTATCTACTTCTGTCATTTCACCTTCTTCAATTACAGGCAAATTTCTTAAATTTATAACAGTATTAAGATTTCGTACAGCAACACCCTTAATACTCTGCATACTTCCTGCTAATTCAAATCCAGAAAAAACAACAAAACTCATAACAATTAATATAATAGCTTTAGTAACTTCAATATCCCCTGATAAATATCTTATGATAGAACTAAAAATTATCACACAAATACCAAGTTTAAATACTAACAAGAATAAAAACTGTGTTGGAACTAAAATTTTTTCTACAGCAAGGAAGCCTTTGCGACTTTTTGTAATACTTTCGTTTAGTTCCTTAACTGTATTTTTATCTTTTCCAAATGCTTTAGTTATTCCTATCCCATTTACATACTCAAGCATTTTTTCACTTAAATCCAATTTAAGTCCTAACAATCTCTCTGTTAGTTGATCTGTGCTTTTTTGTGTGAATAAGTTTACTAAGGTTCCAACAATCAAAGTCAACAATATAATTATAGCTGTTGCAAAATCATAAGGTAGTATGAAAATAACCATAATTAGTGTCTGTATTGTACCTACAAGCATTTGCTCAATAATAAAAACTCCTATTGTTTCAAGTTCACCTATAACAGTTGACAATGCTCCTGCTATATTCCCTAAAGAATTTGTGCTGAAATATCCCATGTTTACATTTTTTAAACGATCACCAATATATAATCTATTTTCTGCTCCTAAATTGTACGAAGCAATATATTTGTTTTTATCAGCCAGATATCCAAATATAATTTTTCCTACCACACTTATAGCTGCAATAATAAAAACAATATACACATCTTTAATTAAAATGCTTTGGTTCGTGAATATATTTTCACAAATTTTGGTCAAACATAATAGAATTGCACCTAAAGAAACTCCTTCAAATACTCCCTTAAATACATCAAAAATAAGCATTTTTGTTATTTTATTTGAATATGACCCTGACACCTCATATAAAGTTTTTATCAATTCTCTCACTTTATATCACCTCGATTTCTTTAGATTCTGTATATACATCCCACATTTTTTTGTATCTCCCATTTAACTCTAGTAATTGTTTATGAGTGCCTTCTTCAATTACTTCTCCATTATCCACCACAATTATTTTATTTGCATTTACAATTGTAGATAACCTGTGAGCTACCATAATCACTGTTTTATCTTTAATTAACTTATCAATAGACTGTTGAATAACTGATTCATTGTCAGGATCAGAATATGCTGTTGCTTCATCAAGTAGTACAATAGGACTATTCTTTAAAAAACACCTAGCTATTGCAATTCTTTGCTTTTCTCCTCCAGAAAGATTTGCTCCTCCCTTTCCTACAATAGTTTCATATCCATTTGGTAGGCTCTTTATAAAATTATAGCAACTCGCTTTTTCACAAGCCTCTTTAATTTCATCCATACTCGCATCTTCCTTCGCCATCTTTAAATTTTCTAATATTGTTTTATTAAAAAGAAAGTTTTCTTGCGACACATAGCTAACAAGCTCCATATTCTGTTTTAAAGGCAATTCGTTCAAATTTGTTTTTCCAATTAAAATTTCTCCATTAGAAACATTCCAAAATCCTGCGATTAGTTTTGTAATAGTAGACTTTCCACTACCTGAATTTCCAACGATTGCAGTTAACTCATTTTCATTTGCTTTAAACGAAATATTATTTAATACATTCTTTGACTCTTCATATGCAAATGTAACATCTTTAAACTCTACATCATAAGATTTTATATCTCTTACTTCTTCTCCTCTTTTTAAGTTAGGAATTTCCATTATTTTTTTTATTTCTTCAAATACAACTTTTATATTTGCTATTGTTTCCATATGACTCATAGCTTTTATTAATGGTTTATATGAAGCATATGATAGCAATATACACGTGATAAGAGTCCCTACTTCAACACTACCCTTCATAAAGAAATACAAGGAAGCTGGTAAAACGAATACCATAGTTGACGGGATAGTTTCCATAGTTGCTGTCATTGAAAAACAAACACTCAAATACCAATCAAGCATTGCGTTCTTATTTTCTTCAACAGTCTTTCTAAATTTCCCAAATGATGATGCTGATTTATTAAATGCTTTTATAACTTTAATACCATTTACATATTCAACCATTGTCGTATTCATAGCTTTAGCTGCTTCTTGGTATCTTTTAGATTTTTCTTCATAACCTCGCATCATTAACATTGAGAACAATAATCCCAATGGAATTGTAAGTAAATTTGCAATTCCTATTCTCCAGTCCATTATAAAAATTGTTATGATCAATACTATAGGAATGAATATATTAGCAATAACTTCTGGAATCACATGAGCAATCGGTTTTTCCATTTTATCAAGTGTTTCCACCATAAATTGAGACCACTGTCCGCTGCTCTTTCTTTCAACTTCTCCCATAGAAATTTTACTTAATTTGTCAGCTAATAACTTTCTTTTATCTTCAATAATCCTGTAGGCAAGATTATGAGAAATAATAGTAGATATTTCATGAAATAATATACTTGCCAAAAATCCCAGAAATACAGCAAAAATATATGGATAATAATTATTTAAATTTGTATTTTTTGCAACCAAGTTATTAATAATGGCTGCTACAGAAAAATAAGGTATTACACCAAATCCTACTCCTATTATCGCAATGAATACAGCTGCGAAAATCTTGCTTTTATGTCCCTTTAAGATATCCATCTTTTACCTTCTTTCATAAAATCTTTTTATTCTGCCATCGCAAATTTCCAATAATTTATTACATGTACTATCAATCAATTCATTATCATGCGTAACAATAAATATAATTTTATTATTTGAAAATTCTTTAATGACTTTGCTTATTTCGAGCATATTTGTATAATCAAGTCCACTCGTTGGTTCGTCCAAAATAATAATTTCTCTATTCATTAACATCCCCAATGCTACAGAAAGTCTCTGCATTTGACCTCCTGATAAGCACATAGGATGACGATTATCTAATTTTTTAAGATCTAATTTTTCTAGAATATTATCTATTTGCTTTTCATCTATTTTAGAATCAAATAAACTAAATTCATCTCTTACAGATTCCGAAAAAAACTGATGAATTACATCTTGCATAACCATATAACAAAGTTTTCTTCGTTTTTTATATTTTATGGGACTTCCTTTATAGCTTATTTTTCCTTCGTTTTCTTTCAACAGTCCACACAAAATTCTCATTAATGTTGTTTTTCCTTGACCATTTTTACCTGTTATTGCAATAATATCTCCCTTGTTTCCGGAAATATTTATCTTATCTAAAATTTTTTGTTTCTTATTTTCATATTCTAAATTTGAAACTACAAAGTCATCAGATTCACAAAATGTTACAGGATTTGCAAAATCATCATTTTTCTTTCTTACAAAAGTTCTAAGTCCTAGTTTCTTTCGTGAGTCATCACTAATTGAAGAAAATTCCACATTTGAAAAAACATATTTTATTTTTCCGTCTTGTAAATAAATAGCTCTATCAATTAAATCCATTAAATAATAGAGTCTATGTTCAGAAATAATAATTGTCTTGCCCTGAGTTTTAAGATTTATAAGCATCTCTCTTATTCTTTCAATGCCATACTCATCAATATTTGCAGAAGGTTCATCAAACACATATACATCTGGATTGGTAGCATAAATAGATGCAATAGCAAGTAATTGCTTTTCTCCACCTGACATCATAAAAATATTTCTGTTTTTTAATCTTTCAATTCCCAAATCACGTACCACTTTAAAAACTTGTCTTTTTATTTTATCAGGGTTTTCACCTAAATTTTCTAATCCAAATGTTAGTTCACTATCTGAATCTAAATTAAAAAACTGTGTTTTGGGGTTTTGAAAAATTGTTCCCACTTTTTCAGAAATTTCATATATCTTCATTTGTTTTGTGTTTATCCCATTTATAAAAATATTTCCTAATAAATTTCCCTCTAAAAAATGAGGAATCAATCCATTGATTAATTTTGTTATAGTTGTTTTCCCAGAACCAGATTTTCCGCATAATAAGATAACTTCTCCTTGATTAATCTTTATTGAAATTTTCTTTAACTGATCTTCTAAGCTTCTCTTATAGGAATATGAAGCTTCATTTATATTAATCATGTTTCGTACCTCTTATAAAAATAACTTGAACTTTACATTAAAGAACATCAGAATACATAATAGAATAATTATTAGATCCCAAATGTTAAATCCTGCATTATCCATAAAAGTCTTTCTTGCAGGATTTTCTATCCCTCTTACTGTAATAGCTTGAGCTAATTCATCTGCGGTATTAGAAGCTGTAACTATTAAAGATATTAGTCCTAATTGTATCTTTTTAAATCCAGTCACGCCTCTTATTTTTATTGCATCTGAGATTAATATTTTTTCTTCTCTTAAAGATGGAAAATATCTGATGCCTATTGCTAGGGAAATAATTAGGCTTTTTGGAAAATGCATCATTTTTAAGGCATACATAATATTTCGTATAGGATTAGTTTTTACAAGAATTTGACCAACTAAAAAAATCGGTATTAACTTAGGAGCATGAATCACCAATAATCCAAAATGTGCTGATATGACATCTGGTAGAATCGGCAAAACAAAATATTTCAATCCCTGTAATAATACAAACATAGATAATGCCTTTAAAGATATTTTAACAAGTCCCATAAATAACGCTATAATAGCAACCATTAAAAGAATAAAAAAATCTAATTTTAAGCTATTATTTGCAAAGCTAATAATACTAACTGAAATCAAAAAAATGATTTCAGTTAGTGGATTTAGCTTTATAATGCCTCTTACAATACCCTCCATTTACATAATTCCAGCTTTTTCAAAACGTTTTTTGAACATTGCTTTACCTATATATGCACCAATGACTCCTCCAATAAATGCAGTAATGATCATCCCGATAAGTGTTGGAATTGAAATTAAAGTTTGTAATTTATTTACATATTCTGGACTCATTCCCATTTTAATAATAGATTTCATATAAGATTCTTGGAACAACCACATAGGCAATGGTGAGCCAATCAACCCAATGCAAATCAATCCTGAAGATACTATTACGCTTTTTTGACTTTTATATCCCAAAATTTTTCTAGTAATTTCTGCTAAAACCCCTGCAATAACGCAAGTTATGACAATTGTAAAAGTGCATTCTCCTATAGCAAAATATATAATCCCTGTAATTGCTATCAAAAGTAAAGCCGTTCCTGGTTTTGGCACCTTAGAGACCAACAACATGTAAATAAAATTACATATTATGCCTGTCATTGCTGGCCATAATAACCAAAGTATCGGAGAAAACACAGGAATAAACATTACCGCCATTGATAACGCCATGTATATCACCGAAAAAATACCGATGTTAACTAAATCTTTTGTTTTTAATTTTCTTTCATTCATTTGAATACCTCCATTTAAATTTTTATATTTATTTACCAGTTGCAATATGATTGATTCAAAATAATCTTTACTGGTAAATTTTTCTTATTATTGTTTACTTTCCATAAAACGCAGAAAATCGGGATTAACCCGATTTCAAAATTTATTATTTTTTAATTTTATATTATGTTTTCATTTAATAATCCTCCTCCAACCAAAATTCATTGCTGCCTCCATCATATCGATAAAATTTAAGGCTTCATTATATGGATACCTATGTGTGATTACCTCAAATAAAGGCGTACATGCCATTGTATAAAGAACATGAAGTTCATCATCATTCAAATCATTTACTTCAATCTTTTTTTCTTTAAGAATCTCAATTAATTTCTTAGCGCCCTGCACTTCAAGATTCACTAAATCATGACGAATTGATTCAAATTCCGTACCCTGAGAACAGTTAAACAGAAGATTAACTATAGGATCGTTTTGGTAAATAAATTCCAATAATTCCCTATTACTATCATCAGATTTTTCTCCAAAAGCTTGTAAACCATTTACTTTAATTTCTTCAATCGCTTGATTTGTCAATTCTTTACTTCTTCTGTATAAGTGATTAAGTATAGGACTTACAAGTACTTTAAAAATATCTTCTTTAGATTTAAAATGCTTATATATTGCACCAGGCGTAATTCCTGCATTTTTAGCAATAGTGCGAATAGAAGCCTCTTCGAATCCATGCTCTGTAAACTCGCTTTTTGCACTTTTTAATATTTTCTCTATTGTAACATCTTTGTCTCTCAGTAAGTTTCACCTCCCAAATTAAGATAACACCGTTTACTATATTTTAGCATAATCTAACCTCAAAGTCAATCCACAATATTCTACTGAAAATCTCTTGCCTTTACTGAAAATCTCTTGCCGGTATCCCCTCTCTTTTCAAAACCTTTAATTTCTCTTGTTTCTTCTGCTCCCTTCTTGCCTTATATTTATCCTCATACTCTTTCTGTTTTCCGCTTGCTTTTCGTTTCAGGTAATTTTGATGTAGCTTGTCTTTTCTTTCTTCGATTTTTCTTTCTTCTTCCTCAAGTTTTTGTTTTTCTTCATCACTTAACTCCGCCTGTGGCAGTTCATAATTGCCTATGAAATTAAAGTAAATTTCTATCTTTTGCTTTGATGTCTGACTTCCTTTTCTATCTCTTTCATGTACGATAATCTTTTCTACAAACTCATTTATCATTGTAGTTGTAAGTTCATCAAAGTTTTCATAACGACTGATAAGAGATATAAATTTTTTAGCTCTGTCTGTTTCTTTTTCATATCTTGATACCTGCTGCTCCAAATCCTTAATTTCTTTACTTAAAGTTATCTGCTCCGTTTCATATTGGTTATTTAGCATTTCATATCTGCTATTTGGTATTTTGTTAAGGATCATATCTTCATAGATACGACACATCAGTCTTTCTAATTCCTGTAATCTTCCTTTGCTGTCAATAAGCCTTGTGTATTTCTTTTCTATCTCTATTTTTTCCTTTTCTTCCATTTCATTTTGAATGGAACGGATAAAGGCTTCATTATCTTCATAAAGGTATTTTTTAATATCTTTTAGTGTTTCCCTAATAAGATTTAAGACTACTTCTGCTTTTATTCTGTGTGCTGATGGACAAAGTGTGCCACAAGGTGTTTTGGTATAGGCACTGCAAGTGTAATAGGGAATATTCTTATAATTGCTTGTTCTATGAACATACATCTTGCTCCCACAATCCGCACAATACATCAATCCTGTTAGTGGGTGATATTCGCCCCAACCATCAGGATACCTTTTTACATTTCCTCTTATCCTTTGCACATTATCAAAGGTTTCTTGGTCTATGATTGGCTCGTGTGTATTTTCAAAAATAAGCCAGTTATCCTCGGATACATATTTGCTTTTCTTGTCCTTGAAGTGCTTTCTGGTTTTGAAATTGACTGTATGCCCCAAGTATTCTTGTTTCTTTAAAATGCTTGCTATAGTTGAACTGCACCAACGATAGGGATGTTCAAAGTTTTTGCTTTGATATAGTCCATAGCCTAATTTCTGTTGATGATAGGCGGGTATATCTACTTTTTCACTCTCCAATATCTTTGCTATTCGATACGGACCATTGCCTTGCATGGTCAGGTTAAATATTCGCCTTACTATCTCTGCTGCTTTTTCATCTACTATCCATTTGTTTTTATCTTTTTCATCTTTGATATAGCCATAAGGCGGTGTACTTGCAGTATGTTTCCCACTTTCGCCTTTTGACCTGAAAGTCGATTGGATTTTTCTTGATGTATCTCTTGCATACCATTCGTTCATGATATTTCTAAAAGGGGTAAAATCATCTTCTCTGTAAAAACTATCTACATTGTCATTGATAGCGATTAGTCTTACGCCCTTTTGTCTTAGTATCTCCATACATTGACCGACTTTGAGATAATCTCTGCCAAGTCTGCTCATATCTTTTACGATGATACAACCGATATTTCCTTGATTGACTCCGTTCATCATTGCCATAAATCCCGGTCTGTCAAACTGCGTTCCACTGATTCCATCATCTGTAAAGTGAATGATGTTTGACAAATTATTTTTGCTTGCGTATTCTTCCAATATTTTTTTCTGATTGATGATAGAGTTACTCTCTCCTTGCAGTTCATCATCACGACTTAATCTCTCATAGAGTGCTGTTATCTTTTCAAAATTCCTCATTTTTACCCCCTTTCTCTTAATTTTTCAATAAAAAAAGAATTAAGAAGTACATATTTCACTAAAATAGTGATTAAGTGTTCTCCTTAATTCTATTACTCCTGCTGCCAGTTTATATTTCTTATATTGCTTAACTGCAAAATGACTTGGGTCTTTCTTTTCAAGAGCCTCAAAAAGCCTATCAATTGGGTTCATATAGGTTTCATCATCTTCTCTAACTTCACTTGCGTCAATCATATCTAAGAGTGTTTTAAAATTCTTTTCTTCTTCAGGTGCTTCATAATATATATAACCGATAAGGGCAGTGTAATATAGCTTCTCAGCCTTTACCCAAAAATCTTCTCCTGCCTTTTCTCCATCTCCCTTTGTATTAGCAATTATAGTTTGAACAAGTTTTAAAATATCTTTTTCTGATCGAAGATAAGCAAAGGGATTGTATTTCATAGATTTTTTAAAGTTTATTGTATTTAATATCTTTATATCATATCCATTTTCATAGAGCATTTTTCCACACTCTAACACAAGTGTGCCTTTAGGATCTGTTACTACATAGGAAGAGTGCATTTGCATTAGATTTGGCTTTACATAAAATCTTGTTTTACCTGATCCAGAACCACCTATTACTAATACATTTTTATTTCTGGCGTATTTAGGGTTTTTAGGTCTTGAGTTCATTGTTAGTCTTTCGGTATTAGTTATAAGAACATTGTTTTCAAACTTAGGGTCAATGTATGGAGCAATATCCTTGCTTTCTCCCCATCTTGCAGATCCATATTCCTTGCCTTGCCTATATTTCTTTTTATTTTTGCCTTTGCTATATACTATTAGCTTAACAAGACCAGCAACTGAAATACCTACTAACAAGTCCCTTGGATTAAGGCTTAGTATATAGGATAAAGTTCCTATATCAGAAATTCCCACCATTATTCTATCAATAATATCTCCTCCTACATAAGAGTTTATGTGCTTAGAAAAGATATTTCCAATGTAGAAAAATGATAGATAAGGAATGTTTGCTAATATAAATTTCTTTGGGTTGTCTATTTTAATTAAGTTTTTAATATCAGAAAGAATAGATTCTAATACCTTATTCATCGTAGAAACCTTCACTATCTAATAAAATTAGTAGGTAGTGTCTTCCCTTTGGTGTTATAAATGTTTGTATTCCTACAAGTGTACCTAGTGGATCAACCCATTCTTTTACTTCAAAATATCCCTTGTTCTTATCTGCATAAGGTAAGAGTTTCTTTTTCTTATCTCTGTAAATTAATCCCTTATCCATTAGAAAACTTATAAACTGATTTTGTGGTATTCCTAACTCTTTGGCAGTATTTCTAAAGTTTGTAAGTAGGTTGTAATCTACTAATTTGTCATAATAATCTGCCTTTGGTCTTAATTCTTCAATTTCTTCTTCTCTTTCAGCAATAATTCTATTGGCTACAAGAATTGCATCTGCAAATAGCTCTTCGTTAGTTTTCTTTTCTTGCCCTACTATATATCCTCCGTTTTTTCTAATACTTGGTAAGACTTCTCTAGTTACCCAAGCTTTAAATATTTTTGCTTGTGGCAGTTTTGATGAGAGGATAAGTGAATACAGTCCTGATTCGTTAATTATTGAAATATTCTGTATTCCTCCAGGGGTGTTCCATTTCGTTACACCCTTATCTTCTTCATCTACATGGTCATAAATAGCTTTTCTTGGATTGACGTATCCCAACATCGTTGCTACTTCATTTGCTATAAAGAAAAACTCACCGTCTTTTTCTATAACAGTGAGTTTCCCAAAATTCTTATTTTCAAATGTTTTTAAATTACTTATCATAAGCTTTGCTCCTTATGTTTATTTTTAACTTTATCTTTGCTAATGGTATCCTTAGCCATATCTTTAAACTTATTTATAGTCTTCGTTATTGAATCTTTTCTATCTGCCTTTCTTTCAGAAGCCTTTACTGCTTTTTTAAAAGCGTGTTCCATTACCTTTATATCCTTAGATTGAAAAAACACAGAGTGGTTGCCAGTTTCCTTATCTTTCATAACAGAAAACTTCACTCCGTGTTTATTTAAAATTTTCTTTAGTTCTTTTAACTCAGGATCTTTTAGATTAATTTCTTCTAACTGTCCCTTTTTAACCATATCTTTTAGTTTTACTTCTTCTCCATTGTTTTTTATTACATTTTTCAAGCCTCCTTGTTCTTCTATTTGCTTGTGTACTTTCTTTAAGGCATCAAGAATTGCTTTACTTGTTGCTTTTGCAAGTCTTACTTCAAGATTAAGACTTGACCTTGATACTTCTTCATTAATCATCTATTCCACCTCCATATAAAAGTAACTCTTTGTATTTTCTTAACTTCTCTTGATGGATTTTTCTTCTAAAATCTTCTCCCGTAACTTTAACTGGTATTGTCATTTCAAGTATTCTTGAATATATCCTTTGATACTCAAGGTCAATATTAGGATTTTGAATAATTTCCAATGATAAGTTTGTAGTAAAAATTGTCGGCTTACCCTTTAAGTATCTTGAGTTTATAATGTTATATACTTGTTCTCTTGCATAAGATGTATCTCTTTCAATTCCAAGGTCATCTAGGATTAACAAAGGAATATTAGAGAGGTTACTTATTATTTCATTTGAATCAACCCTAAATGCAGATTTTTGTATTTGGTTTATAACTTGAGATAAATTCATAATTTTAACTTTAACTTGTTCTCTTTTGATTAATTCATTTGCAATAGAACAAGCAAGATAAGTCTTTCCACTGCCAACATCTCCATAAAATAAAAGTCCAACATTGTCTTCCTTCATTTGTTCAAAATTTTTAGCATAATTATAAGCAACCTTGTAAGCTTGACCTTTTTCATTTAAGAATCTCTCAAAAGTATATTGGTGTTGGTTTGGCGATGAAAAACAATCGCTTTTTAGCGATGATATTCTCGTTAACATTTCTCTTTCTGCATTTTCCTTATCTATTTTTATTTCACATTCACATTTAATTCTTGGAATAAACTTTGTAAAGCCAAGGTCAAGTAATTCTCCATCGACTCTTTTACCACATACCTTGCAATAAATATGTCCATTTCTTTCAATATCATTTTCTCTTAATACAAAATCTTTTAAGTTCTTCATAAACTCTCTCCTATATCGTAATTCATTTTTCTTGTTGAATTGTCATTAATATTTTTCGCCTGATCATTAAGATACCAATTGATTATCGTTGCCTTGTGGTCTTGATATTCTCTGTTATTTGCTTTCATATATGACGACAACCTATCAATGTATTCATTAATTCTACTTCCTAACTCATTTGTTAAGTCCTTATATTCTTCATCAGTCAAAAATATATTTTTATATATTCCATAAGGCTTTTGTCCCTTACTAAAATCATTCTTTCTTAACTCATTATTATTAATATTGTTATAGTTACTTTCCGATTTTCGAAAATCTTGACTTTCGATATTCGAATCTCTTGAATTTCGATTATCGAACTTCTGGAATTTTGTTTTTCGAACTTCTTGATTTTTTAATTCCATATTATTAAATATGCTCATAAAGTCTTTAACATAAATTCTGTTAGGCTTTCCAAGTCCTTGTCTTTTCTTCTCAATAAGTCCTATTCCTGTTTTAATATCAAGTTCAGCTATTAATTTATTTGCTTTTTCACTTGCACAATTAAATTGAACTTTTATACTTTCAATTGTGTAATAAATAAAGACTTTTCCATCTTCATCTATCCAGCCATTTTTATATGAAAGACCCATTCGATTAAGCATATATGAATACAAAACTTTTGCTTCAATAGAAATGCTCTCAAAAACTTCATCTTCCATTAATACCATAGGTAACCTAATGAAGTTATACATCTCAGATTGCCTATTATAAAAATAATCAAAATTCATCCTTACCTCCTTTCTTTGAAATAAAAAAAAGACGACAGAATTATTACCTTCTATCGTCTACGATTGTCTAATATTTATTTTTCTTCAAATTGAGTTTATTGTATAGTTTAATAATTCTAATAATCCAATAACATATATACCTAATTTAGGTAATCCAAATGGACTAAATAAAAATGCTAATATTAGTGCTTCAATTACAATTTGCTTATCTCCTTGAAATATGCTAGCTAATCCAATTATAAAAATTAAAGTAGAAACTACGCTTAACAACGCAGTACTCAAACTTAATATAAAAGTGAAAAAAGCTATGAGCAAACTCAACACTAATCTTATCGGTAATAAAATTATTCTAATTATCCATCTCATACATACCCCTAAAAATTAAACTGGGATTCATAACAAACCCCAGTTTCATAATTAGCGTGTCCTTTAATATAATTTTGATCCTGCTGGAATATTATCATCCAACATTATTAAGTTAAGTTTTTCTTCTCCGTCGTACTCACAAATTGCAGATATAATCATACCTTCTGAGTCGATTCCCATCATCTTACGTGGAGGAAGATTACAAATCGCAAGCAATGTCTTTCCAATTAAGCTCTCTGCGCTGTAATATTCCTTAATACCAGATAAAATAACTCTTTCTTTTTCAGAACCATCATCTAATGTAAATTTCAATAGTTTTTTTGACTTAGGAACTTCTTCGCAGCTTTTGACTTTTACAACTCTAAAATCAGATTTTGAGAAAGTTTCAAAGTCTACCATATCTTCAAATAATGGTTCAACTTTCACTTTTGAAAGGTCAATCTCTTCTGTCGTAAGTTTGTCGTAAGTTTCGTAAGTTTCTTTTGATGAATCCCTATTTTCTGCCTTTTCTAAGCCTATTGGCTTCATTGTTGGGAATAGTAACACGTCTCTTATTGATGATTGATTTGTTAAAATCATTATAAGTCTATCTATTCCTATTCCAAGGCCTCCTGTTGGTGGAAGTCCTACTTCAAGTGCATTGATAAAGTCGTAGTCCATCATTTGAGCTTCGTCATCGCCTTTTTCTCTGGCTTCAACTTGCTTTTGGAATCTTTCTTTTTGATCAATTGCGTCGTTTAACTCACTAAATGCATTTGCGATTTCTGCAGCGTTAATAAAGGCTTCAAATCTTTGAGTAAATCTTGGATTTTCAGGATCTCTCTTAGCTAGTGGACTGATTTCTACTGGATGTTTTGTAACGAATGTCGGTTGGATTAGATGTTCTTCACAGAACTCTTCAAATACTTCTGAAATAACTTCCCCAACGCTAAGTCCCTCATCTAGTTTTAAGTCCTTTGACGCTGCAAGTTCATATGCTTTGTCTACGTCTGTAACTTCTGAGTAGTCTAATCCCGCATATTCTTTTATTGCATCCACCATTGAAATTCTCTTCCAAGGTGGTGTTAAGTCAATTTTTTGTCCTTGATACTCTATTTCAGTTGTCCCATTAACTTCTTTTGAAACAAAGGCAACCATTTCTTCTGTAATTTCCATCATATCTTCATAGTCGCCATATGCTTGGTATAGTTCCATTGCAGTGTATTCTGGGTTATGTGTTGCATCCATTCCTTCGTTTCTAAACATTCTACCCATTTCATAAACTCTATCAAATCCACCTACAATAAGTCTCTTTAAATAAAGTTCGTTTGCAATTCTCAAGTACATATCAATGTCTAATGTATTGTGATGTGTGATAAACGGACGGGCGTTTGCTCCACCGGCAATAGTGTTTAGTATAGGTGTATCAACTTCAAGGAAGTCTCTATTGTCTAAGAACTTTCTTATGCTTGATATTATTTTGGATCTCTTTTCAAAAACATGTTTTATTTCTGGATTCATAATTAAATCCACATATCTTTGTCTATATCTTAAGTCGGGATCCTTTAATCCATGGAATTTTTCTGGAAGAATTTGAAGTGATTTTGTGAGTAGTGTAAGTTTTTTAGTTCTTATACTAATCTCTCCAGATTTAGTTGTGAAAACTTCTCCTTCAACTCCTACAATGTCACCAATATCAAGTCCCTTAATGGATTCGTATTCTTCTTCTCCAATGTCGTTCATACGATTGAATAATTGTATTCTTCCCGTAGAATCCTGAAGGTCCATAAAGTTTACCTTACCATGACCTCTTTTTGTCATAATACGGCCAGCAACCTTTACAGATTTTTCTTCATAATCATCATAATTGTCAATAATATCTTTGCTATGAATTGCGCCTCTAAAATTTTCTATTTTGTGAGGGTCTCTTCCCTCTTCAACTAATGTCTTTAATTTTTCTCTTCTAATTAGAAGCATCTCATTAAGATTTTGTTCTTCCATTTTTACCTCTTTATCTCTACTATTTCATATTCGAAACTTCCCGCTGCAGTTTCAACCACAACCTTTTCTCCTTCTTTTCTTCCTATACAAGCCTTACCTACTGGAGACTCATAGGAAATCTTTCCGTTAAAAGGATCTGATTCTGCAGAACCAACTATTGTAAATTCTTCTATTTCGCCATCTTCTAAGTCCTTTAGCTTAATAGTTGAACCAGCAACAACTGTGTCGGTTTTTATATCGTCATCGCTAATTACCTTAGCATTTATCAACATATGTTCCAAAACTAGAATTCTATCTTCAACTTGAGCTTGTTCGTTCTTAGCTTCGTCATATTCCGCATTTTCTGAAAGGTCTCCAAAACCCCTTGCCACCTTTATTTTGTCAGCAACTTCTTTTCTTCTTACGGTCTTTAAGAATTCCATTTCATCTTCTAATTTCTTATAACCTTCTTTTGTTAAAAGAATTTCTTTATCTACCATATCTTACTCCTAAAAAAATAGTAAGCGAAAGACATCTTTCGCCGCATTACTCAAATTATAGTAAAATTCGGCGTTAAAGTCAAGATATTAGCTTATTACGGCTATATCTTTTTGATTTCACAAAGTAGTTGTTTGAAAACCGGAAAGCCCGTTACTTCATCATAGTTTGAGTTGTCGGTCAATGTGTTGGTGTTGGCACGCCTCCAAAACTCACCTTGAATTGGGCTGCCTCCACCAAAGTTAAGTTCGGTGTCACCCTTTAATATCTCTCTAGTGGTCCTTGCGAACACTTCTATTTCTCCTCTTCTGGTACTAACAAGAACCTTATCTCCGTCTTCAATTCCCCTGTCCTTTGCATCTTCCGCATTCATATAGATATAAGGTCTATCTTGATGCTTCAAAAGTCCATCTATATTTAAGTGTTGTGTTCTAAATGTGGTTTGAATTCTTGCTCCAGTATTTAGTACAAGAGGAAATTCATCTTTTATGCCACTTTCACCTTCTAAGGTTTCCTCTCCTACAACAAATTTTGGTAGTGGTTCGTAGCCATAAGTTTTTAAAATTGTGGACTCAAACTCAACTTTACCTGTTGCAGTTGGGAATCCTTCCTTTCCGTCCTCTCTTAACTTGCCTAGTTTATATTTTTCGTATTCTCTTTCATTTTTATTCTTATAAACATAAACTCCATCTTCCTTTAATGCCTTAAGAGTTTCTGGCTCGTTATAGAATGCAAACTCAAGAAGTTCATCTTCATCCTTTGGATACATGTGGCCATATCCTAGGGCATCTGCAATTAAGTGCATGATTTGAATATTTGGCTTAGCCTGTCCAATCGGTTCAACCAATCTCTCTCTAACTTCCACCTTGTTTTTGTATACACAATAGGATTTATCTTCGTAGTATGTTGTGGCAGGTAAGACTACATCTGCATATAGACAGTCCTTAGACATAAATCTATCTACAGTTACAAAAAAGTCTAGTTTCTTTAACATCTCTTCATAAAGTTCTGATTGTGGGAATACGCTGGTAACTGCGCATCCTATGGAAAGCAGTCCCTTTACAGCATATGGTTTTTCTTCTAAAACAGCTTGAGGAAGCTTTGTAAGTTGAGGCGATTTCATAAACTTATCGAATAGTGGAAACTCGTCACTTCCAATCCTCTTGCAATAGGTTTCATTATTAAATCTCTTTACTCTGTCAGGTTTGCCCTTTGGGGAAATCAAAAGGCCACCGGGCACATCCACATTTTTAGTCATAAACCAAAGTAGGTATAGAGCTCTAATACTTTGCATTCCTGAGTTAGTATATTCCAGGCCTGTATACATTCTAAGTGCAGACTTGTAATTTACAATTGTATCTGCAATGAACTTTATATCCTCTTCTTTAACGCCAGTTCTCTCTTCACATGACTTTAAATCAAAATCTTTAATGTATTCTCTATACGAATCAAAACCATGGGTATATTTTTTTGCAAAGTCTTCATCAAAAGCATCTTGTGAATTTAAATAATTAAAAATAGTATGTATAAGCACACCATCCATACCGGACTTAATTAAGATATACTTATCAGCAACTTCACACATTCTGCTCTTATAGTGATCAATAACTATTACCTTTGCTCCATTCTTTTGAGCCTTTAAAATAGTTTCGTATTCAAAAGCTGGAGATGCAGTTGGTGGATGAGCTCCCCAAATAAAAATGTATTCTGCATTTTCATAATCTGGAGAAAATCTATTTCCAAGCATTCCAAAGTTTATCATTGGTGCAAACACACCAAAGGATACATAGCATAGTGATGAGACAGAACCATTGTTAGGAGAACCCAGCGGTGCAAAAAAACCAATTTCTTTGCCAGAATCAGCACTTAAATTCACAAAGTCCGATGTGGAGTTTTCAAATCCACCTCTACCTACAACGGACGCCAGGGCTTGTGCTCCATTTTCTTCAACTATTTTAGAATATTTTTCTCCTATTAAACTGATTGCTTCATCCCAAGTAGCTTCTCTAAAAGAAAACTCTCCCTTTGCTCCAGTTCTTATTAAAGGAGTTTTTAACCTGTCTGGAGAGTTTAAAATATCATCAGAATAAAAACCTCTTAGACATAATGCACTGGCAAAATTCTTTTCAGATTTTTTTATCTTTTTAATTCTTCCATCTTCAATATCCAAAGCCACATGGCATTGACCTGGACATATTCCACATATACCTTCTTTCATATTAATCCCCCTTATTGTTCATGTTAATATGATATCAAATATTTAGATATTTGTTAAATAAAAAATCGGAGTTTCCTCCGACTTTTATTACTTTTGTTCTTTATATACTTCTGGAATTTTAATGTCGTTTCCAACTTCATTGTCAATTCCATCTATTTCTTTAGCTTTCTTTAACCAGTCTTCAAAGCTAATTCCTACAGGGAATTTTTCATCAATTTTATCTTCCTTAGTAAAATCACTGAAGGATTCTATTCCTGATTCTTTAACGAAGTTAAGATTTACAAATTCATCAAGCTTATCAATTCTTGGTCTAAAATTTTCATCAATATTGTATTCATCGTATTCTTTTACGAAGTTATCAATATTTTCTTGATTAAATTCCCAAGTAAGTGTTCTACCTTCTGCTATGGTCTTCATATAGATTGTCATTAGACCAACTTCAGGTGCTGTACCAAATCCATCAGCAAACATCATAGCTGCGTTATATGGATGGTCATATAAGTATTTAAGTGACATTGCATGTGCTACTAAAAGTCTTTGTGCAACTTCTGGATGTTCTTTTTTGAAGTTTTCATTCATTGCATATATACAGCACATTCCCCAACCATGTTCATGGTCATTATCTCCTTTAGTTTCGTCAATAAGTCCGCCCCAACCTACAGCAACAACTTTTCCAAGTCCTTGGTATTCACATTGTGATGCAAATGGGTCACAACATGAGAAAGCTGAAATTTGTCCAGACTTAAGCGCCATTGGGGCGTCTTTTTGTGCCATCTTTATGATTTCAAATTGATCTTTGTCAGTTGGTAAGCCAAGTTTTGCTGCCCATTTAATCCATTCAGGATTGTTTTCAGGGTCTGCAGTAATCGCAAGCTTCTTGCCTACTAAATCCTTAGGATCCTTAATATCATTTGCAACAACTAAGTATCTTGATCCTCCAAGGTGATTTGCTGCAGCCATTATTATTGGAGCTCCTTCGGATCTTGCATTTAGTGCACCTTCAATGCCCATGTATCCAACATGCATTTCACCTGTTGTCATGGCCTGTGCTATGTTTGTGTTATTTGTCTTTGTAACTGTTACATTTAATCCTAAAGCTTCATAAATTCCTGCTTCTTCCCCTATAATAGCTCCTACCATATGGTCACAGTCATTATATCCCATTTGAATTTTTAAATTCTTATCGGCTTCAGGGATTTCTGGCAAGTCATACTTTGCCGCTTCAGCCTTTGCATCATATGCTACTTGTTCAACATTTCCAGCTGAATTGTCTTTACATGCTGCAAGTGAAAAAAGCATTGATGAAATAAGTAAAATAGATAAAATCTTTCTTTTCATTTTCAACTCTCCTTTTATTTGATATATCTATATGTTTATTTTAAACCTTAAACTTAACTTAAAGGTCAAGAGTTATTCATCTAAACCTTCAATATAATGACAAAAATGTCCTTTACAACAACTTACAGTATCCCCTTCTAGAAGATGTTCTATTAAAAGTTCTTTTTCTTGTTTCAATCTGTTAATTTCCTTGTCAATGTCTTCAATCTTTTTTCTCATATGGCTAGTTACATAGCTACAAGTTGAATTCCCACTTCTCTTAAGCATAATAATATCCTTGATTTCTTCCAGACTAAACCCCAAGTTCCTTGCCTTTTTTATAAAGTTTAAATTTTCCACATGGGACTCATCATAATCTCTATAGCCATTTTCTAATCTTTTCACATCCATTAGTAACCCCTGTTTTTCATAATATCTTATTGCAGAGTCACTAAGTTCTGTTAATTCGCATACCTCTTTAACTTTCATAATCTCTCCTTACTTGACCCAAGTAAAAAAATCCTATCAGCAAACGCCCATGCCCTCTGAAAACAAATTGTGAAGATGTTTGTCTTCAATTCTAAAGATACCATAACCATATTGTCCCCTTTTTGAACCACTTACAACAAATTCATTTGGCGGACTATTATCTATGTCTTTTAATTCAATTTTTTGATTTTCATATGGCGCTCTACTTTCCTCTGAAAAATAGATTTCTTTTCCTGAGTCTATAGCTACTACTAAATGATTTGCCTCTTTAGTCTTTCTAAAAATAATAATTAGGTCATCTTTGCCGTTACCTGATACATCTCCAAGCTTGCACTTCAAAACCTCTTTTCCTGGAAATTCATCATAAAATGCCTGCAACAAGTAATGATCTTTTTCAACTCCAAAGTCGACCTTTTTATATTTTATATTGTTCCTGTATCCAAAATAACCTAAAAGCAAAGCAATAATTATGATTAAGACTTTCCTTAAAATTATACTTTTATTTTTTTCTGCCTTCATATTAATTGTCCTTTTTAGAATAATAATAATTTCTTAATTTAAAGAATGCCGATTTTAGAAAAAAATAAAAGACAATGGCTGAGCAAACATACTTAACCCACTCTGGGAATGATAACATCATCTTGTTAGCATAGCTTATTGCATTTGTAACTTCATCATATTCCATTTGCCTTTGAAATCCTGGCATTAATAATTTATTTGTCATAAATCCTATAAACATAGCGTATGCAGAAATAACAACAGTATAAATCGTTGCAGTTCTCTTTCCAATCATTTTACCAATACTTATTATTTCAGGAATATTTGTTGCCGCCCCTGCCATTAGAAATGTTATTGCAGCTCCAGGAGATGCTCCCGATGCAATTAGCGCTGCAATTAATGGTATATGACCAACTGCACATACATACATTAATGCCGCAAGTACTGCAACATTCCAAAGTGATAATAGCCCTGGGTCTCCAAGGTATTTTTGAATAAATGACTCTGGGAAAATTGTTAATACAAAACCTCCAAACAACATTCCATATACAACATACTTACTAAGTGTAATGGCAAAGTCGTTTCTAACCCATTCCATTCCTTCTGATATTTTTGTCTTAATGCTTTTTTTCTTTTCTTCTTCTAAATCTATATGGCTTATCTCTTCTGCAACCATTTCATTTCTAAGCTCTTTGCCAGAAACTAAGTTTCCTATAATTCCGATTATTATTGGTAATGTAATCCCTGCAAATATATTAATTAATGCTATTTGCTTTCCAAGTAGTCCAAAACTAAGTATTAACGCCGCAGGGTTTAATACCGGTGACGAAGCTAGAAATGCTAAAGTTGGTCCAGCATATGCCCCCGAATAGTAAAGACTTATTCCTATGGGAACAGAGCCACAGCTACATACTGGTAGTAGCATTGAATATCCTGTTATTTTAAATATTGAGGATATCTTTGTATTTCCCAGTGACTTTTGTAGTCTTACTGGTGAAATTATATTTCTCATTAGACCTGCTATGAGTAAGCTAATTACAAGCCATGTTGAGGCTCCGTTAAGTAACTCTACAGATCTTAAAATTATCTCTTTAATATAATCAAACATCTATCTCTCCAAACTCTAAAGCTAAAATATAATCAAACATCTATCTCTTAAAACTCTGAAGCTAACTTTAATGTTGTCTAGAATTAAAAACCGTACCACCGGTTTTAATTCTGTCAAGCTCTTAAATAGTTATAACTTGATCTAAATTTGCGTCTTTCAAAAGTCCATATAACATAGGGAAGCAACCTATATGTGCTCCTTTGATTAGCTTGTCTTCAATTTCTCTTTCATAGACACATTGATCGCATGCTAATACTACCATGTTCTTTTCATCAATTAACTTTTGAATTCTTCCTCCTAAGTCGGTGTTGTCTAACAACGTGAATGTATTGTCAAAAACAAAAAACATTCCAACGACTTCTGCAACATGTTCTCCAGCTTCCATTTGAGGAATAATCATATCCCTTAAAATCTTTCTGGAATTGCTTGAACTAACAACATAAGCTACTCTCATTTCAATACCTCACTATAAAATATTTTTTTGCCTACTTCAAAAGCTTTATCTAAGCTTAATCCATAGGTTGTTTCATAGTCTAATTCATTGTCTACAAAGTAATCCTTCATCTTTTTTTCATCCAGAAAAAAGTTCATTACGTTTCAGCAACATGCTGACCAATCTTCAAACTCGTTTAAATCCACATGGATACAATGAATACCTGGACTACTTTTATAAACAATCTCCCATTCTTTACCACTACTTTAATTGGTTCTCCACTGGTTGAACATACGGAATCAATTTCCAAGTCCTGCCAAAATGTAAAGTAGGATCCAAGGGAGTCTATGGCACACATTGAGTAATACTCTCTTCCATCGCTAAGTGTAATGTGATGAGATGTTGGAAGCCCTGAGACAGGATATGCAAATTGTATCTCTTTGCCTTCCTCATCTAGTATAAGCTTCCTTTTTTTATCAAACTGTCCAGCGTTTTAAACTTTGAACATTTTGAAATAGGAAGTACTCCACCTTCATCCACCATAAGATTTAAAATATCAATTCTATCTTACGTTCTTCAGGTGCTAAAATCTCTTCATTACATTCAACTTCTTTTATACCAATAGATGTTTTCATTTATTTATTTATTTTCAAAATTCACCTCCACTCCTTTCTTTTTTCTACTACCTGCTTCAATAAATTTATTAGATAAAAGCCCTACATATTCTTTGAATTTTTCATCCTCTGGATTTCTCGGGCTATCTAACTCTATTTTTTCATTAAGAATAATCTCTCCATAGTTTGTAGACATTAAAATTACTCTGTCCGATAGATAAATCGCTTCACTAACATCATGGGTTACTATTATTACCGTTAGATTTTCTTTTCTAAATATATCAAGTAACTCATTTTGAAGGCTCTGTCTCATTTCAATATCTAGGGCACCTAGAGGCTCGTCCATTAAGAGTATTTCAGGTTTAACAGCCAAGGCCCTTACTAAAGCCGTTCTCTGTTTCATACCTCCAGACATTTGATGAGGGTAGAGATTTTTATGCTCTTTAAGTCTAGAAATTTCCAGTAGGTAATCCAGTCTTTTTCTCTGTTCTTCTAAACTCATCTTCGCCTGTTTCATTGGGAAGAGTATATTATTTTCAACGGTCTTCCAAGGATATAGGGCGTAGTTTTGAAACATAAAAGCCTTATCTGGTCCAGCTTTTGTAACCGGTTCTCCATTAAGTAGAATAACGCCACTGTCCTGTTTTTTAAATCCTGCGATTGTTGTTAACATAGTGGTTTTCCCACAACCTGAAGGACCTAGTAATGTTACTATTTCTCCCTCTTCCACATTAAAACTTATATCATCTAAAACTATCCTTCTGCCTTGTTTTTCTTCAAATCCTTTACATATGTTTTTTACTTCTAGTTTCAACTTATATACCTCCATGCGGTAAGTTTTTTATTTAATAAAAGTAAAAACCTATCCAAAATAAATCCAATCAAAGCTGATAACATCATTAGCGCCAATAACCTATTGGTCTGCATCATTGACTGTGCTTGTAACATCTCATAACCGATACCAGCACTTGTCGCGATGAACTCCGCTCAGATAACGGACATCCAGCCTGCGCCGATGGCAAGCCTTGCACCTACAAGAATATGAGGCATGGATGCTGGAACAACTACATTCACAAAAGTACTTCCCTTTGAAGCACCCATACTCTTTGCGGCGTTATAATAATCCTTATCTATCGATGCAACTCCTGAAGATGTATTCATAATAACTTGAAACACCCCATTAAGTGCAATCATAAATAGTGTTGGTCCGTCTCCAATTCCTAACCAAATAATTGAAAGTGGTACCCATGCCATCATAGGTATTTGCCTTAGGGAGTTTACAACACCACCTAAGATGCCTTCAAATATTTTTGATAGACCCATTGCCATTCCTATGGGAACTCCTATAAGTACAGCTATAAGCCAACCTTTAATTACTCTTGACATTGTTATTCCTATATTAGTCATAACTTGTTTACTTGTAATATTTGCGTAAAATTCTGTAAATGTAGATTTTGGTGTTGGCAATAACAGTGGTATGCCTACTTTGGTTGAGGCAATTTGCCAAGCTATAAGTAATATAATAACAAAACCATATTTATAGACTTTTTGACTGAACTCTTCAGATTTCATCATTGTTTTAAATCTATTTTTCTTAATTTTACCTTCCAAATTTCATTCCTCCTTTCATCTTTCCCAAATTTAAATTTAAAATAATTTGGATTTGGATTTTTATTGTATTCTAAAACCATTTTGTTATAAGAATCTAAAAACTCTTTGAATTTTTTATCCTTAAGGATTTTTCTATTTGCTATTATTACATTTGAACCATAATCGCTGTCAGAAACATTTTCAATTTCACCTTCTAAATTAGAATTAATAAGCCCTATATCTATAACATAACCATCTATTTGGTCGCTTTCATAGGCGTAACCAAAGCTGTGGGGACTCATGTATTCAATTTCTGCATCAACATATTTTTCTCTAATAAAATCTGAAAGATAATCCTTATTGCTTGTAAGTCCGATTTTTTTTACATTATTATCTTTTTTAATTAACACATCTGTATTTTCAGTTATGGTTCCAAGCAAAACAAAATCATCACTAGCTTCTATGAATTTATCTGCGGCATCAGTACAAATCATAGCCACATCATAAACATTTGATTTCAATGACCATTGAGCAGTTGGTGCTCAGCAGTCCTTTAAGTAGTAGGTTTCAATTTCAAAATCAAACTCGTTTTGACTTATAACCTTTTTTAAAATTGATCCTGCCATATCATCTCCCGCACCAATCCTTAAGGTTGCGGTCTCTTCACTCTCAGGAAAAATCACTATTAGTGCTACAATACCGATTATTGCAACGATTAATAAAAAATTTATTAAAAAACCATTATTATTTTTATTCATTTAAATTATCAACTGCCTGAGCAATTTCTTTTCTTATGTTCTTTACACTTAATCTAGTTACTTTCTTTTTTTCGTTAATAATCATGGTGCCTTGAAACATCATTCCGTATTTTTTTAAAGCCTCTATGTCCTTACCTTGACTATAGAGTTTAACTTCAACCTTATCTCCAAATTCTTTTGCCACATCCTTGACGTTTCTCCCTATGGAGTCACAACTTGGTCAAGTATTAATAAATTCTACAAGTACCTTATTCAACCACTCACTCCTTCTAGTTATAATACTACTCGTCTATTTAATAATTATATGCAAAATAAAAAATAAGTCAAACAGTTAATCAATCATCATTTGACTTATTTGCATTTCGAAATTGTAATGATTTATTATTAGATGCTAGTTAAATACTCATCTAAAATTTCTTCCACCAATTCTTTTTTGTCCACTGTGTTTATTTTATTTTTTAATTCCTTGGAGTTTCTAAATCCCTTCAAGTACCATGCAATATGTTTTCTCATTTGTGTTACTGCAACTCTTTCTCCAAGGTATTCGCATTTTAAATTTAAATGCATTTTAATTAGCTCTATCATTGTAGCTATGTCGGGCTTTTCCATTCTACTAAATAGATATGGATTTTCTAGCGCTCCTCTTGCAAGTAAAATTCCGTCACAATTTGTTTGAGCAAACATATTTTCAATATCCTCTGGCGTATTCACGTCTCCATTTCCTATAACGGGAATTGATAAATGACTCTTTAGTTTTGCTATGGCGTTCCAGTCCGCTTCTCCAGAGTAAAATGCATTTCTAGTTCTTGGGTGAAGGGTTACAAAGGACACTCCCAGCTCTTCACAAATTTTTCCAAGCTCAAGGTAGTTGATGTTGTCTTCGTCCCATCCCAGTCTAAATTTTACGCTAACTGGCTTTTGGGATGCAGTTACAACTTTATCGATAACTCTCTTTGCCAGGTCTAAGTCCCTCATCAATGCAGAGCCGTCTCCATTTTTTACAATCTTTGGCGCAGGGCATCCCATGTTTATGTCTATGGCTTGAAATCTGTCGTCATGATTTAAATAACTTTTAACTACTGATTCCATAATGTCTGGGTCACTTCCAAAAATCTGTATGCTTAAGGTGGTTTCATCACCCCTATCCATAAGCGTCTTTGTATTTTTATCTTTGTAGTATAGTCCCTTTGCAGAAACCATCTCTGTAAAGTTAAGTCCCGAACCAAGTTCTGACACAATTTTCCTAAAGGCTCTGTCGGTTATTCCCGCCATTGGAGCCATAAATAGGTTGTTATCCAGTTTTAGTTTTCCAATTTCCGTTTTATTTCTTAAAATTTCTTTCATATATTAATCTAAGGCCTTCCATTGCAAGCTCTTTGTCTATTTTATTAATATAGCTGCTATGTTGTGAAATAAGTCCTGCAAATCCTCCCGTTCCTATTACACTAACTTCTTCTACTTTCAAATCCTCTTCTTCTAAAATCTTTTTTATTAAAAAGTCTATCATACCGATGTATCCATATACAATCCCTGATTGCATACTCTCTCTTGTGGTCTTTCCTATTACACTTTTAGGTTTGGTTAAGTCTATCTTAGGTAGTTTTGCCGTTCCTGTAAATAGCGCGTTTGATGAAAGCTCTATACCTGGAGCAATTGCCCCTCCCATGTACTCGCCATTTTTATTTATATAGTCAACTGTTATGGCAGTGCCTAGGTCAACCACTATGGTCGGTGCTTTATACTTGTGATATGCACAGCTTGCAGTAACAAGCCTATCCATTCCAACTTCTTTTTTATTTCCATATCTATTTACAATTCCTAAATCCTTCGCCATTGTAACTAAGTATGGCTTTTTATTTAAATATCTCTTACATGCGGACTCCACACATCGTAGCATATTTGGCACCACTGAAGACATTACAATATCTTCAATGTCACAAACTTTAAATCCACTACTTATTAAAAAAGATTTTATTTCCAGTCCCAGTTCGTCAGATGTTTTTTCAACCTTTGTGGACATGACCCATTGATGAACCAATTTATCTTCTTCAAACACACCAAACTTCATATGGGTGTTTCCCACATCTATAACTAATAAAATAATATCACTTCTTTCAATTTATTATTCACAAATTATTACCCCCTAGCCATTGCTTAGGGGGTAATATAATTTTATCATAGTTTTATTAACATTAGTAATTTTTATTTATTTTTCTTTTTTCTCTTTATTATTGTCATGACTTCATCTTTGTTATCCGGTGAGATTGGAATAATTTGTCTTGGGCTCTTTGTGGCATTAGTAAGAATTTCTAAATTCTTAGTTGTGTCATTGTAACCCCATTTTTTTATTTTATCCCAGGTTGTAAACTTAGTGTTATATAGTATTCCATCTTCATAAAAATAAATCTTTTGATATGAGATATATGCAAATCCTATTCCGGAAAGTAGATATACGGCACCAAAGTAGTCTTTAGCAACTAATGTGTATGCTCCTAACATCATAAGCATAATTGATAAAAATCCTATTAAAAATTTGGATTGTGGTGTATAGTATGCTATTAGTTTTCCAGTGGCAGCCTTTTTTGCATGGTAGCCCAAATAGACCTGTCTAATTACCACAAGTAAAATAATAATATAGAGAATGTTTAAAAAATCTTTATACTTCATTTTCACTATCTCCTGAAATTTTATCTTCTATTTTTTTCTCATCTTTCTGTACTTTTTCTAAAAGCTCTGGTGGTTCTTCCTTGATTTCCTGATTGCTATACTTATAGAAAATTTCTTCAAACTCTTCTGCTTTAATGGTTTCTTTTTCTAGAAGAACTTTTGCAAGTTTATGAAGTAGGTTGATGTTTTCTTCAAGGAGTTTAAGTGCCTTATCAAAGGCATCGTTTATTACTTTCCTCATCTCTTCATCTATTTCATATGCAACTCTATCGGAATAATGTTTTGCTTTTCCAAGTTCTTTACCAACAAATACTTCGTCTGATTCAAAGTCGTACATAATCGGTCCAAGCTTTTCGCTCATACCATATTGGGTTATCATTGCCCTTGCAATCTTTGTAGCTCTTTCAATATCGTTAGATGCTCCAGTGGAAATGTCATTTAAAATCAAATGCTCTGCACATCTACCACCAAGTAGAGTTATGATTTCGTGCTTCATCTCGTTTTTAGTCACATAGGATCTGTCCTCTTCTGGCACGAATGAAGTAAAGCCTCCTGCACGTCCCCTTGGAACTATGGTTATCATGTGAACAGGGTCCGTATCTGGAAGAAGTCTTGACACAATTGCATGGCCCGCTTCGTGGTAAGCTGTAAGCACTCTTTCCTTTTCAATAACAACTGCAGATTTCTTTTCAGGTCCTGCCACAACTTTTATTGTAGCTTCGTCAAATATATCGGGAGTGATAAGTTTCTTATCTTCCCTAGCTGCAAGAAGTGCCGCTTCATTTGTCAGGTTCTCTAAGTCCGCCGGAGTAAATCCTGTTGTTGACTTGGCAATGGCGCTTAGGTCCACGTCTGGGGCAAGCTTTTTATTCTTCGTATGCACATTTAATATTGCTTCCCTCTCTCTTACATCAGGTATGCCAATATAAACTCTACGGTCAAATCTACCTGGTCTAAGAATTGCCGGGTCCAAAATATCTGGTCTATTTGTGGCAGCCATAACGATTATACCTTCGTTTTTACCAAAGCCGTCCATCTCAACTAGCAACTGGTTTAAGGTTTGTTCCCTTTCATCATGGCCTCCTCCAAGGCCTGCACCTCTCTTACGTCCTACTGCGTCAATTTCATCTATGAATATAATACATGGTGAGTTCTTTTTGGCATCTTTAAATAAATCTCTAACACGTGACGCACCAACACCAACGTACATTTCAACAAAGTCCGAGCCTGAAATACTAAAAAATGGAACACCAGCTTCTCCTGCAACGGCCTTTGATAAATAAGTTTTTCCCGTTCCTGGAGGTCCAACTAGTAGAACGCCTTTTGGAATTCTCGCTCCAATCTCAATATATTTCTTTGGATTTTTCAAGAAGTCAACTATCTCTTGAAGCTCTTCCTTCTCCTCTTTTAGTCCTGCAACATCATCAAAGTCCACATTAGTATTTTCTTTGTATAGCTTTGCCCTGCTCTTACCAAAGTTTGCAGCATTACTTCCTCCACCCTTTTGCATTTGGCCAATAAATAGATACCAAACCACAAATACGGTAAAGGCAAAAAATAAAACATTTATTAAAGTATTCCAAATTTTGCTATTATCTTGCAGCGGCCTTGCCTTTAGTTCGATGTTCCCCGACTCAACTTTTTCTTTGATATAGTCATTATAGAAATTTTCTGACATGTCGTCAGGTAAATAGGCACTAAATGTCTCTTCGCCCTTCTTTGTAGTTATGATTACATTATTTCCCTGTCTAGTGACGGTCTTTACATCATTGTCCTCTATATAGTTAATCAGTTTGTTTACAGATATTTCCTTGGAGTTATTAAAGCCCCTGGAAAATACAGAAACCAGTACCAAGAAAAATAGTAGAGGCCCTATATAATAAAATATATTTCCTGCTTTTTTTCTCAATTTGTCCTCCTTAGCTGTAGTATTCTTCCTTTAGTGAAGCTATAAAAGGTAAATTTCTATGTTGTTGACTATAGTCCAGTCCATATCCAACGATAAATTCGTCTGGAATTTTAAAACCTACAAAGTCAACATCCACATCTACAGTCCTTCTTTCAGGTTTGTCTAATAATGTGGCAACTGCAACTGAAGAAGCTCCCCTGTCCCTAAGATTTTTTGTTAAGTAGTTTAAAGTGTTTCCAGAGTCAATAATATCTTCAACAATAAGTACATCTTTCCCCTCAATATCTTCTTCTAAGTCCTTTAATATTCTTACAACTCCTGAAGACTTTGAGCTAGCTCCATAACTTGACACTGCCATGAAATCCATTTTAACTTCTAAGTCAAGTCTTATAATAAGATTTGACATAAAAATTACAGCTCCCCTTAATATCCCAACTACAAGAAGCTCTCTCTTGCTGTTCTTATATTTTTCAGATATTTCCTTTGCCATTTCATCAAGTCTTTTATTTAATTCTTCTTCTGAAATTAAAATATCTTTGATGTAGTCCATATTTTTATTTAACATTTTTCTCCTCCAATCTAATTTTTATAACATAGTCGTCATTTGAACAAACTTTGTAATTATGAGTTCTTTTTAAACCTGCAATCAATATTATATCATCTTTATACTGTAAAATAGGCATTTTCCCTCGAAGATGTTTAGGAACTTTTAAGTCTATCAAAATGTCTTTAACTTTCTTAGTAAAGTTTTTTAATCTAATCTTATCTCCATCTCTTCTAGCCCTTACGACTATGCCTTCTTCAAGAAGCTCTGCCGGAAAAATAAATTCATTCTTCTTTAGCTTTATATTATTATTTTCCACAACTGAAACTTCAATTAAAAAGTTTCCAAAATTATATTTACCCTTTTCCTTGATTATAAAATCTAATATATTTATATTATCATCAAGATTTGTTAAATATAGATGTCCATATGCCATGTAGAACATAAAATTATTAATATAAAACTCACCGCTGCCCTTTAAAATAATCTTTCTTATGGACTCCACATTGTTAAAGGAAATATCTTTTCTATCACCATTTATAGCTTCATAGGCCTTTAATATTAACTTTCTTTGAATGGCAACATGATGCTTTTTGAAATCTTTACAATTTAATTTATAATAATCTCGCTCAGGGCCTATTAGGTTTAGACCGTCTGCATAATCTTCTAAAAATTCTTCATTTGACTCAAGGATTTTGGAAGATCTAACTAGGGAGTCTATAAAATTTTCATTTATTTCACTTTCAACATATGGAATAAGCACATTTCTAATTTTATTTCTCAAGTAATCATTTTCAAAATTGGTCTTGTCCTCTACAAAGGGGATATTGTTTTCATTTAAAAAGTTTATTATCTCAGTTTTCGTTATGTTGATTAAGGGCCTTACAATATTATTGTTTTTATCACTTATGCCTGAAAGTCCTGCGCCTCCTGCACCTCTAATCAAGTTTAGTAGTATGGTCTCCGCATCGTCGTTTTTATGATGGCCAACAGCAATGACCCCACTTTGAAACTCACTCATTAAAACTTCATTGAACTTTTCATACCTTATACGCCTTCCTGCATCTTCCACAGATATTTTATGCTCTTTCGCATATCCATTTACATCCATGTGAAAAGAGATACATTTCACCCCAAGGGAATTGGAAAAATCTTTAGAAAATTGCTCGTCCTTGACCGCATCTTCCGCCCTTAACTGATGGTTAATATGAACAGTAATAAGGTTATATCCAAACTCTTTTTTCAGTTCATTCAGTGCATATAGTAGCATTACTGAGTCTGGTCCGCCGGAAAATCCGATTACAATATTTTCTTCATCTTTTATTAAGTTGTTTTCTTTAATGTATTTTTTTATTTTATCAATCATGGCCTTAAAAAAATAAAACCGGTGCTCCCGGTTTTAATAGTTCTTTGTTTTTCGATTGCCCATTTTTCTTTTATTATCACGGGTTCTCATTTCAACATATTTTTCATTTGATTCCTTTAAAAACTTATTAAGCTTATCTTCAAAGGATAAATCTTTTGTGGCTTCGTCAACATTCCATTCAATTTCCTTTGGAGCGTTAACTTTCTTCTCAGCTTGCTTAATGGATAGGCTCACCTTTCCATCTTTAACCGAAAGCACTTTTACTTTAACTTCATCGTTCACTTTTAAAAAGTCTTCAACTTTTTCTACATAATCATTTGATATCTCAGATATATGTACTAGACCATTTTCACCCTCAGGAAAAGAAACGAATGCACCAAACTTAGTAATTCCAGTTACTTTTCCTTCCAATATCTGTCCAACAGAAATAGACATTTACTAACAAATCCTCCTAAAATATTATACTTAAAATTATACGTAATCTAAAGAAATTGTCAATATATTTTTACTTTTCTTTAACAAGATATTCTTTAGGTTTAATCATGCCAAGTTTTTCTCTAGCAACCTTCTCCGCGAACTCTAAAGTTTCTCTATTTTTATAATCTTTTTTTAATTGTGATATATCTTCAATCAGTTCTTGCTTCTTCTCTGTGTAAGAGTTAAGCTGTTTTTCATATTCAGATATCTTTATGCCTTGCTTTGCCAGTGCATATGGAAAATAGGTAAAAGTTAATATAAAAAGAATAAAAATCAAATTGCTCTTTCTTCTTTTTGAACTCCTCTTTCTTTTCATCATTCGATCCTTTCCACCATTTCAGAAGCATCTGCCTTTTTAGGATTTTCTAAAAGTTTTAAAACTTTCACCTTTATAGTTCCCGTTCCAAAACCAACTTCTATAATGTCTCCAACGGAAACTTCGTCCCCTGCTTTGCAAACCTTGTCGTTAATTTTGACTCTCTTTCCATCACAGGCTTCTTTTGCAACGGTTCTTCTTTTTATAATTCTTGAATTCTTTAAAAATTTATCTATACGCATAACTACCTCTCATTTAAGTATATCAAACTTTTGTGGTTTTTCTACACTAAATAGAAATCATTTATTATTTTTAAACTTTTTTCAAGTTCACCTTGGGCTTTTGTGTCTTCATAAAGTGGATTTATAAAAACTTTACCATTTTTTTCTTTGGATTTTAAATCCCTTTCCAAATATCCCACAAGTCTTGAGTCGTCTTTTAATGCGAGCCTAAATAAATCTTTCTCAGAAAGATTTGATTTTTTAATTTCCTTTTCAAGTATGTGGGCCTTTAAATATAATTTACTTCCATAATCTAAAGAAGCGTACTCTAAACCAGTGTCATTATTCAAAAGGATTTCAATAATGGTATTTAAAAGGTTCATATCTTCTAAAATAATATCTGCGGCAGATTGATTTATGGAAAAGTCGAAATCTTTTTTTGCAATGGTATATAGTCCGGCGTTCTTAGCAGCCTTTATTCCAGCAAATGAATCTTCAACGGCAATGCAGTTCTCGTTTTTAAGTCCAATGCCAGACACCGCCTTTAAATATATTTCATTGTCTGGCTTTGGGTTTTCAACCAAGTCGCCGCCGATTATAAAGTCAAAATAATCTTTTATGCCAGTCTGCTCTACGGCCTGGGTAATTGTCCTCATGGATGAAGATGATGCAAGGGCAAGTTTTAATCCCTTACTCTTTAACTGTGAAAGGGCTTCATGCACATATGGAAAGAGTATGGTCTTATAGTCAATGTTTTCACCCATATATCCACTTCTAAAACGATGCATAAAGTCACCATGGTCAAAGTCATCTTCGTAATAAAAGGCAATTACATCCCTTGAGTCCTTTCCTGAAAGGCCTACAATTTTTTTAAAGTCTTCTCTATCTACTTTTTTACCGTCGGATTCAATAAGGCGGATAAGTGCATTATAATAGTATATTTCACTATTTATAAGCACTCCGTCCATATCGAAAATAATTCCTTTAATCATACTTCTATTAACATCCTTCATAGTCAGAGATAATCTTTAATCTGTTTGCATGTCTTCCACCTTCGTACTCAGCGTTAAGGTATTCAGAAACTATCATCTTAGCAACTTCTGAACCTACAACTCTTCCACCGATGGAAATTATATTGGCATTGTTGTGAACTTTTGCCATCTTTGCAGAGAACACTTCATTTGTTACTGCACATCTTATTCCCTTAACCTTGTTTGCAGCTATGGAAATTCCTATTCCAGTGCCACAAAGTATTATTCCGCAGTCAAAGTTGCCCTTAGCCACTTCTTCTGCAACTTTAATGCCAATATTTGGGTAGTCTGCCTTCTCGCCAATCTTTACACCAAAGTCTGTAACTTCATGGCCCATTTCTTTAATGTAATCTATTAATTCTATTCTTAATTCTGCGCCACCGTGGTCGCTTCCCATTGCTATCTTCATTTGTCCTCCTATAAAACTCTTGCTGATCCCTTGTAAACTGCTCCTGATGAAGAGTCTACAGTTATAATCATCTCATCATTTAAAATTGACATTGCATCCTTTGCTCCAATTACAGTTGGCTTTTTAAAGTGAAGTGCAAGAATTGCACCATGGGATGTAAGTCCACCCTCTTCAATAACGACTGCTCCAGCTCTTTCAAAGAAAGGAACTAGCTCCTTGTCTACAGAACTTGTAACTAAAATATCTCCATCTTTAAATTTATTTATTAACTCTTCTTCAGTATTGCCCTTTTTAACAAGGCCTATTACAGATTGTTTTCCAATTCCCTGTCCATTAATAACGACTTCACCAATGGTGTGAACCTTGATTAAGTTAGTAGTTCCACCAATACCCGCCGGCACTCCTGCAGTTATAACTATTAAGTCCCCTTGTTTTACAAGATTTTCTTCTAAGGCCGCCTTAATTGACTTGTCAATAACTTCGTCGGTACTATCGCACATTTCTGATATAACAGGGTAAACGCCCCATGAAAGTGCAAGCTTTCTCATAACAGACTCATCATAGGTTGCAGCTATAATTCTCATATTTGGTCTTAGTCTTGAAACAGCTCTTGATGTGGAACCAGTTGTTGTCGCCGTTAATATGGCCGATGCACCAAGTTGTTCAGCTAAATCCCTTGTAGCATGGCTAATTGAGCTTGTTGTGTATCCATCAACCCAAGTTGTTCTTACCTTTGTACTGTCTTTAAAGTCCTTTGAGTTTTCTGTTGACATAGCAATTTCACTCATAACTCTAACGGCTTCAACTGGATAAGAACCTGCTGCTGTCTCTCCAGATAACATTATGGCATCTGAACCATCTATAATTGCATTTGCCACATCTGTAACTTCTGCCCTGGTAGGTCTTGGATTTCTTATCATGGAGTCAAGCATTTGAGTTGCTGTTATAACTGGTTTTCCAGACATATTTGCCTTTCTAATTATATCTTTTTGAACTAGTGGCATAAGTTCTGTCTTTGTTTCAACTCCCAAGTCTCCCCTTGCAACCATAATTCCATCAGAGGCATTTAATATTTCAGTTAGGTTGTCAACACCTTCTTGAGACTCAATCTTGGAGATGATTTGAATATCTCCTCCACCATTTTCCTCAAGAATTTTTCTAATGTTTATTACATCATCTGCTTTTCTAATAAAGGATGCGGCAACAAAGTCAATTCCATTTTCAATTCCAAAAACTAAATCTCCGTAATCTTTTTCTGTAATTGATGGAAGATTAATTTTTGCTCCTGGAACGTTAACACCTTTTCTGCTCTTTAAAATACCATAGTTTAAAACTTCAGTTATTATATCCGTATCAGTAACGTCAACTATTTTTAAGTTTACAAGACCGTCATCTATTAGAATATGTCCACCTATGTGAACATCTTTTGGCAAGTCCTTGTATGATACGGAAATCTGACTCTGATCTCCAAGAACTTCCCTTGTGGTTAATGTGAAAGTATCACCAATGGAAAGTTGAATCTGTTCCACTGAAAAGTCTCCCAGTCTTATTTCTGGACCCTTTGTATCAAGCATTATAGCAACTGGAAGTTTAAGTTCTTCCCTAGCTTTTTTTATATTTTCTATTCTTTTTAAATGTTCCTCATGATTACCATGGGAAAAATTTAATCTGCACACATTCATGCCTAAGCTCATCAGTTCTTTTAATATTTCTAAACTTTCTGATGCGGGGCCTATGGTGCATACTATTTTTGTCTTTTTCATAAAATCCTCCTGATTTTAAATGGATATCTCCTGTGCCATATCATATAGTTCTTCGTTTAGGATATGAGGTGTTTCAATTGCATCATCAAGTGAAACATCAATAATCTTTCCTGCTTTATAAGCCATTGCCAAGCCCGATTGACCGTCAATTAAAAGTTTTACTGCACGATTTCCCATTTCACTTCCAAGTAGTC
The DNA here is from genome assembly GCF_928097925.1 of Mediannikoviicoccus vaginalis. Taxonomy (GTDB): domain Bacteria; phylum Bacillota; class Clostridia; order Tissierellales; family Peptoniphilaceae; genus Mediannikoviicoccus; species Mediannikoviicoccus vaginalis. Next base: position 711,803 of record NZ_CAKMRI010000001.1, read on the forward strand.
TGTCGTGAGGGCTTGGGGAACCTCCCCTTTGAACATGGCCAAGTATAGTTACCTTCGTATCCACCTGTGTTATCTCTTCAATTTTTTCCTTTAACACATATGGCCTTCCTACTCCCTCAGCCATAACTATAATATGATGTAGCTTACCTCTTTTTCTACCTCTTTTTATCTTATTCATAATCGATTCTAAATCAAGGGGCTTTTCAGGTATAACTATACTTTCAGCTCCTGACGAAACTCCTGCATATAGTGCCAGGTCGCCACATCGTCTTCCCATTACTTCCACAATATTCGCTCTACCGTGGGATGATGAAGTATCTCTAAGTTTACTTACAGCTTCTGTAACTGTATTTACAGCAGTGTAAAAACCGATGGTGGAGTCAGTGTAGCCCATGTCGTTGTCAATGGTGCATGGTATTCCTATAACCTTAACTCCCATATCATGTAAAACCTTGGCTCCTTTAAAGGATCCGTCTCCTCCTAACACCACTAGGCCATCAATTCCAAAATCCTTTAATATTTGAAAGGCCTGCTTCTGTCCCTTTTCCGTTTGAAAATCTTCTGATCTAGCAGAACCTAGTATCGTTCCGCCCCTTTGTATTATGTCTGCAACGGATGACACATTCATTTCATATATATCGCCGTTAATCAGTCCATCATATCCAAATCTAATTCCCATTACTCTAAGTCCATTAAATATGGCTGTTCTTGCTACAGCTCTAATGGCAGCATTCATTCCTGGAGCGTCTCCTCCGCTGGTTAAAATGGCAATTGTCTTCATATACACCTCTAAATAATTCTTATATTTTCACTTCCAAGTATTGACTTAAGTTCATTCAACACCTGTTTATCTGCAAGATTTACATTGTACTCATCATTAAACATAAATCCTGTATTTGTCTTTTTAAAAAACAACTTCACCTTTGAATTACCCTTTTTTCTTGAAAGCGCCTGTTTTACAAGTTCAACTTTTTCCTTTTCACTTCCAACTTCAAAGATTAATTCAAGCATTTTTTTATTGTTTACACGACTAATGGCATCGCTGTAATTTTTAAATCGCGATTCAAGATCTTCAATCTTTTCTACAAAGATATTTCCCTCGCCATTTTCATTTATATTTACCCTACCTTTAATAGTAATAACTCTATCTTCTTCAATTAAGTCTTTAAACTCCGAATAGGTTTTAGGAAATATTACAAGGGGAATGGTTCCGTATAAATCTTCTAGGGTTGCCGTTGCCATGGCAGAGTGGGTGTTTCTCGTGTATCTCTTTGTAACTTGGTTTAGTACTCCAGAGACAAAAACGACTTTCTTATCCCAATTATCCTCTGCTTCCCTATTCTCAGAATCAAGTTCTAGACTGGAAAACTCCTGTGTCTTTAAAATATAATCTTCATATTCCTTTAGTGGATGATCTGAAAGATATATTCCAAGGACTTCTTTTTCCATCTTTAAAAGTTCTTTTCTCGGATATTCCTTTACAGTATATGTCCTCTCTTCCTCTTCTTCAACTGTAGAGCTGAAGTCGTCGAATAGACTTGACTGTCCTGGTATATTTGTCCTCTTGTCCTTTAAGACAGAATCGATAATCATGGAGCACTCCACCATAAGGGAATGTCTATTAGGAGATATTTCAGAAAGGGCTCCTCCCATTATTAAACATTCTATGGCCCTTTTGTTTATGGCCTGTGAGTTTTTAGATGCAAGTCGTTCAATGAAATCTCTAAAATTTTTAAAGTCTCCTCCATCAACTCTAGCTTCAACAATCGTATCTATTAATCCCGTTCCAACATTTTTTATTGCTGATAGTCCAAATCTTATTTTATCTCCTTCAACGGAAAACTTTTTAAAACTGCTGTTTACATTAGGAGGAAGAATTTCTATTTTTAATCTCTTGCACTCCTGAATGTACTGGGCAACTTTCTTACTATCTCCCATTATAGATGAGATTAACGCCGCCATAAACTCCACTGGATAATAGTACTTTAACCAAGCCGTTCTCATGGCAACAAGTGAATATGCAGCGGAGTGTGACTTGTTAAAGGCATACTTTGCAAAGTCAATCATCAAGTCATATATCTTATTTGCAGTATCTTCGTCAACTCCACGTCTTATGGCTCCATCTATAATGATATTGCCTTCATCGTCTTTTTGCCCGTAAATAAATTTTACCCTTTCCTCTTCCATTACATCCATTTTCTTTTTACTCATGGCCCTACGAAGATTGTCCGCTCCGCCAAGGGAGTAGCCTGCAAGTTGTTGTACTATTTGCATAACCTGCTCTTGATACACTATTGTTCCATAGGTTAAGTTTAGAATTGGTTTTAGTAGTGGATGTAGGTACTTTATGTTTCCAGGGTTATTTTTATTTTTAATATAATTAGGAATCTCGTTCATTGGCCCCGGTCTAAATAGTGAGTTTGCCGCAATTAAATCGTCAAAAACCGTTGGCTTTAGCTCCGACAAGAAATTTCTCATGCCTGGAGATTCAAATTGAAATATTCCCAATGTCTCTGCATTTGAAAATAGTTTTAGTACCTTTTTATCGTTTACATCAATGTTATTTATGTCAATGTCGATGTTTCTATTTTGCTTTATAAGCTTAATGGTGTCGTCAATAACAGTTAATGTTCTCAGTCCCAAAAAGTCCATCTTTAAAAGGCCTAGCTCTTCAAGCTCCGTCATGTTGAACTGTGTAATAACAGAGTCTTTGTTCTTAGCAAGGGGAACGTATTCCACTATGGGCTCTTTTGAAATAACTACTCCCGCCGCATGGGTTGAAGTGTGTCTTGGCATGCCTTCCAGGTCATTTGCCACGTCAATGAGCTTTTTAAGCTCTTCGGAGCTGTTGTATATCTCTTTGAACTCCTCGCTTGTATCCAAAGCCTTTTCAATGGTAATATTAAGCTCATTAGGCACGTTCTTTGCCACCTTGTCTACTAGATTTAACGGTATTCCCATAACGCGGCCTACGTCCCTTATACAGCCTCTAGCGCCCATTGTTCCAAATGTAACTATTTGGGCAACTTTATTTTCACCATACTTTTCAACAACATAGTCAATAACTTCTTCTCTTCTCTCATAACAGAAGTCTATATCGATATCGGGCATGGATACCCTCTCTGGATTTAAAAATCTCTCAAAGAGTAAGTTATATTTAATTGGATCGATGTCCGTTATGCCTAGAGCAAAGCTAATAATGGACCCTGCTGCTGATCCCCTTCCAGGTCCAACTGGAATGTCTTTACTCTTGGCAAATCTTATAAAGTCGGAAACTATTAAGAAGTAATCAACATATCCCATCTCTTCGATGGTCTTTAATTCAAATAGAACTCTCTCTTTAATCTCTTCAGTTACATCTTCATATCTATTTTCTATTCCTGTCCATGTTAAGTTTCTTAAGTACTCATTATTACTAAGGCCTTCTGGCACTTTAAAATAAGGCAAGTGCAGATGTTCAAAGTCAAGTTCCACATTACATCTCTCAGATACCTTCATGGTGTTTTCTAAATATTCTGGATTATCAAAAAGTTCACTCATCTCCTGTGGAGAGCGTAGATAAAATTCTCCAGGAGCATAGTGCATGTCTTGGTTATTTGCTTCTTGTAAAGTACGCCCCGTCTGAACACATAAAAGTACTTTATGGTTCTTCCAGTCCTCTTTTTTAATATAGTGGACATCATTTGTGGCACAGATTGGAATGTGAAGTTCTTTTGAAATGTTTTTCATTCCCTTTAAAACAATTTCGTCTTCCTTCATTCCATGATTTTGAACCTCTAAAAAGAAGTTACCCTTACCAAATATATCTTCAAGTGAAGCGGCTGCCTTTTTTGCTGCATCATAGTCGCTGTTTACAAGTTTTTCAGATACTTCTCCTTTTAAACATGCAGAAAGGCAGATTAGTCCCTCGCTATACTTTCTAAGCACATCTTTATCAACTCTTGGTTTATAATAAAACCCATTTAAATAACCAAGGGACACTATCTTCATCAAATTTTTATATCCAATATTGTTTTCTGCAAGCAGTATCAAATGATTATAATTTTTATTTTGAGGACTTTTATCCATATAATTTTTATTAACGGTATATACCTCACAACCAATTATCGGTTTTAAATTTCTCTTTTTAGCTTCTTTATAAAATTCAACTACACCGAACATGCATCCATGGTCTGTTATGGCACAGCTTTCCATACCAAGTTCCACTACTCGGTCCAGTAGTTTAGGTATTGGACTGAAGCCGTCAAGCAAGCTATATCCCGTATGTAAATGTAAATGAGTAAATTTGTTATCCATGTTTATTCCTCTCCTGTGTAAATTGTATCATAAGCTAAAAGATTTCCTAAATTTAAAGATATAATAAAAAGCTGTTGAATATGGCTTCATATCCTATCAACAGCTAAAAAAATATGGTACCAAGTTTCCTCGGTACCATTAGTTTTTGGTAATTACTTAAGTTCTACAGTAGCTCCAAGTTCTTCTAATTGAGATTTCATTTCTTCTGCTTCAGCCTTAGCTACGCCTTCCTTAAGTGTCTTAGGAGCTCCGTCAACTAATTCCTTAGCATCCTTTAGGCCAAGACCAAGTAAGTCTTTAACAACTTTGATTATCTTAATCTTTTGGCTTCCTGCTGATTCTAATACTACGTCAAATTCAGATTTTTCTTCTGCTCCGCCAGCTTCTCCGCCTGCAGCAGCTACTCCACCCATAACTACTGGTGCTGCAGCTGATACTCCGAATTTTTCTTCTGCTTCTTTAACTAAGTCATTTAATTCAAGAACTGACATGTTCTCAATTGCTTCTAATATTTGTTGAATATCCATTGTAAACCTCCGATTATTTTTTAATTTATTCTGCAGTAACTTCTTCTGCTTCTTGTGCAGGACCTTCTTCAGATCCTTCTTCTTTTTTCTTAGCTATAGCATCTATTAAGTATACGAAGTTAGATACTGGTGCCTTCAAGCTACCAAGTAACTTACCGATAAGAACTTCTTTAGATGGTATAGACGCTAATTCTTTAACACCTTCCATGTCAAGGAATTTTTCATCAATATAACCTGCTTTAATTTCTAAGTTTTCATGCTCTTTTGCAAAGTCATTAGCAATTCTAGCAGCTGCAGTTTCTTCGCTCATACTGAATGCAATTGCATTTGGACCATTTAAATGTTCTAAGATAGAATCATGTCCAAGGTTTTTAAATGCAATGTTCATCATTGTATTTTTGTAAACTTTGTAAACTACATCTTCTTTTCTGAATCTTTCTCTTAGTTCTGTTAACTCTTCAACATTTAGTCCTCTATAGTCAACTAATACCATTGATTTAGAATCTTCAATGTTTTTAGTAATTTCAGATACTACTGATTCTTTTTGCTTTAAAACGTGATCTTTCAAAAAAATTCACCTCCACTACCGTTTAATACCAAAAACTTAAATATAAAAAATCTTTCCACCAAAAAAGGCAGAAAGATCTAAATTCAATCTTGTCCACCTCGGTAGGAAATTAAGTTTTCACACCTACTGTCTTTGGCAGTATTTAATTACCTAGTATATTATGACAGATGTTTTTTAATCTGTCAAGCTTTTTATTCTTCTTCTGCTGCTTCTTCTTCCTCTTCAGTTTCATCAACAGTTGGAACATCAGCTGCATCTACTTCTTCTACATCTTCTTCAATTACTTCTTCTCTTGGTTCAGAAAGAATTGCAACTGGTTCATCAGCATCTTCAAATAGTTCAATCTTGTCGTTTCCGTAGATGTCTAAATCAGCAACTGTTAATGTTTCACCAATCTTCATGTTTTCTACATTAACTACAGCTTCTGAAGGGATGTCTGATGGAAGACATTCAACTTCGATTTCATTTAGTAAGTGCATTAGTACTGATGGTTGTTCGTGGATGTTGTCTCTTCCTTCACAAACAACTGGAACAACAACTCTCATCTTAGTGTTCATATCTACACCAACGAAGTCAACGTGAACGTATTGGTTCTTGAAAGGATGTTTTTGAATGTCTTTAATAAGAGCCTTTCTTTCTTTTCCTTCAATGTCTAAAGTTACAAGGTTAGAAGTACCTGCTGTTAAGTATAACTTTTCTAAGTCTCTTTCTTCTACAACTAGATTGATATTTTCTTCGCCTCTTTGATAAATAACTCCTGGAACTCTTTTTTCCACTCTTAATTTATCTACTTTATTCTTTCCTGTACCCATTCTAACTTGGGCATTAATTTTAAAATCTGTCATGCTTACCTCCATATAAAAATATTAAGACTTTAACAATAATAACACAATTATGCCTGGAATGCCAAATATTCCTGCAACTAATGCGTTTAAAAATGTTAAGTTTAATGTAATTCCAAAAATTCCGCCAATTAAATTGAAAACAAATAGTAGTAAAAGTCCCGAAATACTATTGATGACTAGCTTGCCTGCTGCTTTTATTGAAAAGCTTAAAAGCCCGAAAAATAGCATCATCAGTATAACGGCTATTATGATTACAAAAATCTGCATATTATCACCAACTAATATTCGTTTTCGTCGTTGGAATCTTCATCAAGATTTTGGTCATTATCATCATTATAATTATTATTTTCACCATTGTCATCATTTGTGTTGTCATTTGTGTCGTCATTTGTGTCTTCTTGTTCATCATCATTTGTATTTAAGTTGTTTTCGTTACTTACCTTAGCAAGGCCTAAATACTCTTCTAAGCACAAATTGTTTCTATGCATTTCGTCTGCAACAGTTGGCTCCACAAATCTTATATGCCATGGTTCAAACTTTCTTCCCGTTACATTTTCTTTTTCCTTAGGATATCTGATAATGAATCCATATTTATGAGCATTTTCAACTAGCCACTTATACTCTTTGCTGTCTTTGAAGTTGTCGTTGTACTTGTTTTCATAATCCTCTCCAACAACGTCAAAGGCAAGTCCAGTTTGATGTTCGCTCTTTCCTGGTTCAACCTGTGAGCCGTCGGCCATGTACTCGCCAAATGCCGATTCGCCATCGGTATATCCATTGGTTTTTTGTTGTTCAAAGCTTCTAAAGTCACTTGCAATTTTTATTATTATTCCATCATTTTTAGCTTTTCTTGCCATGATGTCAAAGTTTGTCTTTGCCTGTACATTCATTCCCGGTTGGAAGTCCTCTGGCAAGCTATATTGATCATTTACCACAAGTATGCCCTTTATAACCTTAAGTTGGTCTGGGTTGTTTACTGTTGAAAGGTTTGAGCTTTCAATATAACCGTCGATGCCATTATATCTAACCTTGTTAAATCCATTTGTAACACCATAGTTTTCAAGGTATTCTCCTGCTGCAATCTCTCCAAGCTCTGTAGATGAAGTATTGCTTTCTTGGTAGTACTTAGCAGACTTTGTAACTAGCACAAAACCTTTTAAACTTGTGGTTTCGTTGCTATTAATAGTTTCAACAATATTTGCAGGGTCTGTAGCCGCTACATTTTTATTGTTCTTTGCATCAAGAACTGATTTTAGTAAAAGTGCAAGGACTAATACTGCTATAACTGAAACTCCCACAGTAATCATTCGCTTTTTCTTTTTCTGTTCTTCCCTCTTCTTCATGGCAATATGTTGTAGCCTTCTTCTCTCCTGCTCAATAGCTTTAGGATCCATCTTTATGGTATGGTCTCTAAAGTCTTCATTTCTTTCGTAAGAAGGGCTATGCTCTGATGAAGAATTTCTTCGTCTATACTCCTCAGACCTTTGGTTTCTCTGTCTGGACTCTTCGTCTCTGGTGACGTTTCTGTTTTTCAGTCCATCCACACCTTCATCTAAGAAGCTATATTTTTCGTTGATATCTTTAAAGCTCTTTCTTTTCTTAGACATTTTTTACTCCTTTTGAAACTGCGGAATATATTTTTAACAAATCTTTTACACTTGCCTCTTTTGAAAAGTTTAAGTCCACATATTCCCTGATTTCTAGTTTGTTAAATCCTTTTATACCATTATACATTAATTTTAGTTTATTTGCTAAGTCTAAGGCATTGTTTTTCTCTGCAATTACGCCATTAAACTCCCTGATGAAGTGTTCAGACCCTCCATTGTTCACTGTAATAACTGGAAGACCACAGTTCATCGCCTCAATATACACCTTTCCATAGGTTTCATGGCGTGATGCCAATATAAAAAGATCTGACCTGTTGTACTCTTCATTTATTTCATCTAAACTCTTATGGCCCATTAAAAATATTTTGTCTTCCATGCCATTTTTTTGAATCAACTTAAGGAGATTTTCTCTTTCAGGTCCTTGTCCAAAGATTTTTAAAGTTGCATTCTTATCCTTAAACACATCTGTAAAGGCTTCAATAACTTCAAAATGGCCCTTGTCTTTAATTAAATTTCCCGTTGATACCACATGAAATGAATTTTCATCAAAATTATAATTTTTTAGAGTAAATGAATTAGTGTCAACTACAGTTGGAGAAACCACTGGAACTACTCCAAAGTTTTTCTCCATTATATTTTTAAAGTATGGGCTTCCCACAATTAATTTGTCACAGTTGTGATATACATAGTCACCAATAATCCTCTTCTCTTTTGAAATGTCTTTCATATCTTCCTTGTTCACATGGGAAGAGTGCTCTGAAATTATTATCGGCAAATCAATTTCATTTTCTTTAATGACTTTAACGAAGGGATATGAGTGATTTAAAAAATGTGAGTGTAAAATATTTGTTCCACTTTCTCTATCCAAAATTTGTGGAAGATATTTTTTTAGGGCAAGGCTTCCATATTTCATTTGGGTGAGCTCATTGAAATTGCCAAGGGGAACACTGATATTATAATATCTTATTCCCTTGTACTCCCCTTCACTATAGCCCCACTTTCTCCATCTTCTAATGGATCTTAAGTCAAGGGACACCATATACACATCAATTCCCGCTTCCTTTAAGGCCTTGGCATATTCAAATTGATGTATACCATACATTGGCGTCTTTTCATTTGGAATACCCTGTGTGGCCATTAACACTTTCATTTTACTTCTCCAACCTTTCGGGAGTGAAGTTAGGAACAATATTTTTTAAATCCCTAAGTATTACATTGTAATCCTTTTGATCCAAGTCTCCCTTGAGTCTATTTAATCCCTCTTCTAATTTTTCCTTGTCATGTATAACTGGTTTTTCTATAAATATCTTTTTAAATTCAGTCTTTGTGGAATTGTCTAAGTCCAAAATCAACTCCTCATAAAGTTTTTCTCCGGGACGTAGCCCTGTGAATTCTATTTTTATGTCTTCATTTGGAATAAATCCAGAAAGTTCAATTAGTTTTTCCGCCAAGTCCACAATTCTTACTGGCTCACCCATGTCAAGTATAAATATCTCTCCACCCTTTGCAATGGCCCCCGCCTGCATAACCAATTGGCAGGCCTCTGGAATGGTCATGAAATATCTTATGATGTCAGGATGTGTAACTGTTACCGGCCCTCCATTTTTAATTTGCTCTTTAAATAGAGGTATAACCGATCCATTGGACCCTAACACATTTCCAAACCTAACTGCAACGAAGTCGGTGTTTGACTCTCTGTTTATGGTCTGAATCATTATTTCACAAATTCTCTTTGTGCATCCCATTACGGAAGTTGGATTAACCGCCTTGTCAGTGGATATATTTACAAATTTTTTTACACCATACTTGTCGGAACATTTTAAAATATTTAAAGTTCCAAACACATTGTTTTTCACTGCAGATATTGGTGAGTCTTCCATTAGTGGAACATGCTTATGGGCTGCGGCGTGAAACACTATGTCAGGCCTATACTTATCAAAGACACTGTCCATTCTGTCCATGTCCCTAATACTGTCTATTAACACTTCAATAGGTGGGTTTTTATATTTTCTAACAAGTTCCATTTGAATGTTGTAGATACTGTTTTCATAAATATCTAACATAACCATCTTCTTTGGACTAAATTTAATTATCTGTCTACATAGTTCAGATCCTATGGACCCACCGGCACCAGTAATTAGCACCACTTTGTCCTTAATAAAGTCTTTCAGTGAGTCTTGGTCCAAATGTACCTCTTCTCTTCCTAAAAGATCTTCTATTTGAACTTCCCTCATCTTGGACAGGTCAAAATTCTTTTCGTCTATTACAGAGTAGTACCCTGGTATTAACTTTGTCTTTATCTTTGTCTTATTACATCTTTGAAGAATATCCCTTGCATCATTTTCCTCTGCAGAAGGAAGTGCAACGATAATCTCCTCAATACCATAGTCCTTTACAACCTTTTCAATGTCGTTTCTGTTGCCAAGAACTGGTACTCCTTTAATAATTTTATTTTTCTTATTTATATCATCGTCGATAAAGCCAATGGGGACATTTAATATCTCAGCATGTTTGTTAAGTTCCTTTACCACCAAAACTCCCGCTTCACCTGCGCCTATTATAAGGGTCTTTTTCGGCTTCTTCCCAGTTTTATTCGGTGACTTATTGTCTATTAGGCTATACTTCGCCCTTGAAAGTAGTCTTACCCCTGGAATTAAAGCAGATTGAATAACAAGTCCTATAACATAAATTGACCTTGGCAAGTCCTTGTCGATTGTAATTAACATTCCTACTACGACAAAAATATTTGCAATTAGAACCGCAAATTCCGCTCTCACAAATTCTTCAATACTTGCATATCTCCAAAGTGTTTTGTAAAGCCCCATAAAAAAGAAAACCAATATACAAAACACAGTTATAAATGGCGCGTATTTGAAATATACATTTAAGTATATATCCGGTAATGTACCATCAAATCTCAAATACAATCCAAAGAGATAACTAAAATTTATGATTATTATGTCAAGTAAAACCAAAGTAACTGTTCTTAAGTACCTCATCTAATTCTCCTCTTTAAAACTTTGATAAACACTTTCTATTTTAGCAAAGTTTTCTTCAAGTATAAACTTATCTGAAACATATTTTCTAGCATTTTTTCCCATTTCAACTCTTAAATCTCTATCCAAATAAAGTTTTTCTAACCCTTCAAAAAGTTCTCCTACATTTTCCGGCTCCACAAGTATAGAGCTTTTACCTGGACATGTAGCTTCAGGTAGTCCTCCTACATTTGAACATACAACAGGCACACCACAGCTTTGTGCTTCAACTGCTGAAACTCCAAAGCTCTCTTGTAGTGACGGAAAAACTGCCACATCCATTTCATTGTAAGTGTCCACAACTTTATCAATCTCTAAAAATCCTCTAAATTCAACTAATTCATCTATACCCAATTCCTTAGAAAGATTTTTTAGATTTTCTTCCTCTTCGCCAACACCTGCAATGATTAGTTTAAACTTTTCATCTCTGTAATTATCTACAAGTACTTTAAAAGCCCTTATTAAATAGTCTAGGCCATATACTTTAAAAAGCGACTTTACAGTTCCAATTGTAAATTCATTTTCATTTTTAAATCCAGGAATCGGTTTATAGATTGCAGTATCAACGCCAAAGTACGTTACCATAACATCTCTATTTGTATACTTTTGAATTTCTGCCTTCATATCACTAGATGTGGACATGATAACAGAAGGCTTTTTCAAATTGTATTTCAATAAGCACTTGTGAATGAAAGACCTTCTTGGAAAGTCATAAACATCCGAGCCCCATACTGAAAGAATATATGGTTTAAAATTCGAAAGTGCTCCTAATAGCCCATAGCTAGTGGCATAGTGGGCATGAACTATATCTGGATTTTCTTTTTTTATAATCTCTTTAACTCTCTTTATTTTTCCAAAATATGAAAAGAGTTTTTTTCTATCACTTTCATAAATCGTCTCACCAACATCAAAATTGTAAACCTTACATTCAGGTATATTTCCCTTCGTAAGAGATATGACGATAATTTCAAAGCCTCTATTCAAAAAATATTCGCACCACTTCTTAGTGTGGGCGGAAGTTGCGTCTGCTAAAAAACAAATTTTCATTTCAATCTCCATTTCTAATGAAATTATACCATAGAAAAGCTTTACTCCTCCAAATTGCTGAGACAATAAAAAATCTCCTGAAGCATTTTTCAGGAGATAGTTTTATTTTATTATTCTGCAGAGTATGGTAATAATGCAACTTGTCTTGCTTTTTTAATCTCTTCAGTAACAGCTCTTTGGTGTTTTGCGCAACATCCAGTAGCTCTTCTTGGAAGGATTTTGCCTCTGTCAGAAATGTATTTCTTTAAAGTATTGATATCTTTATAGTCGATCTTTTTGTTCTTGTCAGCACAAAAAGCACATACTCTTCTTCTAGGTCTAAATCTTCTTTGCATCAAAGTACCTCCTTATCTAAAATGGTATATCGTCATCATTTAAAGGAAAAGCATCGCCGCCTAGGCCAAAATCATCCTCTGGAAAATCTTGACTAAAACCAATTTCCTTATTGTAGTTATTTCCTTGATTAAAGCCTTGGTTTTCTTGATTATAATTTGAATTGCCTTGGTTGTAGTTTGAATTACCTTGATTATTTCTCTGACCTGAACCACCAATGAAGTAAATTCTATCAGCAATGACATCTGTTCTGTAAACTCTTTTACCGTCTTGTCCATCATATGAGCTGGTTTGAATTCTTCCTGAAACAGCTAACTCTCTTCCCTTAGTAATATAAGTAGATACGAGTTCAGCAGTCTTACCAAAGGCGGTAATTCCTATGAAGTCAGCAGTTGGTTGACCTTTTTGTTCAGCTTCCATCTTCTTGTCCCTAGACATACCTCTGTCTACAGCCAATGTGAATCTACAAATAGCTAAACCTGATCCTGCTGCATATCTAAGTTCAGGGTCTCTAGTAAGTCTTCCTATTAAATTAACGCTATTCAACTTTGCCCTCCTTAGGCTTCCTTTACCACGAACATATATCTTATGATGTGGTCAGAAATTTTACACTTTCTTTGAAGTTCATAAATTAATTCAGGTTCAGCTTCGAAATCAATTATAACGTAGTATCCCTCTTTTATATAGTTGATTTCATACGCTAGTTTTCTCTTACCCCATTCATCAACTTCAAGAACTTTACCATTAGATTCAACAGTACTCTTGATAACATCAAGGGCTTTGTTTCTCACCTCGTCTTCTAGATCTGGTTTGAATACAATAACTCCTTCGTAATTTCTCATGTCTATACACCTCCTTTTGGTCTCTGGCTCGCTTACGCGGCAAGGATACTTAAGTATATTATCACAAATGAAAAAATAATTCAAATATGTATTTAAATTTTATAAAATGGTATAATCTTTTTAGTATAGAGGAGGTTGAGATGAAGAAAAAAGCTTATGTTCCAGTGGTTGAATCGGAACTTCGTAGAAGATCCGTAACAATGCCACAAGTAATTAGAAATGCCAGCGGCATAATCATTTTAAACAAGAGAATTAAATCATTAATATTTTCTACAGATATAGCTGTAATTCACAATAGCAATCCCGATGCGGTTATGGCGGTGTATCCTTTCACGCCTACATTAACAATAACACAGGCGCTAATGTCCGCGTCTTTCGTTCCACTTTTTATTGGTGTTGGCGGTGGACTTACCTCTGGTAATAGATCTGTGTACTTGGCGCTTCAAGCAGAGCTTCTGGGAGCCTATGGAGTAGTTGTCAATGCACCAATTAAAAACGAAGTTATAAGGGATATGTCCTCTTCACTTGACATACCTGTGGTTGCCACAGTAGTTTCAGAAAACGACGACTTCGAAGGGAAAGTAAATGCCGGCGTAAAAATATTTAATGTTTCCGGTGGAAAGAATACAATCGAAATCGTGAAGAAAGTCAGGGATATATTCGGAGAGGAGTTTCCTATAATAGCAACCGGTGGCAGAACCGAGGAGTCCATTATAAAAACTATTGAAGCAGGAGCAAATGCAATTACCTACACTCCTCCTTCCAGTGCAGAAATATTTTCTTCCGTAATGCAAAACTATAGAGAGTTCAAATAAAAAAACAGGTAAGGATATCCTACCTGTTATTTTTGTATTAACTCTTTTAACCTTCCAGTCAAAGTGTAGTTAACATTTTTTAAATCTTCTATTTTTTTAACGCCTAAAAGCATCATTATAATCTTTGATTTTTCTATTGTTGATTCCACATACTTCTTTGCTTCGTCAAATCCACCATGCATTAAATATCTTAACACCTCGCCGCTAAGAGCTGTAAAGTCTGCTCCAAGTATAAATGATTTTATAACATTATCCGCAGTATTTATTCCACCGCTGCTAATGTAAAATGCATCTGGGTTTTCTCTCTTGCAGTCCATAAGCGCTTTGGCTGTAGGTATGCCCCAGTTGTACATGTCTGAAAAATCTTTGTCCATATTTCTCATATCTTCAATCTCTATGAAGTTTGTTCCACCGGCACCTGCGACATCGATATATTTAACACCAATATTTGTAAGTTTTTTTGAAACCTCTGCAGATATTCCAAAGCCAACTTCTTTAATAATAATTGGCTTGTCATAATTTTTTACAAGGTATTCTATATTTTTTTCAATATGGCTGAAGTCCCTGTCCCCCTCATCCATAAACATCTCTTGGGCAACGTTTAAATGTAGCTGCATTGCATCTGCATCTATCATAGAGGAAGCCTCTTGTAGCTCTTCCAAACTTTTATTTGCAGAAAGATTTCCTATTAGAACACCTTCTTCTCCCAAGATGTCTCTCGCGATTCCGAAAGACTGCCTACATTCAGGATAATCTAGTCCAACGGTTTGTGACCCCACTGCCATAGGTATGTTTAAATCCCTGGCAATTCTTGCAAGATCTTCGTTTGTTGAAGAAAGCTCTTCAGTGCCACCTGTCATTGCATTTATCATTAGTGGAAAGTCTACTGTCTTTCCTAAAAACGAAACTCTTGTATCAATTTCTTCAAAGTTAATTCCCGGTAATGAGTTATTTTCGATATAAATATCTTCAAAAAGATTGTCTCCAACGTATTCAGTTTTTAAATAGCTTTCTACATGTTCTCTTTTTCTTTCCTGTCTCATCTAAACCTCAATTCTAATTAACTTTCCAAAAGCATAGAAAATCTTGTTTTAATTATAGTCATCCTCGTCATCATAATCATTGTAGTTGTCATTATCGTTATAGTCGTCATCGCTATAATCGTCATTATAATTATTTTGGTTATTTTGGTTTTTGTATTTATCTATTTCGCTTGGGTCAATGAAATAGTCTCTAAAAATATCTGAGAAAAGTCTATTCATTTTCTTTTCATCTGCATAAAAATACGCAACCCTAACACCATTAGGATACTCATCTCCAGTGGTACCTTCCAAGGTATAGGTGTGGAGTTTATCGTCACTAAAGTTTACTGCCTTTAATGCAACTGCCCCTAGATTTCCCAAGTCGATATTGGTTTCAACATTTTGTTTATATACATCTAAAATTTTACCGATATTCAAAATATTTGACGGTTTAAGTACTGCTTTCATAAGCTGTTTTAAAAAGTAATGTTGGTTTTGAACCCTCTCTAAATCTGTACCAGTTCGCAAAAGTTCCCTTGCCCTAACAAAATAAAGTGCTTGGGCCCCATCCAATGTGGTTGGTCCCTTTGGAATGTGTAAATTTATTTCTGGAACATTTAATTCCACCGGCGAGTCTACTTCAACTCCACCCACTGCTTCTACAATTCTTGTAACAGCGTCATAGTCAACGCTCATATAGTAGTCTACGTCGAGTCCAGTAAGTTCTCTTACGGCCCTTAGTGCTCCTGTAATTCCATCGTAGGCATGGGCTGCGTTTATCTTAACATCGCTGCCTTTGTAATTTACCTTAGTGTCTCTAGGAATTGAAACTACGTTTATTTCTCCTGTTTTGAAGTTTACATTACATAGCATCATAGTGTCAGTTCTTACATGTTGGTCCATGGCTTCACCTTGTACATCTATGTTCTTGTCAACTCCCACTAACAAAAATAGTAAATCGTCGTCAAGTTTTTGTTCTATTTCATTGTCTTTTCCTATGTCTGTTCCATCTATTTCAACGGTGGATCGCTCTTGTAAATCTTTAAGTTCACTGGCTACAAAATAGCCTCCACCGAAAATTATTAAAGATATTAAAAATATTATTACTGATCTTGCTTTCATTTTTCCTCCAAAGAACAAAATGTTCTTATTAATTATATCACTGAGGGTTTATTTTTCAATAGCAAAAATTAGAAAACTGGGCTAAAATAGCCCAATTTTCTAATTTAAAATGTTACAATTTTTCTACATTTCCTTTGCAATTTCTTTTCTTTTCAGTATTTCCTTCGCTTGAGATAGCATTAGTTTTATTCTGTTTACTTGGTTTACCTCACTAGCTCCAGGGTCGTAGTCAATTGGAACAATGTTTGCATCAGGATACATCTCCCTTACTTTTTTTATTACGCCTTTTCCGGTAATATGGTTTGGCAAACATCCAAATGGTTGAATACATACAATGTTGTTTGCACCAACTTCTATTAACTCGACCATTTCCGCAGTTAATAACCATCCCTCTCCATATTGATTTCCTAGAGAAACTATTTTTTCTGCCCTGTCTTCAAGGTCAGTAATATATAGCGGAGCATGGTATCTAGTACCTTCCAGTGCTCGCCTAATATATTTTCTGTAGTACTCAATATACTTTACTCCCATCTGTGAAACAAATGCAGAGAACTTACCCTTTGACAGTAGCGTTGCCTTGTGGGTGGTGTTTCTCAAGCAGTAAAGCACAAAGTCTGTCAAGTCTGGAAGCACGACTTCGTTTCCTTCCGCTTCCAAAATATCTTGCAAATTATTATTTGCCTGTGGAAGATACTTAACTAATATCTCTCCAACTATTCCAACTTTTGGTATTTCCTTTTCTACTATTTCAATGGCAGAAAAATCTTCTACGATTTTATCCACATTCTTTTTGAAATTACTTGTGGCATTTTTCTTAATGTCCACTCGACACTTGTCTATCCAAGACCTCTTTAAGGCATCGGTTTCTCCCTTAATGACTTCATATGGCCTTGTGGCATTGGATAGTCTCATAATTAAATCACCATATAAAATTGATATAACCATCTTATGTGCCAGTGGCGCCGAGATTTCAAAACCAGAATTGGTTTCAATTCCCTGTGCCGATAGAGCTATAACCGGAATATTTGGATATCCCGCCTCTGTAAGTGCTTTTCTAATGTAACCCACATAGTTTGACGCTCTACATGCTCCACCGGTTTGAGTCATAAGAAGGGAAATATTATCGTTATCGTACCTTCCTGACTTTACAGCTTCCATCATTTGACCAACAACCGTAATTGATGGATAACATGAGTCGTTGTTTACATACTTAAGTCCCTCATCAATAACCTTTGAGTCAACATCTTTTAAGAATTCCACATTATATCCTTCTGTTTCAAAGGCAGCCTGCATAATCTCAAAGTGATCCGGTGCCATTTGAGGCGCTAGTATTGTGTGAGTCTTTTTCATTTCCTTTGTGAAGTCTATCGTTTCAACATGGAAATCTTCATCTTTTAAAACGGGCTTTTTATCTTTTAGTGCCTGTGTTAAAGATCTCAATCTTATTTTAATCGCTCCAAGGTTTGAAACTTCGTCTATCTTAATCAAGGTGTAAATTTTTCCCTTTGATTGTAAAATCTCTGAAACTTGGTCTGTGGTTACAGCGTCAATTCCACATCCAAAGGAGTTTAGTTGAACAAGTTGTAAGTCCTTTGAATTTGAAACAACCTGCGCCGCTCTATACAGTCTTGAATGGTAAACCCATTGGTCCAGTACCCTAAGCCTTCCCTTAATGTCGTCTTCATAGGTTAAAACTGAGTCTTCAGATAGAACCGCCCATCCTAAAGATGTTATAAGTTCTGGAATGCCGTGGTTTATACCTGGGTCCACATGGTATGGCCTTCCTGCAAGTACAATTGCATTGATGCCCCTCTCTCTAATGTAAGCTAGAGATTTTTGTCCTTCCATTCTCACATCTTCCCTAAAGGCGTGGAATTCTTCCCAAGCTCTATCAAGGGCATTTTTTATTTCAGACTTTTTAATTCCTTCACATTTAAGCTCTTCGTAAAGTCTATCTGCTAACTTCTTTTTATTTTGAAGTGATAGAAATGGATTTAAAAACTTAACATCTTTGTCATCTAAGTTTTCTAAATTATTTTTAATAACTTCTGGATAGCCTGTAACAACAGGACAATTTATATTATTATCCACATTTTCAAACTCTTGCTTTTCATAGAAGATTGAAGGATAGAATATAAATTTAACTCCCTTTTCTATTAACTCTTCAATATGTCCATGGACCATCTTAGCCGGGAAGCATGCAGTCTCACTGGTTATAGAAGCTATTCCCTTTTCGTACATCTGTCTGTCGGACTTGCCCGAAAGTACAACTTCATATCCCAGTGATGTGAAGAAAGTAAACCATAGAGGATAGTTTTCGTACATATTTAAAACCCTCGGCATTCCCACCGTTCCCCTAGTAGCCTTTTCCTTTGGTAGAGGCTTATAGTAATTGAACAGTCTATTGTACTTGTATTCGTACATGTTTGGAAGCTTTGAGTCATTTGATATTTCTACTCCCGCTCCCCTTTCACATCTGTTTCCAGTTACATATCTCTTGCCATTGTTAAAAATATTTATTGATAGCTTACAGTGGTTTGAACATCTATTACACTGCGCACTTTTTTGTGTATAAGTAAAGGCTTCAAGTTCTTCCTTATTTAGTAAAGTAGTTGAACCTGTACTTTTTTCTTTTGCCATTAATGCCATTCCCATGGCTCCCATAAGTCCAGCTATTTCAGGTCTTACTGCAGTTCTTCCAGTCACCTTTTCAAATGCTCTTAAAACTGCATCGCCATAGAAGGTTCCACCTTGAACGACTATGCTCTTTCCCAGGCGTTTTGGGTCACGAACCTTTATAACTTTTTGAATTGCATTTTTAATTACAGAATAACAAAGTCCCGCCGCAATATCTGGAACGCTGGCTCCCTCTTTTTGCGCCTGCTTTACCTTGGAGTTCATAAACACAGTACATCTTGAACCGAGGTCTACAGGGTTTCTTGACTTTATCGCCTCTTGTTGAAACTCTTCCGCAGTATATCCTAAAGATTTGGCAAAGGTTTCAATAAATGATCCACATCCAGATGAGCAGGCTTCATTAAGCTGTATGGAGTCAATTATTCCATCAGAAATATGCATTGCCTTCATATCTTGGCCACCAATGTCCAAAATAAAGTCCACGTCATTTCTAAAATAGGAGGCAGCTTTGTAATGTGCCAAGGTTTCAACCTCTCCCACATCCACATTTAATGCGGCCTTTATAAAGTCTTCACCATAGCCTGTAATGCCGGAACACTCTATCTTTGCCTTAGGATTTAAATTGTCGTAGATTTCCTTTATAACTTCAATTACAAGTTCCAGTGGCTTACCATAGTTATTGCCATACTTGCTATATAAAATATTGTCGTCTTTGTCAATTAAAACCACCTTGGAAGTAGTTGACCCTGCATCTATCCCCAAGTAACATGACCCTTCGTAGCTCTTTATATCATTTTTCTTGCTGTAAGCATCACTGTGATTTTGTAAAAACTCTTTATATTCCTCTTCGTCTTTAAACAGAGGTTCTAAAACCTGTTCCTTGTCAACTTCAACCTCAATTGGCCTATTGATACTTTCAACAAGTTCTTTAAATGAAACTGCTTCTAATTCTCTTGATGCAATGGCAGCTCCCATGGCAACAAATACTTCAGAGTTTTCAGGAACGATAAATTTATTGTCTTCTCGTCCCAAAGTCTCTTTAAATCTTTCTGCTAATTGGTCCAAAAAGTGTAGTGGGCCACCTAGTAGGGCAATATTTCCCTTAATAGGCCTTCCGCAGGCAAGGTTTGAAATAGTTTGGTTTACCACAGACTGTAGCACCGAAACTGCAATGTCCTCCTTAGAAGCACCTTGGTTTATTAGCGCTTGTATGTCTGTCTTTGCAAACACGCCACAACGGGATGCAATGGAAAAGATATTGTTATAATCCTTTGCATATTCATTCAACCCCGATGCGTCAGTTTTAATTAAAGATGCCATCTGATCGATGAAGGCTCCCGTTCCACCGGCGCAGATGGAGTTCATTCTCTGTTCCACATTTCCTGTTACATAAGTTATTTTACTGTCTTCGCCACCAAGTTCGATGGCAACATCAGTTTCTGGAATAAATGTCCTTATGGCAGTGGTTCCAGACACAACTTCTTGAATGAAGTTTATATCCCAATACCTTTCTACAAACATACCTCCAGAACCTGTAACCATAATTGTAATATCCTTATCCGGAAACTCTTTATAAGCATCCAAAATAACAGACTTAACAGTCTCTTCCACATTTGATTTATGTCTTTTGTATTCTCTGTATAATAACTTGTTGGATTCATCAATCACAACTAATTTTACTGTGGTTGATCCAACATCAAGTCCAACATTATAAGCCATGACTACCTCCTAGGGCTTTGCCCTGTTCTATATCTCTCTTCTTCAATTCTTTATTAATATTCCCGATGACCTTAATCTTATCCCTTGGCCAAAGGGGCTCAAATAATTTGTTTTTATCAGGATCACCTGTGATCCTATGTACAACTATGTCCTTCCTTAGTAACTCAATGGAATCGCAAACTGCATCAATGTACTCATCCATTTCTAAGATTTTAAACCTAGTATTTAAATAGTAATTATATAGCGAACTATCCCTTTGAATATAAAGGCTGTGAAACTTTACTCCCCATATGGGAAGGTTATTAATATACTTTACAGTATTCATAAAGTCTTCATGCGTTTCAAAGGGTAGGCCAAAAATTATATGGGCAATTGTCTTAATGCCCGCTTTATGTAATAACAAAGCCTGTTCTTTAAAAATACTATTTTCATAGCCTCTATTTATTATTTTTGCAGTTTCTTCATTTGAAGTTTGAAATCCAAGTTCAACCCAAGTTTCATACTGCTTTGAAATTTCTGAAAGAAGATTTCTCGTCTCTTCATCTATACAGTCGGGCCTGGTGGCTATGGAAATACCAACGATATTTGGATGACTCAAAGCTTCATAATATTTTTTTCTTAAAACCTCCACCGGTGCAAAAGTATTTGTAAAGGACTGAAAGTAAGCAATATATTTTTCAGACTCACTCTTATGTTTTAAAAACTCTATTTGCGAATCAATCTGTTCAGTTATGGATAGTCTCCTACTTCCGGCGAACTCCCCTGCACCTTCCTCACCACAAAAAATGCAACCTGTGCCATTTAACCTGTTTGGACAGGTAAAGCCTGCGTCAATGGACAACTTAAGAATTTTTTCTCCAAATGTACTTTTGATATAAGTGGATAAGTCGTTATATCTTTGCATTCAATCACTACCTATTTGTATAATATAACACAAATTTATTAATTCTTTCTTAAATCTTTAAAAAAGTTCTGTATAAGACTCAGTGACTCCTCCAGTAAAATTCCCCCTTCAAAGTCCACTGTATGATTAAGCTCTTTCCTCTGTAAAATATTATCTACTGAGCCTACAAAACCCCTTTTTTTATCATAGGCACCAAAATAAACTTTTTTTATTCTTGAATAGACCATGGCGGAAGCGCACATTGCACAAGGTTCCAGTGTTACATAGAGTTCGCAGTCTAATAGACGCCAACTGCCAATCTTTTTGCTTGCCTCTTCAATGGCAATAAGCTCTGCGTGCTTAAGAGGATTTTGTAAAGACTCCACCAGGTTATGTGCCCTTGCAATTACTTCTCCGTCCTTGACTATTACACATCCCACCGGCACTTCTTTTAGTTCATACGCCTTCTTTGCTTCCTTCAAAGCCTCTTTCATAAAGAAAATTTTTTTATCTTCCATTTAACCCTCCAGCTTTTATTATAGTACATTTAGAAATATTTATCCCCTTTATGTTTGAGAATTAGTACCAACTGTGATATTCTTAATTTAAAGTAAATTTGAAGGGAGCTACAAATGTCTGAAGAGTTTTTTTCTGATACCCCTTATGGCGAATTGGGGCTAATAGTATTAAAGAGTTGTTGTCAATTAGGTAAAGAAGTTGATGGATTTTTAAAAGAGCAATATGGTATTAAAGATCCAGATTTTACATTTATTACCGACATTTCTGAAGTGAGATTTTCAAACGGAGAAGGAAAGGTAACTATCAACGAAACCGTTAGAGGAAAAGATATCTACATCTTAGCAGATATCGGAAACTACGGACTTACTTATAAGATGTATGGCATGGAGACAAGAATTGGACCAGATGAACACTTTGCCGACATTAAAAGAGTTATCTCTGCAATTAATGGAAAGGCTAGAAGAATAAATGTGGTTATGCCTTTGATGTATTCAAGTCGTCAACATAGAAGAAAGGCAAGAGAGTCATTAGATAATGCAATGGCACTACACGAACTTGAACAAATGGGAGTACATGGCATCTATACATTTGACGTGCATGATCCAAATGTTCAAAATGCAATTCCACTTCTAACTTTTGAAAATATTTATCCAACTGCAGAAATTGTAAAAGATTTTGTTGAAAACGAAAATATTACTCCAGAAGAATTAGAAAAAAAGGATATGATTATCATAAGCCCCGACACTGGAGCTATGGCTAGAGCCGTTTACTATTCAAATGTTTTAAAACAAGACATAGGTATCTTCTATAAGAGAAGGGACTACAGTAGAATAGTTGACGGTAAGAACCCTATAGTTGAACACAAGTATATTGGTAAAGATGTTAAAGGAAAGGACATCTTAATCGTAGATGACATGATAGCATCTGGAGAGTCTGTGCTTGACATCTGTACTCAACTTAAAGAGCAAGGTGCAAGAAGAATATATGCTGCAGTTTCATTCTCACTATTTACAGAAGGACCAGCAAAGTTTGATGATTACCATGAAAAAGGACTTCTTGATGCAGTTTATTCAACAAACCTAACCTATGTTCCAGAAGAAGTAAAGAGTAGATCTTGGTTTAAACAAGTTAATATGTCAAAACTTTTAGCAAACTTTATCTACAATATTAATCTAGATATATCATTAAGTGGACTACTAGATAAGACAAGAGGAATAAAGAGAATAGTTAAAGATTAAGTTTTAGCCCTTGCACTGCAGGGGCTTTTTATTTTACAAATAAAAGAGAGGGTCTCCCTCTCCCTTTATAATCTCATAAGATAGTTGTATGCTCCAAGGGATGCAGTTGCTCCACTGCCCTGTGCAATTACAATCTGTTTAAAGGCAACGTCGGTGCAGTCGCCGGCAGCATAAACCCCTTCAATATTCGTAGCGCCAAATCTATCCACCAAGATTTCGCCAAATTTATTTTTTTCAACATTATTAATCCATTCAGTATTTGGCACTAGACCAATTTGAATAAAGCATCCATCAATATCTTCTTTTATGATTTCTCCATTCAGTCTATTTTCATATTCAATGGACTTTAGAGTGTTATCTCCTTTTAAGGCCTTTGTATCTACATTTGTTAGGACTCTTATATTTGAAATCTCCTTAAGTTTTTCCTGTAAGACACTATCTGCCTTAAGCTTGTCAGAGCGTTGTAATAGTATTATTTCCTTTGCAATGGAAGAAAGTTCAATTGCAGCTTCAACTCCAGAGTTACCTCCACCTATAACGGCAACTTTTTTATCTTTAAACAGTGGTCCGTCACAGTGAGTGCAATATGCAACACCCTTGTTTTTAAATTCCTCTTCTCCAGGTACACCCATAGACTTCCATCTTGCTCCCGTTGCAATTATAATTGACTTTGCAGAAATTTCTCCCCTGTTTGTTTTTAATTTAAGCAGAGATCCCTCCACAATTTCAAGAGCTTCCACATCATCATACATAGAAACTTCATATTTATTTAAATGTGAACGCACACTTTCCATATACTTAGGGCCTTCTATATATTCCATTCCAGTAATATTTTCAATTCCCGAAGTATCTTCAACCTGTCCGCCATATTCCTTTGCCACCATTGCCATATCTAGACCTTTTCGAGCTCCGTAAATTGCAGAAGTTGCCCCTGCTACACCTGCACCTACAATAAGCATGTCTAGAGTCTTATCTATGTTTAAGTCCTTCTTTGAAGAGTCTCCAATAACTTTTTCTAATATTTTATCAAGGCTAGTCTTTCCAATATTAAAAGTCTCACCATTTAAAAAAGTTGTTGGAACAGACATGACGTCTTTATCTTCAACATAGTCCTTAAAGAAACTTCCCTCAACCATGGTGTGGGTTATGTTAGGATTTAGTACAGCCATTATGTTTAAAGCCTGTACCACTTCAGGACAATTGTGACAACTCAAACTAACTATCGTTTCAAAATCAAGTTCCTCTTCAATAGATTTTATCATCTGGATTTGCTCTTGTTCAATCTTTGGAGTTCTTCCTCCAACTTGAAGTAGCGCCAATATAAATGACTCAAACTCATGACCAAGGGGTATTCCAGCAAAGCTTACACCACTTACTCCTTCGGCGGTTAATTTAAAACTTGGCTTGAATTTCAAATCTTCTTCCACTACAGATAAGTTGTCTGAAAGAGAAGCAATCTCTTCAACAAAATCCGAAAGTTTTTTAGAATTTTCGTCATCTCCCCTAGATAATAAAATTACAACTTCCCTTTCGAGAAGTTGTAAATATTCACGTACTTGATTTTTTAAGTTCGTATCAAGCATTAAATCTTACCTACAAGGTCAAGACCTGGAGTTAATGTTTCTCCTGACTCTTTCCATTTTGCAGGGCATACTTGATTTGGGTTTTCACGAACAAATTGAGCAGCTCTTAGCTTGTCATATACTTGACTTGCATCTCTACCAATTCCATCCGCATTTATTTCTACTGTTTGAATGATTCCGTCTGGATCTATTATGAAAGTTGCTCTTTGTGCAAGTCCAGCTTCTTCATCCAATACATTAAAGTCTCTTGAAATTTCTTTATGTGGATCAGCTAGCATTGTGAATTCAAGCTTGTTAATAGCTTCTGAGTAGTCATGCCATGCTTTATGAACAAAGTGAGTGTCAGTTGACATTGAATAAACTTCTGCACCTAGTTCTTGTAACTTTGCATATTGATCTTGCATATCTTCAAGTTCTGTTGGACATACAAATGTAAAGTCTGCAGGGTAGAACATTAATACATTCCACTTACCTTCAAAATCCTTATTGCTAACTTCAACAAATTCTTCTTTCTTTGGGCAATATCCCATAGTTTTAAACTCAGGGATGTGCTTTCCTATTTGTGACATAATACCTCCTAAAAAAATTTAAAATTTATTTGATATTTATTATCATTCTTATTATAGCATAGGACTTAAAACATTTCAAGAAATTTCTGACAAAAGATTAAATTCATTTGATATTCTTGCAAAATATTGTAATCATTACAATCTTTTTCTCAATTAAAAAAGGACGTCTCAGACGCCCCCTTTAACTATCTATTCCATTTGTGATGGAAAGTTCCTTCCCTATCTACTCTTTCAAAAGTATGAGCTCCAAAATAGTCCCTAAGTCCTTGAATCATATTTGCTGATCCTGGATAGGTCTTAAGGCTGTCGAAGTATGAAAGGCCACTGCTAAGTGCAGGAATTGGTATTTCAAGTTCAAAGGCCTTTGAAACCACTTTTCTAAGTGATGAAGAACATTCTTTAACTATATCTTCAAATACAGGACTAAGTAGTAGATTTGAAAGCTTTGGATTTTCTTCATATGCATCCATAATCTCTTTTAATAATCTACCTTGAAGAATACATCCAGCTGTAAAGCCTTCTGCAATTGATTTGTAGTCGAAGTCCCAGTTGTACTCAGATGCAGCTTCCTTTAAAAGAGCAAAGCCTTGAGCGTATGCTATGATTTTTGAAAGCAGTAGAGCATTTTTAATATCATCTCTCCACATTGCTATGTCAAGTGTTTCATAGTCCCCTCTTGGATACATTTCACTAAATTCTTTTCTGTCTTCGAATAGGGATGAAATAACCCTTGCATTTAATCCAGCAACTAGAACAGAAGTTTCAACTCCCAAGTCGATAGCTTCAAGAGCCGCCCACTTGCCTGTGCCCTTGTGCTTTGCCTTGTCCTTAATGTTTTCTAACAAGTAAGAGCCGTCTTCGTCCTTTTCTTTTAAAACATTAACAGCAATGTCAAGTAGATATCCAGATTGAATACCATCTTTAAAGTATTCAAACTCTTTAGCCATTTGGTCGTTGTCAATTTTAAAAGCTTCACGAAGAATTAAATACATCTCCGCAATAATTTGCATGTCGCCGTATTCAATGCTGTTGTGAACCATCTTAACATAGTGTCCCGCACCGTCAGTTCCAGCATACTTACAACAAACACCACCATCTTCGTTTTTTGCAGATACGGCTTCAAGAAGTTCTTTCACATGGCCATAGGCCTCTTTGTCCCCTCCTGGCATAATTGCAGGGCCAAGTCTTGCTCCCTCTTCACCACCAGAGACTCCAACACCTAAAAAGTTTATGCCATGTTCCTTTAGCTCATTGGTTCTTCTTATTGTGTCCTTATAATATGAGTTTCCAGCGTCCATTATGATGTCGTCTTTTTCCAAATATTTTAAAAGCTCGTTACACATTTGGTCAACTGGATCACCAGACTTAATCATAAGAAGAACTCTTCTAGGTTTTTCTAAACTTTCCACAAAGTCTTTCAGGGAGGAAAAACCCTCTAAGTTACCTGTAGCATCTTCTTCTAAAGCTTTCTTCAACGGTTCTTCTGACCTGTTGTATACGGCAAGCTTATAGCCCTTGTCCGCAAAGTTAAGTGCAAGGTTCTTGCCCATTACAGCCATTCCAATGATTCCTAATTTATTTTTAGACATTTTTCCTCCTCTTTATCTATTCTATACAAATAAGCTTAATATTAATGCCATTATAAGACCTACAAAACCGATTAAGGTTTCCATAACAGTCCATGAACGTAAAGTGTCCTTTGTGCTTAGTCCAAAGTATCTGTTAACTAGCCAGAATCCTGAGTCGTTAACATGACTGAAAGCAGTTGCTCCAGCTGCAATTGCAATTACAACAAGTGCTGGTTCAACGGAAGTTCCTTGTACTATAGGAGCTACGATTGCCGCTGCTGTAGCCATTGATACTGTAGCAGACCCTGCAGAAATTCTTACTACTACTGCAATTATAAATGCTAAGATTAATGGACTTAGGCTAAGTGTTGAAAATGCATTACCAACTGCATCACCAATTCCAGAGTCTACAAGAACTTGTTTAAACACACCACCTGCTCCAGTTACAAGGATAATAAGTCCTGTTGAGTTTAGAGCAGCATTTGAAACTGATTGTATGTCTTCCATTGAAAGCCCTTTAAATCTTCCAAGGATTACAAATGAAAGTAGACACGCAATTATAAGAGCTACAATTGGGTGACCTATAAATGAGAATACAGTTCTCATGGTGTTACCTTCTGGAAGAGCAGCAGTTGTTGCAGTGTTTAGAAGTATCAACACGATTGGGAAGATAATTAAGAACATAATAGTTCCAAAGCTTGGAAGTTCGTGTTCTTTAGCTTCAATAACATTGTTATCAAGTTCCATGTACTCAGGAACTTCAGCCATAATCTTTTTACCAATATGATTACCCCAAATAGGTCCCGCTACAATAGCTGAAGGAATACCACAGATTATACCGTAAAGAATAACCTTACCTAGGTCCGCGCCAATAAGTTCAGCAACCATGATAGGTCCTGGTGTAGGTGGAACGAAAGCATGAGTTACAGCAAGACCAGCTAATAGTGGAATACCATAAACTAGTACAGACTTTTTAGAACTCTTTGCCAGTGCATACACAAGTGGTACCAAAATAATAAATCCAACGTCAAAGAATACTGGAATTGAAACTAAGAAACCTGCTATAAGCATTGCCCAAGGCGCCTTTTCTTCTCCAAAGGCCTTTAAGAATGTCCTCGCAAGCTTTTCAGCTCCACCACTGATTTCAAGCATCTTACCGAACATTGCACCAAGTCCGATTACAGTTGCTAAGAAACCTAATGTACCGCCCATTCCAGATACCATGGAGTTTACAATATCTCCCAGTGGCATCTTTGTTGCAATCCCCATGAATAAACTTACAATTAATAGGGAAATAAATGCATGAAGTTTAACCTTCATTACTAAAAACAATAAAATTCCTACCGTTACAAGTAATAACAGTATAAGCGATGTTGCAGACATAATGTCCTCCTTAAAATTTATTTATCATCTACAGAACTTGAAAGTTTTGCAAGCTCATGTAGTAATGACCTATTTTGTACAATAGCTCTTTTATAAATATCGAATTCTTTATCCCTTCTGTAGTTTTCAATAGGCAAGTATTCCTTTCCAGAAATAAAGTAGTCCTTTGCTTCATCAAGGCTCTTTATCTTTCCAATGGCAAGAATACCTAACAAGAAAGCTCCAAATAGTGGCCCATCTCCCTGTTCAGTTACAAACACAGGTCTGTCCACAATGTTACAGAAAGTTTGAACCCATATGTCAGACTTAGTGAATCCACCATTAACATAAAATTCATTTACCTTTGTGTCTGTTGCCTTTAGTAGTACCTCAAACACATCCCTTAGACAGAAGGACACTCCTCTAATGGCAGCAATTAAAATATCTTCAGGTCCATGACCATGGGATAGTCCCAGGGCTGAGCCCTTTAAATCTGCGTCCCAATAAGGTGCCCTTTCACCGGAGATAAATGGAAGAAATACAATTCCATTTCCATAGTCCTCTGGGTTAAGGCCTTCGAAAACTTCATCAAGGTGCTTATCAATGTTTAAATTCTTTCTAATCCATTCATAGAAAATTCCACCATTATTAATTGCTCCACCGGAAACATATAGCTCATCACTTAAAATATATGAGAAAATCGCTCCGTTTTCATCAATGAGAGGATGATCCGTAACAACCCTTAATGCTCCTGAAGTTCCCACTGTGGATACAGCAGTTCCCTTGTTTAGACCATGGGATCCAAGATTTGCAAGACATCCATCACTGGCGCCAAGAACAATTGGAATATCTTTTTCAAGACCTAAGTCATTTTTAAACTCATCAGTTAATTCATCCATAACATGGGTGGTACTAAATACCTTAGGTAGGTTCTCTTCAGTAATTCCTGCATACTCAAGAGCCTTTTCATCCCACTTTCTAGAGTGGATATTATACATTCCCGTTGCAGAAGCTATTGACTCATCAACTACCCATTCCCCTGTCATCCAGTGTAATATTATTTCCTTTATGCCCACAAATCGTTTTGATTTTTCGAAAATTTCATTTTCCTTTTCTCTTAAGTAAATTATTTTATAAAGAGGACTCATTGGATGCACAGGCGTTCCAGTTTCCCTATAGATTTCAATGCCCTTTCCATCTTCTTTTGCTCTTTCAACAAACTCTTGACTTCTTCTGTCATTCCAGAGCATAACATTTGTAAGTGCATTGTTATCTTCATCTACCGCAACAAGAGAGTGCATATATGCAGATAGAGAAATAAAACCAACCTCTTCCCTCTCAACATGAATTTTAGAAACAAGTTCCTTTAAAACAGAACTCAAATTCCATTTAATTGCATCAGGTTCTTGCTCCATAAAACCGCTTTCCGGCTTAACAATATTTGAGTTTCTATAGCTTTCGTTAACTACAAAACCCCTTTCATCATATACAATTCCCTTGATTGTAGTAGTGCCTATATCTATACAAATATATCTCATAAAATCACCTTTCATTCACTTCAATCTTTAACCATCTCTTACCTGTAATAATATAATATTTTAATTAAAATATCAATGTATTTTATTCATCATTATTATTAAATAAAGCCTATTTTCCTAAGCTCTTTATCAAATTCATTTGTAATTTTACTTCTTCTGAAATTAAATTCTCCTAACGCTTCGAACTCCACATATCCCATTAGAGAATTGGTAATAAATCCAGAATCAAACTTCTCTAAATCCTCTTTTTTAATCAGCACCTCCTCCACATCAAAGTGCTCAATAAAAAAACTTCTCATAACGCCATTTAATATTCCAGTGGACAATTTAGGTGTAAACATTTTCTCATTTCTTATAAAAAAGATATTAGAAACTGCCCCTTCCGCAATATATCCATTTTCATTTAGAAAAATCGGTTCAAAAAAACCTTCTTCCTTTGCCCTTCTCTTCTCCAAAATATTATCCATATAATTAAAAGTCTTGTGATACACCATTTTAGAAGTAGAATTTCTTATGATGCTTGCAAAGTTAAGTCTCACTTCATCTGTAGTTTTTTTATTATAAGGATCTTTTCTTGTGGTGATAATTTTATTTTTCTCTGACACAGAGAGCTTTAACGCGTAGGACTCTTCACTATGACTGTCAGTGAAATTAGTTATGTCTTCTTCGTTGACCACTTGGTCCATATTAAAATATTTCAAACTATTGTTGATTCTATTAATATGCTCGTTTAAAAGAATTGGCTTTCTATTTACCACCTTGATGGTTTCAAAAAGACCCATGCCAAAGAAAAACCCATTGTCTAAAATAATTTTCTCCATGAAACTTCCTTTCATTGTGATGTTAAATATATTATACCATTTATTAGAGGCGATAATCTCGTCTGTCATCCTTGTTAATCGGCAGCGACTCCCTTCCTTAAGTTCATTCTGAGCGGAAATTTTTGCAAGCAAAAATTGGAGTCGAAGAATTCAATATAATGTAGACATTGATGAAATAGAATACTTAGTTCAATTTAAACCCAACATAACACATTCTCAAGCAGCAAAAAATCCAACAAGATTTTCTTCTTCTTTTAAAGCAGGTTTTCAGGACTGAAGTCTCAATCGTTTGGAAGGTAAGGAAGAGAGGATTTCAAGGAGAGAACGTTAGAAACCATACGACAAGGTTTCTTAGTTCTCTCCTTGGTTAAAAAAGAAAATATTATAGAAATAAAAATGAAGTAAGATAAAACTTGAAAAACATCATATACTTTTAAAGTTTGAATTTTTTCAGAAAAAATTCAAAAAAAGACCCAGGATTTCTCCCAGGTCCTCTCTATTACTTTGTTAACTCTTTAAACACTCTTTCACTAATCATATTTGTACCACCTACAGCTGTAAGTTTTTCTACCTTTGCCTTAGCTATATAGTCCTTTAATGATTGTGATGCGCTATTTGCTCCAGTTAATAGAATTGGCATATTTAACATTCCACCAACTGGTCCTATTACAAGTGCATCCATCCATTGTTCGCCATTTGCAACAAAGATTTCGTCGGATTTTTTAATTCCATTAACTGCTATATCCATAGCTGTTTCATATCTGTTTTTACCACTTAGTCTTTCTGATACTGATGGTAGTAAACCTTCTACTTTCTTTGATACAGAACCAGTACCACCTGCAATGGACACTTGTTTTATATCAAGTGCTGTTATAGCATCTTTAACTGATTTTGGTAAGCTCTTTTCCTTTACAAGTAATATTGGATAGCCTTCCCTTGCTGCATAAGGTCCAACTGTTAATGCATCGGCAAATACTTCTCCTGATGCTATTACGGCATGTTCTAGCTCTCCAGTCTTATCAACAACTTCCTTAGCTACCTTTGCTGAAGTTTCATATCTATCCTTACCATGAATTCTTTCTACACCATCTGTGTCTATTTCAGCTAGTTCTCTTCTAACAGCTTCTGAAACGGATGAATTTCCACCAACAATTATTACATCACTAGCTCCAAGTCTTTCGATTTCAGCTTTAACTTTAGAATCTAATTTCTTTGAATTAGTTAATAAAATAGGCGCTTTATATTGTTTTGCCAGTACTGATGCCGTCATTGCATCTGGGAAGTTAGAAGCATCAACAACTATAACAGTGTCCGCGGAACCAAAGTAGTCCTTAGAAATTTTAATAGCTGTTTCAACTCTATTTCTACCACTAATTCTATCCCCTTCAGGTTTTGTTGGTATTTTTGATTTAACCTTTACAGCTTCTGACATTTTTTGTCCATAATAATTTTCAGTCCATGCGCTTACTTCTGTTTCATCAGCTACCTTATTTCCTGGAATAATTATTTTTCCAGTTTTTTTATCTAGCTTAATATCTTCATTAGTTGTGGTCCATTTATGTTTCATGTCGTCTCTTATTACTTCAACCTTTACAGATTGTTTTGAACCTTCTGGTATATAAGTTACATGAATTGTACTAACACTACCATTTTTTCTTGGTAATGTTATTTCAACACTTCCATTATCTTTCGCTTCTATATTTGGTTTAACTGGATCATCACCTTTATAAATTATGTCTGCTGTATATACTGTATCCTTATTAAGAATTCCTTTAACTTCAGGTTCCCATCCATTAAATGCAAATGTACTTGTTCCACCCATATCATTATCTTCTGGAACTTTTATATTATCTACATTAGTTCCCTTTGGATATAAAAATGTCATTGAGAATATATATCCACCATCATTTTTAATAAGATATTCTGCCTTGTTTTCAAATGACTTTTCTAAAAAATAATTATTAAATTGGTCATTTGGAAGTCTCCAAGTTACGCTAATCTTTCCATTAGGTGCATCCGGTTCTTTAAAATCATAATATGCTACTTCAACACCATTTTTATCTTTCGTTGTTACATTTACCTTTTGATAGCCTTTTAGATTTTTATTAGCATAACTTTCTGCTAATTCAATTGCTTTTTGGTTTGCATTTGCTTTTGTTGTTATGAATTCTTCTGCATCTATTATAGTGTCTAATTTCCCATCTTTTTTCTCTATAAAAGCAGCCTTATATTTTTTCATATTAGACTCATTATGAAATGTAACTTTGAATTTAGCTGTACCAATTTCTTTTGTCTCTCTATAATCTTTTCTTTGAAAAGTAAAATTTAATTCTTTTCCTATAAGATCATTAACTTTTATCTTATCTACATCTAAATTTAACTGTGAACTTATTTTTGAAATAATTTCTTCTTTTACCTCTTTCTCAGCTAAATCTTTTTGATTTTCACCTTGATGTTTTTTTAGCTATACTTACAACATCAATAGCTTCCTGATTTCCAACTTGAAATTTCTCAAATAAATCATCAAGTGTATAATTTTCGCTAGAGCTAACAGCACAGTTCGATACCAAAGAACTTGCCAGTCCTATTCCATCAATATCTTTAAGTAACTTTTCTGTATAATTATCTCTTATAAATATATCTGCCTCTTTTTTATCTTTGTCTAGAACAGCATAATACATAACTTCTTCACTATCCATATGGCTTTGTACTGTGTGGTTAAACGTTGAACTTATCGAACTATATAGATCTTTTACAAATTTAGTTTCACTATTTCCTTCCGCAAAAACCGTTCCTATGCTTCCAAAAATCATGGTGAAAGCAAGAAACATTGCCAAAATTTTCCTTTTCATTTTATCCTCCTGTTTATTATATTTATAAATATTTTATCAGATTTCAGTGTTAAAGACAATCTAACATCAACCTACTTACCGCCTTCAATTTCTATTTCAGCATCTATATCTATTCCAAAATATTCTTTCACAGAACCAAGGGCTCCCTTTGCCTTTAAAAGTATCTCGTCAAATTCTTCCTCTTCATCGGACAGGTTTACTATGGCTCCTCCAACTCCCAAGGTGGTTTTGTCCTTTTCTATAACTGCAGTTCTTATAACTATATTAAAGTCCAATGTGTTGTTATTTGAAATATATCCAATGCCACCGGAGTAGACTCCCCTTGGACAGTATTCTAATTCGTCTATAATCTCCAATGTTCTCTTTTTTGGCGCTCCCGTCATGGATCCTCCTGGGAATACTTCCATTAATGCGTCAATTATGTCATATTCGTCGTCCAGTTCTCCCGACACCGTGGTCACTAGTTGGTGCAGTGTGGAGTAGGTTTCCACGTCCATTAGCTTTGGCACTTCAACTGATCCTATTTTTGAAATCTTTCCCAGGTCGTTACGTAAAAGGTCAACTATCATCAAGTTTTCCGCCTTTGTCTTAACGTCTTGTCTCATACTTTCAATTAGCTTTTCGTCTTCTTCCCTGTCCACGCCCCTTCTAATGGTTCCCTTTATTGGCTTTGTATTCATAACGCCATGTTTATCTATCTTTATAAATCTTTCCATTGATGAAGATGCCACTGAAATTTCGTCAAATTTCAAAAGTGCAGAGTATGGCGCTGGACTGATTTGTCTAAGGATTTCGTAGTATCTAATGGGATCAAATGAATAGTCGATATCCATTCGGTTTGTTAAACAGATTTCGTATGACTCGCCCTCTACAATATAGTCCTTGCATTTTTTGATATCTGAAATATATTCTTCTCTATTTCTTAAAAGGGAAATCTTTGGAAGCTTTCCCTCAATATTTTCATTGGTCACTTCAACTTTTCTTTTCAAAACTTCTTTTATTTCATTATGAAACTCTTTATCATCGTTATAAGAAAGGATATAGATTTCATTTTCCCTATGATCAAGGATTACAGCTCTATCTATATATCTTAGGTATGCATCTGGGTATTCATAAACTTTTTTATTCTTTACCACATGACATCCCTTTAATTCATATCCAAGGTAGCCAATGTAACCAAGTTGAAAGTCGCATGGAATTTCATCAACATAATCCCAATTTTTTAGATTTTCTTTTAAATAACTGAAAATATCTTTGTAGGTTGTGGTTGTGGAACTTTTTTCTATTTTAGTAACTTCATTCTCTTCCACATTGTACTTAATTATATGGCTTCTCTTTCCATTGGCAAGTCCAAAAATGGAAAATCTCGAAAGACCTTCTTTTACAAGGGAACTGTCAAGCCACTGAACATTGTGGTCATATTCATGAAGGGACTTGAAAAGAGCAAGGTCATCACCATCATATTCTATTTTGCTATATTTTAATCTGTTTTCGCCGTAAAATTCCTTTGATAGTTTGAAGAAATTTTCTATAATCTCCCTTCCATATTCAGAGCAGATTGATTCAGGATGAAACTGCACAGCATAAATTGGTTTTGACTTATGGGATATGCCCATAATTATTCCATCTTCCGTCTTTGCGTCCACATTAATATCCTGTAGTTCTTCTGGTTTGCAAATTAAAGAATGGTACCTAGTCACTTCAAAACCCTGTTTTAATCCAGCGAACAATCCACTGTCGTTATGAAAAATTTTTGAAGTTTCTCCATGCACCGGCCTTGGAGCTAGAACAATTTCTCCACCATTTAAGTGCCATATGCCCTGGTGTCCTAAGCACACTCCAAGTATTGGCTTGTTCAGTTCCTCTATAACACGCTTACAAATTCCAAAGTCCTCTTCCCTGTCGGGACGCCCCGGTCCAGGAGAAATAATTACATTGTCAAAGTCCAGTTTCAAAAGTTCTTCAAAGCTTACCTCGTCATTTTTTATTACATGTGGCTTTTTTTCAGTAACCTCAGCCACCAGTTGAAATAAGTTATAGGTGTATGAGTCGTAGTTATCTATTATTAAAGTTTTCATTTTCACTCCTTAGGTGTTGTTATATTAAAATTATATAATACTGTGGGGTTAAAGCAAATAAAAAACCCTCCTACCATTCCAGTAGCGAGGGTTTCTTTTAATATTCTAATGTATCTATAACTTCTCCTGTTTCGAGGTCAATTAGTTTTACATCTTCTTCTGATATAACTGCAACTGACGAACTTCCGTCTTTTGGTATTGTGATTGATCCTGGGTTAATAACTATTACTCCGTCTTCTTCTTTTAAAACTTTCACATGGGTGTGGCCGGACACTGAAAATTTTGCGCCCTTTTCCTTTGCTCTTTGAACTCTTTCTTCTTCGCTCTCTTCGTAACCATGGATGCAATAGATTTTTATGTCGTCAAATTTAAAGAGCTGCTCTTTTTTGCTTAGGTCTTTTCCTATAACCATTTCATCCACATCTGAGTCGCAGTTTCCTCTGATGTAGTAAATGTTTTCTATTTCTGAAAGTAGTTTTGCCAGTTCTTTTGGATTATAATTTTTTGGTAGATCATTTCTTGGACCATGATATAACACGTCTCCACAGTGTACAATATAATTGCAATCTTTTAATAATTTTAAAGCTTTTTCCACTTGGACTATGTCTCCATGTGTATCTGAAATTATTCCTATTTTCATTTTTATTACCTCCCTATGCTATAATACTTGTTGGGGTGAATGTATTGAAAAAAATTAATTCAACTTTTATAAAGTTTGCCATTGTCGGCGTTGTAAATACAATTGTTGGAATGAGCATAATGTTTATCTCCTACAATGTTCTACATCTTGGATATTGGTTGTCCTCGTTTTTAAACTTCTCTTTGGCAAGTATCTTATCTTTCTTTTTAAATAAGAACATTACTTTTCAGTCAAAAGGAAATACTGGGACAAAGGCAATTCGTTTTGCGTTAAACATTGCCATTTGCTACGTAATTGCATATGGTATTGCAAAGCCTTTTACAATGTTTGTTTTAAAGGGCCAACCTGTTAAAATTCAAGAGAATATTGCCATGCTCATTGGCCTTGGAATTTTTTCTATTTTAAATTATTTTGGTCAAAAATTAATTGTCTTTAAATAGGTCTTCTGATTTTTCTTTTATGATATAGGAAGGCCTATTTTTTACTTCTTCATATATTCGTCCAATGTATGAGCCGATTATTCCTAAAAAGATTAGGTTTACTCCACCGATTATTAAAAGTAGACATACTATTGTTGCAAATCCTGGAACGTCCTTGCCCAGTGCCAAGGTCTTTATGGCAATGTACAGGGCATAAAAAAATCCGATGGCGGAAAGGATTGTTCCTAAAAAAATCGCCAGGTCCAGTGGGGCTGTGGAGAAGGAAATTATTCCATCTAGTCCATATCTAAAGGAGTCCATAAACTTCCACTTAGTCTTTCCCCTAAGTCTTTTATAGTCTTTTATCTCTATATATTTTGTGTTGTATCCCACCCAGTTAAAAATTCCTTTGGAAAATCTTCTTTTCTCATTTAAACTCAGTATTGAATCTACAACTTGTCTTTTCATTATTCTAAAATCTTGAACTCCAGGGGTTAGTTTTACGCCTTTCCCCGTTCTATTCATTATCTTATAAAACTTCTTTGCACCAAAGTTGTAAAATTTACTGGTGGAATTTCTATTCATTCTAATTGTCGCAACAACATCTGTGTTGTCGTCAATTTCACTAAGCATCTGTGGTATTAGTTCGGGAGGGTGTTGCAAGTCTGCATCCATTACACATACTAAGTCTCCCTTTGAAAACTTTAGCCCTGCTAACATTGCAGATTCTTTTCCAAAGTTTCTTGAGAATGAAATAAATTTCACCTTGCTGTCATTTGCAAAGTTCTTTATTATATTTAAACTATTGTCACTACTTCCATCATCTATGTAGATGAGTTCATAACTCATATCTATGCTTTTTAAAACTCTCGTAAGTCTTTCGTTAAATAGATTTAGTGAGTCTTCTTCGTTATATACGGGAACTACAAAACTTATCATACAAACCTCCATATGAATTTATTATAGTTTAAAAGGGGGAAATAGTAAAAGGCCTTCTCAATGAGAAAGCCTATTTTGCTAAAATATCTTTTAAAAATTGTCCTGTGTAAGATTTTTTCACCTTTGCAACTTCTTCTGGAGTTCCCTTTGCAATTAGAGTTCCTCCTCCACTGCCTCCTTCTGGACCAAGGTCCAAAATATAGTCTGCAGTCTTTATAACGTCAAGGTTGTGTTCAATTACAATAACTGTATTGCCTTGGTCTACTAACATATCTAAAACTTTTACTAGTTTATGAATGTCTGCTGTATGCAGTCCAGTTGTTGGTTCGTCAAGGATGTAGATGGTCTTTCCTGTGGACCTCTTGGAAAGTTCCGTTGCAAGTTTAACCCTTTGGGCCTCTCCTCCTGAAAGTTCTGTAGATGGTTGCCCAATCTTTATATATCCCAGGCCAACATCGTTTAGGGTTTGCAGTTTATTTGCAATGCTTGGAATGTTTTTAAAGAATTCAACACCTTCTTCAACGGTCATATCAAGCACATCATAAATGTTTTTGCCCTTGTACTTAACCTGCAAGGTCTCTCTGTTATATCTCTTGCCATGGCAAACTTCACATGGCACATAGATGTCTGGTAAAAAGTGCATTTCCACCTTTACTGTACCGTCACCTTTACAAGCTTCACATCTTCCACCTTTAACATTGAAGGAAAATCTTCCCTTTTTATATCCTCTCATCTTGGCTTCGTTTGTAGATGCAAATAAATCTCTAATGCTGTCAAAGACCTTTGTATAGGTTGCAGGGTTGGATCTTGGAGTTCGTCCAATTGGAGACTGATCAATTTGTATAACTTTGTCAAGCTGTTCAATGCCCTCAATGTCTTTGAACTTCCCTGGTTTCGCCTTTGCTCTATTTAGTTCCTTGGCTAAAACCTTGTAAAGTATCTCATTTACAAGGGAGCTTTTTCCAGATCCTGAAACTCCTGTAACGCAGGTTATTACACCTAGAGGAAAATCAACGTCAATATTTTTTAAATTATTTTCCTTGGCGCCCTTTACTTTTACAAAGCCCTTTGGCTCTCTTCTTGTTGAAGGTATTTTAATTTTCTTCTTGCCTGAAAGGTATTGTCCCGTTATGGAGTCTTCTACTTTAATAATGTCGTCAATGGTTCCTTCCGCAACCACATGTCCACCGTGAATTCCCGCTCCAGGACCAATGTCTACGATATAGTCTGCCATTCTCATGGTGTCTTCGTCATGTTCCACTATAATAAGTGTGTTTCCAATGTCCGTTAACGAACGAAGAGCTTCCAGTAATTTGTTGTTATCTCTTTGATGTAGCCCAATGCTTGGCTCGTCAAGTACATACACAACTCCTACAAGGGCAGAACCAATTTGGGTTGCAAGTCTGATTCTCTGTGACTCTCCTCCAGACAATGTGCCAGAAGCTCTGGACATGGTCAAGTACCCAAGGCCAACGTCATCTAAGAACTTTAATCTATTTTTAATTTCCTTTACTATATCATGGGCAATAACTTCCTTTGCTCCAGTAAGTTTCAAATTGCTAAACCACTCATAGCTTTCAGTTATTGGCATGTCTGTTATGTCAATTATATTTTTGTCTTCTATCTTTATGGAAAGGTATTTGTCCTTTAGCCTCTTGCCCTTACACTTTGAACACTCTATCTCAGTCATGTATTCGCCGATTCTGTCCTTCATATTGTCCGAGGCGCTTCTATATCTTCTGTCAAGATTATTTACAACACCTTCAAACCTTCCACGATATCTTTTGAATCCTGAGAAGTGGCTCTCAAAGGAAATTGTAATTTCATCCTTAGTTCCATATAGAATTTCGTCAATCATCTTCTTTGGAGCCTCTTTAAAGGACTTATCTATTGGGAATTTATGTTTGTCAAGAACCGCTTTTATCATTTCATAGTAATAGGTTCCAGGCTTTGAAGTGGCAAATGGATCCACTGCACCCTGTTCAAATGAAAGGTTGTAGTTTGGTATAACTAGGTCCGGGTCTATCTTTAGATGATGCCCAATTCCGTTACACTCCTCACACATTCCATAGGGATTGTTAAATGAAAATGACCTTGGTTCTATCTCTTCATAGGACACATGGCCTTCGGGACAAGTAAGCTTTGAGCTTAGCAGTAGCTCTTCTCCGTCGATTATAGAAATTTTTATAACTCCATCGGAAAGTCTAAGTCCCTGTTCGATTGAGTCTGTAAGTCTAGATTCTATTCCTTCTTTTACGATAATTCTATCTATTACTACATCTATATCGTGCTTTTTAGTCTTACTTAACTTTATATCTTCAGAAAGTTCAAACATCTCACCATCAATAACGGCTCTAATGTAACCTTCCTTTCTCATGTTCTCAAGGAGTTTTTTATGTTCTCCCTTCTTCCCCGACACAATTGGTGCAAGAACTTGTAGCCTTGTCCTCTCTTCGTAGGACATGACCTTATCCACCATTTGGTCCACTGTTTGGCTGGTTATCTCCTTGCCACATACTGGACAGTATGGCGTTCCCACCTTTGAATATAGTAGCCTTAAATAGTCATATATTTCCGTTACCGTTCCCACTGTGGAACGTGGATTTTTACTTGTGGTCTTTTGGTCAATAGAAATAGAAGGAGAAAGTCCTTCTATATATTCCACATTAGGTTTTTCCATTTGACCCAAAAACTGTCTTGCATAGCTGGACAGTGACTCTACATACCTTCTCTGTCCTTCTGCATATATGGTGTCAAAAGCTAAGGATGACTTCCCCGACCCAGAAAGTCCAGTAATAACCACCATCTTGTCTCTAGGTATGGTTAGGTCGATATTTTTTAAATTATTCTCCTTAGCACCTTTTATTACAATTTTATTTAAACTCAATTAATCACCTAATATTCTCTCTTTAACTTTTTTAGTTGGTCACGAAGCACAGCGGCTCTCTCGAAGTCTAACACTTCTGCGGCTCTGTACATCTCCTCTTCAAGGTTGATGATAATCTTTTGAATGTCATCAGCTGTAATCTCTTCTTTATCTATCTTATAGTAATCATTGTCTTCAGCCACTTTTGTAGCTGCAATAAGTTCTCTTATATCCTTCTTAATGGTAGTAGGGGTGATGTTGTGTTTCTTGTTGTATTCATCTTGAATTTCCCTTCTACGCTTTGTTTCCGTAATGGCTCTATCCATGGAGTTGGTCATATTATCCCCATACATTATAACTCTACCGTCGGAGTTTCTCGCGGCACGGCCAATGGTTTGTACTAGAGATGTCTCTGATCTTAAGAAGCCTTCCTTATCTGCGTCAAGTATGGCAATAAGCGACACTTCCGGCAAGTCCAAGCCCTCCCTAAGAAGGTTTATACCAACCAGTACATCATATTCTCCAAGTCGTAGGTCTCTGATTTTTTCCATCCTCTCCAAGGTGTCTATGTCCGAGTGAAGATAGGTTACTTTTATATCCAACTCTTCAAGATACTTGGTTAAGTCCTCCGCCATTTTCTTGGTCAATGTGGTTATAAGAACCCTTTCGTCCTTTTCAACATTTTTATAAATCTCCGTAACAAGGTCATCAATTTGCCCCTTTGTCGGTCTAACTTCAATAATTGGATCAAGAAGTCCAGTTGGTCTTATAATCTGTTCTACTTCCTGCTCTTCATGTTCCCTTTCGTATGGTCCTGGAGTTGCAGACACAAATAGAATTTGATTCATCATTGATTCAAATTCATTGAACTTAAGTGGTCTATTATCCAGTGCTGAAGGAAGTCTAAATCCATAGTCCACAAGGTTTGTCTTCCTTGATTTGTCCCCTTCATACATACCCCTAACCTGTGGCAGAGTAACATGGGACTCGTCCACTATAGTCAAGAAGTCCTTTGGGAAGTAGTCGATTAGAGTATAAGGTCTTGACCCAGGAGCTCTACCACTTAAATGCCTTGAGTAGTTTTCAATTCCCGTTGTAAATCCCATTTCCGAAAGCATTTCAAGGTCATATCTGGTCCTTTGTTCAATCCTTTGGGCTTCCAATAGCTTTCCCCTGTCTTCAAAATATTTTACTCTCTCTTCAAGCTCTTCTTCAATTGTAACAAGGGCCCTCTTTACCTTTTCCTGTGAAGTAGCAAAGTGAGATGCAGGATAGATTGCAACGTGGTTTCTCTCTGCAATCACCTCTCCAGTTAATGCATCAATCTCTGTGATTCTATCAATCTCGTCTCCAAAGAACTCAACTCTAATGGAGTGTTTCTCTTCATATGCGGGAAATATATCAAGGCTGTCCCCTCTAACTCTAAAGGTTCCCCTTTCGAAACTAATATCATTTCTAACATATTGAATGTCGATTAACTTTTTCATTATCTCGTCTCTGTCCTTAATCATTCCAGGTCTTAGGGAAATAACTAAATTTTCATAGTCAATTGGGTCTCCCAAGCCATAGATGCACGAAACGGAAGCAACTATTATAACATCTCGTCTCTCAAATAGGGACATGGTTGCAGAGTGACGAAGTTTATCTATCTCGTCATTTATAGAACTGTCTTTCTCAATATATGTGTCAGACTGAACAACATAGGCTTCTGGTTGATAGTAGTCATAATAGGAAACAAAAAATTCAACGGCATTTTCAGGAAAGAACTCCCTGAACTCTCCCGCCAGTTGATATGCTAGGGTCTTATTATGTGCAATGACAAGTGTAGGCTTTTGAACTTTTTCTATGATGTTTGCCATGGTAAAGGTCTTTCCCGAACCGGTAACACCTTTTAAAGTCTGAGCCTTCATATTATTTTCTATTCCATCAACGATCTTTGCAATAGCTTCTGGTTGATCGCCTGTAGGTTTAAATTTTGAATGTATTTTAAAATCCATAACTCACCTCTTATGAACATTCGTTCGATACTATTATATCATTGATTCATATGCTTGTAAAAACAGAAAAATACCTCCTTTATCTTCCTCGATAAAGAAGGTATATGATTATTGTCTAAATAGTTCTACAATTTTATTGAACACATCTCTTAAGAAGGCAGAGATTTGATCAAGTAGACCACTTTTTTCTGCTTCGTTGTATGCATCCTTTGCCCCGTCAAGGATGGCTCCTCCCCATTTTTTTAATTGCTTTGCAACTTCTTCTGAAGTTATTGCATCGGTGTTTGCATATTTTTCAAAATAGGAAATAAGTTTGTCCATTTGATCTTGAGTTACAACTTTATCTAAGTCGTATTTAACCAGCGACTCTTCCACAACTCTTCTAATATCTTCAAGGGTTGGTTGTTTGTCTTGGTTGTTCTTTATATCACCAAGGCTTGACTTGATGTCAGTAATCGCTTCGTCCAGCTTGTCTGTGTCAAATCCTTCCTTGGCCTTGTTCTCTTGGCTGATTTGATTAACAGTGTCAAGTTCATCTTGGGCAACTTCCATTCTCTCCTTGTCCAAGGTTTCGCCATTTGCTTCAAAGGCCTTGTACACTCCAGTAAGTGCAGACTCTCCAGTTACGGGTCTTATTGCTCCAACGAGTATTGTGGCATCTTCCACACCTGCAGTAAGTGCGGCGTTTCTATATTGGTCCGCTGTGATTTGAGTTATATTTTCGGGAGTCTTTATTTCAACTTCCACTCCCTTGCCCTCATTTTCCTTTGTTACAAGTACAGATGAAATCATATTTGCCGGATTAGATAGGTCTCCACCAATGTACTTAACCAAGTCCTTGTAGGTTACTTTTATGGAGTTGATATTTTCCTTATCCTTAACTCCAAGTAACTTCATTGTGCTGTCCTTTTGATTTTCGTTTAAGGTTTCGCCATATGCAAATGTAGGCTTGCCCCATCTTTCATTTATAACTTCTGTGTCAATTTCAGCAGCCTTTGCCATTGACGCATTAAATAATATGCTAAAGGCAAAAAAGCCTGCTAAAGTCTTTTTAATTTTTGTATTCATTATTACCTCCTGAAGCTATTATACCACGAACAGGTCTAATGAAAATCAACAACATTTCAACATTTACTTATGTCTCGCAGCATAAAAGGATAGAACTTTTTCATGATATAAAATCATTCCCTCGTCCACCATGGAACTTAAAAGATTTATATCGTTAACATCTTCCCCTATGCCAAGCATATTACTATAGTAGCCTCCGATTGATGGAAGTCTCTTATTATTCAAAAGCTTGTTAAACTCCTCCAAGTCGTGCGGTTTTTTATCAGTCTCACCTTCGGCTACAATGACAATTTTGTCATCTTCGTTTTGTATTCTTACGGTAATATCTTTTACTCCATTGCTATACATGTAAGTTAAAAGAGATACCGTTATTTTATTTGAAATAATAGCACTATCGTCTAGTATCATATTTCCTCCTTTTATATGCCAATATAATTGAATCGTAAAGTGGAACAAGTGTGGCTGCTACAAATCCACCTGCAAATCCATTGTTATATAAGTTTAAGCCACCATGAAGGTAGGCTAGGTTTGAAACAACTGCAACATGCACAAAGCCTGCAACGGCCCCTGCTATAAAACCATATTTACCACAAATTGGTGCAAGATTTGTTCCAAATAACATAATCATAAGTGATGAGGCAGAGTTTTCATCATAAATATTTAATAAAACAGCCAGTCTTGCGCCTATAAGAATTGGAATTGTGTTTTTAGGATGTTTACCAAAGGAAGAAAATCCTACAACGGTTAGTATCCCTCCCACAACCGGTCCCGATAACTCTCCACCAATTAGAAGTATATAGGTGGTAAAAATTATTCCCATAACTCCCATATTAAAAAGCGTTATTCCATATCCATAGAGATCAAAGAAATCTGCAACAAGCTGTCCAGTATTCTTTAGTAATTCTTTATATTCTTTTATAATATTTCCACTCTTAACTATGCCGATGAATACCATGGCAACAAATATAATGTAAAGTATTATGGAAAGCTCTAGGTCGTGTCCACTGGAGATATAGCTTACAGTTTCGATGTTCACATTAAACATCTTAAAGGTTGCCGTTATAAACATTCCAATGATGCCCGCAGTAAAGCCGACGTTGTATAAACTAAATCCTCTGTGAAATCTTAAAAATGATTGGGAAAGTGGTGGTATGATATAACCAACAAAAATCCCCGCAAGGTATCCTATGA
Organism: Mediannikoviicoccus vaginalis; assembly: GCF_928097925.1. Classification (GTDB taxonomy): domain Bacteria; phylum Bacillota; class Clostridia; order Tissierellales; family Peptoniphilaceae; genus Mediannikoviicoccus; species Mediannikoviicoccus vaginalis. Next base: position 756,349 of record NZ_CAKMRI010000001.1, read on the forward strand.
GTATGCCCTTAAATAAATCTAGGTTCATTCCAAAGGCAATTTCACTTACAAGTGGTCCCAAGCACGATCCAAAAAGTGCCGGTAAAATATAGTTTTTAAATGGCAACTTAATTGACCTTGCGTAGAGATATACACCAATGGTTATTGGAATTGAGTTTAATATATTCTTTCCGAAAAAAGAAAATCCAGACACTATAAATATACCTGCAATTAGTGGGCCATTTATCATGGCGCCAACTCTCCTTGCAAGAAATATGGAAAGTAAAGTCATCATCCCACTATTAAATAGTGCCGCTCCTAAATTTCCTATTTCAATATAATCGGTTGTTAAATTGCTTGGAGAAAAAAATATTGTATTCATTCCATCAAATATTTCTTTTGGACTATTTACAAAGAAAGAACTCAGTAGTAAAAGAAGTCCAAAGGCGTAAAGAATTAAATATTCTTTTGTATTACTGTCCAGTTTAGAAATTTTTTTCATACTTCACCTCAATTATATTATCCCTTAAATTTTAACATATAATAGAATAGTATTGAAAATTTTGCAAAAAAATAAATACCCGCTTATGACAGGTATTTATCTATATATTCTTCATATGTTCCCTCTTCAACTCTATAACTTCCATCATCAAATATTTCTACAATCTTATTTGCAACTGATGATGTGAATTGGTGGTCCAGTGAAGTAAATAAAATATTTCCTTTAAATGCAATTAATCCATTATTAACAGCTTCGATACTCTCAAGGTCTAAGTGGTTTGTCGGTTGGTCAAAGATTAGCATATTTCTTGGCTCAATCATCATCTTTGAGAACATCATTCTAACCTTCTCTCCCCCTGAAAGAACTGATGAATCCTTAAGTGCTTCGTCGCCAGAGAATAGCATCTTGCCTAAGAAACCCCTAATAAATATTTCAGAGTTTTCTGTGGAGTACTGTCTCAACCAGTCCAGTAGATTTAATCCTTCAGTATCAAAGTACTTTGTATTGTCCTTTGGAAAATAATCATAGGATATAGTTTGACCCCATTTGTATGTTCCTTCATAATCTTCCCTATTTCCTGTAATAACTTCAAAAAGTTCAGTTATTGCAATTTCATTTCCAATAAAACCAATTTTTTCATTCTTTAAAACCCTTAAATCAAAATCCTTTAAAAGAAATTTATCATCATTTTTAATTGTTAGATTTTCAAAATTCAAAATTTCATTTCCCGGTTCTCTTGAAAGTTCAAAACCAACGAATGGATAACGTCTAAGGGATGGTGCAATGTCATCAAGAGTAATCTTATCTAACAATTTTTTTCTTGAAGTAGCTTGCTTTGACTTTGATTTATTGGCAGAGAATCTTCTAATAAAGTCTTCCAGCTCTTTAATCTTTTCTTCCTTCTTCCTGTTAGCATCCTTTATCATCTTCTCAGCAAGTTTACTTGACTCATACCAGAAGTCATAGTTACCAAGGGTCATTCTAATCTTTCCATAATCAATATCAACCATGTGAGTACATACTTCATTTAAAAAATATCTATCATGGGATACGACAATTACTATACCTTCAAAATCGAAAAGGAACTCCTCTAACCACTTAACTGCCTTGAAGTCGATACCATTTGTCGGCTCGTCAAGTAAAAGTATTTCAGGCTTACCAAATAGCGCTTGCGCAAGAAGAACCTTAACCTTATCCGCCTCTATTAAGTCCCTCATGTATAGATCGTGCTTTTCAATATCTATACCAAGACCTTGAAGGATTGTTGAAGCTTCACCTTCCGCTTCATATCCATTTAACTCTCCAAATCTTCCTTCCAGCTCCGCGGCTCTGATTCCATCCTCTTCAGTAAATTCCTCTTTAGAATAAATTAAATCCTTTTCTACAGAAATGTCATATAATTCCTTGTCGCCCATGATTACAGTGTCTATTACCTTATGGTCTTCGAAAGCAAAGTGATCTTGATTAAGTTTACTAAGTCTATCATCTAGACCCATGGTTACATTTCCCGTAGTAGGTTCCTTTTCTCCATTTAGAATTTTAAGAAATGTAGATTTACCAGCGCCATTTGCACCAATAACACCATAAACATTTCCATCACTAAATATTAAATTAACATCTTCAAATAACTTTTTATCAGGAAAAGCCACCGAAAGATTATTGACAGTAAGCATCTTTGTCCTCCTATTTTATATCTAACATAAATCTATTTTAATTTAAAAATGGCATAACTTCAATCTTTTAAACAATAAAAAAAGATGTTGTAGAATACTCTAACTAACATCTATATACTCAATGGTTGCGGGAGCAGGATTTGAACCTACGACCTTCGGGTTATGAGCCCGACGAGCTACCGAACTGCTCCATCCCGCGTCATATTGCCTTGGTGCCGGAGACCGGAATCGAACCGGTACGATCTTTTAAGGATCGCAGGATTTTAAGTCCTGTGCGTCTGCCAGTTCCGCCACTCCGGCATGGTTGGCTCCCAGGGTGGGACTCGAACCCACAACCTACCGGTTAACAGCCGGGTGCTCCACCATTGAGCTACCTAGGATTATAGACGGGCGAATACCTACTCTCCCATGGGCTCTCCCCCATAGTACCATCGGCGCTAGAAGACTTAACTTCTGTGTTCGAGATGGGAACAGGTGTATCCCTTCCGCTATCTTCGCCCATTTTTTGCAACTTTTGAAAAGTAACAATATTCCCGGTCAAGCTTTCGATATATTAGTATCAGTTAGCTTAAAGTATTACTACTCTTACACCTCTGACCTATCTACCAGATTTTCTTCCTGGTTTCTCTCGTATTTCTACAAAGAAATCTCATCTTGAGGTTGACTTCGTGCTTAGATGCCTTCAGCGCTTATTCATTCCAGACGTAGCTACTGAGCTGTGCACCTGGCGGTACAACTCATACACCAGCGGTCTGTCCACTCCGGTCCTCTCGTACTAGGAGCAGCTCCTCTCAAATTTCTTACGCCCACGGTGGATAGGGACCGAACTGTCTCACGACGTTCTGAACCCAGCTCGCGTGCCTCTTTAATGGGCGAACAGCCCAACCCTTGGAACCTTCTCCAGCTCCAGGATGAGACGAGCCGACATCGAGGTGCCAAACCTCCCCGTCGATGTGAACTCTTGGGGGAGATAAGCCTGTTATCCCCGGGGTAGCTTTTATCCGTTGAGCGATGGCCCTTCCACTCGGTACCACCGGATCACTAAGTCCTACTTTCGTATCTGCTCCACTTGTCGGTGTCGCAGTTAAGCTTCCTTTTGCCTTTGCACTCTTTGAATGATTTCCAACCATTCTGAGGAAACCTTTGAACGCCTCCGTTACTCTTTAGGAGGCGACCGCCCCAGTCAAACTGCCCAACTGACAGTGTCCTCACACCTGTTTCAAGGTGCCAAGTTAGAACTTTAGCATTGAAAGGGTGGTATCCCACTTGGGACTCCATTAAGTCTTGTGACCTAACTTCTCAGTCTCCCACCTATTCTGTACATTCAATACCAAAATCCAATGTCAGCTTGCAGTAAAGCTCCACGGGGTCTTTCCGTCCTACCGTGGGTAAGTCGCATCTTCACGACTACTACAATTTCACCGGATCCTTTGTTGAGACAGTGCCCAAATCGTTACACCTTTCGTGCGGGTCGGAACTTACCCGACAAGGAATTTCGCTACCTTAGGACCGTTATAGTTACGGCCGCCGTTTACTGGGGCTTAAGTTCTAACCTTCGCTTGCGCTAAGTCTTCCCCTTAACCTTCCAGCACCGGGCAGGTGTCAGCACCTATACTTCATCTTTCGATTTAGCAGATACTTGTGTTTTTGGTAAACAGTCGCTTGGGCCTATTCTCTGCGACCAAGTTTTGCTTTTTGTGTTTAACATATACAATTCTCGGTACCCCTTCTCCCGAAGTTACGGGGTCATTTTGCCGAATTCCTTAACAAAGGTTCTTCCGCGCGTCTTAGGATTCTCTCCTCGCCTACCTGTGTCGGTTTACGGTACGGGTATCTCTTTGCTGGATAGTGCCTTTTCTTGGCAGTGTGGAATCTGTGACTTCACTACTTGTTTTTCGCTCCTCATCGTATCTCGAAGTTTTGTAGAAGCGGATTTGCCTACTTCTACCTCCTACTTACTTGAACGTGCTCTACCGTTCGCACGCTTCACATATCCTCCTGCGTCAACACTTCTCTCTTAACGCTTGAGATAGTACAGGAATTTCTACCTGTTGTCCATCGCTTACGCCTTTCGGCCTGGGCTTAGGTCCCGACTTACCCTGGGTGGACGAGCCTTCCCCAGGAACCCTTTGGCTTTCGACGGGTGAGATTCTCACTCACCTTCTCGCTACTCATGCCAGCATTCTCTCTTGTGTTTGGTCCAATTCGCCTTGCAGCTTGTCTTCGCTCCTTACACAATGCTCCTCTACCACGCGCTTATGCGCATCCACAGCTTCGGTATTAGATTTTAGCCCCGTTTATTTTCGGCGCATCACCACTTGACCAGTGAGCTATTACGCACTCTTTAAATGTATGGCTGCTTCTAAGCCAACATCCTGGTTGTCCGAGTAGTGTTACATCCTTTTCCACTTAATCTATATTTTGGGACCTTAGCTGGTGGTCTGGGCTCTTTCCCTTTCGACTATGAAGCTTATCCCTCATAGTCTGACTCCTATCGCTAATTTGATGGTATTTGGAGTTTGATAAGTTTCGGTAACATTATATGCCCCTAGACTATTCAGTGCTCTACCCCCTTCAATTACTACGATAAGGCTAGCCCTAAAGCTATTTCGAGGAGAACCAGCTATCTCCAAGTTCGTTTGGCTTTTCACCCCTATCCACATGTCATCCGATAACTTTTAAACGTTACCCGGTTCGAGCCTCCATAGAGTTTTACCTCTACTTCACTCTGCACATGGATAGATCACCTGGTTTCGGGTCTACAACATGCAACTTACGCCCTATTAAGACTCGATTTCTCTACGACTTCAGATCTTAAATCTTTAATCTTGCTGCATATCGTAACTCGCTGGCCCGTTCTACAAAAAGTACGACATCATCCAGTACTCGAAAGTACTAAACTTTGTCTGCTTGTAGGCATAAGGTTTCAGGTTCTATTTCACTCCCCTCCCGGGGTTCTTTTCACCTTTCCCTCACGGTACTATTCGCTATCGGTCACTAGGTAGTATTTAGCCTTGGGAGGTGGTCCTCCCGTATTCCCACGGAATTTCTCGTGTTCCGTGGTACTCTTTCTAAGGTGTAGGTGTCTGTTTTTGATTACGAGGCTGTCACTCTCTTTGGCTCGGCTTTCCAGCTGATTCTTCTAACTTCTTCCTATCTTTTCCTTAAGTTGGGCTCTTCCCTCTTCGCTCGCCGCTACTGGGGGAATCGAGTTTTCTTTCTCTTCCTCGGGCTACTTAGATGTTTCAGTTCGCCCGGTTCGCTTCTGTAGCTTAATTGGTTGGGCTACAGATACTTAGAGTTTGTCTAAGTGGGTTTCCCCATTCGGATACCGACGGCTCGCTGGATATTTGCTCCTAACCGTCGCTTTCGTTGCTTGTCACGTCCTTCTTCGCCTCCTAGTGCCAAGGCATTCGCCTTATGCCCTTTGTCGCTTGACCGGAAATATTTTTACTTTTCCATTTTCTTGCTTTTGTCTATCTATTATTCTGTTTTCAATGTTCTATATGGTGGGCCTGGGTGGACTCGAACCACCGACCTCACGCTTATCAGGCGTGCGCTCTAACCACCTGAGCTACAGGCCCATATGGTGGAGATGAGGAGAGTCGAACTCCTGACCTCCTGCTTGCAAGGCAGGCGCTCTCCCAACTGAGCTACACCCCCACATGGTTAAAAGGTTTGAACCTAAGTTAAGTGTAAAAAACTCTATTGTACTCCTTAGAAAGGAGGTGATCCAGCCGCACCTTCCGATACGGCTACCTTGTTACGACTTCACCCCAGTCATTAATCCTACCTTCGACAGCTCCTTCCATTGGTTAGGTCACTGGCTTCGGGTATTACTAACTCCCATGGTGTGACGGGCGGTGTGTACAAGACCCGGGAACGCATTCACCGCGACATTCTGATTCGCGATTACTAGCAACTCCGACTTCATGTAGGCGAGTTGCAGCCTACAATCCGAACTGGGGCAAGCTTTCTGAGATTCGCTTCACATTGCTGCTTCGCTTCCCTCTGTACTTGCCATTGTAGCACGTGTGTAGCCCAGGACATAAAGGGCATGATGATTTGACGTCATCCCCACCTTCCTCCGGTTTGTCACCGGCAGTCTATCTAGAGTCCCCACCCTTAGTGCTGGCAACTAGATATAGGGGTTGCGCTCGTTGCGGGACTTAACCCAACATCTCACGACACGAGCTGACGACAACCATGCACCACCTGTATGGATGTCTCTAAAAGAGAGGAGTATATCTCTATACTTTTCACCCATATGTCAAGCCCTGGTAAGGTTCTTCGCGTTGCATCGAATTAAACCACATGCTCCGCTGCTTGTGCGGGTCCCCGTCAATTCCTTTGAGTTTCAGTGTTGCCACCGTACTCCCCAGGCGGAATGCTTAATGTGTTAACTTCGGCACCGAGATTTGACTCCCGACACCTAGCATTCATCGTTTACAGCGTGGACTACCAGGGTATCTAATCCTGTTTGCTCCCCACGCTTTCGTACCTCAGCGTCAGTTTGTGTCCAGAAAGTCGCCTTCGCTACTGGTATTCCTCCTAATATCTACGCATTTCACCGCTACACTAGGAATTCCACTTTCCTCTCCACTACTCAAGTTTTACAGTTTCAAATGCAACATGAGGTTAAGCCTCAAGTTTTAACATCTGACTTGTTAAACCGCCTACGTACCCTTTACGCCCAATAATTCCGGACAACGCTCGCACCATACGTATTACCGCGGCTGCTGGCACGTATTTAGCCGGTGCTTCCTCCTTGGTTACCGTCATTATCTTCTCCAAGGACAGAGCTTTACGAAACGAATTCCTTCATCGCTCACGCGGCGTCGCTGCATCAGGGTTGCCCCCATTGTGCAATATTCCCCACTGCTGCCTCCCGTAGGAGTTTGGACCGTGTCTCAGTTCCAATGTGACCGTTCACTCTCTCAAGCCGGTTACTGATCGTCGCCTTGGTGGGCTTTTATCTCACCAACTAGCTAATCAGACGCGAGCCCATCTTAGACCGCAATAGCTTTAACTTCTCTTACACTCGTAAGTGGAGTCTCATAGGGTATTAATCACGGTTTCCCGAGGCTATCCCCTTGTCTAAGGCAGGTTGCTCACGCGTTACTCACCCGTTCGCCACTAATCCTCTCAAAAATCCTTCCGAAGATGTCATTTCGAGGTTCATCGTTCGACTTGCATGTGTTAAGCACGCCGCCAGCGTTCGTCCTGAGCCAGGATCAAACTCTCTATTAAATGTTTGATCAGCTCTCGCTGACTTTTATTTTTTTCACCGAAATTGTTTGGTTGTACTTACTCAAAAGTTTTTTACACTTTTTACTTGTTTAGGTTCTTTTGCACTCGCTTTGAGTGACAACTTCTATAGTCTAGCATGTAGATTTTTCGTTGTCAAGCTTTTTTTATTTTTTTCTTTCGAAAATTTTGTATTAAAAAAAGGCAACTCAACTGAGTGCCTAATTATAATACCAACTTTATTTATCATTGTCAAGTCTTTTTTTATCTTTTTTTAACTTCTTTTTTACAACGGCTTTTAATTCGTTAAATTCTTCTAGCTTTAGGAAGTATAGTACTATTGAATAGATTGTCGCTCCTATTAATGCCAGTAGAAGAAGTCTTAGTAAAATAATTTTCTTTGTACTTGGAAGTATTCCTTTTAATCCTATGTCCAGATAGTATACTGCTATTGCCATTACAATTGAACCAAGTGTCACTTTTATAAAGCTCGTTGTGTAGTATTTCAAATCTAGTTCTGCTATCTTCTTTTTTAATAGCGCAATTAGTATTAGCACTTCTATTATACATGACATTGTAAATGCTATTGCCACGCCTTTGTAGTCATATGTTTTTGTTAGGATAAAGCTTAGTATAATGTATATTCCGCTGGTTATTATTTGATTTACAAAGGGTGTCTTTGTGTCTTGTAGTCCAAAGTAAACTCTGTTTAGATAAATTCTAAGTCCCGCCGCTGTGAATCCTGCCGCGTAGAGTCGAAGGGCATTTGCTGTTAGGATTGTGTTTTCTCTTGTGAATTTCCCTCCTTCATATATAAAAGCTATAAGGGGTTTGGCTAAAATTATAACTCCAAAGGTAAATGGTATTAGTACCATTATGATCACCACTATGCCTTTGTCGATGACTTTCTTTATAAATTTATTATCTCCTGAGTTAAATGCTTTTGCTAGGGACGGATATAACACCGTTGATACTGATGTTATGGATAGTGATAGCACCGCACCAAATAGGTTGTAGGATGTTCTAAGTATTGTCTTACTTCCTTCCATAAGGCCAGATACTATACTATTTATTACTGCATTTGCTCCTTGTGATATCATCTCTTTCGATGTTAGTGGAAGCATTAGATACATTGTCTCTTTTATATATCCCTTGTCATCTTTTAATGATATCTTATGTTTGTATTTTTGTCTTTTTAGGAAAATATACAAGAATATCGCCTGTGCCAGGGAACCTGCTGTTGCTATATATGATAAATCTATTATATTGTTAAATTTTCCTAGGGCCAAAAGTCCAATGTAGAATGTTAAGTTCACTATTATTCCAAGGGCTGCGAATGGAGCAAAAATATTTAATGAGTTTAAGTATGCCCCGAAGCATGAACAAAGTCCTAAAAATATTATGGATGGCGCAATTATTCTTACCATCTTCACCGTTAGATCTAAATATTCCTTTGGAAAGTTTGGAATTATTAAGTTCACCATTGGCTTGGCAAATATAATAACGAATAGAACTAGTCCTATATTTATTAAAGTTACAAGGTTTACAATTTTGCTAAAATAGATTTCCCCTTCTTCTGAACTATAATTTTCTTTTGTCTTTGACAACATGGGTATGATTACTAAATGTATTGTAGTGTTTAGTACTACGGTTAGTATTAGTGCAATTTCATTGGCATAATTAAATGCATCGGTGTAAACTGACTGGCCATAGTAATATCCTATTAATGATTGTCTAAATATTCCCATGACTTTAGATATAAGTCCGATGGCAAATATCATAACTGAAGATTTAAAAAAATTTGGTCTCATTACGCCTCCTTTACATTAATGGAATTGTATCATATCAAATCTATTATACAAAACTTAAAGGATTATGTATAATTGATTAAAAAGGAGGTTTTTATGAATACTAGAAAAATGGTTTATGCCGCAGTGATTCTGGCGCTTTCAATAGCAATCCCTGCAATATTTCACTTTACAGGCCTTCCTGGTAATGTGTTTTTGCCAATGCACCTACCTGTCCTCATAGGAGGACTTCTTCTTGGGCCACTATATGGACTTATTGTGGGGATGCTTTCTCCAATATTAAATTTCTTTTTAACCAATATGCCCCCTGTGCCTATTCTATATATAATGATATTTGAACTTGGAGCTTATGGACTTTTTACAGGGCTTTTATATAAGAAGACAAATAGATTATTCATTTCTCTGCTTGCATCTCTAGTGCTTGGTAGATTGGTTGGTGCAATTGTTGTATTTGTGCTTATTCAAACCATGACTGGATTTGATGCAAATCCAATTGTTTGGTTTACAGGTTCTTTTGTTAAAGCATTCCCTGGAATAGCAATACAACTAATCTTAATTCCGCTTTTGGTTTCAAGAATAGAACTTAGTACAAAATCTAATTTTAAGTAAAAAAATTCCTCTAGGATAACCTAGAGGTTTTTTATTATCTTACATAGTTTAATGGGTTTGTATGTGCACCATTTATTCTTACTTCAAAGTGTAAGTGTGGTCCTGTTGAGTTTCCTGTTGAACCTATTAGTGCAATTGTCTGTCCCTTTGATACTGAACTTCCCACCGGTGCAACGAATCCTGAAAGGTGCGCATAATATGTTACGATACCATTTGAATGTTGTACCTTCATTAGGTTTCCATAGCTTCCGCTATAGCCTGCGAAGATTACAGTACCTGATTCTGCAGCCACGGCTGGTGTTCCCATTGGACTTGGAATGTCTATTCCTGTGTGGAATCCTGAGTGAATTGAAATTGATCTATATCCATATCCACTGGAGATTCTTCTTGATCCTGGAACTGGCCATCCTAACATACCTGATCCTAAGTTTCCTGTGTAGGAGTTTTGGTATGATGTTGCAGGTTTTTGATATGTTGTTGAAGAAACTGAACTTCTGCTTGAGTATTGTGCTTTTTCAGCCTTCGCTCTTGCTTCGTTTGCTTTTCTTATAGCTTCTTCTCTTGCTTTTCTCTCTCTTTCGGCTATGGCTTGTTTTTCCTTTGAAATACTATTTTCTAATTCTTGTATTTCTCCTTCAAGTTTTGCTATCTCTTCAAAGTTTTGTTCTTGTTGTCCTGACTTTTCAGTTATAAGAGCTAACTTTTGTGCCTTTGATTCATAAAGCTCAGCATTTTTATCATTAAGTGATGCCTTTGTAACTTCAAGAGCAGTCTTTTTACCCTTTAGTTCGTCCTTTTTAGCATCGATAAGTAATTTGTTGTCTTTTAAATCGTTGATTACATCTTTGTCATATTGTGTAATGAACTTCATAGTTGAAGCCTTTGATAATAAGTCGTCCACATCTTTTGATGAGAAGATTATATCTAGGTAGCCAACTTGGCTATTCATATACATAACTGAAACTCTTTCTTCGAACTCTTTTTGATTTTTTGTAATCTTATTTTCAAGCTCTTCTATTTCCTTTTCAGTTTTTTCTATATCACTTTCAAGTTCTGAAATTTGCTCTTCTAATTCTTTGATTTGTTTTTCCAGTTCCGCAATTTTAGCATCTAAATCAACCACTTCTTCTGTTAACTGATTCTTTTCAGACTCCAGTGAATTGATGTTATTTCTTAAATCGTCAACTGATTGGATAGCTCTATTCTTTTTTGATTCCATCTCATTGATTGACTGAGCAAATGACTTGCTTGTAAGTGCAAAACAAGATGATACTGTCATTGACACTGCAAGTGTTAAGGTAAATAACTTTTTACAATGTTTACTCTCCAATTTTATCCTCCCTAAACCTTTAAATACCTTCTTATAGATATTAATGAACCTATTGTACCAATTCCTCCGCCTAAAGTCAAAAATATAACTAAAATATCTAACTTCAAAAACTCCATCGGAATTAAATATCCCGCTAAAGTTCTCTGAACGGAATCGGAAAACCTACTAAATATATATCCATAACCAAAGTAGATTGCAACAAATGCCAGTAGTGAACCTATTAGTCCAAAGACTAGTCCTTCAACTATAAATGGTCCCGTAATGACTCTATTTGTAGCTCCGATATATTTCTTTATTTCTATTTCGTTCTTTCTAGCATATACCGTTAATTTAATGGTGTTTGATATTATAAATATTGATATTATTACCAGGGCTCCTACACCTACTGCTCCACCTATATGAACATAGCTAGATATTTTCATGACTCTGTCTACGGTGTCCTTGTAGTATTCCACTTTTACAATATCTTCCATGCCATTGGCTTCCTGTGCAAAAGCATCTGCATCGTCAAGCTCTTTCAGTGAGACTACAAATGAAGGAGGCAGTGCCTTTTCAAGTCCTTCCAGTATGTAGCTGTCGGATTCGCCAATTGTCTTTTTATATTCTTCAAGCGCATCTTTACTTGATTTGAACTTCACATTTCTTATTAGTTCATTGTCTTCCAGACTTCTTTGTATCTCTTCGATTTGAGCTTCTTCTGAATCTGGTTTTAAATAAAGTATTACTTGATCTACTTTTCCCTTTAAATCTACTACGTATTGATTAAGTGTAAGTGCTGAGATAAGAATTGTTCCAAGTATGGAAAGCGCAAGCATAATAGAAACTATTGATGCAAAGCCCATGGCTCTGTGGCTCCATAAACTCTTAATTCCCTCTTTAAGTGTGGCAAAAAATACTCTAATCTTCTTCATATTTACCACCTATCTCATCTCTTATTATTTTTCCATTTTTCAAATGTACAACTCTCTTTTTAAGTTTATCCACCATATCCTTTTCGTGGGTAATCATAATAACAGTAGTGCCCTTTTCATTGATGGCTTCTAGTGCATTAACTATTTCCCATGATGTTATGGGGTCAAGGTTTCCCGTTGGCTCATCTGCGATAAGAAGTTTTGGATCAACTATGAGCGCCCTAGCTATGGAAACTCTTTGCTGTTCTCCACCGGATAGTTCATGGGGATATGCTTTTTCTCTTCCGCTTAGATTTACAACTTCTAATAGTTCTGGAATTTTAGTCTTGATATGCTTTCTAGAATATCCAAGTATTTCCATGGCGTATTGCAAGTTGCCATATACCGTTTTGTTTTCTAAAAGTCTAAAGTCTTGAAACACAACTCCTATTTGTTTTCTAAGCATTGGAATTCGTCTTGCCCTAATCTTTGTAACATCTTCGCCGAACATAAATATATGTCCCTTGGTGGGATTCTCTTCTTTTAACATAATCTTTAAAAGAGTAGACTTACCTGCACCACTTTCTCCGATTATAAAAACGAACTCTCCCTGATCTATTTCAAGATTGATATTGTCCAGTGCCACAATATTTTTCTTATATACTTTACTAATATCTTTTAGTTTTATCAAAGCATCACCTCTTATCTCTTATCTATTATACCACAGGAATACATATTAGTTACAAAATGGTTACAAAAAAATTGATTTTTTTAAGAAATTCTTACAATTTTTTAATAATTTGTTTATTTTGCTACTGTTTAAGTGTATAATTAGCTTGAGGTGGTAATATGGATAAGAAGGCCATAAGAAAAAAGATAATCGCCCAAAGAGACGATTTAGATTTTGATGTTAAACAGTCAAAGGACGAATTAATAATAAATAGATTTTTGGATCAGGGCTTTATAGAGAAGTACGATAATATTTTTTGCTATGTAAGCTTTGGTTCTGAAATTGATAATGGAAAAATTCTTTCAACGATTTTAGACAGTGGAAAAAATTTATTTGTGCCATATGTAGATACGGATTCAATGCAAATGCGCCTTTGTCAGATTAATGATCTATCAGAGGACCTTGAGAGAGGTCACTATGGTATATTGGAACCAAAAAAAAATTTACGAAAACCAGTAAATAGTGGTATTATAGATTGTGTCATTTCTCCGGGGGTGGCTTTCACAAGAAAAATGGAGCGAATTGGATATGGTGGTGGGTACTATGACCGCTTTTATTCTGGTTTGAAAAAAATGCCATTTGTAGTTGCGCTTGCCTACGACTTCCAAATCGTAGACAGCTTGCCAACGGAAAGTTTTGATATCCCAGTGGATATGATTATTACAGAAAAGCAAATTATAAAATAAGCAGGAGGCAAAATGAGAAATTTAGGTGTTGTAGCAAGAGGTTTAAGAACTCCAATAATAAAAAACGGAGATAATCTACATGATATTTTAGTAGATACTCTAGACAAAATTCACAAAGAAGATAATATTGAGTTCAGAGATATGGATGTTTTAGCAATAACTGAATCCATCCTAGCAAGATCTCAAGGAAATTATGCTACTATTGAGCAGTTAAAAAAAGACCTTGACAAAAAATTTGAAAATGAAATAGGAGTAGTATTCCCTATTACTAGTAGAAATAGATTCTCTACTATAATGAATGCTATTGCTCAAACTGATAAGAAGATTAAGGTGTTTTTCAATTTTCCTTCTGATGAAGTTGGTAATGCACTATTTGATAAATCACTTTTAATCGGCAAGGACATTAATATCTATACTGATATCCTTAACGAAAAGGAGTACAGAGAATTGGTTGGAGAAGACAATCGTCACATCTTTACTGGAATAGACTATGTAAAACTATATAAGAGCTATAGAGAAAACGAAGATATTGAAGTTTACTTCACTAACAATCCTGAAGAGATTGCAAAACTTTCAGATGAATTGTTGATTTGTAATATTCATGACAGAGTGTACTATAAAGAAACTTTCAAGAAACTTGGAGTTAAAAATGTTTTAAGCTTAGATAATATTTTAGATAAACCAGTTGATGGAAGTGGTTACAACGAACTTTATGGAGTTTACGGTTCAAACCTTTCAACTGAAAGTTCAATTAAACTATTCCCAAGAGACTCTCAAGAGTTTGTTGAAAAGTTACAAAAGGACATTAACGAAAAATATGGAATCAATATGCAAGTTATGATTTATGGTGACGGTGCATTTAAAGATCCTATTGGAAAGATTTGGGAGCTTGCAGACCCAGTAGTATCACCAGGATACACAAAGGGCCTTGAAGGAACTCCTAATGAATTAAAAATAAAATACATTGCAGACACAGATTTAAAAGATATGCAAGGGGAAGAAGCACTTGATGCTATAAAGGATAAGATATCCCATAAGGATTCTGACCTAGTGGGCTCCAACGCATCCCTTGGTACTACACCAAGACAGTTGACAGACCTTTTAGGTTCTCTATCAGACCTTGTTTCAGGTTCTGGAGATAAGGGTACTCCTGTAGTTTTAATTCAAGGCTATTTTGACAACCTAGCTTCTAATTAATAGTAAAAAAATACTGCCAGAGATTTTCTTTGGCAGTTTTTTATTTGCATAAAGAATACCCTTTAAAGTATTCTTAGTTTTCATCTTTTTTTATTGTCAATATTAAAAGCAGCGCTATAACACCAATTATGGCAATGCTTCCCCCTGGCTTTAAGCTTAAATAAAAGGAAGTTAAAAGTCCAAGCACTACATATAACACTCCCAGCACTACGGAAAGTATAACAGTTTTCTTAAATGAATTTGAAAGTTTTATAGCTCCTGCAACGGGAAGTATCATAAGGGATGAAAGTGTTAAAACCCCTACTATTCTCGAACCCATTCCAATTGAAAGTGCAGTTAACATACTTATCATAAAGTCCAGTCTTCTCACTGGAAGTTCTGTAAGCTCCGCAATCTTTTCATCAAAGATTATATACACAATTCCTGTGTAATACTTTAAGTATAAAAATATTACAAGAAATGTTATGACTCCTACTATTGCAAGTTCCGTATTGCTAATTGCGGCAATGGATCCGAATAAAAATGAGTTTAAGTTTTTCGAACCTGGCGTAAAATCTGAAAGCACCGCTGCAAGACCAACGCCAAGACTTGTTACAATGGCAATTGCCATGTCGGCGTTTTTAGGAAACTTCTTTCTTAAAAAATCTATAAACAGCGACGCTATTAAGCACGATATTATAGACCCTACAACTGGGTTTATACTTATAATCAGTCCAAAGGCAACTCCCGCAAGGGCACTATGGGACAGGGCGTCTCCAAGGTTTGACGACTTTCTACAAACCATAATCGTTCCTATAAGTGGAATGGAAAGTGCAATCAAAATCCCTGCGGCGAAGGACTTCATTATAAAATCGTATTTAAATATACTCACTATTCCTCCACCACCTTTTTATCTTTAACTCTTAACACCCTTGAAAAGTATGGTCTGCAAAAATCCATCTCGTGGGTCACCACGACTATGGTTATTTTATGCATTTTATTTAAATGCTCCAAAATGGAAAAAAGTATTTTTTTACTATCCACATCAATGCCTGCTGTCGGCTCGTCAAAAATCAAAATCTTTGGATTTGAAACTAGCTCCTTCGCTATTAAAATCCTCTGCTTTTCTCCACCGGACATGTTATTAAAGTCATATTCCTTTTTATCTAGCATCTTAACCATTGAAAGGGCATTTTCAGCTTTGCCTTTTATTTTCTTATTTGGAATCTTAAAAAATCCCATTTCATCATATAGATTTAACGAAATTATCTCCATTGGCGTAATCGAAAATGAAAGATTTTTTTCAGCAAGCCTCTGCTCCAAGTATCCAACGGTGATTTTTTTACCGTCTTCGTCTTTATCAAGCACAACCTCTCCCTGGTTTGGTTTAAGTTGTCCTAGGATTAGTTTTAACAGGGTGGTCTTACCCTCTCCATTGTCTCCAGTTATTCCAACGAATTCGCCTTCGTTTATATCAAGGTTTATATTTGATAAAAGATCCCTCTTATATCCAAAAGAGAGATCTTTTAGTTCAATAATCTTATTCATTATTTAAAGGACTCCAAAATATTTTTAAAGTTATCTTCCATCATGGTTAAATAATTTTCGCCATTTTTTTCTTGCTCATCGGTAATAAACTCTAGTGTATGGATTGGCATTGCCTTGCCACCAATTTCCTTTGCTATGGTTTGAGGCACTTTACCAGAGTCTTCTCCTTCATAAAACACTGTTTTTATACCTTCACTCTTTGCAGTATCAACAATATTTGCAATTGTCTTTAAATCCGGTTCTGAGTCTGAAGTTAAGTTTTCAATTGGAATTTGAACAAGGTCATAGTCCCTTGCCATATATGCAAATGCTTCGTGGGGAACTATTATATGTTTACCCTTATAGTTTTCAAAATCTCCAGCGTACTTTTTATCAAGTTCATCTAATTTATTTTTTAATTCTTCAAAGTTTTGTTCATAGAATTCCTTATTTTCTGGATCTATTTTAGAAACAGCTTCACAGATGTTTTTTGAAACAATTTGGAAATTTCTAAGTGAAAGCCATACATGTGGATCAAATTCTCCATGATGATGGTGATGATGTCCATGTCCTTCTTCATGGTCATGGTCATGATCATCTTCGTGGTCATGGTCGTGATCATCTTCATGGTCATGGTCGTGATCATCTTCATGGTCATGGTCGTGGTCATGATCATCCTCATGGTCATGATCGTGGTCATCTTCGTCAGCTTTTATTAATTCAATTCCACCACTAAGGTCTACAATCTTATCATCGTCAACAACCTTTTTTGCATCTTCTACCCAAGATTCAAGTTCAAGGCCATTAATAAGCACAAGACTAGATTCTTTTAATTGCTCCATATCCTTTAAAGATGGCTCCCAGTCGTGAACTTCAACACCTGCTGGGATAACTGATCTAACATCCATCTTGTCCTTTACAATTTCCTTTGTCGCAAATTCTATTGGATAAAAAGATGTATAAACCACTTTTTTCCCATCTACATTTGATGAACCTTCCTTATTATTTTCAGTATTTCCTGGCTTAGTAGCACAGGAAGTAAGCATTAGTATGCTTAAAAATATTGCTAATATCTTCTTCATATTTTCCTCCTAAAAATTAAATTTATGTATTTTTAGATTTGATTTTTCTAGATAGTCTGTGGCAAATGATTCAAAGGCATCTACATCTCCCGTTGTATAAAGTTCAAGACTTCCAGAACTTCTATCTAGCTCTTCAGGAAAAATCTCAATCACTTCGCGTGCCTGTTCAAGTGATGGATTGACTATTTTTTTATTCGCACCAAAAACTTCCATTATCTCCTTCTTAACATAGGGATAATGGGTACATCCTAAAACTATTGTGTCGTATGAAAAATTTTCTACTTCCAGCTTATATGACCTTAAGGCGTCTAAAATCTTTTCTCTCTTTTCATCAACTTCTTCCGACTCGATTATTGGTACTAACTTTGAGCAGCCAATTCCCCTTACTTCAATTTCAGCATCCAGTTCACTTACACATTTATTATAAAGACCAGCTTCAACTGTACTATTCGTTGCAAGAACCAAAACTTTTTTATTTTCCGTTTCTCTTATAACGCCTTTCGCTCCCATATGTCCAATGCCTATAAGTGGAATGTCTGTAATTTTTTCAAGTTCATCAAGGGCTTGAGCGCATATTGTGTTACAAGCTAAAACTATGGCCTTTACATTTTTTTCCTCAAAGAACTTTATAACTTCCTTTGAAATTTTAACAAGCTCTTCCTTGGTCTTGTCGCCATAGGGAACTCGTTTATTGTCACCAAAGTAAATATAATTACCATTTGGAGCAAGCTTTAAGACTTCCTTTAGTACTGTAAGCCCTCCATATCCCGAGTCATATATTCCAATAGCCCTATCCTTCATAATCTCTCCTAATCGCCCTTGTATTAAAAACATATCTATACTTAACTTTTAACAGATTGTATGCGTTGTTACATTCTTCATAAGAATCAAATATTCCAAAAACCGTGGACCCAGATCCAGACATCAGCGAAACTTTTGCATCTAATCTATACATGTCTTCAATAATGTCTTCGATTTCAGGACAAACTTCAACGGAAACTTTAGTCATATCATTAAAGAAAAATTCTTTTTTTATTTCTCTCCTATTTAAAGACTCAACTAGCTTATCCATCTTTCTTTCCTTTGCCATTTCAACCTTGGAGTACACATAGGGAGTGGAAACTTTACATCCATTGTTGATAATGAGTATTGGTATGTCCTCTATTTTTATCATATCATAGAAGTCAAATCCCCTACCTGTAGCTCTTAAAGTCCGATTTTCAAAAAAATATGGCACATCTGATCCGATATCCTTTGAAATTTCTTGAAGTTTTTCCTTGCTAAAATTTAAATTCCAAATTTCATTTAAAGCTTCCATAACACAGGCACAGTTAGAACTTCCTCCACCCATCCCCGCAGCTATGGGCATATTTTTTATAACTTCAACCCTTACTCCAGGATTCTCCTTATAAAAAACTTTTAAGGCCTCCCATCCCTTATATATAAGATTAGTTTCGTCCTTTGGAAAGCCTTCTTCGTCGCAAACTATTTCTATTGTATTTGAATTTGTAGTTTCTATTTCTATTTCGTCATACACGTCTACAAATTGCATTATTGTATCTATATTATGAAAACCGTCTTCTCTCTTATTCAAAACCTCCAAAGAAAGATTAATTTTTCCATATGATTTTCTCTTCATTGTTAACTCCGTATTACCATGCTTGGCAAAAAAAAAGGCTCTAAAGAATCCATTGGGGGATGCTAACCTATAAAGTTGGCATCTCCTCTTATTTATACATCATTATTCACTTACTTTTAAAAGACCTAACTAAATAGTCACTTTTTTACTGTTTTTAGGTTCACTTAATAAGCCTATAGGCTTATTTTTCCTAAAAGCTAATTCTTTTATTCAGTTCTTGTATATTATTCGAGTGCTAATATCCTATTTCTAAATCTTTTGAAATTTTTCATTCCAAATGTTATTCTCTTTAATACTTTTATTTTGTTGTTCATTCCTTCTACGTACCCATTGGTGAATTCGTAGTCAAAGCTATTGGATATTGGTTCTATCCAGTTCTTAAAGGCTGTTAAACAGGCTCTCCACTTAATGGATCCGTCTTTTAACAGGTATTCTATCCAACCTTGTATGTTTTTTTGAGCTTTCTCTTTGTTTTCGCTCTTCATTACTAAATTGTAGAAGGTTTCTTTTGTTAGGTATGCTTTTCTTATTTCTTCGTTTCTTTCTAACATTATTGATACTTTTATTTTTTCATCTTCGTGTAGTTTTATCATTGGTTTTGTCAGTAGGGATTTACTTCTCATAAAGTGTGTTCTTTCTTGTTTTTTCATCTTTTTTGATTCTGCTATTCTTGTGTTTTCAAATCCCCATGTTACCTGTCTTATGAAGTGATATCTGTCTATTAGATGTTTTGCGTTTGGAAAGTGTTTTTTCTTTATATCTCTATACGGTCTATACATATCGCTTACGAAGATTTTTACTTTATCTTTTTCTTCTTTTGGTATTTGACTGAAGTATTTATCTAGGTATTCAAATTTCCTTGTTGGTAGTACGTCTAATATCTTTTTATTTTGACTATCTGCTATTATTGTCTGATACTTTTCTCCTCCTGAGTCTCCTTTGAATTCGTCTATGTTTAGTACTTCTCCTAGTTTTAATCTTTTTATTTCTATGGTATCTATTATGTTTGTAACTGTTTTGGGTGAAATATAAAATTTTTTAGCTATATCTTTGATGGATATTTTATTTTTAAATTCTTCTAATACTCTTCTTTTGAGTCTTGTTGTTATTTGGCAATGTTTTGATACGAATGGTTTAGATTCTGTAAATCTTTTATTGCACTGTCTACATTTAAATCTTCGTACGTCTATTTTTAATACTACTTGTTTATCTCTATATGGTAGATCTCTTATGTTTTGATGTCTATGGTCATGTATTTCTATCTTTTTTGATCCACAACAAGGACATGTTTTAGGTCTTTTCTTGCATTTACCTGTTATTGTTATCTTGTCTTCTGTTTCTTCTACTTTTTCTAATTTTATACCTTTTATTCCCACAAGCTTTGTGATATTATTTATTTGCACTTACTTTACCTCCTTTTGAGTTGTGGTGACTTTATTTTAGGTGATTTGTAGAGTAAGTGCAATTTTTTTATTAAAAAACTGTTGAGGTGGTATGTTTATTCATACCCCCCAACAGTTTCTTTTGTTCCAAAAAAAACGACCCTAAGTCGTTTTTGTATTAGCATAGTTGTAATTCCACTGTTGAAGTGAGCAAATCTGAATAAGTAAATGAAATTGTTCTTTCTTGCTCAAATTCATTGGTTATTTTAATAGTGAATAAACTGGGAAACACATTTTCAATAACTCCGGTTTTTGTAATAATCTTATTACGTCCCTTATCGGCTTTGATTACAACCTTCTTGCCGATATTTTCCTCAACTTGATTTTTCAAGACTTCCAAGCTCATATACTTAGACAATAATATCCCTCCTAGGCATATCAAATAATAGTATTAAGTTTCCATAAATTAAGTCAACTATACCACATAAGTATACTATACTTTTTCAGGAAAGTCAAATTCGCTAAATTTCTTCTTAACTTAATTCTACTTTAAGCCCCATTGAGAAGCCTTCAGCTACATAATCTACTTTTGCATTTTCGTAAACATTTTTTATTTCATCGCGAATTAAAAAATTAAAGCCTTGGCTTTCAATTACAAAATCTTTATCGGTCTTTTCACTTGGTGAAAGTGTAAAAACATAGTCACAGCATGTGCTTGTGCCAATGTCAAATCTTAA
The DNA here is from genome assembly GCF_928097925.1 of Mediannikoviicoccus vaginalis. GTDB lineage: Bacteria > Bacillota > Clostridia > Tissierellales > Peptoniphilaceae > Mediannikoviicoccus > Mediannikoviicoccus vaginalis. Next base: position 777,346 of record NZ_CAKMRI010000001.1, read on the forward strand.
ATATTCCTTACCTGTGTTTTCAAGAATTTTATTTAAATATGTCACAGCGGAATCTGTTACATTTACATTCATCTTATCCCCTCCTATGTATGTTTGAATTTCTAGTTTAATTGTATTATCATATGATTAGGAGGTTATATCATGATAACTAAGGATATTCTCATTACCGATTTGATTAAGTCCTATCCTGATGCGGTTAAAATCCTTATTGAAAATGGCATGCCATGTATTGGATGCACTTCAAGTCTTAAGGAAACCCTGGAAGAGGCCGCACTTGTTCACGGCTTGGATATTGACAAATTAATTAGGGAATTAAATGCTTAAATTCCCTATACATATAAAGAGAAAGGAGAACTATCTCCTAATCTCTATTCTAATTCTAATAATTGCTTTAATTTTGGTTCGTCAAATCCAACTACTTCTTCTTCTCCAACTACGATTACTGGAACGCCCATATGGCCCATCTTCATAAGTTCCATTCTAGCGTCTGTATCTGTTGAAATATTTTTTTCTTCAAATTCTATATTATTGCTCTTTAAAAAATCTTTTGCCGCAACACAATAAGGACATGTGTTGCTTGAATATACTACTACATTTTTCATTTCAATACACTCCTTTCAAATTAATTATACCCATGGCATTTTTATTTAATCATTTCAGTGTATTTTTTTGTAATATTAATATAGTCTTCTAGCGAAAGATTTTCTGCTCGAAGGTTTCCTGACAGCTCTAAACTGGAAAGTATTTCTTTTAACTGAGCCTTCGATACATCTACAAAGCCCGTGCTCAATGAGTTCATAATATTTTTTCTTCTTTTGGTAAATCCAGATCGAATAAATTTAAATAGATAGCCTTCGTCCACATCAAAGTCCCTGTCCACAAGTTTCAAATAAAGTATGGCAGAGTCAACGTTTGGACTAGGCATAAACACAGTTCTTGGAACCTTCATAAGTATTTCGGATTCACAGTTGTATTTTAAATACAATGTCAATGAACCATAGTCCTTGTTATTTGGTGAAGCCACAACCCTTCTTGCCACCTCTTCTTGTACCATTACTGAAATGGTCGAGAAGTATTTTTTATTTTCAATAATCCTCTCAAGGATGGGAGTTGTAATATAGTATGGTAGATTTGCAACTACTTTTAGTTTTTGTCCCTTCGCTTCTTCCATAAAGATTTTTTCTAAGTCGGTCTTTAAAAAGTCTTCATTTATTATTTTTACATTGTCGTAGTTTTGAAGCGTGTAGTCTAACACTTCCATAAGTCTATGGTCCTTTTCTATGGAGATAACTTTTTTTGCATTTAGTGCAAGCTCCTCTGTTAAGGTTCCAAATCCTGGACCGATTTCAAGGACGATGTCATCCTTTGTTATTCCAGACTTCTCCACAATATTTTTTACAATATTCCCATCAATCAAAAAGTTTTGACCAAGACTCTTTGAGAAGCTAAAGTTGAATTTTTTTAAAATTTCAGCTAAGTATGAACTTTGATACAATCTATTTTCCATGATATTTTAAAATCTTCTCCTCCAATTGTTCTCTTTCAATATTGTAATTATTAAGTCTTTTTAAAAACTGCTTTCCATTTGCGTATCCTATGGAAAGTTCTTTGCCTAAAAATATTCTAAGGCCCTTTGATCCAGGTCCTACAATTCCATATTCAACTAAATCTTGAAAAGAAAACTCAACTCTTGGGCTTTCGTAAACCGCCTTTGCATTTTGTAGTGCCTCGATTATATCTTCTGGCTTTGCATTTTCTATTCCAATGTCGTCATTTTTTATTGAAAGGTCCCTTGGAAGGTATGCGTTTTTAACTCCAGGCACCGCCTTATTAATGGTCTTTCGTATTTTTTCTCCAGCATAGTCTGGGTCTGTCAATACAATAACTCCCTTTTCTTCATGGGCCTTTTTTATTCTCTTAAAAAGATCTTTAGGAAAGTGATGTCCGTCAGTTGTTATAATTTCACAGTCAACCGCTCTTTTAACAGCAGCCACGTCATCCTTTCCCTCAACCACGATTACTTCTTTAATCATCAAATACTACACCTTTTAGTGAAAATAGTTCCACTGTGTTCTCTCTAGAATGTTCTATTATTTTATCAATTTGTATTTCTTTTAAATTTGCTAACATATCTGCCACATACCTTACATTTGTTGGGTCGTTTCTCTTGCCCCTATTTGGAACCGGCGCAAGGTATGGAGAGTCGGTTTCGATTAAAAGCCTTTCAAGGGGAATCTGTTTTGCCATCTCCCTTACATTTACGGCGTTTTTAAAAGTCACAGGCCCTGCAATTGAAATATAAAATCCAAGCTTCATAAACTTTTCAGCCATTTCAATGGACCCTGTGTAGCAGTGCATAACTCCTCTAACACGGCCTTCAAATTCTTTTAAGATGTCGTAGGTGTCACCCATGGCATCTCTTGTATGAATAATCACAGGAAGATCTAGCTCGTGACTTAGCTCCAACTGTTTTCTAAAGACTTCCTTTTGAATGTCCCTAGGGCTGTTGTCATAGTAGTAATCCAGTCCAATTTCTCCTATGGCAACTACCCTTTCATCCTTTGAAAGCTCTCTTAGTTCATCTAAGTCCTCTTCTTTGAACCCTTCTGCATCATGGGGATGAATGCCAACTGCTGCAAATATATTGTCATATTTATTTGAAAGCTCTACAACTCTTCTACTTGTATCCATGTCGGAACTTGGATTAATTACATAGCTAATAGCATTTTCCTTTAGAGATTTTATAAGCTCGTCTCTGTCTTCGTCAAATCTCTCTTCGTCCAAGTGGGCATGGCTGTCAATCATCTGCTTCATTATGATATCACAGCTCCATCTTCTATATCTTGTAGTGTTGAAACTATTGTAAATTCGTCATCATTTGCCGCTGCAAGTATCATTCCCTTTGACTCAACACCTCTTAGTTTTACCGGCTTTAAGTTAGTGCAAACAACAACTTTTTTACCGATTAAGTCACTTGGTTCATACCACTTTTTAATTCCAGACACGATTTGTCTTTCTTCCTCGCCAATTTTTACTTTTAATACAAGTAATTTATCTGCATCAGGATGGTTCTTTGCGTCAATTATCTTTGCAACCTTTAACTCTACCTTGTCAAAGTCGTCAATGGTTATTTCAGGTTTCCCCTTTACAACTTCTTTTGCCATCTTTTCTTGTTTTCTCTTTTCAATAAGCTTTTGGTTTTCTTCAGTAAGTCTTATAACTTCTTTTTGTACATCAAGTCTTGGGAATAGATTTTCAGTCTTTCTAACTTTTGTTCCCGCCTTTGTTAGGCCAAACTCCCTTGCATCTTCCCAATTTATTTCATCTTGTCCAATTTGTTCTTTTATCTTTAGGGCAGTGTCTGTAATAAATGGATAGATTAGGATGTTTACTATTCTTAGTGAGTCCATTAAGTTATAAAGCACTGTTGAAAGTCTTTCCGTATCTTCATTTTTTCCAAGAACCCATGGTTCTGTTTCATCAATGTACTTGTTTGTTCTTCTAATTAGCTTCCATATATCTTCAAGGGCAGAACTAAATGCCATGTCGTCAATATGTTTTTCAACTTCGCCGATTGTATGTTTTGCCACATCAATAAGCTCTTCATCAATTTCTTCAGTTTTATTTGGGGCAGGTATCTCTCCACCAAAATACTTTTCAACCATGGTTACGGTTCTTGAAACAAGGTTTCCTAAGTCGTTTGTCAAGTCTGAATTTATTCTTTGTAAGAACTTTTCATTTGTATAGTTACCGTCGTTTCCAAACACAAACTCTCTAAGTATAAAGTACTTAAGGGCGTCTTTACCATATAGGTCGATTATTGGTTCTGGATAAACTATATTTCCCTTTGACTTAGACATCTTGTCTTCGTCAAATAAAATCCATCCATGGGCCATTATGGTCTTTGGTAATTCTAGGTCAAGTGCCATTAGAAGCGCTGGCCAAATGATAGCGTGAAATCTTACAATCTCTTTACCTACAAGATGAACGTTCGCAGGCCAATACTTATTGAATTTTTCTTCGTCCTGTCCATAGCCAATTCCTGTTAGGTAACATGAAAGTGCGTCAATCCACACATAGATAACATGTTTGTCGTCAAATGGAACTGGAACTCCCCAGTCAAAAGAAGTTCTTGTAACGGATAAATCTTCCAAGCCATCCTTCAAGAAATTATTTATCATCTCTTTTCTTCTTGAGTCCGGTTGTAAAAACTCAGGATGATCTTCATATAATTTTATAATTCTATCGGTGTATTTTGAAAGTCTAAAGAAATAAGTTTCTTCTTCGTGATATTCAACAGGTCTTCCACAGTCAGGACATTTTCCATCATCAAGTTGTGCCTCAGTCCAAAACGCCTCACATGGCACGCAGTAATTTCCCTTGTAAACGGATTTGTAAATCTCGCCTTTGTCATAAAGCTTTTGGAAAATTTCTTGAACATTTTTTTCATGTTCCTTGGAGCTTGATCTAACGAATGCATCGTAATCTATCCCAAGTTTCTCCCAAAGTTTTTTTGCAGACTCAACAATTGGGTCAATGTACTCAAGCGGAGTAACGCCAGACTCCTTTGCCTTTTCAAGTAGCTTTTGACCATGCTCGTCTGTGCCCGTTGTAAAGAATACATCATAGCCTTGCATCTTCTTAATCTTCTTTAAAGTATCTGCAATAATTGTAGTGTAAGTATGCCCAACATGAAGATTATCACTTGGATAATATATTGGGGTGGTTAAATAATATGGTTTTTTACTCATTTTCTCCTCCAAAAATAAACAATAAAAAAACTTCATCTGCATAGAGACGAAGTTATTCGTGGTACCACTCTAATTCAACTGTTTCCAGTCCTCATTTTTTAAAACTCCCAGGCCATTTCCCCTTCTATCTCCTCCGTCTTTCACCAAGCGACGGCTCTCTAATCTCGAATCAAAGGTTTCTTCTGTTCATCGTTTTATTCAATTGCTTTAATTTTACTATATGGTATTAGTTTTTTCAAGCAATTTGCAAAAAGGAAAGTTTATTTTTCTTTTTCTATTATTTTATCAATTCCTGCCATGGACAAACTCTTTGCCATTATTAAGAAAAGTATCATTCCAAAGGCACCTTGAATTAAATCAGTTGGGATTGAAGCAATACCTACAAAAATTGTCTTTGCAAAGAACATATTTGTTAAGTAGTATCCAAACACCATTATAAGTTCTGCTATTATAACTGCAATTATGGTTGACTTGTGAATTCCCTTTGCTTTCTTTTGCGCATAGCCTACAAAAAATCCCATACAGCCCTTTATGATTAAAGTAAAGATTGCATAGTGAGAGTAACCTCCAATGATGTCTGCCAGTGCAGAGCCTAATCCACCTGCAAGGATTCCAACATATGGTCCAAAGAAAAATGAACTTAAATGTATAAATGCATCTCCTAAATTTAAATAGCCTCCGGACCTTGGTGATGGAACTCTAATAAACATGGTCCCAATGGTTACAAGCGCTATCATTAGCGCTGTGTAAACTAATTTTTTTGTACTTTTTTTACTATTCATAACTACCACCCTTTTCGTTTATTTTTCTCTCTAAGTAAAATCTTACCAGCAACTTGTACCCTTTTATAGTAGCAGAATTGACTTTTCTCATGGGGTCAGTTATATTAACTCTTGGAGGGGCCATGAAATTATTTACAATACATTTTAACAACGACAGCTTTTTATATGAACAGCTCTATGAATACATAGTAGAAAAAATTTATGACAAGACGCTAAAGCCGGGAACTAAATTGCCGTCAAAGAAGAAACTTTCAAAGCATTTAAATATTTCTGAAAACACCGTTGACAAGGCATATGCACAGCTCTTGGTGGAAGGTTATATCTATTCTGTGGAGAGAAGTGGACACTTTGTGGAAAAATTACAACTTCCCATTAGACCAGTAAAAACTTTAAGCTCTCCACAGGAAAGAGTAACAAAAAAAGAATATCTCTACGACTTTTCATATGCGGGAGTGGACAGCGAGGTCTTTGATGTAAGTGGTTTTGAACAGGCCTTTAAAGAAGTTTCAAAAGACAAGACAGTCTTTACTGGGCGAAGCCTACCAGAAGGTTCATTAAATCTTAGAACTACCATTAGAGACTATCTTTTTTCTTCCAGAGGCTTTTCCTGCTCAGTTAACCAAATGATTATCTCTTCTGGAACGGATTATTTATATCAGCTGCTATTTAATTTAGTAAAAAAGTCTTCCGTATTTGGCCTAGAAAACCCAGGCTACCAAAGAATTGCAAAGTATATTGGCCAAACGGATTTCAAATATATTCCCATTTCATTGGATGAAGACGGAATTAATATAAATGAACTGATTAATAAAAAAATAGATCTTGTAACCATAACACCATCCCATCAATTCCCCAGTGGTATTATCTACCCAATGAAAAAACGACTAGAGTTATTAAAGTGGGCTGAGGAACATGACGGTTTTATTATTGAAGATGACTATGACTCTGAGTTTAGATATCGTGGTAAGCCAATCCCTGCACTAAAGTCGGTGGATACTAACCAGAGGGTTATCTATATGGGATCTTTTTCAAAGTCTTTTTCTCCAGGACTTAGAATATCCTATATGATACTTCCTGAAGAATTAAATAAAGAATACGAAAAGATAAAACATATTTATCCTTGCCCAGTTTCAAACTTCACCCAAGAAGCCTTTGCAAAGTGGATGGCCAAGGGAGAATTTTATAAGCATTTGAATAAAACTAGAACACACTACAAACAGAAGATGGAACTGATTATAAAATGTATCGAAAAAAGCGATATGAATCTAAAGGTGTATGGAATGGACTCGGGACTTCATATGATTTTGGAAATCTTAGAAGACGTAGACAGAGAAAAACTTAAAATGAATTTGAGTGACAATAAAATAAAAATAGATATGCTTGACGACTACTACTATAATAAAAATTTGAAAAACCCCACAATGCTACTGGGTTTTTCAGTTCTTCCCATGAATGAAATTGAAAATGCCATGGAGTTACTTTTAAAATCAATAAAAACTGCAAAAAAAGAGGTTGTGTCAGAATGATTAATTTTTCATAACTTAATTTCATCAAAAAAACGGCCAACGCATATGCGAGCCGTTTTTTATTGGTTCTATTTTACACCAATACCTTTTCTAATTTCTTAACTTTATTGAGCTCTTTTAAGGCTTGGGAAGGAGCTTTTTGTATTATTAACTATCCTTACTAAGAGTAGCATTACGGGAACTTCTGTAAGAACCCCTACAGTTGATGCAAGAACAACAGGAGAATCTACACCAAATAGTGCTATACCTACAGCCACTGAAAGTTCAAAAAAGTCAGATGCTGCTATTAAAGAAGCTGGCGCTGCTATCTCATGAGGTAGCTTGCTTACTTTACTTACAAAATATGTTAGAGAGAATGAAATCACATTTTGAAGTATTAGTGGAACTGCTATTAAAACTACATAAAGTGGGTGTTCTACTATCATATCTCCTTGGAAAGTAAATATAATAACAAGAGTAAGAAGAAGTCCTATGGTAGTTACTCCGTCAAACTTTTTTATAAAGTTATTTTCCAGGTAATCTTTTCCCTTATTTTTTATTATAAAGTACCTTGATAAGAACCCGCCCACTAAAGGGATAAGAACAAAAAGTACTAATGACATTATGAGAACGTCCATGGGTAGAGTTATTCCCTTTAAACCTAAGAGGAGCTGTACAAGTGGTGCAAATAGGAAGAGTATCAAGATGTCATTTATCGATATCTGTACAAGGGTTTGCGCTGGGTCTCCATTAGTAAGACTGCTCCACACAAATACCATGGCTGTACATGGGGCTGTACCTAAGAGTACTGCACCTATAACAAAATCATTGGCAAGATTAGCAGGTATTAACAGGCTAAATACATAATGGAAGAAAAGTGTAGCCAGACCAAACATTAAAAATGGTTTGATTGCCCAGCTTGCTATTGTAGAAATAATTATACCTTGGGGATGTTTTCCTACATTCTTTAGTGATTTAAAATCTATTCTAACCATCATAGGGTATATCATAAGCCACATTAAAACTGTCAAGATTATATTTTGACCTTTAAATTCCAATGACTGTAAGAAAGATTGGACAGATGGCATAAATTTAGCAATCAAAATACCTGCAGCCATACATAGTAAAACCCATATACTTAAATATCTTTCAAAAAAACTAATTTTATCCTTTGTTTCTTTCAACAATTTCACCTCTTTCTTTATCTGCCTATTCTTATAACAGATCTTTTAAATTATCTTCTTTTAAATCCTCTGGAATCCACTCAACAATGGCTGTGTTAGATTGAGATGTTTCATCTATTGTCTTGATCCACTCTTTTTCTTGCTCGGCTCTAGCTTTTAAAATCTCGTTTTGGCTGCCGCTTGCAAAGTAACTTGAGTTGATGATCCACCATTTATTAAAGATTCCTGCCCTATCTAGGTCTTCCTTAAGTCTTTTTGCTTCATAGTAAGGAGTTGCTTCTGCTAGGGCTATAATTACAACCTCTGTATAATCTTTGTCCTTAAGCCTTGGTAGTAGCTTCTTTGCTGATTCAGGTACATCTCCTTGGTTTCTTGAAATTTCCCTATTATAGCTTTCGGTTGATTCTAAAAGAAGGATAGTATGACCAGTTGGTGCTGTGTCTATTACTACTATTTCATCTTCTGACTTGTCTACTATTTCAGCAAAGGCACGAAATACTGCAATTTCTTGGGTACATGGACTTCTTAAATCTTCCTCGATATAGTCAATGTCTTCCTCACTTGCCCCTTCTTCTTTTGCTTTTCCTAGGACTTCCTCTCTATAAGATTCAAGCTCCTTATCTTCATCTATATAGGAAATACCCAAATTTTCTCTTTCAGTTATTATATATTTTAGATGGTCGGCTGGGTCTGTTGTTGCAAGATGAACCTTTTTCCCTTTATCATTAAGGCCTAGGGCAATAGCAGCTGCTATAGTTGTTTTTCCTACCCCACCCTTACCCATGGTAAGGATAACTTTTTTATCGTTGTTATATAGGTCGTCAACAACATCTTGTAGCCTAGATATCTTGCTAGTATCAATGGTAACTGAAGACTCCATTTTTTCTTCTATATCATCTGAGAAAAATTTTCTAAGATTTTCAATACTAGATGTATTGTATGGTTTAAGTGGAATATAATAAGTTTCAAGCTCTTTTAGGCCTTCTGGCATTGCTTCCACGTCTTTTTTTTGCATATTGTGTATAGCTGTTGAAAGATCATCATCATAGGAATCTAGCATACCATTTATTATGTGAACTTGGTTGTCTATACCAATTTCGTGGAGTTCATTTGATGTCCTTGCCGCTTCCTTTAGAGCTGTTTCTATAGGTCTAGAAACTAGTATAAGGCTAGTTAGGTCACTGTCCGCTAGGTTTTCAACAGCTTTTTTATAAATACCTCTTTCTTCATCTAGCCCTGATAGCTGGCCTAGGCAAGATGCTCCATACTTGTTGTTATCTAAAAAGTTTGTCCACGCTGAAGGTAATTCTAGCATTCTTAGTGTATGACCTGTTGGAGCAGTATCAAATATTATATGGTCATATTCTTCTGCAAGCTCTTCATCAGCTATAAAGCTTGTGAACTCCTTAAAAGCTGCCACTTCAGTTGTACATGTTCCTGAAAGCTGTTCTTCCATGGCTTTTATAACCTCATCCGGCAACTTGCCTCTTTGGGGCCCAACTACGCTTTCTTTATAGTCTTCTAGGGCTTTCTCTGGTTCAAAGTTAGCTAGTTTTAAATTCTTTACCTTATCTATATCTCTTACTTTATTGTCTAAGTCTGTATCAAAAATATCCTGTAAGTTTGAGGCAGGGTCTGTACTTACAAGTATAACTTTTTTACCTTGGTCTGCTAGGTTTATAGCAAGACTTGAAGCTATAGAAGTTTTACCTACGCCACCCTTGCCTGTAAAGAAAAGATACTTATTTAGCTTAATATTTTCTGGATTGAATCTTGTATACACATTGACCTCCTATCCTATCTATTTGTTTTCTTTATTCTTTTTCATTCTTCGAATTTCTAAACCAGACATTATATATTCTTTAGGTATATCTAAAAATTCAACAAATTCATCATTTGTAGGGTATTCTCTTGTTTTGACTACTTCATTGTCAACCATTGTTATAGGAAGTACATCTACCCCTTCTTCATTTAACAGTTTGCTTATTTTATCATTTTCAGCGTAAAGTTGTGGTTCGTCATTTAGGTTATGTCTTATTACTTCTATATTCTTTTTGCTTAATCTACTAATCGCTGTGGATACCCTTAATAAGTTCTTGTCTATTGATGGTCCACATAAACCTGTTGGGCAGCACATTGCTGGGTCATAAATTACCATTTGTTTCATTCTAACACTCCTTTAGCATTTACTTTTCCTTACATTTTTTACAAATACAGTCTTCTTTATCTTCAGTAATATAATCTAGGAAGTCTTTAACCTCTCCTATTCTCTCAAGGTTCAGAGTATATCTCATCCAAGCCCCATCCCTTCTTCCGTTGACAAGGCCTGAGTCCGTTAAGTTTTTCATGTGATAGCTTAGAGTTGATTGAGAAATACTCAAACCATCCAAAATATCACAGGCACAAATCTCGCCACATGAGAGCATATCAATTATTTTTAGCCTGGTTTCATCGGACAAAACCTTGAATATAGGCGCGAACTCTGCGTATGATCTTTTCATAATTCCCCCTTTCTTTATTTTATATATCGATATTCTTCAATGATATCGATAACTTTCGATTTCATTTTTATTATACACCCCATATCGATACTTGTCAATGTTTTCTTATTATTTATTTTCCAATAAAACCTGCTAACAAAAGTCAAGCATAACCTGAAATTAATTTCAGGTTATTTGATTATTTGAGTAATTAAATTATTGCATGGCAAACAAACCGAGTGTAATCAATCGGTTTGTTTAGTGTAATTTTAGATTTTATGCTACTTTTAATTCTTGTTTTTGAGCTTTTGATTCCATAACTCTTGCATAGTAGATTCTTAAGAATTTGTTTAATCCTGCAAATTTACATACTTTTTTGGCTTTTCCTTCTTTTTCTTTTTTTATCATGTACTTATATATTTCATTTTCTGGTTTTTTAGCACTCATCATACATTTCATTGCCTGGTAGCCTACTTTTCTTAGTATTGCATTTCCTCTTTTACTTATTTTCCTTTGATCTGCTTTAAAGTTTCCTGATTCATATGGTGGTGCGTCTATTCCTATAAAGGATATTAGGCTTTTTTTGTTTTTAAATTTTGATAGGTCGCCAAATTCTGCTACTATTTGTACTGCTAATTTTTCTGATATTCCTGAGAATTTTTTTGCTTCTTGATATTCTTCTAAGGGCTCGGATATTTCTATCATTTGTGATAAAATTCTATTTAGAATCTGATTTATTTGTTTTATCAGGTTTATTCCTTCTCTGATATTTGTTTCTATTTTTGAGTTATGGGAAGGTTGTGTTGAGATACTATCCTCTGCTAATTGGTAAATGGCTTTTGCTTTGTTTGCATTTGGATGGTATCTCTTTTCTTTTGCCCACCTTTTATATTCTTCTATAAATTCTTTTTCTGTTTTTTTTAATACTAGGTCTTTATGCCACCATTTTTCTAAAAAGTCTAAGAGTTTGTCTTTTGAAAAGTCTCCTGAATTATGTAGTATTAGTTTTTTTATGCCTGGAAATGTTTGATGTATTGTTTGATCTATGTAGTTCATTTGATCGATTCTTAGCTCCATGTAATGTTGGTAGTTTCTGTTTAATTCTTTTAAGACTCTGTAGTTTTCTTCATCTACTTTGTATTCTTCTAATTCTTTCCAATACATTAGTCCATATTCTGCTATTTGTTTTGCATCCATCTTGTCATTTTTTGCTTTTCTAAAGTTTAATGCTCGACAATATTGTTTCATTTTTAATGGATTTATTACTGTTACAAAGTATCCTCTATCTTTTAATTCATAAAGTATTGGTAGATGATATTTTCCTGTTGCTTCCATTGTTATTTTTACTTCTTCTTTTAATTTTTCTAGTTTCTCTATTAATTCTTCTACTTTTGTTTTTTTAAGAGAAACATCAAAGGGTTTCCAAATTATTTTGTTTCCTTGTTCTAATGCACAAACTGTTATTTTTTCTTTTGATATGTCTATTCCTACAGATATCATAATTTTCCTTCTTTCTTATTATTTTGTAGTTTCTACCTGCACCATTACACTCTTTTTAGCTTGTGACACGGACGTTTTGCCCAACCTGCTTAACCGAATATGAATAATGAAAAGGTAGTTGACAGTTTTATTGGCGGATGTTTCAACCCTAAAAACGCCTCGTCATACTACATCTTCATTATACAAAAATAGTGCAAGATAGGAATTACTTCCTTTCTTACACTATTTATGGTACTAAAAAATGTATCAACCCTTACCCTATATTAGGATTTAGGTTGATACACAATTTTTTTCTTCATCATCTTACTTATTTTTTAATTCATTGAGGAGAATGAATTTTTATTTTGTTTCAAATGCAGGTACTACTGCGCCTTTATATTTTTCATTTATAAAGTCAGCACATTCTTTTGAAGTTAATACCTTTACAAGTTTCTTAATCTTGTCAGAGTTTTCATCACCTTTTCTAACAACTATAATGTTTACGAAAGGTGAGTCGTTTCCTTCAATCGCAAGTGAATCTTTTACTGGGTTAAGGCCTACTTGTAATGCGTAGTTTGAGTTAATAACTCCAAGGTCAACGTCTTGATATGTGTTTGCAATGTTTGCAGCTTCTACGATTGTGAACTTTAAGTTCTTTGGATTTTCTACAATATCTTTTTCAGTTGCTTTAATGTCGTTGCTGTCTTTTAATTTAATAAGACCTTGTTTTTCTAAAAGTTGTAATGCTCTTGCTCCATTTGAAACGTCATCTGGAATGATTACTTCTGCTCCGTCTGGTATTTCATCTAAAGATTCATATTTAGTTGAATATATTCCCATTGGCTCTGTATGAATATCTCCAGCTGACACAAAGTCATATCCTAACTCATCTATTTGTTGTTGTAGATATTGTTTATGTTGGTAGAAGTTTGCGTCAATTGTCTTTTCTTCAAGGGCTGTATTTGGCATAACATAGTCATCAAATGGAACAACTTCCACTGTTATTCCTTCTTTTTCAAAGTCATCTTTTAATGCTTCAAGAATCTCTGCATGTGGTACAGCTGTTGCACCAACTTTTACTACTTCATGTTCTCCTGCAGCTGCTCCTGTATCTGCAGCCGCTCCTGTTGATGCTTTGTTTGCATCTCCATTTTTACATCCTGTGAAAGCAACTAGTGATAGCACTATTGCTCCTAATAAAATTTTCTTTTTCATATTTCTCTCCTTTATTTTTTGTCTATTTTTTTACTGATAAAACTACCTAAAAGCTGTACTATTTGAACAATAACTATAATTATAAAGACTGCTACTAAAAGTACATTGTACATTCTTCTTTGGTAACCATATCTATATGCAAGTTGTCCAAGGCCTCCTCCACCAAGGATTCCAACCATTGCTGAATAACCAACTATATTTATAATCGTCATCGTAATTCCAGAAACAATCAAAGGTAACGACTCTGGTATGATGACCTTTTTTACAATCTGTCCATTTGTTGATCCCATTGATTCCGCCGCTTCGATTAACCCCTTGTCTATGGAGATGAAGTAACCTTCCATTAGTCTTGCCACAAATGGTATTGTAGCTATTGATAGGGATAGTATTGAAGCCTGTGTTCCTGTAGATCTACCAAGTAATAGCCTTGCCAGTGGTATTACAAGAAGTATTAATATTACAAATGGAATGGATCTAAAAATATTTATAATTGCATCGAGCACTTTGTATAGCTTTGGCATCTCTTTAATTCCCCCAGGTCTACTTATCATAAGTAGTATTCCCAGTGGTAGTCCGATTGCAATGGATATAAGCGCCGTTGCAAAGACCATGTATAGTGTAGTGAAGGTTTCCGGTATAACTAATTCCAATATCTCTTTATAACTCATTACAACACCTCCACTTTCACATTGTTTTCTTCAAGGTAGTCAAGTACCTTTCCAACTTCTTCGTTGTCACCGAGAACTTCTATAATCATGTACCCCAAGGAGTCCCCAATAACTGAATTTATCTTTCCTTGAATCAAGTTTATTGGTATATCAAAACTCTTTATCAAGTTTGAAAGCACCGGCTTTTTAGAATTTTCTTCGTCATAGGACAATCTTAAAAGTCTGCCGTTAGTATCAAGTTTTTTCCATGCCAGTGACTCGTCTGGTTCAATCAAGTTTTCTATAAAGGATAATGTCCTCTTGTTCTTTGGATTTGCGAAAAGACCCTTTACAGTATTTTCTTCAATTATCTTTCCATTTTCCATTACTGCAATTCTGTCGCAAACATCCTTTGCCACTTCCATTTGATGTGTAATCATTATTATGGTTGTGTTCAATTCTTTAACAATCTTTCTAAATAGTTCAAGAATTTGTTTTGTGTTCGCCGGGTCCAAGGCCGATGTACCTTCATCGCTAAGTAGTACTTTTGGTTTTGTAGCTATTGCCCTCGCTATGGCAACTCTTTGTTTTTGTCCACCGGATATCTCTGAAGGATAGGAATTTTTCTTTTCTGTTAAATCCACAAACTCTAAAAGTTCGTTTACCCTATTTTCTATTTCAGACTTCGGTATGTTTGCTATCTCAAGGGGATAAGCTACATTTTCAAAAACCGTCTTTTGATTAAAGAGGTTAAAGGACTGAAATATCATCGATATATCTTTACGCTCTTGTAACAACTCTTTCTTTGTCATTGCGGTTATGTCTTTGTCATCTATAAAGATTGTCCCCGACGTTGGTTCTTCTAATCTGTTTAAGCATCTTACAAGAGTAGATTTTCCTGCGCCACTTAAACCAATAATTCCATAAATTTCTCCTCCCGATACTTTAAATGAAACATCATCTACTGCTCTAAACTTTTTATCTTCTAGAGCAAATTCTTTAATAAGATTTTTTACTTCTATCATTTAGTCCTCCTTAAAGGTCTAGGAAATTAATGATTTGAGTATAGAAAAAAACACGAGTATTGTCAATGAAATACCCGTGTTTTGGCTATACCTATTATTTATAGCTAGATATTAGCAAGCTGTGACATAGTGTTTCCAATGTCTTCGTAAAACACAAAGTCGGCCCTGCTGTCGTAGCTCGTTTTCGTTTTATTGATTAAAACCAAAGTGTCCCCTCTAAAATAATCTATAAAACCCGCTGCAGGATAAACCATTAATGATGATCCTCCTACAATTAAAATTTCTGCATTTTCAATTAAATTTATGGCGTTATTTATATTTTCTAAGTCCAGTGCCTCCCCATATAAAACCACATCTGGCCTTAAAACTCCACCACAGTTTGGACATTTTATCGAAAAATCTCTCTCCTTCATATCCTCAAAACTTAAGTACTTTCCACAGTTTACGCAGTGGTAGTCACGAAGGTTTCCATGAATTTCAACTACATTTTTACTTCCCGCAAGCTGATGAAGGGAGTCAATGTTTTGTGTCACAATGCCCTTTAGCTTACCCATATCTTCAAGCTTTTTAAGTGCCAAGTGACATTTGTTTGGCTTTGCCTCTTCATAGATTAAATTATTCCTCACATAGTCCATAAACTCCCTAGGATGTTCACTAAAAAATTCGTGACTAAGCATATACTCGGGGCTATATCCCTTGTTGTTCTTTTCATTGTAAAGGCCTGTAGCGGAACGAAAGTCCGGTATGCCCGACGCCGTAGATACTCCTGCTCCACCGAAAAAAACGATGTTGTTAGACTTTTTAATTATCTCTTTTAATTTATCAATATTATTTGAAGTCATAAATACCTCCTAATAGTACTTTACTTCTTCTAATTCCTTTCCATTAAAATAAAAAACAATCTCTTCGCACTTACCCATGTATAGCTCAAGCATTTCATCCATGGACGCAGACTTGTTTTCCATTTCTATAAATTCTTGTAGATCCATCCAAAATAATTTACCTTCGGGAGAGTCTTCAATAAGCTCACCTTCAAAGCTCTCTGTGTAATAGAGGTGGGACAAAAGCCTTTGGTCAATGCTCTTGTCATACCACTGAACGATTCCCTTTAGCTTGATATCACTAATGTCAAGGTTGGTCTCTTCCTTAATCTCCCTTATAACGGAGTCGTGAATTGACTCCACAGGCTCCACATGGCCACCGGGGAATGTTAACCCCTCCCAGCCCTCTTTAATTGGCTTATCTAAAACCAAGACCTCTTTTGTCTTTGCATTGTAAATCATACACATATTTAGTACTACTATTTCCATAATTCACCCACTAAAAAAAGATGGTATTACCATCCTTTTTATTAATTATTTTTCTTATACTCATTATATTCCACTTCAGTGTAGTATTTCAAATATCTATCGTTTAATAAAACGCCAAGGTTAAATAGAATTCCTCCAACGATGGTATTTAAAAAGTACATATTTGGTAAAAAGTACATCGCAAAAAATGCTAAAATCGTTCCAAATCTACTAAGAATCATTGCAGCCTTTGTCTTTTGTAATTTTTGGACATAGAAGTTATTCTTTAAAATTACATATCTAAAGGCGATGGATATTATGAATATGAATAGTCCAAAGATTGGAACAAATAGATTTTCTCTACTTATATAGTACTGGAAAATTCCTTGAAACATTATTATACTTGCAATTATTTGAAGCACCAAGCTAAACTTCCTAAGCAAGTGTAAGTTTTTATTTTTAAGTTGTCTAACAATTAATGCAAATACAAAACCTACAAGAGTTATTACAACCCAACCAAATGAGATGTCGTAAAGCGGAATGTTTTTACTGGCAAAACTAAGCGCACCTTGAACAAATTTTGTATTCTTTAAACCTTCAGGTAGCACCCCAAACACGTCAAACATTGATGCAATAGCAGTGAACACCAATGTTACTCTAAACACTGTCATATCATTTTTAAATAATTTTGAGGAAAGCACCAAAAATATCATTGCAATTGACAATGGATAAAGAAAAATAAGCACTGGAAGCGAAAGTTTTATTATTTGACTTAACCCAACATTTGAAATAACAAATGAAACAATTGCAATGGCAACTGCAAACTTTTTATAACTTACCTTTGGAAATATTTTGTTAAACACTTCGGAACATGCAGTTATAAGTCCTATGGCAGTTTTCAAGCATGCCACTGTAACAATTATGGCAAGGAGAATCTGACCCATGCTTCCCAAAAAGTATTTTGAAATATCGTAAAGGGCGATTCCTCCATTTTCTGCAGGTGATAATACTCCTAAACTAGTTGCGCCCATATATACCAGTGAGCCATATATAACAGCCATAAGCACTACCGTAACTATACCTGACTTGATTGTGTACTTAACTATTTCTCCTGGCTCATTAACTCCAATTTGTCTAATTGAATTTATAACTATTACTGAAAAGGCAAGGGCCGCCAACACGTCCATGGTGTTATAGCCTTCAACAAATCCCTTTGAGAAAGGAGAATTTTGATAGCTTTCCATAACTGGTTGCAAATTTGCATCTCCCATGGGTTTTATAAATGTAAAAACTAAAAGCACCGATAACACAATTAAAAACATTGGATTTAAAACCTTTCCTACATAGGTCATAATCTTGTTTGGATTTAATGCCAATAGAAGGGCAACTAAATAAAATACAAATGTAAATGCAAGTAGGATAATTGCAGTCTTACTTTCAGGAATTTTGCTGCTGATTCCAACTTCAAAAGATGTGGTACTAAGTCTTGGCAGGGCGAAGAAAGGCCCTATTGTAAGGTAGAGGCAAATTGTAAAAAAGTAACCATATCCCCTTCCTATCTTCTTCGTCATATCAAGCAAGTCCTCTGACTTACTATATCCAACTGCAAGGACTCCCAAAAATGGCATACCAACTGCAGTAGTTAAAAAACCAATAAGTGCTGGCACATAATTTTGTCCTGACAACTGCCCCATTAGCACTGGAAATATTAAATTTCCCGCTCCAAAGAAAAGTCCGAATAGCATGGAGCCAATTGCTAAGTAATTTTTAAAAGATTTTTTCATTTTTTCTCCCTTTAGTAATTTTTTCTCATTATACATTAGTTTTTAAATTTTTCCGATAGAAAGATAATAATATTTCTATTCGCTTTCAACAAAATTTTTCGTTATATTTCTACATATTATTTTAACACATGAATTAAGATTATTTCGATATTACTTTGAATATGTTAAAATAAATTTAACAAAAAAAGAAAGGAAGATAAAATGAAAAAAAGATTTTTAAGCATACTATTGCTATTAGCAGTAGCTTTTACATTTGTAGGATGTAAAAATAACTCTAATGCTGACTCAACAACTTCAAGTGAGTACAGTCTAGAAGCCACCATCGAACTAATTGAAGACGGAGAGAGCTTTAAAAAAGAAACTTTGGACTTTAACGAAGGTGAAAAACTCCTTGATGTTATGAAGAGAAGTTTAGAAGTTGAAGAAAAAGATGGTTTTATTACATCAATTGACGGTCACACCCAAGACGAAGGCTCAAAAAAGTATTGGTTATACACCGTTAACGGTGAAATGGCAGAAGTTGGAGCAAATCAATTTGAACTTCATGACAAGGATGAAGTTGTTTTTACATTGGAAGAATTAAAAAGTGAGTAATAAGAGAATAGCCCTGTTAGCAGTTTTAACGGGAGCCACCGCCCTTGGACGGATTGTAATGGCTCCCGTGCCAAATGTGCAGCCAGTAACTGTAATTTTAATTTTTTTATCCATCTACATGGGTCTTGCAGATTCCCTAATAGTCAATGCGCTGGTAATCTTTATTTCAAATATGTATCTTGGATTTGGCCCATGGACCTTTTATCAAATCCTATCCTACAGCATAATAATATTTCTTTCCTTTTTTCTTTCTAAAATAAAAAAATTTAAAAATTCAATGCTACTTCAAACTGTCTTTGCAGCTTTTAGTGGAATTTTTTATGGATTTATCATTTCAATATTTACTGCCGCCATGTTCTCTAAGACCACAAACTTTTTTGTGTACTACTTAAACGGACTTTACTTTGATATAATGCATGGAGTTGGAAATGCAGTACTATATGTATTGCTTGTTCCCCCACTGAAGATTGCACTTGCTAAATATAAAAAACTTTGACTTTCTTTGACCTACCTGGTATAATAATTATAGGTAATGGACTTCTACAAAGGAGATGATAATATGTTTAAAAAAATTTCACCAAGAAAGACAAGCGCATTACAAGGTCAATTTAAGGATCTATATGGTATGATGGATGATTTTTTCACTGAAAATATCAATCTATCTGGTAATACAAATTTTAAAGTAGATGTAAGAGAATTAGAAGATTCATATTTAGTAGAAGCAGAATTGCCTGGATTTAAAAAGGATGAAGTAAAACTTTCATTTAAAAATGGCGAACTTACCATTGACGCTGAAAAGAGAGAAGAAACTGAAGAGACTTCTAAGGATAAAAACTATGTTCATAGAGAAATGAAGTACAGCTCTATGTCAAGAACATTATACTTTGAAAATGTAGAAAAAGAAGGTCTAAAGGCAAAGTTAAATGACGGAATACTTGAAGTAAAAGTTCCAAAGACCA
Organism: Mediannikoviicoccus vaginalis; assembly: GCF_928097925.1. Taxonomy (GTDB): domain Bacteria; phylum Bacillota; class Clostridia; order Tissierellales; family Peptoniphilaceae; genus Mediannikoviicoccus; species Mediannikoviicoccus vaginalis. Next base: position 797,040 of record NZ_CAKMRI010000001.1, read on the forward strand.
ACTCAAAAAGTGAAGATGACTATATCAATATAGACTAAAAAAAGGGATAGCCGAAGCTGTCCCTTTTAAAATGCATTCCAAAACATATAAAAACCTATTAATAGTACTAAAAATCCTAAAATATTATTTAAAATATTTCCAACCTTTGAATAAGTTTCACTATTTTTCATCTTTTTTACATATCCAACTGAAGTTCCTGAAAGAATTATTAAGAAACTATGTCCCAGTGAATACATAAGCATCAAAAGTATTCCCCAAAGAATATTTCCCGTGCCTGAAAGAATTCCAAGAAGTGCAACTAGTACTGGCGTTGAGCATGGTGATGAGAAAAATCCTCCGACAATTCCCGCAAGGAATGCACCGATGCTTCCTCTCTTCTTGTCCTTCATCATAAGTTTTTTTGACGGAATAAAATTATAGATGCCCCAGGTTTGAAGGGCCATTAAAATCATTAGCACTCCAAGGATGATATACCATGTTCTCGAAGTGTTTCCAATTAATTTCCCCGCCAACATTGCAACAACGGAAAGACTTACAAAGGTTATTGCCATTCCAATTGCAAATAGCACCGAATATTTGAAAGCCCTCTTAGTGTCCCTCTCTTCAAGGCCTGATACATAGGAAATTATAAGGGGAACCATGGAAAGGCTACAAGGTGTAAGGGAAGTTAAAATCCCTGCCACAATTGCAAGTACCGGCGCTATCCACACATTGTCCCCTATAACCTGTGCAATTTGACTGAGCCAATTTTGAATCATTACTCTTCAACTCCCATTTCCTTTACAATTTCAAGAAGCTGTTCTTCATTTAAGAAGCCTTGATGAATTGTAAACATAGGTTTTTTTGTAACCTTGTGATTGTACATTTGAAGTTGATACTTCTCCCTTAGTTCCTTGCTCGGTTCAAAAGGAGTTCCATCGGCGTTGTAAAATATTTGAGTTGGAATAACTTGAATTGGCGCTTCCTTTGCCGCATCTGGGTTTTCGTCAATATCAACGTATTTTACAAATGCCTTTCCCACCATCTTCTCATGAAAACTTTTATACTCTGGCTCCATCATTCTACATGGTGGACAGGTGTCTGATCCATAGTCAATTATCGCAGGAAGACCTGCCTTTGCATACTCTTCAAGCTTTGGAAGTCCACTTTCTATGTCAAGTGAAAAGTCTCCCTCTACATCTGAGTTTGCAGTTTCAGTTGAGTTAACATTTGTTTCAACATTAGAAGAGGTTTTTAAACTCTCCTTATTCTTAACAAAGTACATTCCTACAAGTGCAAGCACTATTACAATAGGAAGTACAATCTTCATTGTTTTATTGTTCTTCATATTTACCTCCTGAATTAATAATACCCATGTTAACATATAGAAAACATGGGATATAAAAAGACCCTAAGTTAGACTTAGGGCTTACTTCTCTAAATATTCAGGAAATTCATGCACTTCTTGTCTTGTTTCATCCTCTAATAAATCTAACAGATTAGCTCTTTGGAGTTCTTTAAGCTCTTCTCCAGTTGCTGAAGTTGCTTGTCCATAGTACTCAGGTCCATCGTTATTCACATCGTCTCCTGCTACCTTACTCAGAAACAAACTTAAATTTTCATATGAACTTCCATAATAATTTATTACTTTTAATGAATCTTTATCATCTTTCATTACAAGTCTTATTTTTTGGGGGTTTTCTTCATTATTAAATATCTTTAAATCTGCATCATAAATAAATTCTTCATCTATTTTACTAACTTTTTCATTTATAATTTCAATATGAGATTTACCCCCTAATAAACCTAATTTTGAGTGTATTTCAATTGAACTTTGCCTTATATACATTTCCTTATTAAACATTTCATTATCTGGATCTAAATATTTTTCATACATTTCTTTATAATCATAAGGTTTTTCGGTTAGGATATAACTTTTCACAAAATTATGTGCAAACTCTTTTACCTCTTTATCCGTTATCTCAGTTTTTTTATTGCATCCAAATAGTATAAATATAGACAACAGTACCACTAATATTTTTGAAAGTTTTTTCATTTTATTCTCCTTATATTAAGAGGGTGGATTATGTTTAAGGTGTCTCACAATCTTCATCCAAGCTCATTGCAGGAGGAGCTGTTAATCCTTCTCTTATATTTGCAAGGTTTTGAAGTTGTGCTTTTCTTAATTCTTCTAAAGAATTGTAGATTGTTTCTTCTGGTTCTTCTTCCGTTTCATCGTCTGATTTAACCGGGGATATTCCCTTAGGCTCAGAGCCATTTAAGTAAGTTGTTGTCTTTGAGCTTAATTTTTCTGATGGCTTTAGACTTTCTTCTAATGGTTTTATCATTTCCATATCTTTATTTAATCTAAAGGATATTCCGTCGTTAAGGCCATATAAATCTGTTACATAGAGCTTACCATTATCATTTTCTACTGTAATGATTATGCTACGGTTCATACCTTGAGAACTCTTTTCAGGATCTGTTGAATCAGTTTTGCTATTACTAGTTTCCCAAACTTCATCAAAGGTAAGTTCAACTCTGTAAAGATTTTTATATTTTTCCTTTAACTCCACATTATTAAACTCATGTTTAAAAAGTGTTATCTCAAGTCCATTATCTTTAAAATCTCTAACGATGGAATGGTCTACTGCATTTCTAACTTCCATTTCAGTATTGAAAAGCTCATTGCCTGGTTTTAAATATTTTTCTTCAATGTCTTTGTAGTCCATTGGTTTTAAAGTCTTATAAGTTTCATCTGCAAATTCCTTTGCAAAGCTTAACACTTCAGACTCAGTTAATTTGTCCTTCTCTTCACTTTGCTTTGCATATGCCATATATCCCAGTGGAATTATTAAGCATAGCGCTAACAAAATTGCCAATAATTTTTTCATTTTTAACCTTTCTACCACCCTCATCTTTATTTTACATCAATAATAATTAAAATGATATAGCTTAAATCAATCTTAATAATTTTGTAATAATTTTGTAATGATTTTGTAATAATTAAAAAAAGAGATACCTCTATGATATCTCTCCTTGTTCGTCTATTGCATTTTTAAGTGTATGCCATGCAAGCACTGCACATTTTACCCTTGCAGGCATTGTCGAAATATTTTTGAACACATAGCCCTCTTCAAGTTCTTCTTCTAACTTTTCGTCGTCTGTCTCTTCTCCTCTAATCATCTTAAGAAAAAGATCAAGCTTTTCATAGGCCTCTTCAACTTTAAGTCCTCTTATTTGGTCGCACATAATTGATGTGGATGCTTGGCTTATGGCACAACCTATTCCAGTGTACGCAATGTCCTTTACCACACCATCTTCTATGTCAACTCTAAGGGTTATATCGTCACCACAGCTTGGATTATGTCCCCTCTCTTCCATGGTGTAGGGATCTAACACCCTTTTATTACTCTTGTCTTGGCTATGTTCAAGTATTACTTGTGAATAAAGTTCATTAAGATCCAAATCCCATTACCCCCCTTACGGTTTTAAGTTTTTCTATAAAGTATTTTGCCTCTTCCAAATCGTTATAAAAGTATGGACTAACTCTATTTGATGCAGGTATTCCCAAATATTTTCCCAGTGGTTGGGCACAGTGATGTCCAGATCTTATGGCGATACCATATGAGTCTAAAATTGTTGCAACATCGTGGGGATGTACATCGTCAATTGTAAATGTAATAACACCCTGTCTCTTACTTGCATCTTTGGTCCCAACTATATTTACATGTGGAACTTTCTTTATCTCTTCCACCAAGTACTCCATCATTTCACGATTGTGTTCTTCTATATAATCAAATCCCACATCATTTAAATAATCTACGGCAGCCTTTAATGAAACAGCTCCTTCAACATTTTGAGTTCCCGCTTCAAACTTGGTTGCTCCCGATGCAAATGTGGTTGTTTGCTCTTCAACATATTCTATCATGTCGCCACCTAGTAAGAATGGTTCCATCTTTTCAAGTAACTCTGACTTTGCATATAGAACGCCAATACCCATTGCTGAAAGCATTTTGTGGCCTGAAAATGTATAGAAGTCACAGTCAAGTTCTGTAACGTCCACAGGAATATGTGGAACTGCTTGGGCTCCGTCTATTACAGTAACTGCTCCCACATCTTTAGCTAGTTTCATAAGTTTTTCTACCGGCGCAATTGTACCAAGTACATTTGAAACATGATTGAATGCGACAATCTTTGTGTCTTCGTCAATCTTTTTAAAGTCCTCTTCCAAGTACTCTCCAGTTTCTCTATCTATATAGATATATTCAAGTTTTGCTCCAGTCTTTTGGCAAACTCTTTGCCATGGAACGATATTTGAATGATGTTCTGCAATTGTTATTACAATTTTGTCTCCATCTTTAAGGAAATTTTCCCCATATGACCTTGCAACAAGGTTTAATGCTTCCGAACCATTTTTAGTATACACAATTTCATCACTTGACTTTGCGCCAATAAACTTTGCAACTGCCTCTTTTGATTCTTCATATTCCCTTGTGGAATCTATTGAAAGCACATGGGCCGCCCTATGAGGGTTACCGTTATATTTTGTATCATATTCTTCAACGGCTTTCAAAACCTGTAGTGGCCTTTGGGAAGTTGCTCCATTGTCAAAGTAAACAATGGGTCTTCCCTTAACCTCTCTATTTAAAATTGGAAAATCTTTTTTGTATCTATTCATTAAATCATCTCCAACTTTGCATCTAGTGAGGAGATTATAAAGTTTCTAAGTTCTTCATCTTCAATTCTGTCAAAAACACTTGAGAATGAACCTTCTACAATCATCTTCTTAGCTTCAATTTCAGTAAAGCCCCTACTCATAATATAGAATAGAATTGTTTCGTCAACCTGCCCTGCTGATGCGGCGTGGTTTCCTGCAACATCATCTTCTCCTGCAAGAAGAATCGGTATAGCAAATGACTTTACCTTGTCATTTAGAAGGATTACATTTTCTTCTTCGTCACCTTCAGCGCCTGTACATCCCTTTACAAAGTCCAAAGTACCTCTAAAGTATTTCTTTGCATTATCCTTTAGTGCACCCTTTACTTGATAATTTCCATTTGTATTCTTACCAATGAATTTGATGTCGTTGTAAAGGTCTGTTAAAGAATTTCCTTCGCCGGTGTAGATACAGTTAATATCTGCATGGGACTCGTCTCCCTTAAGGTCAGAAACATAGTGATAAAGAGTTTCTTCTCCTTCAAGATTTACAATAAGGTAATTTAAATATGCATCTTCTAAAAGTTCTGTATATCTATGTTCAATATGTCTCTTTGTCTTTTGTCTTTGTACCTTAACAATATTAATTTTAGATCCACGTTCTCCATGAACCCTTGTTAGTAAATTTGTATATCCGTCTTCTTCTTCGCCTCTAAAGTCAAGAGTTAAGTTAATTGTACTGCCCTCTTTAGCATAAATGGAAAGATCTGAAATAATATTTTTGTTATCTTTGTCCATTGCAAAATCCAAATACACATCTACAACTTCATTTTCTTTTGCAACGATATATTTCTTAAAGTTTGCTTTTTCCATAGCCTCCTTTAAAGACTCTTTGCTTGCACCTACAAAGGTTTCTGGAATTTTAATTTCATTTTCAATTGAATCGCTTAGAAATTCTTCTCCCTTTTTAATAGGATTTAATTTATATTCTTTTATATCTTTGTTTAAGTCTTCAAGAGTTACGGAGTTTGCCTTTGTCCATCTAAAAGTTAAGACTGGAAGTTCGTTATAAATTGTCATATTTCCCTCCTAACCTATGGTTCCCTTTAATTCAAGGTTTATTAAATTGTTCATTTCAACAGAGTATTCAAGTGGTAATTCCTTTGATACTGGTTCAACGAAACCTCTAACAACCATGGCATTGGCTTCCTCTTCAGAAATTCCTCTACTCATTAAATAGAAGATGGTTTCGTCAGAAATTCTACCAATCTTTGCCTCATGTCCTATATCCACATCGTCATTTTCTATTATGATTGCAGGTATGGTATCTGCTCTTGATTCATTATCAAGCATTAGAGACTCACAATTTGTAGTGGCCTTTGATCCATGTGCATTTTTTGCAATGTGAAGTAGACCTCTGTAGATGGCGTTACCTCCACCTTTAGAAATTGACTTAGTATTTGTGTTTGAAGTTGTGTTTGGTGCCGCATGAACAACCTTTGTTCCTGTGTCAAGGTCTTGTTTTCCTGAAGCAAATGTAACTCCAGTAAATTCACTATGAGCTCTTTCTCCTCTCAATATACTCATTGGATATAGATAGGATACTCTTGAACCAAATGAACCACTAACCCATTCAATGGTACCGTCTTTGTCAACAAGAGCTCTCTTAGTGTTTAAGTTGTACATGTTCTTGGACCAGTTCTCAATTGTTGAATATCTTAAATATGCACCTTCTTTAACATGAAGCTCTACAGCTCCTGCATGAAGGTTATTTACATTGTATTTAGGGGCAGAGCAACCTTCAATAAAGTGACACCATGCACCTTTTTCAACTATTATAAGCGTATGTTCAAATTGTCCTGTTCCAGGAGCGTTTTGTCTAAAGTAAGACTGAATTGGAATATCCACATGAACTCCTTCCGGAACATACACAAATGAACCACCTGACCAAACAGCTCCATGAAGGGCAGCGTATTTGTGATCAGTTGGTGGTATAAGCTTCATAAAGTATTCTTTTACGATTTCTGGATACTCTTTTACTGCAGTATCGAAATCTGTGTAAATAACACCTTGGTCTGTTAAGTTCTTTTGAATGCTGTGAAAAACAACTTCAGAGTCGTATTGTGCTCCAACTCCTGCCAGTGATTTTTGGTCAGCTTCAACTAGACCTAGCTCATCGAAAGTGTTTTTAATATCTTCAGGAACATCGTCCCAAGAATAACTTAATTCTGAATCAGGTCTTACATAGGTTATAATATCGTCTACATTTAAATCGGAGATGTCCGCACCCCATGGTGGGTTTTCAAGTTTGTTATAGATTTCAAGTGATTTTAATCTAAACTCAAGCATCCACTCTGGTTCATTCTTTTGAGCAGAAATTTCACGAATAATCTCTTCGTTAAGTCCAGCTCTAGTCTTATATCTATAATTAAATTCGTTCTTTCTGTCTAATAACTCTCTATTGAAATCCTCAATATGAGTCCTTTCCCTTTTTGTTTCAGACATTAAATCACGTCCTTCTTGTATGCATCGAATCCGTTTTTGTCTATGTCGTGGGCAATTGACATATCCCCTGACTTAACAAGTTCTCCATCAACGAATACGTGAACAAAGTCTGGAGAAATCTTTTCTAGTAGTCTAATTTGATGAGTGATTATAATAATTGCATTGTCTTCGTTGTGGAAGTCATTAATTCCTTGAGAAACAATTCTAATTGCATCAACGTCAAGACCTGAATCCGTTTCGTCTAAGAAAGCAAGAGTTGGATCTAAAACCTTTAGTTGAAGAATTTCATTTTTCTTTCTTTCACCACCGGAAAATCCTACATTTAAATATCTTTGTGCATAGCTTGGATCTATTTCAAGAGTTTCCATTTCCTTTTTAAGCTCTTTGTTGAAAGCCAAAATCTTTTGCTTTTCCCCTGTAATTTCAGTCTTTGCAGTCTTTAAAAAGTTTTCAACAGAAATTCCTGGAACTTCGATTGGCGCTTGAAAAGACATAAAGATACCTTCTCTAGCTCTTTCATCTACTGCAAGGTCGTTAATTCTCTTTCCCTTGTAATAAATGTCTCCATCGGTTATTTCGTATTTTGGATTACCCATAATGCAGTTTGCAAAAGTTGTCTTTCCTGCACCATTAGGACCCATGAACACATGTATTTCTCCCGCATTTATGGTCAAATCAATTCCCTTAAGAATGTGATTGTCTTCTACTCTAGCATTTAAATTTTCTACTCTCAGTAGCTCTTTCATGTAAACCTCCCTTTCCTACCACTTTAGTAGGTTATTTCATCAAAGTTATGTGTTAAATCTCTCGATTTCCATTATATTACATTTTGTAAAAATAGAAAAGGTCGAGAGTTATTTAAAATAATATTTAATTGGTCAAAAAATTTCTGATTTTTGCAATTAAGTAAAGTGATCCTGTTATAACTACAGGTCCATTTCCATTGCTTTTTTTAATTGCCATTTCAACTGCTTCCTCTGGGTCTTCAAATCCATATACATTTGAAACTCCAAAGCCCTTTAGTGTTTCAACGGCGTCATGGACAGGAAGTTTTCTTCCTTCAAAGGGAACTTCCGTTAAATAAAAATCGCAATTTAATTTTGCCAATTTGGAATATATCTTTTTATATTCCTTGTCCTTTAATATGCCGACAACTAGATTGAATCTTTCAGAAATATTTTCTTCTATGAATGAAACAAATCCATCAATTCCATCTTCGTTGTGTGCGCCATCCATTAAAACGTCAATGCCTTTATATTTAATCCATTCAAGTCGTCCAGGAATAAACGCCTTTGAAAGGCCACGCTTAATAGATTCACCTTTAATACTATACCCAAATTCTTCATTTAAAATCTCAATTACTTCAATTGCCATGGTAGAATTATAAATTTGATTTTCTCCCACCATGGATAAGGAAAGATTATCAAAGTTTTCATATGAATAACTTGAACCATTTTTATTTATATTTACATTTTTTATATTACTAAAATCAGGTGTAGTCATCTTTGCATTTAGCTTTGATGATTTTTCCTCTATAACTTTTAGTGCTTCTTTTGGAATTGGGTATGCCAGCACTCGGTCTCCTTCTTGAATAACACCTGCCTTTTGTGCGGCAATCTCTTCAATGGAGTTTCCCAGTACACCAAGGTGATCAAGTCCTATATGAGTTATAACGTCAATAAGTTTTCTCTTAAAGACATTGGTGCTATCTAAAAGACCTCCAAGGCCAACTTCAAAAAGTGCAATGTCCACATTAATGGACTTAAAATGTTCGATTGCTACAATGGTTGAAGCCTCAAAAAAAGAAAGAAAATTATCCTCGTCAAATTTATCCTTCCAATTTCTTAAAATATTTAAAAGTCTTTCACTGTATTCCCTATAACTTATATAACCACTTGAAGTCTTTATGGATTCTGTATCAGATATGATTGAAGGGCTCGAAAAAAAACCTATGTTTAGATTTCCCTCTTCTAAAATAGATTTTATAAAAGTTCCCGTAGAGCCCTTTCCATTTGTTCCTGCAATGTGAATTACTTTTAAGTCATCCTGTGGATTTCCTAAAAATTCTAAATAACTTTTAATTCTATCCAAGGACAAATCCATTCCAGGTCTTGGCCAGTTCTCTTTTATATTAAAATAAATGTCTTCCCAATTTGAATCCTCTTTTGGTACAAAATTAAAAATATCTTCCATACTTCATCCTACCTTACTCATATTCTCCATTATAACATATAAATGATACCCAAATTCAATAGTTCGAATTTATTTACGCAAATAAAAAAGGATAAGTTCTATTTGTTTTTAAACTTATCCCTTTAATAGAATTTTATTCCGATTCTAGACGAACTTTTTGGTTCTATCACCTATTATCAAATCCTTTCGTCTAATAATGGTTTCGTCTTATTCTTTTTGTCTTTAAATCTAACTCTCAGATAACCTAACTCATGTCATCTTCGATGAGATATCCCTGATATCCCCAATAATTTTTTTATTTTCTATTCAATTGTTCTGACCTTTAGGTCTTATAGATATTAATCTCTTAAACTTTATTTTTAATATCTAAGGGTCTCTTTATTACGAAGCTCTGTATCATCATTTTTTACTAGAATCGAATAAAATTCTTTAACAAGTCGACTCATTTATGTTATTGAACTCTACCATCAATTTCGCTTATGATATCTTCCTTGTTAGTATATTTATACCCGGTAAAATATTTTAAAACATTTTCCCGGGTATTTTTTTGTATTTTTTATTAAATTGTTACATTTTTTTAATTTTGTTTAGATTTTTAAACTTATTTTATTCTCTCAGCAATCTCTTGTGCCTTTTTATATATTTCCTCTTCGCTAAATCCTATGTTGAACTTGCCGTCCCTATATAAAATCTTTCCGTCCACCATGGTTAGCTTAACATTTTCTTTGCTTCCACTGTATACAATATTTTTTGTAATGTTATTTATAGGCCTCATGTTTGGTCTATCAAGATCAATTACAATTAGGTCTGCTTTTTTACCTTCCGCAATTGCATCGCAGTCAAAAAGTCCCATGGCATGTGCCGAGTTAACTGTAGCCATTTTTATAACATCATTTCCATCTATAAGTGAAGCGTCGAAGTTCTTCACCTTTGTAAGGCCTGACACTAAGAACATCTCTCTAAACATATCTAGAGCATTGTTACTTGCAGGGCCATCTGTACCAATCCCAACAGGAATTTCTCTCTCTTCAAACTTTTCTATCGGTGCAATTCCTGAAGCAAGTTTTATATTTGAAGATGGGTTTGTAATTACATAAAGTCCCTTGTCTTTAAATATATCCATGTCTTCATCGTTTAAATATACACAGTGGTATCCTCCACCACCGTAATCATATATGCCCAGTTCATCGAAAAGTTTTGTAGGTGTTATGCCATATCTTTCGATACAGTCTTCAACTTCCTTTTTTGTTTCAGAGTTATGAGTCCAAACCGGTGCTTTATATTTTTCAGCAAGTTTTCCAATCTCTTCTAAAAGCTCTTTTGAACAGGTGTACTCTGCGTGAAATCCTAGTTTATATGAAATTAATCCATTATATTTTTCGTCATTGTATTCAATATAGGACTTTTCCATGTCTTCAATTGAAGACACAAAGTTATTTAGCGCACCACATAGTACGGTTCTAAATCCAGTATCAACGGAAGCCTTCACTATCATGTCCTCTGGGAAGTACATGTCGAAGTTTGCAGTTATACCTGATGTTAAATATTCCATAATGGCAAGAATTGAAAGCCAGTAAACATCGTCCCCTTGAAGCTGTGCCTCCCTCGGAAAAATATGTTCAGTAAGCCATGTTTGTAGTGGATAGTCATCTGCATTGGATCTTAAGAAGGTCATTGCAGAGTGAGTGTGTGCATTTTTAAATCCAGGCATAAGAAGATTTCCCTTAAGGTCTATCTCTTCATCCCATTTAATATCGCCGTCCTTCTTCTCTCCAACATAAATAATTTTATTATCCTGTACCCAAACTTCTTTTTCTTCTACTTCATAACCATTTGCCATGGTTAAAATTCTTCCATTGTAAAATCTTATATTCATTATCTCTTTCCTTTGTCGTAAATTTCTCCAAGTGCTCTAGGTGCTCTATTGCTCTTACTAAAGAATACAAGTAAAAGTAATGTCAATAGATATGGCAGTACCATTATCAAGTTAGAGTAGCTACTTGGTAGTTTTAATAGTTGTATAAATTGGAAACCTGCAGATTTTGCAAATCCAAATAGTAAACATGCGCCAAGTGTAGGTATTATGGTCCAGTTCCCAAATATTAAAGCTGCAATGGACAAGTATCCATATCCAACAAAAAGTGCGGATGAGAAGTTTGTGGAAATTGAATATGCAAAACTTATTCCCGCAAGTCCTGAAAGGGCTCCTGAGAACATTACCGCAATAAATCTTGTCTTTGCCACGTCAATTCCCGCAGCATCTGCAGAGTTAGGATTTTCACCACAGGCTCTTAAGTGAAGGCCATACTTGGTCTTGTAAAGTATATACCAAGCGATGAAGGCAATCACTATAATGATAATTTCAAATGGATATATCTTTGAGAAAAATCCACCGATTATTGGTATCTGTGATAAATATGGAATCGTGATTCTATCTGATACATCCAATACAAACTTATCTGAAGGGTTGTTGAACACAACTTTATTTATTTGCTTTGTCAAGAAAGTTGTTAGGGCCAGGGCAAGAATATTTATTACCACACCGGATATAACTTGATCCGCCTTAAACTTTATACATAGTAGAGCGTGTAGCATTGAGTAAATCATCCCTACAACCATTGCAAGTAAAAGGGATAGATAGTACACAGACTTTCCTTCCATTCCCCAAAAGCTCACTGCCATAACTGCAAACAGTGCTCCTCCAAATGCTCCAAAGCCTTGTAAGCCTTCCAGCGCCAAGTTCGTAATCCCCGACTTTTCAGAATAGATTCCTCCAATGGCCATTATTAAAAGTGGAAGTGCAAAGGACATTCCGTCAATTATTATCGTATTAAGCATTTTCTTCCTCCTTGTTTGCACTTTCTTTAATTACTGCTTTTTCTCTATTGTTAAGTTTGTATTTAAAATATGCTCCACAGGCACTAAATAGTAATATCAGTCCTGTTATAACTGCAGATATTTCTCTGTCCACTCCCGCTTGTGAACTCATATAGTTTCCACCTTCACTAATTAAGTTGATTATAAATGATGCAAACACAATTCCCACAGGGTTTGAGTTACCAAGTAGACAAACTGCAATGGCGTCAAAGCCCACAGCTGGAAGTACATTTGGTCTTATTGAACCGTAGTATCCAAGGAAGTAGGTTACTCCGGCAATTCCTGCAAGTCCACCGGAGATAAACATTGTCTGTAAAGTCTTTTTTCCAACGTCAATCCCCATGTATCTTGAAGCCTCTTTACCTGCCCCAACGGATTTTATTTCAAAACCCATAACTGTCTTATCCATTATGAATTTAATTACAATCACTGTTATAATCGCCAAGATTATAGCCAGTGGAATATTTATTTTAAATCCACCGATGCGCATATTCATTAGGGTAAGCCTAGCATTTTGAGAAATATTTTTAGACTGTCTACTAACGGGGTCGACATATTTCGTATTTATGAAAAATGCAATTATATATTGGGCAATGTAGTTTAGCATTATGGATGACACAACTTCGTTTATATTGAATTTGTATTTTAAAAATCCAATTAGTCCACCAACAATTGCTCCCACGATAAATCCAATTATAATAACAAGTGGCTTTGCAATTACTGCATTTAAATCTGAATAGCCTATTAACACAGTTGTTATAAAACCAGCCACAAGCATCTGTCCAGAAACACCAATATTGAAAAGTCCACCCTTTAAGGCAACCATTACTGCAAGGGATGCAAATATCATTGGAGTAAGTGCGTTCAAGAAGTCCGCAAAGTCTGTAACCATAGACTTTCCTCCGGCGTATCTTGCCTTTGGCGCAAGTCCCACACCTTGTAGTAGATTATAAAATGCAGAAAGAGGATTCTTACCAAGTATTAGTAAAATTATTGCTGCAACCACAAGGGATAATGCAATGGAAAGTATTGGGATTAAAATATTTTGTCTTTTCATGAAATTCTTTTCAGTTTTATTTTTCATTCCCTCACCCCCATCATGGCAGCTCCAACTTCTGTACTGGTAAGTTTAGAAGCTTCTTCGATTTTTAATATTTCACCATTGTAGATTACGCCAATGGTATCAGCAAGGTTCATTACCTCTTCCAGTTCAAGGGAAATTAAAAGTATTGCCTTGCCCTTCTTTCTCTCTTCCAAAATATATCTGTGAATATTTGTTACGGCACCTATATCAAGGCCCCTGGTAGGTTGTACATAGATTTGAAGTGGAGAGTCCTGTTCAATTTCACGACCGATTATGGCCTTTTGTTGGTTACCACCACTCATGGAACGAACTATGGTGTCTCCCCTCTGTCCCGATCTAATATCGTATTTGTCTATTATTTCATCGCCATATGACTTTATCTTTGAAAAGTTTAAAACTCCCGACTTTGAAAAGCCATCCTTATAATAATTTTTGGAAGAAATATTGTCTTCAAGATTAAAGTCCATTATTAGACCAACTGAATGTCTGTCCTCTGGAATATATGAAATTCCACCGTCATTTCTTTCTCTAATAGACCAATGGGTAATATCTTTTCCCAAAAGTTTTATATTTCCAGATTCCGCCTTCATCATACCTGCAATTGCATCAGCCAGTTCCACCTGTCCATTTCCTGACACACCGGCTATGGCCATTATTTCGCCCTCTCTAATGTTGAAGCTTACGTCTTTTACAACTTTTAACTTATCTTTGTTAATAACATTTAGATTCTTAACTTCAAGAACATTTTTACCAAAATTTGCTTCTTCTTTTTCAAGGGTTAGCTCGATGTCCTTGCCAACCATCATAGATGAAAGTTCTTTTTTACTAACATCCTTAGTTTCAACCACATCAATGAGCTTTCCTCTACGAAGAATTGCACATCTATCTGCAACTTTTTTTATTTCGTCCAATTTATGTGTAATAAGAAGAATGGTCTTTCCCGCTTTTTTTAAATTCAAAATAATTTCAAGAAGGTATTCTATCTCTTGAGGAGTTAAAACAGCGGTTGGCTCGTCAAATATTAAAATCTCTGACTCTCTGTAGAGCATCTTTAAAATTTCAACTCTTTGTTGAATAGAAACATTTAAATCTTCTATAACAGACTTCGGGTCAACTTCAAGTCCATATCTCGTTGAAAACTCTTCAACTTTTTTATTCGCCTCTTCCATGTTCACATATGGAAATAGCCCCAAAAATTTCTTTTGCGGTTCAATTCCCATAATTATATTTTCTGCCACAGTATAATTTGGAACCAGTTTAAAATGTTGGTGAACCATTCCAATGTTTAATTCTGTAGCAACATTTGGTGATGTAATTCTAACTTCTTTGCCATCTATTAAAATACGACCTTCGTCAGGTTCGTACATTCCAAAAAGCATACTCATCAGTGTGGATTTGCCCGCACCGTTTTCTCCAAGTAGTGCAAATATCTCCCCTTTTTTTACTTTTATAGTAACATCGTCATTTGCAACAACACCTGGAAATCTCTTGGTAATATTTTGCATCTCTACAATATACTCCGCCATTGTACCCTCCTCTTTAATATGTAGAGGTTACCCGAAGGTAACCTTAATCTTATAGTCCTTTAAATTGTTCAGGAGTTTCTTCGCTGAAGTTTGATGGAGGTACTATATTACCATTTTTAACTTCGCCATATGCTTCTTCTAACTTCTTAAGAGTTTCTTCAGATAGTTGATGTCTTCCTTCTTCCTTTACATATCCTGTAGAGTCAGTGTCTGCTTGAAGAAGTGCATTTTCACCTTTGAAACTTCCGTCAGCTATTGCATTTAATTGTTTTTCAACATTCATATGCATAACTTTTAGTCCAGAAGTAAGAATAACATTGCCTGAACCTGTCTTACCATCATCAAATTGGTCTACGTCACAGCCTATAACCTTAACGTCTGTAGCTTCTTTAGCAGCGGTAAATACACCATTTCCTGATCCACCAGCAGCTACAAATAGTATATCTACGCCTTCTTTAATTAAAGCTTCCCCAACAACTTTACCTTTAGCTTCGTCATTGAAGTTACCAACGTAGTTACCACCAACGTTTTTGCCTGTAACATCTTCACCAGCATATGATGGAAGTTCTACTAATTCTGCCTTAGCTCCCATGTTTTTAACCGCATAGTTTACACCAGCTTCAAAACCATATTGGTAGTTAACATTTGATGGGAATGCAATACCATTTACTACAGCAACCTTACCTGTTTTTGTTTCAAGAGCTGCAGCGATACCTGCAAAGAATCCTGATTCTTGTTCAGCGAATTGCATTGCATAAACATTGTCAACAACTTTTTCTTCTCCGCCAACTGTTGGATAGGAGTCAACTAAGATAAACTTAGTGTCTGGGTTTTCTTCTGCGATGTCACCGATTCCTGCAAATTGGAAACCACAGCAAACTATTACGTCATAGTCTGCAACGATATCTGCAACTTGTTTAACTCCTGCTGCAGGGTCCCCTGTTGGTTCCTTGATTGGAGTAACCTTTGCATTTGGATGGTTTTCAATAAATGCTAAAACCCCATTGTAGTTATCTTCGTTGAAACTTCCGTCATCAACACCTGATGGACTTGAAACTATTGCAATGTTTAGTCCTTCTTCACTTGTTTTTCCTGCTGCACTTGATGCACCAGTTGATCCTGTTTCAGGAGCTGGTTTACAAGCAGTTAAGAAAAATGATAGTACAAGTAGTAGCGATAAAATCGCTATGTTTCTTTTCTTCATCTTTATCCCCCTATTATAAATTTTTTAAACTCTCCTCATACGGAGGTCTACATATCCCTTTTTCAGTAATGATTGCAGTGATTAAGCTGTGATCAGTTACATCAAAAGCTGGATTATATGCTTTAACACCCTTTGGTGCCATCGCCTTTTCATACCACTTAGTACTGATTTCTTCTTCAGGTCTAAGCTCGATTTCAATATCCTCTCCCGTCTTACAATTTAAATCAAGAGTGGAAGTAGGTCCTAGTACATAAAATGGAATGTTGTAATGTTTTGCTAAAATTGCAACTCCACTGGTACCAATCTTATTTGCCACGTCTCCATTAGCAGCAATTCTGTCGCAGCCTACAAGAACTGCTTGAACCTTGCCTGACTTCATGACGATACTTGCCATGTTGTCACATATAAGCGTGGTGTCAAGGCCCGCCTTTTGTAACTCGTATGCAGTTAGTCTTGCACCTTGTAAGAGAGGTCTTGTTTCATCTGCAAATACATGGAAGTTCATTCCCTCTTCCTTACCAAGTATCATAGGTCCTAGTGCCGTACCATAAAGTGACGTTGCCATTGGCCCTGCATTACAATGGGTAAGTAGTCCCATTCCATCTTCAAGTAGTGACAGACCATTCTTTGATATGGCCTTACACATTTCTATATCTTCATCTTGAATTTTTATAGCTTCTTCTCTTAAAAGCTTTCTCAATTCATCTGCTGAGTCTCCCTTATACTCTTCCACCAATTTGTTCATTCTATTAAGTGCCCAAGAAAGATTTACTGCAGTTGGTCTTGAAGAATTTAAATACTCAGAGTCTTTGAAAAACTTTTCTTTAAATACATTTAGGTCGTCATCATAGCCCTTGGATAAAATATACATGGCATATCCACCACATATTCCAATGGCAGGTGCTCCTCTGACTTTCAAATGAAATATTGCATCATAAATATCTTTGGCATCTTCTAATTCAATATAAACCTCTTCACCTGGAAGCTTTGTTTGGTCCAGAATAATAAGTTTATCTTCATCGTTCAAATAAATATTATTAGGTTTCATTAATCCTCCCATAATTTAAATCCAACTTTAAAGCTTTTTGATGAAAAAGCTTTTTCATAGTCCTTCAGTTCAAAAAATTCAACATCGGGAAATTCCACATATCCTTTTTTCAATAGGTTTAATGCCGGTTTAAAAGGACCACATCTAGAACCTTTGATAGAAATCTCTCTCACTACGATTTCAGAAAGGTCAATTTCTACATTTTCAGTGTAGGTGGACTTCACAATTATTCGTCCTCTATTTTCAACAAGCTTTAATGCAGTTTCTATTCCCGAAGGACTTCCCGTTGCATCAATAACTATTTCAAAAGTGTCCTTCGTATCCATTATAACATTAGCAAAACCTTTAAAGTTATCTAACTTCTCCTGGTGTTTACCAAGCACTGTAAGGTCCGCTCCAGTAAGTGCTATAACCTGGCCAATCATAAAAGATAATCTTCCATCTCCCACTAGAAGAACCCTTGAAGTTGGTTTTATATCTTCCCTCTCACATATTTCAACAGCCGCCGCCAGTGGCTCTGTGAAAATGGCCTTCTTTGGATCAAGATTGTCTTCTACAACGTGAAGTAAGTCGTTCTTCCAAGTTATATACTGTGTGAACACACCGTCGTGGCCACTAATGCCAAGAACTTTTCTGTCAATGCAGTGGGTCTCTTCACCTCTTAGGCAGTACTTACAGTGGCCACATCCCTGGTTTATTTCACCTACAACAACCTTACCTAAAAGTTCTTCGTCATTTGACTCCACCACTTCTCCCACAAATTCGTGTCCAAGGACGCCTTTGAAGTCGGGCCTATAGCCCTTCATTATCTCTCTATCCGTGTTACAAATTCCAGCGTATAAAATTTTTATAAGGGCTTCATCTTCCGCCCTTACTGGCTTTTCATAGTCCTCTAAATATTCTAAGGACTTTCCATTAAAGTATAGCGCCTTCATTAGATTATCTCGTTTATCTTTCCAAGTGTATCTTTTACAATTTCCTTAAACTTAGGTGCCACAAGTTTTGCATTTTCATTTACCTCTTCATGAGTAAGTGGGTCTTCGCTCATGCCTGCAGCTAAGTTACTTATAAATGATATTCCACAAACTCTCATGCCCATGTGAACTGCAACCATGGCTTCAACGGTGGTGGACATACCAACTGCGTCAGCGCCCACAACCTTTGCAAATTTTATCTCCGCTGGAGTTTCAAAGTTAGGTCCAGTAGTTTGTAGATAAACTCCCTCTTTCATTTCGTGACCAACTTCCTTTGCAGCATCCCTAATTACATCTATTAGTTCAGGGTCGTAGACATGGGACATGTCTGGAAATCTTGTTCCCCATCTATCGTCATTTTCTCCAATAAGTGGTGATGGAACTAAACAGCTTATATGATCCTTAATAATCATAAGGTCAGCTGGTACATAGTCATCGTTACAGCCTCCCGCCGCGTTAGTTAGGAATAAAACCTTTGCACCCATTTCCTTCATAAGCCTAACTGGAAGAACAACATCCTCCATCTTGTAGCCTTCATAGTAGTGAACTCTTCCTTGCATAATAACAGTTGGAAGTCCATTTACATGGGCAAACACAAATCTTCCCTTATGTCCTTCAACGGTTGACTTTGGAAAGTCTTCAATGTCCGCATAGTCAATAGTTCCTTCTATTTCTAAATCACTGGCAAAGTCTCCAAGGCCTGATCCCAATATTAGAGCAAGTTTTGGCTCAAATGGAATCTTGTCCTTTAAACTTTCGTAACAACTTTGTACTCTTTCATATGCTTTTGTCATCTTTTACCTCCATCCTTTATTCCATTATATAACAAGAGTAATGTAAAATAAAATTAAAAATTATTTACACTTGCACTTAATTTTATACCCAATTAAAGCAATTTCCCTTTACATAGTGGAATTGCTTTATTATTTTTAAATTACATATTATAATTAAATGAGATTTGACAAAGGAGAACAGATTGATATTTAACAAGTACAGAAAAAATATTAATTTGATTCTTTCAATACTTTCCATAGCAACTGTTGTATTTATTTTTCTAGCAGCTCCCTTTGGACTGCAGAGAATTTTCCAGAAAGAATACATCAGCAAAGATATTTATGTAAAGGAAAAGGGTTTAAGACGAGAAACTTTTTCAAATAATTATTTGAAAGAATCGGATAATCTATTAAACAATAAAATATTAATACCTTCAGAGAAAAATAACTATTGGACATATAATGGTGACATGAATGAGTTCAAAGATAAAAATAGGTCGGATCAGCGTTACCTATATTCCTTTTTTATGCTTAACGATTTAGTAAATGCATACACTCAAACGGAAGATGTGGAATATTTGAAAAAGGGATTTGCATACTTAAAGGACTTTTATGAACAATGTCCCTACGACTTCGAGCCAGTTAATAATATGCCATGGCATGACGAGGCAACGGCCCAAAGGCAAATAAATACAGTAAGGTTTTATAAGATAGCAAAGAATTTTTTAAATGATGACGAATTAAAGCTTATGCGTGATAACTTGGAGTTTACTGCGGAGAGATTAAATTCTGAAATGTATTCTGGGTTTAATAATCATGGAATGTTTCAAGACCTGTCCCTATACTTCTACGGAAAGGCCTTTGCAAAACCAGAGTATGTTTCAACATCAACCGGTAGGCTTCAAGACTACTTCTTAAAATCTTTTTCTAGTGAAGGAGTGCATCTTGAAAACTCTCCAGAATATCATTTTGAAATGCTTTATATATTAAAGGACTTTTTCAATTCGGTGCAAAGGGATGATTTTGACAAGTACAATGAACTACTGGATGTTTATAAAAAGAGTATCCACTATTCAAAGGCAATTATTTTACCAAATGGATACCTGCCAAATATAGGCGACACCGCATCAATAAAGATAGACCTGATGGATTTCTATTCAAAGGAAGATTTAAAAAATAGTCATGAAGGTAGAAATGCCTTTTTAGACTCGGGCTTTGATATTTATAAAAGGGACAAAAACTATCTTGCCTTTATCGGCCCTGCATATCTGTCCTATCATCATCACGACCACGACCTGTCCTTCTGGCTATATAAAAATGGAAATATTTTTACGGAAGTTGGAAAGTACGGATACGACTGGGACAACCCAGAGAGTCAGTATGTTAGAACCTATCCTGCACATAATAGCGTTGTAATTGATGGTGAAGAGGAAATTTCTCCAAGCGTTTTAGACGGTGAAATGTTAAACCTTGGGGACAACAAAATGGCAGCCATTTCAAGAAGATCACAAAGGGCAGAAATTTACCGCGAAATTGATTTTGACGATGAGCTAACGAAGATAAATGTTAAAACCTCCATCTTTCCAAAAGATGATAAAGAAAAAACCTACGAAATGTACTTCCACTTGGCGCCGGAAATAAAAGCTGTATCTTCAAAGGACAAAAACTCTATAGAACTTTTTAGAGCAGACGAAAGTATTGGAAGTGTTCACTGCAAGGAAGAGATGGAATTAAAAAATGATAAATACTATTCAAAATCCTATGACAAGGGACAAAAGATACAGGTTATTTACATCAAAACAACTGGATTAGAAAAGCATATAGATTTTGAAATCAAATTAAAATAGTCAAGCACTCCTAGGAGTCTTGACTTATTTTATTTCACTATTATCCCTTAACACTTTATAGAAAGTTCTGTGGTTCGCAATCCTCCTTGGCAAGAGTTTTTGAACCTGTTTGTCGTTGACGGCGTCCATCATTTCTTTATATTCTTTAGTATCCATATTGATAAAAAGTTCCACATAGGACTTTTCTTTAAATGCTCTACTCTTAAATCTATTTAACTGTAAAAATATATCAAAATCCATTCCCGCCTTTTGACTCTTGAATATCTTAAACAGCTTCTCCTTTCCTTTTTCATCTATTTTATAATATGAATTCACCATATGGTCTGGAAGAAAACTGCTGACTTCATATAAATAGATATTGTATTCCAAATGCAAGTCCTCCAAGGCCTTTCTAAACACATAGTTACACCATCTGTGTTCATAGTGGGAGTCGTAGGGAGTTACTATAAATACATTTTTATAATCTTTTCCCTTTAGATAATCCTCCAGGTCATTTGCTGTTTGTGAAGTGTATTTATTTACATTATTATTTTCAGCGTCAAATATTTTAATTGACCTTAATCCAAGTTCCTTCGCCAAGGTATTTGCTTCCATCTTTCTCTCAGCCTTAATGTCAACTCCCTTTATGGGTTTTGATCCTGAAGAGTCCGTAAGGTAGATAAGGTCCACCTTATCGTTATATTTTTTATTTCCCAGAAGAAGACCTCCCATTCCAATTGTCTCATCATCCACATGGGGAGATATAACTAGGGTTTCTCCTAAAGGTATTTTTATCTCTTTTAAATCTTTGAAACTTTTACTTCCATACATCCTCTTAATATTAAAAATATTAAACCATTTTATAGGATAGTATAAAATTTCTGCAAGAGTATCTTTCCACATTTATTTTAATTCCTCCAAGGCTTTTTTAAAGCCAATCATCTTCTTTATTCTCTTTCCCTTGTCTGAAGTAAAGTAGTCTAAAATGTATATATTTGTAAATGAATTTGCATATCCAAACTTCCAAGCATATCCTCCAACGCCGAAGTTAAACTTTTTAAATTCACCACGTTTAAACAACTCTTCAAATATAAAATAGAATAGTGCATTGTTGAGTCTATATTCTCTATATTCTGGAGAGTACCCCGTGTTCCAAGACACAAGCTCTTCTCCATTTACATAGCAATTTCTATAGGCAATAACTTTTCCCGTATCAACATCACGAATAATAAAGTTTTTAACAGCACGGGACCCAAGCTGCACATTTTTTATAAACTCTTCCCTCTTTTCATCTTCATATAAAGAGTATCTTTCGTTCCTTCCCTGGGATTTTAAAAAACTCTTTTCCTCTATATGAATATTTTTTATCTCTTCATAAAGTTCTTCACTCATATCATCAATTACTTGAAACTCGATGTTCTTTTCCCTTAAAATCTTATTTTTATACTTCCTGGTGTTTGAGGGAAAAGTTTTATTATATTCGTCAAAGTTCTCGTAATCTTCAAGATTTAATGTTGGAACCATATTTTGTTGAAAAAAGTTTCCATTTAGTTTTTGATTTTTTAAAATGTATTTACTCAAATAACATTCGTGCAAAATATTATCAAGAACAACTCGGTCAATTGCAAGTTCTTCAATGTACTTAAAGAGATTTTTTATTGATGTGTCGTAGTTTACAACACAGTCGTCCAAAAGAATGTTTTTAAAATCTCCCTCTAAACCAAATTGTAGTTCATTCCATTTTGAAAGGGCGGCCTTCCTCTCCCTAATTTCAAAGGGAGCAAGAAGTATGGGATTGTTGTTTTCAAACATTAGTAGATAGAGAAGATTTTTGTCTTCATTTGCCCTCACATATTCCCTTAAAAAAAATGGCGATGAAAAAACTATTTTTTCCTTAGTATTTTCCCAAATCTTTTCAATATCAGAAATATACTTTTCAAAATCTTCTAAATTTTTAATCTCTATTATTTCCATCTTCTTCCCTTTCTTATGTTCTTCAACCTTTCTCTATTTGTAATAGCAAGAAATATCGCCGTTATTATTGAAACTATAAGGCCATACACAAATCCAGAAGGAACATATTTTAACTCCACATGGTTTTCTCCACTAACTCCATCTATCTTTAAAAAACTTCCATAAAAGCTATCGGTTTTAGCAGGCTTGCCATTGACATAGGCCTTCCATCCTTCGTTATATGGAATTGATGTAAGTATTTCGCCGCTGTCACTGTCTATGTCAAAGCTTACCTTTTCCTTATGAATATTTACATTCTTTGCGCCATTTTCCATTACATTTTCAAAGCCTTTAACATAGTTATCCTCTTCAAGCTTAAACACTCTAAAGAAGAAGTCCTCACTGTCTCCTTCTCCAAATTCCACATTTATTTTAAAGATGTCGCCCTTGTTAAAATGAAGTCCACCAACAATATTCTTGTTTCGTACATCAAAGGAGGTTCTTTCTCCATAGTAGTCCACAACAAATTTATCGTCGTCAACATGATCAGAGTCAAAGTAATAGTAGCCATCTTCAGTGGCTTCATATTCTAGTGTTAGATGTGAAACGTCCTCTTTCATATTAAAAAATACCTTATCTTCAAAGGAATTTGTAATCTTTAATCCCATGCCAGATTCAGAAATTCTCGGAACTTCCGTGAAAATATCTTTTTCAACACCATAAATCATTTTAAAAAGCTCTTCTTGATTTTCTATATTATCATATTTGAATTCGTCCTTAGATATATCCCCCTTAGGCTCAAAGGCCAGCGGAAGACAGTACTCGTTTTCTAAAAGTCTAACGCTTCCCCAACTGGAAATCTCTTTGAATCCAAATACATCCACAGGATAATCCCTCTCGTAAATGTATCCAATATTTAAAAATCCATTTATAACTGGAGTGGTGTAGTTGTAGTAGACTCTATTTCCAATTGGACTTGCACTATGTCCCATCTTTTCTAAAAATGTGGACACTCTTTTGTCCAGTGTGGAAGAAAATAAAGACAGTCCATTGTAACCATAAAGGGCCGGGTCATTAAATGTGAAGCGGTTCATAGACTCTTGTCTCTTAAACTCTTTTTTATCCGTCTCCCCTTGTAATACCTTTATCTCCTCTTTGCCCTTAATAAAATCATAGTAGTTTGTGCTTCCTCCAGAATAAAGTCCAAAGCATCCGTTAACTATAAGTTCTATGGAAAGTAATATGCAAAATATTTTCTTGCCATAGTCTTCTCTTCTAATAATTAAAAATGTACAAATTATATAAGCAAACATCAACAAAAGGTTAGCAACAGTAATCTCCCAGTCTCTTTCCTGTCCAATATAATAAATTATAAATAGGGACAAAAAGGCAAAGGGGAAAATCATTTTTATATTTATAGTTTCCAAGTTAGTATAGGTTTTGTAACATATTATACCTATTATAAACGCTAGAATAAATGTAAACCTTGAAGGTAACATATTTGAATATCTAAAACCATGCCAAATATAGTCAAGCACATTTATATTGGTACTAAGATATAAAAAGAGAATGAAAAATAAGCTAATTAACTTTTCTCTCTTGGAGATGCCCTTTACAAAGATATACACAAAAATAAAAAATATTATTATTAGTCCGCTGTAGATGTTTGGAAGGCCGTCCCTTACTGTGGACTCGTTAAATGCCAGTGCATTTGCCATTAAGTCCCTAAAGTCGTTAACTAACTTTATCCTCTCGTTAAAGGCGGCGGGAGTTTTATATACTCTGCTAAGCCCAATTGCCGTGGGCACAAGTAAAACGGCAGAACAAAGGGCCGCAGCAACGGAGTAGTACAGAGTTTTAAAACCCTTTTTCAAAAAGTCTCTAAGGTTGAGTCTATAGAAAAAGCTGTAGCCGAAATAAAACAAAATAATTCCAATAACTACAAATATGGACATGTAGTAGTTAAATATAAAGCATCCTAGCAATGTAAAAAAATAAAATTTATATGAGTTTGAACATACTATGTTTTTAACTCCAAGAATTGTAAGTGGAAATAAAATAATTACATCAAGCCACATAATATTCCAGTAGTATCCACATATAAATCCACTTAATGAGTAGATTAGTGAAAACACAACCAAAGAGTAGTCCTTCTTTTTATAAATAAAATAAAGAAATACACTGAAGCTAAGGCCTGCCAATCCAATTTTAAATGCAATTAAAAACTCAAAAAATACAATTACAAAATCTTCAGGAATTGCAATTAAAAGCAGATTAAAGGGAGACATTAAGTAATAGGCCATAAGGCCAATAAAATCAGACCCAAGTCCCATGGCAAATGTATAGAAAAATCCCCCGCCATTAATTAACTTATCCCGTAATACTTGAAAAAATTGAAAATATTGATGATATGCATCAACAATTAAAATTTGATTCTTCCCAATTGGATAGTATCCATTTGCAATATATGTAATTACAAAGGTCAAAAATGGAATCAAAAATGCCAATGTAAAAAAATAATATTTCTTTTGTTTTAGTCTTTCGTGTTTTTCTTTCATAGTTCCCCCTCTAGAGTATTATACTAGAAAGTAAAAAAGGTTTCATTAAAAGAGGTTGGAAGTGGAAGATGATAAAGTTAAAAATAATTGTATAACAAAGATTAGCGAGAGTTTCTTTTAAAAACTCTCGAGATGTTTCGACTCGCTCACGCTCGCTCAACATGACATGTCGAAGTATTTGTGCTCCAATATAGCAACTATTTACCATGAAAGTCTTTTTGAATGTAAAATTTTGTAGTCGAAGAGTCTAAAAAGAAGCCAAAAATTTCAATCAGCTTCTCTAAATTTAAATTTATAATTAACCTATTTTTTTATACGCCCCAATCCTTTGTCTAAACTTATGGGCTCCTATAAATATTAGTATAACAAATGCTGCAAAGGTAATAGTAGACTGAACCAGTGGTGCCATATTGTATGTTTTTCCCAAGTAGAAATCTAAAAACTTTTCGTCTCCTATATGGTACATTGGCAAGAACAACCTTCCAAATGTGTTTAAAGCCTTTGGTAGTGAGTCCTTTCCCACTCCCATCAATCCAGAAGTGACCATGGCGAAGAAGTAAAAACTCATTGTAAATGCATATGTTGTTCCAAACTTTCTTGTGGCATATGCCACCCCATGGGCAAGTAGCATAAATAGTACTGCCAATATATAAAACATTATTAACGACCCAATTAGTCCCACTAATGAAGGTTTCCTTATATCAAGCACCGACTCTGCAACTATAGTATAAATTGATAAGTCTATGGTCACATAGATTAAATTTGAAACTAGCTTTGCAAGGAAAAGTTTCTTAGGGCTATTTCCAAATAGTTCCAATCGAAGTGGTATATCTTTTTCAAGTGACTCTGCATATAGCGCCGCGTATCCAATATGCATTGCTGAAAAGGGGATTACTATACAAAAGCCTAAAAACAAACCCGTCTGTACATCTGGAAGTATTTCCTTTGGCACATCTCCTAAACCAGTTTTTCCAACAATTAACAATAGAAAAAGTGGAAGGAAAAGTCCAAATATTAAAAATAGAACATTTTTCAACATGGTTTTTAGTTCCATTATAACTAGATATTTAAAATTATTCTTTTTCATTACTTCCTCCTCAATGCATTTATATACATTACTTCCATATCGTTAGATGTTCTTTCAAAGTCGATGTCTTTTTGAACCAAAATCCTCCCCAGTTCAAGCTCCTCTTCGTCATTGTCTATGGAAATTACAACTCTTCCCTCTGGTGCTTCAATTTTTTTATATTTCTTCATAAGATTTTCATCATAGTCCAAAGCACTAAATGAAATTATTCTGTTTCCACAATACTTTTTAAACAGTGCAGTTTTTGAATCATAATCCACAACTTTTCCATTTTCTAAAATCAGTACATCATCCACTAGCCTTTCCAACTCGTCATAGTAGTGGGACACTAAAATCAAAGTGTCGTCCCTGTCTCTATACCACTTTTCCAAAAGCTCCATAAGTGAAGTTCTCGTTTGAAAGTCAAGGCCAGAGGTCACTTCGTCAAAAATCGTAAGTGGGCTCTCCTGGGCAAGGACTAAAATCACAGTCAGTCTTTGCTTTTGCCCTCCTGAAAGATCTTTATAGGTTTTTTTAAGCGCGGATTCAAACTTAAAAAACTTTATTAACTGCATAATCTTTTCTGAATTCTCAATCTTACATCCAATAATTGCTTCCATAACCGTTCTTACAGCTATTGTTTCAGGGTAGTTATTGTACTGCATATGAACTGCAATTTCATTTGTTGGAATATCCTTTACAATGCTCCCACTGTATGGCACAAGCTCCATTATGGCATTGATTAAAGTGGTCTTTCCCGCTCCATTGGATCCTAATATACCAAGCTTTTTATTCTTATCAATAATTATTTCATCTTCAATGGTAAGTGCTGTAAAGTCACCATATTTAACCTTAAGATTATCGATCTTAATCATCTCTTCCCCTCCTTAACACTGTTAAAACTCCCTTGTTTTTATTTTTCACTTCAATTTCAAGTCCAATTAAATTTGAGTAGTACTTTGCAATGTATAGACCAAGGCCCTTGCTCTTACTCTCAGTGGAAGATACAAAGGGTTCCATTATGGATTTTTCAATCTCCCTAGGTATGGCCGCCTCTTCGTTGTAAATACTTATCTCTTCCCCAAGTTCTATGTCAATAAAGCCATTTTCGCTTGTATAGTTAATGGCATTTTCCAAAATATTATCTATTACTTTGATAAAAATTTCTGAGTCGGTGTTTAAAACGCCATCCCCTATTAAATTCACTTTTAAATTCTTTTCTTCAGCTTTAAGTTTATGCTTTAAAATCTCCTTTTCAAAAGTATCCCTTAAATTAATATCTCCAAAGGAAAGTTCTTCCATTTCTTTTGTGGTTAAAAGAATTTCTGAAACCATGGAGCTCATCTCCAAGAGTTCTTTTTTTAAAACCCTTAAATACTTATCCCTGTCTTCATACTTTCCTAGATTATTAATCATGCCATCACATAGTAGGATTGACGCAGCAATAGGTGTCTTTAGTTCATGGGTTGCAGATCTTGTGAAGACTTCCTTCCTCTCCCCTTCAACCCTAAGTTTTTCAATGTTTTTTCTTAACGCCTTGTCCATTTCAACTATATTTCTACTAAGGGTTGCTATTTCATCTTCTCCATGAAAGTTAATGGAATTATAATTTGGAGTTGACCTCTTTGAAACTTCGCTAAACCTTTGTATCTTTACAATTGGCTCCACAATCCTTCTTGAATAAAGACTTGAAACAACTATTACAAGTAACATCAAAACTAAAATAATCATTGGGATACTGGATAACACCACTGGAAGTAAGTCTTCAATTCTAGGTGCAATGAAAGAGTCAAGGGAAACCTTATAAAAACCATCTTCATTTGTAATTAAAATGCAGTTAATGTATTCAGCCACATTTTCTTCCCTATAACCAAGGCTTAGCATCACAGTGTTTATATTTAGCTTTTTAAATTCAGTATATGAATTTTCATCAGGCCTTTTAATAGCTTCACTAAATTTTAAATCGGTTTTAATTCCCTCAATTTTAAAATTGTCCTGAATATAGTTTCCAATTTTACTAGCTTCTTTTTCTACTTCATCTGCATCTTTGTCGTCCATTTTTTGATTCTTTCCAGTCTTAATCGAAATCTCTTCAATTTTTTTAAGACTTTGCTGTATTTCAGAACAGCTAATGTCTACTTTTCCCTTTAAACCGATGGAGTTTAGTTTTATTTCATTAAAACCCTTATCAACTTCAATAAAAACTTGGTTCCCAAGTTTACTTATCTTCCGTAAATCCTTAGCGCCATCAACCATTTCAAAATGAGATTTTTTTATTTCTTCGTTAATACTTTCAATATTTTGCTCCACATATAGATTTGGTAATAGAAATGCCAAATAGGAAATTATTATTATTAAAATTGTCACAGCAAGGAAGATGCTGTAGATTAAATTTTTCTTACCTAATTTCATTTTCACTAAACTTATATCCTATTCCAATAACGGTTTTGATATAATCCTTTCCCAGTTTTTTTCTAATATTTTTTATATGTGCGTCAATAATTCTGTCATTGCCAATATAATCCTCATTAAATGCACCCATAATTAACTGTTCCCTGCTTAAAACTTTATTTTTATTTTCGTAAAGCATTTGAAGTATTAAAAACTCACTTAGGGTAAATGGAATTTCCTCCCCATCAACAAATACAGTATAAGATTCATCATCCATAATAAACTCGTGGTCAACTAGAACCTGTGGCTTAATACGACGAAGCAGTGTTTCAATTCTCTTTATTAAAATAATCGGCGACACTGGCTTTACCAAATACTCGTCGGCAAAGTTGTTAAAAGCCGACACCTGAGTTCCTATATCATCCAGGGCAGTGAGCATTATTACCCCGATATTTTTTGTCTTGGGATTCTTCCTGATAAAAGACAGAACATCAATTCCACTCATTCCTGGAACCATAATATCTAAAACTGCCACGTCAATATCTTCGCCTTTTAATATTTCAACGGCTTCATTGCCGTCCTCTGCTTCAAACGTGGTCGCTCCAGAAACTTTTAAATACTCAACCAGTACTTCTCTTATGTTTTTTTCATCTTCCAATATTAATATATTTGCCATATCTATCTCCTTAGGATTATATTAACAGCTCCATGTGAATTTCATATGAAGTTTTTATGATTGTTTAAATTTAGTTTATTAAAAAACAAAAAAGATGAAGCTATTAACCTCATCTTTTCATTATTATTTCTTTTTTTCTTCCACAAATCCACTTTGTTTATTTGAAACCTTAAGTCCCTTGCCATAAACAAAGTAAATTACAATTGAGTTTAGTAGTACAAGTAGTACTGAATAAACTAAGTTTACCGCTTTTGCATTTAAAGTTTCCGCCGATGAAGCATTTTGCGCAATGATTATACCAATTGTTTCGCTTCCCGGTGGATATAGGAATGCAGACATATTATACTCTGCTAGGTTTGTATTAAAGTTTAGCGCGCATAGTGCCAGTGCCGTTGGCAGTACCGCCGGTAATACTACTTTTAAGAATGTTCTTAGTGAACTTGCTCCCAAGTTTTGTGAAGCCTCTTCTAAACTGGTATTAAAGTTATAGTATGCACTCTTTAAATATCTTAGAGTGGCCGGGATAATTGCAACCGTATATGCAATTACAAGTATCCACTGTGAACCAATAACCGATTGATTGAAGATTAATAGTCTTGGTCTGTCATAAATCATCATATATCCTAGAGCTATTAGGATTGATGGCACTAGCCAAGGCACGTAGTAGAAGTATTCTAAGCTCTTTATAAGTTTATTACTCTTTGCCTTCATAACTAGTCTTACAAGTACAAGCATCAACAACACAGAAGCCACTGCTGCAATTCCTGAAAACACAAATGATCTCAGTAGCGGGTTCAAGTTACTTGATTTTGTTAGTACATTTTTATAGTTTTCTAATGTAAAATGTCTAAAGTCTATAACATTTCTTGAAAGGGCCTGTGTGTCTAAGAATGATGAAATAACTATCATCACACATGGTAGTGCTTGAATAATAAATAGTATTACTGCCACCACATATGCAAAGACCTTTGCCACAGGGCTGTGTATTTTTTGCTTTTTTAGTCTCTTTTTACTATTTGACACAGACATGTAATTTCCCTTTGATTCATTCCATGTCATAAAGGCCAAGAGTAGTATTTGAAATGATGCCAGCACCAGTGAAAGCACCGCTGCAATATCCCTTGATCTTGGTCTATTTGCAAAGGTCAGTATCAGTGGAGAAATTGTTTGAAAGTTCTTCCCCCCTACCATAAGTGGTGCCGCAAAGGAAGTTAAACCTGTTTGAAATGTAATAACAGTTAGTGTTATTAATGTAGGTTTAACTATTGGCATAACAACTTTAAACAGGATTTGCAATTGATTACTTCCTAAGTTCTTTGCTGAGTCAATCAATTCATTATCTATTCCCTTTATTGCATTTCTAAAGAAGATCATGTACTGATGGGTACATGCAAAGGTCATTACAAAGAAAACTGCAAATGCTCCATTAAACCAACCTGGGTCAAGGTTTGGAAAAATCTTAGTCAAAAACTGTGTAAGTATTCCAGTCTTTCCATACACATATAGATAACCACTATTTAATATAACTCCTGAAAAAACCAGTGGTAACATATATGCGGCCTTGAACACTTTGGAAAATTTCAAATCAAAATATTCTGTTAATAATACCTGTGTAACTCCTACAATGGTAGTTGTAAATATTAGAACAAGCCCCGTCAATAGTGAATTTTTTATTGAGGTCATTGCCCTTTTAGAGTTTAATACCTTTTTAACCGCATTAAAGCTAAAGCCTGATCCATCATGAAATGAACTAACTATTATAGTTGCCGTTGGTAAAATTATAAATGCTACTGCAAACCAGACTATAACTAAAATTAAAAGTATTTTTGGGATATTAATATCTCTACTTTTTTCAAAACTTTTATTCTTAGAATTTTTCATAACTACACCTCATATTCTAAGATGTCTTCCGGATTAATATATAAATCTATTTCCTCGTTAAGATTTATATTTGTAGTAGAGTCATTTTTTTGTAAAATTGTCAGGTCTGAACCAAATACATTTATAATGTAGTGGGAGTAGGCTCCCTCATACATAAGCCTTTCAACTTTCCCTTTAACTTTTACGGTTTCTCTATCTTGTAATGGATGAAGTAAAATCTTTTCATTTCTTATATAGTGATTTTTATTTGAATCAAATTTAACAGTTGATGAGTTTTCGTTTATATAATTTAAAAGTTCCTTGCCTATCTTGTTTGATTCACCGATGAATGTACAGACAAATTCAGTTTTTGACCTGTCATATATTTCAAGTGGCTTACCTATTTGTTCAACACGTCCCTTGTTAAACACAGCAATTCTATCTGACATTTCAAGAGCTTCCTCTTGGTCATGGGTTACATAAATTGCTGTCATTCCAGTTTTTCTTTGAATATCCTTCATTTCTTGACGAAGTTGCTTTCTAAGTTTTGCATCAAGATTAGATAGTGGCTCATCAAATAATATAAGCTTAGGGTCCTTTGCCAAGGCTCTTGCTATGGCAACTCTCTGCTGCTGTCCTCCTGAAAGTTCAGACACATTTCTCTTTAGATGTTCCTCTTTGATTTCAACAAGATTTGCCATTTCGATGACTTTTTTATGTATTTCATCCTTTGGCATCTTCATTATCTTTAAGCCGTAGCTAATATTATCAAAAACTGTCATTGTAGGAAATAGTGCATAGGACTGGAACACCATACCTATTTGTCTCTTCTCCGGCGCAACATTTGTTATGTCCTTTCCTTCTAAGATAACATTTCCACTATATGGTTTTATAAAGCCTGCTATGGATCTAAGTATTGTAGTTTTGCCGCATCCAGAAGGTCCTAGAAAAGTAAAAAATTCTCCTTCTTTAACGTCAATATTCACGTCTTTAACTGCAACATAATCTCCATATCTTATTTCTATATCATTTAACTCTATCATATATCCTCCCTGTTAAATAAAATGCGGGAAAGCTCCCGCATTCTATTTAAAAATTTATGGCATAATTTCTAATTCTAATTTTTCAACCCATTCGTCAAGGTGTTCGTTTAAAGCTTTCCAATCAACTTTCATACGATCAGTTTGTTCAAATAATTCAAGAACTCTTGGGTCTGCTGCATCTTTTGCATTGTTATTTGCAGGAACTACTCCAAAGTCCTTTGCCCAAGCTTTTTGAATTTCTGGTGTTCCCCACCATTCAGCAAATTCTTTTGCCACTGTGTAGTCTGCATCATCACCATGATCCATTACACCAATTTGTTCTGCCATGGCAAAAATTCCCTTTTCTGGGTTTATTGGCACAGCCTTAACACCAAATTCTTTTTCAGCTTTTATTATTCCACCAGAATAATAGAAACTATAATCTAGTTCGCCGTCCTTTACCATTGTCATAGTCTTTTGAAGACCTGCTAAACTGCTTTCAGCTTCAACTGACTTACCATATTTATAATAATTCTTTGCTAGTTCCCATCCCTTATCTGAAACTCCAAGTTCTCCATTTTCATCTAGGTTTTGAAGTAAGATTGGGAATACTATTTTTTGGTTTGTAGAGCTTGATAGATTGTCTGGAACATAGTATCTGCCATCATTCTTTTCAACTGCAAGTTCTTCATATGACTTTGGCGCGTCTGCCTTGTCCATTTGATTTTCATCAAAGTAGTAGAAGATACGTTGTTCAGACCATGGGTAGTAGTATCCATCTCCATGGATTAATTCAGTATCAATGTCACTTTTCCATTCAGGATCCCACTCTGTAAGCATTTCTTCTTCATGTAGCTTTGCAAATCCACCTTCGTCAAGACCGATGACAACATCTGCTTGAGGGTCGTTCTTTTCCGCTAATAGTCTTTGAAGTAAATCTCCTCCAGGGATATATACTATTTCAACATCAAAGCCAGCTTCCTTTGTCTTTTCTTCAAGCCAAGTTGTCTTGTCATCTGTGAAAGAGTTACTGTAAAGAACTAATTTTTTGTCCTTTGCTCCTTCTTGTTTTTCACCTGTTTCCTTTTTAGAACCGATTTCAGTACCATCAGTATTACTTGGTTTATTACAAGCTACCAAAGTGATTGATAGTAAAAGAAACATCGCTAAAATACGCAATTTTGATTTCACTAACACTTCATCCTTTCTATTTTGTAATCAATTTCATTATACCATAATTAAATTGCTTTTTGGCAACATTAGATTTTTGAAATTTTTATAGATTGTCGAATAATATAAAAAAATCTTTGACATTGATATTGATTTATCCAAACATAAAAGTTTCCACTAAAAAAATGCGGGTAATCCCGCATTAATTTACAGTTTATGGCATAATTTCTAATTCAAATTTTTCAACCCAATCGTCAAGATGTTCATTTAGTAGTTCCCAATCTACATCCATACGATCGGTTTGGTCAAATAGTTCAAGAACTCTTGGATCTGCTGCTTTTCTTGCGTTATTATTTGCTGGAACAGTACCAAATTCTTTTGCCCAAGCTTCTTGTACTTCTGGTGTTCCCCACCACTCAGCAAAACCTTTAGCCGCTGTATAGTCTTTATCTTCACCATGGTCAACTATTCCAACTTGTTCTGCCATGGCAAATACACCCTTTTCTGGGTTTATTGGCACTGAGTTTATATCAAATTCTTTTTCAGCTTTGATAATACCACCTGAGAAGTAATAACTATATTTTAATTCTCCGTCCTTTACCATCGCCATAGATTTTTGAAGAGCACCTAAACTATTTTCAGCTTCCACTGTCTTTCCATATTTATAATAATTCTTTGCTAGTTCCCAGCCTTTTTCTGAAACTCCAAGCTCTCCATTTTCATCTAGGTTTTGAAGTAAGATTGGGAATACAATCTTTTGGTTTGTTGAACTTGTTAAGTTGTCTGGTATATAGTACTTGCCTTGGTTTTCTTCTGTAGCAAGTTCTTCATATGACTTTGGTGCATCTGCCTTGTCAACTTGATTGCCATCAAAGTAGTAGAAGATACGTTGCTCAGACCATGGGTAGTAATATCCATCACCATAGATTAAGTCGCTGTCTATTTCTTGTTTCCACTCCGGATCCCATTTTCTAAACATATTTTCTGCTTGTAGTTTTGAAAATCCTCCTTCGTCAAGACCAATAACAACATCTGCTTGAGGGTCATTCTTTTCTGCTAATAATCTTTGAAGTAAATCTCCACCTGGAATAAATACAACTTCAACATTAAATCCAGCTTCCTTTGACTTTTCTTCAAGCCAAGTTATCTTTTCGTCTGCAAAGGAGTTACTATAAAGAACAATCTTTTTGTCCTTTGCGCCTTCTTGTACTTCTGTTTTAGAACCCATTTCTGTACCATCAGTATTATTTGGTTTATTACATGCTACCAAAGTGATTGATAGTAAAAGAAACATCGCTAAAACACGTAATTTTGATTTCATTAATATCATCCTTTCATTATAATTTTCTATCCCATTGTATCATATACAATTTTATTTACATAATCTGTAGGTCAATGGGAAAATGAAAATTTTTTTATCATCTGTTATAATATATTTGAAAATTTGAAAGGTGATTATATGAAAAGAATAGCAATAGTAAGTGATACCCATGGAATGTTTTTAGATGAAACCGCTAAACTGATTCTTGAAAACAAATGTGAATACATAATTTTTTTGGGAGATTTTTATTTAGATGGTCCTGTACTACAAGAAAAGACTTCTTTAGAATGTGTAAGCGTCTTGGGGAATAATGATTATAAAATTTATGATAAGTATGAAGATGAAGCTTTAGTTGAAATAAATGGCTATAAAATATTTGCCTGCCATGGCCATAAGTATAAAGTTGAAGAGGACTTAAAA
Organism: Mediannikoviicoccus vaginalis; assembly: GCF_928097925.1. Classification (GTDB taxonomy): domain Bacteria; phylum Bacillota; class Clostridia; order Tissierellales; family Peptoniphilaceae; genus Mediannikoviicoccus; species Mediannikoviicoccus vaginalis. The sequence continues at coordinate 832,125 of NZ_CAKMRI010000001.1, forward strand.
AGGCTACAAGAAAAGGCAAAGAGAGAAAATTTTGATATCTGCCTATTTGGGCACACCCATGTGTATCAACATGAAGTTATAGATGGAGTTCACTACTTTAACCCTGGCAGCCCCACCATAGCAAAGTATAATTATGATCCAACTAGCTTTGCAATTATGGACTTAAGTGATGGTGTGAAATTTGAAAAAATAATACTGGCACCACCTATTTCTGAAATAAAAATAAAATAAAAAAAGACCCTCTTACCATATTGGTAAAAGGGTTTTGTTTTATAGATTATCTTCAACTAATGCTGTTGCTTCGATTTCTATTACAGCATCCTTTGGTAGTTTGCAAACTTGTACGCATGCTCTTGCAGGTTTATGATCTTTAAAGAATTCTTCATATACCTTGTTCACTTCGCCAAAGTCGTCCATATTCTTTACAAATACTCCAACTCTTGCAATGTCCTCTAATTTTCCGCCACCTGCAATAACTATTTCAAGCACATTTTCAAGGCTTGCCTTAGTTGCTTCTTTAATATCTGTCTTTAATTCTCCATCTTTAATTGGAAGTTGTCCTGATACTAAAAGTACTCTTGCACCTTTTTCTCCAACTGTTCCTTGTGAGTAAGGTCCGATTGCTTCAGGGGCCTTATGAGTTTTAATAAATTCTAATCCCATGGTACATCTCCTTTAAATTTATTTCCACAATCTTTCAAGATTGTAGTATTCTCTTGCTTCTGGTGTAAAAACATGCACAATAATATCTCCCAGGTCTACAAGTATCCAGCTACCTTCTCTGTATCCTTCTACGCCAACAATGGTCATTCCATTTTCTAGGGCAACTTTTTCAACTTCGTCAGCGATTGCCTGGGTCTGGCTAGATGTATTTCCTGTAGCGATTACAAAGTAGTCTGCTATTGCCATGCCCTCTTGTAGTTTTATGGACAATACATCCTTTGCAATCTTGTCTTCGCATGCCTTTACTACTAAATCAATCTCTTTCACCAATACCTCCTAATAAAAAGTTTCTAAGTTCTATACTCTCCGGTGCGATGGTTCTATTTTTTTCAATTAAGTACATTATCGTATTGTTTAAACTAAGCACGATGGCTTGGTCCATATTTATCATGGAAATTTTTCTAATTTCATCTACACCGTCATAATCTCTATTGTCTTCAGTCTTGTCCGCCAAGTAGAGAACCTTTGCAAGGTCCGTCATGTGTAGACTTCCCGTTGTATGTTCCTTTATGGCATTAAGAATTTCCACGTCACTTATTTTATATTTTTCCTTCGCTACTATCATACCCAATAAGCAGTGTTTTAAAAAAGGATTTTCATATTGTCTATTCTCATCACGACTTAAAAGTTCATTGAATTCATCACTATATTTTTCTTCATAATATTTTTCATTTCCCTTGGCACAGTCGTGAAGAAGCCCCGCCAGTTCACAAGTCTCTTCGTCAAGTGAAAACTTCTTTCCAAGTTCAATTGCCTTCTTCGCCACTGAAAGGGTGTGCTCAAAACGACTCTTTGAAAGCTTCACCTTTAAGTCTTTAATTATTTCATCTTTACTAATCATATAGACCTCTTTGTTTTATATAATCATATGAAGCCTTTGGTATATAGTACTTCGGATCTCTTTTTTCTTTAAACTCTTCTCTTATATATGAAGAAGATATTTCAAGATTAGGTATCTTTACAAATTTTACTTCAATACCTTTTTTTGCATATCTTTTTATCTTTTCTTCAATGGTATCTGAATATTCTGTTTTTCTATTTACCACTATTAGCTTAACCTTTGAAATAAGTTCTTCATATTTATACCAGTCTTCGATTTCCATAAAGGAGTCCTCACCAATAATAAAGTACATGTCCTTGCAATTGTACTTTTCTTCCAAATGCTCTATGGTCTCAAGAGAATAGGACTTTGAAGTCTTTTTAATTTCGTAATCTTCAATTACAAAATCACTATTGTCTTCAATTGCAAGACTTAACATTTGAAGCCTGTCCTCTTTTGTTACATCTGCCTTCTTATGGGGAGGATTTCCCGAAGGGACAAAGATAATCTTTTCCAAGTTCATCTTCTCCTTTACTTCCTGCGCCAGGATTAAATGGGCAATATGCACTGGATTAAATGTCCCTCCAAAAATACCAAAATTATGGCAACTCAATTTTCTTTTCCTCTGACTGTCTATAAATTGTTAATTTTGAACCGATGAACTGAACAAATTCACATTGCAATTTTTCAGTTATCTCTTCAATCATCTCTTGTCTACTATCTAAGTTGTTGTCTAAAATTTTTATCTTAACCAGCTCTCTGCTGTTTAAAAGGTCGTTTAACTCTGCAATGGTATTTTTAGTAATACCATCCTTACCTATTCTTAAAAGTGGCTCCATGTTGTGAGCAAGCCCTTTTAAATAAGATCTCTGTTTAGGACTTATCATAATACCTCCTATCCTAAATAATCAAATTCCATTTCTCCTACGATTACCGTATCATTTTCCTGAATACCCATTTCCTTTAGTTCTTCAAAGACTCCCTTGTCCGTTAAAACCTTTTGGAAATGGCGTAGTGCTTCATGATCTTCAAAATTCGTTCTATATACTAAGTTGTCTATTAGTGGTCCAGTGACGATGTATGCGCCGTCTTCCTTTGTAATTGTGTAGTCTGGCTCTGCTTCCTCTTCCACTGGAATATATATTTCGTCAAATGTCTGTGGATTGATATTTGCTTCTTGCACGGCTTCATAAATTTTATATTTTAATTCATCAATATTTTCCGTTGTCGCAGCAGAAATTGCAATTATATCTTCAAGTCTATCTGAAAATACCTTTTTCAAATTTTCCAGGCCCTCTTCTGCTCCCGGAATATCCATTTTATTTGCAACAATAATCTCTCTCTTGTCGCCGATTTTTAAATTATAAGAAAGCATTTCCTTTCTTATTATATTATAGTCTTCAATTGGATCTCTGCCTTCAGAACCGGACACGTCAAGCACATGAACAAGTACTTTTGTCCTTTCAATATGCTTTAAAAAGTCGAATCCAAGTCCAACACCTTCGCTGGCACCTTCAATAAGTCCAGGTATGTCTGCAATTACAAATGAATTGTGATTTCCCACGTCTACAACTCCAAGATTTGGTTCAAGAGTTGTAAAGTGATAGTTTGCAATCTTTGGTCTTGCCTTTGACATAATGGATAGTAGTGAAGACTTTCCAACATTCGGCATTCCCACAAGGCCAACATCTGCAATTAATTTCATCTCAAGCTTTATAGTCTTTTCTTCGCCCTTTGTTCCAGGCTCTGCAAATCTTGGCGCCTGTCTTTTTGAAGTGGCAAATCTCGCGTTTCCTCTACCACCTCTACCGCCTTTACAAACCAGGGCCTCTTGACCATTCTCCCTTAGGTCGAACATAACAGTGTCGGTGTCAAAGTCTTTGATTAAGGTTCCCACTGGAACTTTAAGGAATAAATCTTCTCCCCTCTTACCAAACATCTTCTTCGTGCCACCATTTTGACCATTTTCTGCCTTATAGTGTTTTCTATATCTGAAGTCTAAAAGTGTTGTTACAGATTCGTCGGCAACAAAGTAAATACTTCCACCATTACCACCATCGCCGCCGTATGGTCCACCTGACGGTTCGAACTTCTCTCGTCTAAAGGAAACAGCTCCGTCTCCTCCCTTTCCTGCCTTTAATTCTATCTTTGCTATATCTATAAACATGTTATTTTCCTTTCAATTCATCTTTCTGTTCCTATAATATCATAAATACAGAAAATAACCATAAAATAAAAATCACCGATAAACGGTGATTAATTAAGCTAAATTTTCTTTAGGATAAACAGAAACTTTTTTCTTTGTCTTTCCTAATCTTTCAAATTTTACAACTCCGTCAACTTTTGCAAATAAAGTGTCATCGCTTCCTTTACCTACATTAGCTCCTGGATGAATCTTTGTTCCTCTTTGTCTAACAAGGATATTTCCTGCTAAAACGAATTGTCCATCTGCTCTCTTAGTACCAAGCATCTTAGCTTTACTATCACGGCCGTTCTTAGATGAACCTACCCCTTTTTTACTTGCAAATAATTGCAAATTAAGCTTTAACATTATTGCACCTCCTCAGTTACAATTTTAATGTATTCTCCGTATGAATCCTCAACTGAAGTCAAGGCTAATTTTAAACTTTCTAATATTAAAGTAGTTTCCCTTTTCTTTTCTAAATCAAGATTGTCATAGTACACATTCAATAAAAAATGTCCTTCGCCAATCTCATATTCAATAAAGTCTTCTACTTCAACTATCTCGGTTAATGTATTTATTGTGTTGGTTAGATATATTGAAACTGCAGCACAGATAATGTCTTCGCCATATTCATCTGAGTCCGCATGACCCATTACTGAAATGCTTATAATATCCTTGGCTTCGTTTTTAATAATCTTACCTTCAATCATATTAACCTTCTATTGCTTCTATTTTTACTTGAGTGAAAGGTTGACGATGTCCTTTTTTCTTTCTGAAGTTCTTCTTTGCTTTGAACTTATAAACGATAACCTTCTTGCCTTTTCCTTGAGCTTCAACAGTTGCTTTAACCTTAGCTCCTTCAAGAACTGGTTTACCTACTTTAAGTTCTTCTCCATCAGAAATCATTAGAACCTTGTCAAATTCTACAGTATCTCCTTCAGATACATTAAGTTTTTCAACTTTGTAGCTTTTGCCAACCTCAACATTTAGTTGTTTTCCACCTGTTTCAATTATTGCGTACATAGTGCACCTCCTCATATTTAAGACTCGCCGACACAGGTGCTTTCGCTTGAAACCTGTATCGTGCGGTTACACACTTGATTATTATATTTCAATTATCTTGAAATGTCAACAGTTATTGCAGACTTTGTGAACTCTAAAAGTCCTAATTTAGTTATTCCATGAAATTTTATTTTAAAGTGTCTTTTTAATTCATCTTCAATGAACTCTGCAAGTAACTTTTCATCTTTTTTATTCATTGTAATGGCGTCCACCACGACAATGCCATGGAGGGTCAAAACATCAATTGCCCTTAGGGTTTCTCTAACAGCTTCCCTATTGGTTTCTAAAAAGTTTTTATCTCCAAGGCCATTTATATCCACAACCGTCATGGCCTTTGTCTTTTCTACTATGATGTTCCCTCCACTAGGTAAAGGCAAAACTCCCCTCTTTAAGTTTACCAAGTCCTCTTCTAAACTTCCGTCAAATTCATATGAATAGTTTTCATCAAGGAAAATTTTCTTTTCGCCCAAATACTTTTCTAAAAATTTATAGATTTCTCCATCATTTACAATAATATTCTCCTTGTCCTCTAAAATTGAAAAGAGATTTTTGTATGATGTAAATAACTTTCGTGGCACTGGAAGAAATTTTGATTCCTGTAAAATCTTTTCATTTACCTTTTTAAGTCGTTCATACTCTGTTATGATTTTAGAAAAATTCACTTTGTAGGAATTGGTCCTTAAGTCCACTCCGATAATTTTATTTTCCTTAGCCTGATGTAAGAGAAACTCTCTTTTATCCTTGGGAACTTTCTTTGACACATTTACCTTTTTTGAATTTGGATAGTACACGATGTATCGCCCTGGTATGGAGTAGTCCATGGTGTATTTGTCAAGCTTGTCCTGTGAGGTCTTCTTATATAGCCCCACCAGCACAGCATCTCCCGGCTTTACTTGTCCAGTGGTTTTGTTTTCATCTAAGAGGCCCTTTTCTTTATTTTCCAGAGAAATAATATATCCACTATAGTTTGGCATCTTTCTTTCTATTCTTGCAATGAAAATCGCCTCGCTATTGGTGATTTTAAAAATGTTTTGTAATTTTTTGTCCTTTATACTGCCAACTATTAGTTCATCTTTTTTCTTTTCTACAAAATGCTTTATCATTTATTTTCCTTTGGTGATGCTTCAAGGCATGCTCCCATAATCTCCCTTACCATTGGACTTATGTTCATACTTGTTCCCGCTTGTGTTACCACTGCGGCGATTACATATTGTGGATCATCATATGGTGCAAATCCAATCATCCAACCATAGTCGCTATAAGGCTTATGAGTAACTGGGTTAGTAAAACCAACTTCCGCAGTCCCCGACTTAACTCCCATCTCAAATGGAAGTTTGCCTAGAACCCTTCCAGTGTGTCCCTCTTTTGCCGCCATATTAGCTCCCTCTCTAATAACTTGCAGTGAAGAGAAGTCATCAATATCTATTTTGTCGCCAGTAGGACTGTTTTTGTAAATAACTCTTCCATTCATAGGATCCTTTACTTCATCTACAACGGAGACCTTGTTCTTAGTTCCTCCATTGGAAATTGTGGCCATGTACCTTGCCATTTGCAGTGGTGTGTAGGCATTTTGTCCCTGACCGATTACAACGTTTAAACTGTCTCCCACTAACCAATTCGATTGGTCGATATAGTTATACTTTATTTGCGCAGGGAAGTTTTGTTTTGAATCCCCCACAACTTTTGCCGTGTCAAATCCAAGGTCCTTAAGTCTCTTTACAATTTCAGTTTCAGTTGGAACCTCTTTTTCGTCAATCCACTTTACCATAGTTTGAATCTTTTCTTCCAGTTCTTCTTTTTTTATATTTTTATCTATTAAATACTTTTCTGAATTTTCCTCTAAGAAATTTTGGTATAGCCTCTTATAAGTGGCCTTTTTTATGCTTCTATCTGGAAGTATTCCCGTTGCTTCCTTTGGAATATTTATATCTATTCCCGTCTTTTCTCCAAGACCAAGTATCTTTGCATACTTCGCAACATCATCCACATTTAATTTATACGGACCATTGTCCTTTGATCCCTTTTCAACTCCTAGGGCTAAATTGTAAAAGTAATAGTTACATGAGTCTCTAATTGCCTCCCTAGTACCTTCGTTGCCATGAACTCCCCTATATAGTCCCCAAATGGCGTCTTGGAAAGTTCTTCCACCAACTTCAATAAAGCCTTGACATTTTATAGTGAAGTCCGGGTTAAGTCCCGTTTCAAGTCCTGCTAGTGATGTGGCAAGTTTAAATGTGGAACCTGGCTGTATTGCAGATTGCATCGCCATATTCAAAAGTGGTCTTGGTGCAATCAAATCCCTTTCGTCCTTTGGAAATAGATTTTTCCAGTCGGAGGCGGATATGCCCGTTGCAAACATATTTAAGTTGATGTCCGGTGCGTTTGCCATGGCTACCAGCTGTCCAGTCTTTGCATTTAAAACTACAACTGAGCCTGAAGAGGCGTCTTTATACTGTCCAGTGGTGTTTGAATTAACCATATTGACATCGCCCCATTTAGAGTTAAACACATTGTCGGTTTGAAGGGAATTTATAGTTTCTTTCAGTGCATCTTCTGCAGCCTTTTGAATATTTTTATCCAGTGAAAGATATACATCATTTCCAGGAATTGGTTTGGTCTCTCCTAAAACTTCCGTAACATTCCCACGGTTATCAACCATGACTCTTCTACTTCCATTAGTTCCCTTTAACTGTCTCTCTTGGCTCTCTTCAATCCCATTTTTACCAATTAGTGATGCCAAATTATAATTTTTATCAGACAAATAGTCCTCTTTTTCAACTTCCGTGGAAATTTTTCCAATATAACCAATTGTATGTGATGCAAGGGAACCTTCAGGATAGTATCTTATGGGTTCCGAGTCCACAATTATACCTGAACCACTTGGAAATCTCTCTTCAATCGACGCAAATGTAACTTCCGATAGATTGTAAGTTAGATCCAGCGGTACATATCGTAGGTCACCATGCTTATTTATAAGGTCATAGAGCTTTAAGATATTATATTGGTCATAGATGTCATAGTCCTTTAACTCATAGTAGTCTATAACTTCAGCATAAAGCTTTTTAATATCATCCTTTTCTCTATCCAGTTTAAATCTCTCATACATATCGTCAATGTTTTTTTCATATGAATAAATCCAGTCCTTTACAGAGATTGATGGCAAGATGTTTTTATTCGTATTTATATTTTGTGCAATGTACTTAACGTCGTCATTTGTTATAAACTCTTTCATTAACCCATTTTCGTTAAGTAGTGATATTAACATATCCTGCGCTTTTAAGTCATGCTTTTCATCGTCTTTATATTCAATTGTCGCCACTGGTTTATTAGCATCTTTTTCATCTAACACAACCTTAAGATTGTGATTTATATTTTTTTTATCCAAAAGTTCAATGGCATACTTTGCAGGAACCATAACTTTTTCTTCAGCCTTTGAGTTAATTGTTACATTTGAAATCAGTTCATCAAGGGATGATTTTTTTACAATTTCCACAAAGTCATCCTTTGCAGAGGACTTTTCCGTTATTCCAGGGTATTCCTTTGCAAGCTTTGCCTTTGTCTCCCAAAGTGCCATTTCATCTTGAAATCCCATTGGTACAAGTTCAAGATTCTCTTCTAGTTTCGAAGACTCTAACAATTCAAAGGCAAGTTTTCTTCCTACAGGATGGTTTAAAATATTTCTAATTATACCTTCGTCCTTGCTAAGGTTTCTACCTAGAAATTCGTAAGGCACTTCCCCATCATAGTAGGAATTGTCCTTTAAGTACTGTGAGCCCTTAGGATTTATAAACTCTATCTTTTCACTTCCAGACATAACCGGAAGGTCAACTCCCTTGTTCTTCATGGACTTTATAACAGTGTCTATAACTCTGTACTTATAGCCTTCATGTTCTTCCTCTTTATAGATTAAGGTCTTTAAAAGGTCGTTGTCCTTTATTATCTCAATCATCTTTTCAGTTGGACTTAGCTCTTCATTTTTATAGGCCTCTTTGTCCTTGTACTTTATAAGGTTTAAAGACAATACATAATCTGGATTTATATTTGAACCGTCAAGCTCTAAAAGCCTACTTAGGTCCCTTAAATTTTTATTTCTCTCTTCTTGATCATGCTCTAAGAATTCATTTTTTAAAATGCTCGCTGTAAAAACCGTCTTATTTGTGGCTAAGATTTCACCATTTCGGTCGTAAATATTTCCTCTGGGAGCTGCTATTTCAATATCCCTTATTCTTGTGTTCTCAGACATTTCACTATAGTAGTCCCCCTTTACCACCGTCAAATAAAACAGTTTTAAAAAAAGAATGAGCATTAGAATAAATAGGATGATTTTTGTAACAAAAAATCTATCCTCTCTATCTGATGCTTTAAAAAATTTTTTTATATTTTTCATATTCACACCTATAACCTAAACTTTGGAAATTCGAAAAACTTTTGAAATATCATAAATATTGGGATGTAGCATATGGAATTTAAAATAAGCTCAATTAGCATTGGAAAGAATGAATTTCTAAAACTAAATGAATCGCCAATTAGTTTTCCAATTATAATTGTCAACACAAAGGACGCTACTGTGGAAAGTGCCGTAAGAACAACTCCCGTCCTAACGTCGTCCTTGTTAATTCCCATATCTGAATATCCTACTAAAAAACCTATTACAAAGTATATTAAGGCCTTAACTCCAAGCACCCTACCAAACAGAATGTCTTCCAAAAGCCCTATTAAAAGCCCTGAAAAACCTCCAGTGTATGCACCAAAACCAAGTCCCAGTGCAACCACTATTGGAATTGTGATATTAGGGTTAATTCCAAAAATCTGTATTCTACTAAATAGAACCGTCTGTAATAACAGGTTCAATATTATCACTATAAATATCTTGTATCTATTCATTGTCTTCTTCTCTCATCGTCTTCAATACCAATACTCTGTAAATATTGTTAAAATCTATTGCCGGTTCTATGCTAACCTCTTTTACGGCGTTGGAGTCATCTTTAAAAACCTCTTTAACCTGACCTATATAAAGATCCGGTGGATAGGTTCCACCAAGTCCAGAAGTGTAGACCTTGTCACCAACGGCAATGTCAGCAGAGGTCTTATACATAAATCCCTTTAGTTCACCCTTTTTGCTTCCCTTAATAACACCAATGGCGTCGCTTCGTGAAGTCTTAAAGGAAGTTCCCGTGGTGGAGTTTGTTATGGATGAAACCTTTGCGTAGTTAAATCCAACGTCGGTTACAACACCTAAAAGCCCTTCCACTATGGAAGAGTCCTCTCCAACAACACCTTGAACCACAGGGTCGTTTACACTTATATCATCCTTAGTTCCCTTGTCTATTGTGAATCTATCGTAAAGATTTGACGAATCCACACCAACAATACTAGCTCTCACAAGTTTGTCGTCCTTTTTTGAGATAAGATTGTATTCGTCTTTCAAATATTCTTCATTGTCAATAACCTTTTGCATATTTGCATTTTGATCTTTAAGGGTCAAATTCTCTTTGGTAAGTCTTTCGTTTTCATCTCTCATCTCCCTTGAACCAAAAATAAATTCAATTCCATCAATCACTTTGGAAGATGTAAAGTAAAACACCTTTGAAATAGGAGTTGTTATTGATGAAATTACATTGCCTCCAAAGTCAATAACTTTACTATTTCCATTGCTCGTACCTATTAAAGAAATCAAGAATATGCATACTATGGCAAAAACGCTCAGTTTTCTTTTTTTATTGTTGTTTCTAAAGTCTCTATAAATCATTTTTCCTAAATATAAACCTCTTTCTTTCCTTTAAAAGAGTTAAAGCCTTACCTATTCCAACTCCCGTAACCTTAATTGGATTTTCAACCACAAATGCATTTATCTCCAGGTTGTCCCTGATGGATTCCACAAGGCCAGAAAGCTCCGCCATGCCACCACATATTTTAACTCCGTCATAAATAACTTCTCCAGATATTTCCGGTGGTGTTGTCTCAAGCACATCCCTAATGCAAGTGTGAACTTCATTTACCAGTGGTAGTACACATGGTAGTAGATCACTGGCAGTTATATTTGCCACCTTTGGCATTCCAGAAACCAAGTCCTTGCCACTTATGGTTGCAGACTTGTCCTGTTCATCTGTCTTTAAACTAAGTATATTGTTCTTTAAATACTCTGCAGTGCTATCTCCAATTACAAAGTTGTAATTCTTCTTTATAAATTTCTTTATATTTCTCTCCACATTGTCTCCACCGTACTTTCTAGAACTTGAAGACACAACTCCCGCAAGAGAAACCACAGAAACTTGCACCGTTCCCGCACCAATGTTTAAAATTAAATTTCCCTTTGGTTCATTAATATCGATGCCCATGCCAATTGCAGATGCAATATTTTCATCAAGAAGCTTTACATCTCTACATCCGGCATAGATTACAACATCTTCCACCGCCCTCTTTTCAATATCAGTTAAGAAAGACGGAACCGTTACAACAGCCCTTGGTTGAAACACAGAAAATCCAGAGTTTGCCTTTCTTATAAAGAACTCAAGCATGGCCCTTGTTAATTCAAAATCTGAAATAACTCCATTTTCTAAGGGCCTAACCGCCATAATATTTTCTGGAGTCTTTCCAATCATATTTTTTGCTTCAACACCTACTGCCAGCACCTCATATGTCTTTAAGTCAATGGCAACAACAGAAGGTTCCTTAACCAAAACATTACCGTCAATGTCGGTGATAATGGTATTTGAACTACCTAAATCTATTCCTATGTCCTTTGGAAAAAACTTTATAAATGTTGCCATAACTTACTCCTTAAAAATATGATTTTTCTTTAAAACTTAAATATTTTCCATCTCCAATAATAAGATGGTCTAAGACTTCTATGCCTAAGAGTTTTCCCGCCTGTTCCAGGCGCAGAGTTAACTTTATATCTTCGTTACTAGGCGTAACATCACCACTTGGGTGATTATGTAAAAGTATAATCGACTTAGCACTCTTCTTTACTGCGGGCTTAAAAACCTCCCTTGGGTGGACCAATGAAGAACTCAAAGTCCCTATGGAAATTTCTTCCGCCGAAATAATTGTGTTTTTTGTGTTAAGTAAGATTATATAAAAATATTCCCTTAATTCTCCCGACAGCTTGTGCATAAAAATTTCTGCAAGCGACCTGGGACTGTCCACCTTATAGTGTTCCTTAGTGGCCTGCCTTACATTAAGCCTCTTCACAAGCTCTATGGCAGCCATAATGGTCGCTCCCTTTGAAAGCTTTATGCCGTCAATCTTCATAAGCTCGTCAAGGGTTATGTCGTTGAAGTTGTTTTGACTTTCAATCTCGTCAAGAACCTTTGACGCAAGCTCAAGTGCATTTAACTTCTTCGTTCCAGTTCCAAGCAAAATTGCCATAAGCTCCTGTTCAGAAAGACTTGAAGGACCATAGTCCCTCATCTTCTCTCTAGGTCTATCAAAGGTTGAAAACTCCTTTATAGTCTTCATCTTTCTATCATTGCTATTATCTTTAGAAAGTCCTTCATTATTATCTTTCTTTTTCTTTACTTCTTTTTTAACTAATTCATCATTAATTTCATCCACATCTTTTTCTATAATAAGAATAGGCGTTTCTTTTATTTTATCATCCGACATTTATATCACCTTTTTTAAGTCTATCTGAAACAAATTTAGAAGTAATACCAACTATATAACCTGTGACAACCCCCATTAATGCCATTACTGGAAGGTATGCCATAATCCTAATATTATTTAAAATAAAACTTGCAGCAAGAAGTTGCGCAAAGTTAAAAAATAACGATCCAAGCTCACTTACACCAATTAAACTTAACCATCTTCCCAAATATCTATGGGAAAGGTACATTGCCACTACGGCAAACATGGTTCCCGTAAGGCTATATGGAAGCGCTCCAAGCCTTCCAGAGACCAAAACCATTAAAATCGATTTAAACACTGCCACAATAAAGCCTTCCTTAAGTCCAAACATAAGTAGAGTTACAAGCAGAACTATATTAGAAAGTCCAAGCTTTACCCCCGGCACCGGAATTGGTATGGGCATCATGTTTTCAAAAAGCGATATTATAAGTGCAAATGATATTAAAATTCCTAATTTAACTGTCTTTCTCAATAGTTAATACCATCCAATTCTTTTTCACTGTTGTCACTCTTTATTTCCACCACAACTTTATTGGGAACACAAACTAAAACCTCGCCCACTTTGGAGATATATCCCTGTTTAATACAAAGTTTATCAGGGCAATCCGCCTCAGTCATATGCACCTTGTCCCCATCTACCTCTATTATATTTAAACCTTCGTCAGTATCGAGTTTGTATTTATACGAATCGTTTTTAGAAGTAAAAGTAAGTCTTTTGAATTCACTTCCATTAAACTGTACCGAAATATATTTATCTCTATCCTCACTGCCCGAAAAATATATAATTACATAGGCAAGTAACGATAAAATAACTATGGCTGAAATGAGTATTTTATCTCCCTTTGTCATGTTATAATCCTTTCTTTTTCTCCATTAAGTGTATCATATTGAGAGGCTTTTTTAAATAGAGACTAGTAGTTAGAGGTGAGTTGAGATGTTAGAAACATTATAAGAAAATTTCTGAAGAATATTCCTAATATGTTTCTAATGTCTTATATTTAACCTTTATTGAACTAGGTTGAAGGTAAGTTGTTAATGACATATAAAAAACCGACCACATGGTCGGTTTCTCTAACTTGGTAATTTAAATATTTTTTCTTCGTAATCTCTTATTGAGTTTTGTGGACATTTTTCTATACATATTCCACAGTCAATACATTTGTCATGATCTATATGTGCAAGGAATTTTTCTACTGTAATTGCTTCTTCTGGACAGTTCTTTTCACAGATCTTACATCCGATACAGCCCACTTTACAATATCCTCTTACATCTTTACCTTTGTCAGTTGTACTACATAGTACTTCTGTTTGATTGTCGTATGGCATCAGTGTGATTAAATCTCTTGGACAGATCTTAATACACATTTCACATGCGGTACATTTTTCTTTATCGACTTTTGCAACACCATTTACAATGTGAATTGCATCGAATTGACAAACGTCAACGCAAGTTCCACATCCTAAACATCCAAAAGGACATTTTTTATGACCATTTTGTAGCGCTTGATCCGCTCTACAGTCTCTAATTCCAACATATTTAAATTTATCTTCTGCAAGTGTTTTGTCTCCTGCACATCTTACTACTGCAACTTGCTTTGATGTTTCGTTTGCAACTTGTCCCATTATTTCTGCAAGATGTTCTACGACTTCTGATCCTCCTACAGGACATGCATTTATGCTTGCGTTACCATTTGCTATGGCGTCTGCAAGTCCGTCGCATCCTGGAAAACCACAGGCACCGCAGTTTGCTCCTGGAAGTGCAGCTCTAACTTCTTGTACTTTTGGATCTACTGGTACGTGAAATACTTTTGATGCAAATCCTAATAGTACGGCAAAGACTATAGCTACCGCCCCTAAACTTCCAACTGCTATAAGAATTTGATTAATATCCATTTACTCCCCCTATACTAATCCTGAAAAACCTAGGAATGACATCGCCATAAGCCCTATTGCTATCATTGCGATTGGAACGCCTTTGAAAGGTTTTGGCACATTGGCAAGTTCTAATTTTTCTCTAATTGCAGCAAGGAAAACTATAGATATAAAGAATCCTACTGATGAACCTATTGCTGATGCTAAGGTTTCAATAAGTGTGTATCCTTGTTGTATGTTTGCAATTGCAACTCCAAGTACAACGCAGTTTGTTGTGATTAGTGGTAGGAAAACTCCCAAGGCGCTATATAGCCCTGGCATTGTCTTTTTTAGTACCATTTCAACAAATTGTACCAGTGATGCTATTACTAAAATAAACACTATGGTTTGTAAAAATTGCAAGTTTAGTGGTTCTAGAATTAAGTACTGAATTGCATAGGTAACTACTGATGCAATTGTAATTACGAAGGTAACTGCAATACCCATACCTGCCGCTGTTTCTGTCTTTTTTGAAACTCCTATTAGTGGACAGATTCCAAGGAATTGTCCAAGCACGTAGTTGTTTACAAAAATATATAAAATAAGTATTTTAAAAATATTACTTAACATAGTCTACCCCCTACTTGCTTTCTTCTTTTTTGCTTGCTACATAGTTAAATACTGCAAGTATCATACCAAGTACGATAAATGATCCTGGAGCTTGTGCAATTATACCTATTGGTTTTATTCCCTCTCCTGAAAGTAATTCATATCCGAAGATTGCTCCTGCTCCTAATAACTCTCTTACAAAAGCAAGTATAACTATTGTAATTGTGTATCCAACACCATTTGCAAAACCGTCAACTATTGAAGGTAGTATTTTGTTTTTATTTGCAAAGCCTTCAGCTCTTGCAAGGATTAAACAGTTTACTACTATAAGTGGTATAAAGATACCTAGTTGAGCATAAAGTTCTGGAGTGTATGCCTTCATAACCATGTCTACCATTGTTACGAATGATGCTATAACTACTATATAGCATGGAATTCTAACTTCGTCTGGTATAAAGTTTCTAAGTAGGGAAACTACAAGGTTTGATAGGGTTGCTACTACAATTACCGCCGCACCCATTCCAAGTGCGTTCATTACTGTTGTACTTACACCGAGAACTGAACATAGTCCTACAAGTTGAATAAGAACTGGGTTGTTGTCTATGATTCCACTTTTTAAAATTTTCTTCATCATCTTCCCCCTATCCTCTTAGTTCCGCCAAAGCCTTAACTGCACCGTTAAGTCCGTTTAGTATTGCCTTAACTGAAATTGTAGTTCCTGAAATAGCTTGGATTTCGTTGTCCGCTGATGGATTGTCAGCTTTTGTCATTTCCCCTGCCATGCTCTTTCCCACTACTGATGAGATAAAAGGCTCTTCTGCTACTTGTGAACCGAATCCCTTTGTTTCAGAGGATTCAAGAACTTGATATCCTACAATTTTATCTTCTTTGTCTACGCCTACTACAAATGTAATAGGTCCACCGTAACCACCTTTACCAACGGTCTTTATAACATACCCAACTTCTTCATTGCCCTTTAATGCAATAACGATGTCTTGGACATTTTCATTTTCTTCAACGATTTTATCAAACTGAGCTTTATCCTCTTCTTCAAGTGATTTAAAGCTGTCTGCCTCTTCAAAAACCATTTTCATGGATGCTTCATATTCTTCCCTTGCTCTCTTTTCAACAATTGGAGATGTGAAGCCATTTATTATGGTTAGGCAAGTTGTAGCCACTGCTGTGATTACAAATAGTTTTAATGCTAAAGTCAAAATCTTTTTCATTAGTTCTTACCTCCCCTTCCAAAAGGTTTTGGAGTGGTTAGCTTTTCAATAAGAGGTGTTGCACAGTTCATTACAAGAATTGAGTATGAAACCCCTTCTGGTAGTGATCCGTAAACTCTTATGGCTGCCGTAATAAGCCCACAGCCTATGGCAAATATAATTTGTCCCTTTTTACTTACTGGAGCTGTAACATAGTCCGTTGCCATAAAGATAGCCCCTAGTAAAAGTCCACCAATAAGTACATGATTTAATAGTTCTCCTGCTGGTACTCCGAAAATAAATAGGAAAACCACTGTTGTTAAAATATATGTCAATGGTATTCTTATGTGTATTACCTTTTTAACTAATAGATAAATTCCACCGATTAAAAGCGCAAGGGCTGAAACTTCACCAATACATCCTCCCATATTTCCAAGGAAGGCGTCTAGAAGTTTTACTTCTCCTCCTGCAAGTGGTGTAGCTATTGACACAGCGTCTGGCCCTGGTGCAACATAATTTGCCATTTCCTTTGGCCATGAGGCCATTAGTGCCGCTCTAGCTGCAAGTGCAGGGTTCATAAAGTTGGCACCTATTCCACCAAATAATTGTTTTGTAATAATTATCGCAAAAATTCCACCAAATATTACCATGTAAAATGGCATGGTTACAGGCACGTTAAATGCAAGTAATAATCCTGTTACAACCGCTGACAAGTCTCCTATGGTTACAGGTCTTTTTGTTAGCTTTTGAAAAGCGTACTCAGAAAGCACACATGAACCAACAGATACAAGACATAATAACAAAGCTCTCATTCTAAAGAAGTAAACACCTGCAATAAGAGCTGGCATTAAGGCTATAATTACATCTAACATAACCTTAGAACTTGTTATTGAATCTCTCAAATGAGGAATAGCAGATACTTCAAGCTTTCCTTCAAGATTATCAATAACTTCTTGATCTTTTATTTTTTTCTCCACTATAACTCTCCTATCTCTTACTTGACTGAGCTCTAAGTTCTCTCTTACCATGTCTGATAGCCTCTATAAGAGGTCTCTTTGAAGGACATACATAGGAACATGATCCACATTCAATACAGTCCATGATATAAAGGTCCCTTGCTTCTTCAAATCTATTGTGTAAAACATTTAATTGAATATATAAAGGCATTAGTCCTATTGGACAAACATCAACGCATTTGCCACATTTTATGCATGGTGTTACCACTGGAGGTTTTGCCTCTTCCTTATTTAGCACAAGGATACCACCAACGGCCTTTATAGTTGGAAGATCTGTCTTAAATTGACTTTCCCCCATCATAGGCCCACCAATTATAACTTTGCCCACATCATCTTTTACTCCACCACAAAATTCAAGAATTTCATTAATTGGAGTACCAACCCTAACAAGTAGATTGGAAGGTCTGTTTATAGAAGAGCCTGTTACAGTAACAACCTTTTCATAAAGAGGTTTTCCTTCAACTACGGCTTCATATACAGAAGCGGCCGTACTTGAGTTAATAACTTGAACCCTTTGAGTAGTACTTCTTACAGAAGAAGGCATCTTCATCTTTAATATAGAGTCAATCAATCTTCTTTGATCCCCTTGAGGATACTTTGTCTTTAAAACAGAAACCTCTACATCGTTAAATTTCTTACAAACTTGATCGATAAGTTCTATGGCTTTAGGCTTATTGGACTCAATTCCAATATATCCCTTTTTAGCCCCCATGGCCTTCATTACAATTCTTAGACCATTTACAACCTTTTCAGGATATTTTTCCATAGTCTTTTGATCACTAGTCAAATAAGGTTCACATTCTGCACCATTAATAAGAACGTAATCAATTTTGTCATCAGGCTTTGTCTTGATTTTAACATGAGTAGGGAAACCTGCCCCACCTAAACCAACAACTCCTGCCTCTTTTACCCTTTCCACTATAGTAGCAGAATCTAAACTTTCATAGTCATCATCATAAGGAGTATAACCAATAGTGTCTAATCCATCGTTTTCAATAACAATGGCCTTAGTATGTACCCCAGTAACTGTGGTCAAATCTTTAATTTCCACAACTGTACCTGAGACACTGGCATGAACCGGTGCTGTAATAGTTCCTGGCGCCTCTCCAATCTTTTGTCCCATCTTAACTTCATCCCCAACCTTAACAAGAGGACTACATGGTACCCCTGTGTGTTGGTGAAGAGCGATGTAAACCTTTTTTGAAACTGGGCCATTCTCTATTTCACATTGATTGGTCAATTCCTTAAAATCATGCATATGAGTTCCACCTTTAAAGGTCAACTCAATCTTACTCATAACACCCCTACCTTTCATTTATTTAAAATAATCGCATTCCCTCAAGAATTTGCTTTTATTTATTCTTACATTATACATTATAACATAATTTTCACTATTAGATTTTACAAAAAAGCTGATTGACTCAAATTAATTAGCATTTTCATAATAATTTGAGATTAATAAAAAAAGAATGCAAATAAAAATTCTTTTTTATTATCAGTTCATTAGCCCTTTGGAACCAAAAATATTTTCATTCACTTAACAATGCTTTTCAAAAAAATCTCTCAGTAGTTAAAAAGCCTTGAAACGTTTATATTTCAAGGCTTTTCCTGGTGACCCATCAGGGGTTCGAACCCTGGACAACCTGATTAAGAGTCAGGTGCTCTACCAGCTGAGCTAATGAGTCATACTATTATGTTGTATTATTTTATTTAGATTGTCTTATTATTAAACTTATTTATTCAATGCCGCTCATCTTTTTTTTGCTTCGCAAAGACTAAGTTATCGCCTCCATTTCCTGTGGGAAATGGGCCGCTCACTTATACCAGCTGAGCTAATGAGTCATACTATTATGTTGTTTTATTTTATTTAGATTGTCTTATTATTAAGCTTATTTATTCAATGCCGCTCATCTTTTTTTTGCTTCGCAAAGACTAAGTTATCGCCTCCATTTCCTGTGGGAAATGGGCCGCTTACTTATACCAGCTGAGCTAATGAGTCATACTATTATGTTGTATTATTTTATTTAGATTGTCTTATTATTAAGCTTATTTATTCAATGCCGCTCATCTTTTTTTTGCTTCGCAAAGACTAAGTTATCGCCTCCATTTCCTGTGGGAAATGGGCCGCTCACTTATACCAGCTGAGCTAATGAGTCATATCAATTTATTATTTTGTTTTAATCTAACAGTAAAATTATATCACCAATTATTTACTTTGTAAACACTGGTGCCCAGAGCCGGAATCGAACCAGCGACACGAGGATTTTCAGTCCTCTGCTCTACCGACTGAGCTATCTGGGCTCATACTATATTTTTTGTATTAACAAGTTTTTAAAAAAATTATTTTGTTTATTTCCCGACCGCTCATTCTTTTTTTGCTTCGCAAAGACTAAGTTATCTGGGCGCAATCTATAACAAAAAATTTGAAAATAATTGGCCGCTTTAGCGGCCAGCATTTCAACTATAGGGTATGTAAACTACATACTCCGAAAACAGAATACATAGTTGGTGGGCCTTCAGGGACTCGAACCCCGGACCTACCGGTTATGAGCCGGGCGCTCTAACCGACTGAGCTAAAGGCCCCTATAGTTGGCGGAGAAGGAGGGATTTGAACCCTCGCATCCCTTATCAGGATCTACTCCCTTAGCAGGGGAGCCTCTTCAGCCACTTGAGTACTTCTCCTAAACCAATCTAAAAAAAATTGGCGGAGAGGGTGGGATTCGAACCCACGTGGGCTTGCACCCTAACGGTTTTCAAGACCGCCCCGTTATGACCACTTCGGTACCTCTCCTTGATGGTGACCCATCCGCGACTCGAACGCGGGACACCCTGATTAAAAGTCAGGTGCTCTGCCGACTGAGCTAATGGGTCATATATAATTGTATTCTTATGATGCCAATTTTTTAAGCTATTTATTTTATTTTATCCACTCGCTCATTCTTTTTTGCTTCGCAAAAACTAAGTTATCGCCACCATTTCCTGTGGGAAATGGGCCGCTCACTTATGCCGACTGAGCTAATGGGTCATGTATTGTATTTTGAAAAGTAAATATTGGCTGGGGTGACAGGACTCGAACCTGTGGAATGCTAGAGTCAAAGTCTAGTGCCTTACCGACTTGGCGACACCCCATTATGGCGCACCTAAGAGGAGTCGAACCTCTGACACACGGATTAGAAGTCCGTTGCTCTATCCAACTGAGCTATAGGTGCATATGGAGCGGGTGAAGGGAATCGAACCCTCGCAACCAGCTTGGAAGGCTGGGGCTCTACCACTGAGCTACACCCGCATATTAAACTGTTTTTTATTAAGTATGATTTAAATAATGGTGGAGGAGAGTGGATTCGAACCACTGAAAGCACAGCTAACGGATTTACAGTCCGTCCCCTTTGGCCAACTCGGGAACTCCTCCATGTATTATTTAAGTGGAGCTGATGAGAGGACTTGAACCCCCAACCTACTGATTACAAGTCAGTTGCTCTACCAATTGAGCTACATCAGCATATTGTGACTTTAATTGGTCACGTATTGTGCGTATCCAACATGTCACATATTAATAAAGTAATTGGCGACCTTGATCGGGCTCGAACCGACGACCTCCAGCGTTATTGACCTAACTTAGCGAACGTAGTGAGCTTTAGTAGGTCACATACAACCTGTTTCCCAAGAGGCGTAGCCGATTGGTTGAAACAGTCTGTAAAGGCTCGCCTGGCACGCTTGCCCTATCTGTCTTATTTTAATAAAGTAATTTTGGCGACCTTGATCGGGCTCGAACCGACGACCTCCAGCGTGACAGGCTGGCATTCTAACCAACTGAACTACAAGGCCATATACTATTAATACTTTATTAATTAAAATCATTATGGTGGGCGGTACAGGGCTCGAACCTGTGACCCCCTGCTTGTAAGGCAGATGCTCTCCCAGCTGAGCTAACCGCCCATAATGGTGACCCTACCGGGATTCGAACCCGGGATACCGCCGTGAAAGGGCGATGTCTTAACCGCTTGACCATAGGGCCATAATATTATAGTTTATTATATTATATCAATTCGTATTTCTAAGATTGCAGCTTCGCTGCAAATGTCTTAGTCGCTTCATAACGAAATCGAAGATTTCTATTTCGCGACATTTGACCTACCTACAAATCACTTCGTGATTTGGGTTAGGATCAAGAACCGCTTGACCATAGGGCCATAAAATATATACATAATTTATGATTATTGATTTGTTAAAGTTTTTCTTTTATAGCGGTTACCGCTTTCTAGACCTAACTTAGCGAACGTAGTGAGCTTTAGTAGGTCTGATGCAACCTGTTTCCCAAGAGGCGTAGCCGATTGGTTGAAACAGTCTGCTGACCATAGGGCCTTATAAAAACAAATCAATGTTTTTTGTCTCTCTTACGATGTGACTAGTTTATTATAGCTCATGTAAAAACTAATGTCAAATATTTTTTAAACTTTTTTTACATTTGCTCTCTCAAATCAATCCGTCTTTTTTGACGTCGAATAACATTGTAATATAATCCTTATTTTTTTTCAAGTGTTTTTTTGAAAAAAGGCAAGATTTTTTAAAAAAACTTGCCTTACCTTCTACTTTCCGCTATTTATTCAATTTCTAGTTCTATAAAATCAAATTTATTTACATCAAAAAGTCCCTCATCTGTTATTTTTAATTCAGGAATTACTGGTAGCGACATAAAGCAAAGCGTCATTATTGGATCTATATTTGAATTAACTTTAAGTTCTTCTATGGCAATGTTGTGAATATCTTTTAATTTCTCATTTACTTCTTCTATGGACTTGTCACTCATAATCCCACCGATTACAAGTTCCATCCTGCCTATAACTTTTCCGTTTTTAATAAGCACAACTCCCCCGCCTTGGTTGGTAAGTTCTTCAACCGCTGCTGCCATGTCCTCGTTGTTTGTTCCAGATACTATTATATTATGCGAGTCGTGGGCTATGGATATTGCAACAGCACCACTTTTTATTCCATATCCCTTCAGTAGTCCCACTGCAACATTTCCAGTGCCATTATGTCTTTCCACAACTGCTATCTTTACTATATCTCTATTAGGATTGTATAAGAAATCTCCCTTTTCATCTACTTCTATTTCTTCTACTATACTTTTGGTTACGACTCCTCCGGGAATTATTTCTATTACATTTGCTTTTTCAATTTTTAAATTTAATTTTAATCTATCTATACTAAAATTTTTTACATTAAAAGAATTTATGACTTTTTCCATATTGGCTTTTTTTACTTTGGATAAATGCTTACCATTTTCAGAAACTTTTTTACCTTCTATAAAGGTCATGGTGTTTTTAAAGTCTTTTAAATCTTTAAACACCGCTAGATCCGCTCTTCTTCCAGGGGCTATTGCTCCTCTTTCATTAAATCCATAACAGCTGGCTGCGTTTATTGTTGCAATTTGGATTGCCATTATAGGGTCTAGCCCATGCTTTACTGCTATTCTTAAATGATTGTCTATGTGTCCATCTTTTAATATTGTCTCTGGTTGTCTGTCGTCTGAACAGAACATACATCTTTGGTAATTTTTTTCATCTACAACTTCTATTAGTCTTTCTAAGTCGTGGCAAGCTGAGCCATGACGAAGTTGTATATACATTCCCTTAGATATTTTTTCCTTCATTTCTTCTTCCGTCATACATTCGTGGTCTGTCGTAATCCCCGCACCAATATATGCGTTTAGTTCCAATCCCCTAAGGCCTGGACAGTGGCCATCAATTATTTTATAATTTTTCTTTGCAAGATTTATTTTCTTTAGACACTCCTCATCGCCGTAAATGACACCTGGAAAGTTCATAAACTCACCTAGACCAATTATATCTTCCATCTTCATATGTTCACGCATGTCATCGGCGTTCACAATTGCTCCTGCATTTTCAAATGGAGTTGCTGGCACACATGATGGCAACACATACTTTATATCAAGTTCGGTGTTCTTTGAAGCTTCAATCATGTAGTTTAGTCCATCTAGTCCTTTAACATTTACAATTTCATGAGGGTCTGCAACTATGGTTGTGGTTCCAAAGTTCACAAGTAATGATCCTAGTTCCTCTGGTGTTAGATAGGAAGACTCTATATGTATATGTCCATCAATAAGGCCTGGAGTTACAAATTCCCCTTGTAAATCTATTTCTTCCACTCCATCGTAATCGCCAAAACCAACAATCACTCCTTCATGTATTGCCAAGTCCTCTTCTATAATGCTTCTTGAAAATACATCTATAATCTTTCCATTTTTTAAAACTAAATCGGCTTTTTTTCTTTTCATGGCTACGTCTATAAATTCTTTATTTGCATTAAACATAATTTCCTCCTAAGAGCTTTCTATATGAACATTATACCAGTTTTGGGCATAAAAAAAACGACCCTAAAGGTCGTTTTGGCAGGGACAGGAGGATTTGAACCCCCGACATTTGGTTTTGGAGACCAACGCTCTACCAGCTGAACTATGCCCCTATATAACAAATTAGATTATACTAAAACAAGAAAACATTGTCAAATCTTTTTAAGTTTTTAGTTTTAATATTTTTAAATAAAAAATAGCATGGGGATTTTCCCACATGCTATCTATTATCTTTTTATTTTAGAATCCCATTCCGCCTGGCATTGCTGGTGGCATTGGTGGAGCTGGTTCTTCTTTTTCTATGTCTGCTACTGCAGCTTCTGTTGTCAATAACATTGCAGATACTGATGCAGCGTTTTGAAGTGCTGATCTTGTAACTTTTGCAGGGTCAACAATTCCAGCTTCAATCATATTTACATATTTTTCGTTGTAAGCGTCAAAGCCGATTCCCTTTTCTTCAGCCTTTACCTTTTCAACTATAACTGATCCTTCAAGGCCAGCATTCTTAGCAATTTGCTTAATTGGTTCTTCAAGTGCATTTAGTATAATGTTTACTCCTGTTCTTTCGTCGCCTTCAACTTCATCAAGAAGTGCTGCAATCTTGTCAAGAGTGTTAATATAAGCAGTTCCACCACCGGCTACTATACCTTCTTCTACAGCAGCTCTAGTAGCAGCTAGTGCGTCTTCAAGTCTTAATTTTCTTTCCTTTAATTCAGTTTCAGTTGCAGCTCCAACTTGGATTACTGCTACACCACCTGCAAGTCTTGCAAGTCTTTCTTGAAGTTTGTCTCTATCGAAATCTGATTCCGCATTTTCTAATTGCTTTTTAATTATGTGAACTCTTTCTTCAATAGCTTCTTTAGTTCCTGCTCCGTCAACGATAACAGTGTTATCTTTAGATACATTAACTTTTCTTGCAGTTCCTAAATCGTTAATTGTTACAGATGATAATTCTATTCCAACATCATCAGAAATCATGTTAGCTCCAGTAAGGATCGCTACGTCTTTTAACATTTCTTTTCTTCTGTCGCCAAATCCAGGTGCCTTAACAGCTACAACGTTGAAAGTTCCTCTAAGTTTGTTAATTACAAGAGTTGAAAGAGCTTCTCCTTCTACATCTTCTGCAACAATGAATAGAGGCTTTCCTGACTTAACAACTTGTTCAAGTACAGGTAATATATCTTGAATGTTTGAAATTTTCTTGTCAGTTACAAGTACATATGGATCTTCAAGATGAGCTTCCATCTTTTCAGTATCTGTCATCATGTATGGTGATAGATATCCTCTTCCAAATTGCATACCTTCAACAACGTCTAAAGTTGTTCCCATAGTGTTTGATTCTTCTACAGTTATAACTCCGTCTTTGCCAACTTTTTCCATTGCTTCAGCAATCATTTGTCCAACATGTTCGTCAGCTGCAGAAATTGCTCCAACTTGCGCTATTGCTGATGAAGTTTCTACAGGCATTGCAATGTTTTTTATTTCTTCCACAGCAACGTCAACAGCCTTCTTAATACCCTTTTGCATAATCATTGGGTTTGCTCCAGCCGCAAGGTTTTTAACACCTTCTCTAACGATTGCTTGAGCAAGTAGCGTTGCAGTTGTTGTTCCGTCTCCTGCGATATCGTTTGTCTTAGTTGCAACTTCTCTTACAAGTTGTGCGCCCATGTTTTCGAATCTATCTTCTAATTCAATTTCTCTAGCAATTGTAACACCATCATTTGTTATAAGAGGTGATCCAAATTTTTTATCTAATACAACATTTCTTCCCTTAGGTCCTAAAGTAACCTTAACTGTATCGGAAAGCTTGTTAACTCCATTTATTAAACCTTCTCTTGCATCTACTGCAAATTTAACTTCTTTAGCCATGTTTCCTCCTTCTATCCTTCAACGATTGCAAGTACATCTTCAAGTTTTACAATGATGTATTCTTCGTTTTCTAACTTAACTTCTGTTCCTGCATACTTTGAGTAAATAACCTTTGTTCCAACTTCTATATTTAAATTATCTTTTCCTGATAATTCGTTGGATATAGCAACCACTTCCGCAACTTGTGGCTTTTCTTGTGCTGAGCTTGGTAATACAATACCTGAAGCAGTTTTTTCTTCTACTTCCAACATTTTTACAACAATTCTTTCTCCTATTGGTTTCAGATTCATAATACCCTCCTATTTATTTTATCACTCTCTCGATTGGAGTGCTAATAACTACATTCTTATCATAATACATTTTTTTAAATATTGCAAGCGAATTTAATTCTTTTTACTTTTCTATTCTATACTGTCTTCTATAAAAAAGAAAGGCTTTTCCCGTTGTAAGTTTACAAATTTATTTTTTCAAAATAAAAAGGGCCACGCCACTAGCGCATGCCCTTCATATAGGTAAATATTTATTCAATTACAACATTAGACTTCCGAAGCTAAAAATCATAACATATCTTTTTAGAATTTCCATCATTGAATTTGAGTAGCCAACCATCACCGCAATAAAAATTATATGTGGTATGGCTAGGAGTATGCATATGGTCACAACTAAAAAGTTTTTTTTAACGAATAGAAGTCCAAACAAAACTAGCCAAGACCAAAGGCAAAATGGTATAAAGAAAGTCATATCTGCAAGGAAGTCCAATCTTTTATTAAACACACTGCCATCTAATCTTCCATTGACGGCGGTAATTATAACTCCCACCGCAAAAATTAACAGGGAAATAGCAGTAAATATATAAAATATTTTTCTTGAGTCCATTTCCTTTTTCTCTTTTTTACTCATTTTGCACCTTCTATAAATTTATTTTATGATTTTTTCAAGCTCATCTTTTTCCACAATTCTTATGCCCAGTTCCTTCGCCTTGTCAAACTTTGAACCTGGTTTTTCGCCGACCACAACCATGTCTGTGTTTTTGGATACAGATGAGGAGGTCTTTGCTCCCATGGATTTAAATATCTCTTCAAGTTCTTTTCTTGAATAGTCTTCAAAGGACCCTGTTATAACTACACGCATGTCGCTAAACTTTTGTTCAACATCTTTTTTATTTTCTTCTTTTATAATTTCAACGCCTTCATCAAGTAGCCTGTCTAGACCTTCCACCACCTTTTCATCATGGAAGAACTCTTCTATTGCATCGGCGGTTATGTCACCAATGTCCGGAACTTCCACCAGCTCCTGGGCAGTAGCCTTTCTAAGATTGTCAAATGTTTTAAATCTATTTGCCAAGTCCTCTGCAGTTTTTATTCCCACATTTGGTATTCCAATGGCGTAGATAAAGTTTTTGAGTCTTACTTCTTTGCTATTTTCAATTGCATTTAAAAGATTGTTTACTTTTTTATCTTTAAATCCTGGAAGTTTATATAAATCTTCTGCAGTTAGTGAATATATTTGTGATATTTCCTGTACCTTTAGTATCTCAAGCATCTTCTCAATGGTCTTTTCACTAAGTCCATCTATATTCATGGCGTCCCTTGATGCAAAGTGAACAAGCCTTGAAACAAGTTGCGGTTCACAGTTCATGGAGTTGGGACAGAAATAGTGTACTCCGTCTCTTATTAGTGGTGTGTGGCAGAATGGACAGTCACTAGGCATAACTATTTCTTTTGAATCTTCATAGTCTTCAATCTTTCCAAGGATTTCTGGGATTACGTCATTGGACCTTCTGATTAACACCCTGGAATTTATCTTAACTTGTTT
The DNA here is from genome assembly GCF_928097925.1 of Mediannikoviicoccus vaginalis. Taxonomy (GTDB): domain Bacteria; phylum Bacillota; class Clostridia; order Tissierellales; family Peptoniphilaceae; genus Mediannikoviicoccus; species Mediannikoviicoccus vaginalis. The sequence continues at coordinate 859,279 of NZ_CAKMRI010000001.1, forward strand.
TCTTTCGATGTCGTCCATGTTGTTTAAAGTGGCACGACTAACTAATACATCGCCTATTTCCACCGGCTCAAGTAAAGCAGTTGGCGTTACCTTGCCAGACCTACCAACATTCCACTCAACTTCTCTGACGATGGTGCTGTACTCTTCTGGTTCAAACTTATATGCAATGGCCCATCTTGGAAATTTATTTGTGTATCCAAGAACTTCCCTGGTCTTCATGTCGTTTATCTTTATAACTGCACCGTCAGTTAATACATCAATCTCTTTTCTGTACTCTTCTATATATGAAAGAATTTCTTCCAGCTCTTCCAATGTCTTGGCTTTTTTTATAAATGGATGCACTTTAAAGCGATTGTCTTTTAAAAACTGCATCATCTCTTCTTGACTTGTAAACTCTTTTCCTTCAATATAGCCCACATTATAAAAGTATGCTGTGAGATTTCTCTTTTTCGTCTCCTTTGGGTCCAGATTTCTCAAAGCTCCCGCCGCTGCATTTCGTGCGTTCTTAAGGGCAGGAGTATACTTTTCGTTATATTTTCGCAGTGCAGAAAGTGGCATTAGCCCCTCTCCTTGCACTTCAATTCTACCCTTATATGGAATTGTAAATGGTATTGATGGGATGGTCTTTACTTGGGCCAAAATGTCTTCTCCAACAACACCATTTCCTCTAGTGGCTGCCATAACAAGCCTTCCTTCGTCATAGGTTAGGTTTATTGTAAGGCCGTCAAATTTAAGTTCTACTAAAAATAATAATTCTAATACTTTTTCATTTGAGGCCTTTACAAGTCTTTCCGCCCTCTTCTCCCACTCACGGATCTTTTCAATATTTTGTGCCTTGTCCAAACTATATAGAGGAGCCAAGTGGGTATGTTTTACAAAGCCCTCTAAAAGCTCACCACCAACTCTTTGTGTCGGCGATTCGGACAATACTATTCCCGTTTCATGTTCAAGCTTTACTAATTCATCATATAATTTATCGTATTCGCCATCAGATACTATGGGCTCGTCAAGAGTATAGTAGTGATAGTTGTAGTCGTTTAATTGTTTTACTAATTCTTCAATTCTCTTATTACTCATCTAATAACTCCAATGGGGCCATGCTCTTGTTAAGCTTTTTAATGCCTTTTTTATCAAAGGCGATTACAAGCTCGTCCCCTCCATTTTTTTCAGTGATTGTTATAATTGTTCCAATACCAAAGCTCTTGTGCTTTACCTTGTATCCAAGTTTTAACTCTACCCCTTCCAAGGTCTTTTTGTTTGGGTCAGATTTTTTTACAAAGCTAGCCCTTAAATCCTTTGCCATATCCTGTGCAGAAGTTGCAAAGGTCTCTCTAAAGTTGTCGGTGTATTGGTATGACTTCGGCTTTTCAACTTCAAGCAAATCGCCCATCTCTTCAATAAAGCGGGATGGTTTATGCATCATAAATTTTCCAAAGACCCTTCTGCTGCTGCATGATGTAAGATATAACTTTTCTTCCGCTCTAGTTAGGGCCACATAGCAAAGCCTTCTCTCCTCTTCCAGACCGTCGTCTTCTACAATTGTCCTTTCTGAAGGGAAAAGCCCTTCTTCCATGCCCGTTAGAAATACAATTTTATATTCTAGTCCCTTTGCCGCATGTATGGTCATAAGGCTAACTCCCGTCTTAGAGTCGTCGGTCTTATCCACATCTGAAAGCAAAGTCACCGTTGCAAGGTAATCTTCCAAGGAAGGCTCTTCTGCAGATTTTTCATAATCTGAAATCGCCGATACAAAGGAAGAAATATTTTCTATTCTCGTTTTATCTTCCCTTAAGTTTGAGTCTTCTAACATCTTTAAATATCCCGACTTTTCTAAAACATGGTTTGCAAAGTCCGTAACAGATAAACTATCCTTTTCTCTTTTTATATTTTCCATCATATAAATAAACTCTTGAAGCTTTGCCTTGGTACGTCCAGTTATTCCTTCAATGGCAGTTTCAGAAAGAATTCTATATATGGATGAATTTTTTTCAAGGGCAATGTCGGAAAGTTTATTTAATGTAGTATCTCCAATGCCCCTCTTAGGGATGTTGATAATTCTCTTTAACGCCACATCATCATCGGGATTTACAAATATCTTCAAGTATGCAACAAGATCCTTAATCTCCTTGCGGTCATAGAACTTCAGTCCACCAACAACCCTGTAGTTGATGCCTTCACGCATGAGCATCTCCTCGAAGGCACGGGACTGGGCATTTGTCCTGTATAGAATTGCCATATCTTCAAACTTGTAGCCGTCATGGCGAAGCTGTTCAATATAATTTGTAACTACCATGGCCTCTTCAGAGTCTGAGTCCACCTCTTTGTAAATAACCTTGTCACCTTTTTTATTATCGGTCCAAAGATTTTTTTCTTTTCTTTCAAAGTTATTTTTTATTACCTTATTGGCAGTATCCAAAATATTTTTTGTAGATCTATAATTTTGTTCCAATAAAATTACCTTCGCCTTATCAAAGTCCTTTTCGAAGTTTAAAATATTACTTATGTCGGCACCTCTCCATCCATAAATGGATTGGTCTCCATCGCCAACGGCACAAATATTTCCATATCCTTTAGAAAAATATTTGATTAGTTCATATTGTGGCTTGTTAGTGTCTTGATATTCATCCACAAATACATATTTAAATTTATTTTCGTATTTTTGTCTTATGGAGTCATGTTCTCTAAACAGTTCCAAAGTCTTTAGTATTAAGTCGTCAAAGTCCAAAGAATTATATAATTTTTTCTTTCTCTCATACTCTTCAAAAATTTCCCCAAATACTTTATAAGTTGGATGGTATCCGTAGATGTCATTAATGTAATTGACACCTTCCCCAATATTTTTCGCAGAGGAAATTGCGTTTAAACATTGTGACACGGGAAAGTCCTTTGCACTTAGTCCCTTGTCCCTAAGTATCTCTTTGATTAGTGACTGTTGATCGGACCTGTCGTATATGGTGAAGTTGTTTGTGTATCCAAGGGCTGAAATCTCTGCACGAAGAATCCTTACACAAATGGAGTGAAAGGTTCCAATCCACATGCTTGAAACATCTTCTCCCAGTAGATTTTCAACTCTCTCCTTCATCTCCCCAGCGGCCTTGTTGGTGAAGGTAAAGGCAAGTACTTCCCATCTTCTTGCAAGGCCTTCGTTTAATATATGGGCGATTCTCGTTGTTAATACCCTTGTCTTCCCACTGCCGGCTCCAGCAAGTATCAAAAGTGGACCTTCCGTTGTCAACACCGCTTCTCTTTGTCTGTCATTAAGTCCTTTAAGTAATTCGTTCATTTATTTCTCCTATCAAAAAAGGTCTAAATATAAATATTAAAGACCTGTTAGCTATTTCAAAATTTATTTCATTCCCTTATTCATTATAACATAGCAAAATAAAAAAGAGCCTACAGGCCCTCTTTATCTATAAATTTAATTCGCAAAGTTCGTGCTTAGTGTCCTTTGCCACGGATTTAATAACAACCTTGCCATCATATGTGTTTATTCCCGATTTTAATTCAGGAAATTTTTCAATGGCACCCTTAAGACCATATTCGCCAATTGCCTTTGCATACACTGTTGTGGCATTTGATAATGCATATGTGGAAGTCATGGCAACAGCCCCCGGTATATTTGCAACGGCATAAAATGTTACGCCATACTCTTTGAAAACTGGATGGCTATGACTTGTTGGACGTCCCTGTGTTATGTCAGTTGAGCCACCTTGGTCAATGGCAACGTCGACTACAACGGAACCTTCCTTCATCTTCTTAACGCTGTCCACCTTAACCAGCTGTGGAGCACGTCCCCCTGGTATTAACACAGTTGATATAACAAGGTCCGCCCCACTAACGGCTTCGTCGATGTTAATAGGATTTGAATAAAGGGTTTCAATTTTATCTGGGAAGATATTGTGAAGTTTTGTAAGGGCATCCACATTTACATCCAAAACAGTAACCCTTGCACCCATACCAACTGCTATTCTAGTTGCCCCTGTACCAACTGTACCGGCACCAACTATAACCACATTGGCAGGCCTTACTCCAGGCACACCTTGTAACAGGATTCCCCTTCCACCTTCAGGCTTTGTCAAATATCTCGCTCCTTCTTGCACTGCCATTCTACCGGCGATTTCAGACATAGGTTGAAGTAATGGAAGTTTATTTCCCTTTTGCACCGTTTCAAAACCAATTGCAGTTACCTTATGTTTTATTAATTCATCCACAAGCTCTTCGTTACCTGCCAAGTGTAGGTAGGCATATAGAATAAGGCCTTCCCTTAAATATTTATACTCTTCTCTAAGGGGCTCCTTAACTTTGTAAATCATATCTGCCCTCTCCCAAACCTCTTTGGCAGAATTTATAATATGCGCTCCCGCGTCTTCATATTCTTTATCGCTAATTCCAGAGCCCAGTCCCGCTCCAGTTTCGATTAACACTTCTATTCCATGTTTTACAAGGTCACTAACCGCTGCTGGAACAGCTGCAACCCTTGACTCTTGATCTTTTAATTCTTTTGGTATTCCTATTATCATATTTTTCCCTCACTTTCTTTAATAAATTTTTATACATCAACACAATTAAATTTCTTCATTTTATCTTGAATGATATTATTATAAAATGGATTAATTTTCATGTCAATTTATAAATTTAAATTGCTAAATTATTTTCGTAAATAAAAAAGGAGCCGCCGCCCCTTCTATTTTAAAAATGTAAAATATAAAATTACAATTAGTCCCAGTGCTATTCTATACCAACCAAACACCTTGAAGTCATGTCTCTTTACATATGAAAGCAAGAACTTTATTGTAAGTATGGATACAACAAATGAAACTATGGAAGACACTAGGAGTATCATCAGCTCAAAGGATGTAAATACAAACCCAAACTTAAGTAGTTTTAAAAAGCTTGCGCCAAACATAACAGGGATTGCCAAGTAAAAAGTAAACTCTGCGGCAACGGTTCTGGATAGTCCAAGGAGAATACCTCCAAGTATTGTGGATCCTGATCTTGAAACCCCTGGAAATATTCCTGCAAAGAGCTGAAACACACCGATATAAAAAGCAATCTTGTAACTTATGCTTTTGACGTCATTAACCTTAGGAACTTTATCTTTATTTCTGTTTTCAACAATTATAAATAGTATACCAACTATTATAAGCGCCAGTGCTATGGGGATCGGTTTATGAAACATCTCTTCAAACACATCATCAAATGGAATAATTAAAGCAGCAGGAATGCAGGCAATAATAATTTTCCCCCAAAGGCTAAACTTTTCTTTATTTAGAGCAACCTTTCCCTCTCTCTTTTCAAATGGGAAGATGTCGTTCCAAAATAGTACCACCACAGCTAAAATTGCTCCAAGTTGGATTACAATTTTAAACATGGACATAAATTCATCACTTACATTAAGTTTTATTAATTCGTCAACTAAAATAATATGGCCCGTTGAAGATATGGGAAGCCATTCCGTAATCCCTTCAACAATCCCAAGTATAATCGCTTTTAAAATTTCTATCATAATTCACCTCGATTATTCAATTATACAAAAAAATAAGCTACATAATCAAATCTTACTTGATTTTTTCACATCTTTATCATACATTATAATAAAACATTAGGAGGTATTATGAAGACAAAGAGTAAAAAGTTTTTATTTGTGAAAATAATTGTTCTTTTGGTCCTTGGGTGTGCCCTTTTCTTTGCTGGAATGTTAAAGACGAAGAAGGAAATGACTCCAGAGATGACCACCGAACTAATTAATAATAGACTGGAAGAAGCAAAAGAATTAACTACAACGAAATATTATTATACAAATATGGGACAGTTTGAAAATCAAAACGACTTCTATGGTTGGAAGGTTCCCTTCACCACAAAGAGTTTTATAGTTTCATACGACGGTATAATTCATGCCGGTGTGAATTTAGAAAATGCAGTGGTGGACTTTGGAAATAATAGAATTGATATTCAAATTCCTAGTTCCACAATACTTTCCCATGAGATAAAGGAAGAGTCACTAAAGGTTTTTTTAGAAAAGGATACAATATTTAATCCCATAAAGATTGAAGACTATAACGACTTTTCAAAGGATCAAAAGAAAGTTGTGGAAGAAAAGGCAATTAAAAATGGTCTTTTAACTGAAGCAAATGAAAAGGCTGAAAAGACAATTAAGGAACTACTTAAACTTGATGACCTTTTCAAAGATTACGAAATAAAAATTTATTTTAAGTAAAAATAAGCTCCAAATTATTTTGGAGTTGTTTTTTTGCATTACTTGTATTATAATCATTAATACATATAAGACAGCGGAAGGAGAGCATATGATTTTAAAAATTGATATGGCAAGTGAATTTCCAATCTACCAGCAGGTGCGAGACGAAATCGTATCTTTAATAGGCATGGGTGAACTTAAGCCAGGAGATGAACTTCCTGCAGTGAGATCCCTTGCAGCAGATCTTGGAATAAATCCAATGACCATTCAAAAGTCCTACAACATTTTAAAAAATGAAGGCTTTATCGAAATTCACAGACGAGTTGGCGCTAGAGTTTCAAATTTAAATAATTTAAAACAAGATGAATTTGAAAAGAACTTAGAAAGACTTTTACTGGAAGGCAAGGCTCGTGGGTACAACATTGAAGAACTTATTAGGAGGGTGCTATGATATTTAATTTAATCCTTGTGGGCTGTTTGGTTTTAATACTTTTTTTAATGAAGTTTCAAATAAAATATATTACAAATTACAAAAACGGATATATTTTAGCCACATCCATGCCTTACGACATAATTAACGACGAAAGGGTAAGTGAAATTACAGAAAATTTAAAAAGAGAAAGCTCTTTAATATTTAAAATATTTCTTCCAATACCCCTTTTGGTATTTTTTGCAGAGACAGAATTAATTAAAATGCTTTTATTTGTCTTTGGGATTATTATTTACGCCATTTTAATAAACATCTTCATCTACAAGGCAATGAAGGAGCTTAGGGAGTATAAAAAGCTTAAGAGAGTACAGTCAAGTGTAAAGTACGCCGACTTAAAGGCAAATGTGGAAATAAAAAAGAATATGCCAAGTAAATTCATGCACCTACTTCCAATGATATTACTTTTACCGGGACTTTTCTTTTTAGACTTTGACGTTAAAACTTCCACCATGATGCTAATTACTGGGTCCCTTATAAACCTAAGCCTAATTTACTTTGCCATGTCAATAGAAAAATCGCCAAATATAATTTATTCAGAGGACACAGAGGAAAATGTAAAGCTAAATATAAAAAACAAGGGCAAGTTTAGTAAAACGATACTTATCTTTACTTCATTTCTATCTGTATTGACTTTGCTAGCAACTATTATTTCTTACAAAAACCCATATGCATATTGGCCATTTATAATTTATGTAATCGCCATAACTTTTGGAATGCTCGCCATTGTCATTAGTCAGTATAGGGTTTCAAAGGAAGATGTAAATTTAAATGTGGATGAAGTGGACTACTACGATATCTTTGGATATAAAAACAAAGACGATGCAAGAATATTTGTGCCATCAAAGTTGTCCCCGGGCAATATAGATTTAAACCGAGGAAGACCAGTAGGTAAGGCAATTTTTTATGGAAGTATCGTCATAGGAGTGGTTCTACTAGCATCACTACCTTACTTCCTATCTCCTACAAACTACAATTACAATGTGGGAAGGGATAAAATATTAATCTCTGCAAAGATGTACAATGACGAAATAAAATATAAGGACATCAAAGAAATAAAATTATTGGATGAATTTCCTAAAAGCGAAGTTGTAAGGACAAATGGCACCTCATTGGAAAGCCAAAGTTATGGATCCTTTTCAGTAAGGGGAATTGGAAATGTAAGGCTATATTATTACAACAACAGCAAAAAAGTTATCTTTATAAAGGCGGATAAAAATTATATTTTCAATGAAAAGACCGACAAGGATACGGAAATGTTATATGATAAAATTAAAAGCGAAATAAAATAGCGAAGGCTCATAGAGTCTTCGCTTATTTATTCTCCAAGTCCAAGGTTTAATGCCTTTCTTATGGTTTCTCTTGCTATTGGCCCAGCGGATTCGTCTCCACCGGTTCCACTGTCTTCCAATACAACTGCAACAGCAATGGTCGGATTTTTCGCCGGCGCTGTTGCAATAAACCATGCGTTTGTGGACTTTTTATCTTTTATTTCTGCAGTACCTGACTTACCTGCAACTGTAACTGCTCTCAAGCTCGCTTCCGAGCCATCCCTTACTACTGCAACCATATCTTTTAAGATTTCATTTGCAATTTCAGGTGTGGTTACCTTTGAAAGTATTTCAGGATTTTTCTTAAACTCAACTTCTCCTTCAGGGTTTGTAACCTTGTCTACTATATATGGCTTCATCATAACTCCATTGTTTGCAATGGCAGACATGACCATTGCCATATTAAGGGGAGTAACTAAAGTGTCCCCCTGTCCAAAGGATGTGGTTGCAATATTTGCAGCGTCTATTCCATCATAGTATCCATTAATGGACTTTGTAGTTGGTAGGTCAAATGGAATTTTTTCTCCGATGAAGTATCTACTACTTACATCTTGCAAAATCTTTCCACCAACTTCTGAACCGAGCTTACTAAAGTAAACATTGGATGATTTTACTAGAGCCTTTTTCAAATCGGTTCTTCCATTTACCATTCCATTAATGTTACTTACTTTATATCCACCTATCTTAATTGAACCTTCGTCCTCTATTTCCATGCTCTCAACTTTATCTTGATTTTCTAAAATACCTGTGGCAGTTACAACCTTGAATACGGAACCCGGTGTGTAAAGCCCTTGAGTAGCTCTGTTAAGTAGCCTAGCGTCCTTTTCATTATTTATAATGTCTTCCCAGTCCGCTGTAATTGTATTTGGGTCGAATGTTGGGAAGGAAGCCATGGCATAAATTTCTCCAGTCTTTGGATTCATTGCCACAATGGACCCCTTATGCTCTTTCAAAAGCTTCATGGTATAGCTTTGAAGTTCTGAGTTTGTTGTTAGTGTCAAGTTGTTTCCATCTTTTTGATTTTCCACAAGCTTCTTTAATTCAGATAGTGGTGTATTCTCTTTTATGTTTAAAAGTGTCTTTGCATATGACTTTTCAAGACCAGCTGTTCCATAATTCTTAGAGTTGAATCCAGTAATTGGCGAGTAGATAGAACCGTATAAAAACTTTCTAAAGTTATTGTTGTTGCTGTCGGTTTGAGTTTCAACTAGCACATTTCCTTCAGAGTCGTAAATAGTTCCCCTCTTGACTTTATTTTCATCAACCCAATGTCTTCTGTTGTACTGAGCGTACTCCCCAGTTGCAATGTCCTTTGCCTTTACAATTTGGAAGTAAGTCATGTATAACACCAAGGCTAAGAACATTCCTAAAAACATGGTAAGCACAACTATTATCTTTTTATTTATTCTTTCCATTCTTCCACCATCTTATCTTTTATATCCGATGAACAGTATTGTAATATTCCTAGACAGATAAACGAAGTTACCATGGAGCTACCACCATAACTTACAAATGGAATTGTAATACCTGTCATTGGAATTAGTTTTAGTACTCCACCTATCATAAACACGGCTTGGAAGGCAAACATTATTGAAATGCCCAACGCTACGTATTTAAAAAATAGATTATTTTGTTCCATGGATATTTTAAAACCTCTATACACAAGTATCATAAATAGCATTATAATACCCATACCTGTAAACACTCCCATCTCCTCTACAATTGCAGGGAAGATGAAGTCAGAGCTTGCAACGGGTATTAAATCGGGACGACCAAGTCTAAGTCCCGTACCAAAGAAGCCTCCCGATGCAAGAGCAAATAGGGATTGTACAATTTGGTATCCCTTGTCTTGTACTGACTTCCATGGATCAAGCCATATATCAAATCTAACTCTTATATGAGAGAACATTAGGTAGGCCATTATACTTCCCACCACTGCTAAGAGCATGTTTAAGGCTAAGAAGTATCTATTATAATCAAAGATGTACATAAAAATAATATACACTATGAAAAATATTACAGCAGACCCTAAGTCCTTTTGTATAAAAAACAGTCCAATTAGCGAATAGGCAACCACCATAAAGGTAAGCGGCTTTTTCTTTTCAATTAAAAAGTGATACTTGGACAGCTTCTTGCCGGTCAATAGATTTTCATTTGTTTCAAAAGATGCTATAAAGAAGATGAATAATATCTTCGTTAATTCCGATGGCTGAAACACTATGCCCTTAATATCGGCCCAGTTCTTTGCACCGTACTTTTCAAAACCGAATACTATGGTTATGAAAAACATAAAGAAACATCCTGCCAAGTAAAGTAGCGTAAGATTTTCCCAGCCCTTAAATGACTTTAGTATAAAGTAGGTTACATAGAACATAGAAACGCCTATTAAATACCAAAATAGCTGTCTTGTTCCCTCGTATGGATTAAGTCTAAAAATCATTACAACGCCAATACTAAATAGCATTGAGGCTACCAGTAATAGATAGTTGTCTCCATCGGTGACCTTTACCACCAATCTATTTGCCACATTAACACCAATAATAAAAGAAATGAATAGCAAAGTGTTTTTCGTATTGAAGTTTTCTCCAGCAGATACAGAAATAAGTCCCATGGCAAGTATCTGAAACCAAAGTAAAAGCCTTAGGGGATTTTTTACGCTGGATCTAGTAAAGTTGAAGTCTTTACTAAATATCTTTTTAAAAAAACTGCTTTCATTTCTCTTAAGCGTTTTTTTATTTTTCATCGTCATCATCACCATCTACAAATAAGAATTCAACTTGACCAAAGTCAACCAAATCCTTATCTTTAAGTAATACTACCCCAGACACCTTTTGGCCATTTACATATGAGCCATTGGCAGAGCCCAGGTCTTCAAGGTAGAACTGTCCCCTTTGTTTAAAAATTCTGGCATGTTTTTTTGAGATAAATCTATCTCCAAGCACAATGTCATTACCGTCAGCTCTTCCGATTGTAGTATTATTTTTTATAAAATAATGTTCTTGTATTTTGAAAGGTAATCTCTCTTTTCTATTGATAAGTTTCAAATAGCTGTCCGCCGGTGTATTTAAATTATTAATTCCCTTGATGTCAAGGTAAATCATCTTTATTATGTTGAAGATGAAATAATAAATTATTATTACAAAGGCGTATTTGAATATCATGGCCAATAGGTCATATAGTTTCATATTGGCTGTCAATTGAATTGAGAAAAACTTTTCAAGTAATTCAATAATAAAATTCATATCTTCTCCTAATATTTTAAGTACTAATATTCCAAGTACTAATATTTTACACGAAAAACTTAAATTTTCCTATAATTTAGAGATTTTGTAACATTTGTTAAAAGTCTACAGAGTTTTCAAACTCCACTTTGCCATTTTCTAAAGATTTTATTGTGGCAAGTGACTCAATTTCATATCTCTTTTCCCTAAGCCTCTTTCCTCCATTTTGAAATCCCTTTTCAATTAGTATTCCAGTGGACACAAGCTCTGCCCCAGCTTGATTTAAAATATCGTAAACCCCTTCCAAGGCCTTTCCATTTGCTAAAAAATCATCTATAACTAAAACTCTGTCACCTTTGTTCAAATAGTTTTTGGAAACCATAATATCATAGGTAACTCCCTTAGTATAACTGTATACAGAGCTTTTGTACACATCATCTCCAAGGGTTTTTGAAATATTTTTCTTTGCGAATACAACTTTTTTATTCATGGCAAGTCCAACTGCAAATGCTATTGCAATTCCAGAAACTTCCACCGTAAGTATTTTATCTATATCTAAATGTTCGAATCGCCTCTTGAACTCTTCTGCAATCTGCATAAAAAATTCTGGGTCGATTCTATGATTAACAAAGCCATCTACCTTTAGTACATTTCCTGGAAGGACTATTCCTTCGTCAAGAATTCTCTTTTCTAATATGTTCAAGTTGTCCTCCTTAAATATGTTTACAACTATTATATCAAAAGGGCATAAAAAAAGAGAAGACTTGCTTCTCTCTTTCTAAACTCTATCTATTTTTTCTTTAGTACTCTTTTCAATTAAATCCAATTTCTTTTTAGAGTCCTTTTCACTTTCTCCCTTGGAGTAGATATATATTTTTATTTTAGGCTCTGTGCCTGAAGGTCTAAGGGCGTACCATGATCCATCATCAAAGTAATACTTAAGTACATTTGACTTTGGTATTCCAGTGTCGTCATTTAAATAGTCAATGGTCTTTTCAAGTTTCATTCCCTTTATCTCTGTAAGAGGATTTTCTCTAAACTCCTTCATGATTTGACCAATCTTTTCTTGTCCTTCAAGCCCTTCAAGAACGATGGAAATTAATCTTTCATCATAGAAACCATACTCATCCTTAAGTTCTTCAAGCACATCCAGTAATGACTTGCCCTGCTTTTTATAGTAAGCAGCCATTTCACAAATCACCATTGCTGAACTTACTGCATCTTTGTCCCTTACAAAAGTTCCGTAGTTATAACCAATACTTTCTTCAAATCCATAGATAAATTCTTTTTCACCGGTGATTTCAGATTCATTTGCAACCGCACAGATATTTTTAAATCCAGTAAGGGTTTCAATTGTTTCAACGGAGTATTTATTCGCAATGGCCTTGCCCAAGTCTCCCGTTACAATACTCTTTACTATAACTGAGTTTGAAGGAAGATCTTTCTTTTCATATCTTTGGCTCAAGATGTAATGGATCATTAGAGCGCCAATTTTATTTCCATTTAGGAACACGTAGTTTCCTTCTTTGTCCCTAACTTCAATGGCTGCTCTATCCGCATCAGGGTCTGTGCCTATTAACATTTCAGCAGAAACTTTTTTGCCAAGATCAATGGCATACTTAAAGGCCTTTGGATCCTCAGGGTTTGGATAGCCAACAGTTGTAAAGTCGGGGTCTGGGTTTTCTTGTTCTTCAACCACAACTATGTTATTAAAGCCCCTTCTCTTTAAAACCTCTCTAACATATTTGTTTCCAGTTCCATTTAGTGGAGTGTAAACAATTTTTATATCCTTATCAATATCTTCATTTATTGTAAGGGACAGTACGTCCTTTAAATATTTTTTGTCAAGCTCTGTGGAGTACATCTCAATAAGTCCCTTTTCAATTCCCTCTTCCAGTGGCAACCTCTTAACTTCAGAAAAACTTTCAATCTTTCCAATGTTTTCTTCAATGGAACTTGCCATGTCTTCAAGAATTTGTGACCCTTCTGGTCCATAAGCCTTGTATCCGTTATACTCCTTTGGGTTGTGGCTTGCAGTTACCATTACCCCACCGGCACATTTAAAGTTTCTCACCGCGTAGGATAGTAGTGGTGTTGGTCTAATGTCGTCAGAAAGATATACCTTTATTCCATTTCCCGCAAAGACTTCCGCAGTGATTCTTGCAAACTCCTTTGAAAAATGTCTAACGTCATATGATATGGCAACTCCTTCGCCCTTTATGTCGTCGCCTTTTTCAATTATAGTAGTTGCAAATCCCTGTGTAGCTTTTGCAACCATGTACTCGTTCATTCTATTTGTACCGGCTCCAATCTTTCCCCTAAGGCCTGCAGTCCCAAATTGTAAGCTTTGATAAAATCTGTCTTTAATCTCTTCTTCGTCAGACGCTATGGCCGCCAGTTCTTTTTTTGTCTCATCGTCAAACTCATTTCCGTTTAACCATTGTCTATAAATTTCTTTGTAATTCATTTTGCCCTCCTAACGAAAGTACGCCAATCCCTTGTAAAGTGATTTACTCCTTATCCAACGGGATAAATCAGTTTCAAAAAATTCATGTCCATTGAATATCTTTGCAAATATTTTTTCTCCTTCTCGCTTAACACCTACTATAAGTCCCCACTTGCCCCTCAACTTTTCGTCCTTGTTGTTCCAAGTTACCATTAATAAAGGACAGCCGTGGTATAGACCGGAGTTAATATAATTATAAATGGCCTCTTCCTTCCAAATCCATGCATTTTTCATGTAATGCATCTTTCTGCCTCTCTTTACGCTGAAAGCTCTTACCCTATGGGCCATTTGAAGAATTAAAAAGGCCTTGTTCTCAAAAACTTTTTTGAAATCCCAAAAAGCATTCTCATCGTTAAATAGATACCCATATTTGTCCATTTTGTAATAAAAATAGTAGAGCATTATAAAAGCTTCTAAATTCCCATTGAATTCCTGTGTTCTTCTGTCTTTAAAAATTTTATCTTTGGTTAAAAGAAAGTTTTCATCTTTTAACATCTCTTCAAACCCATCTAGTTCTCTATATTCCATTTTTACATCCAATTTTGTAAACATAACTTGTAATTGGTGAAATTTTAATATTTTCACCTAAAGAAACTTCCCTTTCATCTTCTCCAAAAATTATTTTCATATTTTTAATGGAAAGGTCTTTGTAATTGTTTTTTATATGATCTTCAAGATTTTTATATTCCAAAGTGAATTCGACTCTTCCGCTGTTGTGAAGCACAAATAGAATTTCATCTTGGGCTAATATGGTGTAAGCAATTACTGAGTCAGGAAGATTTTCTATAAAGTAAAAGCTTTCAGAAATATCTTCGTAGCTCTTTAACATGAACTTTGAATTTTCTCTTCTTAGATGAATAAGTTTCCTCACATGTTCATTTAACTCATAGTTTTCCTTTTTCAAACTCCAATGGATTTGGTTTGTGGTTATGGGACTATTGTATGAGTTATGGTCCATGTTCTTCGAACGGGAGAACTCATTTCCAGCGTGGAAGAATGGTAGGCCCAGTGAAAGTAAAATTATACTAAAAGCCATTTTGCTTATTTCCGTAAAGTTTTCTACGTCTTCTTCTGAAATAGATTTTTTTAATTTGTCCGCCAAGATTAAATTGTCGTGGGAGTTAAAGTAGTTTATGCTCTCCTGTGGATACATGGTTAGCCCTTCATAACCTTCCAGTGAGGTTGTGCTTCCCATGATGCCAACTTGAACATCTCCCTTCATCCAAAACTCACCTTGAATGTAACCCTTGCCGTCCGAGTCGTTGTCACCTTTAATGGAGTCTCTAAATCTAGAGTTGAATATGGAAAAGCCTCTGCCCTTTTGTGAACCTGGTAGGGTTTGATTATTTATTGGCAAGGTTGAACCCCACGCCATCCACGGCTCGCCGTAGATTAAAACATTTGGATTTATCTCTCTTAATTCCTCTATTAAAATATCAACGGTCTCCCTATCCATTAGCGCCATTAAATCAAATCTAAATCCATCAATTTTATACTCTTTAACCCAATACTTAAGGGAGTCGATAATAAACTTTCTTCCCAAGGCCTTCTCTGAAGCAAATTCATTTCCACAACCTGATCCGTTGGAGAAGGTGCCATCTTGATTCATTCTATAATAATATGATGGAGCAAGCACATTGAAGTTTGAGTCCATGGTTCTAAAGGTATGATTATAAACCACATCAATTACTACGGATATTCCTTTTTCATGTGCCGCCATCACGAGCTCTTTAAAATCTTTTATCCTTGCAATTGGGTCAGTTGAATCAACTGCGTAGGACCCTTCTGGAACATTATAAAGTTCAGGGTCGTAGCCCCAGTTATAATTGTTTTGATTGTCAAAGGCTTCGTTATTTTCATCCACTGTTAAATAGTCATAAATCGGCATCAAGTGAAGATGTGTTATGCCAAGCTCCTGTAGGTGGCTAAGTCCTGTTTTATATCCTTCGTAATTTGTGTCTACTTCAGTAATGCCCAAAAACTTTCCACGATGCGCTTTTGAAACTCCCGATGACTCATGGAAACTGAAGTCCTTAACATGGGTTTCGTAAATTATTGCATCGTCTTTGTTATTCACCGGCACTTCATGTTCCAAAAAGCCCTTTGGATTTGTCATTTCCAAGTCTATAACAACGGACCTCTTACTGTTCACTGAAGCAGAAACAGAATAGGGATCTGTCACTTCATATTCTTCATCAACTAAATAATTATAGTACTTAAGATTTAAATCACCTTCTACTACACATTCCCAAAAACCAAATTCATCCTTTTGCATTTCATATTTTTCCCTTTCCATGGTCTGTGGGTCGTTATATATAAGAAGGGATATCTTCTTACGTGGAGAATAGGTCTTAAATGTAGTTTTTTCTTTGCTGTACCTAAATCCTAAGTTTATATCTTTTATCTCTTCGTAATTCATATACACCTGCTAAAATTTTAGGAGATAGAAAAATCACCGCAAGCTTTTATGCTCTGTAACGATTTTTTTCTCCAATCATCTTTATTTCTATAATCTCTTTCTATTTCTTTCCATTTCTCATAGTATTCATCATAATTTTCAAACACTTGAAAACTGTCATTGTATTTTAAAATCAAATTGTAAAGCTCTTCAAAGGAATTTTTAAGTTCAAAGAAATTAGAATTTCTTATTTTATTTATAAGATTTCCCAAACGACCACTTCTAATTTTTTCTTCTATCTTAGAAAGGTCTTTGTATTCCACTTCCTCCTTCGAACTTCCAAATAGATATATGAAACAGCCATTATTCTCTTCCAGTTCTAAATTGATTCCAGTTCTACTTCCCATTACAAGGGATCCGTTTATCATGTAATTTAAAACTTTTTTCGCCACAACTTCAAGTCCTGGAGTTGCAATTTGTTCAACCACATCACAGCCCTTTGAAAGATTTAGTATTTTCTTTCTGTTTAAATCTTCCACAAAGACAATTTTTAGCTTATCCTTTATGGACAGGTCGCTATTCACAATGTCCTTCAATATATTTATATATTTTATCACATGTTTTGATTGAAGATATTTTGGCGAAGACAATCCACCAATAAAGTAGGTCATGTCCGGCATATCTAAGCTAGCGTTTTCAATAAGTTCAAAATACTTTTCAGTTAGGTATAGACAGGTCAAAAACTGTCTTCTCTTCTCTTGAAAAGTCCCAAAGTTCATAATGTACATGGACTTTGGATTTAAAATTATTTTGTATTCTTCAAAAATATCTCTCTTTATGTCTAACTTGTTTTCATATTTTATCTTTTCAAATTCATTTTGCTGTTCAACTTTTAATTGGTCAGGAAGTTTTTTTAATGAAGAAGGATTTTTTGAAACATCTTCTTCCAATACATCACTTAAAAGTTTATACAGTTTTGGATTTGCCTGACAAAGCCAAGGCGAAATATTTAGTAGATTTTTTTCCACTTCATATTCCTTGGAAATTCCGCCATTATTTAGACTGTACTCCCTACTAAAGCTTTCACTTTGCATCTTAGACATGGGAACTATATTCTTCACTGTGTTAAATAATATTTTATAAAAATTATAGTACTCCGCTTCATTTTCAAATCCACCATAAATATAGTCAAGATATTCTAAAATATCTGGACAAACCTCTTCTATTAAACTTCTAGACCAAATCTTTTTATTTGTCTCAATGGACTCAAAGGTTCTAAATTCAAAATTTTCTTCTATTGTCTTTAGTGCTTCCTCTTTAGAAACTCCAAAGTTTTTTGTGTACTCTTTAATGAAGATTGGAATTGTTATTATGGTATGACTTCCATTTAAAAGTACTTTGAAATTATTTTCAAATTCACCCTCATCAACTTTCTTAAAGTCATTTATAATGTCACTTACTCCAGAACTTGCCAAAAAGTATTCCTGTCCAAGTCTTATCTTCTTGCCCAGTGGATTAACATCTTCCATGTATAAAAATCTTGAAAGAGAATTTGTAAAGAGATAATTTTCAATATCCCTAAGGCCCTCTCCCTCAATTATCTTCATGGGATATGTTAGCCTCTCAACATTGGATTCAAATAGCCTAAGGGTGTTTGTATTATCCAAGTTCCCTGTCATAATAGGTATGTCATAGGCTGTGGACTTAATGTCCTTGCCATATATCTTTATGTCTTCGCTATTTCTTTTTATTTCCCATGGAAAGTATTCCAAGGTCCAGTTATTAACCATTTCAACTTGGTTATGATTTACTATTTCCTGTTTGAACCTTCCACTTTCATATCTTAATCCATAGGCCTTTACTTTACTTTTAGAGTTACCTTCAAGCATAAAGTATGAAAGGTCCCCTAGCTCCCCCTCTCCAAGAAGAGGAAACACTTCACACTTTAATATTTCATCTAATTCGTATCCTAATATCTGAAGGGCCTGTCGTGCCACTTCATTAAGGCCAAGATGATTTAAGTTCTTTTTTAAAAAGTTGCTGATATTATATTCAAAGGAGAAGATATAAATCTGCTCCCTTGAAAAAGGCTTATCCTTAGAACGCCTCCAAGAATAAGCCACCATATCTCTAATAGATTTTACCAATGCGTTATACACATCTTTTTTATTTACTTCGTAGTCCGCCAAGGCATTTCTTATATAGAGTTCTTCTTCAATTTTTTGTGCTAATTCATATCTATCAACTTTAATCATATATTCCCGAAGTCCTCTTATATAATTTTAAATATTCATTGGCAGAGCTTTCCCAGTCATTCTTTTGAAGCATGGCCGATTTTTGAAGTTTATTAAAAGCTTCCTTGTCATAGTAGGTTGCTATTGCATTTTTAATTGTGAACAGCAGTTCGTGGGCATTTATATTCGCAAATGAAAAACCCGTTCCCTCTCCAGTAAATTTATTATATGGAATGACCGTGTCTTTAAGTCCGCCGGTCTCTCTAACGATTGGAAGATTTCCATATCTCATTGCCATTAGCTGAGATATTCCACATGGTTCTGCCAGTGAAGGCATCAATAGGAAGTCCCCTCCTGCATATAGTAAATGAGACTCGTCATTTGAATAATAAATTCTTGCGGCAAACTTGTCTGGATATTTATTTTGGAAGTACTTAAGTGACTCTTCGTAGTTATAACTTCCAGTTCCAAGAACCACCACCTGTATATCTTCAAAGTAAAGTAGTTCGTCCATAATGAAAAGCAAAATGTCTAATCCCTTCATGTCCACAAGTCTAGACACCATGACAAACATAGGTATGTTAGGATTTTGTGGTAGGTTATACATCTTTTGAACTTCAAGTTTATTTAAAACCTTGTCATCGATGCTATCTATGTCATAATTTTTCACAAGATATTTATCCGTTAATGGATTCCATGTGTTATAGTCCAGTCCATTTACGATTCCATATAGCTTGTAGGAATATTTTCTTATTATGCCGTCCAGTCCCTCTCCAAAGTAAGCATGTTGTATTTCATTGGAGTAGGTGTTTGAAACCGTTGTAAGGATGTCTGAAAAAACAATTCCACCCTTCATAAAGTTTACACAGTCGTAGTACTTTAGGGCTTCGTCATTGAAGTACTCTGGAGAAAGTCCTGCAAAGCCAAGTATGTCTGAGTTAAAGACACCTTGGTACTTTAGATTGTGAATTGTAAACATTGTCTTGATGGATTTATAATAGTCGTCTCCCCTGGCAAAGTCCTTTACATATACATTCACCATGGCAGTATGCCAGTCATTGGTGTGAATGACATCAGGTTTAAAGTTTATTACCTTTGGAAGTATGGTTACAGCCTTTGAGAAGAATAAAAATCTCTCTCCATCATCAATCTCACCATAAACATTTTGCCTTTTAAAATAGAATTCATTGTCTAAAAAGTAAAATGTTACATCATCATGCACAAGCTTCATTATGCCCACATAGTCATGTCTCATTCCAATGTCCACATAATAATAGCCCACATACTCCATTTTTTCTCTATATTCATTTGGTATTTGACCATAGAGAGGAAGCACAACGCGAATGTCCTCTCCCATGGCTTTAAGCTCTAAAGGCAGTGAGCCTGCAACGTCAGCAAGCCCTCCCGTCTTAATAAATGGATAGCTTTCAGAGCTACAATAAAGTATATTCATCTTATTTCTCCACAACTAAATATTTCTCAACTACATAAGGTGCAGTTCTTGATCCTGCAATGGACACTTCACTTTTTATGATTGCGCCCTTGTCCGTAATGGTGTTCACCACCACCGCATCCTTTTCAACAACTGTGTTTTGGAAAAGGATGGAGTTTTTTATAACTGCTCCCGATTTTATTTCCACTCCTCTAAATATAATGGAGTTTTCAACATAGCCATCAATTTTACAACCATTTGCAATTAGCGAGTTATTTATCTTTGCATTTTCTCCATAGGATGTTGATGGTTCGTCCTTTGACTTTGTAAGAACAACTCCATTTTCATAAAAGAGTTTATTATAAAAGTCTTGATTTAAAAGTTTCATATTTACATCATAAAATGATTTTAAATCCCTAATTAGTTCCACGCTTGAATCCTGTTTGTAAATTCCTATTTTAAGTTCATCCATATTATTTGAAATAGCTTCAAGAAGTGTTTTTGCATCGGAATTTTCCACTGCCTTTTTAACTAGTTTTATAAAGACTTCTTTTTTTACAAAGCCCTCTCTAATAAGCATTGGGAATGACTCTTCAGTACCAAGGTTGGTACCTATTTTTATTAGATTTTCATCTTCACTAAAGATAAGTTTCTTTTCGCCAATGTACTTTCCTAGACTGTCCTCTTGTTCCACATAGAATAAAAGCACATCCAAATCTTCTTTCCTCATTCTGTCATAGGCCTTTGTTAAGTCCTCCTTGTCAATTGCCATTGGGTCTACAAAGTAAAGATACTCTTCCCTAGAGTCTTCAAAGTACTTTAGCGTTTCAAAAAACATTCCCATCTCAGTGTTTCCATTTGCCACTGAACTCTTTATCTCTGGAAATATTATTAAACCATTTCTCCTTCTATTTAGTTCCCAAGACTTTCCATTTCCAATATGGTCCAAGGTGGATCTCAAATTTCCACCGCCATATAAAATCACATTGGACAAGTCGTTGTTTGCGAGGTTCGAAAGGGTAAAGTCAATCAATCTATATCTGCCTGCAAATGGAAGCATATAGGCAGGTCTTGTCTTGCAAAGAGAACTAAATTTGTCTGTGGATTTTCCTCCAATTATTATACCAATACAGTCTTGCATATGCCCCTCCTATTCTTCAGCAATTCCATCGCCAGACACTAGATACACCTTGCCATCTTCAGGGCTTCCAATTTCTTCCCCCTCTTCAATAACAAGATCCTCTGTAATAACAGAGTTATATACCTTTGCGTCCTTCTTTATTTTTACGTTTGATAATACTACACAGTTTTCAACTACGGCCCCCTCTTCCACAGTCACCTTTGAAAATAGAACTGAGTTTGAAACCTTTCCTGAAATCACACAGGCTTCGTTAACAAGGGACTTCTTCACCTTGCCCGTAGATGAAACATAATGTGGTGGAAGGTCCTTTGACTTTGTAAAGATTCTAAAGCTATTGTCGTATAGATTCAATTTTTCGTCATCTTCAAGTAGATCTAGATTTGCTTCCCAAAATGACCTTACTGTTCCAACGTCCTTCCAATATCCATCAAATTTATATGCATAAACCGGTTTGTCGTCACCAATAATGCTTGGAATAATATTTTTTCCAAAGTCATGGGAGGTGTTTGGATCTTTATTGTCCTTTTCCAAATAGTGTTTTAAGATTGGCCAGTCAAACATGTATATCCCCATGGATGCCAAATTGCTCTTTGGATGTTCCGGCTTTTCTTCGAACTCTACAATTCGTCCTTCGTCATCCGTATTTAAAATCCCAAAGCGTGGCGCCTCATCCCAAGGCACTTCACGAACTGCAACTGTAAGTGCAGCACCATTTTCTCTGTGGCATTTTAAAAGTTCGTTGTAATCCATCTTATAAATGTGATCTGCAGAAAGTATTAATACATATTCTGGAGATAGATGTTCCAAATAATTTATGTTTTCATAAATGGCATTGGCAGTTCCCTCGTACCACTTACCACCTTCTTCTGTGTAGAAGGGTTGAAGTATTCTAAGTCCACCATTGTTTCTGTCTAAGTCCCATGGAGCACCATTTCCCAAGTGGGCGTTTAGTGAAAAGGGCTTGTACTGAGTTAATACACCTATATCTCTTATGTCCGAATTGGTTGCATTGCTCAAAGCAAAGTCAATAATTCTATATTTTCCTCCAAAAGGTACGGCAGGCTTGGCAATATTTTTTGTTAAGTCTTTTAGTCTTGAGCCCTGTCCCCCTGCCAGGAGCATGGCCACAACTCTTTTCTTCGCCCTCATATCTCCCTCCTATTTTTTCTTTATAAACACCGCAGATAACGGTTCTAAGTCTATTCTAAAAGAGTTTTCTCTTCCTTGAAAATCTTCCTTATTCGTCTTTATACTCTTATTTCTACTTAAATGACCACCATATTTTTCCATGGCACTGTTAAAGATTACTTTGTAACTTCCCTCTTCATTCACTCCAATTGGATAATTTTCTCTCTTAACTCCTGTGAAGTTAAATGCACAGATTATCTTCTCTCCGTCCTTTGCAATTCTTTCAAATATGAATACGGATTCGT
This sequence comes from Mediannikoviicoccus vaginalis, assembly GCF_928097925.1. GTDB lineage: Bacteria > Bacillota > Clostridia > Tissierellales > Peptoniphilaceae > Mediannikoviicoccus > Mediannikoviicoccus vaginalis. Next base: position 881,658 of record NZ_CAKMRI010000001.1, read on the forward strand.
CCCTATTATTAACTTCAATCCACTCAAAGCCGTCATAGGAGTCGTCCACTTCCCAAAGGGCTTTTTCTTTTCTATAAACTTCATTTAATTCTTTGAAAAACTTTTGATATTTTCTGTGGGAGTCGTAGTCTAAAACGGACCATGTTAAGCTTCCCCATTCATTCCATTCATCAAATTGGGCAATTTCATTTCCCATGAAGTTTAATTTCTTGCCAGGATGTCCAAACATAAACATCATAAGTAGTTTTAGTGCAGAAAATTTATCGTCATAATTTCCAGGCATCTTATTTATCATTGAGCCCTTCATGTGAACAACTTCATCGTGGCTAAATGGAAGTATAAAATTTTCATTAAAGGCATACACCAAACTAAATGTAATTAGATCGTGGTGGTCCTTTCTAAATAGCGGATCCATTTCTACATATTTTAATGTGTCATTCATCCAGCCCATGTTCCACTTGAATTCAAATCCAAGTCCGCCGTCAGAAACGCTCTTTGTTACATTTGGCCATGGCGACGAGTCCTCTGCAACCATGATTACTTCTGGATAAAACTTTCTAATTGTTTCGTTTAATTCCTTTAAGAAGTTTACTCCATTCCAGTCCACATTGTTGCTATTTGGATTTCCCACCTCATGGTCTATTCTATAGTGAATGATATATGCCACCGCGTCCACTCTTATGCCATCTATGTGGTAGTAGTCCATCCAATATAGCGCGGAAGAAATTAAAAAGTTTTTAACTTCGTTTCTACCTAAGTCGAAGTTCACAGTGCCCCAGTGTTCGTTTTGTGAAAGGGAAGAGTGTTCCGATTCATAGGTTGGTGTTCCGTCAAACTCCCTTAGTGCAAACTCGTCGGGACAGAAATGCCCTGGAACCCAGTCCAGTATAACGCCAATATTTTTTTGATGAAATTTGTCCACCATGTACATAAAGTCATGTGGCGTTCCAAATCGTGATGTTGGTGCGAAGTATCCAGAAATTTGGTATCCCCAAGAGCCATCATATGGATGTTCCATTACGGGCATAAGCTCCACATGTGTAAAGCCCATTTCCTTTACATAGTCCACCAGTTCATCTGCCATCTCTCTATATGAATAGAAGTCGCCATTGTCCTTTTTCTTCCAGGAACCAAGGTTCAGTTCATATATGGATATGGGTGAGTCGATTCCGTTTTTATTAACCCTCTTATTCATCCATCTCTTGTCATTCCATTTATAGCCTTCAAGGTCATAGAACTTTGATGCAGTATTAGGTCTGTTTTCTGCGTGGAATGCAAATGGATCTGATTTTAATTTCACTTGGTCATTTGGACCGACTATTCTATACTTGTAGCTGTCATAAATATTTATCCCTTCCACAGTAATGGTCCAAAGTCCCGTTTGACCAATCCTCTCTAATGGAAGATTGAGTTCGTCCCAGTAGTTAAAGTCTCCACATAGGTTGACGAACTTCGCCCTAGGAGCCCAAACAACAAATCGAACATATTCTTTTCCATCTATATTTATTTTGTGGGAGCCTAAAAAATCATAAGCCTTGTAATTTTTACCTTCATTATAAAGGTATGCGTCTTTTTCTAAATTGTCCTGATAAAAAAATTTCATATGAATCACCTATTTAATACACTTTATATTATTATACCCTTAATTCACGAATTAAAGTATTAAATCCATAATAACAAAGTTAAATTTTGTTAAAATTAAAGGGCCAAGTAAAACTTAAGCCCTAAAATTTATTTTTTTAATTTTTCCTGTTCCTTCTCTTCTGAGAAGTCGTTGTAAATATTCATGATTTCATTTTTAATATTGTATATTTTTCTTCTCACATCGGAGTAGTCATCTCCCGACATATTCTTCAAATCATTTAAGAAGTCTTTGCTCTTTATATTGTCCAAATTTTTAATTAAGTCATCTACTTCCGATTCAATTTCAAAGGAGTTTTTAACATTTTCATATGCAGTGTTTATGCTCTCCTTGCCCGGTTCAAGAACAAACTCTTCGTTTAGTCTTGGTATTGTACAGTCAAGACCAAGGCCCTCTTCCAATGTGTTTTTAAATTCCTTTTGAGCTTCCTCTTCACCATGGACTATAAACACCTTTGGTTTGCCTTCAAAGTGTTTCATCCACTCATATAACATATTTTTATCTGCGTGGCCGGAGAATCCGTCTAGGTCATACACTTCTGCATTTACTTTTATATCTTCTCCAAGTATCTTTACATTCTTAACTCCATCGAGAATTATTCTTCCAAGGGAGCCTTCTGATTGGTAACCTACAAATACAACTGCATTTTTTTCGTCCCATAGATTGTGCTTCAAGTGATGTCTTACTCTACCTGCCGTTGCCATTCCAGAGGATGAAATTATTACCCTTGGAAACTTCACTTTGTTTAATGTAATGGACTCTTCCACATTTGAAACATATTTTAAGTTTTCAAACTCAAAAATATTGTCTCCACTCTTAATCAAATCCCTTGCCATGTCGTCAAAGAAGTAGGAATTTTTCATAAAGGCTTCAGTTGCACGAACTGCCAGTGGAGAGTCGATATAAATTGGAACTCTGTTATGGTATTCTATATTTTCAGCGCTGTCGTAGTGGCTGTTCAAATCATAAATAATCTCTTGTGTTCTACCCACTGCAAAGGAAGGTATGATTACCGTGCCTCCCCTATTTGTAACCTTGTCAATAATTTCAGTTAATTTTTGAACTGAGTATTCATATTTGGGATGCAATCTGTTTCCATAGGTGGACTCTACGATTACATAATCTGCAGAGTTAATGAATTCCGGATCTTTAAGTATTGGTTTGTCAGGCATTCCCAGGTCTCCAGAGAATACAATCTTGGTAGTCTCTTCATCCTCTTTAACCCAGATTTCAAGACAGGCTGAACCTAGAATGTGCCCTGCGTCTCTAAACCTTACGGATACATTGTCATTTATTTTCATTATGTCGTCATAGTAGCAACCTTGAAAATATCTCATAACATTTTCTGCGTCATTTATATTGTAAAGAGGTTCTACTAGAGGCTTGCCCGCCCTTGTTCTCTTTCTATTTTCCCATTCCACATCCGACTCTTGAATCTTTGCGCTATCCTGTAACATGATTTCGCAAAGGTCTACAGTTGGCTTTGTTGCATAGATTGGATTTTTATATCCCCTTTTATAAAGTAATGGCAATCTACCACTGTGGTCAATATGGGCGTGGCTTAATATTACAAAGTCTATTTCACTTGGATTGAATTTAAAATCTTCCTTATTTAACTCTTCAAGTTCTTTTCTTCCTTGGAACATTCCACAGTCAATTAAAAATTTTTCATTTTTCGTCTCAACTAAGTAATTTGATCCCGTAACTTCTCTTGCTGCACCTAAGAAACTTATTTTCATAATGCACCTCCTTCTATGTTTATACCCAAAAAAGACCCTGGACTTAACCAAGGTCTTTTAATTATAAACTGTCCTCAAATTGACTATTGTATAAATTGTAATAGAATCCTCTTTTAGCCATTAGCTCTTCGTGGTTTCCACTTTCGATAATGTCACCTTTGTCAAGCACGAGGATTATATCTGAATTTATTATTGTAGAAATTCTATGGGCAATAACAAATGAAGTTCGTCCCTTCATTAACTTATCCATGGCCCTTTGAATTACAATTTCCGTTCTCGTGTCCACATTACTTGTGGCTTCGTCAAGTATAAGCATTGGCGCATCCTTTGCCATGGCCCTTGCTATTGTTATAAGCTGCCTTTGCCCTTGAGATATGGATACATTTGAATTTAATACTGTGTCATATCCATCTGATAGAGCTTCTATAAAGTGATGTAGCCCAATGCTCTTTGCAATCTTTACCACCTCTTCCTTTGAACTGCCAGAGTTATAAGCGATGTTTTCATACACTGTGCCTTCAAATATCCAAGTGTCTTGAAGTACCATGCAGAAGAGTTCTGCAATATTTTCTCTAGTGATGTCCACCGTGTCCACTCCGTCAATTAAAACCCTTCCACCATCGATTTTGTAAAACTTCATGAGTAGATTTACCAGGGTGGTCTTTCCTGCTCCAGTTGGTCCAACTATGGCAACCTTTTGTCCGCCCTTCACGTCGACGGAAAAATCTTTTATGATTATTTTTTCTGGAACATAACCAAAGGACACATGTTCAAATAGTACATCGCCCCTAACTTCATCTGGATTCAAATATAACTCCTTATGGCTTTCGTCTTCAAGTTCTCTTTCTTCTAAGAATTCATACACCCTTTCACCTGCCGCCGCTGCACTTTGCATGGTGGTGGCAATCTCTGCAATATTTGTAAGTGGATGTGTGAACATTCTAATATACATCATAAATGAAACGATTATTCCAAATGTAATCCTTCCATCCATTACAAGGTATGCACCTATTATGGCGATGGCAACGTAGCCGAAGTTTCCGATGAAGTTCATCACTGGATACATAAATCTTGACAAGAACTCCGCCTTCCAAACTGAATCGTAAAGCCTTTCGTTTATCTCATTAAACTCTTCAGTGACTTCCGTCTTTGCATTGTAGGTCTTGACAATAGTATGGCCTTCAAATACCTCTTCAATATATCCATTTAATTCTCCAAGGGTCTGTTGCTTTTCAAAAAAATATTTTTGTGAAAGGCCCATAATCACAAACATAAGTGCAAAACCTATTAGGGTTGATCCCACTGATGCCGCCGTCAAAAGTAGATTTGTCGTAAGCATCATATACAGTGAACCAACTAACGAAGTAATGGATCCCACAAAGGAACTCATGCCCATGTAAAGACTTTGGGATATCATGTCCACGTCATTTGTAACTCTACTTAAAATGTCTCCGGTGCTATTGTTGTCGAAATACTCAAGCGGAATTTTATTTATCTTTCTTGCAATCTTGTTACGAAGTTTTCTTGATACCTTTTGCACCACGGTAACTATAATAAATTCCTGGCCGTAGAGCATAATAGCACCAAGCACCATTAGTACCACAGCAACCATGGCAATGCTCTTTATATTTTGGAAATTAATACTTCCTTCAATGCCCTTCTTTACTTCATTCGCCATGTCACCAAGTTTTTTTGGAGTCATCAAGAAGAAAATATTTGCCATAAAGGAAAGTACTAGTGCAATAATCGTTGGAAATTTATAGTCATTGAATTCACCTAGTAGTTTCTTCCACGCTTTTAAAAAGTTTTTAGGTTTGTTCTTCTTTTTCTTGTCCATTTTATTTTCCATTATTATCACCCACTTCCTCTTTTATGGAAAGTTGTGTACTTGCAATCTCTTGATAAAGTTCGCATGACTTCATAAGCTCTTCATGCTTTCCAAAACCAACTATCTTTCCTTCTTCAAGCACCATTATCTTGTCCGCATTCATAATGGAACTAATTCTTTGACTAACTATAATCTTGGTGCTGTCCTTTGAATATTTTTGTAGTGCAGATCTTAATGCCTTGTCGGTTTTTAAATCAAGGGCGGAAAATGAATCGTCAAATATCATTATAGGAGCGTTCTTTACAAGACCTCTAGCAATGGAAAGTCTTTGCTTTTGTCCTCCAGAGAAGTTACTTCCCCTCTGTGAAACTTTGTGGGTCAAGCCTTCGGGGCTTTTATCTATAAAGTCAAGCGCCTGCGAAACTTCCAACGCCCTTAACATCTCTTCTACGGAAGAATCTTCTTCGTCACCAAAACTCAAATTGGATTTAACCGTTCCCGAAAGAAGCAGTGCCTTTTGCGGCACATAGGAGATGTTTTCATAGAGGCTTTTGAGCTTGTAATTTTTTATATCAACTCCATTTACCTTTATAACTCCACGGCTCGGGTCATATAGTCTAAGGAGTAGTGACGCTATGGTAGTCTTTCCCGACCCTGTGGGTCCAATTATCCCCATGGTCTCTCCAGGGTTTAGTGTAAAGGAAATATTTTCAAGTACATTCTCTCTGCTGTCGTAGTATGAAAAAGATACATCTTCAAATTCAACCAGTCCAATGTCAGTATTTGAATTTTCCAAATCCCCTTCTTCAATGGAAGTTTCCTTCTCCAACAGCTCCTTAACTCTGTTTACGGAAACCATAACCCTTGGTAGCATAACAAATATAAATGAAAGCATCATAAATGAAACTATAACTTGAACCGCATAGGAACTAAACACCACCATGTCGCTAAACACGCCTAGCTTTTCAGGCGTTGCAGTCTTAACCAATATATAGGCGCCGGTCCAATAGATGGTCAAACTCAATATGCTTACCATGGATCTCATTATTGGATTTAAAACTGCCATGGCACGGCCTGTATACATTTGATTTTCCATTAGCTCGTTATTTGCTTTAAAGAATTTTTCTTCTTGAAAACTTTGTCCATTAAAGGCTCTTACTTCTCTAATACCTTCAAGGCCCTCTCTAGTAACCCTATTTATTCCATCAATTAACTTTTGCACCTTTTTAAACTTCGGTATGGAAAGTTTTGAAATTATAAATACAACACAGACAATTATGACAACGGATAAAAATGTTAACGAAGTCCAAAGTCCGTTTCTTCCCATTATCTTCCATATGGCCATGGCAGCCATAACCGGAGCCCTCACCGCAAGTTGCGTTCCCATTATAAGAAGATTTTGCACTTGGATGATGTCATTTGTTGATCTTGTTATTAAGCTATCTGTGGAAAAATAATTTACTTCCCTTTCAGAAAGGCTATTTACCTTTTCAAACACCGCCGCCCTTAGCTTCTTTGAAAACCCTGCACCAACTCTAGACACCAAGAATCCACAGATAAATGCAAGGATTAATACAATCAGTGCTGAAAGTAACATCTTCTTTCCACCGGCGATGATTGAAGCGAACTGCCCCTGATTTTGTAATGTCTCTGTAATGTCCTCCATGTAGTCTGGAATTTTAAGTTCTAAAAACACCCTCACAAAAATTAGGAGGATGTTTATTATAATAAAAGTCCAGTCCTTAGGACTCAAATACTTTAGTAATTTTTTCAAATAACCACCTTTTTTCTAAATAAAAATTAATATAATACTTATACCCATTTTAAACAAGTCTTTCGGGACAGGAATATATATGATACCTCTCTCCCCTGGTGAAACCACATATGGTGATGTTGTACTTCTTTGCCATGTCCACACCAAGGCTTGTAGGGGCAGACTTCGAAATAAAGATTGGTACCCCCATCATGGACAGCTTATTGATTATCTCAAAGGGAATTCTTCCGGAAAAAACAATAATCTTATCGCTAATATCAATTTCTTTTAAAACGCAGTAGCCCATTAGCTTGTCCACGGTGTTATGCCTTCCAATATCCTCCATAAATAAAATTATCTCTTCCCCATCGCAAATCCCGGCGTTATGAACTCCACCGGTTCTTGAAAAAAGATTTGCCCTTTCTTGAAGCTTCTTCATAAGCTTGGGCACCTTTTCTTTTGGTAAGGTCAATGGTGACTTAACAAATTTGTAGTCCCTGTTTTTATTTTTCGTTTCAATATTAAGAAAAACTTTAATAATTTCTTCTCCAATGTCGATTGACTTTATGTCCTCCTTATTGTCGATTAAATTTCTCATCCACATATTTCCAACTAAAAGTTCTAGCACATTGAAAGGAGAACAGGTTAAGTTATATAAAATTTTTTCATTTACAATGACTTGGTATCTCTTTTCCTCCACCACATCTTCAACGCTTTCAAACACATTTCCATCTTCATAGGTTAACACATCGTAATTTAAAGTTTTTTCCTTCATAGTGTCTCCTTCGCCATCTTTAAAAATTCACTTTGGGCCTTGGTTATATACTTGTTCTTCAAATAATAAAAACAGATGTCCCTGTCATTTTCATAATTCTCCAGCTTGTAGTAGCAAAGGGAGTCATTGTCCCCCACATTTCTAATTAAATAGTCGGAGATAAACGAAATCCCCAGGCCATATGCCGTAAGGTTGTAGGATGTAATCTGCTGTTCAACTTCCAGTAACACCTTTGGAGATATATTTTCATTTACAAATTTCTTATGTGCCCTTGTTCTAGTGTCGTTACCCTCTTTAAGTAATATAAAATTTTCATCTTTAAACTCTGACAGTTTAACAAATGGAATGTCATCGTTTTTAAATTCTCCCGACTTTATCTCTTCAAAGCTTAGGGCATAGTTCTTTAAGTTTTCATTTGATGAAAAACTCTTTGGCACCGTCAGTATCATAGTGTCCTTCGTTTGAAACTGTCTCGAATAGTCCTCTTCATCATAGGAGTAGTTATCTATGGCAATGTCGATTATGCCTTCATTCAAGTACCTTATTAGTGACGAGGTCTTTGCCTCTACTATGTCCACATTTATATGTGGATACTTCTCAATAAACTTTGATACAATTGCCGGCAGCATATAGGAAGTGTATTGTTGGGTACCACCAACAGAAACATTTCCCGCCTTTAAATCGTCCACGTCATTTACATATTGAATAAAATGCCTTTCCAGTTTCAAAATCTTTTCAATTGTCTTAATGTATTTCTCTCCAATGTCCGTTACTCCAATTGGCTTTGTGGATCTGTCGAAAATTTCATAGCCAATCTCTTCCTCCACCCTTTTTATAGTTCCACTTAGGGATGGCTGGGAAATAAAAAGATTTTTTGCCGCTTTTGAAAAGCTTCTTTCCTTATATACTTCATAAACATATTCATTTGCATTAAACATTATAAGTACCTACCTATACTTCCATATCGTTATTTGTATTTTATTCTATACTAATCTAATCATATAATATAATCAAGAGGATAGAAATGATAATTTTTGAAAGGAGCAAAAAATGAAAGATTTTAGAGTTGAATCAGATTCCATAGGAGAACTTCAAATACCTAAAGAGGCCTATTATGGTGTGCAAACTTTAAGGGCAAAAAATAATTTTCACATAACAAACTCAAAGATGCATCCACTTCTAATCGAATCTTTGGCAGATGTTAAAAAGGCCTGCGCCATTACAAATATAAAGACAAAAGCTTTGGACGAGAAGATTGGTAACGCTATCATCGAAGCTTGTAACGACATCATCGAAGGCAAGTACAGAGATGAATTTATTGTAGATCCTATTCAAGGTGGTGCCGGAACTTCTGCAAACATGAATGCAAATGAAGTTATTGCAAACATAGCCCTTGAAAAACTTGACAGCATCAAGGGAAATTATAATCTTGTTCACCCTAATGACCACGTGAACTTAAGTCAATCTACAAATGACGTGTTCCCTACTTCTGGAAAGATAACTGCAATCAAGCTCCTTTACAAACTGCTAGCTGAACTTGAAGAGCTTTATAAAGATTTAATGGTTAAGGCAATTGAATTTAAAGATGTAATCAAAATGGGTCGAACTCAACTTGAAGACGCAGTGCCAACAACACTGGGCAAGGAGTTTCAAGCCTATGCCGCTGCCATAAAGAGGGACATTAGAAGAACCAAGATGTCCATTGAGGAACTGGAATATGTAAACATGGGCGCCACTGCCATCGGTACTGGAATAAATGCATCAAAAGATTTCTTAGATGAAATTGTAATAGAGCTTGATAGGGTTTGTGATTTAAATTTAAAACCATGTGAAGACCTTGTTGATGGAACTCAAAACCTAGACTGCTATGGCTTTGTGTCTGGCAATTTAAAAACCTTGGCCATAAGTTTGTCCAAGATGTCAAACGACTTAAGACTTATGAACTCTGGACCAAGGGCAGGACTTAGCGAAGTGTTCCTACCCGCAAAGCAAAATGGATCTTCCATAATGCCAGGCAAGGTAAATCCAGTTATCCCTGAAGTTGTAAATCAAATTTCCTTCAATGTAATTGGAAATGACACCACCATAGCAATGGCATGTGAAGGTGGACAGTTAGAACTAAATGCATTTGAACCAATAATCTTTTACAATCTATTTGAGTCAATTCAAACACTAACAAATGGAATAAACACTTTTAGAATAAATGCCATAAAGGATTTAAAGGCCAATGAAGAAAATTGTAGAAGACATGTGGACAATTCAATTGGACTTATCACTGCGGCAAATCCATATATCGGATATGAAAAGTCTGCAAAGATTGCCAAGGAAGCCCTTAAGACAAATAAAACAGTAAAATCACTTCTTCTTGAACAAGAGATTTTTGACGAAGAAAAGATTGACGACATACTAGACCCTAAGCATATGCTTGAGCCTAAATAAAAAATAAAAAAATCGGGATGCTGAACAATAGCATCCCTTATTTTAAATTAAAAAGGCTCCCTTTTTGTCAATTTCCAGTGTCATAACCCTATATGAATTTGATAGGCATTCTAATTTTTTTCTAATTTCACTTTCAGTTGTTTCATCATCTGAATTTAAAATCAACATTATTGTTGAACCAGCGCCACTTAGGTAGTGACCAATGGCGTCGGACTCTTTAATAATTTTTTCAATCTTTTCTATTTCAGGAATAAGTTTATATCTGTAGGGCTGATGAATTTTATCTTCAAGGGAAGCTTTTAAATTATCTTCATTCCCAGACATTAAAGATAAAATCAACATGGAAACCCTTGAGATGTTAAACACTGCGTCTTCCTTACTGTATTCTTTAGGAAGGGTCTCTCTTGCATCCCTGGTTGAAAGTTCAAAGTCTGGAATAATTGCCATGAATTTAAACTTGTTTGAAACTTCAAACCTCTCTACAAAAACATCGTCCTTTAAGATTGACACATTTGCTCCACCGTAAATTGCCGGCGACACATTGTCGGGATGTCCCTCAATTTTTGTTGCGATTTTTAAAATTTCCTTTTTATCAAAATCTCTTTTCATTACGGAAAATGCCATAAACACTCCCATTACAATGCAAGCTGCAGAAGAACCCAGTCCCCTTGACAGCGGAATATTTGTACAAAGGTCGATGTCTATCGGAATAACTTCTTCGTTATAAAAATCGAAGGCATATTTGTAGGAACTATAGATTAAATTCTCTTTTACATTTTTTTCAAACTTGTTTTTGTCATCTGTAAAATTAAACTCACAAGTATTGTATAGATTTACTCCAAGGCCCAGTGCATCGAACCCAGGTCCCAGGTTCGCGGAAGTTGCTGGAACGGAAATTCTTTTGCCTCTGTTGGCAAATTCCATAACTTCTCTTTCAATTTCATCTTTTGAAATCTTTGTATTATGAATAATCTTTTTGTCCCTTAACTTTTTAATTTCCTTTGGAATTTTAACTCCCGTTACTCTATTAAGCAAATTTATATTTTCAAATTCGTCATTTGAAAGCTCGATCCCAAGGGCTTCAAGAACTGAAGATGAAAACTTATATGGACTTGCTGTGGATAAAATCACTGTGTTTTTAAGGCCGAGCTTGTCTACAATATTTTTTGCAACGCCAGTGTGTGGGTCCATTAAATAGCCTTCTTCTTTATAAACTTTTGCAATAGTCTTTTTTGTGTCTTCTTCAGTTGTATATCCACATAAAAATTCATCGAAGTCGCAATCAAATTCAAAAACACCTTCATTTTTTAAGTCTTCCATCTTCTCCCTCACCACTTTGTCACAAGACTTGTGATAAAGAAGTCTCTCTAGGTTTGATGACACCAATATATCCATGGATGGAGAGATTGTCTTTACAAGTTTTCTATTTGCATCATAGGTTCCAGTTTCAAAAAAGTCTGTCAGTACATTGTTTTCGTTTGATGCTATTATTAGTTTATCCACTGGAAGTCCCATTTCCTTTGCATAATACCCCGCCAAAATGTCGCCAAAGTTTCCCGTTGGTACACAGAAGGAAATTTTTTCCCCCGCAGATATTTTTTTATTATTCACCAAGTCGGCATAGGAATAAAAATAATAAACTATTTGTGGAATTAACCTGCCAATATTAATGGAGTTTGCAGAGGAAAGACAGATGTTTTTTCTTTTCAATTTAGCTTTTACATCTTCATCATTAAAAATTTTCTTTACTGCATTTTGAGCATCATCAAAATCGCCATTAATGGAAATAACTTTTGAATTTAGTGACGAAGTTGTGTCCATCTGCGCCTTTTGAATGGAACTTACGCCTTCCGTTGGATATAGCACCAAGATGTCGATGTCTTCAGTATTATAAAAGCCTTCCAGGGCGGCCTTGCCAGTATCCCCAGAAGTGGCCGTTAAAATTAAAGTCTTTTCATTAATACCAAGGGATTTTTTTGCATATGACAAAAGATTTGGCAACAAACATAGGGCAAAATCCTTAAATGCAGAAGTCCTACCATGATAGAGTTCCAAATAAAAATCTTTTACATAGGAAACTTTTGCAATTCCATCTTCAAAACTTTCGTATGATTTCTCTATAATCTCCAGAAGGTCATGGCTATCAAAGTCCGTTAGATAAAGGGACAAAATTTTATGGGCCAACTCCGTATAAGATAGGTCCAGATGATCCATTATATTAAACTCAGGAAAGCTTTCAGGCACATAGAGTCCTCCATCTTCAGCTATTCCATTTATAATTGCTTCTCTACTAGAAATTTTTAATTCTGAATTTCTTGTTGATAAAAATTTCATATTGTTCCCTCTATTTCTGCAATAAACATTTCTTCTTCAAGCAATTTTTTTAATTCATCAAGGGGAATTTCCCTTGTAATAATATGGTGGTCCTGTCCTAAAACTTTTTCTTCTTCAATTATTTCTTTTAATCCAGGCGTAACCACTGAAGTTCTCACATAGTACTTGATCTTTAAATTATTTTCCACTTCATATGAATTTGACGAATCATAAAAAGTGTTTATTTCTCTACGGGAAAGAATTCTTAAAAGGTCTCGCATAATTGCATCTGCCGTTTCAAGTTTCCCTGCACCAGGCCCCTTTAATTCATAACAAGAAAAGTTTTCTCCCCATACCTTTACTGCGTTTGTGCCTTCAAAGGTCTTCGCAAAGAAGTTGTCCTTTAAAAAAGTTGGAATAACTGAAATATTTATCTTTCCCTGAGACAGTTTCGACTTTGCAATAAGCCTTATGGAATAACAAAGCCCTTTTGCATAGTCAAAGTCGGATTTTTTTATATTTGAAATCCCAAAAGTGAAGATGTCCCCTTCATCAATCTTTGCATTATATATAAGGGAAGATAAAATTCTAATCTTTCTCATGGCGTCAAAGCCACCAACATCCGCCGTAGGATCTGCTTCCGCATAACCAAGGTCTTGAGCTTCTTTCAGTACATCCTCATAGGACGAACCTTCCACTTCCATCTTGGATAAAATATAGTTGGAAGTTCCATTTAAAATTCCGTAAATCTTGTCCATATCGCTGAAGAAAGTCTCTTCCATTATTGGATGGATTATTGGAATTGCCCCTGCCACGGAAGCTTCGTAGGAAAAATAAACTTTATTTTCTTTTGCCAAGGCATTTAATTCTTCAAAATATTTTGAAACCACCGCCTTGTTTGCAGTTACAATGTTCTTTCCCGCCTTCATTAATAAAACAATTCTTTCAAAAGTTTCTTCAAGGCTTGAAGTAACATCAATTACCGTATCCACCTCTGAATTTAAAATTTCGTCAAAATTATTAGTAAAAACTAAATCACTTTTTAATGGCGACCTCTTTTTATCTTTGTTCTTTATTAAAACCCTATCAATTTCTATATCAAAACCATTTTTTAATAGGGACTCCTTCTTTTTATATAAAATTTCTTCGACACCTGTTCCCACAGTGCCAAAGCCCATTATTGCAATTTTCAAATTAAACCTCCAAGACTTTTTTAGCAATCTGCACTGCGTTAGTTGCAGCTCCCTTCCTTATGTTATCTGCACAGCACCATAAATTTAATCCATTTTCCACTGTAAAGTCACGTCTAATTCTACCGACAAAGACTTCATTTTTACCAGTCGAAGTAATTGGCATTGGATATTTTTTTTCTGCAAGGTCATCTTCAAGAACCATTCCAGGATACTCTGAAATAATTTTCTTTACATCTTCCACTTCAAAAGGTTTTTCTGTTTCAATATTAATGGAAACGCAGTGGGAAGATTTTACTGGAACACGCACAGTTGTGGCAGTTACAAGAATGGAGTCGTCATGAAGAATTTTTTTAGTTTCATCAATCATCTTCATCTCTTCCTTTGTATAGCCATTGTCTAAAAACACATCTATTTGTGGAATACAGTTGTTATTAATTGGGTACTTGTAAGCCAGTTGTGTTCCCTTTTCCAAGTCAGAAATTCCATTTAATCCAGATCCAGATACTGATTGATAAGTTGAATAGATAACTCTTTTAATTTTATATTTATCGTGAATTGGTTTTAGTGGCAACACCGATTGTATTGTGGAACAATTTGGATTTGCAATAATGCCCTTATTGCTCTTAATGTCCTCCGCATTTATTTCTGGAACAACCAGTGGCACGTCCTTGTCCATTCTAAAGCAAGAGCTATTGTCAATTACAGTTACTCCAGCCCTTGCCGCAATAGGCGCGTACTTTTCACTTACGGCCCCGCCTGCAGCAAATAGGGCAATCTTTATACCCCTTCCATCAAAGGAGTCCTCTTTCAACTCTTCAACAATGTACTCCTTCCCACAGTAATTTATCTTTTCACCATGGGAATTTTTGGAACCGAATAAATATAATTTATCTACTGGAAAATTTTCTTCACTTAAAACCTGTAACATCATGCCACCAACAAGACCAGTAGCACCTACAACCGCTAAATTAACTTTCATCTTAGTCCTCCTTGTAAAATTCTTCGTATATGGAACGAATTGCCTTTTCAAAATCCTTTGTTTCAACGCCAATAATAATATTTATTTCACTTGAGCCCTGGCTAATCATCTTTATATTTACTCCTTCTTTTGCAAGGGCAGTAAAGGTTCTCGATGATACTCCCTTTTCATTTATCATGCCACGACCAACCACGGCAATAAGGGAAATATCCCTCTCCCAAGAAATACTGTCCACATTTAAATAGATTTTCAATTCTTCAATGACCTTGTTTAACTTTGGTGCAATGTAAGAATCCGCCACAAGAACGGAAACGGAGTCAATACTTGAAGGCATATGCTCAATGGAAATGTCGTTGGATTCAAAAACCGTAGTAAGCTTTCTAAAAAAGTCCTTCTCCGAGTTCATATTTACCTTTTCAAGATTTATAACGGTAAATCCTTTTTTGCCAGATATGCCAGTTAAAATATTTTTATTCTTCTTGTCACATTTCGATAAAATTAAAGTGCCATCTTCATCTGGCGCATTTGTGTTCTTTATGTTAATTGGAATGTTTTTATCTCTAAGAGGAAAAATCGCCTCTTCATGAAGTACCTTTGCACCCATGTAGGAAAGCTCGCGAAGCTCGTTGTAAGTGATGGTGCCCATGGGATGTGGATTTTTTACAATCTTTGGATCCACCACCAAAAAGCCTGACACGTCAGTGAAGTTTTCATACATCTTAGCATCAAGGGCAGATGCAATAACAGAACCCGTAACATCAGAGCCGCCACGAGTAAAAGTTTTGACCCTTCCCTCTTCATCAACGCCATAAAAACCTGGTACAACGGCCCTTTCATGTTTAGATAAAATATTTTTAATCTTCTCCTGGGACTTGTGAAGGTCCAACACTCTATCATTAAAAACAATTAAGTCCTTTGCATCCACAAAGTCATATCCTAAGTAGGAAGCAAGAACTTGTGCGCTAATAAACTCCCCACGGCTAATAACATAGTCATAGCTTGCGCCACCTTCAATCTCTTCCTTAACTTCTGCTAAAATACTATCAATGTCAATATGCAAAACAAGATCATCAACAATATTTTTATAAACATTCTCGATGATCTTGTAAACTTCATTAAAATTTAAATCGTGGTCACTTAATTCATGACACATTGCTAGAAGGTCAGTAACCTTGTGATTATTTTTTGCACCCTTTCCAGGCGCAGAAACGACGATGTACTTTCTAGCATCATCTTCAAGTATAATATCTCTAACTTTTTTAAGCTGAATAGCATCAGCCAGTGAACTTCCACCAAATTTTACAACTTTCATAACTTTCCCCTTTAAATTTAAAATAACAATCTCTTGAGTCAATTTTATATAAAAATAAAAGTAATTTCAACGATTATATAATGATTTAGTTAAGTTGTCAATTAAAGAGTGAAAGCATGAATGGAAATAGGAGGTTAGATGTTAGATGTTAGAAATGAAGTAATAAAAAAGCTTTTGTTTTTTTGAGATCTTTCGACTCCAAAATTCCTCTGGAATTTTTTCGCTCAAGATGACAAATACGACATGTTTTCGTTCTACTATAGATATTCTCTATCCTGAATGTCATTCTGAGGGAGAAAATTTTGAAAAAATTTTCGAATCGAAGAATCTCTCTTTCCGTAAGGAAAGTGTCACTAAAGGTGACAGCTCTATTGTCAAACAAATCTCTCACATCTCACTTCTAAGCAAAAAAACTGCCCTCCCACGAGAGCAGTTTCTATCTATTCTTTTTCTATTGAAAGTTCTCCATCTTTCACTGTTATTACAACTCTATCTTCATCGGACACTTCCCCTTTAAGAAGCTTTCTTCCAAGTTCTGTCTCCACATACTTTTGTAAAAATCTCTTAATTGGTCTTGCGCCATAGTGAACATCATAGGCCCTTGCAAGAATAAGTTCCTTTGCAACCTTGTCAAGTTCAACAGTGATTTGTCTTTCTGAAAGTCTGTCCTCTATTTCCTTCATATCTTTATCTAAGATATCATAAACTTCATTTTCTGTTAGTGGTTTAAACAACACGATATTGTCCACTCTGTTTAAGAACTCTGGTCTGAATGTAAACTTCATTTTATCCATTACTTCTTCCCTTGCATCTTCAGATATTTCTCCATCTTGATTAATACCATCAAGAAGATTTTCTGAACCAATATTTGAAGTCATAATTATAATGGTATTTTTAAAGTCCACTGTTCTACCTTGATTGTCTGTTAGTCTACCATCATCTAACACTTGAAGTAAGATATTAAACACATCTGGATGTGCCTTTTCAATTTCGTCAAATAGCACCACTGAATATGGTTTTCTTCTTACCGCTTCTGTTAATTGTCCACCTTCTTCATAGCCAACGTATCCTGGAGGTGAACCTACAAGTCTTGATACGGAATGTTTTTCCATATACTCAGACATATCTATTCTAATCAAGTTCTTTTCATCATCGAACATGGCTTCTGTAAGTGCCTTTGCAAGTTCGGTCTTACCAACTCCTGTAGGTCCTAGGAATATAAATGATCCAATTGGCTTTTCGAATGATCCTATGCCAGATCTTGAACGGATTATGGCTTCAGTTACTGCTTCCACAGCTTCCTCTTGGCCGATAACTCTCTTGTGAAGAACTTCATCCATGTTTAATATTCTATCTCTTTCAGACTCAACCAATTTATTTACTGGAATATGGGTCCAATTTGATACGACTTCTGCAATTTCTTCTTCAGTTACTTCTTCCTTTAGTGAAGAGTCGCTGTTCTTTACATTTTCAGTTGCCTGTGCAAGTTTTGTTTCAAGTTCTGCCAGTGTGGAGTATCTAAGTTTTGAAAGCTTTTCAAAGTCGTAGTTTCTTTCCGCTTCTTCCATTTGAATACGAACTCTGTCAATTTCAGCCTTAAGTTCCTTTACTTCATCTATTTCAGACTTTTTATTTCTCCAGTCCTCATACTCTAAGTCATATTCATTCTTCAAATCTTGAAGTTCTTTTTCCAAATCTTCAAGCCTCTTCTTGCTCAATGAATCGTCTTCCCTCTTTAATGCAGCCCTTTCAATTTCAAGTTGCAATACCTTTCTCTTCTTTTCATCAAGAGATGATGGCATGGAGTCGATTTCAGTTCTAACCATGGCAGAGGCTTCGTCCATTAAGTCGATTGCCTTGTCAGGTAAGAATCTATCGGTTATATATCTATTGGAAAGTGTGGCACATGCAATAACTGCATTGTCAGAAATCCTAATACCATGATGTATTTCGTATTTCTCTTTAATTCCCCTCAAGATTGAAATTGTATCTTCAACAGTAGGTTCAGTTACAAGTACCTTTTGGAATCTTCTTTCTAGCGCGCCGTCCTTTTCAATATATTTTCTATATTCATCAAGGGTTGTTGCACCAATTGTATGGATTTCTCCCCTTGCAAGCATCGGCTTTAACATATTTGATGCATCCATTGCCCCTTCAGATGCTCCCGCTCCAACTAGAGTGTGAAGTTCGTCAATGAATAAAATTATTTCACCGTCGGACTCCTCAATCTCTTTCAAAACAGATTTAAGTCTTTCTTCAAATTGACCTCTATACTTTGCTCCAGCAACTAATGACGCCAAGTCCAGTGCAAAGATGGTCTTATCCCTAAGTGTTTCAGGAACGTCATTCTTTACAATTCTTTGAGCTAGCCCTTCAACAATTGCTGTCTTACCAACACCAGGTTCACCAATTAAAACTGGATTGTTCTTGGTTCTTCTGGAAAGAATTCGAACGCAGTTTCTTATCTCTTCGTCTCTACCAATTACAGGGTCAATCTTTCCCTTTCTAGCTTCTTCGGTTAAATCCCTTCCATATTTTTCCAAAGCATTCATGGAGCTTTCAGGGTCATCGGTTTCAACTCTGTTACCCTTTCTAATTTCCGCAAGAACCTTTTCAAAACCCTTGGCAGTAATATTATATTTTTTCAAAATTTCAGGAAAAGTCATATTCTTTTCTTTTATTAATGCAAGATAGATATGTTCAACAGAAATAAAACTGTCCTTCATCCTCTTTGCTTCATCTTCTGCAATCAAAATAATTCTTTGGAACAATTGAGACGGATAAATATTTGATGCACTGTCCACCTTAGGAAGTCTATCAAGTTCATAACTCAAGTCCTTAAGGTAGCTTTCCATATCAACTCCCATCTTCTCCAAAGTCTTATTAACTATACCTTCAACATCTGCAACCAGTGCATAGTGAAGATGTAAATCAGAAATCTCAGGATTTTTATTCTTTAGCGCAATATTTTGAGCATCTTGCACCGCTTCCATTGATTTTTTAGTAAGTTTGTTTAAATCCATATTATCCCTCCTTACTACATTTCTTTTAATTTTCTATATAATTCTTCTTGTTCTTCATTTAAGGTTTCAGGGTTTACAATTTGAACTTCCAAATATAAATTCCCTTTATTTCCCTTCATATCCCTAAAGCCTTTACCAGACAATTTTATTCTTTGTCCGGACTTAATGCCCTTAGGCACACTTACTTTTATCTTCTTTTCTAAAGTGTCCACAACAACCTTGTGACCAAAATATGCATCCCATGGATACACTTCAATCTTCTTAGTTATATCGAGACCATCAAGAATATTTTTAGAATCAATAACATTTACCTTGATGTAGATGTCACCATCAAGACCAATCTTTTCGCCCTTGGTCCTAATCTTCTTGCCTGGAAGAATCCCCTTAGGAATCTTTACATTTAGCGATTTATTTTCACCATTTACATTTAGCGCAAGAGTCTTCTCTGCACCTTCATAAGCTTCCTTTAAGCTAATGGAAATTTCAGTGTCATATCTTTCCCTTTTCTTTTTAGAGCGGCCGGTGAAACCAGAAAAAATATCCCTCTTGTTCTTGCCAGAGCCCTTAGCTCCACCACCTAAACCACCAAAGATCATATTGAAAAAGTCAGAGAAACCTTCCCCACCACTAGTTGTGTAGGTGTATGATCCATTGCCAAAATTTGAAAAATCAAATCCATAGGCAGATGGATCGAAGTTTTGACCACCGGTAAAGTTATAACCAGAGCCAAAAGTATCATATTTTTTTCTCTTTTCCTTATCACCTAG
Source organism: Mediannikoviicoccus vaginalis (assembly GCF_928097925.1). Taxonomy (GTDB): domain Bacteria; phylum Bacillota; class Clostridia; order Tissierellales; family Peptoniphilaceae; genus Mediannikoviicoccus; species Mediannikoviicoccus vaginalis. The sequence continues at coordinate 901,421 of NZ_CAKMRI010000001.1, forward strand.
CACCTCATAAGCTTCGTTAATCTCCTTTAACTTTTCAGATGCCTTCTCATCTCCTTGATTTAAATCAGGATGATACTTCTTTGCAAGTTTTCTATATGCTTGTTTTATATCACTATCAGAAGCAGACTTTTCCACTCCCAATATCTTATAATAATCTTTATATTCCATAATGCCTCCTTGGACTTTGACTTTCTTTGACTATCATTAGTATACCATAGTTAAATGCAATTATCAATAGAATTATAAAAAAATATTTCAATTTTTAAATAGTTTTACACTCTCTCATCTATGTCATTCTTAATGGAAAATTCTTTCAAAAAATTTGAGTCGAAGATTCTCAAAAAGTAACAGCTTATTGCTTTATTTTCTATAACTTCTAACATCTAACATCTCACTTCTAACCTCTCATTTCTCACTTCCCCTTCCCAACTCTTAATTAAAAGAAATTTCTTTTCGTAACAAAAACAACGCAAAAGTGCAACGTATTTTTTTACGTTGCACTTTTGCGTTGCAATTTAACGTATTTTTGTTTTATATCTCATCATATTAGTGTCATATCTAATGCTTTCGCTTATCTATAACTTTATATATTTTGTTCCCCTACCTCGTCCTACTTTCTTAACTAATCCCTCGCTCATTAATTCTTCCAGTTCTCTAAGGGTCTTATATTTATCAAAACCTGTTATTTTTTCAATTTCCATTCTACTTAACTCTTTATTTCTAGGTATTTTTTGTAGGATAATAGACGCATTTTTACTTATTCCTTCTACTTTATCAATAAGAATAGGCAGCCTAACCATTATTGAATTAGGATAAGTTTGAAACTGAGGTTGTTTAGCTCTTCCTTGATATAAGTATTTTATCCTTCTTATCCCTGTTCCAAATTTTTCTATTAACCCTAGTCTATTAAATAAACTTCCTATCTTCTCATTTCTGAGAATAGAAATTTGACCACGAACATATTCTTCATTACTTATTCCCTTAGGTAAGCCACCTGGGGATGAAATGTCGATATATTGATCATGTAATTCAACTTTAATCGGTGCAGAGATACTCCAATCTCTATGAACAAGCGCATTTGCTATGGCCTCTCTGAAAGCATCTTCAGGTATAAGCTCAATAGTTTTTCTAACAAATCCATCAATTTTTTCATACTTAAAATACCTATTAAACACTTCTATAGTTTTATAATAGGCACTAAGTATAGAAGTATTTTCAATTATGATTCTTTCTTTAAACTCGTTAATATTAGCTCCAAACTTGACAATATCAAAGATTTTATAATTATTTTCGTCCGATATAATATTCGCCGCTAGATTATATCCTTTTTTATCATCATATAGTCCCAATGTTTTTAAGATGTTCAGACTTATGCTATCTATATTCATCTTTTCTTGTAATTCACTTTCTAAAATGTTAAAAGATAAATTCTGATTATTAGATGGCAAATCTTCATAATTTTGGTTCATTCCCTCTAGTATAAGTCTTTTTAATTCTTCTCTATCGTCTACAGGTAAACTTGAAGAGTCTCTTCTCATATAGGCCTTGCCCTTGTAAAAATAAGGTTTTAACTCCCCTTCATATACTTTTAGTAAAACAATTTCATTATATTCATCTATTTCAATGTTATACTCCGGTATCGGATTGATACTATCATTTATTTTGTTCTCTAGCCTTAATGCCAATTCTTTTAAATTGTTAATATGCAAAGATTCACCACTATCATCTACTCCAAATTGAATAATTCCATCATTATAATTAGCATATGCACTAACTGTTTTTAAAAAACTATCTGATAATTTTGACTTAAATTCTAGATTATATGTTTCTCTCATGATAATATTCTCACCTCCATGATCTTATCGTAACAAAAACAACGCAAAAGTGCAACGTATTTTTTTACGTTGCACTTTTGCGTTGAACTTTAACGTATTTTTATTTTTGCGTTAATTAGCGCTACAAAATCTAGAAAAGCCAATATTGAGGCGTACGTGAAGCACGCCGCAATGAAGGTACTTTCGAAACAAGCCTAGTTTGACATTTTTACCGCAAATTTATTCCTATTCTTCTTTTCCAAAAGTATAGTATATCCCAAACCATTCAAAATACTGCATTCTATTTTTTTAGAGTATCACTAAATCCACCTAATTATAGGACGTTTTCAAATTTTTAGTCTCGTCCCAGTACAGGAATTAAATTTAATAACAGAAATGTACATCTTTAACCGCATCATAATATGACTTCTTTATTGAAAATTAGACTCCCTTTGTCATTTTGACGAATTTTATTTAAATGTCAACCGAAAAATTAATCACATTGTCCTTCCCTTAAGGGAAATGTGTTTTACATATAGCTAATAGATTCTTTGACCACTCCATTGTATCTTCCATTCTATAACTTTTTTCCCTTGATATCCATAATATGTGCTCTATGAGCAAGTCTATCTACTATAGTCCCAGTTAGCATAGGATCTTTAAAAACTTCCCCCCATCTTTCAAAATTTAAATCTGTTGTTAAAAAGAATCTAACATCCTATCTTATCAAATGAAACATAACCTAAAGAGTACTAAGTCGTGTTTTTCAAATTTTTTCTTGTAGTTAGTAATGTGACTTTTACTCATAGCCTACCGTAATTCTATTACAAGGTTAGAAACTGAAATAAATAGTATATTCTTTCCTGCAATACATGCCTTAATACCTAAGGCAGTCGCATAATGAGTTTTACCATATTTAGGTGTCACTATTAAGATAATATTTTCTTTGTTATCTACAAATGTTAAAGTTTCTAAGTATTCAATTTCTTATTTAATTCAAGATATATTTGCTTTTATCAAAGTCTTCTAAAAACTTTTTATTGATAAAATAAGATTATTAGCCTCACCTATATTTCACTTACGGAGTACAAACTAAAGTAAGTGGTCCATTTTTCGATTAGAATTAATCGACTATTGGACCACTTGTTGTTTATCATTTGCATCCATTCTTAATTAAGCACTTCTACACTTTTTAGTTTTTTCATAATTTTATTTTTATTTTCAAGTTCTATAATTGATTAGTAAATAGTTATTTTACTTATTTAAACATAACAAAAAGCCATCCCTAAGGAAGGCTTTTTGTCTTTTACTTCTCATACATATTATATCTTTTGTATTTTCTAGTCTTATATAAACCTATAGCGGAACCAATAAAGGCTAGGATAACAAAATTATCTAAACCTGATATACCTGTCTTAGGATTGTCACCCTTTGTAGGAGAAGTAGTTTTCTTCTTGTAGATATGCTTTGTATTTCCTTGTTCATCGGTTTTTGTTTCTACAAATTCATATCCAGGAATATCTTTTTTGTCTTTTGTTCCAGTTTCCTTAGGAGAAATAGTATTACCATCTTCATCGACATATTCAGTAACTACCTCTGTAGTAGGAGTAGTTTTCTTCTTATAGATATGTTTTGTATTTCCTTGTTCATCTTTTTCGGTTTTTACAAATTCATATCCTTCGATATCTTTTTTAGGTTGTCTACCATTTTCCTTAGGAGCAATAGTCTTACCATCTTCATCCACGTACTCTGTTACTACAGCTGGTGTAGGAGTAGTAGTTTTCTTCTTGTAGATGTGTTTTGTATTACCCTTATCATCAGTTTCGGTTTTTACAAATTCATATCCATCAATGTCTTTTTTAGTTTGTTTACCATTTTCCTTAGGAGCAATAGTATTACCATCTTCGTCAACGTATTCTGTAACTACATCAGCAGGTGGTGTGACTTTCTTGTAGATATGTTTTGTATTTCCTTGTTCATCAGTTTTTGTTTCTACAAATTCATATCCATCAATATCTTTTTTGTCTTTTGTTCCATTTTCCTTAGGAGCAATAGTATTACCTTCTTCATCGACATATTCAGTAACTACCTCAACATCTGGTGTAAATACCCATGTTCCTTTTACGTTTTCGTCTTTGTTAGTGATTTCTACTTCATTCTTATCGTATGATTTGAATGTCCAAGTTCCCTTGTTTGCTTCATCTCTAAATTCAGCGTCATCGCCTGTTGGAACTGGGGATGTTACTTTATCACCTTTTACTTTGCCTGTTACGTCTTCTGGAGCTTTTGCTTTCAATGCTTCTGGTAATTCTTTACCATCTGTTCCACTTACGTATTCATAAGTTACTTTGTGTTCATTTGGTGTGAATTTCCATTTTCCTTCGAATGTTACATCAGATTTATCAATAGTTTTACTATTTTCATCATAACCTTCGAATGTCCATGTTCCATCGTTTTCTGTATCTTCGACTGTTTTTTGTGCTGGATCAGTAGGAGTTACAGTTTCTCCATCTTTCTTACCAGTTTTTTGGTCTGGTATTAAATCTGTAACAGCTTTTGGAAGTTCTTTGCCTTCTGTTGATGATACAAATTTATGATTTACATTGTAATCAGTAGGAGTGGTTTTTGGTGTGAATTCCCATGTACCTGTAAACTCAACATCCTTGTTATCGATAGTTTCTTGATTTTTGTCATATTTTACAAAAGTCCAAGTACCATCTTTTACATTAACTGTTGTTGTTTGTGGTGCGGTTGGTTTTACTACTTCACCTTTAACTTTTCCAGTTTGATTTTCTGGTAGAAGAGCAAGTACTTCTTGTGGAAGTTCTTTGTTTGGATCGTTACTTACAAATTTGTGGGTTACGTTGTGTTTCTCTGGTTCTGGATCTTGATTAGGTGTGAATTCCCATGTTCCTGTGAATTCTACATCCTTGTTATCGACAGTTTCTTGATCTTTGTCATAACTTACAAATTTCCATGTTCCATCTTCAACTTTTACTTCTTTTGTTTCTGGCTCTGTTGGTTTTACTACTTCGCCTTTAACTTTTCCAGTTTGATTTTCTGGTAGAAGAGCAAGTACTTCTTGTGGAAGTTCTTTGTTTGGATCGTTACTTACAAATTTGTGGGTTACGTTGTGTTTCTCTGGTTCTGGATCTTGATTAGGTGTGAATTCCCATGTTCCTGTGAATTCTACATCCTTGTTATCGACAGTTTCTTGATCTTTGTCATAACTTACAAATTTCCATGTTCCATCTTCAACTTTTACTTCTTTTGTTTCTGGCTCTGTTGGTTTTACTACTTCGCCTTTAACTTTTCCAGTTTGATTTTCTGGTAGAAGAGCAAGTACTTCTTGTGGAAGTTCTTTGTTTGGATCGTTACTTACAAATTTGTGGGTTACGTTGTGTTTCTCTGGTTCTGGATCTTGATTAGGTGTGAATTCCCATGTTCCTGTGAATTCTACATCCTTGTTATCGACAGTTTCTTGATCTTTGTCATAACTTACAAATTTCCATGTTCCATCTTCAACTTTTACTTCTTTTGTTTCTGGCTCTGTTGGTTTTACTACTTCGCCTTTAACTTTTCCAGTTTGATTTTCTGGTAGAAGATCAAGTACTTCTTGTGGAAGTTTTTTATTTGGATCTTTACTTGCAAATTTGTGTGTTACGTTGTATTTTTCTGGCTCTGGATCCGGTGTGAATACCCATGTTCCTGTGACTTTTTCGTCTTGGTTAGAAATTGTTACGTCATTCTTATCGTATGACTTGAATGTCCAAGTTCCTTTGTTTACATCATCTCTAAATGTAGCATCTTCACCTGTTGGAACTGGGGATGTTACTTTATCGCCTTTAACTTTGCCTGTTACTTTTTCTGGAGCTTTTGCTTTTAATGCTTCTGGTAATTCTTTACCTTCTGTTCCACTTACGTATTCATAAGTTACGTTGTGTTTGTTTGGTGTGAATTTCCATTTGCCTTCGAATGTTACATCTGCTCCGTTTACTTTTGCATCTACTTCGTCTGTAGTTGTATCTTGATCTTTATAGCCTTCGAATGTCCATTTTCCATCGTTTTCTGTATCTGCTACTTCTTTTTGTGTTGGGGCAGTAGGAGTTACAGTGCTTCCATCTTCGTTATCTGGTTTATCTTTTGGTGTTAAATCTTTTACGGCTTGTGGAAGTTCTTTATTTGGATCTTTACTTGCAAATTTGTGTGTTACGTTGTATTTTTCTGGCTCTGGATCCGGTGTGAATACCCATGTTCCTGTGACGGTTTCGTCTTTGTTAGAGATTGTTACGTCATTCTTATCGTATGATTTGAATGTCCATGTTCCCTTGTTTACATCATCTCTAAATGTAGCGTCATCGCCTGTTGGAACTGGGGATGTTACTGTTTCACCTTTTACTTTGCCTGTTACGTCTTTTGGTGCTTTTTCTTTTAATGCTTCTGGTAATTCTACGCCTTTTGTTCCACTTACGTATTCGTAAGTTACGTTGTGTTCGTTTGGTGTGAATTTCCAGCTTCCTTCGAATGTTACATCTGCGCTATTTACTTTTGCATCTACTTCGGTAGTATCTTTATCTTGGTCTTTGTAGCCTTCGAATGTCCATGTTCCATCATTGTCTGTATCTTTTACTTCTGTTTGTGTTGGAGCTGTTGGTTTAACAACACTTCCATCTTCTTTGTCTGTTTGATCTTTTGGTGTTAAATCTGTAACAGCTTTTGGAAGGTCTTTGCCTTCTGTTGCAGATACAAATTTATGTTTAACATTGTATTCTGGATCTGGTGTGAATTCCCATGTTCCTTTTACGTTTTCGTCTTTGTTAGTGATTTCTACTGAATCTTTGTCGTATGATTTGAATGTCCAAGTTCCCTTGTTTACATCATCTCTAAATGTAGCGTCATCGCCTGTTGGAACTGGGGATGTTACTGTATCACCTTTTACTTTTCCAGTTGCTTCTTTTGGAGCTTTATTTTTTAATGCTTCTGGTAATTCTTTACCTTCTGTTCCACTTACGTATTCGTATGTTACTTTGTGTTCGTTTGGTGTGAATTTCCATTTTCCTTCGAATGTTACATCAGCTCCGTTTACTTTTGCATCTACTTCGTCTGTAGTTGTATCTTGATCTTTGAAACCTTCGAATTTCCAAACACCGTCATTTGTTTTATCTTCTACGTCTTTTGGATTTTTTAATTCTCCCGGTGTAACTATTTTGCCATCTTCTGCTGTTTTATCTTCTGGAAGTTGGGCATCAACGGCTGTTTTAACATCAGCTGGCATTTCTTTAACTGGAGAATCATCTGCTACTTTAAACTCATGTGTTACTTTAAATTCATCTTTTACAAAATTAGCTTTAAATGTAAGTGGTTCTGTGATTACTGCTTGTTTTAATTGTTCTTCAGTAATTTTTCCTCCAGCAGGAATTTTTGTTCCATCATTTAATGTGATTTCTTTATCAGCTGTCCAGTGGCTAAATTTATATCCTTCATTTGCTTTTGTTTCTGTGCCCTTTGGATTTGTTTTAAGTTCAACTCCTTCTTTTGTATTATCTACAAAGTTTTCGCCTTCCTTAACTTGTCCATTACCATCAGTTGTGTAATTGATGATAGGAGCCCAGATTGCGTAGATATAATTATTTTTATCTTCTTCTAATTGGTTGACATTGACCTCTTCACCTGCTTGGAATTCAGCTTTTGTTGCAGCTTTATCTCTGCTCCAGCCCTTAAAGACATATCCTTCACGGCTGTATTTAAGATTTTCGTCTTTATCATTGTCTAGGACCTTATGGAAGTCTTCTACAATTATATTTTCAACTGTATATTGCTTACCTGTGCCACCGTTTGGATCATAAGTTACTTTTGTAGTTGCTAGATCTGGAAATTCTTTCCATTGAGCGTAAAGAGTTTTATTTTTATCCATTAGGACAGTTTCGCTTGGTAGAATTAGTCCGCTAGAACCATCTTTTGTTTCACTCCAACCTACAAAAACTTTTTTGCCGCCATTTACTTTAACTTTTCCTATATCCTGAGCTTGTGCTTTGGCATCTCTGATATAAGTGTTTGAATCTGTTGGAGCAGTTCCTTCAACTTTGTCAGTAGCTGGCAAGTTCAAATCGTATTTTAATTCTAAATAACCATATTTCCACTTAGCATATAAGTGAGTATCATTATTTTTAATTTGTTTGCGAAGATTTGCTTTTACATATCTTCCATATTGATTTTTTTCATACCATCCCAAAAATTCTGTTGCGCCTTCTGGTTGAATTGGTTGAGGGAAATTCTCTTTGCTAGCTTTGGCATCTTTATATTTTCCATCATAAAGAGTGCCATCTTCTGGAATTTCAGTTATTTTTTCTATATCTTTTTCATAGTCATCTTGGTTGGTGTGGAAGGTCACTTCGTATTGACGAGAATCCCATTTTGCATAGACTGTAATGTCATGAGCAGGCATTTTTGCTCCATTTTCATGTTTGTGTTCTACGCTAAATGTTGAGTCTTCATACCAACCCATAAATACTTGATTAGGATTTTTAGGATTTGTGGTTACTCCTTTTTCATAACCAAGTCCAAAATCGCTTGTATCAGCCTCGTATTTGTATGGATTGGATTTTAATCTTGTACTACCAGAGTAATAATTTATATTATAAGTTTTGCGTTCGTAGAATAAGAAACCTACATAAGAACCATCTTCTATATATGGTGTTCCTGTGTAGTTTTGATAACCTCCTAACCCTTTACCTGCGGCAAACATATAATCTCTAAATGCAGGGTTATTTACATTTACTGATTGCAAACCATCTCGAGACATATCACCTTTCTTAGGTTGGAATCCTTTTATGTCATCTACATGGTCAGTTTTATCCACCCAAGAATATGTGACTTGTTGATAATTATTGTTGTATGGTTCAAAGACTCTATATTTTTGTCCATTCCAATTCATGTACCACTCAGAGTTTTGGAAGCTTACTCTTTTACCAATTTCTTTCATGGTACCAAGGGTAGATTGCAAGGTTCCAAGATTTGATGAGTTTATCTGTGCATTAAATTTACTTGGGTCCCATTCAACAAAGCGGAGTTGATATTTTGTACCCTGAGCATAAACTCTATACATGTAGATGTCTTTATCACCCATTGCTGGTGCTCTAGTATAGAAAGATCCTATGTTTTTGTCCATATAGTAAACATAGTTTTTATCAAGCTTATCAAACCATGTTTCAGAACTTTGACCGTAACGCAAATCTACGTGAATATTTCCATTTTGATCTGTAGCATTGACCCAATTAGCTTGATAATAACTAATTGCACTTGCATTTTTATAAACCCATATAGTATGAACATTTCTATCCATATAGACAGGCACAACTGTGCTGCCATCAGCTTCTATTGTTTCAAAAGCTTGTTTTGTTTTTTCTTCATTTAAATGGAAGCCTAAATAATCTAGGGTTTGAGGATTAGTATATTTGTGATCCATGTTTCCATTTTTATCTTTACTATTGTAGCCATTGTTAAAGCGGCCATCTTTTTCTGTTAGATTTTTAATATCTTCTACTATTGGACCAGTTGGAGCAACTTTAGGATCTGGATTTTCACTTCCTTTAAAAGGTAGGCTTGTTTTTTCTCCATTAAGTCCTCTTGCTGATATTATTTCATGGAAAGTGTAGCCATCATCATTTATATTTTGGACCATAACCTTAAATTTATAGTCAACTACAACTGGTTTCCATACAGCATAGACATCAATGTCTTCGTTTAGTTCTAAAGTTTTAAGATCAACAGGCTTTCCATCTTCTGTCAAAGACCAATAGCTAAATTCATAGCCTTCTCTTGTAGGATCTTCTGGCATTTTCTCAAGCTTACTACCTTCACCTTCAAATATTTGATCTTGGAAGCTTGCACCGTCCCCTGTTATAAATGTTGCCTTATGTTTAGACTCTGTAATTGCATAAAGTTTAATGTCAGTTTTTCCTGCTTCAATATCTTTTTTCAAAGAATTTTCATCATAAAGGCCAGATGAGCCGTCTTTAGATGTTGACCAATTTACGAAGTATTTATTAGCATCATAAATTGTAGGCTCTACTGGTAGTTTATAAGAACTAGCATCAGTGATGGTGTCAGTCATATAAACTCTATCATTTGTACTGCCAGTTATATAGTAGGTTATTACTACTTGGTTTTTGAAAACTGGGTAAACTTTAATTATTTTTTTGTCGTTACCTTTAATTTCTATCGGCGTATCAAATTTGATGTCGTTACCTTCTTCATCTTGCCATTTCTCCAAAACTTTGCTTTTATCTTTGAAGACATGGCCAGGATCAGATATTTTTCCTTTATCGACAATTATTTGTTTTTGTATTTCTTTGGCTGAATCTTTGTTTTCTATTGAGTCATTATAGAAATGATACTCATTGATTCCTTGTTTTTCAAATAATATGTTAGCATAGCTTGACTTTATAACAGGAAAAATAAAAGCGACAGCTAATAATACTGAAAACAAAATTATCCCAAAGTGCTTGTGTTTATCTTTCATACTTCCTCCTTGTTTTTCAAATAGTATGTTAGCATAGATTGGCTTTATACCAGAAAAAACGATAAAAGCGACAGCTAATAATACTTACAACAAAATTTTTCCAAAGTGTTTGTGTTTCTATTTCATATTTCCTCCTTTTTTTCAAAGTCTAACATGGCATAACATGGGTATTGAAAACATGATCTACCAGCTAGAATCAATAGTTCTCGTTAAAATAATTTACATGCAACATAATAACCAACAAGCAATTTACAATTTAGGGAAAAGCAGGTGAGCCCTAGTTTTATATTGAGTGAATTTGTAAAATCAACTCTTATATGAAAACGGTATCCTTTCAAATAAAATTCCCATATTGTTGTTTATTATTATATCACATTTTCTTGAAAATTGAATTGTTTACAGAATATATATTTATAATTTGATGATAATAATTGATGTTTATTGGATGAAGTAATTTTTACATAGATGTTATAAGAAGAGATTGACCTAATAAACCTTAATAATTATGGATGTTTATAAAAATAGAGGGTTAAGCTTTTTGAAAAATCCCCGAGAGTGTGAGATTTTTCCTGTAAATTGCCTTTTTCATCTGTTCAAGATCTCCTTTAATGAAATTATCAATGGATATTTCAAAAACTTCACTTAGTAATACATTACCATTTATATCTGGATAATTTTTATTATTTTCCCAATTTGAAACAGTTTGTCTTGAAACATATACTCTATATGCTAGTTCTATTATCTTATTTGACTTTTGATAAATCAGAAATCTACTACAACATTTCTGTTTTAGTGAAAATCAACTGTCGACAAATGTCGACTTCTGATTTTATCTCCAATCAAAAAACTCACAAATAATAACATTCTTGTATATTTTGTGAGTTTTTAAAATTTCTACTATATTTTTTCCAAACAAGCTGAATAATTTGCGAGGAAAAATGTTATAAATAGACGAAGTGCAAAAAAGCCCACAGTGAGGCGTACAACAAGTACGCCGCAACGAGGGCTATTTGAAACAAGCCTAGTTCGACATTTAAAATGCTACAACAATTTGCGGAAATAAATGGATGGATTAGACGCCGATGAGGAGTCTCGCAGCCGAGTCGTACAATTAGTACGTCGAGGTTGTGAGACGGCGAATCAAGTTTATTTCGTCATTTAATACCACAACAATTTGCGAGGAAAAATGTTATAAATAGACGAAGTGCAGGAAGTGCCGGAATGAGGCGTACATTAGATACGCCGCAATGAGGTACTTCCGAAACAAGCCTAGGTCGCCATTTAGACCGCAAATTTATTCCCACTCTTCTTTTCCAAACGTACGATATATCCCAAATCATTCAAAATACTGGATTCTATTTTTTGTAGTACCACTAAATCCACCTAATTATAGGACGTTTTAGGATTTTTAGTCCCGTCCCAGTCCCAGTACCGGTCAAAAATTTATAAATTTTTAACTCTTTCAGTTTCTCTATCATCAATCTCAAAGGATCCGTCATTTACTTCATAAAATCTTTTCATAAGTTTTCCAAGTAGATCAAGCATTTTATATTTATCTTTTTTCTCTTGTTCCTTGTCAAAATATACGGGTTCATCATTGCAATCAATTTTATAATATGATGAATATAAATCCGAAATTTCATCATTTAGATTTTGAATGTATTCATCATGATCAACCACATCTATTCCGGTAACTAATTCTTCCTTTTAGAACTTATTTCTATTCCGTTTTCAGTTTAGTTTTCATCATTAATAATGATTGATATTTAGACTATTCAATAAGTCTTCTTAAAATATACTTTGAAACTATCCCTATTTTTGGCTCAATTTTATGAAAATTCTCTTGTATTCTTTTTTTCAACTCGTTTACAGTTTCAAAATCCTCATTAATAATTGCTGAAATTATTTTAATGTCTCTATCATAAACTCCAATATCTTTAAGAATTTTTTTTGATGGTGAATTAATAAAATACACTTTTTCAATATTAGTCATCAGGTTCTCTTCTACAATTTCAACTAATTTCGCAAACCCTTCCAACTTCATAAAATATAGAACAACGGATATTTTTTTATAAAATTCATGTTCTATATAACTACTTTTCATTTTTATAGTCGTAGTAATAATTCTATCTAAATCAATATCAGTTTTCTTAAAAGCTTCTCTTGTTTTTTCAACTGTCTGTCGAATATTCGGAGCAGTCTTATATGTCAACACGTTTATAATATAAGTATTTAAATAACTATTATAAGTATTACTTTCAATAATCTTATAGAGTGGCCTTATCAATTTCAATTTACTTTGTTGACCTAATTCACTAAATTCTTTAATAGCGTTTATTAATTCTGATTTATTATTTTGGTATCTTGTATATATAAATTTTACAGTTGAAAATCTACAAACTGTTGCTAAATTAGTTTTATAATCTTCGTATGAAATAGCTAGTTTATTTAATAATTCAATAAACTCAGGATGATCTTGATAATGCCCATTATTAATATCCATGTCAATTGATTCAGAAGTAACTTCAAATTCAATTGATTTTAGCGCTTCTCCTTTAAGATACTCTCGATCTTCTGGCCCACGTATATAGTGTGCGGTACCTAAATAATATCTATATAACCTACCTGTTCTACCAACTAAATTGAAAAAATCAAAAGCGTCAAATTCATTAGTACTTCTTGCTGGCTTTGTAATTATTATATGTTCTGCAGCTGTATTAACCCCTTCTAGCAAAGTAGATGTACATAACATAACATCAAAATTGCTTTCTAAATCATTAAATAATTCAAGAACAATCATTCTAATTCCCAGAGGCAACTGACCATTATGAACTAACACTCCTCTCTCGAGCGCTTTTAACACCGACCATTCTTCATGTATTTCCTCTTTTGCCCAGTCTATAAACTCCTCAAGAATAGGGTTGGGAGCTATATCTTTTAAAATATTTATACTTCTAGCATATTTGTTAAGGCTACTAACTGTTGGAAAATATACTAACGTTTTTCCTTTGAGATTGAGTAAAATATCTGAAGTTTTTTCTTCCCTATCACGCTCATCCAGTATTTTATATTCTATAACTTCATTTACTACAGGAGCAAAATTACTTGAGTAAAAGTTCGGCTCCGATTTAAGTTTTTCAATATTTTTTATATTTTTCAAGAACGGTGCTAGCAAAACATATTTCCTGGCTTTTTCTGCTAATAACTTATACGCAAGATTTAAAATAAGGACTCTATCATTCGACATGTCTTTCTTTAACTTATAAACTTCATCAATAACTAAAAAATCTATTTCACTTAAGATTTTGTCAGCATCCTCAGTAACGACACGATCGTGAGTTAAAATAAAAAGATTATACTTTGAAAAATCATATTGTCCATCTGGATTAATGCTTAAGTAAACACGATATTCTGAAAACTCTTCCTTATATTTGTTAATCACCCTCTGTTTATATTCATCAACTAAGGCTAATGTAGGCACAATGAGTACAACATTCTTAGGTTTGTACCTAACTATATATTCAAAAATCACAAAAGTTTTACCAAAACTCGTTGGAGCACTAAAAATAGTCCCTATATTTTCAGATATTTTATTTAAAATTTTCATTTGTTCAGGGTGAAGAGAGATGTTTTCATCTAAGTAACTAACGGCAAATCCGTTATATATTGCTGATTGTAAAGAATACTCTTTTGAATACATAGTCAATCCTAGATTAAATAAGTTCTCAGAATTTTTTTTGGCAAAAACTGTTCGATTGGAACTTTCATGAAGCTCAAGTATAAATGAATCTCTATATTTCTCAATTTGATGGAATTTTTCTTCTGTATTCATCTTGTTTCTTCACCGCCAATCTTATTGCATATTCCACAAATATTCTTTTATCTATTACGGGCAGGGAAATAAATAAGTATTTCGTATTAAATCCTGCTATCTTTTTAATTTTTATCTTGTCAAATGCATTTAGAATTTTTTCAATATCAGTATCTATTTCACCCCCATGTGCTATAAATACAGGAATAACTACTGATTGAATCCCCTCCATCTTTGCAAACTGATCAAATGAACAGCATAGTTCTATACTATCTCCATACGACTTCATAAATTGTGAATCTAGTTGTAAGAAACTATTTGATAATATTAACAAAAATTCCTCAGCTATTTGATGCTCATAATTCAGTAAGGAGACATTTATTAATTCTATTCCATTATCAATACTGTTAGAAAACTTTGACTCACCGAAAAGTATTTCAGAATTATCTTGATCATAAAACAGCGCATCAATTCCAAAAACACTCATATTTCTATTTGTCGTGAGCGTAAACTTTGGAATAATACAACGGTATTGAAAATACTTACTAAGAAGTAAATGGAAAACATATTCCCCAATTTTCCCAATCTTATCATTTTGAACTATAAACTTTCCCTGCTCTTCAATACAGTCATATTCATCGCTCAAAATTTTTTTCAAATCTTCATCAATATTGGTCATGGGAATTTTTTCTAACTCATCATTTAAAAAATATGAAATATTCTTATATAAGTGAACATATTCTTTGTCTCCAGGATTAAAATCGATTCCAGTTAAATTTTCTGTATAAAACAATAGATTCTGTTCACTAAAAATATATTCAACTAACCCTTCAATAAATTTATCTGCTTCAGTAAAATTCGCATATATAATGCTATATCTTTCATTATCATTTGAATGATATACAGTAAACTCATCAAACTTATGCTGTTTCAAGTTACACCTCCTTCCCTATTTAATAAATATTCTCTTTAAAATTCTCAGCCTGTTCCATGACAATATTAAATACTTCGTCATTCCACTCTGATGGGTATCCATTTTCATATAGTAAGATAACTAAATGCATCTTTAATTGTGACTTAATATCGTTTCTATTCGACCAATCTGTATACTGAGATTTATTATCTACCAATTCTTTAATCTTCTTTCCATTTGTCTTTTTCTAGTAAATGGCCTCCTTAAGGTTCGATATAAATTTGTTCTCTAAAATATCCATCTACACCTTTCTTTTGTAAGAACAACAAAAAGTCTGGCTCAAATCTTTCGCCTGTATCAAATTCATAAATAACCAAGGCTGGAATTTTCTCATTTCTTACCAAATAAATTTCATCATATTTTAGGTACAATAGAATGGTTATCTATACCATTTTTAGCGATGTCCCACCTTGCAACTTTAATTTTTTTAATTCTTCTACCACTTCCATAATCAAGTAGATCTTCTCTATTTAGGTTATTTAATATCTTATTTAAGCTACCTAAGCCACTAGATGATAGTAAATAAGCTTCTTCCGGATTACACAACTTACAATATATAAGCAATTGACCTAAATCATGTAAATTTAAAGCTGTTTTTTTAGCTTCAATGAAGTAAATTTCTGCTTTATCACTCTCTTTAACTATACCCAAAACATCTATTTGTATATTTAATCCTACCGCCTGTGGATAGTATTTAATTACATCGTGTTTATTCAAAACAGAATCCAAGTCTACAGCATGACTATCTTCAATAATAATAGTACAATCTTTATTCTTATATTTATCATTAAGGTATACTCCTAACCATTTGCACATTGGTTTATAGAGTTCAATTTCAAATTTAACATTTTTATTCAGCATACCCTAAATCCTTTGCTAAATCTGTCCAAGAATCATAATGTTTTCCACGTATTTTTAAAGGCAGACTAGAATCATTTTCCATAGGATGTTTTTCTTTTTTTCTTATTCTTACTGGTTTTTCCCAATAAAATTTATGTGTTTTATTTTCATCCATATATTCTAACAATTCTTCCGCATATTTTTCTAAGGCTCTTTGCTTATGAACAATGTTAAATCCAATTGGTAGAAATTCATTTGCCCATATTTTTACTTGATGTTCTTTTTTCCAATAATTTGGTTTTCCTTCATTATATTTTTTTAAGTTTGAATCTCTAAAATTCGGATGACCAAAATCTATTGTCTGTATTGGTATGTCTAATGTTTTCAGCATATTTGCAATATCAATAACAAATTGCCAATTCCCTGGTATTTCAATATAAACTCTATGCTGTCCCTGTTGACCGTATGCCATATTACTTCTTCTTATATAACCAGTAACATCAGCTACTCCTCGTAATAATTCTTTTTTCTCATCAGTAGTTATATTGAACAAATCATCATTCATTGTCATAGTAGAATGATGGACACCATTTCCTATAAACCTTAAAATTTCTCTCATTGTATAATCTTCATTTGATTTTGTAAAAGAAATTTTTGTAGCTCTTTTTGTTTGTGTTATAGGAATTGAGTGACCTATCAAAGGCTCTATAACATTCCTAATATCAGCCAAGCTACTTTTAACATAGACCGATACCTCTAAGCCATCGTCATCTTTTAAATTTTTATGAGGAATTTCTATAGTTATTGTTGTGTCTCTTTTATTTCTCTGTATTTCTCCGTTGCCTAATATCATTCCTATTAAATAAGCCATTTGATTATTCATTTAAATTTCCTCACTTTCTGTATTCGTAAAAGCATTATATATTTGATCAGCTATAGCTTTTGCTAATAATGGTGGAACTGCATTACCTATCTGAGTTCTTATATCAACCTTATTACCATAAAAAATAAAATTATCATCAAATGATTGTATCCTAGCAGCTTCTCTTGGTGTTATTGATCTATTAAGATATGGGTGATTATTTGTACCATTTGATGCGGCATCAAATCTTGTATCAATCGTTGGAGATGGTTCATCCCATTTTAAACGTCCCCATGTAGAATTAAATTTTTGATTCCCTAATAAGTGATCAGGCAAATACTCTTTTCCTTTTTCAGGTGGAATCATACTTAACTTTTTAATAGCTACATCAGAATGATTTGACGCTTTATGGTTATATAATTTTTTAGATCCATGTCTCATATTCTGTTGATACTCTGAATTCGGATTGATTTTATAATCTTGTTCAAAATCTCCCTCATTAGAGTTTAAAAAAGATAAGTCACCAATAGCTTCCCTAACAGTAACAGGTTTAATTGCCGAAGGTTCTGGCAACTCAATTGTACTACTCTTACTGCATATAAAGATGGCTCTCTCTCTATTTTGAGGAACCCCATAATCACTTGCCTTTACGATTCCATAACTAACTTTATATCCTAAATTTTTAATTTCTTTTATAATTTGCTCTTTAAACCATCCATTGGAAGTAGCTAATAAATTTTTGACATTTTCAATGACAAATACTTCAGGATTTATTCTTTCAACTATGTGAAGATATTCTATAAACAGAAAATTTCTAGGATCCTTTAAGCCAAGTTTCTTGCCTTTTAAAGAAAACCCTTGACAAGGAGGTCCACCTATAATCATATTAACTTTATTTTTTATAGATAAATCAACTATATTATCTTGAATTTTTTTGTCTCTAATATCACCTATTATCACTTTAGCATCAGGCATATTTTTAATAAAAGTTTGTGCTAATTTGTCATTTACATCTAATGCTATTTTCGTGGTAAAGTTGCTATTTTTATGCATTCCATAAGACATGCCCCCAGCACCACAGAATAAATCTAATATTCTAAATTTCATAAGATTCTCTCTTTCGTTTTCTAATCAGTATTCTCTTAAAAGTTTCTTTGCCATTAATAACTGGTTTAAATAAATCAAACTCATTATCTGATCCATGATTGGCTTCTCCTATTATCTCATAAGATTTTTCATCATAATATTTTAAAAAAGTAATAGGTACACCCATTACTCCATCATAATCGTATGGAATTTCTGAAACTTTTGAAATGTGAATTGCATCAAAGTTATCATACTTAGGATACTTACCCTCAACGTATTTATGTTTTAAAATTAGTTGGTTAATATTTTTATTTATATCTAAATTGGTTAACCACATAGCATTTCCTATACTTCTCCATTTTTGACCTGATTCATCAATCCAAAATCTTGTTCTTCTAGGCTCGGTATCAGCAGGAACTTTAAACTGCATATCTCCAAAATGATATCCAATTTTAGCTTTATTCATTTTTATATAGGGGAATATTTCTTTATATGTGATAGCGTTTTGATTGCTTATTAACAAATATTTTTTATTATATTGAGATATTAAAGAAAATAACTCAATAAATTTAGAAAAAGGTGGATTTGTAACCACAATATCGGATTCAATTAGGTATTTAATAGATTCTTCACTTCTAAAATCACCATCTCCAAGTAATTTTTTTACAAAATTGTTCTCTTTTATATATTTCTCTATTTCTTCACCATATAATGAATCTGGTAAATGGTCTATTTCTAACACCAAGCCTCTATCACAATCTAACGAATGCATCTTTGATTTCCCATAAGATATGCAAACAAGTTTTTTAAGCTCTAGCTTATTAAAATTATTCAAAAAATATTTTGAGAATGAAGATTCATAAGGATCATCACAATTGCATAATACAATTTTATTTTTAAATTGAGGCATATAATTAGATAATTCTTTTTCTACAGTTTCATAAGTTGTATACCATTCATCGGTATTGCTTTTACTGTATTTTGCTTTATTTAAAATTGAATTTCCCAAATTATTCTCCTTACATTTTAACTAATGATTTTCTGTGCTAGTTTTTTCACATTCAACAATATCTGATATATCGCAATCCAGTGTATTACAAATTCTTAAAAGCACATCTGTAGTAACATTTTGTCCATTTTTTATTTTATAAAATGTACTTTTACTTATTTGTGCTTTGTCCATAAGTTCAGTACTTTTCATTTCTAAGTCTATAAGTTTTTTAAACAATTTTTTATAACTAAATTTCAGCATGAGATATTTGAAACAACTCCCTATATTTATCTATATTGTCTTAATTATACCATTAAAACCATTCTTTTAACAGGCTTTTATTCTCTTATCTCGAACTAATTAAATAATTATTTTCTTAATAACAGGGAATGTATATCCAATATCTCTTTTACCAATTTTTCTATTTTTTCTCTCATATAGTCAATATCTTTTTTGTAAATAACACCAGTTGTATTAGTAGCTTTTGCAATTTGGTTTATATTATTTGTTGCATTTGAAAGTAGCCATTGGAGATCTCTAAATGGTTCTAGGTCTACAATATAAATTTCTTTTTCTAATACACATTTTCTAAGAAAGTGGGACATTGTTTTGAAGTTTGCAAGTTTCATTTTCTTTTCAAAAATTTCTTTTTCTTCATCTGTTAAATATATTTTTAGTTGATTATTTCTTTTTCTATTATCCATATATTTCTCCTTTTAACTTATCTTTTGGGGTCTTAGGGTTCTCCCTAACAAGGAAAAAATCATAAAATTATATAGCCTTAATAACTATTGATTTTTTGATTTTTTCGTAAGTGGGTACTCACTTACTGTGCTTGCTACTACTAACGAGTTTTTAATCTATTTTTTAATATTTTTTCAAATAGGAATTAATAAGTGTAACTGTAACTCACAAAATAAAAACTTCCAAAATTAGGCGAGCTTGTTTTAAGAGTCTGTGACAACTCCTTATTATCAAGCCATTAATTTATGTAATCCTAATTTAAGAAGATTTATAACAATAGGTTACAGGTTACAAAGTTACATTTGTATCTTTACTTGATTTGCTGTATCTATTTCTAATTGATTTTCTTTTTGCCATTCTTCTGGCAATAAATTCTTGTCAGCTTCTATAAAGTCAGTTTCGTTTTCTATTTTCTTTTCATAATATAGTTTTACTGGAATTGAGACTCCACTTGGTGATATTCTCTTGGTCTTTGATGACCTAACTGGAATCCATTCTTGAAAATAATTATCCATAATTTCTGAAAAGGATTTTGATTTTATTTGGTAGCCTTGCATGGTTAGTTCTTTGAAACAAGTTATATTTGGATCTGCACTTTTTGGCTTATATTCTTCTAAGAAATATCTAATGTCTTCCACATCTGGGTTTAGATATTTGAATTTTTCTTGTTCCTTATACAAGTCTTTTAAAAGATTTTTTGGTATAGTCCATGCGTGAGTCTTGTTTTTAAAGATTTCATATCCAAAGGCTAGAGCCTGGTTAAAATCATCTCTTATAAGAGATATATATTCTTTATCCGAGAGTTTTTCCTTATTATTTTTATCTGGATATATAGTCCTTACTCTTTTATTTGGGTTGCATTCCACAGGCAAATATCTTCTTTCTCCAGTATGATCATTAAGAAAAGTTCTTTCGTTTAATGTCCCTATGAAGATACAAGTTCTAGGCACATCTGTTGCATATTTTTCGTAGGGTATTCTTATCCTATCACTTAATTTTGATAAAAAAGATTTAGCTTCATTAGCCGATTTTGCATTTCTTAAAGCAACAAATTCTTCGATTTCA
The DNA here is from genome assembly GCF_928097925.1 of Mediannikoviicoccus vaginalis. Taxonomy (GTDB): domain Bacteria; phylum Bacillota; class Clostridia; order Tissierellales; family Peptoniphilaceae; genus Mediannikoviicoccus; species Mediannikoviicoccus vaginalis. Next base: position 922,128 of record NZ_CAKMRI010000001.1, read on the forward strand.
ACGACAGTTTTACCCATAAGGTTCATGACGGCATCCTTGCCTTGAATGTTTTCAATTGTGCAAAACCAATCATCTGTTATGGACAAGTATCTTGCAAAAGTCGATTTGCCTATACCTTGTCCACCAACTAAAACAATCATCTCATCAAACTTAGCTCCTGGATTGAAAATTCTTTTTATCATGCCCAATATCATATGTTGCATTATCCAATTGTTAAGCTCTGTATCATCTGCTCCCAAATACTTTGGTAAAAGTTTTCTAATGGCATTTTTATCTCCATTCCATTTTAAATTTTGAAGATATTGCTTTGGCGGACTCACTTCATATTGGTGAGCTACAAAACGAATAGCTTCCCACATTTTATTGGCGTTATAATTAATTCCAAAATGTTTTTCTATCTCTAAGCCCAGTCTATTGTTTAAAGAATCATCCCAAAGTCGTATTTGATTTTCCTTTATATTTCTTTCTCCGATAATTTTCCCCTGGAATTTTATTTCATTGGTAAATTTATCAAAGAATATTTGTCCCTCAATTATTTTTTGATTTTGACAATATTTGGGATTTAAAATAGCTGTTACAATATTCCCAGTAATTTGTCTAACCGTCCCCTTATCTGTAGTTTGTAAGTCTAAAAAGGCGTAAGTCTGATCTATTTCTGGGAATTTTAATTTAATATCTGTCATAAGCCTTACTCCTCTTCTTTTTACAACCATCTAATCTCTTTATTGTTTTATATTTATTCTCCATTTTATCCTCCTGTCTGGTATAAATAAGACTCCTGTGGTAAAATGAACTTGTCTAGAGAACACTTCTCACAGGAGTGCATGCCTTTACTCTTTGTAGTAGGGGCTTTTTTCTTTTTTGATTTCTTCATATATTTCTAAAATATAGATTAAAATATCAGTTTCATCGTCATTGAGTTTGCCAAACTTTTTAATAGCTTTTGCTAGTTGAAATATTTCCTTGGCTATATTATCAGAAAGTCTATAATCACTTACTAACTTAACTTCGTGATTTAATAGCATTTGTAGAAAATAATCTTGTTTTTTAAGTCCACTGATTTCAATCTTTTTGTTTATTAGATCATATTCTTCTTCAGATACTCTAAAGTTTAAAATTCGATTTCTTTTTCTATTTTTGTCTTTATTTCTCGTTTTTTTAGAAATTTCATCTAATGAATGTCTTCTAAACATCTTTATCATCCTCTTCTAATAAATCTTTCCAGTTATTTGCCTTATTATTTCTTACTTGTGTTAAAGACAAAGCCATTTCTTTTTGCTTACTAGGGAAGAGATGAGCGTATCTATAGGTTATATCAATCGATTCATGTCCAACCCTATCAGCTATTGCAGTTGCAGAAAATCCAAGTTCAATTAAGAGAGAAACGTGAGAATGCCTTAAATCATGTATTCTAATTCTTTTTACTTGAGATTTCTTAGATCCCCTATCCATTTCATGGTGTAGGTAACTCTTAGAAAAATTAAATATTAAGTCTTTTGGTTTTAACTTATAAAAGCTATCAATATATTCTTTAATCTCATCAGTTAAAAATTCAGGCATAACTATTGTCCTTATGCTTTTTTTAGTCTTAGGGGCTGTTATTATATTTTTCCCATCAATTCTTTGCAAAGATTCATCAATTTTTAATGTATGCCTTTCAAAATCAAATTTCTCTTTTGTTAAAGCTAATAATTCTCCCATTCTAAGACCACACCAATATAAAAGTTCAAAAGCATAGAATGATTCAGGTTTATCTTTTATAGCTTCTATAAATCTTTCGTATTCATCTTGAGTCCAAAAGAGCATTTCATCAGCTTCTTTTTCACCCATAGAACCGACATCACGAGCAACATTAGTTTTTAAATTATAGTACCTGCAAGCATGATTTAAAATACTAGATAACTGGGCATGAATAGTTCTCAAATAAGTAGGAGAGTAGTTCTTCCCATTTTTATCCTTAATCTTCATAAGCTCATTTTGCCATTGAATAATGGTTACATTATTAATCTCATTAAGCATTAAATCACCAATATAGGGAAGTATTTTTTGATTTACAATTGCTTCTTTTGTCCTCCAAGTATTTTCTCTTATTCTTGGTTTTCTATCCCTCTTGTAAAGTTCAAAAAACTCCCTAAAGGTCATCTCAATTGATTCAGAATGTTGATTTAAAAATTCTTGTTCCCATTTTAATGCTTCTTTTTTTGTTAAAAATCCACGTTTTTTCTTAGTTAATTTTTCTCCTTTCCAGTTGGTATAATAAAACCTGCAATACCAAGTTTTGTTTCCACTTTCATCTCTATATGCTGGCACTTTAAACCTCCTTTGTATTTGTTGGTTTATAGCAATACTTTTCCATAAAGTATTCTCTATTTACCTTTCCTCTTTGCACACGATAACCTAATTTAAGTAGATCTTGATTCATATCGTTTATTATCTGATATGCTGTTGTCCTACTTACATCAAGAAATTCTTGTACATCTTTTGCATTCATAAAAATACCTTTCATAATGTCCTCCTTTTATAGTTTGTAAGGTTCTACATCCTCAAAAGGGCGAGCATTAATTTATATGTCTTACAATCTCCGTTCAATATTGAACGGTATGTATATATAATAACAGTTCATATTTGTTCTGTCAAGTTTTTTCTATTTATTTTTTTCTAAAATATTCAGATACTTACAAATATTTACAACAGAACAGTTTTGTTGAGCTTTTGTTCGTTTTGTGATAAAATATTTATAGTTATTGTGAAATAAGGAGGAGTTAGTTTGATTTCTGGAGAAAAATTAAAAAAGTTAAGACTTATGCGAAACTTAACTCAAAAAGAACTTGCCATTAAGTCTGGTTTGACAGATGCTGCTATAAGAAATTACGAGCTTGGGAATAGATCTCCAAGTAAAGAACAATTACAAAAAATATCTGAAGCACTTGATTGTGATATATCAGCATTAATTAATCATGAACCTAATTCTATTTTTGAAATAATGCATATAATCTTTGATTATGAAAAAGATATGAAGTTTAGACCCTTCGCAGACGAAGGAGAAATTACTGGACTTTTATCAAATGATGTAGACTTCAATAATTTTCTTATAGAATGGAATGAGATGAGAAAAAAGCATTACAACGATGAGATAACAGACGAGGAATTTGAAGATTGGAAGTTATCATATCCTAAAAAATCAAGATTTTTAAAATAAAATATGTACGCAAAAAGACCGCAGCTTGAAACTACGGTCTTATTTTTTGTCCAAATGTAAACTACTAAGAACTATTATTTTAATTATTCTTTTTTACTTCCAGTACCATTCGAGTCCCAGTACCTAACAATATAGGCAAAAACAATCTATTAAATTTTTAAAGAATCTTATCTTCCTTATGGAATCCTTAAATTTGTATTTTATACTAAGTTTATAAAATGAAAAGGAGGTTCATTTATATGGACAAATTGATATTAGAAACAAAAAATCTTACTAAAACATTTGGAAAACAAAAAGCAGTAGATGATATTTCTTTAAAAATAAAAGAGAATTCTATCTATGGATTGCTAGGACCTAATGGGGCTGGTAAATCGACTACATTAAAGATGATTACTGGAATGATTCATAAAACATCTGCCCAAATCTTTTTTGAAGGTCATGAGTGGAGTCGTGACGATTTATCTGATATTGGTGCCTTGATAGAAATGCCTGCCTTGTATGAGAACTTATCGGCTAGGGAAAATTTAAAAGTAAGGACACTCCTGTTAGGGTTGCCAGATTCTAGGATTGATGAAGTTTTGGAAATAGTAAGTTTAAAAGATACTGGTAAAAAGAAAAGTGGTCAGTTTTCAATAGGCATGAAACAAAGACTAGGAATCGCCATTGCCTTATTAAATAATCCTAAGCTTTTGATTTTAGATGAACCAACAAACGGACTTGATCCTCTTGGAATTCAAGAATTACGTGATTTAATAAGATCTTTCCCAGAAAAAGGAATAACCGTTATTTTGTCTAGTCATATTTTAGCAGAAGTTGAACAAACTGCTGATCATATTGGGATTATTAATAATGGAAAATTGCAATATCAAAACATTATTAATAATGATGACAATTTAGAAGAACTTTTTATGAATGTTATAAAAAGTGGAATGGGAGTGTAAAAAATGATAAATTATATTCTTGCAGAAAATTTAAAACATAAAGGCACTTTTTTGAAGAAGTTATTAGTTATTATGCCAATATCTTTAATCTTGTTGTCACTCTTTCTTATGCCAAGTTATTTCACTGCTAATTCCTATAACTGGTGGTACGTTATAATAATGCCTACAACTTTTGCATTAATCCCAGCAATGATGGATAGAAAAGAAAGTAGGAAATTAAACTACAGAGCAGTTTTCCCTCTAAATATTAATCTCAAAAAGTTATGGGTTTCAAAGATAATCACAGCATTTATTTATATGAGTATTGCTGCTATAATTCATATGCTAGGGGTGTATATTTTTCAATTTTTAATTGGAGGGCAATTAACACCAAACTATGGATTTTCCACATTACTATTTGCTAGTGCCTTACTAATAATAACCAATATTTGGCAAATCCCTCTATGCTTTTTCTTAGCAAAAAAATTTGGCTTTATCGCAAGTATTGCAGTAAATGCAGTATTAGGTTTAGGATCAGGAATATTGTTGTCTGACAGTGCTTTTTGGATTTATTGCCCATATTCTTGGGGAATCAGATTAATGATTCCTGTTATGCGTATTCTACCAAGTGGCATTTTAATAGAAGCATCAAATCCAATGATATCAAACACATCGTTACTTATTCCTTGTATTTTATCTATATGTCTATTTACCTTACTAACAATGATAAGTGCAAAATGGTTTTCAAAACAAGAGGTAAAATAATGATAAATATAATAAAATCAGAAATATACAAAATTAAAGGCACCTGGCTTTCTTGGATTCACATAGTCTTACCTATAGCCTATTCTTTATTATTTTATGTGACATCAAAAACTACTGGATTAAAAAATTTTGAAGAAAGCGATATAATACAAACTTATTTTGTACTTTTAGGAGCGGTAATGCCAATAATATTAAGTTTTATAAGTTCAAAAGTCGTTGATATGGAGATGAGTGCTGGGAAATTTCAAGTGCTCTTATCAACTACAAAATCTAGAAGCAAAGCCTATATAGGAAAACTCCTTGTATTAGAATTGGGATTTGTTATTTCTCTTGCTTTAGCTATTATATTTTTTGCAATATTAACAGGATATCAAAATATCTTAGATTGGTTTATTGAATTTTTCTTAATTCTTATTAGCAGCCTTTCTCTATACATGATTCATCTTTGGGTATCAATTGAATTAAGTAGTGGTGCATCTATAGGATTGGGTTTTCTAGAAACATTGGTTGCTTTACTCTCAATGACTGTCATTGGCGATAGTATTTGGTATTTTATACCTTGTACTTGGGGCTCCAGGCTTCCTGCCATGTATATAAGGCTGGGCAAAGCTTTAGATCCTTCATATTTTTATAAAGAGTTAAGGCTGTGGGGTTTAATAGCTTCCTTTATTATCTTAATCCTATTTATTTCCTCAATAATTTGGTTTAATAAGTGGGATGGGAAATCTGTTAGTGAATAAAAGTTTTTAATTTGAAATTAAGAGGTGATGAAATGTCTTTAATTCTTGCAGTTGATGACGAGCTAGATATGCTTGATTTAATAGAAAATATTTTGAAAAAGAACAACCATCAAGTCGATATATATCAAAATCCTTTAGACGTTGATAATAGTAAACTCAACAAATATGACTTGATTCTACTTGATATTATGATGCCAGGTATTGACGGAATTAGTTTCTGTAAGGATATTCGAGCTAAAGTAGACTGCCCTATTCTTTTTTTAACAGCGAAAACTATGGAAGAAGATATAGTTGAAGGCTTATTAATTGGTGGTGATGATTACATCACAAAACCATTCGGTGCAGCAGAACTCCTAGCTCGTATAGAAGCACATTTAAGACGAGAAAAAAGAGAACGACACACTAGTTTAAATCTTGGTGAAATTCGATTTGATTTATCTTCAAATGAAGTTTTTGTAGGAGATGAAAAAGTTCATTTAACAAAATCCGAGTATCAAATTTCAGAATTGCTAGCAAAAAGAAAAGGACAAGTATTTTCAAGGGAGCAAATATATGAGCTTATCTTTGGATTTGATGGTATAGGAGATGCATCTGCAATATCAGAACATATAAAAAATATTAGGGCAAAGTTTCAAAAATATTGGAAAAATCCAATTGAAACAGTATGGGGAATCGGATATAAATGGAATTAAAATCAAAAGGTAAATCTCTTAAAAATATACTTTTTAAATATTTGCTAAGTATTGCACTAGGACTAGTAATCTCCGTTGGATTAATAATAGTTTTTATATCTGCTTCTTTCCAATTTAAGTGGATATTTCCTGCTAACTATACTGAGAATCTAATTCTTGAAAAAAGGACAGATATTTCCACTTCAAAAAATTTCGAAAAATCATTACTTCCAGATAATACATCTTATCTATTTCTATCAAAAGACGAAAAAGTTATAGAAACAAATATGAATAAGAATATCCAAGATATAGCCTTTAACTATCATAAGGGCTCTGGTAATTCTAATGCCAACTTATCCTTTATGGAAATACAAAGATCAGATGGATATGTGCTTGTAGCTTATGACCTAAAGCCTTTTTATAAAAGTCCTTGGATGCAAAAAAATCTACCACAAGTAAATAATTTATTTCTAAGCTTGCTTATAATATTTTTTCTTATAAGTATTATTACTATCACATTAATTTGGGCAAAGAAATTAGCAAAAGAATTAAATCCTTTGCTAGAAGCTTCGGAAGAAATCGGGAAACAAAACTTAGACTTCCAAGTCAAAAAGTCAAATATTCAGGAATTTAATGCTATATTAGATAGTTTAGAAAAAATGAAAGTAGGATTAAGTGAATCTTTAAGGACAAACTGGAGAGAGGAAGAGAAAAAAAGAAATCAGATTTCAGCATTAAGCCATGATATAAAGACTCCTCTTTCAATTATAAAGGGAAATTCAGAGTTATTGGGAGAAACAAACCTAACAGAAGATCAGGAAAGCTATCTAGGTTATATTAGGAAAAATACAAACCGTATTGGTAAATATATTGAAACCTTAATGCTTGTTAATAAATCTAACCAAGTAAATGAATTAAACTTTACTCAAATTAGAGCAAAAGAATTTGTAGAAAACATTGAAAAACTAGCTAAAGAATTCACATCGACTTATAAGTTAAATCTTTTAGAAGATATTAACTATGATGATGATTTTTTAATAGTAGATTTAAAAAATTTTGAACGAGCCTTTCTTAATATTCTTAGCAATGCTGAGGAACACAGTCCTAAAAACTCAACCATTGAGTTACTTATATGTTCCAAAGCTGATGAGCTTAAAATATCAATATTAGACCAAGGGCATGGATTTACAGGTGAAGACCTATTATATGCAACAGATCAATTCTACCAAGGAGACAAAAGTAGGCATTCAAAAGAAAACCATGGAATCGGATTATTTGTTGCCGAACAAATTATTAAGATGCATGGAGGAAGTCTTGTTTTAGAAAATAGGACTGATGAATATGGTGCTAAAGTCAGCATACTATTGCCAATAAAGAATACTCAAGAATAGGGGTATTCTTTTTTCTTTCATTTATGAATTTTATGTGTGTGGTTTTTGTATATCTTTTTAAAAGCACTTTCATAAGTTTTTTCACTTTTAGTAATATAATCTACTTCTAAATTTAGAGCTTATATTATAGGATATATTTTTGTAATTACCATACTAAATACCATAACTTTCTTTTGATTTATTAAGAAGTAGGAAATGGATCTGCCATATTTCTCTTGATAATTTTTCTATTTCTTTATTCATTGAATCAATTTCATTTTTGTATATAACACCAGTTGTATTAGTATCCTTTGCAATCTAGTTTATATTATTTGTTGCATTTGAAATTAACCATTGTAGATCTCTAAATAAATTAATCGTCATAATATATACGCAAAAAAGACCGCAGCTTGAAACTACGGTCTAATTTTTTGTCCAAATGCAAACCACTTGGAACTATTATTCAATTTATTCTTTTTTATAAATGTTCCCATTTTAATCCCAGTTACAGTTTTTTATCTTCTGTAACCGTTGATTTTACAAGTATTTTTGTTTTTTTGCGACTATTCCCACTCGATTGTTGCAGGGGGTTTGCTTGTAACATCATACACAATTCTATTTATATGATCCACTTCGTTTATTATTCTAACGGAAACTTTATCTAGCACTTCGTATGGGATTCTAACCCATTCTGCTGTCATAAAGTCTGTGGTGTGCACTGCTCGTAGTGCCAATGTGTAGTCATAGGTTCTGAAGTCCCCCATTACTCCCACTGTTCTGTTTTCTGTAAGCACTGCAAAGTATTGGGATAGGTTTTCAACTTTGTTCTTTTCTAATTCTTGTCTAAAGATGTAGTCTGCGTCTCTTAGGACTTCAAGTTTTTCTTCTGTAACTTCTCCTATTACTCTTATGCCAAGGCCTGGACCTGGGAATGGTTGTCTATTTACTAATACGTCTGAAAGGCCAAGTTCTCTTCCCAGTCTTCTAACTTCGTCTTTGAAGAGCATTCTAAGTGGTTCGATTAAGCCTGTAAAGTCTACAACGTCTGGTAGTCCTCCTACATTGTGATGGGATTTTATTACTGCCGCATCCCCTACTCCCGACTCGATTATGTCTGGGTAGATTGTTCCCTGTGCTAGGAAGTCAACCTTACCTATCTTTTTGGCTTCGTCTTCGAAGACTCTTATAAATTCTTCGCCGATTACCTTTCTCTTTTCTTCTGGATCTCTCACGCCTTTTAATTTTTCAAGGAATCTATCTTTTGCGTTTACTCTTATGAAGTGCATACCTGAGTCTTTAAATGCCTCTTCCACTTCGTCCCCTTCGTTCTTTCTCATAAGGCCATGGTCCACGAATATGCATGTCAATTGGTCGCCGATTGCCTTTGATAAAAGCGCCGCCACAACTGAAGAGTCCACTCCTCCTGATAGGGCAAGTAAAACTTTATTGTCTTTAACTTTTTCTCTTACATCTTCAATGGCTTTTTTTGCATAGTTTGCCATTGTCCAGTCCTGTTTTGCCTTGCAGATATTTACAAGAAAGTTTTCTATCATCTTTATTCCATATTCACTGTGGTTTACTTCTGGATGGAATTGTAATGCATATAGTTTTCTCTCTTCATCTGCCATTGCCGCAATTTCTGTGTTGTCTGTGCTTCCAATTATTTTAAATCCTTTTGGAAGTTTTACAACTTTGTCCACATGGCTCATCCACACAATGCTTTCTTTTGGAATATCTTTAAAGATTTCATTGTCTTCTAGCTTGAATTCTGTCTTCCCAAATTCCCTTTGGCTTGACTCTTTAACTTCTCCGCCAAGGCTATGGGCCATTAGTTGCATTCCATAGCAAAGTCCAAGGATTGGAATTCCCAGTTCAAACACTTCTTTTTCTAGTTTTGGTGCACCTTCAGCGTAAACTGAGTTTGGGCCACCGGTGAAGATTACTCCCTCCGGTGACTTTGCTTTTATTTCTTCAAGGGCCTTTGTATATGGCACAACTTCGCAATATACATTTAAGTCCCTAACTCTTCTGGCAATCAGTTGGTTATATTGACCACCAAAGTCTATAACTAATATCATGTTAATCTCCTTCTTATAAGCCCTTTGTAAAGTATTCTACGGCAGACTTAAATAGATTTTGTAATTCTATGTCGTAAATATTTTTATATATATCCTTTGTAAATCTTTCGCTATGGCCCATCTTACCTATAACTTTTCCGTCCTTAGACATGATGGACTCAATTGAATAGTCGGCACCGTTGTAGTTTTCAACGTATTGACTTACAACTTGTTCGTTGTCTAAAAGTTCTTGTAACTTTTCTTCCCCTACTACAAACCTTCCTTCTCCATGTGAAATTGGAACTTTGTATGTCTTTTCTTCCAGATTTGTTAGCCATGGTGAGTTAGTTGTAAGCATTTTAGTTTCTGCAATGCATGCAACGTGGCGTCTGCAGGTGTTAAATGTGATTGAAGGGTCGTCTTCTTTTGTCTTTGTAACCTTGCCATATGGAAGTAGCCCTGTTTTTATTAGAGCTTGGAATCCGTTACAAATACCTAGTACCAGTCCGTCATTTTCTTTTAATAGATAGTCGATGGCATCTGAAACTTTTTCACTTCTCAAAACATTTGCAATGAACTTTCCTGATCCGTCTGGTTCGTCTCCCATTGAAAATCCTCCTGGGATTGCAAATATTTGTGACTTCTTAATTGACTCAGCAAGTTCATCAATGGATTTTTCAATGTCTTCTTTATTTTGATTTCTAAATACTATTATTTTTCCATCTGCTCCATTTTCCTTAAATGCTTCCAAGGTATCCCATTCACTATTTGTTCCAGGGAAGGATGCCACCGTTACAAATGGTTTTTCACAAGGTTTATTTGATACCAGTCTTCTTTCAACCTTTTTATTCTTAAGTTCTTTAACTTCTGCATCAGCTTTTGGTTTAAACACCTTGTCCAATGTGTGAAGATAATTTTCTTTAAGAGTTTTTTCTTCCAGGGTTTCTCCGTTGACTTTAATTCCTTCAGAAAACTCTCCAACATTTTCAATAAAGTCTCTATCTTCTAGGTACTCAACAATAAATGTTCCATATCTTGGTGAGTAAAGGTCTTTTAAATTTACATCAAATCCAGTGTTACCAACTGCATTTGCGTAGATTAGCGGTAGAGTTCCCTTGTGGTTTACTGCAATTGCAGTGATTATATTTCCATCCACAATGTCCTTGTGAATCTTTTCCATATTGCCCTTAAGTTCTTCAAGGTCTAACATTCCATTTTCATCATATTCAATGTTCACAAGTCCAATATGGCCCTTACCCTTAAAGTCTTGTGATGTAATATGTTCCAAATCTCCAGTTGTAACTGCAAATGAGATTAGTGTCGGAGGTACACAAATATTTTCAAATGTACCACTCATGGAGTCCTTTCCACCAATTGGAGGTGCATTAAAGAACTTTGAAGGAATGAATGCACCAAGAAGTGACTTAAGTGGTTTTGACCAAGACTGTTCATCTGTAAGTCTTTCATAGAACTCTTGGAATGTAAGTCTAATCTTTTGTAGGTCTGCACCTGTTGCCACAAGCTTTGCAATGGATTCTATAACTGCGTAATATCCTCCTAAGAACTGTGACTGTTCTGAAAGATATGGGTTAAATCCATAGGACATAATGGATGCAGTCTTTGTCTTATATTCATCTGTGTATGGAATAAGTGAAACCATTGCCTGTGATTGATTGAACTGTTTCTTTCCACCATATGGATGAAGAACTGTACTTCTACCAACGGTTGCATCAAATAGCTCCATCAAATTCTTTTGACTTGTTATATTTAAATCCTTTAGATAGTTCTTTAAATTTTTAGGGTCATTATCTTTATTCTTTAAAACCTCTGCCACATCTTCAGTCTTTACAGATACATTTTGACTTCTGTCGGCGCCATTTGTGTTTATAAAGTCATATGAAAGTTCACAGATAACTTCGTCTTCAAATAGCATAATCATACGCTTTTTGTCATTTATCTCTGCAACAACTGTGTGTTCAAGGTTCTCTTCTTCGCAGTACTTTGCAAATTTATCCACATCTTCTTTTCTAATAACTACAGCCATTCTCTCTTGTGATTCTGAAATGGCAATTTCCATTGGTGTAAGTCCCTTGTACTTTAGTGGAACCCTATCAAGGTGAATTGTTACGCCATCTGCAATTTCTCCAATTGCAACGCAAACTCCACCGGCACCAAAGTCGTTACACTTCTTTATTAATGTGGTTACTTCCTTATTTCTGAAAAGCCTTTGAATCTTTCTTTCCTCTGGGGCATTTCCCTTTTGTACTTGGGCAGACTCTGTTGTTATGGACTCTTCTGTGTGGCTCTTTGATGAACCAGTTGCTCCACCAATTCCATCTCTACCTGTTCTTCCACCAAGTAAAACAACAACGTCGCCAACTACAGGTTCTTCCCTTATAACATTTTCTAAAGGTGCCGCTGCAATAACAGCTCCCGCTTCCAGTCTCTTTGCCATGTAGCCGTCGTGGTAAATCTCTTCAACAAAGCCTGATGGTAAACCGATTTGGTTTCCGTAGGATGAATAACCAAGGGCTGCTTCCCTTACGATTTTAATTTGTGGAAGCTTTCCAGGTAATGTTTCTTCAATTGGCTTTGTTGGGTCTGCAGCTCCAGAAATTCTCATGGCTTGATAAACATAGGATCTTCCAGAAAGTGGGTCCCTAATGGCTCCACCAAGGCAGGTGCTTGCTCCACCAAGAGGTTCGATTTCTGTAGGGTGGTTATGGGTTTCGTTTTTGAACATAAGTAGATAGTCCCTTAGTTCTTCCTTGCCATCAACATCAACCCTAACCTTTATCTTTACAGAACATGCATTTATTTCCGAACTTATTTCTAAGTCTTCAAGCTCGCCGGTTTCCCTAAAATATTTTCCAAGGATTGTTCCAAGATTCATTAGTGAAACTTCTTTTTTAACTCCAAGTTCTTCTCTCATGTCAAGATACTCTTGGAATGTGTCTTTAATTATTCTGTCCAATGCAGTCTTTTCATCAAAGCCAACCTTTAGATAAGTGTTGAAAGTGGTGTGACGACAGTGGTCGGACCAATATGTGTCAAGCACTCTGATTTCAGTTATATTTGGATTTCTATTTTCAGATTTGAAATAATCTTGAATACACTTTAAGTCATCAAGGCTCATTGCCAAGTTCTCTTCATCTAGAAACTTTTCAAGGCCCTTTTCATCAAGATCTATAAAGCCTTCAAACACAGGATTATCTCTATTAATTTTGTTTTTACTTGCAAGGGTTGTAGGTATGCCCAGTAGCGGAACAACCTCTGAGTCAACTGGGTTTACTAAAAACTCCTCTATCTTCTTAAGCTCTTCTTCGTTTATTCCTTCGAAGCTATACACCTTTGAAGTACTTGCATTTATTTCCTTGCCCAGTACCAGGTAGGCAGTGTCTATTAGCGCTTGCCTTCTTTGGTCAAATTGTCCAGGAAGATATGAAACTGCAATGGCACTTTTCATTTCACTTTGTAATTTAAGCGCTTCTTCTCCAGTGTAGATATGGTCCACAACTTTTTCAGAAAGAATAGTATCTTTTATTTTTTCTAAATCAGAATCGTCAATTTCAATATCATAGCGACTGTAAACTTCTACATTCTTCGCTTCAATTCCCAGTGCATTTTTAATTTCGTCCTTTAATTCCTTTGCAGCGTAGTTAAATCTGTCCTTCTTAGACACATAAACTCTTTTTACCTTTGGCCCAATATCATTTCTATAGTGCATATCTTTAAAACTCACTTTCTTTGCGTCTTCATAAACTTGTCTTTGAACTTCGTCAAAGCATTTGCCCGTAGCAATAATATTCAGTACTCTTCCACCGGACGTGTAGAGCTTTCCATCTTCTTCCTTTGTTCCCGCGTGGCATATTTTTGATTTTATGCCATCTTTTAGTTCTATTTCTAAACCCTTGTCGTAACTTCCAGGGTAACCACCTGAAGTCATTACAAGGCAAATCGCCTTGTTGTCATTTTTTTGTAGAGTAACTTTTTCAAGCTCTCCCTTTGATGTGCTTTGAAGTATCTCAAGTAAGTCATTGTCTATAAGAGGAAGGATTACTTGGGTTTCTGGGTCACCAAATCTTGCATTAAATTCAAGTACATATATACCTTCTTGGTTTATCATAAGGCCGATGAATAGTGCCCCTCTATAGTCGATGCCCTCACTTTGAAGGCCATGTAAAATTTTTTCTAAAATTTCATCTTCAATCTGTGGCATAAAGCTTTCCGCTTCTAGATTTGGAGCATAGGTTCCCATGCCGCCAGTATTTGGTCCCTTTTCATTTTCAAACACCTTTTTATGATCCCTTGAAGTTGGAAATAGCACCATGTTCTTTGAGTCCGTCAAGGTGATTAAACTCATTTCAAAGCCTTCAATAAACTCTTCAACCACAATTTTCTTTTCATCAAAGATGCCGTCTTCTAAAATATCTTTAATAAACTGGTCTGATTCCTCTACATTTGTAACAATTTTTACGCCCTTGCCTGCAGCAAGACCATCTGCCTTAAGTACAGATTTGCCATTTTTTTCAATTAGCTTCCTTGAAAACTCACTGGCTTTTTTTACGTCTGTTGTCTCAAGGTAATCAGCAGTCTTAATATCATACTTAACTAAAAAGTCCTTTGTAAAAGCCTTTGACTTTTCGAACATTGCACCTTCTTCCCTTGGTCCAAATATTGAAAGGCCTTCCTTTTCAAATAGGTCAACTATACCTTCACAAAGCGGCGCTTCTGGGCCAACCACCGTGTAGTCAATGTTTTCTTTCTTTGCAAACTCAAGTAGACCGTGGATATCTTCAGCTGCTACTGCAATATTTTCTCCCAAATTTTTCGTTCCACCATTTCCCGGAGCAAAATAAAGTTTTCTACTTTTATCAGCCTGTAATATCTTATCTCCTATGGCAAATTCTCTGCCGCCGCTACCTACAATAAGTATCTTCAACATGTCCTCCCCATTAATAAAATAGAGAACCCAAAAGGATTCTCTCTCTTATGCAAATGAGCATAGTAATCCCCTATGGTCATTTGCATATCTTTCAATTCCATTTTTTGAAGGAACAATATGTAATGAAAAAATTTTAAAAGTATTTGTTTTAATCTGTGCTACAATTTTAAAGTTTTCCATAGTTGTCCCCCTTTACCCATCTTATTATATCAAAGATTTTTAAAAGAATAAATGAATTAGAAAAGGAAAGCCTAAAGCTTTCCTCAAATCTATTCGTTCATTAGTCCTAGTCTGTCAAATGCATAGAATATTAAACTTAAAACAACTGCCACTAGTGATGAAAGAACCATTCCAGAAAGTTGAACTCCACCTAGGTTTAATGTAACTCCTGAAAGTCCTGTTACAAAGATTACAGATGTTAAGATTAAGTTCTTTGACTTAGAGTAGTCCACTCTGTCATCAACAAGCAGTCTTATTCCTGATGAACCAATCATTCCATAAAGTAAGAAGGTTACTCCACCGATAACATCGCCAGGAATTGTTGAAATAAGCGCAGAAAGTGGTCCAATAAATGCCATCAAGATGGATATTACCGCCGCACCTGCAATTACATATACAGAATAAACTCCCGTTACTGCCATTACACCGATATTTTCTCCATATGTTGTAGTAGGAACCCCACCAATTAGCCCTGAAAGAGCTGTGGAGAAGTTATCTGCAAAGATTGATCTGTGAAGACCAGGGTCTTTTAATAAATTTTTTCCAATAATATTTGATGTAACAACTTGGTGTGAAATATGTTCCGAAGCTATTACCAGTATTACTGGAAGCATTGTAAGAATTGCCCTGCTATCAAAGGCCGGCGCCCTAAAGGTTGGCAGTGTAAATAATTTTGCTTCAAGTACCGGTGTGAAGTCCACCATGTCAAAGGCAAAAGCAGTTATATAACCTACGATAATTGCAATTAGAATTGGTATAGTTGCAAAGAACTTTCTAAAGCAAACTGAACCGATAATCGCTATGCCAAGGGTTACTAGAAAAACAGTAATATGTTGTGGTGATACATTTTCAGTCATAATCTCTGCACCAATCTTACCACCATTAACCGTACTTCCCGCAAGTTCAAAACCAATTAACGCCACTACGGAACCCATTGCCGCCGGTGGAAGGACTATTCCAATCCAGTCGGTACCAAATTTATAAATAATATAGGCAAGGATACATCCTACAAGTCCGATGGCTATAAAGCCCCCCTGTGCATACTCTGGTCCCATTTGGGAAATTACAATTCCTGCAGGACCTAAAAAGGCAAATGATGAGCCTAGATAGGCAGGAGCTTTTCCCTTAGTTATCAAAATAAATAATAGCGTTCCGATACCATTCATAAGTAAAACTATGGATGGGTCGAACTTTAATACGATTGGAACAAGCACTGACGCACCGAACATTGCAAATGTGTGTTGCAAGCTAAGTGGAAAGAGCATTGATCCTGGAACTTTTTCATTTACAGCATAAATTTTCTTAGACATAATACCTCCTTATAATCTCTGTATATTATACTACACTTCAAATTTTTTTCCAGTAATTTAT
This sequence comes from Mediannikoviicoccus vaginalis, assembly GCF_928097925.1. Lineage (GTDB taxonomy): Bacteria > Bacillota > Clostridia > Tissierellales > Peptoniphilaceae > Mediannikoviicoccus > Mediannikoviicoccus vaginalis. The sequence continues at coordinate 938,385 of NZ_CAKMRI010000001.1, forward strand.
TTTTATTTTTCACTTAATTCTTTCAAAAAATTCTCAAAAAATTTTTACGAACTAATCATTTTTGTTATATAATAAAATTACAAACTATAAAAAGGAGATGATTTGATGATTACAGATGGACTTCAGTTTATTGCACTTTTGATGTTTGCGTCCGGAATAGTAATTTGGCTTGAAAAAAAACATGGTGATAACGGTTTCTTTAAATACGTTCCAGCCCTTGTTGTTATTTATTTCGGATCCATGCTCATGTCCACATTCAAAGTATGGGACATGTCTTCAGAAAGTGTTTCAACTGCAAGAAATGTAATTAAGGATGCAATACTTCCTGCAATGATATTTTTAATGCTTTTAAGAGCAGATCTTAGGGATATTGCAAAGCTAGGACCAAGGATGATACTTTCATTCTTTGCTGCAAGTATAACTATTATGATTGGTTTTGTAGTAGGTTTTATGATTTTCAAAGGCAAACTTGCAGACAATGCAAACATGACACTTGGTGCATTAGCAGGTAGCTGGGTTGGAGGAACCCAAAACATGGTAGCCGTTCAACAGGCTATTGGCCTAGAGGGCTCCGGTATGGGTTACACTCTACTAATTGACTCAATTGACTACTCTATTTGGATAATGTTTTTACTATTCTTAGTTCCATTCCAAGACAAGTTCAACAAATGGACTAAGGCAGACACTTCCAAAATAGACAATATCAACAAGCATTTAACTTTAAAGTTCTCAAAAATCAGCAAGGAAATAACTTTCCAAGATATTTTCTTCTTGTTAAGTATCTCCCTTGCAGTTACAGCAGTGACAAATGTCCTTGGAGCAAAGATGATAGAGCTTCCAGGCCTTTCATTTATGGGTCAAACAGGTTGTGCAATTATCCTAACTACAGTACTTGGTGTAATTTGTGCAATGACACCACTCGCAAAAATACCTGGCTCACCAGAACTTTCAAATGTAATGCTTTACATGCTAATAGGTTTAATCGCTGCAACAGCAAACTTCAAAGAACTTACAGAAGCACCTGCATATATACTAACAGGTTTCGTAGTTCTAATAGTTCACGGCCTATTGATGACACTAATCAGTAAAATATTTAAACTGGACCTATTCACTTTTGGAGTTTCATCCCTTGCAAACATAGGTGGAGTTGCATCAGCCCCTGTACTTGCGGCGGCATACTCACAATCCTTAGTTCCAGTAGCAGTACTAATGGCTCTAATAGGAGTTATATGTGGAACCTTCTTTGGAATAGGACTATCACAATTATTAGCACTATTAGCTTAAAAAAATCCGCTATGAGGATAACCTTGTAGCGGTTTTTTATTTGTATTAAAATAAATTGCAGAATTTGTGACTATTTTCATCAATAATGTTATAATTAAACTATATTTAAAGAAAGGAGCGAAAATAATGGAAAATAACTTGTTTAAAGACATAAAGACAAGATTAATCGATGCCGAAATTAGGCCAACATATCAAAGAATTAAAATTTTAGAATACTTAGATGAACATAGAACACATCCAACGGCAGATGAAATCTATTCATCACTAGCTCCTAGCATACCAACACTATCCAAGACCACAGTTTATAACACCCTGGCAACCTTTAAAGAGTCAGGACTGGTTAACGAAATTAGAATTAATGGAATAGAAACAAGATTCGATATTATTTTAAAACCCCATGGTCATTTTACCTGTGTGGAATGTGGAGAGCTTTTTGACTTTGACTACAACATAGACTCCTTCGCTACAAAAGATTTAAACGACTACAAGATTTTGAACAAGAGTTTTATTGTAGAAGGCATCTGTCCAAAGTGTTTAAAGACAAAACAAAAACAATAAAAAGCAATTTAAAAAGGATACCTCGGTATTCCTTTTTTATTTAAGAACAAAGGGCCATTACATTTACAATATGGCACAACTATGATAAAATCAGTATGATTTTCAAGCAAAGGAAGGACGATAATATGAAATTAGGAATTGTAGGTCTACCTAATGTAGGTAAGAGTACAATGTTTAATGCAATAACAAAGGCTGGAGCAGAATCTGCAAACTATCCTTTTTGTACAATAGATCCAAACGTGGGAATGGTTGACGTTCCCGATGAAAGATTACAAAAATTAAGCGACATCTCAGGAAGCCACAAGATAATCCCAGCAAGCATAGAATTCTATGACATTGCAGGCCTAGTTAAAGGCGCATCAAAGGGAGAAGGACTTGGAAACAAATTCCTTTCAAACATAAGAGAAGTAGATGCAATAGTAGAAGTGTTAAGATGCTTCAAAGACGATAACATAGTCCACGTTGACGGCGACATCGACCCAATTAGAGATATCGAAACAATAAATCTTGAACTAATCTTTTCCGATATGGAAATGGTAGAAAAAAGACTGGACAAGTCATCAAGAGCATTAAAGGGCAACAAGGAATTAAAACCAGAAGTAGATTTACTAGAAAAACTTTTAAAAGTACTAGAAGAAGGTAAATCAGCAAGAGTTTTAGACTTAAATGATGATGAGAAAAAATTATTAAGAGGCTTTAACTTACTTTCAGACAAGCCAATAATATATGTGGCAAATATTTCAGAAGACGAAGTTTCCGACCCAGAAGCAAACGAATATGTACAACAAATCGAAGAATTTGCAAAGACAGAAAACGCAAAAGTAGTTCCAATCTCCGTAAAGATTGAACAGGAGATATCAGAACTAGAAAAAGAAGAAAAAGAAGAATTCATCGAAGCACTGGGCATAAAAGAATCAGGCGTGGACAGTCTAATAAAAGCATCCTATGACCTACTTGGACTAATGTCCTTCCTAACAACAGGAGAAGTAGAAACAAGAGCCTGGACAATAAAGAAAGGCACAAAGGCAGTAGATGCAGCAGGAAAAATCCACACAGACATATCAAGAGGATTCATCAGAGCAGAAATAGTATCCTACGACGACCTTGTAGAACAAGGCAGCATGAATGGTGCAAGAGAAAAAGGACTTGTGCGCCTAGAAGGAAAAGACTATATAATGCAAGATGGCGATGTGGTCCACTTCCGTTTCAATGTGTAATATGTATAAAGGCAGGTAACTGCCTTTTTTTATTGCCAAAAACACTTCCTTATGCTTACAAACAAGAAAGTGTTTTTGGCAATCACGTGAACTTTCTTGTAGAAAGTTCACGCCAAAGTTCTTAATATATTTTGTAAGGCTTCGCCATACCACTCCATTATTTTCAATACATTTCTTCTTTTTACATTCAGGGACAGGATAAAGGGGATTGCGATTTCCCCTCATATCCTATCCCTGAAACCCAACCTTTTACACCCTTAAAACGCTTGGGGATACCCCAAACCCCAATAAAAGAAGTAGAAAATCTTGTTGGATTTTCATCTAGTTTTATAAGGTGTTTTGGATGTTTTCATTCTTCCTAGAAATGTCTTCCCCTCTTATGTCATCTTGAACGAAAAAATTCAGAAGGAATTTTGTAGTCGAAAGGTTCTTGATCTAACAGAAGACAAAGTCTTCGTTGTAGGTCAAATGTCGATCTCGTTTCACTTTTCAATGAAAAGTGTCAGAAGGCGACCTCGAGATTTTCTTTTTAGAAAATCTCGTTACACCCCGTCACGCATCCAACTTCTCACTTCTAATTTCCCACCTCTCACATATCTTCAATCTTCTCAATAGAAACATTATCCACCTGTACTGTCATTCTGAGCGTAAATTTTTTGGCACAAAAAATTGGAGTCGAAGAATCCCGCATTTGATTTATCAAATGCGTACAATACCTCTAACTTCTATCCTCTCTTCAGTCAAAGGAGCAAAAAGCTTTTGCTTTTTTGAGATCCTTCGAATCGCTGTTGCTCCCTCAGGATGACAAGTACGACATACTTTTGCTGTAATATATCAACCTTCTCCCTCGCCATTTCAATCCTCATTTTCTTATACTTTCTTAGAAATAAAATACCTAACTATGTCATTCTGAGCGAAAAAAATTTCGAAGAAATTTTTGAGTCGAAGAATCTCTCTTTCCGTAAGGAAAGTGTCACCAAAGGTGACTTTATCCCTAGTCACGCGAATAATTTTCAAATCCCCACAAATAAAAAAAGAACTCAGGATTTCTCCCAAGTTCTTTTCATTTACTTACCTAGCTCATTAAGAACTTTATCACTAACCATACTTCTACCACCAATTGCAGTTATCTTTTCAATCTTTGATTTTGCAATATAGTCCTTTAGTGATTGTGGTGCATTGTTTGCTCCTGTCAATAGAATTGGAATATCTAAGATACCACCAACCGGTCCTATTACAAGTGCATCCATCCATTGTTCTCCATTTGCTAAGAATATTTCATTTGCATTATTAAACTTCTTGTTCACAATATCAATAGCTGTTTCATATCTTGAGTTTCCTCTTAATCTTTCAACCACTGTTGGTAATGAAGACTCAAGAGATTTAGCCACTGTTGAGTAACCACCTGCTATTGTTACCTTAGTTATAGATAGGTCTTTAATAGCCTTATTAATTGATGGTGGTACACTGTTTCGTTTAACTAGTAGTATTGGATAGCCTTCCCTAGCTGCGAAAGGTGCAACTGTTAGTGCATCGGCGAAAACTTCACCTGAAGCTACTACGCCGTGACCAATCTTTCCAGTTATTCCAACTACTCTTCTTGCAACTTGTGCAGAAGTTTCATATCTGTCCCTACCATAGATCCTTTCAACTTCATCCTTATCAAACTTAGCAAGCTCTTTCTTAACAGCTTCTGATACCGATGAGTTACCACCTACGATAATTACATCCCTTGCACCAAGCCTTTGAATTTCAGCAGCAACCCTTGGATCAAGTCTATTAGTTTCAGTTAATAAAATAGGTGCATTTAGTAATTTTGATAACACTGATGCAGTCATTGCGTCAGGGAAATCTTTTCTATCTACAACTATTACAGTGTTTGCTTGACCAAAGTACTTCTTAGAAATTTCAATAGCAGTGTCAGTTCTGTCCTTACCACCAATTCTTCCACCATCAGGCTTGTTCGGATCTTTTTCGTCCGTAGGATTTGATGGTCCTGGTACAACTATAACATCTTTTTCTCTCTCTTTGTACTGAGCTGTATGAGTTGTATCTTCAGAATATTTTGTTTTAACTGTAGGATCCCATCCAGTAAAGTCATAACCTTTATTTGGTGTAACTTTTGGCGCTGTTATATTAACATCTGTGTCCTTTAGAACCCAATACTCTTTTGTTTCAGTATCAGCTATAGTTCCATGTTCGCCTTTATCAAAAGTTACTTTTACATAATTTTCCTTATCATTTGGATCTTCTGTTAAAACTTTCTTTAGATATTGTGCTGTTAATACTATGTCTTTATTGATTGGTGTTGATTTATCCTTATCCCAACCAACATGTTTCCATTCATAGTCTGCCTTTACTTCTGGATAGGTCAAATCAGATAGTTTCTTTCCTGATTTTGGATTTATATAGTAAACATCTGTTTGATTTTGATCAATAGTTCCATGTTCGCCTTGTTTGAATGTTACAGTTACATAACCATTAGGTTTTGGCTTATCTCCTGGAATTATATCGTCTAACTCTTCATATTGAGCTGTAATCTTTGTGTCTTCTGTAAATGTTCGAGTTAATTTACTATCCCAAGCATCATTTCCATCTTTTTGTTTCCATCCAGTTTCTGCTTTTACTGTTGGTGCAGGTACTGTTACTTCTTTATTTGGTCTTACATAGTAAACTGTTTGTCCACTTAAAGTACCATGTTCCCCCTTATCAAATGTTACAGTTAAATACCCTTCTGGTTTATCAGATTCATCAGTATTCTTTTGAGGAATTACATCATCAATTTCATTGTATAGAGCTGTTATGACATCTCCATCTGAATATTGAATCTTCTTTGATATTTGAGTATCCCAGTCTGCAAACTTATATCCAACATCCGCTTTAACATTAGGGGCCTTATCTATAAGAGCCACTGCTTTATTTGGGTTAAGATAGAAAACAGTATTGCCTTCTAATGTTCCATGCTCACCTTTGTCAAAAGTAACTGTAATGTAGCCTTCTGGTCTGTCAGAACCATCTGTTTTTTCTTGAGGAATTACATCATCTAGTGCCTTAAATGTTATTGTATAAGTTGCATCCTCTGTATATTTCTTACTTGTAATTTCTGGATCCCATGATGCACCTTCAGCAGTATAACCTACATTCGGTTTCTTAATTAGAGCTTCGGCTTTTTCTGTTAAGTCTACTTTCTTTGATCCATTTACATAATAAACAGTTTCTCCTTCTAAATTACCATTAACAGCTTTAAATGTTACAGTAACATATCCTTCAGGTTTTTCATTGTTTTTACCTGGAATAATATCTTCTAGCTTTTTGAAATTACCTTTTACTGTTGTGTTTTCAGTATACTTCTTAGCTGTTGTAGTATCTTGGTCCCATTTTTCAAATTCATATCCTGTATCAGCTACTGTCTTTGGTTGAGGAACTGTTACATCCTTTTCTGGATTTACATAATAAGTTGTAACTTCTTTATCTACAATCTTTCCACCTTCTGCTGGTTCAATTACAAATGTTACTTTCACGTAATTATCAGGTACATTTGGTTTATCATTTCCAGTTTGTGGTACAACATTATCTACAACAGTTACTGGAACTTTAACTACGACAGTCTTTCCATTTGGATAGGTTACTTTTACACTTGCTGTAGTTTTTCCTGCTTTACTTACATCTGGTTCTCCATTTTCTGCATATTCAAATGTTGTATTTTCAGGTAAATTATCTCTGCTTTCAGTATTGTTACTATCGAAAATATTCTCGATTAAATCCTTAGCGTCTGGTGTAACATTTACCGGAGTTATTACATTTTTCTTTCCTATTGGAGCAGCAATTAATTCTCCAGGATTTACTAATGCTTTATATTGAGCTGTAATTTCCGTATCTTGAATAAATATTCCCTTTATGTTTTCATCATTCCAAGAATCTATCGTACCTGTTGTTACGGTCCAGCCTTTGAAATCATAAGTGTATTCAATACCACTAATGGTTTCTTTTATACCTTCTGGTTTGTTTTTAATAGTAACTTCCTTAGTTGGATTTACAAAATAAACTTTATTTTCTGTATCTTTTGCCTTTTCCGTTGGAATAAGAGTTACAGTTACATATCCGTCAGGTTTTTCTTGGTTATCATTTGTTTTTGGAATAACATCATCAAGCGCTTTGAAGATAAATTTAATTTCTGTATCTTCACTAAATGTTTGCTTCAATTCTTTATCCCAACTTCCTCCTTCTGCTGTGTATCCAGTATTTGGAGTCTTGGTTATAGCTTTAGCTTTTTCTGTTAAATCAACTTCTACCTTTGGATTTACATGGTAACTTGTTGTTCCTGCTAAAGTTCCATTTCCATCAGCTACAAATGTTACAGTTACATAACCTTCAGGTTTAGTTTGGTCACCTGGAATTATACTATCCAGTGGTGAATATTGTGCTGTAATTTCATAAGTTGGAGCATCAGCACTTAGATTTACTGTTAAACCCTTGTCCCAATTTTCAAATTTGTATCCTACGTTAGGCTTTACAGTTGGAGCTGGAATATTAACTTCTACCCCTGGTTTGATCCAATATTCTGTAGTTCCTGATAATGAGCCATTAGTTCCTGGTTTAAATACAACTTTTACATATCCTTCTACTTCTTTTTCAGAAATATTTCCTGGATCATTATAAAGAGCTGTGATTTTAGCACCATCTTCATATTGAATTGCTTGGTCAATAGATATATCCCAACCTGCTGAAGTATATCCTGTATTAGGCTTAATAGTAGGATCTTGTCCTTCAAGAACTACAGCTTTATTAGGATTTACATAGAATATAGTATTACCTTCTAGTTCTCCATGGTCGCCCTTAACAAATGTTACTGTAATATAACCTTGAGGCTTTTTATTTTCTCCACCTTGTGGATTTTCTTTTGGAATTACATCATCTAATGCTTTGAATGCAAATGTATAAGTTTCATCCGCAGCATACTTCTTTGATTCTATTGATGGTGACCAAGTTCCACCTTCTGATGTGTATCCAGTATTTGGATTCTTAGTTATATCTTTAGCTTGTGTTGTTAAATCAACTTCCACCTTTGGATTTACATGGTAGCTTGTTGTGCCTGTTAAAGTTCCATTTCCATCAGCCACAAAAGTTACCGTTACATAGCCTTCTGGTTTTGGCTTATCTCCTGGAATTATATCTTCAAGTGTTTTGAAGTTTCCTTTTACTGTTGTATCTTTCTCATACTTCTTATCTTTTGTAGTATCAGTATCCCATTTGCCAAACTCATAACCTGTTTCAGCTTGGGTCTTTGGTTGAGGAACTGTTACTTCTTTAGCTGGGTTTACATAATAAACTGTAACTTCTTTATCTACAATTTTTCCACCTGCTGCCGGTTCAATTATAAATTCGACTTTCTTATATCCAGCTGGTTGTTTATTTTCACTTCCATCTGGATTTGTTTTTGGAATTATATCTTTCAAACCATTAAAGCTTCCAGTAATAGTAGTATCTTCTTTATAAACTGTAGGGATTGTAGCGTCTTTATCCCAAGTTCCAAATACAAAACCTGTTTCAGCCTTTGTTGCTGGCGGGTTAATTGTTACATATTCTGTTGGATTTACATAGAATTTTGCAATGCCATCTATTGAACCTTTAGATTCATCTCCAGTTTTAATAACAAATGTTACTTCCTTGTAGCCTTTTGGCTTTTCATTAGGTTTATCGTTCTTATCTTTTTCTGGAATAACATTATCAAGCTTTGTAGCCTTTGCTGTTACAACTATATCAGTAGCTTCAATTACAAGGCTATCTTCTTTGTCCCACTTGTCAAACTTATATCCTGTACTTACTTCATATTTTGGTTTTACAAGTTCTTCATTGCCAAGTGTGATTCCTGCATTTTTCTTTACATAATATGCTTTTTGCTCTATTAATTTTAATCCAGTATCAGCCGCAAAAGTTACTCTTACATAGCCTTCTGGTCTTGGCATTGGGTCTGGAACACTTGGGTCGTAAGGAATTATATTTTCTGTTTCTCCATAGGTTGCAGTGATTACTGTTGTTGCATCAGTAAACTTTTGTGCAGTGCTTGGAGTATAAACTTCTCCCTTAGCATCTGCTCCCATCTTCCATTCTTTGAAGGTGTAGGTAGCCTTAGCTTCTGGATTTGCAATTGGAATTATTACATCCTTCTTAGGATTTACATAGAAGATCTTTTCTGTTATATCTGTCGCCTTATCAGTTGGAACGAATTTTACCTCTACATATCCATCTGGTTTTTCATTACCTTTACTTGGAATAACATCAGGAAGTTTTTCATAGTAAATCTTTATTGTTGCTTTATCTTTTAAAGCATATTTTGAATTTGCTGGGTTTAGTTCAATTCTGTTGAACTTATAGCCTATAAACTTTGGAGCATTGTCTTTTGTGTAGACATCATTAGCTATCGCTTCGCCAGCTGTGCCTTCTTTTTCTGTTGGATATTTTTCTGTGTCAATCTTAAATTTATCAGCAATAGGCTTGCCATCTAGGTCAAGGTAAGCAATTTTTGCACTTGCTTTGCCATAGTGGGCATAGAAAGTATCTCCTGTTGGCTTATACGTTTCTGAATCCCAGCCTTTGAATTTAATCCCATAGTCATCAGCAACTTTTGTTCCATCTGCTGCCTTGTCATACCATCCAATAAATTCAAAACCATCTTTAGTTGGCTTGCCATATTCTTCTTCTACCGCTTGTCTAACTTCAGCAAAAGTTACTCCGGCAATATCAGGTTTTGCTTCTGTAAAGTATACATAAACAGTTTTTTGAGTATCTGTTGGTGAGCCAAATTGACCGTCGTTGGCATCAAATACAACCGGGAAGTATTGGGTTTCTTTGTTTGACTTATCTTCTGTGGTTACTTTTTTATTGTATTTGTATGTGATTGTATCCAGATTATTAGGATCTGTTGGATCTTTATATTTAGGTCCCTTTATTGCATCTCTATCACCATTAACATATCCCTTAAATTCAGGTCCTTGTTTAGGAATATCTTCATCTTTAACATCTGAATTTAGCTTACCTGATTTGTCTGAAGGATACTCTATTCCATCGATTTGATAGTCAGCAGAAATTTCATCGCCTTTTTCATCAACGTATTTGATGTTAATTATACCTTGCTTTTCTTTTTCATATTGGGCCTTGATAGTTGTCTCTCCACTAAATTGATGTCTTGGTTTTTCTTTAAGCTTGTATTCAGTATCTGTCCCATCAATTAGCCACTTAGTAAATAGATTGTCCCCTGTTCCTGTTGGGTCTTTCCCTGGTATAACAACTTTAGCATCTGGGTTTACATAATAGACTGTCCTTTGTGGATCCTTGGCCTTTGTTGTTGGATCAAGAGTTACTTTTTTGTATCCATCTGGTACATAATAAGGCTTTTCTGCTAAAGTCTTTGCTTCGTAGATATTTTTGATAATCTTTATAGGGATTTCTACTTCTTGGCTTGTGCCATTTTTGTGAGTTACTTTTGCCTTAACAGTTTCTTTTCTTGTAGGTTCATCATTAGGATTATCTTTTTCTTTTAACTTTCCATATAGAAAATCTTTTAAACTTTCATCAGTTGTATATTCCGTTTCTCCATCAACTATTGCAAATGTGTCGTCATTTGCTAATGCTTGTGGATCTCCATTTCCATCCTTTATCTTTACTTGTTTCTTTAAAGTTTCAAGTGTTGGAATAAAGTCATTTACATAGCCTGTTTCATCTTTAAATGATTCATTAACTGTTAATTCTTCTGTTGTAATTTCGTTGTTGTCCCAAATTGCATAGAAAGTCTTTTTTTCTGTGATATTTTTAAAGACTTCATCTGTTACAGGAGTTTTGCCATCTTGAGTTGTTGACCAGCCTTTAAAGGTTTTTCTGTCCTTTGTAGGATCTTCAGCCTTGTCAGTTAAAGTGCCTTCATATTCTACTTCTTTTACGATTTTAGTTTCTGTATCAGGTGCTGTAAAATTAGCAAACTTACCACCATTTGCATCAAAGGTTACAGGGATGACTTCTGTCATAGTAAGCTTTCCGCCGTTTATAACATCGTATTGTAAGTCATACTTAAACTTATACTTTATAGGGCTATCTTCTAAACTTGTGATTACTTTATTTGCTTCATCAATATTGTAGGTTGGTGTTCCATCAATATCATTTTCGTCTTCAAACTCAAGACCTTGAACTACCTTAACATCTGGAACATTCCTAAAAGAGCCTGCTGAGTCCTGATCATATGGAAGGTCAGGTGGGTTAGCTGGATCGTAATTATTATTCCTAAGTTGGATAGATTCTGTATTGTTTTTAGGAAAGGCGATCAAATTTTCGATTTCATTTCCATATAAGTCTTTGTTCTTGGTGTTGTATAAACCTTCAACAACTGGCCTAGCATCTTCTCCCAAATTGGCCTTCCATTCAGATGAAAATCTAGTAGATGCAACTTGTCCTAGTTCCAACTTAAGTGGAATAGTCGCAACATTTCTACCTTGCTCATCCTTCTTAAAAGTAGATTTTTCATCTGTAGTGCCAAGTTCCATAGTTAAAAGCTTCACCTTATCTGTCAATTGATAATCTAAAGCTGCATCATATTCATATGGTTCAAGTTTATCAGAATAAAGTGGAAGTAAGGCTTCTTTTCCAAAGGTATCTAGCCACTTATATTGTCCACCTTCACTAACTAAGAGTGTATAACGTCCAGTTTCTTCTCTAGTTTTCGCATCTCTTTGTATAAAGTGGATTTTCGCATTGGTTGGATTTCCATTAGAGTCTTCCCCAAAAATTTCCTTCCATTGAAATTCTTTTTCAGTACCGTTATCATTTAATCCTACTGTTTTAAAGTTTACATGGACTTTCCCATAGGCTACAGCCTTTTCTTCATCTGTAGGATTTTGACCTGGTAAATAAGGATTATCTGCCGAGAATAATCCTGCACCATGTTCTCTTTTTCTTATTTTCTGATTTTCTCTCGCTTGTTTTTGGATTGCTAAGATAGTTTTATTATCCAACTTAGGATAATCTTTTGTATCTAACTCTCCAACTTTGACGAGATCTTGTTTGGATTCTTTATCCGAAGAGCCATTAGCTGCTAAGGCTACTCCCGGTACAATAGTTTGTACCAGGATTAGCATAGCAAGCATAAATGCTGTTATTTTTTTCTTCATTCATTCTCTCCTTACTTCACCATATAAGATTTTACTGGTGATTTGATTCCATCTTTCTCAGCCCAATATTTAATTAAATCCCCTGATTGGACTGCTTGAGGTAGAGTGAAATATACTATTTTTTCTTTAACAATACGTCTACCTTTTCTTCTTGTCTTAGTTTCTACTTTTGGTTCAAGAACTGTTTCTTGTCCATTTATAGTTAGTTCTAGTTTTCCTGTTGCACCTTTTAAGTCTTTTATTACATGGACAATTTTATCTCCTGCTTTCGGTAGTTGAATTTCCATGTTTGGAATATCTACTCCATTTGCAGCAATTGTTGTATTGTCTTTAAAAGTATCAACTACAAGTCCATCTTTTAATATTCTACCTTGCCATTCTCTAAACTCATAATTGTCTACTTTGTTGTAAACAACAGGTGGCTTAATCTTAACTTCTTTATTTTTAGCAACATAGAATTTATATGCAGTATCCATATATGCTTTTTCTTTAGGTACTACAAATGTTACTAATACCATGCCCTCTGGCATTTCTTTTTTAATTTCTTCATCAGAAGTTCCCGGTTCTATTGGTATAACATCAGCTTCTGGTTCGTATTGCGCTGTAAACTCTACATTTTGTTTTTCAAGTTTAAGCGCCTTGTCCCAGCCTTCATTATCAGCTTTTGCCTTGTAGTATTTATCTGGAACAATACCTGGAACTACTAAACCTGCTTGAACAGCTTTAGCAAAGTCATAGTCTTTGGCAACTTTGTAAGTTACTTTTTCAACATTTTTATTTTGTCCTTCTTTTAGCGTTCCATGTTCACCCTTTAAAAAGGTAACTTTGATAAATTGTTCTTCGACAGTATCATTTTCACCAATCTTTTGAACAGGGTCTTGCCAAATAGCAATTAAAGTCTTGTCTGCTGTAATTTGAGTTGTGAAATCGAAGTAATCTTTGTCACTTTCTTTTTCTTTCCAACCCATAAAGACCTTACCATCTAATTTTGGTGCCTCTGGTTTATTTGCAGTTTGTCCATGTTCGACTGTTTGACTGTCTACATTACTTCCACCTTTAGAGTCGAATGTTACTGTGTGGCTGTTGGTCTTCCACTGTGCTGTGGCTGTTCTGGCTTTTTCAAGTTTAACTTGTTCACCTGGTTGGTAAATTTTCTCATCTTCATCTAATTTCCATCCAGCAAAGCTTGCTTTTGGTTTTTTAAGATTTCCAGGTCCTGCTAGTCCAACTATTTCTCCATATTTTGCTGTTGCTTTGTCTGGAACATCTCCAGTTACATCATCTCCACCTTTTTCATAGGTCAATGTTACTTCTCCTAATTGGAATATAGCAACATGAACTCTTTCGCTTGTGATTGGAGTATTTTCATCAATGTTTTCTTGCCATTCTTTAAATACATAGTTTGTATTTGCTATCGTTGTTGGAACTGCAAGTTGTTTATCTTTTGCTGTTTCGTCTTCGCCTAAAACTTTTAAAGTAATTCCTGCATTTGGATTTACATAGTAGATTTTTTCTAATTTTTCGCCTTCAAGCTTACCCTTATTTTCATCTTCTGTTTTGAAAGTTACTTTTACATAGCCTTCTGGGATAACTTGTTCAGGGTCGTCAATTTTTTCTACTATATCATCTGACTTATCAAAGTTAAATACAAATTCAGTTACAGGATCTGTGAATGTTTCTTTTAAAGCTTTATTATCTTTGTTAGTCCAATTTTCTCCATTTACAAAGTATCCAATATCTGGAGTTTTTATAACTTTACCAGCTGATTCAGTCATATCCACTTCTACTTCTGGACTTACATAGTAAACTAAGTCTCCGGATACTGTTCCACCTGTGCCTGCTTTGAAGATTACTTTCACATAATTATCCAAAGCGTCCTTAGGTCTTTGTCCACCTGGTGCTTCTGGAATTATGTTTTTGAGAACTTCTACAGGTATTACAACTGGATTGTCATTTGTTCCTTGAGTTGATCCGTCTTTGTACTTAACGATAACTTTAGCTGGTTCATTGCCAACTGTATTTCCATCTGGTTTTGAAATAACTTCTATTGATTTAATTTCTTTACCCTCTTGTGGTGTAATTTGTTTAACTAAATCTTCATTTGTTATTTCTTTACCTTGTGGTGTATCTAATTTTGTAGTCTTTAATGGCTCTTCAATCTTGCCTGGTTGAATTGATTTTTTATAAGCAGATTCAATTACTGTTACTTTGTCAGTAAATTTATTCTTAGCTAAGTCAATTTTTACTGCTGGTGTTACATCTTTTAACTTATCATCAGCTTCTCCAGTTTGAACCTTTTGCCATTCTTTAAAGATATAGTTAACTTTCTTTTTGCCAAGTTTCGGTATATCAACTTCTTGGTCTGATTTACCTGTTGGATTTGCTACTACTAGATTGACTTCCTTAGTAGGGTTAACCCAGAATGTTTTTTCAAATGCTGTTGCATCTGTTGCTTTATCAGTTGTTTTTACTATAACTTTTACATAAGAATCAGGTACATCTGGTTTCTTTTTTGGATCTGTTTGTTCTACTACATCCTTAGCGTCCTTTGGACTAATTACTGTATCTTCAGTAAATTTATGTCGTTTTCCAAAATCAAAAATTCCATTCTCTGCTTGTTCTTCGTTTTGAGCAGCCTTGTCAGCTGTCCAATTGACAAATGTTGATGAACCTTCAGTTTTAACTTCTGGTATTTCCACCCATGCATTTTTATTTACATAGTAAATTTTGTCGTCTTTAGCGTTAAAGTCTTTGCTTGCTTTTATCGTAACCATTACATAGTCGCCAGTTACATCACTTAATCCACCATCTTTAGCTTCTTTACCTTCAGCTTCTTTTAAGAATAGTGGCTTGTCGCCTTCCTTGTTTAGTGCTTCGTAGACATTTTTGTAAACTTTGATTGGAATAGTTAGCTCTTGTGGGTCTTTGCCGTCTTTGAAAGTAACTTTAGCTGTAATGTTTACTGTGCGAACAAGCTCTTCTTTATCGGCCTTGCCTATTTCTTTTACTAAATTATAAACTTGGTCATCTGTTGTTATTTTATTACCTGCTTCGTCAAAGAACTCTATTATTGTTCCTGCTGGTAGTTTTTTAACTTCATCTTTTTCTTTCCAAACAAGTTGTTTCTTTAAGTCTTCAATCTTTGGAGCAAAGTCGTTTGTCCACTTGTCATTTTCATCTTTATAAGCTTCTGTTCTTACTAGACCTTTTGCACTTAGTCCTGACCATTCAAAGTAGGCTGTAAATACATAGAAGTCTTTTGTATCATTATCAACTATTGTGTTTTTGTTTAATAACTTACTATTATCCCATTTTGTAAACTTCTTACCATCGTCTGGTGTGATATAATACTTACCTTCTTCTTTTTTACTTTCTTCAATAGGGCCTCCTGGAACTGGAAGTAAGTCTGACTTAAGTCCATCTATTACATCATAGTGAAGTTCTGTTACAGATTTTCCATCCTTATCCGTGAAAGCTCCACCCTTGTCTTTTTCATCTATCTTGAATGTGACTCTTACATAACCTTCTGGCGGCTCTTTATCTCCAGGAACTTCGATTACTCTTACGTCCTTATAGTAGAAGGTAATTTCATCTTTGCCTGTACCGTTGATACCTAAGAATTCGTTGGTTTCTTCGTTTAGGTCAAAGAAAAGTTGTTGTTGAGGGTCGCTAGTTAAAACCCAACCTGGGATTGGTCTATAGTTTCTTGCATCATAGTGACGATTACCATTTGTAACAAGCTCTTGGCCTATAATAGCTGCATCTTTTTCGTTTTCTTTGCCTTTAAATCTTTCATCTATATAGTTAACCTTGTATTCACGTTGTCTAAAAGGTCTATAGAAGAAGTGGAATTCATTGCCCTTGTAGTTAGGATTAGCAATCATTTCACTTGAGTCAGGATCTTTAATCTTTTCTGGCTCTATACGTTGGTTTTGGAAATAGGTATTGTTAAAACCAAAATCTTCATTATACTTTTTATAAAGATCTGTTATTTTTTTATCTTGAGACTTTTCTAGCTCTTCATGAGGTGCAAGAATCCATTTTTGGCCTTGTTGGTCTCCAGTTGTTGCAGTATAGTAACCGGTTCTCTTGTCTTCAAGATATTCTACAAGTGGAGCTCCATCCTCTTTGCAGTCCTTGTCTAAGAAGTGGTGTACTACCTTTACATCTACTCTTTGGTTTGGATTCCAAATCGCTTTTAGGTAAATTGGACTTACAACGTCGTTACCAAAGGTATAAAGTTCTGGTACTCCATATTCGTCACGATATGAAGTGTCTATTTCATCTGTATAATCACCAGTTTTTTCATCCTTCTTATAATGAATTACTTCCCAACCCATAAAATCATAGCCTTTTCTTACAGGTTCTACAGGTTTTACTAGTTTTTGTCTTTGGATTACTGTAAATACTTGTTTGTCGCCGTCATTTTCTTCTTTTTTAGCATAGGTATTTATTTCTTCTTGGCCTATGTCACCTTCTTGGATTTTTTTACGTTCTGTTGTTAGTTTTTCTTCTTTAATTGTCTTTAGTCTTCCACCATCTGGGTCAAATGTTACCTTCCATTTGTAGTCTGGCTCGCCCCATTTTGCGTATAAGTTAACTGGGTGGAAAGGCATTGTTTCGTCCTTGTTTTCCCAAACGAGTTTTGTGCCGGCAGGGTCTAGTGCCCAGCCCTTGAAGACCATTTGATCTGATAAGCCTTCTGGTCTTTTAACTTTTAACTTGCCATCAGTATCTGTAAAAACAAGGTCTGTAAGGCCTAATTTTTGTAAATTTCCTGGATTATCTAGTAAGTTTTTAGGTCCTTCCTTTGTACCTACTTTCTTGTATTCATCATTTGAATCTACATCAGGACTTAGGGCCTTTAGTGGGAATTCATAAAAAGTATCTAATTGGTTTGTGCTATTAAACTCACTATCGTCCTTAATCTTTGATGGATCGTAGTTAAACCTTAGTGGGTACTTGTTACGTTTGTAATGGAATTGTAGGTAGCCGTTTTCTTTAAACGCACTTTTTTCTCCTCCTAATGGATCGCCATACTCATCGGTATCGCTAAAGAAGGCCGGTATAAAGTCCAGCTGGCCGATAGGAAGTTTTATTCCATTGTTGTTATAGTATGTCCCACTATTGTTAGGGTTTATTTCGTCACGCTCGTCGTTTAGTTCATCAATTCTATCTTCGTCCACACGACCATCATCCTGCTGACCCTCTCGGATTACCGGCCATTCTTTTTTAGGGTCATACCCATAAGGGGTAAAGCCCTGTACTCTTGGGTACCTGTGACCATATAACGGGTCAGATGTATCTGCCTTGGTCCTAACAAGGTCATAACGGATAATGGTTTCGCCATCCTTAAAGCCGTCCATCCAAAAGTCCATATGGTGAGGAATAGATGGCTTGTCCTGTTTTATACCAAAGGAAAGGGTTGTGAAATCGAATCTATCTAAATCCATGGTTGTGCCGTCGCCCTTGTCTATCTTCTTGGTATAGCCACCCCAGTCGGTGTAGTTTCCCATATCTAGGAATTCCTCGGCATTTAGCCTGTATGGTGGTGTGTCCAGGTGCTTTGGCCAATTAGGTACAGAGTAGTTTGGTCCCCAACCAAAGCTTTGATATCCAGGAGTAAAGCCCTTGGTTTGCTTAGCATCGTTTGGCCATTTATACATCATTTCATTAAATCTAGCCTTGTAGTGGTAGAGATTGCCAGGTCCACCCTTCATTACCGCTTCACCTTTTTTTCGTCGTATCCCCAAATTTCAGGGTAGAAGGTGTTTTCTTCAGGTTGTGCATTGGACTTAGTAAAGTAAAGGTCGTAGACCTGTCTGTCGTAGTAGATATTGTAGACAGTTTTGCCTGTAGCTGATATAGACTTTACCACATTTGAATTATTAGGGTCCTTGTTTTGATCATGAGTTAAATCTTTGTTGTAGACAAAGAACTTGTTTAGATAAAGATTTCGGCCTTTATTAAATTTATCGCCATTCCATATCTTTTGTAAGCGAGCTTGGTTTAGGTCTGGGAAGACTATGTCTTTTACAGGTTCTGCATCAAGGTTTGGTGTAGATCCTGTTTTAGCATCCTTATGAACATGGGTTCCCATATATTCGTACTTGTCCATTATAGATGCATTATCAGCGTGGTCAGATTTTTCTACCCAGAACTGGATTGCGTAGTCTGCCTTTTCCTTGTCCTTCCAAACTGCTGTGAATTTAAGTCTTTCTCTTGATTTTTCGTCCTTGCCTAATAAAAGTGCAGGCATTTTAAGATGCACATCTAAATCAAAGGCAGGTTTCCCATCTGCTTTATTAATAATTTGTCCTTTTGGATAATCTTTTCCAGCTTTATCCTTTAAATCATGGGACGGCTTCCAACCAAGAAAATCACAACCTATTTTTGTTGGGATATTTTCTTTTTCTATTTTTGGAATTTCTTGGTCATAGTAATAAGTTCTTGTTGGGAGTGGTGTTCCGCCCATAGTGTCAAAGTCTACATTGTAATGGGCACGGTTGTAACGGTACTCAAGCACAAAGTCTGTAGCGTCCTCTGGCACTTGCATTGTTATATATGGCGCTTCTGGAACAAAACCTCGTCTATCCTTTTCTTCTAATGGACTTACTTCCATGGTGGATCCAGTGTTTCCATTTTGAGTGGTAATAAGTTCCCCTTCTTCTCCAACAGTGCCATTAGGATTGGTGTACTTGGTAAAGTCATTCATATCTTGGAAAAGATGTTTTATTTTTATTTCATTTGCCTTGGCTTTGTATCTAAAATCTTGCTCTGCAAAAAATCTAAATCCGTTTTCCTTATTACCTGTTTTACCTTTACCATCTGCAACATTTTTTACAGTGTCATAGTCAATGGTATAAGTATCATCTAACTGTGACTTGTCATAGCCTGCAAGGTCTGGTAAAGTTATTTCTTGTTTTACCTTAGCTTTTTCCTCTGGCGTTGCATCTGCACCTACACTGGCTATGTAGGGTTGGTAATTGATTTCATATTTATCACCCTTTTGCACCTTGTAGTCGGTACGTAGTGTGTAGATAGCTGGCTGTTTTGGATTTTTAATTAATTCCTTAGCATTTTCTCCTTCTTTTAATTTAGCCGGTGTAACGTCTTTATCGTTAATAATCTCCGACTTGTCTTTTGTTAGGTTATCATAGTCTGACGGTTTAGGCGCTGCCAAGCTTTGTAAAGGTAAACTTGTTACAAGCATAATGGCTACTAACAAACCGCTTAAACCCCTTTTGAAAATTTGTTTCAACATCTTCTTCCTCCTGTTTTTATTTTCTTATTTCTAGAAAAATGTTTTTTTGCCTTTAAAAAATTTTAATTTTTGAATCTCAAAATTTTTTGCATACTTTCCCCACTTTAATTCTAACTTTATAACTTTATTGTAGTCCATATTTGTAATTTTTTCAAATTATATTCACCCTCTATACTCTGTATAATAACAGATTTGTACAGACTTTAAATCTTAACATTTTTAATCAACTTTTTAAAAAAATATACATAAATATAATGAAATTTATAACATGAGTATGGTATTAGTTTAACAAGTATGGTATAATGATGTTATCCATACAAGAATAGTATGGTATAAAATATTAGGAGGGATAGTATGAAAATTATTGTAATCGGAGCAAACCACGCAGGTACTGCTGCATCAAACACAATCCTTGATCATTTTAAGGACAACGAAGTTACAATCTACGACAGAAATAATAATATTTCTTTCCTAGGTTGTGGTATGGCACTATGGATTGGCGAACAAATTTCAACCTCTGACGGACTTTTCTATTGCAACAAAAATGTTTTTGAAGAAAAGGGTGCCAAGGTACATATGGAATCTGAAGTTCTTTCTGTTGATGAAGACAAAAAGACTGTTAAAGTTAGACTTAAGGACGGAAGCGAAATCGAAGATTCTTATGACAAGTTAATAATTGCAACTGGATCAAGACCAAGATCAAACAAACTTCCTGGTGAAGACTTAGAAAATATTGAAGTTGCAAAGCTTTTCCAAGATGCTAAAAAAGTTAAAGCAATTGGCGAAAGAGAAGATATTAAAAATGTCGTTGTAGTTGGCTCTGGATATATTGGAGTTGAACTTGCAGAAGCCTTCCAAAGAATAGGCAAGAATACTACACTTGTTACAAGGGACAGCAAAATCCTTGAAAATTATTTTGATCATGAATTTTCAAAACCACTTGAAGATGCAATGGCAGAAAACGGAATAAAACTTGTATACAATGAAGACGTTGTAGAATTTAAAGGCGAAGACGGAAAAGTTATGAGCGTTGTTACAAATAAGGGCGAATACGAAGCAGACCTTGTAATAAACTCAATTGGATTTGTGCCAAATGTTTATCTATGCGAAGATCTTAAGAGACACGAAAGAAGTGGCGCATACCTAGTAGATAAACGCTTTAGAACATCAAACGAAGACATCTATGCAATTGGTGACTGTGCAACTATCTACTACAAACCTTCCGATGCGCAAGAATATGTAGCCCTTGCGACAAATGCAGTTCGTTCAGGAATTGTAGCAGCACTTAACGCTTGTGGCGTCGACATCGCAAGCCCAGGAGTACAAGGTTCATCAGGAATGCAAATTTATGGACATAAGATTGTTATGACAGGTATGTCCGTTGACCTTGCAAAGAAATATGGAATAGAAGTAGAATACACAGACTTTGAAGACTTACAAAAACCAGCATTTATGGAAGATGTTCCTAATGCACAGGTAAAAATAAGAATTATTTATAGAAAAGATGACAGAAGAATTATCGGTGCACAACTTGGTTCAACATATGATGTATCAATGGGAATCCATATGTTCAGCCTTGCAATTCAAAAGGACGTTACAATTGATGAATTGGCGTTGACAGATATATTCTTTATGCCACATTTCAACCAACCATATAACTATATAACAATGGCAGCAGTAAAGGCAGTACTAGGTTAAGGGTAATGGTAAAAGGAGGCGACTGCCTCCTTTTTTAATCCTCTATTTTTGTTTTGTAGGGTTATACCCTGCCTGGGAGTGTTGCTCCCCCGCTCTGTCATGTTGAGCGAGCGTAGCGAGTCGAAGTATCTCACTTTCCATCAGGAAAGTGTCACCAAAGGTGACAACTCCCACGAAATACAAATCTTCCATTTCTTCCTCGAAGTGTTAGCCCCTCTTATGTCATCTTGAGCGAAAAAATTCTTAGGGAATTTTGTAGTCGAAAGATCTCAGACAGTTTTTTTAACTGTCCGTAAAAGTTTATTAATATGTTATTCTGTAGTGTTTCACCCTACTACCATTTTATTTTCAATACATTTCTTCTTTTTACTCCTGGGACAGGATGAAGGGGATTGCGATTTCCCCTCATATCCTATCCCTAAAACCCAACCTTTTACACCCTTAAAACGCTTGGGGATACCCCAAACCCCAATGTAAGCTGTAAAAAATCTTGTTGGATTTTCTGTGTTTATAGTTGTGTTTCGTAAGTTTTCGTAGTTCGTAGGAATATTATCCCACCGTACTGTCATACTGAGGGAGCGAAGCGAGTTCTTGACCTAACAGAAGACGAAGTCTTCGTCGTAGGTCAAATGTCGATCTCGTTTCTCTTTTCGTCAGGAAAGTGTCAGAAGGCGACCTCGTCTTTCTTCCTTCGACATGAGATAATATTATTTCCAACTTCCAACCTCTCAATTCTCACCTCTCACTTCGAACCTCTAACCTACAATTTTTCCCTAAAAATCAGCAATATGCCAGACACTGTCTGGAATATTGAGACAAAAAATTTTAAAAATATACCATACAACGTATCGCTCAACTTTTCTACGTTTTACTCAACTCTTTCGCGTTTTACTCAACTCTTCCGCATTTTACTCAACTCTACTGCGATTTACTCAACTTTTATGTAAACAAAAAGCAAAGGATCCCCCTTGCTTAATTTCTGCTGAATATTATTCTAAAATCAAAAACTTTTAACTATTAATTTCTCTTATCACTTCATATATCCATGATGGGACCGATTTTGCTTCATTCATTAAATCTGCTCTCTCTTTTTCAGATAAGTTTCCTCTTATCTTTTGTACAACCTGATCATTTATATTTTCCTTGCCCAAAGACTTGATTGCCTGAATTACAGTTGCAGTCTTTAAAGACATGTTGGCAATTTCTCCAGGATTTACCTTTTTAAATTCCAAAGTAGTATCGCCTATCTTATATTCCTTGTATCTCCCACTTGAAATATATTTATAATGAGTCGGAACCTGTGATGATAAACCCAATAAATTTAAAGCAGTACTATTATATGGAGCAATATTCCAATTATATTTTCTAGCTATAGCTAAAGCTAGCTCATGAATAGATACCTCTTCATATTCACCAATTAGCTCGCTATACCTAGGATTATAATAAAATCCATTTATTACCCTTTTGATTTTGCCTTCGGAAACAAGTTGATTTAAAGTTCTGCGAACAGTTTCTTTTCCAGCTATATCTAAAAAATCATTATTAATAAAAACTTTTTCGTTGCTCAAATTTTTAATTCTATTTTTTATTTGATCTAAGTATGAAGTCATTTTACACTCCTTTCTCCCGAATATTATATCATATTCGGGAGAAATATACTTTATCCTTAACATTACAGCCAAATACTGGAATAAATTACGTCCAAATACCGGAATAAAATATAGCCAAATACTGGAATGGATAGCCATTTACTGGAATGAATTACGGCCAAATACTGGAATAAAATACATTCCTATTCTCAAACTTCCAACTTCCAACTTCTCACTTCTCACTTCTCACTTCTCACTACTTTTCCCACATAAAAAGACGATTGTCATTCACTTACACAATCGCCCTTTTTATTATACAAATCCCCCACTATTATTTTTTTACTTTCCAATACCCACTTTTTGAACTACCTACATACTCAATTAATTTATCATCAGTAAGTTTTTTCAAATCTCGTTTAATTGTCCTTTCTGTTAAATTAAACTTTTTGGATAAATCAGTAGCTGTTATTCCATGATTATTTTCAATTATTCTAATAATTTGTTTTCTTCTCTCTGGAGGCTTTAATCTTTGGGTGTCATTTACGTCTTTTTGGGTGACATTTTTATCTTTTTGAGTGACATTTTGGGTGACATTTACGTCTTTTTGGGTGTCACTTTGACCCTCATTTTGACCCTCACTTTGACCTTCATTTTGACCGACATTTTGACTGACATTTGTCTCACTTTGACCGACATTCTTCTCACTTCTATTAAAGGGGTCTCCCATTGGTTAAAAAAGGAATTATATCAGAAATAAAAAGGTGGTAGGGTGAAACAGTACAGAATAACATATTAATAAACTTTTGCAGATGCTTTTCTAAGAAAAGCATCTGGGATTCTTCGACTTCAATTTTTTGTTCCAAAAAATTTACGCTCAGAATGACAATGAGGGGGAGGGAACGTTCCTAGGGAGAAGAGAAAACTTACGTAACACGATTATAAAACAAAAAGAAAATCCAACAAGATTTTCTTCTTCTCACTAAGCAGGTTTTCAGGACGGCCAGTCCTGAATCGTTTGGAAGGTAAGGAAGAGGGGATTTCAAGGGGAGAACGTTAGAAACCATACGAAAAGGTTTCTTAGTTCTCCCCTTGGGATGATTTTTAATAAAAGTTTTTATAAAAAACTTGCTCACTACTCCTGTCCCTGGAGTAAAGAGAATAACTATATTGGAAAGAATATCGTAGTAGGTCATAGACCTACAAAATAACATATTAATAAACTTTAGCGTGAACTTTCTACTAGAAAGTTCACGAGATGTTTCGACTCGCTTTGCTCGCTCAACATGACATAATTGGGGACAATATTCCTAGGAAGAAGATGTTCAAAATATATTACGTGCCGCAAGGCACTAAAAGAAAATCCAACAAGATTTTCTACAACTTACAACGGGGTTTGGGGTATCCCCAAGCGTTTTAAGGGTGTAAAAGGTTGGGTTTCAGGGATAGGATATGAGGGAAAATCGCAATCCCCTTCATCCTGCCCTTGGATTAAAGAGATTAACTATATTGGAAAGAATATCGTAGTAGGTCATAGACCTACAAAATATATCCATAACGGTTGTAGGTGTTAAACCTACATCGTAAACCTCCTCCTGTCTTCTACCAGTATCCCACACAGTATTCCATCATTCATTTTCTTTCTCACCAGTGTCTTATTATCTAAAACTTTTATTTCAACACCATTTTTTAAGTACAATATTCCGTCATTACATTCTTTTATTTTGTTCAAATTTACAAAGGCAAGAGTTCCATCATTTTTGCAAATCGGTTTTCTCGTCTTTATTCCAATGTAAATGTGGTTTTTATCAAAGACATGTGGAAGGGACTTTTTTAACGAAGAATATTTTTTTATTAGTTCATGTACTTGTTTCATATCTATTAGTTCTGTTTTTGCTATTTCCTTTAACACTGTATTTATCTTTCTTTTGTCTATTATAGTCTCGCCATTTTCAAGGTAAATTTTTGTGGCATCTCCAAATCCCTTTTCATAAATTGGTTCGACCGCTACGATATTTTCTTTAAAAAACATATAAAACCTCCTTAAGGAAAGTATAGCAGAACATATGTTCTCAGTCAATATTCCTTATATTTTTCTTCAATTCCCGTTTTTTATAATTCCAAATTCAGTTTTATTATGTAAGCACCCGGGAATTTAACGCAGCTGCAAGAAAGGTTTTGTTTTGAAAACTGATATGCAGATTGAAAAGATTATTGAAAACAAAGACATAAAAAATGTAGATGTGATTGTAAAGAAGTATCATCCCCTTATAGTGTCCTCTATTAACAGGTACTATAACAAGCCCCACGAGTTTGAAGAGCTATACGATGAAGGCGTGTTAGAAATTTGTGAAGCATTAAGGGACTATGATGTTAAAAGAAATGATTCATTTGGTGGCTATTTGAAGTCACGACTTTATTTCTTTTATATTAGCAAGAATAAAGAGAAGGAAAGTTTGTCCTTAGATGAGCCCATTGGCGAAGATGATTTAACATTGATGGACACTTTGATGGACCCTTCCAATATTGAAGATGATTTTGAAGAAAGGGAAGAATACAAGGCACTTTATAAAGGGATTAGTTCTTTAACCCATAGACAAAGGAATGTGATTTTAGACTTCTATATAAAGAAGGAATCCATTTCTGATATTGCAAAAAAGTATGGTGTTAAATATAGAACTGTAGTTAATACAAAGTTTATGGCCCTTCAAAAAATAAAAAAATATTTATTGAGTAGTAAAAATTCTTAAATTTGGAATATACAATTAGGAGGTGAAAGCGATGCTAAAGAGCGTAAAGATGAAATTAGGCTTTGAGGTTGACAGAGACGGCAAGACTAGAATGAAGTCAAAAACTATCTCTAATATCTCAGAACAAGCAGATGACGAAAAGTTAAAAGTAGTTGCAAACAGTCTATATGCATTGATTGATGGAACTATGGTCGAAACTACTAAGATTGTTGAATCAACAATTGAGTAGTTCGTGGTAAATGGACAAAGGAGGTGAATTAGATGGCAAAATATCTTTCTATGAAGTTTAAGAATGAACTTAATGACAGTGGTATGGTTAGACTTGATTATATTAAGGATGACCTAAACGATGAACAAGTAAAAGCTGCTGTTACAGCGATTGTTGACAATAAGGTGCTTGTAGGCAAGAAAGGCGTTCTTGACCAAGCAGTACAAGCGAGGGTTGTTGAAACAACTTATCAAGATTTTAGTATATTATAGTTAGAGTCCGGCTTTATGCCGGATTTTGACTATGGAAAGGAGATATGATGACAGAGTTATTAGAATATGTATCCAATATAGGTTTCCCAATAGTTCTTTCGTGGTTTTTAATTACCAGAATTGAGTCAAAATTGGAAACACTATCGGAAAGTATAAAAGAACTTGCCATAGTAATTGAGGGTTTACAGTAAAAAGGAGGATGTGTCAGGGTTAATCTGGCACATCCTCTTTTTACGAGCTTATTAAAAAAAGCTCGCAAAAGTTTATTGTTTTGTAGGTCGATGACCTACTACTTTTTTTATTTCTAATATCATCTTTCTTTTAACCAAGGGAAGAACTAAGAAACCTTTTCGTATGGTTTCTAACGTTCTCCCCTTGAAATCCCCTCTTCCTTACCTTCCAAACGACTTGGGGATTATCCCCAAGACCCCTTTTATAAAGCTGTAGAAAATCTTGTTGGATTTTCTTTTAGTGCCTTCGGCACATAGTGCATTTTGTACATCTTCTTCCTCGAAGTGTTAGCCCCTCTTATGTCATCTTGAGCGAAAAAATTTCGAAGAAATTTTGTAGTCGAAAGATCTCGAGATTTTCTTTGAAAATCTCGCTAAAGTTTCTTAATATGTTTTTCTGTAGTTTTTCACCCTAAGAAGTGTTATCCCTTCTTGTGTCATTCTGAGCGAAAAAATTTTTGAAAAAAATTTTGCAGTCGAAGAATCTCGAACACTTTTTCTAAAAAAGTGTTCGCTAAACCCTCATAATATGTTATTCTAAGTTTTATAAACTTACCAAATCCTTATTATATCAACATATTCATTCCTAAACCCAGGGACAGGATGAAGGGGATTGCGATTTCCCCTCATATCCTATCCCTGAAACCCAACCTTTTACACCCTTAAAACGCTTGGGGATACCCCAAACCCCAGTATAAGAAGTAGAAAATCTTGCTGGATTTTCCGTATTTTTATATCCTACTAAGTATCTATCTAACATCCTGATTCAAACATATAACTTCTTACAACACTTAGACCAATTATGTAAAGTGATTTTTTATTAAAGACCAAAAAAACTGTTAGGGTACACTGATTCAAATACCATAACAGTTTTTTAATGATTAATTTTTAATATTTTAAGATGTTGCTATTAATTTTTTTTGAGAATTTGTTAAAATTGAATTATTTAGCCATGCAGGTTCTGTATTAATTATAGAATTAGCTTTATCAATTATAGCATCATTAACCATTACATAAGCATATTGGTTTAAATCCAATGTACCATCTTGATCAATTTTCACTTCAATAAATCTATAGCTATTCAAGCCAGAAACTAGAGCAGTGTCTACTAAAACCTTACCTCCAGGTAAAGGAAGCTGTTTTATATTTTTTAGGCAAGCAGAAATTTTTTCTTTATAATCCAGTAATGTTATTATATTATTATAACCTGATAGATTTAGATCATTTATTAAATAGTTTGTCATAAAAATTCCTCCTTCCTAAATATCTGTAATTAATTATATAGTTGATAAAACTCATTAATTAGATTTAAATTAGTGATAATCAATTCTCTTGCTGTTTTTAAATCCTCAATAACTTCAGTATCCATTGAATCTTGACTCCAATGTGAATACGGATGCCTGATTCTATTATATGAATTATATAGCCTGTTTAAGTAATCTATCTGTGAATTATTTAAATCTTTCTTATCAGAATTATAATAGTATTCCTTCGTTTCCTTATTTATGCTAAAAAAAGAAAAATTATTTTTACTATTAATATTCTCAGTTTCTTTACCTAAATAATCATTTAATATTTTATGAAGATAATATTCCATAGCTCTAAAAACAGGTGTTACTAAAAATGTAAAGTCTGGTAAATCTGCTATTAACTTTGTGCTGAATACAGCTGATATCAAAGTATTTCTAACCTTTAGGTTTTCTGTATTACTTGGAAAATCTGGCAAAAATTGTGAAAAAGTATTTTCCAAGTCATCTTTTTCTATATTAACAGCATGATAAGTATTTAAAACCTCTACCACAGCACTATCTGTTGGCAATAATTCTATAGCGTAAGATATTAACTTTTGAAATAAAGTGCTTTGCTTACCTTGAACATATGACTTTTGACCATTATAACAATTTATAGTAAGTTTCTCTTTTCCTTTTTGAACTTTGATCTTATTTAAATAATCATTTACTCTTTCAAGATTATAAACTATCTTTTCATCTTCATCTGTAAAATCATATTTTATATCTTCAATAATATTAGACCATTTCTTGTCATCAAATCCAACAAAATAAACTGATCCGTCATTATAGGTTTTATATCCTTGTGCTAATAATGCTTTTTTTGCTAAAGCATCAGCTTTTTCATTATAAGAAATCCCACTATGTGCTGGAACTTTACAGAATTCAATGTCAATCAACAATTTCTTTTCGTCTATAAACTTTACATATCCTTTTGTTAAATCATTTTTTGCTTTCCACTCAGAAGTTGCCCATTTCTCAATACCTTCATAATCATAGTAGATTGTTATTTTTTTCT
Organism: Mediannikoviicoccus vaginalis; assembly: GCF_928097925.1. Classification (GTDB taxonomy): domain Bacteria; phylum Bacillota; class Clostridia; order Tissierellales; family Peptoniphilaceae; genus Mediannikoviicoccus; species Mediannikoviicoccus vaginalis. The sequence goes on from NZ_CAKMRI010000001.1 coordinate 966,917, forward strand.
TATCATTATCTATAGCCCAAAGAATTACTTCTTTGACGCCGCTTAATTCTCCTGCAACATTTCTATAATTAATATTCTCCATATCTATATAAGCTTTGTATAAATTATTCTCTTTTTTATCTGATAGAATGACCGCTCCAAAAGAATACTTTTCTTTTCCATCAGCATTTTCTGAATAACTTCCGTCAACAAATGCAATTACTTTATCACTGTCTAACTCTTTAATTTTCTTTGATATTTCATTATTTAAGTCTTCAAAATTTTCGAGTTCCTCATCTACTGTCGCATCTTCTTTAATAAATTTCAGAGCTTCTTCTTCTGTTAAAAACGATTTATAAACTGAACCAGAAAAACCTTCTACTTGCACTTTTGTTTGTTCCCATGTTTGATATATTCCAGGGTTTTTTCCTACTTTTACAGCATAGTATTTTTTCTTTCCCATACGTTTCATAAGCTCCTTTCAATTTAAATTATAATTCTCTAAATTATAGTTAAATCAAATTACCCGACCTGGTGCACATTATTAAGAGACCGTCGGGTACTAGTTACATTATAATAAATGATTTAACATATTTTGTCAAGTATTTTATAATATTTATTCTATCATCAGGTTTTAGTATTGAGTTGCTCTTTGTCTCTTTTAATTTAAATTCTTTAAAATTTTATTAAAGGCAGATTCTATAGTTCTAAACTCTAATTTAAATTCTTCCATTTTTTTAATCTTCTCAAACCCCAACTTCTCACTTCTCTACACTCAATCCCGTTTCACTTTCAGAACAAATAATCTAACATTAAGTTTTATTTGACTTATTAGTATGTAATGATATAATTTATTTTAATACAGATTTCGTTGTGTGTAATACATTATAAGCTAATTATAATTGAAAAAGGATAAAAATATGAGATTTCAGGATTTTTTCATAGATTATAAAATTAATTTAAAACAAATCGAAGGAAAAATAAAATATAATGATTTACCTCGTTACCGAAAGATTTTTATTATTTTATTATATTTAAATTTGTTTTGTTTTGTTACATCAATACTGATTTTAATAATTTCATCAATATTTTTTAAAGATTTTTATTTAAATTCTCATTTAGTATCATATTTAGAAGTTAGCTCAATTATTTCGTTTTTCTTCTTTTTTATTTTAATTTTTTCATTCTTGAAAATTGATAATAGAGAAAAAAATTTGAAAAAAATGTCACTCGACTTTTATTGTTCTTATTCATTAAAACGAATGAATATGGTAATTAGCCTGTTAAAAAATTATAATATAGATATTAACAATAGCAAGTCTATCAATAGACTTATAAAAGAATCAAAAAAGCAACTAGCAAGATATAATTTAATAAAAATTTTAAAATTCTTAGGTGTAGTTACTGGTATTTTTAAAAGCGACATTTATAACATTATGAATTTTCCAAATAATAATATTAATTCATTATTTTTGGTTATTTTGTATTTCGCGTTATTATATATACTTATTCGTTTTATACTATATTTCTTTTTCTCTGATAAAAATGAGTATGAAGATTTAATATCCGATTTAAGACAAGTAAAACTTTTTTACTCAAATAACAAAAAGAACATGGATAAACTAAGAAAACAAATGAAATCTTTGAACAAATTTATTAATTCAAAAAAATTTAAAAAAATAAAAGAGTTTAAAGATGTACCAAAAGTTAATAAAATAACAAAAGTTAATTACATTGTAAAAGTTAAAAATATAAAGTCATTAAAAAAAGTTCATGAAATAAAAATAATTATTTCTCAGTGAAATTTTTCAAGTTAATAAATCTACAAAAAAAACTGTTGAGGTCATATAACTATCCCAACAGTTTTTTATTCCATTTCTTACATCTCACATCTCATTTCCCATCTCTCATTTCTCACTTCCTATCCCTCAACAACGAGATCCTTCGAGTCGCTTACGCTCCCTCAGGATGACAGGGGTGGGGGTTTTTGCAACCAAAAAAGAGAGGACACGCCTCTCTTTTTCTAAGCATTATTATGCTCTATTAAATTTCTTCAGCTTCTCTTTTCTTCATAGCAACTACTGCGCTAACCATTAGTGCAATACCTACTGCTGCGAAGATTATTGTACCGATACCACCTGTTTGTGGGATATCAACTTTCTTGTTTATGATTCTCATAGCATTATCTTCTGCTTGATCATCATTAATACCAAAGTCAATTTCTTTTGGAGTTTGTTCTCCATCATCACCAATTGTGAATGTGAATTCTAGTTTTGCCTTAGTTGCATCTACATAAGTGTCAGGAGCTTTAACTTCCACTAAAGTATATGTTCCAGGTGCAAGACCAGCTATTTCAAATTGACCTAGTTCATTTGATGTTAATTTTAGTACATCTTCTGCGTCTTTAGAATCAGCCCAAGTTGTCATATCTTTTAGTGTTGCATTCCAAGCATCATCTCTAGCTTTTTCTAATTTTTGTATTTTTGCTCTTTCAGCCTCAGTTTGTTTATCTGCTTCTAAAGCATTATAATCTTTAATTGCTTGTTCAAAAGCGCTTTGTGCTTTATTATATTCTGTTCTGTCAGCAGCTTTTCCTGTTAAGAAAACTTCTTTTTCTCCATCATCAGTTGTTATAGTTTTCTTAACTACAAATTCCGCTCCTGGAAGTCTCTTACCTTCAGTATCGGTCTTAACAAATTTTGCTCCGTAAGTTACAACTTTTGGTTCGTTAGGATTGATTGGCTTTGGATTGTTATCTTTGTAGTTCTTTGCTGTTAATCCACCAGCCTCTGTAGTCTTACCATATTCTACAGAGTGTCCGTCAATATAAGTTTCCACTACCTTGTACTCAATATTTTTGTTTAAACCTTTCCAAGTATAAGTCATAGTTTCACCTGCAGTTATAGTTACAGGGTTTTCGAATTCATATCCGTCTACAGTTTCTACATCTTTAGCTTCAACTTTTTTACCAGTTTGAGCATTGTATAGTGTAAATTCTACATTTTGCTTAGCAACGCCAGTATCCCAATCCTTTGTAATAGTTAGTTCACCATTATCATTTGGTTTATTCGGAACTGGTGTATTTCCATGATCTTCGTTGTTTCCATAGTGGAATGTAACGTCGTTTGATTCTGGAATAGCTACTACTGCTTTTTCATTAAGAGTTGCATGGTAGTCTATTCTTATTGTTTTTTCTTCAGTTGCTTTTGCAATTTCTTTAAGGCCTGTGTCTGTTAATTTTAATTTAAATCCATTTTCAGTTTCATCTAATTCATACCATTCTTTATTCATTTCTTTACCATCATATTTAACAGTTAAGCCTTTATTGTATAGTTTATCGCCTTCTGCTTTGCCTTTTACATCTTCTCTTTTAACAAATGTAAGACCTTCTGTCATCTTATCGTCCCAGAATGCAGTTTTCCATTTAGTCTTTGCAGGAACTTTTGTAGTTACTGTGTAGTCAATAACATCTCCTACATTGTGTGGTTCAGCTTTTGCATCTGATTTTTCTTGATCTGTTCTACCGTTTTTTCCGTTTTCAAATTCTCTGGTAAAGTCTTTGTTTGTATCTGGTTTTTCTTCAGTGTTCTTTGGATATACGTGAGCTTCTTCAACAACACCTTCCTTATTTACAAGTGGTAAAGTTATTGTTGTTGGAACTGCTTTCATATCTGTAAGAGTTTTACCGTCTTTACCAACATATTCTGATTTTTCATGAACTTCGTTAATTCTGTAAGTTCCCTTTGGAAGTTTAGAAGTATCAAGTTCTAATGCAGTGAAAGTTTTTTGTCCAACTGTTATTTCTTTTGTTAATCCAGCTAACGCATCTGATAAGTCAGCTTTTGCTTCTGTACCTGTAGTTGTAACAGCCTTCCATACCTTTTTAGTTGCTCCTTCTTCTGCACCTTCAGATGTATCTGGTACTGTAAATTCTTTTTCAACTACGAAGTATACTCCTGGAATTTCTGTAGCGCCTTCGCCGAAGAATGTTCCAAGATTTTCTATTTGATTTCCATCATATCCTTCTTTGTTAACATTATGAGCATCTAATTGTGCTTTTGTCATTAACATTTTGTGAACATAAACTTTTTTAGTTCCTTGTTCATCTTTTTTTTCATCTACTGCCGCAAACACTGGTGCTGCTACGCCTAGCACCATTACGAATGCTAATAGCATTGATAATAATTTTTTCGTCTTTTGCATTTTTCTCTCCTTAAATTTTGAGTTTTGTAATAATTAAGATTATTACTTTTGGTCTTTGTGGGGAAGATGGTAAGAGCCATCTTCCTTCCAAAGCCTTGACTGTTTTCACAGTCCATAGAAATTAATTATTTTGCAATTGTCTCCCATAACAGTCCGTAGACTGTTACTTATCTTCCCTTTGGTCTTTCGACCCCTCGGTGATAGTCTTTTATTCTATCACCTTCTTTCTTTTATATCCTATATAGGCTGCAGTCATTAATCCTGCTCCTATTATAGCAAATATTAGTGCCCCAATTCCACCTGTAAGTGGGTATTCGGTCTTAGTGTTTTCAACCTGAATAGGTGTATCGTCAACCTTGTCGACATAAACTGGTTCTTTACTTGAAAGATTATTTAAATCAAGTTTATAGGTTAGTTCGTCAAGAGTTGTCCTGTCGAAATATAGGTCAAGTCCAATATCTACTGGATTGTTTTTATTATCTAATTGACCTGTCATCTCTACTACTATGGCTTTATTAGTTTCAATCATATCACTAGCATGAGACTGTCCAAATAGGCTTCTTACTGGATATCTTAGTACCGTAGCGTCTCCTATTTTAAATGGATTTAGAGAAACTACATCATTAAAGTCTTTTTCTTCTAAGTTATCAAGAGTTTTGCCTTTTTCTAGAACTGCGGCCTTTACTAGAGGACCTGTTTGACTTGCTACCATTCCTTCTTTATTATTTTTCCAACCATTTTCTAGGAATCTTAGATAGGTTCCTGGAGCATCAAACTTCCAAGTATCATGGTTAGGATTTATTATTATCCTTTGTGTAAACGTACCATTTTCTTTATCTACTTTTATGATTTCACTTGTAAGCTTTCCACCATCGCCTTTGGTTAGGGATGTTTTTAATGGATCTTTTTCAAGGACTTGAACTTTACTACCGTCAAGTTTAAATTCTTTAATATAACCTGGTATTAGTGTATATCCTGCCGGCGCTTTAGTTTCTTTAAGCGCATAGAATCCATCTTTTGAAATCTTTAGGCTGAAATTACCTTTCTCGTCTGACTTGATTACATCTTTATAATTTTCTAGCTTTTTGTATTCGCCATCTTGTTTTTCTTTGTAGTAAAGATCAAATTTAGCGTTTGCTAGTCTCTTGGATATATCATCACCATCTACCTTTACAAAGTTGATGTCCTTATAGTTTATAACTTCATAAGGTATATCATCCATTGGAATCCTATAAGGCTTACCAAAGTCTTCTGGTAATATACTCTTATGTTCTGGACCCTTTGCAGCTTCAAGTTCTTTAACTAAAGTTACTAAACCTTCAATAGTTTTAGCTTTTGAAATTGGTTCAAAATAAATTTTTGAATCTATTCCTATTTCGTTTAGCCTTTGGATTGCTAAGTTCTTAGCATCTGTAAGATTCTTTTCTTTTGTCTCTTTTTGAGTAGATTCTCTTGTAATCTTACCGTCCTTATCAACTTCGAACTCAACTACATATCCTTCTATCTTTCTGTAACCTTCAGGTGCATATTTTTCTACTAGGGCGTATTTGCCTGGGCTTAGCTCTTCATAGGTTACTAGTCCATCTTTGCCAGATGTTTTATCTGTACCTTCTATTTTACGATAATCTTTTGCATCTTCATTGTATTTAACAAGATAGAACTCTGCTCCAGCTAGGGCAACTCCACCTTCGTCCATTTTCCTGAATATTACTTTGTTAGTTGGGTTGATTGCACTGATTTCTAGTTTGCCTGTAGCGTCTGCCTCGTGAGTGTAGGCAAATATTTGATCCCATCTATGCATGTAGTAGTTTGCATAAGTTTGGCCATACCATTGATAAGGGCTGTATACTTTTGCAATACCCTTGAAGTATTTGAATCCTTCTTTATCTACCTTACCTGATACCTTGACAATAGTAGATCTTGTACTTGGGAAGGTACCTATCTCAGCCGCGTTTTCACTATCAGCTTCCACATTGCCGAATGTTACAGTTTGTATTTTTTTAAGATTACTATCATTTTCATTAACTCCAAATGATGCTGGCATTGTAGTGTATGAAGCTGGTGCATAGTAGTAAGGATAGTAGTTATTAACTAAATCGAAATATTCAAATTTCAAATCATTAACCGCTACATTTGGTTGATATTCAAAATAGTTATTATAACCAGTGTTGTTTCTATCTCTATTTAGGTAGATGTAGTGAACAAATTCACCAGTTTCTACATTGAAGCTTACAATCTTTGATGACATACCAAGTAAGTTGTTATTATTACCTGGTCTTGTTACATCTACGTCATAATATACATATAAATCTTTGTATTTACTTGTATCTTTTCCTAGACCAACTCCAACTTTTTGCCAGCCAGTATTCTTAACCTTGTCTAATGTTATATTTGCTGCCAATACATTTGAGAAGTCCTCTAATGTGTATTGGGCTGCATATCTTGTAAAGGTGTAGGTTATTGTGCCAGCTTCTTTATCGTACTTAGCCTTGGCTACAGTACCTATACCGTCTGCAAATAGGTTGAAATTGTCATCTGAGCCTCTCTTTACTCCTTCTAGGTCGATGTTATCTGATAATTTAAGAGTGAAGTAATCTCCCGGTTTTATCTTTGTACCATCTTTTATCTTAAAGTCTGTAAAGAATTGTAAGTTTTCTCCTATATGAGGCCTTATTTGATTATTTCCTTGATCCGTATCCTCATTAGGTCTTAGTACTTTGAGCTCTGATTTTTCTATTTCAAGTGATGTTGTTATATCATTACCACCTGTACTATTATCGTCTATATATGGGTCTAGACCATTACCTCCGACTGTGAACTGCCATGTTTGGTCTGTAAGAACGTGACCTGGAACAGTTTCTATTTCTTGTAGAATATATTGTCCTATTGGAAGTAGTTCAAAGACTAGTTTACCATTTTCATCTACAGTACCAGTGTAAATACCATCTGGTTTTTCCTTTTCGCCTGGTTCTATAGCTTCCTTACTTGTAATTCTAGTTAACTTGAACTTAGCTCCTGGAAGTAGTTTTCCATTTTCGTCAAGCTTAGTGATTTCAACTTTTCCTTTACCAGGTCTTTCGTTGATAATCTTACCCATGTTCTTGGCTGTGGCTGCTGTTACATAGTCTACTAGCTTACCACTACCTGAAGCATTTGCACCTGCATATCTTACAATACTGTTGTTTTCACCATACTCTATTGTAATAGCTCCTCTACCTGGTGTAATAGTCTCATGAGTGATTTCATTTATCTGAGCTTCTTCATAAGCTATGGTCATATAGAGTATCGGCTCATTAATTGGTCTGTATCCTTTCGGAGCCTTTACTTCTCTTAGTCTGTAACGACCTGGTCCAAGGCCTCTAAATCCAAAGTAGCCGTTGAAGGCTGAGGATACATATGATCCTGGTACGTCTTCGTAGGTGTTAGAGTTGCCGACTCTCTTTTCTAGTTTGAAGATTGCACCTTCTAGTCTGTTGTCAGTTATATTTTTACTGTTATCTCCCCATTCATCTCCTGTACCATCACGTCCATGTTTAGAGAAAGTGATGTTATAAACTTCTTCTTCGTTTATAAGGTCAAGGCCATCTTTTGGAATTTCCTTGGCATTCTCAGGTTTTGTTTCGGTATATAGACTTGAGATATCTGCTGCAGTGTGGATGGTTGCATTTGGTTTAAGCGTACCGCCCCATTTGTCAACTTCGATTGATGGAACAATCTTACCACCTTCCCTACTTAGGATACTAACTTCTTTGATTTTGCCGTCAGGTCCAGTTATATTATTAGCCTTGTAATATGCATTAAGGGCTTGGTTACCTGCTAGGAAGTTGCCTTTAGGATAATCTACACGTTTCCACTCAATTTTATTTGTTTTTTCGTTGTAGACTGCTTGATGGAACTCTCTTGGTCCATTATAGAACTTAAAGTCCATTTCAAGTTTCTTAAGGTCTTCTGGTTTGATGTCTGTTCTATCGTAAGGATCTTTTTGCTTTTTAGTATCTGGGTCTATTTCCTTAGTTGCCTTACCAGTTATTAAAGCATCGTCATAGTAACCTTCCACGTCGATAAAGTATACTCCTCCTGGTTCTAGGTTTAGAATATCTTCGTCAAATCCCCAACCAAATGGTCTCCATCTAGCTGTGTTTACCATTTCTACGTTTTTCTTAGATAAGTCGTAGTATTTTAGAACGTCATTAACATCATTTTCTGTCATATCAACCTTAGGATTGTTGATTTTGTAGGTTGTCCTATAAGCTGTCTTTAGACCTTCTTTATTTGTCTCTGGTGGAATAACATTGCCTTCTTTATCAGGTGCGTAGTCAGTTTCTTCTCTCTTATGTTTTGGAGTAATTTGTAAGTTGACCTTTTCTTTTCCACCGTAACCTCTCATATCGATGTAAATTCTTTGAACAAAGGTCTTAGCATCTGGGTCAATATGAGTTATCTTAGACTTGTATTTGATGTTAAGGTTGGTGTTAACTGTTGATTCACCATAAGATTTGTCATCATTTACAAATTGTCCAGATGTTTTTTGTGGAGCGAAGTATTCTGCTGACATCTTTCCACTATCATTCTTAACATGGATTTTCCAAACGTCTGACGCTTTCTTATAACCCTTTGGTGACTCAGTTTCTTCTACAGTATAGTAGCCTGCTTGAAGCTTGATAGGCTTGCCTGACTGGTCTAGGAAGGTTATATTACCATCTTTGTCTGATTCGGCTGTTACTGTAAAGCCTTCTTCTGGATTTTGGTAATTTGCATCGGTCTTACTCAACTTAAACTTACCACCTGGAAGACCTAGGCCTTCTCTATTTTTCTTAAATAGTTTAAGCTCGATACCAACTTGTCTGTTGATAATTTGTGGTAGTTTAGGCGTATCTCCATTGATTAGGATGTCTTTTCCATCTTCAGGTTTGAAGTTTATAAGTGGGTCTACGAACTCTTTGAAAGTAGCTTTTACTTCCACATCACTCTTAGGCATTTGGAAAGTGTACTTGTCATAGTCATTTACTTTAGAAGTTACATCTTCATTACCCACTGTTAGTTTATCAAGAACATATCCCTTATCTGGACTAACTGTTAATGTTACTTCTTCACCTTCATTTAAACCTTCTTCAGGCTCTGCACTAACCGAACCATTTGACATAGGTCCGAAAGTGACCTTGAAGCCGTCTTGTTGGGTTGAAGATTTCTTCCATGTAGCATAGACAGTTGTGTTTTTATTGACTTTAAAGCTGTCGCCTGGGTTTTTCTCTACACCATCTATAGACCATTTGTCAAATTCCCAGTCTCCTGTCGGAGCTGTAAATGAATATTCACCTGGAGTCTTTAAGGTATATTGGCCACCTTGTTTTACTCCTATTTCAACCTTTGTTCCAGAACCTTGGCCAGGTGCAATTGTAACGGTCAAGTAAGGCTTTTCTTTCCATGTGGCTGTTACAGTTGTTGGACCGTTAACAGTAATAGTTTGGCCTGGATCATATTTTGTTCCATTTACATCCCACTTGTCAAAGACTTTGTCAGTTGGTGGGGTAAGGCCTTTTGGTTGTGGTAATTTATAGCTTGTACCAACTTCAACAGTTTGACTTTCCATTGATCCTGATCCTTCGCCTGGGCTAAATGTTATTGTAGCCTGAGCTGGTCCCGGATCTCCCCAAGTTGCTTTGATTTTTACACTGGCACTTAGGGTTATTTTTTCACCTGGTTGCTTAATTTGTCCACTTACATCCCATCCCTTAAACTCTAGGTTTTGTGGATGAGTAAATGTGTTGGCAGGTAATTCGTATTCTGTATTTCTTTCACGACTTACTGGTTCCATAGATCCTTGACCACCATTTGGATCAAAGGTAACTGTTACAAGGTCTTTTACTTTCTTTGTAATCAAACCAGGTGTTGTATCAAGGTTTACATCTGCACTTGATTGGTCTGGCTTATATTTCATTACATTATGAATAGTGTAGTCAGTATTATCTGATGCAGTATTCTTTAAGTTAATTGTGTAACTTAAGTTTAGTATTTGGCCTTTTTTTAGGTTGATACCAGTCAAGTTAAATCCGTTAGTTGTAGTGTTGTTTATGTTTCCATAATTTGCACTTGGGCCTTCTTTAATCTTAACTTGATCAGTTAGACCAATGTTAATGCTTGCATTATTTACTATATTTGCATCTTCTGATGGAGTTCCTTTTAGGTACTCATCTTTCATAAGATTTGATTCTAGGAACCCCTTGTAAGAGTAGATACCATTTGCTGTTTTTGATGTATCCTTCTCAATCTTCCAAGTTCCCGAGTTGTTACCCATGTATTCTTCATAATTTGTCCATTGACCAGATTTTTGTTCTATATGAAGAATGTAAGAATCAAAGATCTTATCCTTATCTTGCTTGCCTGGATCCCTAAACGGCCAGTTATTATCAGCTATATAGTATTTCTTAAAATCTCTATCCCAAGAATTTGGTAGATAGTAGGTAGCTTTAGTGACATCAAAGTTTGCAACGTTTAGAACAATTCTCTTGTCGTATTTTTTGCCATTTCCTACAATATTGTTGTAGTAATTATTGATGTTTCCATTTAATACTTGTGAACCATCATCCGTACTGTTTCTATTTGTTGGTCTTGCACTTATACCCACTTTTCCTAAAATATCTTTAGCTGTAACATTGTTCCTATCATTAAAGGCGTTAGTTTTCATGTTGTAGGTGAATGAGTTTGCAGAATTGTATAGGTTCATAAGGTCTTGATTATAAGATCCTAAAACTTTTGCGCCACTCTTTGAGTATTCAATAAATGTTATATCTATATTGGCGTTATTAGCTTTGGCTTTTTCTGCCAAATCTGTCAAGAATTTGTTAATATTCTTGTCTATAGTAGGTGTGTCTGCTGTCTTTATATTTGTAGCAGCATCTCTTGACCTATCTATCATGAATACATATTGTAAATTCTTACCAACTAGTCCTGTGTTTCCACTTTCTTTAGGTTTAACAGATACATTTATTGTTCTTGTACCATCTGTAGTATCAACAGCTCCTGCATTTACTTTAATAGTTGCATTGCTAGAGTCTACATCATAGTTGATTTCACTTATATTGCTTGCTCCTACTGGATTGCCTACTAAGTTATCTCCTATTTCAAGTCCTGCTGTCATGTTCAATAGGTTTAGTTTCATTGAACGTGTTGCTAATGCAATAGGACTTGTGTTTCCTCCTATGGCATTTGGACCATCTGCTAGATAGTAGGATCTGTCTTTGCCTGTAGAATCTTTGTTTTCTGGAAGTGGTTCTAGGTTAACATCATTAATAGAGTTATACTTTTCCGCTCCCCATGCAGTTCCCCTATTTATGAAGTCCATTCCTAAGCCAAATGCACCTGAGTTAGGTAGACTTGATTCTACTTCTACCATAAGGGTCTTACTTTGGCTAACAGTGGTATTGATTACAATTCTATCAATATCTCTGCCATCATTGGTTCTCTTTGTTCCTATCTTATGTGTGAATGGCACATCATTTCCTGGACTTACAATTTTGTCAGGTTCTGAGTCTGCTCCTACTTCCTTAATTGATAAAATCTTAGTATTTGAATCTGAAAGATTTTTATCTTCTGGATATGAGTGGATTTGAAGCTCTGGATTATCCAAGTAATTTCTTGCTTTATTTAAAATAAATACTTGTTTGAACTTCTTGTTTGCTATATCCACTTCAGTAATATAGGTCTTAAGAGCCTTGCCTGCGTTATAAGGGTTGGTATCATAAGAAGCTTGTCTTCTATCCCTACCTGCATTAGGCGAATTAAGGTCATTTACCTCTTGCCATTGTGGTCCACTTGGCTGTGGCTTTGTACCACCAGGATTATTGTCTCTAAAGTAGATCTTGCCTTCTTTGGTGACTGTGACTGTCCAGGTTGTGTCTTGGTATTCATAACCTAGGGCAGGTCCTGTTTCTTTTAAGGTATAGACACCTGGTGTTAGGTCTTTGAACTTTACATAGCCGTCTTTATCGGATTTTTCCCATTTTTCTGCCCTTGATGGTTTTGGTCCTTGAAGCTTGAAAGTTGCTCCTGATATAGCGTCTGCTGTATCAGAATCGTTCTTCTTTTCTTTAACCTTTTGGACTCTGAAGTTGTATCTTTCTTGAGTGTTTGATACGTCTAGGGAGTCTTCTGATATATAACCACCCTTGATATCTTCTTGTTTTTGGTCGCCTTTTGGCTTAACTAAGTCTCCTTCAGGAATTATTCCTACACTTTCGTAGTAGTCAGATTTCCAGTAGACTGTGTTATTTGCTGTAAGGTCCATACCAGTACCTACTCCACCGTCTTCTGATGTGTAAGGTACTTTAACGTCTATTACTAGAGGCTTGCCAGACTTAACAGCTTCTTTAACAGAGTCTGAGAAATTCAAGGTCATCCTTTTTTGGTTGCCTGAATATTGTATAGAGCCTGTAGTTATATCTTTCTTACCTGTATTAATTTCTAAGGTATCTAAGCTGTAGGATCCTAGTCTTAGGTCTTCAACATTACCTACTGCTGGTCCGTCTTTTAGTATAAACGCCTTGATATCTTCAGTGCCAGCATACCAAGTCATGTTGTTATACCAAGGTTTTTCCCTGTGAATAATAGCATTGTCTAGGTCCATGGCTGCTTTTTCTGGATTGATGATATATCTTTGAATGACATATTTTTTATCTTTATTGATACCGATAATTCTAGTACCCATTTTGTATGGGTCTCTACGGTTATCTACATAGCCACCCCATCTGTTGTCGTAAATGTCCCAACCTGTAAGTGGTCTATGGGCTACGTCAACCCATTTTGTGCCATCATCATCACCAAGTAGTGATTGGTTGACTGTATCATCTGTTCCTTCTTTTTTTCCTTCTACATAGTTATAGATTTTAGCTTTATTTTTACCACTTTCTGTAGTTACTTCTACTACCCACTTCTTGTCAAGCTTCTTATATCCTGATGGAGCTTCAATTTCTTGAAGGATATAGGTGCCTTTTTCTAGTTTCCTATCAAAGGTAACTTTACCATTTTCATCTGAAGTTCCAGTTGCAAATGGAGTATTTTCTCCTTGCTTAGTTAGAGTAAATTTAGCTCCTTTAAGTGGTTTGTTTTCGTCATCTTTTTTATAGACGTTGAAGTCTGTTCCCGTTGGTTTATTTGTAATATCAATATTTATATTGTTACCAACGATGGACTGTCCAGTAGCATTTAGTCCAGTTTCTGTAATAGTTACAACCCCTTGGGAGTTAACGTTAATTTGCCATACAGAGTCTACCTTACTGTATCCTTCTGGTGCTGTGACTTCTTCTAGTCTGTAGTTACCAGGTCTTAGGTTTGTGAAGTTTATCTTACCATCTTGGTCTGTAGTCCTATAGATGGTCCTATCATCATCACCTGTTAGGGAGAATACTGCTCCTTGTAGAAGTGTATTTCTATCAGCATCATTTCTCTTTGTGATTGTGAAGTTACCTGGTGTATATTTCTTATTAATTAGCTTAACTTTTTGAATATAGAACTTTGGTACTTCCTTGCCTGTTTGGTCAGCTATAGCTCTATTTTCGTTAACCTTTGTTGTGAAGGCTGATTCTAGGTTGCCGTTTGTCATGTAGAAGGTTCTCCAAAGTCTCTTCCATCTTGGCATGTCAGTAACTTTAAAGGTTTGTTCTATTACATAACCTTCATCTTGCCCTGATATTGCAGGCATCCTCAATCTCAATGGCGAGAAGGAGTTAATCGTACCCTTTGATTTTATTTCGTCTGGGTCGTAATCAAGAGTTATATTGCCTTGCTTGTCAGACCTAATCCTATTATCTGGATTAATCGCTCTAGAATATACCATTGTATAGGTACCAGGGTCTTGGTCTGGCCTAATACCAAAGGATAGTGGCATGTTGTGTTCGTTTGTAAGTTTACCATTATAAACTGATGGTAGAACACGGTAGACTTTTACGTCTTGTAGCTTGAAGGCTGGCATTTCACCTTCTATTGGCCATCTTGCAATGTTCAAATCGTTTCTTCTCTTGGTTGATGACCAGTTGAACTTTAGCGTCCTTGCTCCTCTGTGACTATCCACTAATGGGTTGTAGTAGGCTATGGCTGTTACATACCATTCGTTTCCTACTTGATACACGTCTCTAAAGTAATAAGATTGAGCTGGTGTACTATAGCTTGTATCATAGGTTTCATAGTTTGAAGGTATAGCCGCTTCTGAACTTTGAAAACCGGTTACACCTGTCTTTCCTGGCTCTACTACGTTTGTAAAATAGTAAGTGCCGTTATTTTGTGCATAGAATTTAGATGGGATAATACCCTTTATTTCTAGCTTGAAGTTTGTATACTGGCTTGAAACATTGTCATTAAATACATAGGTTAGAGTATTGGTGTTGTAGTCGAAATATGGTTCTGCTACAACTACTCCCTTTTCATAGGCTTTAGGCATGTCATTTACGTATTGAGTAAAGTCTAGGTTAGGGTCAAATTGAATTTTAAGCCTTGATCCTGATGACACATTTGAAAGGTCTATATCAGCATTGTATTTTAATGATTCATAGCGGTAGGCTTCCCAAACTCCTGGCCTAATACCAATGTCACCTGGTTCATTTTCCCAGATTTCAAGCTTGTTTACCTTTACATTTGTAACTATGGTGTCAGATGGGTTTTGACTTGATTCTTCGTTTTCTATGATGTAGTCATAGCCATTTACTGGTGTACCCTTGCCATCTTTAAATCTAGCCTTATAGGACACTTTGTTGGAAGAGTCTACTGTAACATCAAATACAATATTTGATTTTAGGTAGCCGTCTGGAGCTGATTCTTCTTCAATTACATATTTTCCTTCTGGCATTTCTCCAAAGATCGCCCTACCTTCGCTGTCAGTACCAACAGTCTTTATGACCTCTCCCTTTTCATCCATTATCTTAAATCTAGCACCTTGTAGTTTGTCTTTATTTTGGTCAATTTTGTCAACTTGTACAGGTCTAGTTTTGAAGGATTCGTTAGTTATTGTTATAACTGATTCTGATGTGTCTCCCTTGCCTGAAATGGTGACAGAGGTTTGGATTTTAGCGTTGTTTTTAACAAAATCGTTGTTACCGTCTGTTAGCCAGTTGAAAGTTAAGCCTGGTGCTGTTGCGTCTGCATTCTTTTGGCCTTCCACCTTGATCAAGAATCCCCATTCATTTTCCATTCTTTTCTTTGGAATTTTGATTTGGTAGCCAGTGTCTCCTGTGTAACGGTCTGTAAAGTTTTTTTGTCCTTTTATGGTGTCCCAGTGTTCTTCATTTATAACATTGATTCCTAGGTTTGATATTTTATCTACCGTTTGATTTTCCATGGCAGTATAGACTGTGTTTTTCCATGTAGTGTTAGGATCAACGTCAAACATTTCAACGTTTGTTATACTTCCACCTGTTGGAACTAAAGATATTCTAGTATCTCTATTTGTTGTACCTCCTTTTGGGTGTAGGTATATATAGGATACTGTTTTACCGTTATTATCTACTGTTCCGTAGAAAGACGCATTCATATAGTCTGGGTAATTTTGGTCTTCTGCATAGCCAGTAGATGCTTTTCCTCCTGCTAGTGTAGCATTAGGAGATTGGCCTATGTTTACTCCGCCTTGATTATCTACTGTAACTTGTATATCGTCGCCAACTTTGTATCCTGCTGGTGCATTTGTTTCCACAAGTGTGTAAGAACCTGGTAAGATGTTAGAAAATTTTGCCTTACCATTTGAGTCAGTAGTTACTAGTCTGTCGTCTGTTCCTGTATTTGCACCTAGTAATTTGAAGGTCGCGCCTGGTAATTTTTTCTCAGTACCATCTTTGTTCTTATTCTTGTCAATTTTTACAATTGAGAAAGTGGTTAATTTTTCATTTACATCTTTAGTTGCTCTGTTGTGGATAAAATATTCTTTTATATCAGCTTTGCCAAAGTAGTTGGTGTTTTCGTAATATTTTACAGCATTATTACCTTCTCCTTCTGTCTTTGGTAGGTCTTGTACAACTTTTGGCATTGTTTTTGTTGCTTTACCATTGTCAATTGACCATACTTTGACATTTGGGATGGTGAATTTTCTGCTATTTTTATTTTGGTCTTGTTCTTCTGGAACAGTAACTCTAGCATCCCCTGCTTTGATGGTTTGCTCTGGCATATTTGTGCCTGGAGCTAATGACCATTCTTGGTTAACGTAGATATCTTGGAATCTTGAGATAGCTACTCCACCAAGGGTTAATGGTGCTGGGTCATTGTCACTCCCTACTTTCGCTTTATATTCATAAACAGCAATAGTTCCTACATCTTGGTTGGTATTTGGATTTGTTCCTTTTTCAGGAATTTTTGTAATTTGTTCTTCACTCTTTTTAGCAACCATTTTACCTTCATTGTCAAGGCCATAAACTGCTATATATGATGGACTTGCCAACTCTTGTTTATTCGTTTCAAACTTTCTTGTTTCTAATGGAAGCTTCGTTTCTGTGTCGCCAGTTGAAACTGCATCAGTTACAGTCCACTTAGTCATAGTATTTGAAGTAAACTCACCAAAAATAGTAGTTCTATTGTTCATACCAACTCTATTTGGAGTTGCATCTGAAATCTTATCTGTGTTATAACCTTCATCTACTATAAATCTCTTAGCTCCAACTTTGTTTTGATTTGTAAGGGCTAGTGAGAAGTCCATCATGTACTTTGCTTGTACATCTGTAGCCTTTGTATAGAAGGTATAGGTTATTTCTTCCACTCCATTTTCTGTTAGATTATGGTGTTTAGAGTCAACTATGCCAAGATTTCCACCAAGTTGGTCAGTTAATTCAACATCTTTTCCATTCATCTTGACTTGTTCGATATCTCCAAGACCTGACCCCTTTACCGTTGTAAAGTTAGCCTTGTATCCTAGTGACTTCAAGTCTGTATTTGATGTTATCTTGAAAGTCCAGTAGTATCCCTTTAGTTGTTTGTCTTCGATATGTGGTGTTGAATAACCATCTAGGTATACCTTGTAGTTTTTGTTATCTGGTTCTACTATCTGAGTAACATCATTTCTACCTGACTCTATAATTTGATGTACTATTTCACCATTTTTATTAACTTGAGTTGGTATTAAATCTTTCGGGTTAGTCACTCCAAGTCCTGTTACCTTGTTAGTAACTGTAAATGTACCATCTTTATCAAGCGTTATTTTTGATGGGTTATAGTCCACTGGTATATTTAGAGGGATTTCGACTTTTTCAGGAATTTTCCCGTTCATTTTATATGTTATAACGTTTGATGTCTTATCATATGACGGTATCGCTATTTCCCTTTGATTATATATTATTGGCGGCAAAGAACTAGGATCGTTTACAGTAAGCTCATCGTCCAAATGAATTTTAAAATATTGATAGTCTTGAATCGGTCCATTAATATTTGACGTTTGGAAGATTGTTCTTACATTAAACTTCTTACCTTCAAGATTAAGGTCTCCAGCTCCCACAGCTTGTGGGTTTACTTCTGGGCCAATGTCTAGAAGCATAGATGGTCTAAAGTTTTCATCAGCGTCTTTTGCAATTAAAGCTTTTATGGCGTCGCCATTGTCGTCCATTAGCTTTAATTGTTCCTCTCTTGAAAGGTTGTACTTTTCTTCGAAGCTATTTAGAAGTTTTTGGATTTCTTCTAGTCCATTCTTTTCGTCTTTTAGTGCAGCTTTTAGTTCTTTATCTGCCTTTTGTAGATCTGTAAGGCCGAAAAGTTTTTTTATTCCTTCTACTACGCCCTTTTTCTCTTCCTTATTATTAGGGTCTTGTTTTATCTCTTCTTTTGTTTCTTCTAAAGCTTTTTCGAATTCTTGAACTTTTTCGTCTTCTTCTGCTGTAACTTCTTTTTTATCATCTATTTTATTTTCTTGAGGAGTTTTTTCTTTTTGTTCTTTTGTTTCTTGAACATTTTCTTTTGTTTCTTCTTTTTCTGTTGCTTCTGTTGCTTTTGTTTCTTCAGTAGCTTCTTCTGCTTCTGTTTCTTCTTCTACTATAGTCTTACCAAGTTCTTCTACTTCTTTTTCTTCTTGGTCTTTTTCTAGTGAAGTTATTTCTGTTAAAACCTTGTTGTCGTCTTTAACTTGTTTTGACTCAAGTGTAAAGATGTATTTGTATCCTGGGTCTAGTTCGTCTAGGTTTAGTGAAGTCACCTTGTTTTCGTCTTCGTGGGCTTCTTCTAGAACTTCTTCAAAAACTTTTTCTACTGTGATTGTGTCTTCGTCTTCTTCTCCAGAATAAACTTTTTCTACCTTTATAATGTCTAGGTCTTTTACTTCTTCTTCGCCTTTGAAGCTTAGTAGAAGTTCTTCAAGGTCTTTGTAACTATTAACAAAGATTTCTTTTGTTAGTTCTTCTTCGTCTCTTTTTAGAGTAAGTGTTTCGTTCTTTGTGCTTTCGTATTTATTTTCTAGGTCGTTTATAACTAGTGGTACTGAAAGCTCGTCATATTCCTTGTAGTTTATTGTAAGTAATACTTCTACGGGTTCTAATTCTTGAAGTTTTTCTTCTTTATATAACTCATAGTTTTCTCTATACTCTTTTATGATTTTGTTAAGTTCGTCTATATTGGAGAACTCTTCTAGATTTTCTCCTTTTATAATAGAAACTTTGCCTTTTTCATCTTTTTCTACAAATGTGTAGTCTTTGATGTCAAAGTCTTCTTCTGAACTCATCACAAAAGGTCCTCTTAGAAATGCAAAGCTATCGTCTTCCAGTCTGTTGACGTAGTTAAGCTCTAAAGGACTGAGTTTCTTTTTTACTGCAGGGGAAATTATGGTTTCTGAATGTGCATCGTTCTTCATTTCCTCTGTCTTTGTTTCTGTTGGCAAGTCGTTCGTGTTTTGAACCGCCATTACTGGTTGCACTAATACTTGTAAAACAAGTATCAAACTTAGTAGGCCCGATGATATTCGCCTAAATGTTTTGCTGTTCATGTCTCCTCCTGAAATATTTTCTATTATGATTTGATTTCTTTATCCTAGCGGAACGATATGATATGCTCCACGTCAAAAAATCGTTATTAGTAGCATAACAATGAATTAAATAATTTTAGTTAAAAAAAATTACAAGAATTGCAAGTATACATTCTTTTAAATTGCTGTTGTTAAATTATTGTTGAATAAAATCGAAGTAAAAATTTTAAGATTAGAAATTATGTATTAACTAATGGATCTTTAAAATTTGTTTAATTACTCCAATGATTATTCATATTTTACTTATAATTTAAGTGTAAACGACTTCTTGAAAAAATCAAGTTTTTATAAGTACTTTTGCCCTTTTATTTCATCTTTATTACTTTTTTGTAATATTTTCAATAGATTGTACCTTTTTTTTAATTTTATGATTTTTGGCTTGTTGCCTGAGCTCCTTTTGTGTTTTTATTTTTTCTCTCTATCTCTTTAATCGGGTAAACATGTATGTGTAAAGGTTTGTTTGTTTTGGTTTCAATATTTTTTTGTTTTGGTTTCAATATTTTTTGCTTTTGTAATTGGCTAGTGGCTTTCGTTTTGTCTTTATTTTTCTTTGCGTCAGGTGTTGGGACTTAGTTTAGTTATATTTTTTTAAGAATAAATTCAGCTTTTGAAGATTTTTTAATACTGCGTGTTGTTGTACTTGGCGTGGGAGTTTTTGTAATATTTATTCGTTGTTTTTCATTTTTTTGCAGTGCCGGAGTAAAGTTGATGAAGAGATGGGTTGGAAATGAGAAGTGAGAGGTTAATAGTTGGAGGTTGTTATACCTGAAAAACATATTATGATAGATTGGCGTGAACTTTTTAAAAGAAAGTTCACGAGGTCGCCTTCTGACACTTTCCTGTCAGAAAGTGAAACGAGATCGACATTTGACTTAATATAAGTGAGGTTAAAAAATGAGATGTTGGAGAAGGAAAGTTAGAGAAATTGGAATAAAAAAATGTATCAACCCTTACCCTTATATCAGGATTTAGGTTGATACACAAAGTTATTTACAGACCCACTTTTATTAAGTTTACTCAACTCTTATGTGTTTTACTCAACTCTTCTACGTTTTACTCAACTCTTCTATGTTTTACTCAACTCTTCTATGTTTTACTCAACTCTTCTATGTTTTACTCAACTCTTCTATGTTTTACTCAACTCTTCTATGTTTTACTCAACTCTTCTATGTTTTACTCAACTCTTCTATGTTTTACTCAACTCTTCTATGTTTTACTCAACTCTTCTATGTTTTACTCAACTCTTCTGTGTTTTACTCAACTCTTCTACGTTTTACTCAACTCTTCTATGCTTTACTCAACTCTTCTGTATTCTACTCAACTCATATACGTTTTACTCAACTCTTCTGTATTCTACTCAACTCATATACGTTTTACTCTACTCTTCTGTATTCTACTCAACTCATATACGTTTTACTCTACTCTTCTGTATTCTACTCAACTCATATACGTTTTACTCAACTCTTCTGTATTCTACTCAACTCATATACGTTTTACTCAACTCTTCTACGTTTTACTCAACTCTTCTACGTTTTACTCAACTCTTCTATGTTTTACTCAACTCTTCTACGTTTTACTCAACTCTTCTACGTTTTACTCAACTCTTCTACGTTTTACTCAACTCTTCTACGTTTTACTCAACTCTTCTACGTTTTACTCAACTCTTCTACGTTTTACTCAACTCTTCTACGTTTTAAAGTTCAAGAGAATAGTACTGTGTCCTGTCATTCACCGACGTTCCATGCCACTCTAACAATCCTTTATCTTCGAGATTTTTAAGTATCTTTCTACAAAATGTAGATCCTTTTCCTGTGATTTCAGTTGCTTTTTTAGTCGTTATTTTTTCTCCACTATTAAACATGAAGTGTAATATTAATCTTTCTTCTTCTTTTAAGTTTTTAAAATTTTCTTCAGAAATCATGCCTTTAATTTTTTCTGAAATTCTCATACTTCTATTCAAAATATTATTCTCTAAGACTAGCATTACATTTCTATTAGGTTCATAGTATTTAGGATTTTTCAAAAATAATTTTTCCATTTCAGAATAAATTCTCTTGACACCTTCATTCATTTCCTTTACCCATCCAAATTCACATAAGGTTCTAGCAATTCTTGGGTTTCTAGAATACCTCTGATTTAAAATATTTTCTATCGTTACAATGTTTGGTAATAGCCCCGGACTAATTATTTCCATTCTATTATCAAAGATTAATACCTTAATATGCTCCCCTCTTATTGCATAATTCCTATGAGTTAAAGCATTAACTATACCTTCAAACCATGCAAATTCAGGATACTCTGGCATCACTTTGAATTTTCCATCTTTATTTAAATATTGAAAATCTCTTAGTTGGGTGTTAATAAATTCTCTTGCATTTTTTATAATATTAGGAATAGCTCCATCAAATGTTTTTTCTTTAATAATATTTATTTCTGTTCCAACTTTTTGATTAATTCCGCTATACTTAATTACTCTCAGCCTTGCCTGAGGCAAGAATTTTGATGGATTTTTTGAAAAAAGCAAAACTCCTGCATTTGTTAATTTATCATCTATCATCAAGTTTCTTGCTTTTAAAATTTCTTCATTAGAAAGATCACTTATATCCATTATCTTTTTGTAACTATCCATCAAATCAATATCTATATCATCTATGCTTGAAAGTGGTACAATTTCATCTTCGAAATATCTTTGTCCCCTATCATATTGTAATTGTAGAATTTGCTCAAAATTTAATTCTTTAGATGCGTCATTTTGCCTAAGATATACTTTGCCGTCATACGATTTAATTACCCTATCATAGGACACGTCAACTGAAATGACTAATATATTATCATTTTTATTTTGATTATTTTCAACCTCTAAAATATCAAACCTTGGACTTATAGGAGTTTCCCTCAATTCCGTTAAAAATATATTTCTGTATTCATCAATATTGTGTGCTGCTTCATAGTCAAAACCTGTAATCTTACCATCATCCTCGATTCCGATAACTAATTGCCCTCCTTCTGCATTTGCAAAAGCAACTAAATGCTTTAAAATATCTAAGGGCTTTATTCTAGCGCTTTTTCTATCAAAAAATTGATTTTCAGGTTCAAAACAATAATAAGGTAATTTCTTAATAAAATTATCACTCATAGCATTCATTCTTTCCTCCCACATTTAATTTATTAAATTCGATATATCAATATTTTTCTTTAATTTTATAATTACATATTTTAAGCTTTTTTATTGTAGATTTTAAATTCATAAACTTATTTCAACTCTCAGCTCAAATATTTCCTTATTATTAATTATACATTATTCTTTATCTTGTCAACAATTACGTCTTATTCGTTTAGTTTTTAGTTAAATTTTAACAACATTAATTCATCGTTCAATATTCTTTAAGTTCTTCTATCTTTTATTTTTTTGCATTACTGGAGTAAAGCTGTTAAGTGAGAGGTGAGAGATGAAAGGTTAGAAGTGAGAAATTGGAACAAAAAGGTGGTAGGGTGAAACCCTACAAAATAACATATTATGAGACTTTAGCGTGAATTTTCTAAGAGAAAGTTCACGAGGTCGCCTTCTGACACTTTCCTGTCAGAAAGTGAAACGAGATCGACATTTGACCTACAACGAAGACTTCGTCTTCTGTTAGGTCAAGAATGCTTCGACTTCAATTTTTTTGTGCCAAAAAAATTTTCGCTCAGGATGACACGACTGGGGTTAATATTCCTAGGGAAAAGATGAAA
Organism: Mediannikoviicoccus vaginalis; assembly: GCF_928097925.1. Taxonomy (GTDB): domain Bacteria; phylum Bacillota; class Clostridia; order Tissierellales; family Peptoniphilaceae; genus Mediannikoviicoccus; species Mediannikoviicoccus vaginalis. The sequence continues at coordinate 989,805 of NZ_CAKMRI010000001.1, forward strand.
CCTACGTAACACGATTATAAAAGTAGAAGAAAATCCAACAAGATTTTCTTCTTACTAAGCAGGTTTTCAGGACGGCCAGTCCTGAATCGTTTGGAAGGTAAGGAAGAGGGGATTTCAAGGGGAGAACGTTAGAAACCATACGAAAAGGTTTCTTAGTTCTCCCCTTGGTTGAATGAGAAAGTGGATTAGAAATAAATAGGTGGTAGGGTAAAACCCTACAAAATAACATATTATGATAGAAATACGGAAAGTTTTAAAAAACTTTCCGAGATCTTTCGACTACAAAATTCCTTCGGAATTTTTCCGCTCAAGATGACATGGCGGTGGGTCGCCACGCTTCGTAGGGTGGAAACCCTACAAAACAACCCAGGAATGGTTAAAGGAGAACCCCTCGGTTCTCCTTACAATTTCATGCTTAGTCCTACTTTTCCTGTTTCCTTGTCTATATTTATTATTTTCACTTCTACTATGTCTGACACTTCTACCACGTCTGATGGATGTTTTATAAAGCTATGGGACATTTGTGAAATATGCACAAGTCCATCATTTTTTATTCCAATGTCTACGAAGCAACCGAAGTCCACCACGTTTCGCACTGTGCCTTTTAGTATCATCCCCTCTTCTAGGTCGTCTATGGAAAGCACGTCGGAGCGAAGGATTGGTTTTGGCATTTCGTCCCTTGGGTCTCTTCCTGGTTTTTTAAGTTCTTTTAGGATATCTGCCAGTGTTGGAATCCCTATTCCCAATTCTTTTGAAACTTTTGACACCTGCACTTTGTTAAGGTCTCTTTCTAAAAGTTTTTCTGCAATTTCGTAGCTCTCTGGGTGAACTGCCGTATTGTCTAGAATATTTTCTGACTCTGGTATTCTTAAAAAGCCGGCGCATTGTGTAAATGCTTTTGGTCCAAGGCCCTTTACTTTATTCAGTTCTTTTCTGTTTTTGAATGGACCATTTTCTTCTTTATATTCTACAATATTTTTTGCTACTGATTTTGATATTCCTGAAACGTAGTTTAATAGCGCCGGTGATGCAGTATTTACATTTACTCCAACGGAGTTAACGCAGTCTTCTACTACATTTGAAAGGGTCTCTTTCAATTCTTTTTGGTTTACGTCGTGTTGGTACTGTCCAACGCCAAGATGTTCTGGTTCTATCTTTACCAGTTCTGCCAGTGGATCTTGTATTCTTCTTGCTATTGAAATGGCTCCTCTTATGGTTACATCAAGGTCTGGGAACTCCTCTTGTCCAAGTTTTGATGCTGAATAGATGGAAGCTCCTGCTTCGTTTACGATTGTGTAGAATAAATCTTTTCTATTTAGTTCTTCTATTAGGCTTGATGCAAGGTTTTCTGTTTCTCTTGAGGCTGTTCCATTTCCTATGGCTATAAGGTTTACTCCATGCTTCTCAATTAGCTCTTTCAGAACTTTCTTTGATCCTGCAATGTCTTCCCTCGGCTTTGTTGGATAGATTGTGGTATAGTCTAACACCTTACCGTGGCTTGAAATAACTGCAACTTTACATCCTGTTCTATAGCCTGGGTCAAGTCCTATTACTACAGATTCTTTAATTGGTGGCTGCATTAGGTATGGCTTTAAGTTCTTTCCAAATACTTTTATGGACTCCTTGTCCGCCTTTTCTTTTAATTCGTTTTTTACTTCTGTTTCGATTGATGGAAGGAGTAATCTTTTGTAGCCGTCAATCACTGCTTCTTCAATGTATTTATAGTAGTCTTTGTCACTAAGGTAGGAATAAGACTGTAAAATCTTTTGGATATTGTACTCGTCGTTTAGGTCGAACTTTAACTTTAATACTCCCTCTTTTTCTCCTCTAAACAGCGCAAGTATTCTGTGGGGTTTAAGATGTTTAAGTCTTTCTAAGAAGTTGTAGTACATCTCGTAGGTCTTGTTTTCGTCTTCGCCATTTTGTGTGGACTCTATTCCTCCACTTTCTTTGGCAGAGTGTCTAAGTATATCTCTAAACTCTATGGACTCTGAAACCATTTCTGCAATTATATCCATGGCTCCCTTTATTGCGTCTTCTTCTGTTAGAACTTCTTTTTCTTCATCTATAAGTTCTTTTGCCATAGCAGTAAAGTCGTCGTCAGTTGAGTCTTCCTCTAGCATTAAATTTGCCAGTGGTTCAAGGCCACGTTCTCGGGCCTGTGTGGCTCTAGTTCTCTTCTTTTGTTTATATGGAAGGTATAGGTCTTCAACTTCTTTAAGTAATTCTGCAGCTTCTATCTTTTCTTTTAATTCTTCTGTAAGCTTGCCCTGTTCGTCAATTAGTCTTATTACATCTTCTTTTCTCTCTTCCAGTGACCTTTGGTATTTCAAAAGCTCTTCCAGTTGACGAAGCTGTTCATCTGTTAAGTTTCCCGTAACTTCTTTTCTATAACGGGATATAAATGGAATTGTATTTCCCTCGTCAATTAGTTTTACTGTGTCCTTTACTTGCTTTTCCGTAATGTTTAATTCTTTTGCTATTTTTAAATCTATATTCAAAATCCACCTCATAAAAAAGAGCACCCTCGTGCTCTATTTATCTATTGCTTTCATCTTTAGATATTCGTCAATAAAATCGTCCAGTTCTCCGTCCATAACTGCCTGTATATTTCCGGTTTCATAGTTGGTTCTATGATCTTTTACAAGGCAATATGGATTGAATACATATGACCTTATTTGTGAACCCCATGCTATTTTATTGTACTTTCCTTGAATATCTTCAATTTTTTCTCTGTTTTCTTCTTCCTTTATTGCAATAAGCCTTGCCTTAAGCATATTCATTGCAGTTTCCCTATTGGTGATTTGACTTCTCTCCGACTGACATTGCACCGTAACCCCAGTTGGTATGTGGGTTATTCTAACTGCGGAGTCGGTGGTGTTAACATGTTGTCCACCGGCACCACTGGCTCTATAGGTGTCGATACGAAGGTCGTTCATGTCGATTTCAATTTCGTGGTGGTTGTCGATGTCGGGATATACGTCTACCGAGGCAAAGGAAGTGTGTCTCTTTTTATTTGAGTCAAATGGAGAAATTCTAACCAGGCGATGAACGCCCTTTTCTGACTTAAGATAGCCATAGGCGTACATTCCCTTTACCATAATGGTTACGGATTTTATGCCCCCTTCGGTGTCACGATTGTAGTCGAGAACCGTGTAGCTATAGCCCTTGTCACTAAGCCATCTGGTGTACATTCTTAGAAGCATCTCCGTCCAGTCCTGGGCCTCGGTGCCTCCTGCCCCAGAGTTTATGGCAAATATGGCATTGTTTTTGTCATACTCGCCACTTAGCATGGTCTTTAGCTTTGCCTTGTTCAGTTTCTTTCGAAGCCTTTGTATTCTCTGTTCTATTTCAGAGTCATACTCCGGCGACTCCTCTTCTCGAACAAGCTCTATTAGGGTCTTTAAGTCTTCAAGCTCTTCACTTAAATTGTCATATTCTCCAACATCGTCCTTTAGGGACTTTATCTTGGAGAAAATCTGTTGGGCAGTGTCGCTGTCGTCCCAAAAGCCCTCCTCCAAGGTTTTACTTTCTAAATCTTTTAATTCATTTCTTAGTTTTGGTAAGTCAAAGAGAGTCTCCGACTTCTTCTAGGTCGTTGGATAGGCTCTTTATCTCTTCATTTACTACATATGTGTCCATCTATGCATCCCTACCGCAACATTTTTTATATTTCTTTCCGCTGCCACATGGACATGGATCGTTTCTTCCAATCTTCTTGCCCTTAACAATTGTTACTTGGTCTTCGGAAGTTTTGGTTTCCTTGGCAACTTGTTTTCTTTCTATCTCTTCAACTGGTCTAACATTGAACAGTCCCTTTAATGTGTCCTCTTTAATAGAGTGGTTCATCTCTTCGAACATATCGAAACCTTCTTCGTTATATGCTCTTACAGGGTCTTGTTGACCGTAGGATCTAAGTCCAATACCTTGACGAAGTTGGTCCATGGCGTCAATGTGATCCATCCACTTTCTGTCAACTACCATTAGAAGGATAACACGTTCTATCTCTCTAAATCTTTCGGAGCCCATTTCCTCTTCTTTGTCGTTGTAGGCCTGTACAGCTCTTTCTGTTAGATAGTTTTTAAGGTCCGTTCTCTTCCAACCGCTCATGTTGGAGAAGTCCAGGTATCCATCAGGCATAAATGCAGATTTTAGATATAGCATAAGGCCTTCCATATCCCAGTTTTCTGGATGGTCGCCACCTTGTGTGAAGTTATCTACTGTAAGGGAAATTATTTCGTGTAACATTTCAAGAATGTACTCTTTCATGTTTTCACCTTGAAGAACCCTCTCTCTTTCTCCGTAGATTATCTTTCTTTGAACATTCATAACGTCGTCATATTGAAGAACGTGTTTACGAATACCGAAGTTATTAACTTCCACTTTCTTTTGCGCCCTTTCAATGGCCTTTGTAACTGGTTTGAACTCTAGTGGTTCATCTTCAGGGAAGTCGCCTCTTTCGGCAAACTTTTGGATGGTTTCTCCACCGAAAAGTCTCATTAGATTGTCTTCTAGTGACACGAAAAATCTTGAACTACCAGGGTCTCCCTGTCTTCCCGCACGACCTCTAAGCTGATTGTCAACACGTCTTGACTCGTGTCTTTCAGTACCTAAGATATATAGTCCACCGGCTTCAAGCACCTTCTTTGCATCTTCGTCAGTTTGTTTTTTATATTTTTCGTAAAGATTATGATAAACATTTTTTGCTGCCTTGATTTCCTCGTCATCTATTTCCACAAATGAGTCTAGGGCTTCAAGCACATAGTCTGCATAACCTTGTTTTTTCATATCGTGTTTAGCCATAAAGTCTGGGTTACCACCAAGAATAATATCCGTACCACGACCTGCCATGTTTGTGGCGATGGTAACTTTACCAAATGTACCGGCTTGTGCTACGATTTCTGCCTCTCTCTCGTGTTGCTTAGCGTTAAGAACATCGTGAGGGATGCCTTCTTTTTTAAGAAGTCTTGAGATTATTTCAGAAACTTCGATGGATGCAGTACCTACAAGTATTGGTTGTCCCGTTTCGTGAACCCTCTCAACCTCTTCAACTATGGCTCTGTATTTCGCTTCTGTGTTTATATATACTCTGTCGTGGTTGTCCTCTCTTATAACTGGTTTATTTGTCGGGATTTCCACAACGTCCATGTTGTAAATTTCAGAAAACTCGTCTTCTTCAGTCTTTGCAGTACCGGTCATACCTGAAAGCTTGTTGTACATTCTAAAGTAGTTTTGGAATGTAATTGTGGCAAGGGTTTTAGATTCGGATTGAACTGCAACTCCTTCTTTTGCTTCAATAGCTTGGTGTAGACCGTCGGAGTATCTTCTACCTTCCATAATACGGCCTGTGAACTCATCTACGATTAAAACTTCGCCGTCTTTAAGTACATAGTCAATGTCTTTTTTCATTGTGTGATGTGCCTTAAGAGCTTGGTTTATGTGGTGAGCTGTTTCCATGTTTGAAACGTCAGATAGGTTTTCAAGTCCAAAGTACTTTTCTGCCTTTGCTGTACCTTTTTCTGTAAGAGAAGCTGTTTTCTTCTTTTCGTCTACTACAAAGTCAACTTTTTCTTCCTTTATTTCCTTGTCGAAGATATCTTGTTTTTCTTCGTTAGGGTCGATTATTCTACCGGTAAGGGTTCGTACAAATCGGTCCGCTCTAACGTACATGTCTGTGGATTCGTCGCCCATACCAGAGATTATAAGTGGAGTTCTCGCTTCGTCTATAAGAATGGAGTCAACCTCGTCCACTATGGCATAGTTTAAGTCCCTTTGTACTTGCTCTTCTTTATATATAACCATGTTGTCCCTTAGGTAGTCGAAACCAAATTGGTTGTTTGTACCGTAAGTGATGTCACAGTTATAATTTTTCTTTCTTTCATCATTGTCAAGGCCATGAATGATACATCCTACTGTTAGTCCTAAAAATTCATGAACCTTACCCATCCACTCCATATCACGCTTAGCAAGATAGTCGTTTACGGTTACAACGTGAACGCCTTCTCCAGTAAGTGCGTTTAGGTAGGCTGGTAGTGTTGCCACAAGTGTTTTACCTTCACCTGTTTTCATTTCCGCAATTCTACCTTGGTGTAGTATAATACCACCAATTAGCTGTACCCTATATTGTTTCATTCCTAAAACTCTAAAGGACGCTTCCCTTACAACTGCGAAAGCTTCAACTAAAAGGTCGTCAAGTGTGGCTCCTTTTTCTAATCTATCTTTAAATTCAACTGTTTTGTTTTTTAACTCTTCGTCACTGAGTTTTTGCATTTCCTCGTCAAGGGCTTCAATTTTGTCAACAATAGGTTCAATTTTTCTAACCTCTTTCTTTGAGCCCGTTGAGAATAAGTTTTTTAAAATTTCCATTTTCCACCTCATTATCCACGGTTAATTTTAACACATTCAACGTCCATTATTCAAATTAAACTTTGAAATTTACACATTTAATCAAAAAAGACCCCACATTTGTGAAATCTTTTAAATTTATTTTAATCTATGACAAAAAACTATTTTAATTTTTTCGTCTATAATTTCACTACCCTCTATTATATAATGAATGTCAATAATTTCATAGCTAAATGGCTTAAAAATTCAATAATAGATGTTTTTCTTTCCTTATTTATATTATAATGATAGAAGGAGGTGGCGAAATGAAATATTTAGAATCACATTCTAACGACCCACAATACAATTTAAGTTTTGAAGAATATATCTTTAAGAATTTGCCGTTGGAGGAAGAAGAATATGTGTACCTTTGGATTAACTCTCCATCTATTATCATAGGAAGAAACCAAAACGCCTATGCGGAAATAAATGAAGACTATGTAATTGAAAACAATCTAAAGGTGTGTAGAAGAATAACTGGAGGGGGCGCAGTTTACCACGACTTAGGAAACTTAAACTTCTCCTTCATAACAAAGACCAAGGGCCACGATAGAATAGACTTTAAACAATACTACATTCCTATCGTAAACGCACTGAAGGCAATTGGAATTGACGCTGAGCTTTCCGGAAGAAACGACATAACCATCGAAGGAAAAAAATGTATCGGTTCAAGTCAGTCAGTTTATAACCACAGAGTCCTTTCAAATGGCTGTATTCTTTTCAATGTTCAATTGGAAGAACTGGCAAAGGCACTTAATGTAAGAAAAGAGAAACTTGCATCAAAGGGAGTAAAGTCAGTAAGGGCAAGGGTTACAAATATTGCCCCATACCTTGAAGACAAAAACCTTTCAACAGAGGACTTTGAAGCAATACTACTAAAAGAAATCTTTAAACAATTCGACCAAGAACCAGAAGAGTATGTGTTATCTGAAGAAGAACTTCAGGGAGTAAAGGAAATTTATGACTCAAGATTTTCTATGGATGCATGGAACTACGGTAAGAAACCTGTGGGAGAAGTAATACAATATAGAAAATTCCCGGCGGGATTTGTAGAACTTGCCTATGACCTGGACAATGGAAAGATTAGAAATTTCTATATAAACGGAGACTTCTTCGGAAAAGAAGATGTGGAAGAAATAAGAGAAAAACTTGATGGCATAGACTACAAGAAGTCAAAGGTAATTGAAATATTGGAAAGCTTCAAATTAGAAGACTACTTTGGAAATATTACAGCTGGGGAACTTGCAGATGTATTTTTTCAAGATTGTTAGTTAAGAGAGGAAGAGTTCTTCCTCTTTTTTTGTGGAAAAAAGTTTTAAAAAACTTTTTATGAAAATTTTATTTTTATTTTGTAGGTTTGTAGGTCTATGACCTACGAGGCTTGGGGTCTCCCAGTATTGTCATACTGAGCGAGCGATAGCGAGTCGAAGCATTCTTGACCTAACAGAAGACGTAGTCTTCGTTGTAGGTCAAATGTCGATCTCGTTTCACTTTTCGACTGGAAAGTGTCAGAAGGCGACCTCGTGAACTTTCTTGTGGAAAGTTCACGCTTAAGTATCCTGAATTGTTTTTAAAGTTTTAAAAAACTTTAAATCAAAAGTTTTCGCCTTACTGCATAGTCATTAAGTTTTATAAACTTACCTAATTTTTATTTTACTAAAATTATTTTTCCTATTCTCAGGGTAAGGATGAAGGGGATTGCGATTTCCCCTCATATCCTTACCCTGAAACCCGAACCTTTTACACCCTTAAAACGCTTGGGGATACCCCAAACCCCATTGTAAGTTGTAGAAAATCTTGCTGTATTTTCTATTTTTTTAATATCATACTTTGAATACTATTGAATTATTAAATTTATTTTGTTCCTCTAACATATACTTAGTAATGAGATTCTTCGACTCCAATTTTTACTTCGTAAAAATTTTCGCTCAGAATGACATAGCGAGGGAATAACATTTCTAAAAAAGTTGAAAACTTACGAAACAATTATATAAACAGAAGAAAATCCAGCAAGATTTTCTTCCTCTTTCTACGCAGGTTTTCAGGACGGCCAGTCCTGAATCGTTTGGAAGGTAAGGAAGAGGGGATTTCAAGGGGAGAACGTTAGAAATCATACGAAAAGGTTTCTTAGTTCTCCCCTTGGTTAAAAAAGGAATTATATTGAAAATAAAGAGGTCGTAGGGTTACCCTAAAAATAACATATTACGATACTTTAGCGCGAACTTTCTAAAGAAAGTTCACGAGATCCTTCAGCTACAAATTTGCTACGCAAATTTTCCGTTCAGGATGACACAGAGAGGGTATGATATTCCTAGGAAGAAGAAGTAAAAGATGCATAAGTGCCGATAGGCACAGCGTGGAAAGCCTTAGCTTTCCTTCAACTCTATAAAATGGGTTGTAGGGTAACCCTACCAAAAAAGGAGGGCCACCGGCTCTCCTTTCCTCTGCTACTCTTATTCTGTTATCTTGTCGTCTTTACCAACTGTTTGTTCTTTTTTATCTTCGCTCTTGAATTCTTTATCAGCTTCTTCTTTATTGTATTCATAGCTTGCCATTCTAACGTAGCTTTGGTATCTTGCTTTAGCGTCTTCTTCCGCTTCTTTGAATAGTACTTCTGCTTCTTCTGGGAATGATCTTTGTAGTGAAGTGTATCTAACTTCTGATGCTATGAAGTCTTGGAATGAAGCTTTTGGTTCTTTTGAGTCTAGTGTAAATGGATTCTTTCCTTCGTCTTTAAGTCTTGGGTCGAATCTATATAGATGCCAGTAACCTGCTTCTACTGCTCTCTTTTGTTGTGCTTGTGAGTGGCCCATTCCGCCTTTGATACCGTGGTTGATACATGGTGAGTAAGCGATTATTAGTGATGGTCCATCATAGCTTTCCGCTTCTCTAATGGCTTTTAGTGTTTGTGCTTGGTTTGCTCCCATAGCTATTTGTGCTACGTAAACATATCCATATGTTGTTGCCATTAGCCCAAGGTCTTTCTTTCTAATCTTCTTTCCTGATGCAGCAAATTTTGCTACTGCTGCTGTTGGTGTTGATTTTGATGATTGTCCACCTGTGTTTGAATAAACTTCTGTGTCCATTACAAGTACGTTTACATCTCTTCCTGATGCTAGTACATGGTCAAGTCCGCCATATCCAATATCATATGCCCAACCGTCTCCACCGAAGATCCAAACTGATTTCTTGATTAGATAGTCTTTTCTTTCTTCGATTTCTGAGATAATCTTGTCTGCAGCTTCGTCGCCTGTCTTTTCGTCTAGGTGTAGAAGGATTTCTGCTGATGCTTCTTTTGACTTGTCTGAGTCGTTCATTCCTTCAATCCAAGCTTTGAATAGGTCGTTTAGTGGTGAATTAATTCCAAGTTCTATAAATTCTTCCATTAGTAGACGAATTTTTTCTCTTGTCTTTTCAATTCCCATTTCCATACCGTATCCGTATTCGGCGTTGTCTTCAAATAGTGAGTTAGCCCAAGCTGGTCCCTTGCAGTCTTTGTTCTTACAGAATACTGTTGCTGGTGCTGAACCTCCCCAAATTGATGAACATCCTGTTGCGTTTGCAACTAACATTCTATCGCCAAATAGTTGTGTGATTAATTTTGCGTATGGTGTTTCACCACAGCCTGCACATGCTCCTGAGAATTCTAGTAATGGTTGTTTGAACTGACTTCCCTTAACATTTGTTTCTGGTACTAGTCCTTCTTTGTATCCCACTACGTCATGGGCATATTTCCAGTTTTCTTTTTGTTCTTTATATTGTTCTTCAAATGGTTCCATTGAAAGTGATTTTACTTTTGATGGACATACTTCAACACAGTTTCCGCATCCTGTACAGTCCATTGTGGAAACTTGAATTCTGAATGTGTAGTCTTCAAGTCCCTTACCAATTGCTTTTTTAGTTTCAAAGTTTTCTGGTGCGTTTGCCTTTTCTTCTTCTGTTACTAAGAATGGTCTTATAACTGCATGTGGACAAACATATGAACATTGGTTACATTGGATACAGTTTTCTATATGCCATTTTGGAACTTTAAGCGCAATACATCTCTTTTCGTATTGTGAAGTTCCTTGTGGGAATTCTCCATTTGCTCTGTCTGCAAATTTAGATACCGGAAGGTCGTCTCCTTCGTGAGCGTTTATTGGTTTAACAATTTCTCTAATGAATTCTGGAAGATTTTCGTCGTTTTCTTCTTCGTCCTTTAAGTCTTTCCAGCTTTCTAGAACATCTATCTTAACTAAAGCGTCAACACCTTGTTCAACCGCTTTGTAGTTCATGTTAACTACTTCTTCACCTTTTCTACCGTAGGATTTAACGATTTGTGCCTTTAGTCTTTCAATTGCTTCATCGATTGGAAGTACTTTTGAAAGGTTGAAGAATGCTGATTGCATTACCATGTTTATTCTTCCACCTAGTCCAATGTCTGCTGCTATCTTTGATGCATTGATTGTGTAGAATTCAATTTCGTTTTCTGCAATCTTTCTCTTTAATGAGTTTGGTAGATGTGATTCTAGTTCGTCTTCTGACCAAATACAGTTAAGTAGGAATGTTCCACCTTTTTTTATTCCCTTTAATAGGTCGTATTGGTTAACGTATGCTTGTTTTGAACATGATACGAAGTCTGGGTGTTCAACAAAGTATGTTGATCTTATTGGGCTGTCTCCAAATCTCAAGTGAGATATTGTAATACCACCGGATTTCTTTGAGTCATATTCAAAGTATCCTTGTGCATACATGTCTGTTCCGTCTGCGATAATCTTGATTGCAGATTTGTTTGCTCCAACTGTACCGTCTGATCCATATCCCCAGAATTTACAGTTGATTGTTCCTTCTGGAACTGTATTTAAGTTTCTTGTTACGTCAAGTGATCTATATGTTACGTCGTCTGTAATACCGATTGTAAATCTCTTCTTTGGTTCATCTGCTACTAGATTGTCATAAACTGCAAGAATTTGTCCTGGAGTTGTGTCCTTTGAACCTAGTCCATAGATACCTGAATAGATTTTTGGTTGTCTTTCTTCGTCATAGAATGCAGATTTAACATCTAGGTAAAGTGGTTCTCCTAGAGATCCTTTTTCCTTTGTTCTGTCAAGAACTGCAATTCTCTTAACGCTTGCAGGAATCTTTTCTAATAGATGTTTCTTTGAGAATGGTCTATATAGATGTACTTTTACAAGACCAACTTTTCTTCCTTCGCTTCTTAAGAAGTCGATGGTTTCTTCTATGGTTTCTGTTACTGAACCCATGGCGATAATAACGTCTTCTGCATCTTCGTCACCATAGTAGTCGAATAGGCCATAGTTTCTTCCTGTAAGCTTGTTGATTTCGTTTATATAATTTTCAGTTACTCCAACTATATCTTCGTAATAAGTATTTGAAGCTTCTATTGATTGGAAGTAGATGTCTGGGTTTTGAGCTGTTCCCATAGTCTTAGGATTTTCTGGGTTTAAAGCTCTTTCTCTAAATGCCTTTATAGCATCGTGGTCTACAAGTTTTGCTAGTTCGTCATATTCTATAACTTCAATCTTTTGAATTTCATGTGATGTTCTAAATCCGTCAAAGAAGTGTAGGAATGGAATTCTTCCTTTAATAGCTGAAAGATGTGCTACTGCCGCAAGGTCCATAACTTCTTGTACTGATCCTGATGCAAGCATTGCAAAGCCTGTTTGTCTTGTTGCCATAACGTCTTGATGGTCACCGAAGATGCTTAGGGCATGGCTTGCTAAAGCTCTGGCAGATACGTGGAATACTCCTGGTAGAAGTTCCCCTGAGATCTTATACATATTAGGAATCATAAGTAAAAGTCCTTGTGATGCTGTGAATGTTGTTCCTAATGATCCTGCTACTAACGCTCCGTGTAATGCTCCTGCTGCACCGGCTTCAGATTGTAATTCTGAAACGTGAACAGTTTGTCCAAAAATGTTCTTTCTTCCAAAAGCAGCCCAGTTGTCCACATACTCTGCCATGTTTGATGACGGTGTTATAGGATAAATTGCTGCAACATCTGTAAATGCATAAGCCACGTGAGCGGCAGCCATATTACCGTCCATAGCTTGCATTGTCTTTTCCTTCATTTTATTTCCCCCTTTGAATTTTACCTAACTGTTATTCATCTTCGTTAGTTGAAAACAGTCTCTTACTTAGTTCGATAGCCGCATTGTATCCATAGTTTCTCTGTCTGTAGTTTCTAACAGCTACTTCCACAATCATGGCTATGTCTCTTCCCGGTTTAACCGGTATGGTTACCTTTTGAACATTGACACCAAGTATGTCCACGTACTCGATATCAAGTCCAAGCCTGTCATATTCCTTGTCGTCGTCCCAAGGTTCCAAACATGCCACAAGCTCTATCTCAACGTCCGGTTTTACCGAACCTATACCATAGAGCCTTTGAATGTCTAATATACCTATTCCACGAATTTCAAGGAAGTGACGTATATTCTTAGGAGCTTGGCCTATAAGAACTTTGTCCATTCTCCTTACTTCAACCACATCATCTGCCACAAGTCTGTGGCCACGAATAATTAAATCCAGTGCAGTTTCCGACTTACCTACGGAAGATTTTCCAGTGATTAGAACACCTATACCGAAAACTTCCATTAGACCGGCGTGCATGTTAGTCTGTTCACTTAAAAAATATGCTAGCTTATCGTCAATTCTTGAAATAAGCCTTGTGGTCGGTCTCGTAGAGCGAATCAATGTCTTGTCGTGCTTTTTTGCAAGCTCCACCACATAGTCCTCAATCTCTTGACCTTGGGTGAAGATAAGACATGGAATGTCCCTGGACATAATCCCTTCGAGTCTTTGTATTCTCACGTCTTTGTCCATTGAGTTTAAAAAGATTGACTCGGTCTTGCCTATTATTTGAAGCCTTTTATTTGGAAAGTGTTCAAAGAATCCGGAAAGTTGAATCCCGGGCCTATTTACCTGTGAATTGGTAATGGTTAGCTCTTCAAAATCGGAACTTGCCATTACAACTTCAAGTTCCAGCTCTTCAATTAGCTTTTTTAATTTAATTCCCTTCATCTTCTACTCCATTAAAATGATTATATAAATTCTCTGCACTTCTTCTGTCTATCTTGTCCACTTCTAAAAGCTCTGTAATAGATGCCTTCTTTATTTTATCTATGGACTTAAAGTGTTTCATAAGTGCTTTTTTTCTAACTTCTCCTATTCCCTTCACATCGTCTAGCTCAGACTTTATCATATTTTTATCCCTTAACTTTCTATGGTAGTTAATGGCAAACCTATGTGTCTCTTCTTGAATGTCGAATAGGAAGCGGTATATATTGCTTGATACCTTTAGTGGTATCTCCTGACCACTATATACAATTCCCTTGGTATTGTGAAATTCGTCCTTATAAAGTCCACATATTGGAATCTCTTCCATGTTTAAAAGTGACATGGCAAACTTTGCCGCATTCACATGGCCCTTGCCCCCGTCAATTATGATTAGGGATGGCTTTCTTCCAAAGGAAACTTCTCTATTGCCTAGGGCATTTTCACTTTTTAGCCTTTCAAGCCTTCTAGTTAAAACCTCTTGATGGCTGGCGTAGTCGTTTGGTCCTTCAACCGTCTTTATCTTAAACTTTCTGTACTCTCCCGGTGCCTTTTGTCCGTTTTCATAAACCACCATGGAGCCGACGGATTGCACTCCCGATATATTTGAAATGTCATAACATTCAATTCTTGAAAGTGGAGAGATAGAAAGTAGCTCTTCCAGCTCTTCAAGACCCTTTGGTCTTTCCCTCTCTCTTCGTCTAATGTATGCAAGATGTTTTTCCAAGGTCTCTTTGGCATTTTTTTCAACAAGTTCAACCAGTCTTAACTTTTCGCCCCTCTTTGGCACTGTTAAAGTTACCTTTTTCCCTTTTATGCGGGTCAAGTACTCTTCCAGTGTGGATGAGTCCACGGGCTCTTTCTGGATTACAATCTCTTTTGGCACAAAGGCCATGTCGAAATAGAACTGTTGAATAAATGACGAAAATACTTCTTCGTCCTCTCCCTTAATGGAGTCATCTAAGATAAAGTGCTCCCTATCTATTATTTTACCACTTCTCATAATAAACACCTGCATGGAGATAGTGTCTTTCTCCCGGGCCATGGCAATAATGTCCATTTCTCTATCCTTAGACGTTCGAACGATTTGCTTTTCTACAATGGTCTCAAGGGAGTTAATATTGTCCCTATATCTTGCAGCCAGTTCAAAGTTTAAGTTTTGTGACGCCCTATCCATCTTCTTTTTAAGAGATGTTATAATCTTTTTTTGCTTTCCCTTTAAAAAATCTTCCACATTTAAAAGGTCTTCCAAATATTCTTCTTCTGTTATGGCCTTAATACAAGGTCCAGAACACTTGTGTATAAAGTAGTATAGACAAGGTCTTTTTAAATATTGATTTTTGTCAAAATTTAGGTTACACCTTCTTATTTTATACATATCCTGAAACAGTTCAATGATTTCAGTCACCCCATAGGCATTTGGAAAGGGTCCGTAGTAGTCGGCGCCGTCTTGCCTTATGACTCTGTCCTTTAAAATGCGTGGGTACTTTTCCTTGGTGATTTTTATAAAGGGATATTTTTCGCCTGATTTTAATAATATATTATACTTCGGTTTCTTGTCCTTGATAAAGTTTGACTCAAGTATCAAGGACTCCACTTCATTGTCCACAATGATGTATTCAAACCGACTTATGTGTTTAACCATCTCCCGAACTTTTTCAATTGTCTGTCCAGAAGGTGTAAAGTATTGTCTGACTCTGTTACGAAGATTTTTTGCCTTCCCCACATATATAATTGTATCATTTTCGTCAATCATCAGATAAACCCCTGGTGATGTGGGCAAAGTTTTTAAATTCTTCTCAATGTCAAACATTAAATCTCCTCAGTTGCCTTTCTTAAATATTCTAGTGCAGATCCTTCTAGCATTGGACTTAATTTTTCAAGACAAAGTTTATGATATTCGTTTATCCATTTTATTTCATCTTCTGTTAGAAGTGACTTATCAACTGGTCTTAGGTCTATTGGCACAATGGAAAGTGATTCAAATCCGAAGAATTTTCCAAAGGAAGTTTCACACTTTTCCACACATACCATGATGTTTTCAATTCTTATTCCATGGCTTCCTTCAACGTAAACACCTGGTTCGTCTGATGTAACCATTCCAGGAACCATGTTTACATCGTTATTTGCCCTTGAAATGTTTTGTGGCCCTTCATGAACTCCTAACACGAATCCAACGCCATGTCCTGTACCGTGGTTAAAGTCGATTCCCTCTTTCCATAGTGGCCCTCTGGCAAATACATCTAGTGCAGATGACTTTGTGCCCTCTTTGAAAATGGCAGTTAAAAGTGCAATGTGTGACTTAAGGGTCATGGTGTAGTGGAAGATTTCGTCCTTTGTAAGTTCTCCCAATGCAACGGTTCTAGTAATATCTGTTGTACCGTCCTTATATTGTCCACCACTGTCCAGTAGGTAAAGTCCCTTCTTTTCTAAATAAACAGGGTTGTCCTTGGATGGAGAGTAGTGAGGTAGTGCTGCATTTTCTCCATATGCTGAGATTGATCCAAAGCTTGGTTCAATAAATAGATCTTGTTCTTGTCTAAAGGAAAGAAGTTTGTCTGAGCAATCTAGCTCTGTAATCTTTTCTCCCTTTTCTAATGAATCTTCAACCCAGTTAAAGAAGTTCACTAAGGCAGCTCCATCTTTTACATAGGCATTTCTTTGGTTTTTAATTTCAACTTCATTTTTTACTGCCTTCATATCTGTTGAAATATTTCTACCAACAATTGTCTTTATCTCTTCAGGAATTGATTTGTATAGCTTTACATTTATACTTCTCTTATTGAAGTAAAGAACTTCTTCACTTGGTATGGCCTTTACAAAGTCAAATACCTCTTGGTATTTTTTAACTGTAACGCCAATCTTGTCCAAGTGATTTTTTACATCTTTTGTAATCTTTTCTTCATCTACAAATAAAACCACTTGGTCTCTGTTTATATAAAGGTAGGAAAGTATTACTGGTGTGAATAGTATATCTCCACCTCTTATGTTTAGTGTGTATGCAATGTCGTCAAGGGTTGTAACTAGTGTTGCAGTTGCACCTTTTTTATTAAGTTTTTCTCTAATCTCTCTTACCTTGTCATGGGCAGAAACTCCAACATATTTTTCCTCTAAAACAAAGGCCTTGTTGGAAGACTTTTTAACTCTGTCTTCCCAAATGTCTTCAACGAGAGTTTGGTTATAGAAAATATTTTCTTCTGGAATGTCCTTTGCAATGTAATCTAAAAGCCAAAGGGGAAAAGTTTCTCCATTGAATCCAATCTTGTAGTCACCGTTGAAGTTTTCTTCCACAAACTCCTTCATTGTAGGAACTCCAGCTTCTCCCATTTTATATAATGTAATGCCAGAACCTTCAAGCTCTTTTGCAGCCTGTATAAAGTATCTTCCGTCGGTCCATAGTCCGGCGTTGTCATGTGTCACTATTACAGTGCCGGCGGAACCTGTGAAGCCTGAAATAAATTCCCTGGTCTTATAACTGTCGGGAACGTATTCAGAACAATGAGGATCCGATGTTGGAACTATATACATATCAAGTCCAGCTTGTTTCATTTTTTCTCTTAATTTTAATATTTTATCTGAAGCCATATAGCACGTCCTTTCCCATAGATATCTACTTTAATTATATCACATAGCATGAAATCTCCTAATAAATTAAAAGATTTTTATAAATTTATGATTTAGTAACTTAAGAGCCAATTGCAATTCGATTTTAAATATAAAAAGAGCGGCCATACAGCCGCCCTCTTTAAAAAAGGAGTCATTTGACTTATTCTAGAATCCTGTCAATCCCTTGAAGAAGTAATATCCTAATGGAGTGTAGTATAATCCATCGATATTTGGCTTCATCATGTGGGAATTGTTGTAGAAGTAGATTGGTGCAACAACTGCATCTTCGCCTACTAATATATCTTCAGCTTTGTGCATGTTTTCCATTCTTTCTGCTTGGTCTGAAGTAGCCTTTGCCGCCTTAACAATTTCATCATACTTAGGGTTCTTGTATTGAGCGTCGTTGTTACCTCCACCAGTCATCCACATATCTATAAATGACATTGGATCGTTGTAGTCTGCAATCCATCCACTTCTTGCGATGTTAAAGTTACCTTGTTTTCTTTCAGTTAAGAATACGTTCCAGTCTTGGTTTTGTAGAGTAACTTGAACACCAAGTTTTTCTTGCCACATATTTTGTAGTGCTTCAGCTATAGCCTTGTGACCTTCATTTGTGTTGTATAGGTATTCAACTTGTGGGAATCCTTCGCCGTCTTTATAACCTGCTTCTTCCATAAGCTTCTTAGCTTCTTCTACATTCTTTTCATAATCGTCAACTTTTATTGAGTAATAGTCTCCACCAACTGTTCTAAAGTCGTCGCCTTCTGCTCCGTCAACATCGTATACTCCTGATGGAACATATCCTGATGCTGGTTCTTGTCCTTGCCCAGTAACTTGTCTAACGATAAAGTCTCTGTCTATTACAAGTGAGAAAGCCTTTCTAACTCTTGCGTCGTTAAATGGTTCTTTTTCAACGTTAAATACTACATAGTAAGTTCCTACTTGTGGAAGAACTTTAAGTTCTTTTGTATCTAGAAGTTTTTGAACTTCTTCTTGAGGTACGGAGTTTATAAAGTCTAAGTCGCCAGATCTATATGATGCATAGATTGCGTTTTGGTCATCTTGTAAGTGGAAAGCTAATTTTTCAGCTTTTACAGAATCTGCGTCGTAATATTCAGGATTCTTTTCCATTTCGATAACTTGATTATGTTTCCATTCTTTAAGAACGTAAGGTCCATTTGCAATTAATGTGTCTGGAGAGTTTGTCCAGTTTTCTGTTCCTTCAACAGCGTCCTTTCTAACAGGCATTACTGCAGGGAAAGCACATATTTCTTCAAAGTATGGACATTTTACACTTAGGTTAACAACGAAAGTCTTTTCGTCTGGTGCAGATATTTCAAGTTTCTTTTCTTCATATCCCTTAACCATGTCTAACATATATTCGTAGTCAGCACCTGTGTCAGGGTTTACTAATCTGTTCCATGCATATACAAAGTCTTCTGCTACTATTGGCTTACCGTCTGACCACTTAGCATCTCTTAAGTGGAAAGTCCAAGTAAGTCCGTCATCAGAAACATCCCATGACTCTGCAATACCTGGTTTTAATACGGCATTTCCATTTCCATCGTCATCCCATCTTATAAGTGATTCAAAAAGATGAGATATCATTATAGCACCGTCTACAGCACTGTTAAGAGCTGGGTCTATTGACTCTGGTTCTGAAGCGATGTTTATATCAAAAACACCATCTTCTCTTCCTGCTTCTTCATTAGAAGCTGCGTTTCCATTTCCTGCTTGTCCTGTTCCTTGGTTTTTTCCACCGTTACCACAAGCACTTAGTAACATTACAAAGCCAAGCATAATAGCAAGCAATCTCAAACTAAATTTCTTTTTCATTTCTTCCTCCTAAATACTAATTTTTATATGATATGACAACTTACGAAGTGTCCATCCTCAACTTCTCTAAACTCCGGTTCCACTTCACTACATATATCCTTTGCATAAGGGCATCTCTCATGGAATCTACATCCCTTAGGTGGATGTATTGGTGAAGGAATTTCACCTTCAAGTTTTATCCTCTTTAAACTTCTTGTTAACTTTGGATCCGGTAGTGGTATTGCGGAAAGTAGTGACTTGGTGTATGGATGAAGAGGATTTTCATAAAGTCTCTTCGAATCCACAAGTTCTACCATCTTTCCTAAATACATAACTGCAATTCTGTCACTAATATGTTTTACTACTGAAAGGTCGTGGGCAATAAACATATAGGTTAGCCCAAACTCTTCTTGCATGTCCTGTAACATGTTTACAATTTGCGCTTGTATGGAAACATCCAGTGCAGAGATTGGCTCGTCACATACTATAAACTCTGGTTCAACCGCCAATGCTCTGGCAATTCCAATACGCTGTTGTTGCCCACCTGAAAACTCATGGGGATATCTATTAGAGTGTTCCTGGTTAAGTCCAACACGTCTAAGCAGTTCATTAATTCTATCTCTTCTGTTTTCTTTATAAAGTCCATGTATATCCAGCGCCTCGCCTACAATTTCCGCTACGGTCATTCTAGGGTCAAGGGATGCAGAAGGGTCTTGGAATATTATTTGCATCTTCCTTCTATATGGATACATTTCAGCCTTTATATTCTTTTCACTATCAAAAATAACTTCGCCATCATAGGTTATGCGTCCAGAAGTTGGTTCGTGAAGCCTTAATATGGTTCTTCCCAAAGTGGTCTTACCACATCCCGACTCACCTACAACTCCCAGTGTCTCTCCCTTCTTTATATAGAAGGACACATCTTCCACCGCATGTACTGTTGCTGTCTTGTTAAATGTTTCCTTGACGGTGAAATGTTTTACAATATTGTCGCAAACAAGTAATTTATTGTCTTCCATTTACTACCTCCTTTAAATGTAGGAAACACTTTGACCTATGTCCATCTGCCATTTCAACCATTGGTGGCTCTTTTCTCAAACAGATATTCATACAGTGTTCACATCTTGTAGAGAAACCACATCCACTTGGTGGGTTCAACATATCAACGGGAGTTCCTTCAATACTATCAAGTCTTGCTCCCTCGTTGTCGTCAATTCTTGGCATGGATTTTAAAAGGCCCTTTGTGTAAGGATGTTGAGGGTTGTAGAATATGTCATCAACACTTCCCTGTTCAACAATCTTTCCAGCATACATTACAGATACACTGTCGCAAATTTGAGCAACAACCGCCAAGTTGTGAGTTATAAAGATTACAGACATCTTGTTCTTTTGTTGAATTTCCTTTATAAGCTCCAGTATTTGTGCCTGAATTGTAACATCCAGTGCAGTTGTCGGTTCGTCTGCAATTAGAACGTCCGGCTCACATATAAGCCCCATCCCAATCATGACTCTCTGTCTCATACCACCAGATAGTTCGTGGGGATATTGTTTCATTCTCTTTTCAGGATTTGCAATACCTACAAGTTCAAGCATCTTAACTGCCCTCTTATAAGCTTCATCCTTACTTACTTTCTTATGGACCAATACGGCTTCCATAAGTTGATTACCTATTGTATAAACAGGATTTAAACAAGTCATTGGGTTTTGAAAAATCATGGAGCACTTGTTGCCTCTGAAATTTCTCATTTCATTCTTGTCAAAATCCAAAACATTTTTTCCATCAAATAATATCTTTCCAGATTTTACCTTGCCTGGAGATTGTAAAAGTCCCATTATCCCATAGGATTCCACCGACTTACCAGATCCGGACTCTCCTACAATTCCCATTATTTCATTCTCATGTAGTGTATAGCTTATGCCATCCACCGCTTTAACTTCACCTACAGGTGTGTAGAAGGAAATAGCAAGGTCTTCGACTTTTAAAACTTCTTTTTCTTTTACTCTATTTTCCATAATCACACCTACTTTTTAAGTCTTGGGTCTAAGGCATCCCTTAGTCCATCAGCAAATAAATTTAGCGCCAGTATCATCAAACTAAGTATTACTGAAGGTATTATTAACCTATATGCATAGGAGTAAATTCCTCCAAGGGCATCCGCCGCCATGGCTCCTAGAGATGTCATCGGTGCAGAAACACCAATCCCTAAGAATGATAGGAATGATTCCAAGAATATGGCTGACGGTATTTGCATAGCGGTCATAACAATAACTTGACCGATACAGTTCGGGAATAAATGCCTTTTTATAATTCTCTTTCTAGATCCACCAAGGGCTTCTACTGCAGTAACAAACTCTTGCTTCTTAAGCATAAGCACTTGCCCTCTTATAATTCTTGCCATTCCTACCCAGTATAGTAGACCAAAGGCAATAAATATTGAAATAAGAGCTGGCCCCAGTGTTGCAACCTTCTTCGCAATAGCTGAAGTGGAACTATTTACGTAAGACTTCATCGGTTGTGATATCCCAATGGATAATAAAATTACCACCAAAACATCTGGAATTGAATAGATTAAATCCAAAATTCTCATCATCACCGCGTCAACTTTTCCACCACAGTAACCAGATATTGATCCATAAATTGTTCCAATAATAAGTACTATAAGTGATGCAAATAGACCTACAATAAGAGAAACTCTAGTTCCATACATTGTACGAACCATTATGTCACGACCTAATTTGTCAGTACCAAATGGATATCTTGCGCATGGAAATAAATCTTCGTCCCCTCTAAACTGAGTGGTGTAGTCCCCTTCTACAAACAGTGGTCCAATGAATGCAAATAAAAATATAATTACTATGAACCCTAAAGATACCATAGCTATTTTATTTTCCTTTAAGCGCCTTAAAGCATCTTGAAAATATGATGTTGAAGGAGCCTTGGTCATGAAGCTTTCCTTAGCTTCAGAAGATGCAAGTTCAAAGTCATCTTCAGTAAATTCATATTCCTCTAATTTAAGCTTAGAGTTTAAACTTAGAAAGTTTTCCATATTAATCCCCCTTCGACAAATCAATTCTAGGGTCTATAAATCTATATAGAATGTCAACCACCATATTCATGAAGATTACTAATGAAGCAAAGAATAATGTAGTTGCCATAATAATAGGATAATCCCTATTTAATACTGAGTTTATAAAATAT
The DNA here is from genome assembly GCF_928097925.1 of Mediannikoviicoccus vaginalis. Classification (GTDB taxonomy): domain Bacteria; phylum Bacillota; class Clostridia; order Tissierellales; family Peptoniphilaceae; genus Mediannikoviicoccus; species Mediannikoviicoccus vaginalis. The sequence goes on from NZ_CAKMRI010000001.1 coordinate 1,011,865, forward strand.
CTTCCCAGTCCTTGCACGGAAAATACTGACTCAACAACCATTGAACCAGTTATGATTCCAGCAGTTAGTGGCCCTAAATATGTAAGAACCGGAATAAAACCATTTTTAAGAGCGTGTTTGAAAAGAATTTTTCCTTCACTAACACCCTTTGCCCTTGCAGTTCTTATATAGTCTTGACTCATTGCATCAAGCATGGAAGATCTCGATAACCTTGCAATATAACACATTGAATAAAATCCAAGGGAGAAACATGGCATTAGATAAGATTTAAAACCATTTAGTCCCATGGTAGGAAGAACCTTTAACTTAACCCCAAAGAGTAAAAGTAAAAGAGTTGCAACTACGAAACCAGGAGCAGAAATACCAATTGTAGTAAGTACCCTTAAAAAGGAATCCAATTTCTTTCCCCTGTGGTAAGCTGCCAAACTTCCCAAAGAAACCCCAACTATAGTTGCCCATGTCAGAGCAATTAGACCTAGCTTTGCACTAGTTGGGAACATCTCCTTTAAAATGTCCATTACAGGTCTGTCCTTTTGCATCTTCAAAGATACACCGAACTCTCCTTTTAATGCATTTGTAATAAATTTTTTTAACTGAACAAGATACGGTTGATCAAGTCCATACTTTTTGTTCAAAGCTTCCAGTACTTCCGGTGACTGTGCCTTTTCACTTGCGAAAGGCGAACCGGGTACAAGCTTCATTAAGAAGAATGTAATACAAGTTACCAAAAACAAAACGGCAATAGCTTGTAAAATTCTCTTGAAAATATACTTTACCATAAATGACCTCCTTATTTCGTACAATTATACACTTTATTAATGTAAATTGCAAGCATTTTAAAACAATAAAGTTTTGCAGTGCTAAGTATTGAAATAATAGTGTTTGTAACGTTTTCATAGGTGTAGCAACAAAAATATTTTCAAAACAATTTAAAATAATTTTACAAGTTTTTCGGAAATTTATTGAAATTTATCAAATTTTTTGTAAAATTTTGCGATTTAAAACAGACTTAATTGCGTAGTTTGCTTAAAAAATGAGTTTTTGGAAGTATAAAAAGCATGAGATTTAGGTAAAGAGAAATAAAAGATTAGACGTTAGAAGTTGAAACAAAAAGCTGTCGATTTTTGAGATTCTTCGACTACAAAATTTTTTTCAAAAATTTTTTCGCCCAGAATAACATGGCGAGGTGTATTGGCTTCGTACAAAGAAAACATACAAAACATAATATAAATCCAGAAGAAAATCCAACAAGATTTTCTTCAGCTTACATTGGGGTTTGGGGTATCCCCAAGCGTTTTAAGGGTGTAAAAGGTTCGGGTTTCAGGGTAAGGATATGAGGGGAAATCGCAATCCCCTTCATCCTTACCCTGGGATTAAGAAAGAAAATGTTAGTAGAATAAGGATTGGGTAAGTTTGTAATACTTAGTAAAACACATTTTGAAGCTCTTGCGAGATTTTCAAAGAAAATTTCGGGATCTTTCGACTACAAAATCCCTTCGGAATTTTTTCGCTCAAGATGACACGACTGGGTATGATATTCCTAGGTAGAAGATGTACAAAATACATTATGTGCCGAAGGCACAGCAGGAAAGCCTTAGCTTTCCTACAACTTTATTAAAAGGGGTCTTGGGGATATCCCCAAGTCGTTGGGAGGTAAAGGGGGTTTTCAAGGGGGATAGGAACCGTACGAAACGGTGCCTTTTCCCCCTTGGTAGAATAAAAAGAAAACATATATAGGAATAAAAAAGTCGTAGGGCATTACCCTACATAACAATGCCGCAAGGCATATAAAACGAATGACTATAATAGAAATAAAAAGGTAGTATGGTGACATCCTAGATAACAAATCAGGTAACTTTAGCAGATGCTTTTCAAAGAAAAAGCATCTGAGATTCTTCGACTCCAATTTTTACTTCGTAAAAATTTTCGCTCAGAATGACACACGTTGGGCTATCAAACTTCGAGTAAAAAAAACATACAAAACAAAACTAAAAATTAGAAGAAAATCCAACAAGATTTTCTTCCTCTTTCTAAGCAGGTTTTCAGGACGGCCAGTCCTGAATCGTTTGGAAGGTAAGAAAAAGGGAATTTCAAGGGGAAAAGCGATAGAAACCATACGAAAAGGTTTCTTAGTTCTCCCCTTGGTTAAAAGAGAAATTAGAGTAGAAACGAATAAAGTAGTAGGTCATCGACCTACAAAATAAAAAAAGTTTTTAGTTTGAATTTTTTCAAAAAATTCAAAAAAGAAAGCCTTTAGCTTTCCTTTTTCTTTCCCTTTTTCAGTGTTATTCTATTTATTATAACCGTCCTCATAAATTTAAAGGCTTCTTTTATACAGGCTATTGGCGCTTTTGTAAAGGAAACCAGTGAGTACCCAATAAATGAAAGATACTTTTTATTTCTCTTACTGGCTACTGCAAGCACTGCATAGTGCCTCATATTTATAAATCGTATTTGCTCCTTTGTTAAGAGGTGAAAATACTTTTTCTTTTTTTCTTGTAAAATCTTTTCGCCCTTTATTTTATTTCTTCCTGTGGAAATGGCTTCACCCTTATGTCTAAACACCACCACGTCGTACTCGTCAAGGTAACCTATTTTAAATCCATTCTCGATGGCCTTTAGCATTAGGTAAAACTCTTGCCCCATTATGGCCTGGTCAAAACCACCAATCTCTTTAAGTTTCTCCGCTTTGAACATATATGTTGGTGTTCCCGTTGCATGGCGCATTATGTGATATTTTAATAGCTCGCTATTTTCAAAGGACCAAATATCATGATAGTCCCTTACGTCTATAACGGCACCTTTTGCATTTTTAATTTCCATGTTTGAAAAAATTAAATCATAGTCATTTTCTTCAATAAACTTAACCTGCTTCGAAACCTTCTCCTCTTTATACATATCATCGTCATCTAAAAATGTTATGTAATCTCCAGTGGCTTTAAAAATTCCCACATTTCTCGCCAAAGCTCCACCAAGGTTCACTTCATTTTGTATATATATAATTCTGTCGTCATGTAGTTGTTCTATGTATTCTTTAATCTCATGCCTTCTGTCATAATCTTTAGGAGAGTCATCTATGATAATAATCTCCAAGTTTTCATATGTTTGATTTTGCAAAGATTCTACTGCCCTTTTTATATATGGAACTTCTCTTTTACATGTGGGCATTATAACTGAAACTCTCTTCATAGTCCCTCCCCTTTCAAAGTTTAATTATATCAGTTTTTGTAAGCTTTTTCCATTATCATGCTCTTTATTCCACAAAAAAACAGGTGCATTGCACCCGTCTCTATTCTAAAGCTAATTCTTTTATATCATTCTTTATATTTTCCACAACCTCTTTTATATCTTCCCTTGTAAGGCATGGATGGATTGCACAAAATCTTAGTACAGTCTTTCCTCTAAGTTGTGTTGTGTAGTAGATTGATTTATTTCTCTTTGTAGCCATCTCGGAGAGTTTGTGGTTAATTTCGTTTAGTTCTTCTTCTGAATACTTTTCATTGTAATATCTAATGTTGATACATGAAAGCATTGCCGGTGAAACTATTTCGAAATAGTCTTCCTCTTTAAATAGTTCTTCGAAGTACTTTGCAGATTCAAAACCTGTGTCGATTGCACTTCTCATTCCCTTTAGTCCAACTCTTTGTAATGTGTACCAAAGTCTCATTCCCCTTGCTGGCGATGTTAGTTCTATTCCTATATCCCAGAAGTTTACTTTTGAGTCATCTGCGGCAACGTCTTTTAAGTACTCTGGGTTTGCGTTGAAGGTTCTTGTCATTGCAAGTCTGTCTTTACAGATAATCGCTGCACATCCGTATGATTGGAAAAGCCACTTATGTCCGTCCCAGCTTACTGAGTCACTTCTTTCGATGCCTTTAAACAGATGTTTGTATGATGAAAGCACTCCCGTTGCACCATATGCGCCGTCAATGTGAAGCCATGCGTCAAATTCTTCCGCAATGTCTGCAAGGTCATCTAGAGGGTCGATTGAGCCTGTGTTTGTAGTTCCTGCAGTTCCTACAATTAAAAACGGAATATATCCTTCTTCTTTATCCTTTTTCATTTGCGCTCTAAGTACATCTGGTTTTATTCTGAAAAGTTCGTCTGTTTCAACTTTTCTGATATTTTTTAGAGGCACTCCCATTATGTGAAAGCCCTTTGCTACTGATGAATGGGTTTGGTCTGAAATATATACAGTTCCCTTTAAAATCTCTTCATCTTTTAGCTTTTCATTTTTTGCAATAACTGATGCAGTTAGGTTTGCCATGGATCCGCCGGACACAAATAGTCCACCAAGTTCTTTTACAGGATATCCTATATTTTCTCCCATCCAGTTAATAAGCCACTTTTGTGCAGTTGCAACACCTTCTGAAAGCACATGTGACCCGCCATATGGAGAGTAGATTGAGTTAATAACCTCTCCCACTATTGACGCTGGGGACAGTGCCAGTGGTATAAATGAGAAGAACTTTGGATGACTTTGCTTTGTTGAATATCTGTAAATTAAATCGTGCATCTGGTCGATTACTTCATGGGCATCCCTTGGATCTTCTCCAAATTCTATATTTTTAATTTCATCTTCTTTGTCTAAAGGTATGGGATTATCTATATCAAAATCCCTAACATTTTCTTGATTATCAAGTAGTTTTGGCATTAGAGTTGCTAAAATTTCTTTAGCTTCCTGCCAATCGTATAAAATCTCTTTTTCATCTCTTTGATTTTCCATTCTATCCCTCCCTATAGGATTATACCACTAGTTAAATAGTGGGGTCATCCTACCTATTCTTTCTTTTAAATGAACCAAGGATTCCCCTTGCCATCTCTCTTCCAATTTGCCTTGTAAAGGCTCCTAAGATGGAGTTTACAGTCTTGTCAACGTATTTGTACTTTTCTTTTCTCTCGCGTTCTTCCTGTCTGCGAATTTTTTCCGCTTCCTTCTCCATTCTTTCCATTTCTTTTCTATCAAGTTCCTCTTGTTTTCTTCTCTCTTCTTCAAGTTCTGCCTGTTTTTGCTCTTCTTCCTCTTCCTTTAGCCTTTCAGACAAGATTTCATAGGCTGAGACTCTATCTATGGTCTCCCTATACTTTTCAAAAATATCAGAGTTTGAAACTATATACTGTAAATCAGAGGCTGAAATTACATCAAAGGAGCTATGTGGTGGTCTGATAATGACCTTCTCAACTTCCGTTGGAGTGTTTTTCTCGTCAAGGGTTTGTATAACAGCTTCCCCAACTCCAAGATTTAATATTTCGTCCATGGTGTCAACGCCTTCCCTTTGTCGTAGAGACTCGGAAATAACCTTAACAGCCTTTGCTTCCTTTGGTGAAAAGGCCCTAAGTTAATGAATAATCTTTGTGCCAAGTTGCGCGGAGATTTCATTTGGAATATCAAGAGGATTTTGAGTTATAAAGAAAACTCCCACACCCTTTGAACGAATCAACCTAACAACGGTCACAATCTTTTCCAATAAATTCTTTGAAATATTATTAAATATTAAATGAGCTTCATCAAAGAAAAATACCATAACAGGTTTTTCAGGATTACCTACTTCAGGAAGTATTTCAAAAAGCTCAGAGAAAAGATAAATTAAAAATGCACAGTATAGCCTTGGCTTTTGCATTAGCCTCTTGCTATTAAGTATATTTACAAATCCATTTCCCAGTTCGTCCTTTGTTAAAAAGTCCTTTATATCAACGGCAGTTTCTCCAAAGAATTCATTTGCCCCCTCTTCCTCAAGAACAAGTAGTTTTCTTTGAATTGCAGCAATGGAAGAACCTGAAATATTTCCATACTTTTCAGAAATCTCTTTAGAATTTCTCCTTAAGTGGTCAAGCATTTGAGTTAAGTCCTTGAAGTCCAAAAGTAAAAGACCCTCTTCATCAGCAACCCTAAATAAAACATTTAAAACGCCTTCTTGAGTTTCATTTAGTTCCAGCACTTCAGATAAAAGCACAGGACCAAACTGTGACACAGTAACCCTAAGAGGAATTCCTTCTTCCTTATATATGTCCCAAATATTAATAGGATAGTTTCTATATTCAAAATCAGACAAACCTAAAGTCTGTAGTCTTTCATTTAGCTTTTCACTGGCAGTTCCAACCTTAGAAAGATTAATTATATCTCCCTTAACATCACTGATAAAAGTTGGCACACCAAGGCTCGAAAGCTCTTCACATAAAACCTTTACAGTAACGGTCTTTCCACTGCCCGTCGCCCCAGAAATAATACCATGCTGGTTCAGTTTGTCACTTAGTAAATTAAAGTTATTATCTCCCTTACCTAAATATAAATCCATAATGCCTCCTTCGCCCTTTAAGGTTATTATATCATTAAAAAGGAAGGGGAAAAGTTTTAAAAAACTTTTTATGAAAATTTTATTTTTGTTTTGTAGTACGTTGTCCTACTACCATTTATTTCTATTATATTTTATCATTTAATTCTACCAAGGGGGAAAATAGGAAGAAAGTTTTAAAAAACTTTAAATCAAAAGTTTTCGCCTTACGGCATAGTCATTAAGTTTTATAAACTTACCTAATTTTTATTTTACTAAAATTATTTTCCCTATTCTCAGGGTAAGGATGAAGGGGATTGCGATTTCCCCTCATATCCTTACCCTGAAACCCGAACCTTTTACACCCTTAAAACGCTTGGGGATACCCCAAACCCCATTGTAAGATGTAGAAAATCTTTTTGGATTTTCTTCTATTTTTATGGATTTGTTTTATAAGGTTTTTATTTTCATTTTTATTTGTTTCTAGTTTTTATATTTATTTTCTTGAGATTCTTCGACTTCAATTTTTTGTACCAAAAAATTTTGAAAATGGTACCCCTTTTTCAAATAAATCTCTTAAAATTAATGACAAAAACTTTGCTTCCCATAAAAACACTCATGCGGAGTCAAATATCCTATTGAACTATGAGGTCTTTCAGTATTGTAATAATTAGTCCAATATTCTACTATCATCTTGTATTGTTCTACAGTGTAATGTTTCACTGACCCTATTTCTGTTTTCATGCTCTTAAAGAATGTTTCTATGAATATATTATCTACTGGTCTATATGGTCTGGACATACTGCTAATTATCCCATTTTCTTTTAAAGTTGATTGAAACAACTTACTTGTGAACTGTGGTCCTCTATCTGAAAGTATCATATCTGGCTTACCATACTTTCTTATCGCTTCTTCTAATGTGTCAACCGCAAACTGTGCATCCATTTTAAATGATTGTTTGTTTCCTACAAGCACCTTCCTTTTTATGTCTATTATTGCACAAGTATATACCTTTTTCTCAGCTGTTTTTTGTTCTGTAAAGTCTATTGCCCAAGCATTTACTTTATCTTGTTCTTCTTCTGGCATTTCGTTATATATGTTTTCTGATACGTATTTTTCACTAGTTTCTTCACATGTATATACGTTCTTTATTCTAGGTCTACCATATTTACCTACTAGCCCTAGTTCTTTCATAATGTTACTTATTTTCTTCTCTGAAAAAACTATATTATCCCTTTGTAGACACACTTTAAGCATTCTTCTTCCGAAGCTTCTATTATGCTTTATGAACATTTCTTTAACTAGATTTTTTTCTTCTTCAGTATATCTTGGTTTCCTAGGGTTTTTTCTTCTGTAGTAGTATCTTTGCTCATTAATATTCAATACTCGGCATACTATGCGCACTGGATATTCTGTTAGATGTTCCACCGCAAAGTCTACTATCTTATCTTCTTCTTCGCAAAGTATGCCTCGGCTTTTTTTAATATTTCATTCTCCATTTCAAGTTCTTTTAATCTTTGATATATTTCAAGATCTCGTCCTGGAACTACTCCTTTTCCAGACATTCCTATTTCAGCATGTTTATTATATTCATCAACCCATCTATGGATTGTTTGTCTATCTAGGTCATACATTTTACATATTTCTGATGTTTTCATGTTTCCTAAAAGCTTAAGTTGTACTATTTTGATTTTAAATTCTTGAGAGAATGTTCTTCTTTTTAATTTTGACATTTAATTTTCCCTTCTATTTTGTAATTAAAATGATTTGCTCTTAATTGTTATGAAGTTTTTTCTAAAGGTTCTGTCAAGGAGAAAAGCGAAGCGATCCTTGACGGGTTCTTTGAAAAAACTAGAATTTAAGAGCCAGCAAATCATTTAGTCTGTCATTAGCGATGTATATGATTTCATTATACCATTCTCTTTCGCTCAGAATGACACACGTGGGGCTATCACATTTCGTAAAAAGATAACATACAAAACAAAACTAAAAAAACAGAAGAAAATCCAACAAGATTTTCTTCCTCTTGCTAAGCAGGTTTTCAGGACGGCCAGTCCTGAATCGTTGGAGGTGCAGGGTGTGGGTTTAAAAGGGCGAGGGATAGGAACATACGAAACGTTCCTAAGTCCCTCGCCCTTTGGTATAGAATGAATAACTTTATTAGAAATAACAAGGTAGTAGGGCATTGCCCTACATAACAACACCATTGTTTGCTGCCTTTTTAAAGGCAAAAAAAAGGACCCTAAGCAATGCTTGAGGTCCATTTTTTCAATTCTTATTTGTCTAATGGTTTTTCTGCTGATACTGCCCAGTCTCCTGAGTTAGTAACTTTTTCACCATTACCATAACCTGCGTCATAGTTTAGCACACGGTTATTAACCATTTGCCATCCTGTTCTCCATTGTAGTGGAATTGCAGGTACTTCATCAAATACTATTTGTTGGAAGTCTTTGTAAGCTTGAGCCATGAATTCTGGGTCTGCTGCTTCTGGACTTGTAATTCTGTCAATAGCTTCTTGTAACTTGTCAGAAGTATATCTTGACATGTTAAATGCTGCACTATTTCCATAAGTTTCTTTTGGACTTGGGTTTGTTCCTACTCCCCAAGCTGCTGCGAATACGTCGATTCCAGGGTCTTCTGCTTCAAGTTTATCATAGAATGAGTTAAATTCTATTAGGTTACCTGTTGCAAGTTCAGCCTTGATACCGATCTTTTCCCAACATTGTAGATAGTATTGTGAAAGTGGTTCTTGTGTATCTCCACCTGACATCATAGCTAGATTGATGCTGAAAGGTTCGCCATTTGGATCTTCTCTAAATCCGTCGTTGTCAACGTCTTTGTATCCAGCTTCATCAAGAAGTTTCATAGCTTTGTCTGGATCGTATACATATCCTTCAATGTCGTTGTTGTAGAATTCTGTAAAGATAGGAAGTGTAACTGACTTAGCTAATTCGTTGTGTCCTTTGTAGAACTTTTCAGCGATAGCATTTTGGTCAATTGCATATCCTAAAGCTTTTCTTAGGTTAACATTCGCCATTTTAGCGTCTGGATTTGTAGTGATTTCTCCCTTTTCCTTGTCATAGTGTCCAAGTGCAAATCCAAAGTAACTATAGAAGAAGTCACCTGTTCCTACCATTTGGTATCCTGGAACATCTTGTAATTCGTCTACAGATTTAGATGGCACTGAAGAAATCATGTCGTATTTATGTGCTTTCATTGCAGATACTACGTTTGATACTGGAACAACTTCAATGTTTATCTTAGCGATTTTAGGTTTTCCTTTGTAGTAGTGTTCGTTTGCTGAAAGCTCAATCTTTTGTCCTTGTACATAGTTTGAAATGTAGTAAGGTCCAGCTGAAAGTGGTTTAACACGAATTTGGTCTGATTCTTCTAGTTCACCTATAGGAATATCTTTTAGATAGTGATATGGTGATAGGTCAACACGAAGTCCTGAACCCCATTGAGTTGCAGGTGTAAGTTCAGTGTATTGAACAACAACTGTGTGATCGTCTGGTGTAGTTATACCTTCAATCTTATCAGTTTTTCCTTCATGATATTCTTTCATACCAACGATTCTTTCGTCTTCTGTCTTATCATAACGAACTCCAGTGTAATCCTTATGTCCAACGATGTAGTATGGATAAGCTAAGTCCATAGCTGTAACTGGTGTACCATCGTTCCATTTTAAATCTGGATTTAACTTGAAAGTAACTGTCTTTGCATCTTGATCATAGTTTATTTCAACTCTGTCAGATGAAATTATACGGAAACTGTCATCAGAATCGTATAGGTTTCCACCATTCATTAGTCCCATAACAGTACTATCGTTTTGATCACTGTATAGTGATGCGTCAAACACACCTTTAATTGGTGAATCTGATACTAGACCATATTCAAGAATACCGTCTTCAATTGGTTCCCCTTCGTTCTCTACAGGTAGACTCTTAACGTCCCAATTGATTTTGGATTCGCCGTTGTCCTTGCTTACAACTTCAGTTGAGTTTGTGTTGCCTGCGCCAGTAGAACCAGTTTTTCCACTGTCTGCAGGTTTACATGCTGTTAGCGACATTCCAACTGCCAATGTTAATGCTAACACTTTGGTAAATTTTTTCATTTCTACACTCCTTTTTTTATTTTTTACATGCTAAGCATGAAAAATAACTAATTAAACCCTTCTTTGTTTTGCGTCTGCAGCCCTTCTTAGAGCTTGTCCCACATAGTTTATAGATAGGGTGAATACAAGTACCAAAAGCACCGCCGGAACCCATATATATAGCTTATCTGCAATAACTTCTGGGTCTTTTGCGTATGAGATTAAAGTTCCAAGGGATGGCTCTTTTAGTGGTAAACCGAATCCTAGGAAGGTAAGTCCCGTTTCAATACCTATATTTGCAGCTAATGCCAGTGTACTGTCAACGATTATTATTGAACCTATATTTGGAAGTATCTCTCCAAACATTATCTTTAATGGTGGTGTTCCCATTGTCTTTGAAGCGGATATATAGTCCTTTCTTCCTTCAGAAAGTGACTTTGATCTTACAAGCCTTGCCACCCCTGTCCAATAAAACGCCGACATTATAAGAACAAATTTCCATTTGTTGTATTTTGGAATAATTGTTACAAGTACGATTATTATCATGGTTACTGGAAGAACTTGTAAAAAGTCTATAATTCTCATGATTATATTGTCCACCATTCCACCGTAGTAACCGATTATAAGTCCAACTGTTACACCAAGTACCGTTGTGATCACTGTTACTAAAAATCCAATTTGTACCGATGTGTAACCACCAAGAAGAAGTTGTCCTAGAATATCCCTTCCACCTTTGTCGGCACCAAGGATAAATCCTTCTTCTCCCGGTCTTGCATAGGAGTTGAATATATCAACTTCCATAACAGCTTTTTTATCTAAAACAATTCTTGATACAATTAGTCCTATTATTAAAATGCAAAGCAAAAAGAATGATACCAGTGCAATTTTATCGTTTTTAACTTCGTTTACTATAACTTTAAAACCCATTGGTTTCTCTGAAACTTCTGGTTTTTTCTTCATTGTTTTTTCCATATTGCACCCCCTAGTCTATCCTTATTCTAGGGTCAACTATGGTCATAATGATGTCAGATAGAAGTGAACCCATTAGTGTTAGTAGTCCATATAACAACACTAGGGTTGTTATAACTGAATAGTCTCTAGAGGTTATACTCTCTATGAACAAAGAACCCATTCCTGGATATGCAAATACAGTTTCAATCATTACTGAACCTCCAAGAAGTCCTGTGATTTGGAAACCGAAGAAAGCTGCAATTGGAAGTAGTGAGTTTCTAAAAATATGGTGGCTGTACACCTTTTTTGTAGGAACCCCTTTTGCCCTTGCTGTTCTTACATAGTCTTGAGTCTTTGCATCTATAATTTCATTTCTTAAATATTGCACTGTACCTGTTGTTGCAATTAGTGCATATGATAGAGCAGGTAATAACATGTGGTATAGTCTTGAACCAATGTATGAAAGACCTGTTCCAGCAGATATTGAAACCGTTCCACCAGTTGGGAACCACTTTAATCTATAACCAAAGATTAAAAGTGAAACCAAGTACATTACAAAGCCCGGTATGGATAGGGTTAAGAAGTTATACAGGTTAATGGCCTGGTCCACCTTCGTGCCGCTTTTCCGCCCCGCAATAATTCCTAGAGGAAGAGCGATTGCATACATCAATATCATTGATAGTAGTGCTAACCAGAAAGTGTTTTGTGCCCTTGCTCCAATAACTCTATTTACAGGCATCTTCATTGTATATGACTTACCGAAGTCGCCATGTACTGCATTCTTTAACCATCTTACATATTGTGTTGGTATTGGGTCGTTAAGCCCAGCCTTTTCCCTAAGTTCCTCAAGCCTTGATTGTGGTGTTTGAGGATTTATCATTCCTGTGAACGGATCCCCAGGCATGAACTTTGCAAGTACAAACACAAATATAGAAAGTATAAATAGCTGAGGTATCATAATTAAAGTTCTACGCAATACTGTTTTCCACATTGTACAATACCCCCTTGTCTTTTATTGCTGCATAGTGATCTTCTCCTACTTCAATAAGGTCGTAAACCCTACCTTCAGGACTATAATAATCACCTTTTTCTTCATGATATAACTTTTCAACTGCAATTCTATTGGCTTGAACCTCTTTTTTAATATTTGGGTTCACTTGAGGAATGGCAGCTATAAGTCTCTTGGTGTAAATGTGAGCAGGTTCTTTATAGATAACATCTCTATTGCCCTGTTCAACAAATCTACCTCTGTGCATAATGTAGATGTAGTCACACATATGCTTTACAACCCCTAAGTCATGGGAAATAAATAGGTAGGCAAGTCCAAAAGCCTCTTGAATATTTTTCATGTAGTTTAAAACTTGGGCTTGAACTGAAAGGTCCAGTGCAGAAACCGGTTCGTCAGCTATGATTAGCTTTGGTTTTAATGCAACGGCCCTTGCTACACCAATTCTTTGTCTTTGTCCACCAGAGAACTCGTGAGGATATTTGTAAAGTGCATCATGAGGCATACCTACAATGTCAAGTAGCTCAAGAACTCTTTTCTTTCTCTCCTCAGGAGTTAATGTCTTTTCAAAGTTATCAAGGGGTTCTGCAATAATATCTAAAACCCTTCTCTTAGGGTCTAGTGAAGATGCAGAATCTTGGAAAATCATTTGAACATCTTTATTAAATTTTATTCTTTTTCTAGTTTTTTTATTTGAAACATCTTCCCCGTTATAGATGATACTTCCGTCAGTTATCTTTTCAAGGCCTACAATTGTCTTACCAATTGTAGATTTTCCAGAACCAGACTCTCCAATAAGTCCATAGGTCTTTCCAGGTTCTATAGTCATATTCACGCCGTCAACAGCACGAACATAGTCTTGAATAGTGTTAAAGAAGCCTCCCCTTATAGGGTAATGTATCTTTAGATCTTTAATTTCTAAAAAGCTCATTCCTTCACCTCTTCCCCTGGAAAATAGAAAGTCTTGTAACAAGTACATCTTACAAAGTGACCTTCTGATACTTCATGAAGTACCGGATCTTCTTCGTGGGCTTCCGCTGGAATCCATGGGATTCTTGAAGAGAATCTACATCCAGTCTTAGGCATGTTCTTAAGAGATGGAACCATACCTTGAATAACATGAAGATCTTCTCCCACCGCATCATCCTGTGGCACGGAGTTTAGTAGAGATCTTGTATAAGGATGAAGAGGGTTGTTAAATAGCTCTTCCACCGGTGCTATTTCAACAAGTTGACCAGCGTACATAACCGCAACTCTATCAGCAGTTTGAGCAACAACACCAAGATCGTGAGTAATTAAAATAATTCCTGCATTGATTTCTTTTCTTAACTTATTAATAAGATCTAGGATTTGTGCCTGTATAGTTACATCAAGAGCAGTTGTAGGTTCGTCTGCAATAAGCACATTTGGATTACATGAAAGTGCAATGGCAATAATAACACGCTGACGCATACCACCAGATAGTTCATGAGGAAACTGTCTATAACATCTTTCCGGGTTTTCTATCCCAACTTTGTCTAAAAGTTCGATAGCTTTTTTCTTTCTCTCTTCTTTATTCAGCTTAGTATGATAAATAAGAGCTTCCTCAATTTGTTCCCCAATCCTATGTAGAGGATTTAGAGAAGCAAGAGGGTCTTGAAATATCATTCCAATTTCTCCACCACGTATTTCAGTGAACTTCTTTTCGTCATAAGTAAGAAGATTTTCTCCATTATATATGACTTCACCACTAACCTTAGTGTAGACCATGTTGTGTAGGCCCATCACCGTAGTAGCTATGGTTGACTTTCCACAACCAGATTCACCAACTATGGCAAGAACTTCATCAGAATAAAGATCCAGATCCACACCGTCCACCGCATCGTAGTATTCACCGTCGATACGAAAGGCTGTATGAAGATCTTTGATTTCTAAAAGTTTTTTCTTCTCCATATTTTCTCCATTCCACCCTTGCGGGTCTGTAATATTTAATAAAAAACTTTATTCATCTTAAGAATACATCTACTAAAGTTTTTTACCAAAATTCATCACATATTTTCATAAAGATTAAAGATTTTATAACTTTATGCATTGATGATTAAAATTTTTTTCCTGCAAAGATATTCAAAATCCTTACAAGAATTTACTTATTTCTATTATGATAACATAAAGCTTTCTCAAGTGGCAAATTTTTTTTAACCATATTTCAAACCTTTCCCAATTACTAAGGCTTAATGCCTAAAAAAAGAAAATTTCTCTGCTTTATAATTAAAAAAATCATCGTACCTGCAAAAAAATTTATGCAGATAAAATGAATAAATTCTCACATCACTTTTGTTTTATTATCACAATTGAATTATACTTGCATAGTTTTTATCCTATGCTCGTTTATATTAATATGATAACAGACAAAAGCAATCTTGTCTAGAACAATATTAAACAATAGTACAAAGTCACTTGAATTTCTCAGCGCTGTAATTTAATATAGAAACAGGAGGGATAGAATGAAATTTAATGAAATGAAATATGAAAGACCCAAACTTGAAGATATAAAAGAAAAGTATGAGTCATTTAAAGAAAAGATGGAAAACGCAACAAGCGGACAAGAGCTTGTTGACACAATCAAAGAATTTTCTAAATTCGAAAAAGAGATTGGAACTGCTTACTCACTAGTAAGCGTTAGACACTCCATCGACACGAGAGATGAGTTCTATAAAGAAGAAAATGACTACTGGGACGAAGTTAGTCCAGTTATGTCAAACTACTACTCAGAACTTGCAAAAGTAATCCTTAACTCAAAATATAAAGACGATGTGGAAAGAGAAATTGGTAAACACTACCTTGACCTACTAGAATGTTCACTTGTAATAGAAGAAAAGGCAATTCCATATTTACAAAAAGAAAATAATTTAATTAGTCAGTACAACAACCTAATTGCAAATTCAGAAATAGAATTTGAAGGTAAAACTTATACACTGACACAAATGGGACCACTTCTTCAAGATACCGATAGAGAAAGAAGAAAGGCTGCATACAACGCAAGATGGAACTTCTTTAAAGAAAACATGGAAACAATTGACAAGATCTATGACGACATGGTAAAGGTACGTCACGAGATGGCTGTTGCCCTTGGATACAAGGACTATATCGAATTTAGATATAAAGAACTTTCAAGAACAGACTACACAAGAGAAGAAGTTAAGAACTACAGAGAAAAAATTCTTAAAAATATCACACCACTAGTTGTAGAACTACACAAGATACAAGCAGAAGGCCTTGGCATAGAAGACTTTAAGTTCTACGACAAGCCAATTGAATTCAAAGACGGAACACCAAGACCAATGGGCGACAAGGACTACATCGTTGAAAAGGCAAAACACATGTATGAAGAGCTTTCAAAAGAAACGGGAGAGTTTTTCAACTTTATGATCGACAACGACCTAATGGACCTTAATGCACAACCTGGCAAAATGGGCGGAGGCTACTGCACTTCATTTGATGCATATAAGGCACCATTTATATTTGCAAACTTCAACGGTACAAAGGGCGACGTGGAAGTTGTAACCCACGAAGCAGGCCACGCATTCCAAAACTACATGTCACAAGACAAAGAGATTGTAGAATACATTTGGCCAACCTACGAAGCTTGCGAAATCCATTCAATGTCAATGGAATTTTTAACATGGCCATGGATGAAAGACTTCTTCGAAAACGAAGACAAATTTAAATTTGCACATCTAAAAGGAGCAATCTCATTCTTACCATATGGAGTTACCATCGACCACTTCCAACACTGGGTATACGAAAACCCAACAGCAACACCGGAAGAGAGAAGAAAGAAATTCCACGAAATTGAAATGCTTTACCAACCAGACCTAGACTATGACAATGAGTTCTTAGAAAAAGGTGGATATTGGTTTACACAGGGACATGTGTTCTCAGCGCCATTCTACTATATTGACTACACATTGGCACAAGTTCTAGCATTTGAATATTTAATCAAATCACTGGAAGATCCAAAGAAGACCTTAGACGAATATATAACATTATGTAAAGCCGGTGGACAAGAGTCATTCTTTAACCTAATTGAAATTGGAAAACTTAAAAACCCAATGACAACAGACGTGCTTGATGAAATAAAACCAAAACTAGAAAAGATTTTAAAGGAATTAAAAGAAAAGATATCATAAAAAAGATGCCAGTTGGCATCTTTTTTTATGAGAAGTATATGTTTAGAGGTGAGAAGTTAGAGAAATGCATGTCGTGGCTTAACGAGAGTTTCTAAAAGAAACTCTCGAGATTCTTCGACTTCAAAAATTTCTTACAGAAATTTTTTACGCTCAGAATGACAATACCGGTAGCAATATTCCTAATAATAGTGCCGAAGCACTAAAAGAAAATCAAACAAGATTTTCTTCATTTTTCACCGGGGTTTGGGGTGTCCCCAAGCGTTTTAAGGGTGTAAAAGGTTCGGGTTTCAGGGTAAGGATATGAGGGGAAATCGCAATCCCCTTCATCCTTACCCTGAGATTAGAAATGAAAATTTTGTTAAGTATGATTACTCATAGTTTTTAAAACTTTGCAAAACACATTATGATACTTTTGCCGAGATTTTCAAAGAAAATCTCGAGGTCGCCTTCTGACACTTTCCTATAGGAAAGTGAAACGAGATCGACATTTGACCTAGTATTTGCAAATAAGTCATAACAAACAAAAACTCTAATTTACAATCTAAGTATAAAAAATGCACGCATATGCGTGCATAATTTATTTAATATTTTATCCGTTTAAAATTATTTCTTCAAAGTACTTGTAATTATCTATGAGAACATCGGTTTCTGGTATATAGGACGCTCCGATAACTTCGTCTGGCTTGTACTCTTCTTTGATGCGCTTCCAAGTTTTTGATGCTTCATCAATGTCGCCTTCAATGGATAGACCCTTGGAAGTTCTAAGGACAAATTTTTCCATGGACGTGAGTTCAGGCTCATTGTCAGGATCTAGTTTCATAAATTCCTTGCGTTCTTTTCTGATAAATTGCAGAGAAATATTTTCAGCGTGCTTCTTTAGAACTTCCGCTTCTTTCTTGGTCTTTGCAATGTTAACAGAAGTGCCAAGCATTACATAAGGTTTATCCAGATATTTTGAAGGCTTGAATTCTTTTCTGTAAATGCCAAGGGCATAACCAATAGTATTTGGTGCAAAGTGGCCAGCAAAAGAATACGGTAGACCGAGCTCTGCTGCTATGTGGGCAGAGGTTTCCGATGAGCCTAGTATAGTTAGAGGAATTTTTGAGCCAGCTCCTGGAAAAGGTGCCACATCTAAATTCCATGCATCATCAGACATATACATTTGCATTTCCTGGATAGCCTTTTTAAAATCTTCTTCTCTATAAATATTTCTATAAATTAATTCTGCCGTTTTCATATCTGTGCCAGGTGCACGGCCGATGCCTATGTCAACCCTGCCAGGGTGGAGAATATTAAGGGTCGCATATCTTTCGACAACTTGAAATGGCGTGTGGTTGGGAAGCATTACTCCGCCAGCCCCAACTGTAATTCTCTTTGTATTATTTAAAATGTGGCCAATCATTAGATCTGTGGCGGCACCTAAAACTGCTGGGCTGTTGTGGTGTTCTGCCAGCCAGTACCTAGAAAAATCGTGATCGTCAGCAAATTGTGCCAAAGAAACTGCTCTATTTATGGCATCAATTTGACTTTCGTCCCTGAATTTTGGTATTAAATTTAAAATTGAAACTTTTGTCATAATAACTCCTTTCTATTTACATTTACCCAATATAGTGAGTTATTAATTATCCCATACTCTTTTAATTGAAAAAACTATAATTTAAGAGCTAGAAAATCATTTAGTCTGTCATTAACGATGTATATGATTTCATTATACCACTCACTTCCGCTCAGAATGACATGGCGAGGGACTAACATTTCTAGGAAAGATGAAAAACTTACGAAATACAACTATAAAAACACAAGAAAATCCAACAAGATTTTCTACAGCTTTAAATGGGGTTTGGGGTATCCCCAAGCGTTTTAAGGGTGTAAAAGGTTCGGGTTTCAGGGTAAGGATATGAGGGGAAATCGCAATCCCCTTCATCCTTACCCTGAGAATAGGAATGAAAATTTTGTTAAGTATGATTACTCAAAGTTTTTAAAACTTTGTAACACATGCCGCAAGGCATATAAACGAATGACTATAATAGAAATAAAAAGGTCGTAGGGTAACACACTAGATAACAAATCAGGAAACTTAAACGGACAGTTTCCAATTAGAAACTGTCCGAGATTCTTCGACTTCAATTTTTTTGTGCCAAAAAAATTTCGAAAATGGTACCCCTTTTTCAAATAAATCTCTTAAAATTAATGACAAAAACTTTGCTTCCCATAAAAACACTCATGCGGAGTCAAATATCCTATTGAACTATGAGGTCTTTCAGTATTGTAATAATTAGTCCAATATTCTACTATCATCTTGTATTGTTCTACAGTGTAATGTTTCACTGACCCTATTTCTGTTTTCATGCTCTTAAAGAATGTTTCTATGAATATATTATCTACTGGTCTATATGGTCTGGACATACTGCTAATTATCCCATTTTCTTTTAAAGTTGATTGAAACAACTTACTTGTGAACTGTGGTCCTCTATCTGAAAGTATCATATCTGGCTTACCATACTTTCTTATCGCTTCTTCTAATGTGTCAACCGCAAACTGTGCATCCATTTTAAATGATTGTTTGTTTCCTACAAGCACCTTCCTTTTTATGTCTATTATTGCACAAGTATATACCTTTTTCTCAGCTGTTTTTTGTTCTGTAAAGTCTATTGCCCAAGCATTTACTTTATCTTGTTCTTCTTCTGGCATTTCGTTATATATGTTTTCTGATACGTATTTTTCACTAGTTTCTTCACATGTATATACGTTCTTTATTCTAGGTCTACCATATTTACCTACTAGCCCTAGTTCTTTCATAATGTTACTTATTTTCTTCTCTGAAAAAACTATATTATCCCTTTGTAGACACACTTTAAGCATTCTTCTTCCGAAGCTTCTATTATGCTTTATGAACATTTCTTTAACTAGATTTTTTTCTTCTTCAGTATATCTTGGTTTCCTAGGGTTTTTTCTTCTGTAGTAGTATCTTTGCTCATTAATATTCAATACTCGGCATACTATGCGCACTGGATATTCTGTTAGATGTTCCACCGCAAAGTCTACTATCTTATCTTCTTCTTCGCAAAGTATGCCTCGGCTTTTTTTAATATTTCATTCTCCATTTCAAGTTCTTTTAATCTTTGATATATTTCAAGATCTCGTCCTGGAACTACTCCTTTTCCAGACATTCCTATTTCAGCATGTTTATTATATTCATCAACCCATCTATGGATTGTTTGTCTATCTAGGTCATACATTTTACATATTTCTGATGTTTTCATGTTTCCTAAAAGCTTAAGTTGTACTATTTTGATTTTAAATTCTTGAGAGAATGTTCTTCTTTTTAATTTTGACATTTAATTTTCCCTTCTATTTTGTAATTAAAATGATTTGCTCTTAATTGTTATGAAGTTTTTTCTAAAGGTTCTGTCAAGGAGAAAAGCGAAGCGATCCTTGACGGGTTCTTTGAAAAAACTAGAATTTAAGAGCCAGCAAATCATTTAGTCTGTCATTAGCGATGTATATGATTTCATTATACCATTCTCTTCCGCTCAGAATGACATGGCGAGGGACTAACATTTCTAGGAAAGATGAAAAACTTACGAAATACAACTATAAAAACACAAGAAAATCCAACAAGATTTTCTTCCTCTTACTATGCAGGTTTTCAGGACGGCCAGTCCTGAATCGTTTGGAAGGTAAGGAAGAGGGGATTTCAAGGGGAGAACGTTAGAAACCATACGAAAAGGTTTCTTAGTTCTCCCCTTGGTTAAACGAGAAAGTGGATTAGTAATAAAATGGTAGTAGGTCATCGACCTACAAAATAATATATTATGAGACTTTTGCCGAGATTTTCAAAGAAAATCTCGAGATACTTCGACTCGCTTCGCTCGCTCAGTATGACAGTGCCGGCAGGCATCAAACCTCGTAGGGCATTGCCCTAGAAAATAAGAAAAAATAAAAAAAGAAGGAAAGCTTTGCTTTCCTCCCCTTCCTTTAGTGTGTTTTCCCTCCAGTAACTTTTATATCTGTATCATTTTCCACAATTGCTTCTATTGCAAGTTCTAACGCCTTTACAATTGTATCCAGTGCCATTGATGGCATGTTCTTCTTATCAGTAACTTGTTCTGGTAAGAATGGAATGTGAATAAATCCAGTTCTCATGTTTGGGTATTTTGTTGCTTGAATGTGACAAACTCCATAAAGAACGTGGTTACAGATAAATGTTCCTGCAGTGTTTGAAACTGATGCTGGAATTTTTCCTTCTTTAATATGTTCAACCATTGCCTTTATTGGTAGAGTTGAAAAATATGCCGCTGGGCCATCTTCTGCTACCTTTTCGTCAATTGGTTGATTACCTTCGTTGTCTTTAATTCTGCAGTCGTCGCAGTTTATTCCAACTCTTTCCACTGTAATGTCAGGTCTTCCCCCTGCTTGTCCAATGGATAGTACCACATCGGGGTTAACTTCTTCAATCTTTTCTCTAATCTTATTAACAGATTTTCCAATTACTGTAGGAATTTCTAACTTAATTATTTCCGCTCCCTTAATTTCATCCGGTAATTTCTTTACCGATTCAATTGCTGGGTTAATAGATTCACCGCCAAATGGGTCAAATCCAGTTACTAAAATTTTCATTAAATCACTCCTTAGTTAAAATCCAAATACTAACATCAAAATAATGTGAACAACAATTAAAGTTAATGCCACAGGTGCTTGAGTCTTCATAATTGTGTACTCGTTCTCTGTTTCAAGTATAGCCGCAGGAACGATATTGAAATTTGCAGCCATTGGAGTCATAAGAGTACCACAGTAGCCACAAGTCATACCAAGGGCACCAATTACAGCTGGGTTTGCACCATTTGCAATTACAAATGGAATACCAACACCAAGAGTAATAACGGTAAATGCAGCAAAGGCATTACCCATGATCATTGTAAATATAACCATACCTAGGCAATATGCAACTACACCTAATACTTTTGCTCCCGGTGGCACAATAGCAGTTACACCAGAACCAATAACTTCACCAACTCCCGCCGCTGCAAAAACAGTACCAAGAGCACCTAGAAGTTGAGGTAATAGTGACGAACTACCAATAGTCATAAGCATCTTTGCAGTATCTTCCTTAGTTTCATGAAATTTAGCCTTTGTAATAACAAGGGCGATGATTATGGCTATTATAGATGATATACCCAAAGTTTGCGCCGCTGAAAACCCAAAGAAAATTGGACCCTCTTCACCAGTACCAACAGGAATTTTAAAACTCTTTGCTTGAGCCATAATCATGGCAATAATACCAATAGCAAGAGCAGGAATAAAGATTTTATTGCCAACTCTCTTACCATACTCTACCTTTTGTTCCTCACTTTGGTTTTCAAACTCACCAACTTGAACTTGTTTAGTCAAAGTTAAAACACCAAGCACAAGTAAAAGGCCACCAACAATTGCTCCACCATATTCTAGTTTGTCAACTAAAAGCTTACCAGTGCAGAACAAAATACCAAGTAAAGTCCAAAAGACAAAAGTTCCCATCCTAGATTTTTTATTTCTTAGACCAGTAATACCAGTCATAATACAAATCAGTCCACATAAAATATAGATGATTTCATCAATTATAATGCTGTTATCAGCTATAAATTTAAACATGCTTCATGTCCTTTCTTAATCTTCTCTCATATAGATAACATTGTACTAGAGCTAAAATAAGCATGGAAACCCCAGCTAAAATAGAACTCTTCGCTATCTCGCCATTAGTAACATCGTAACCAGCTTGGTTAAGAGTACCTTGAATTAAAAGTACACCAGAAGCCACAGGGAAAATATTTTGTCCAAAAAAGTTTCCGTAGTTTTCAGCAGCCCCAGCAAGGCCTTTCAACTCCTCAAGCCTCTTGTCAGAAAGCTCAACCTTCTTATTAGCAGCTCCTTCAGCCATAGGTAAAATTAATGGTCTAACAAATTGAACGTGACCACCCAGGCGTAGAGAAAGGGCCGCCGCTGCCCATCTAATTAAGATGTAAAGCCCAACAACACCACCGGCACTGGCAGACTTCATCTTTTGAATAGCCTCCGCCGCCCTGTCCTTAAGACCATATCTTTCCATAATGGCAATTAGAGGTAAACTTAAGAAGAAAAGTGACATGTATCTGTTGTTTACAAATCCCTTTCCAATTACATCTAATACTTCAACAATTGGCATTCCGGCAATAAGTCCAGTAACCAATCCAGATATAAGCACTACTGCAACAACATCAAGCTTTAAAGCAAAGCCAATGACAATTATCAGTACGCCTACTAAAACCCAATAGTTCATATAGAACCTCCTTCTATTAGAATAAAATAAATTCATACAGCACAAGTATCGCAAAATATAATAAAAGCGCCGCATTTTTTAATTATACCATATGAAGGGGGAAGTTTTTTGTAAAAACTTTTTTGTAAAAACTTTTTTGGTTTTTTTGTTTTGTAGGGCAACGCCCTACTACCTGTTTATTTCTATTATATTTTATCTTTTAATTCTACCAAGGGGGAATAAGGAACCGTTTCGTACGTTCCTTTCCCCCTTGGGAACCCCCTTTACCTCCCAACGACTTGGGGATATCCCCAAGACCCCTTTTGTAAAGTAGTAGGAAAGCTAAGGCTTTCCTTACTGTGCCTTCGGCACGTTGTTTTTATTTTGTAGGGTTATACCCTACGACCTAGTTATTCCTAATATATTTTATCTTTTTACAATCAGGGGCAGGATGAAGGGAATTGCGATTTTCCCTCATATCCTGCCCCTAAAACCCCATCCTTTTACACCCTTAAAACGCTTGGGGATACCCCAAACCCCAATGTAAGCTGTAGAAAATCTTGTTGGATTTTCTTTTAGTGCCTTTCGGCACTTATATCATGCCTATACTTTCAGGAAAGAAAATTTCTATATTACAATGAATATATGTCGTCACTATCATTCTGAGCGGAAATTTTTACGAAGTAAAAATTGGAGTCGAAGAATCTCATTACTAAGTATATGTTAGAGGAACAAAGTAAATTTAATAATCCAAAAGTGTTCAAAGTTTAATATTACAAATAGAAGAAAATCCAACAAGATTTTCTTCCTCTTTCTAAGCAGGTTTTCAGGACGGCCAGTCCTGAATCGTTTGGAAGGTAAGGAAGAGGGGATTTCAAGGGGAGAACGTTAGAAACCATACGAAAAGGTTTCTTAGTTCTCCCCTTGGTTAAATGAGAAAGTGGATTAGTAATGAAAAAAGGTCGTAGGTCATAGACCTACAAAACAACAATAATTTTTTGCTTGAATTTTTTCAAAAAATTCAAAAAAAAAGAACCCCATAGGTTCTTTCTTTATTTCTTCTCAAAACGTTTCATAAACGAATCTGTCACCAGATTCCCCTTCATATAGTTCATGTCAATCTTATTCTTTATCTTAAGCGCTAGCTTATTATGCATGGCAAATGGTCCCCAGGAAAGTATCGCCTTATCATCAGACGTATTTATAATTTGAAGGTACCTCTCCTGTGGAACATAGCTTTCAAGCTCGCCGTCACCAAAGATTACATGAAACACATTGTTTACAAGAATGGGCGTCATCCTTATGGCAAACACCCCCGCCTTTGGCATATGTGGAAACTCTCTTATATGAACCATATCACCAATGGCAAGAATATTGTCCGCCGCAAATAAATTATTATTCACCTTCAAAAAGTTTCTCTCGTCCACTTCAAAACCCTTATAATTAATATCCACACCCGTAACTCCCGTACTTACTAGCGCCTGGTCAAAATGAATCTCCCCACCATCATAGTAGGCGGTGTTTCCATCAATATGGTCAATATCAACACCATACATCACATTAATATTTCTAAACTCCAGTACTTTTTTTGCTAGTTTCCTAGTTCTATCATTAAATTTAAGTAAAATATCATGCTTGTCGGCAATTGTAATATTAAGTCCCGGGTACTTATGGCCATATGCCAAGGCTAGTTCAACCCCTGCAGCGCCACCACCAATAATTAGAAGCGAATCCTGTCCACCACCAATATCCTTAAGCTCCTTAAATCCATAAATTGGCTTAACATAGTGAAGGCTTTCAGTTTCAGGACCAAAACTTTCAATAGACTTTGATCCAAGATTCATACATAGATAATCAAAACTGTAACTTTCATTTCTAGTTATAACCACATTTTCATTCTTGTCAATTTCAACAATCTCATCAAAAATTAGTTCAATATTTGGATTCTTACAATAGTCCTCCACCTTAAAAGAAACTTCCTCCAAGGAAAATGATCCATTAATATACCCAGGTAACATGCCAGAATAAAATTGTCTATCATAATTTGTAATCACAACTACCTTCAAGTCATTAAGGTCCATCTCCTGTAACTTAGAAAGAATTTGTATATGTCCATGGCCACAACCAGCCAGTACTAAAGTCTTCATAAAATCACCCCATTTATATATACCCAAGGACATATAAAAAAGGGGTTACCCCCTTAATCTATATTTTTTATTTCATTTACCACCGATGATGAAACGGAACCTTCACCACCAACAACAATAACCTTATTAATATTAGAATTGTTAGCAATAAAATCCCTTACAACCTTCGGCAAAGCGTCCTTACCAGTTAAAAGAATTGCCCCATTATTCATCTTAGCAAGAGGCGCTGAAGAAAGAGCATCGGGATAATTATTTCCATCAACCAAAATAACAGTGTCGATATTCTTATCCAAAACAGTTTCATATGCCTTTGCAATTTCAACAGAAGTGTCAAAACGACTCTTACCAGAATACCTTACCTTCTCAGCATATCCCTTAGGCACAGAAGATTTTCCACCAAAAGCCATGTAATAAGGAATCTTATTAGTATTTCCCTTTACAAAAGGATATAGATAAGTTGTAGTTGGCATTTGACCAACAAAAGGAGCAGCACTTAAACTGTCCGCAAAATTTGCCCCATCAACAACGGCAACCCTTTCGCCGGGAGTTATAAACTCCGCATATTTAAAACGCATCTCCCTTACCTTAATAGCAGTGTCAAGCCTGTTTCTTCCAGAAAGCCTTTCAACCTTGTAGCCCTTATTTAAAAGCGTTTCATAAACAGAATTAGAAATAGTCGAGTCACCACCAAGTAAAAACACAACCTCAGTCTCAAGCCTATCAAGTTCATTAAGAACATTTGAAGGGATAGAAGACTTAGAAGTTAAAAGCACCGGAGCATTTAACTGAGTGGCAAGAGTTCCACCAACAAGAGCATCGGGATAATTTTCCCCAGACGCAATAATTGCATACTTAGAATTATTAAAAGTATTAATTGAAGAAGTAACAGCAGTGTCATATCTGCTCTTACCAGAATATCTTTCAACGGTAATCCCCCTAGAAGCAAGTGAGCTTGTTGGAACTGCCGTTGCAAGTAGTAATGTACCAAGTAGTATGTATTTTAAGTTTAGTTTTTTTATTTTTTTCATTTTTTCCTCTCCTTTTAAATAATTATATCATAATAAAAGAAAGAAGCGAGATAAGAAAATGAGATATAAGAAATTTTCATGCCATAAGAAGAAAAACAAGGTCGCCTTCTGACACTTTCTTTCAGAAAGTAAAACGAAATCGACATTTGACCTACAACGAAGACTTCGTCTTCTGTTAGGTCAAGAATACTTCGACTCGCTACGCTCGCTCAGGATGACACACGTGGACTGTCACACTTCGTATAACGAAAACATACAAAATACAATTACAAAAATTATAGGAAAGCCAAAAGCTTTCCTTCTTCTTTACCATAGGGGTCTCGGGGTTACCCCGAGTCGTTGGGAGGTAAAGGAGGTTTTAAAGGGGGATAGGAACCGTACGAAACGGTGCCTTTTCCCCCTTTGTTGATTAAAATGATAAAATATATTAAAAATAAAAAAGTTGTAGGTCACGGACCTACATAACAACTCAGGAGACTTAGACGGACAGTTTTTAAAAAACTGTCCGAGATCTTTCGACTCCAAAATTTCTTCGAAATTTTTTCGCTCAAGATGACACACGTGGGGTTATCACATTTCGTAAAACAAAAACATACAAAACAAAACTAAAAAATAGAAGAAAATCCAACAAGATTTTCTTCCTCTTACTAAGCAGGTTTTCAGGACGGCCAGTCCTGAATCGTTTGGAAGGTAAGGAAGTGGGGATTTCAAGGGGAGAACGTTAGAAACCATACGAAAAGGTTTCTTAGTTCTCCCCTTGGTTAAACAAGATAATGGATTAGAAATAAATAGGTAGTAGGGCAATGCCATACAAAATTCACTTCGATATAGTTTTACGGAAACTTTCTTAAAAGAAAGTTTCCGAGATTCTTCGACTTCAAAATTCCTTCGGAATTTTTTCGCTCAGAATGACAGTGCTGGCAAGCATCAAACTTCGTAGGGCTTAGCCCTACATTACAATGCCGTAAGGCATATAAAATAAAAACCTATATTAGAAATAAAAAGGTAGTAGGGCAATGCCCTACAAAATAAAAAATGGAGATAAAAAAAGAACCCTAAGGTTCTTATGTACGCACTCTCCCGGCTTTGACTCCCTACCTCTTAACGTTACTTATGTAGTTAGCTCGAAATAGGCTACCTTACGGCACATAGAAATGACTACTTATGGCTGCTTCGTTCCCGATCTGACCAGGTTCATAGGTTTCTATTGCGTAAGACCCACTTGTCAACACCACTTGCATAAGGCTGACTTAAATTGTAAAGAGCCGGGGCCGGGAATTCGACCCTGCTGTAGCGATTGCAGGTTCAGGGCATCGCTAGTTCCCCGTCTAGTGCATGGCGGAGAATGAGGGATTTGAACCCTCGAGACGCTCATCACGCCTACACGATTTCCAATCGTGCTCCTTAAGCCGCTCGGACAATTCTCCAAGTACAGATTTTAATTATAGACTAAATAGAACAAATTGTCAACTGACTATTGCTTTGTGCAACACAACTGTTGCTTATAAGAAAAAGAAAATCCACTGAGGTTTCCCCCAGTGGATTAATTTTTTAAATTTGATTACTTACCAACAATAATTTGGTCTAATTCTTTAGCAATTCCTTCAGAAACTGATGAAGTACCACCAACTATAGTAATTTCAGTCATCTTGTTGTCTCTTAGATATTTAGCTAAGTCTTTACCTAGAACAGTCTTAGATTCTGATAATAAGATAGGAGCTTTAATCTTCCATCCTAATTGACCAGCTGCTAATGCGTCTGCAAAGTTAGTTCCGTCTACTATGATTGCTTGTCCAGCGTTCATAAAGTATTGATCAGCAACTGCCATTGCAGTTAATTGTCTATTTTGTCCCTTTAATCTTTGAACATTTGAAACAGTGATTTGTGCATAAGCCTTTTCAGAAACTGCGCCAGTACCACCAACTACAGTTACTTCTTTAATACCATAGTCTTTGTTTTCAATAGCATCTTTTACTACCTTTGGAAGGCTGTCTTTTGATGTTAAAAGAATTGGTCTAGCATACATAGCTGCTGGAACAGATGCAACTAATGCGTCTGCAAAGTTTTCTCCAGAAGCTAGGAATACATTTCTAACATCTCCTTCTTGAACTTTCATATTTTGACCATTCTTTAAGAAATGTTGTAATACTTTTACAGAAGTTTCATATCTATTAGTTCCTGCAATTCTTTCTGTCTTAAGACCTATTTTTTCTAATTCGTCTTGAACAGATCCTGAAATTGCACTGTTACCACCAATAATAGTAACCTTTTTAGCTTCAACATCTTTTAGATATTCAGCAACTGTCTTGTCTAATTTAGAAACACCATTTAATACTAATGGAGCATGTTTTAATCCAACAAGTCCGTTAGCAACTAATGCGTCTGCATAGATATCTCCAGAAGCTAATATAACTTCTTTTTGAGGTCCTTTAAATGAGTTCTTAGCAACTTCTACAGAAGTAGCATATCTGTTTGAACCTTTAATTCTATTAGTATGGATTCCACCTTCTGGAATTAAAGTGAATTTAACATGCATTACGTTATCTTTCATTTCAACGCCTTCTAGTGTTGCATATTGAGGAACTCTATATCCTTCAGCTTTAACAACAGCTACTCTGTTGTAAAGTGGTATATTTGTAAAGTAACCTTCTCTAGCTGTGTTTGTAGCATCTAATACTCTAATGAAACTAACAAGGTCTGGGTTTTCAAATACTGCCTTACCTTCTTCATTTGTAGTTTGAGTAGCTAATACCTTACCAAATGATTCTTCTTTTTGCCATTCAGTAGTATTACCTTGAAGTTCAACTGTTGCTCCCTTTAATGGAGTTAAAGCTTCTTCACCGTGAATATCTACCATTCTGTTGTCGCCTTCTACAGTTACAACTAATTTAGTAATTACATCAACAGGTCTTAAATATGCAGCTCTATCGCTTGAATTTCTATTAAAGTCAGCTACTGCTACAAGTTCTCCATTAACAACAAAACCTACAACAGTTGTTGCGTATTTACCTTCGCCAATTGAGTAATCAGCTGCAGTTGCAAGTTCTTGAACTTTTTCTTTAGTTAAACCATATTCACCATATTTGTCAGTTTTTCCTGTGAAAAGAGCTTTTCTATCTGTATCTACAAGATATCCTCCATCTTTTCCAGTATAAGCAGTTTTATCTTCGTTTACTTTTAGTGGAACAATGCTGAAGTCTTGGAAAGGAGCTGTCTTTGCATCTTTAGTTAATGTAGTTACAACAAAGAACTCTTTTGATTTTGGTTCAACATATAAATCAAAGTGATATTCTTCTTTAAGTTCTATTGGCTTACCATTAGGATCTGTATTAAATGAGTATTTCCATTGAGTTCCTGGAACAACCAATTTAGCATTATATGCTTTTTCATTAGACACATTTGGATTCATATCTCCAACAACTATAGTATAAGTCGCTTCTGGTAACAGTGGACTTTTTAATTCAAAAGTATGTTTTCCATTTTCTGTAACGCCCCAATCAACTTGTTGGAAATCTTTTCCTTCCTTGCCTGTTTTGTCAACATAAAGCGTAACTTTTTGATTTACACCGTCGAATTTGCCATCTTTACTAGCTGAAACATTGATTTTTACTGTATTGTCTTTTTTAGTTTCAGACTTAGCTGCATCTTCTGTGTTAGCTAATGCAGGAACAACAGCTGTAAAAATCATAGCAAAAGCTAAAAGTAATGACATTATCTTATTGCTTTTTTTCATGATTAAAAATCATCCTCCTATAAAAATTTTGTTCAACTTCTATGAACCTTGGAAGTTAAACTTTGCTTTGCACCCATTGAAGGGGCTTTAAAAGTACACCTTCAATGTACTACGTAGTTATAAGCCAAGTCCTCTTCTTTGATCCTTTGAAGTTGTTTGCCCAAAAGCATAGGCATATAATAAACAACTTTCGTTGTTATTACCTTTTTCAATAGAGTTAAAAGCTCTAACTCTATCTTATGGGTATTATACCATAAGTTCTAAGTTTTTAAAATAGTTATTTGTTCTATTTTAAAATACTTAACTAAAGTCCATGTAAAAGTTTATTATTGAACTTCTTCTCTCTTATATTATACCTCATTTTTGGAGTCTAAAACTTTTTTTATATTTTTTTTGTGGGTCATTTATTAAAGCAATTTGCTTTATCATGTTATCTTGATATTTATAGTATAGCAGTTTGTGTTTTTTTCGCAAGTTGTAATTGTTACAAAATTCTTACATTTTATTTTTTACGTAATTTGTAACCATTTTGTAACTACTTTCCTTCTTTGGTATGTTACTATAATAGTAGTAAATAGGTCAATTTTTGTTCATCCTCCCAAATGTGAACCAAGACCTATGGGCCCGAGAAATCGGGTCCTTTTTTTTGAATTTTTTTGAAAAAATTCAAACTTTAAAAGTTATTTTTATTTTGGTTTGTAGGGTTCTACCCTACGACTTTTTTATTACTAATAAGTTTTTTCTTTTAACCAAGGGGAGAACTAAGAAACCTTTTCGTATGGTTTCTAACGTTCTCCCCTTGAAATCCCCTCTTCCTTACCTTCCAAACGACTTGGGGATATCCCCAAGACCCCTTTTGGAAAGTGGTTGGAAAGCTATGGCTTTCCTTGTTGTGCCTTCGGCACGTTATTTTTTTGTTTTGTAGGTTGATGACTACGACTTTTTTATTTCTAGTATATTTTTTCTTTCTAATCCCAGGGACAGGATGAAGGGGACCCAAGATTTCCCAACATATCCTATCCCTGAAACCCAACCTTTTACACCCTTAAAACGCTTGGGGATACCCCAAACCCCAATGTAAGTTGTAGAAAAACTTGTTGGATTTTCTTCTGTATGTATTGTTTTGTTTTGTGTAATCTTATTTGACTATATTCTTATTTTCCAAAAGTAAATCACAATATTTGAGATTCTTCGACTCCAATTTTTTTGTGCCAAAAAAATTTTCGCTCAGAATGACATTCAGGTAAGTAAATCACTATACTACAATTAAAGCATGTTGCAACTATAACTATTAATAAAAATGATGAGGAAGTTATTAAAAGTGTCCTCATCAAAATTATTTTATTACATTATTTAATTTTATTTTCGTAATCTTGCTTGAAGTGAAATATCTTATCGATAAAAACATTGTTTTGTTGGATTCTATACAAAATAAAATAATCATGTTTAGAAAAATTAAGTCGTCTGTATCCTAGTTCTTTAAGTCTTAAGTTATCGCATAGCTTAAAACTTCCTGCTGAATGGCTTAGCTTTTGAATAATTTCAGAAAAATCATTCATAATACTTTCGGCAGCTTCTTTATTTTTCTTTTCAAACAGAATGTATTTAATGATATTGTCTAAATCTATTTCTGCTTCTTTTGTAAGTAAAACTTTATATTCCATATTTTTCTTTTAGCTCTGATACCACTTCAACAGCTTCTTTATATTCTCCTCTTTCTGCTGATCTACGTGATTTTTCTAATAGTTTTAATATTTCTTCTTCTGTTAGTGTTTCGTTTTCTGTTTTTCTTTTTATTTCAAATGGTATTCCATTGTTTGAAACGGCTTGTGTTAAAAACATTCGGATTGCTGTTGTTGTATCTAGTCCTAGGTCTTTAAATAGTTCATCTGCTTTATTTTTTAGTTCATCGTCTAGTCGAAGTTGTATATTTGCCATGTTTTCCTCCTTGTTTTAACTAGATATTATCAAAGTAGCATTGCTTTGTCAATTCTTTTGTAATGATATAGCAGTGGATGGGTCACTTTCCCACAGGAAAGTATATCAAAGTGTTTTTTGTTTTTGTTTTGTTTTGTATGGTTTCACCCTACGACCTATTTATTTCTAATATATGTCTTCTTTTTATTCCACCAAGGGGGACAAGGCACCGTTTCGTACGGTTCCTATCCCCCTTGAAAACCCCCTTTACCTCCCAACGACTTGGGGATATCCCCAAGACCCCTTTTGTAAAGCGATAGGAAAGCTAAGGCTTTCCTGCAATTTTCTTAGTTTTGTTTTGCTAGATTTTATTTTATTTTGTATTTATTTCTAGTCTTTTTATTTACTCTCTTGAGATTCTTCGACTACAAAATTTTTTTCAAAAATTTTTCCGCTCAGAATGACATTCAGGTGAGTGTTTCGCTATATCACAATGAAAGTGTGTCGCAACTTTAATTATTAATTAAAATGATGCGAAGTTTTAAAAAGCTACTTTATTTTTACTTATCACAGGAAGTATTAATTTTTTTCATTCTATTAAATTATATTTAAAGGGGTCGATTTAGACTCCTTTATGATTTCTTTCGTCTCTCAATTTTATTTATAAATCAAAAGACCCGACTTGGTCCGCATTGTTAAGAGGCGTGTCGGGTACTGTTAGTTATTATGATAGGTCAATGTTTTTGCTTTGTCAATTATTTTTTACTAAATATTTCCATACCACACCTATTGCATTTACGCTTTAATATCAACTTTTGAACGCGCGTTTGTAAAGTTTGGTGATTTTTGGGAATATGTAAAAGTGTTTGATGCTGAATTTTAATACTCCTCGAATTCGAAGGGGATTTAAAATTGGTGGAAGTTTGTTAAACTTAGAAAAACATATTATGGGGGTTTAGCGTGAACTTTCTGCTAGAAAGTTCACGGGATGTTTCGACTCGCTGTCGCTCGCTCAACATGACACAATTGGGGATAATATTCCTAAGAATAAAAATGAAGGATTTGCATGCCGTGGGAGTTGTCACCTCCGGTGACACTTTCCTAACGGAAAGAGAGATTCTTCGACTACAATTTTTACTTCGTAAAAATTTTCGCTCAGAATGACATAGCGGAGAACTTGAAATTCTAGAAAAGTTAAAAACTTACGAAATACAATTATAAAAATAGAAGAAAATCCAACAAGATTTTCTTCCACTTATATTGGGGTTTGGGGTATCCCCAAGCGTTTTAAGGGTGTAAAAGGTTCGGGTTTCAGGGTAAGGATATGAGGGGAAATCGCAATCCCCTTCATCCTTACCCTGAGATTAGGAATGAAAATGTTGGTAGTAAAATGATTTGTTAAGTTTGTTAAACTTAGAAAAACATATTATGGAACATTAACGAACACTTTTTAGGAAAAAGTGTTCGAGATTCTTCGACTTCAATTTTTGCTTTGTAAAAATTTCCGCTCAGAATGACAGAGCGAGGGACTAACATTTCTAGAAAAGTTGAAAACTTACAAAATACAATTATAAAATTAGAAGAAAATCCAACAAGATTTTCTTCCTCTTACTAAGCAGGTTTTCAGGACGGCCAGTCCTGAATCGTTTGGAGGGTAAGGAAGATGGGATTTCAAGGGGAGAACGTTAGAAACCATACGAAAAGGTTTCTTAGTTCTCCCCTTGGTTGAAAGAGAAAGTGGATTAGAAACAAAAAAATTGTAGGGCTTTCACCCTACAAAATTCACTTCGATATAGTTTTACGAAAACTTTCTTAAAAGAAAGTTTCCGAGATTCTTCGATTCCAAAAATTTCTTTCAGAAATTTTTTTCACTCAGAATGACACACGTGGGGCTATCACATTTTGAGTATGAACTCATAAAGCAAATGCCGTAAGGCAAATAAAACGTAAAATAAGCCTAGAAATAAAAAAGGTTGTAGGGTATAACCCTACAAACCAAAACAAAAAAAATAAATTTTTCATTGAAAGTTTTTTAAAACTTTCACTACTTTATCCCTAGATCCTTCTCAACATTGTAATATATATCCCATGGATGCTCCTGGTCTGTCTCTATTATCCCACTAAACACATACTTTCCATTTTCTTCATAGAGTCTCCAGTGTTTAAAGTGGATATTTTCTTGGTTTTCATATTTCTTATTGTAGTCTTCCAAGGCTCTGTCATAAATCTTGTCCATATTCTTCAGTATCTCTTTTGGAATTGGTTCGCCCTTTGACGAAATTCTCCTGGTGTGTGATTCGTCCTGACTATCGTTTGTATATTTGGCTCTTACTCCATTTTCGGAATTACTTAGTAGCTCAAAGTTATGTTTATCATTTTCCGTGTCATAGGAATAATTTATGGTGTCAAGGGGTAATTCGTAGTCCTGGGTGAAATCTTTTATAACCGCATTGGAATACTCTTCCATTTTGTCCATTATAATATTTTCCTTACTCACTGCTGGCGTAAGCGCAGCCTGTGTTGGGTCACTATTTATATCTACGCCCTTACAGCCCACTAAGAGAAATATACTCATTATAAAAACGAAAAACTTTTTCATATCCCACCCCTATGTAAAAATAGTATTAGGCCTACACCTAATACTATCCTATTTAAAATTCGTTAACTACATTGTATTTATACTCTGTAGTTTTGTTGCCTGAAACTACTTCGGACTTAAATTCTAGAACTCCGTCATCAAATTCAAGTTCCCATTCTTTGGCAATCATATTGTCGGTTCCATTTGCACTTGCAAATTCATCTAGTGATTTATTAATCATTTCATCTATCTTTTCCAAGTATTTTTCATCAATGGCAGTGAATGCATCGTCTTCATTTTCTGACTTAACTTTAGTTTGTCCTGATTTTGCGTCAAGTTCTAATTCGTGTTCCATTCCTTGTTCTCTACCAGTAATGTCATATTGATATCTGTCATCGTAGTCGTATGACACGCTTGTGATTTGTGCGTTTGGAAACTCTGTTTTAAACTTTTCAATAGCGTCATTTACGCCATATTGCTCTTCATGTTGTC
This sequence comes from Mediannikoviicoccus vaginalis, assembly GCF_928097925.1. GTDB lineage: Bacteria > Bacillota > Clostridia > Tissierellales > Peptoniphilaceae > Mediannikoviicoccus > Mediannikoviicoccus vaginalis. The sequence goes on from NZ_CAKMRI010000001.1 coordinate 1,046,525, forward strand.
CTGCTGCTTCATTTGGTTCGTTAGCTGCTTCTGTTCCTTCTGTAGCTTCTGTATTATTAGTTTCATTTTGAGTTTCAGTTACAGCTGGAGCGTCAGTTGTATTTGCATCATCTGTTGTAGTTGCAGGCTTATCACAACCGGCTAAAAATACGGTTGTTGCTAAAATTCCTGCCAATATTATTTTCTTATTCAAAAAATCACCTTCCGTCTATAATAATTCTGATTTTAAAAACGCAATGATATCGCTAGATTCGTACATAGGTTTGCCATCAACAAAAAGACATGGAACTTGGTTCATTCCACCTTCGTCAACAAGTCTTTTCTTGGCGCTATCATCTTTAACAATATCTAGTAATTCGATTTTATCTCTTAATTCATGTTTGTCAATAAATCTAAATACCTTTTGACAAAATGGACAGCTGTCCTTATAAAATAATTCTAATTTCATTTAACTCCTCCTTAATCAGTGTCCTTAATTATATACCCTTTGTAAATTCAAATAAACAGATAAAGCAAAACGTAGACATTTTGTAACAATTCGGTTGTACAATTTTAGCAGCATCTATTAAAATAGAATTAAGAAGCATAAAGGAGTTTGAAATGAATATAGAAGAACTTTTAAATCATATCCACTACATAGAGGTGGAAGGTGATAAAAATAAAACTTTTAGCCATATAACCCTGGACTCAAGGGAAGCTACTGATAAAAGTATTTTTATAGCTATTGAAGGCTTTAAAACAGACGGACATAAATTTATAGAAAAGGCCATAGAAAATGGATGTAAAATTATCGTCCACAAAAAAGACGTGGAAATGGAAGAGGGCGTCACATATATAAAGGTAGATGATGGGAGAATGGCCCTTGCAGAAATATCAAAGGCCTATTACAATAACCCGTCAAATGAAATGACCATTGTGGGAATAACGGGCACAAATGGAAAGACTACAACCACATTTATATTAGAAAGCATACTTAGACAAGGAAAAATTAAAACGGCAACCATAGGCACCATGGGGCTAAAAAAGGGAGACCAAACTGAAAACCTTGGCAAAACCACTCCAGAGTCAAATAAACTACAGGAAATATTTTTTGATTTAGTAAGTGAAGAATACCAAGCTGTGGTAATGGAAGTGTCATCCCACGCCCTAGAACTTAAGAGAGTGGAAGGAACAGACTTTGACTACGCTGCCTTTACAAACCTAACCTATGAACATCTGGAACTACATGGCACTATGGAAAACTACTACCAGGCTAAGAAAAAACTATTTGCCATGACAAGTAAGGAAAATATAATAAATATCGACGACCAATACGGCGAAAGGCTATACAATGAATTAAAAGAAGAAGGAAAAAAAGTATTGTCCTACTCCATGGAAAAGCCCGCGGAAATAATGGCAACAATAGAACACATGGATCTAGAAAAAACTATCTTTATATATAAGGAAGGAAACATTGAAGAAAAACTAGAAATTCCAATGGCAGGAAAATACAATATCTATAATACTATGGCGGCGGTGGCAATAGCCCTTAGGATGAATGTAGATATGGATGACATAAAAAAAGGACTACTAAACTTTGAGAAGCCAGAGGGAAGATACCAAGTTGTAAAAAATAATCAAGGACTAAATTTGATAATTGACTTTGCCCACACCAGCGACGGCATGGAAAGCATAATAAAATCGGCAAAGGAAAACTTCCATAAAAATACCATCGTGGTGTTCGGAGTGTCAGGAGCAAGAACTGTAGAAACCCAAGAAGAAATAGGAAGAGTTGTTGGAAATATTGCAGACTACTCTATAGTCACAAAAGATGACGAAATTGAAATGGAAGTAAAAGACATTTCAAAAAACATAATAAGGGGAATAGAAAAGTCTGGAGGAAAGTACGAGTACTTCCCGGACCGAGAAAAAGCCATAGAAAGAGCAGTGGAAATGGCAACAAGTGACGACGTGGTGTTGTTTTTAGGAAAGGGAAATGAAAAGTTTTTCAAAACCCTAGGTGGAAGTAAAGTACCATATGACGAAGAAAAAGCCGTAAAAGAGGCGTTAAAAAAGAGAGGGAAAAAATAAGTTTTTTCTTTACTTTCTTGAAGAAAGTAACAAAGAGAGGGGAAAGTTTTTTTAGAAAAAACTTTAATTTTAAATTTTGTTTTTTGGTTTGTAGGGTGAAAGCCCTACAACTTTTTTATTTTTAATATAGCCTTTTGCTTTATATGCCTTGCGGCATTATTATGTAGGGCAATGCCCTACGACCCATTTGCTTCTAGTAAATTTTATTTTTTTATTATACCAAGGGGAAAAATAACCCCCGCTCTGTCATTCTGAGCGGAAATTTTTGCTTTGCAAAAATTGAAGTCGAAGAATCTCGAACATTTTTTTCTAAAAAAGTGTTCGTTAAAGTTTCATAATATGTTTTTCAAAGTTTTATAAACCTTGAGTAATATCTTTATACAATTTGATTTTTCCTATTTCCAGGGTAAGGATGAAGGGTGGAAAGTTTTAAAAAACTTTCTATGAAAAATTTTGTTTTTTGTTTTGTAGGGCAATGCCCTACGACCTTTTTATTTTTAATCCACTTTTTCGTTTAACCAAGGGGAGAACTAAGAAAATTTCGTATGTGGTCTCAGTTCTCCCCTTGAAATCCCCTCTTCCTTACCTTCCAAACGATTCAGGACTGGCCGTCCTGAAAACCTGCTTTGTAATAGGAAGAAAATTTTTTGGATTTTCTTCTGTTTGTAATATTATACTTTGAACACTATTAGATTATTAAATTTACTCTGTTCCTCTAACATATACTTAGTAATGAGATTCTTCGACTACAAAATTTTTTTCAAAAATTTTTCCGCTCAGAATGACATGGCGAGGTGTAAACACTCCCAACTACAGTGCCGAAGGCACAAACAGAAAATCCAAAAAGATTTTCTACAGCTTACATTGGGGTTTGGGGTATCCCCAAGCGTTTTAAGGGTGTAAAAGGTTCGGGTTTCAGGGTAAGGATATGAGGGGAAATCGCAATCCCCTTCATCCTTACCCTGAGGTTAGAAAAAATAATATTGATAAAATAAAAATTAGTAAGTTTATAAAACTTTGAAAACAATTCAGGATACTTAAGCGTGAACTTTCTTGTGAAAGTTCACGAGATCCTTCGACTCGCTACGCTCGCTCAGGATGACAAAGCGGGGTGAATACGCTTCGTACAAAGAAAACATACAAAACACAACTATAAAAATTGTAGGAAAGCCCAAAGCTTTCCTACTTCTTTACCATAGGGGTCTCGGGGTAACCCCGAGTCGTTGGGAGGTAAAGGGGGTTTTCAAGGGGGATAGGAACCGTACGAAACGGTGCCTTTTCCCCCTTGGTAGAATAAAATGATAAATTATAATGAAAATAATATGGTTGTAGGTCACAGGCCTACATAACAATTCAGGCTACTTTTACATTTGCTTTTCGTTGAAAAGCAAATGAGATTCTTCGACTACAAAATTCCTTCGGAATTTTTCCGCTCAGAATGACAGTGCCGGCAGGTATCAAACCTCGTAGGGTGAAACCCTACAAAAAGAACAAAAATTTTTAGTTTGAATTTTTTCAAAAAATTCAAAAAAAAAGAACCCATATGGGTTCTTTCTTTATTTCGGAACAAAAGAAACTGTTGGGGGGGTATGAATAAACATACCACCTTAACAGTTTTTTAAATAAAAAAATTGCACTTACTCTACAAATCACCTAAAATAAAGTCACCACAACCAAATAAAGGAGGTAAAGTAAGTGCAAATAAATAATATCACAAAGCTTGTGGGAATAAAAGGTTTAGAATTAGGAAAAGTAGAAGAAACAGAAGACAAGATAACAATAACAGGTAAATGTAAGAAAAGACCTAAAACATGTCCGTGCTGTGGATCAAAAAAGATAGAAATACATGACCATAGACATCAAAACATAAGAGATTTACCATATAGAGATAAACAAGTAGTATTAAAAATAGACGTACGAAGATTTAAATGTAGACAGTGCAATAAAAGATTTACAGAATCTAAACCATTCGTATCAAAACATTGCCAAATAACAACAAGACTCAAAAGAAGAGTATTAGAAGAATTTAAAAATAAAATATCCATCAAAGATATAGCTAAAAAATTTTATATTTCACCCAAAACAGTTACAAACATAATAGATACCATAGAAATAAAAAGATTAAAACTAGGAGAAGTACTAAACATAGACGAATTCAAAGGAGACTCAGGAGGAGAAAAGTATCAGACAATAATAGCAGATAGTCAAAATAAAAAGATATTAGACGTACTACCAACAAGGAAATTTGATTACCTAGATAAATACTTTAGTCAAATACCAAAAGAAGAAAAAGACAAAGTAAAAATCTTCGTAAGCGATATGTATAGACCATACAGAGATATAAAGAAAAAACACTTTCCAAACGCAAAACATCTAATAGACAGATATCACTTCATAAGACAGGTAACATGGGGATTTGAAAACACAAGAATAGCAGAATCAAAAAAGATGAAAAAACAAGAAAGAACACACTTTATGAGAAGTAAATCCCTACTAACAAAACCAATGATAAAACTACACGAAGATGAAAAAATAAAAGTATCAATAATGTTAGAAAGAAACGAAGAAATAAGAAAAGCATACCTAACAAAAGAAACCTTCTACAACCTAGTAATGAAGAGCGAAAACAAAGAGAAAGCACAAAAAAACATACAAGGTTGGATAGAATACCTGTTAAAAGACGGATCCATTAAGTGGAGAGCCTGTTTAACAGCCTTTAAGAACTGGATAGACCCAATATCTAATAGCTTTGACTACGAATTCACCAATGGGTACGTAGAAGGAATGAACAACAAAATAAAAGTATTAAAGAGAATAACATTTGGAATTAAAAATTTCAAAAGATTTAGAAATAGGATATTAGCACTCGAATAATATACATAAATTGAATAAAAGAATTAGCTTTTAGGAAAAATAAGCCTATAGGCTTATTAAGTGAACCTAAAAACAGTAAAAAGTGACTATTTAGATAGGTCTTTTAAAAGTAAGTGAATAATGATGTATAAATAAGAGGAGATGCCAACTTTATAGGTTAGCATCCCCCAATGGATTCTTTAGAACCTTTATTTCTTTCGTTTTGCTTCTAAGTCTCTTTTTATAAGCTCGTCTAGAACAAGTTCATAGCCTTCTGCTCCATAGTTAAGACTTCTATTTACTCTACTTATTGTAGCTGTTGAAGCTCCCGTCTCTTTTTCTATTTCGTTATAGGTTTTTCTGATTTTTAAAAGTTTTGCAACTTCTAATCTTTGTGTTATTGAATGAAGCTCTCTAACTGTACATACGTCTTCAAAGAACTTGTAACAGTCTTCTCTACTTTTTAGCATCATTACTGCATCAAAGAAATCATCTAATTGTTTGCTCTTTAGCCTAGACTCGCTACTCAAAATATCACTCCTTAGAATAATCCAACTATTTCGCCTGATTCTAATACGTCAATATTGTTAGCTGCTGGAACTTTTGGAAGGCCTGGCATTGTCATTATGTCTCCTGTTAGGGCAACAACAAAGCCTGCTCCTCTTGAAATTCTCAAGTCTCTAACTGTAATGCGGAAGTCTGATGGTGCTCCTAATAGTTTAGGGTCATCTGAGAATGAATATTGTGTCTTAGCCATACATACTGGATAGTGGTCAAGGCCAAGTTCTGATATTTCTTTTAGTTTTCTCTTTGCTTTTGTTGTGAATTCTACTCCGCTTCCACCGTATATATCAGTTGCGATTTTTTCTATCTTTTGTTCTATTGTCATATCTTCTTCGTATAAGAAGTGGAAGTTATTTTCATTTTCGTCAATCTTCTTAACTACTGCTTTAGCAAGGTCTTCTGCGCCTTCGCCACCTTTTGCCCAAACTTCTGCAAGAACTGCTTCTGTTCCTGAATCTTTTGTTAATTTATCAAGAAGTTCTAGTTCTTTTTCTGTGTCTGTTGGGAAACGGTTAATTGCTACTAAGCATGGAATACCATACTTGTGCATGTTTTGGATATGTCTTTCTAGGTTTGCAAATCCTTTTTCTAGTGCTTCAAGGTTTTCTTCGCCTAGTTCGTCTTTAGCGCATCCACCGTGGTGTTTTAATGCTCTAACTGTTGCAACAATTACTGTACAGTCTGGTGTGATTCCGCCTAGACGACATTTGATGTCAAAGAATTTTTCCGCTCCTAGGTCTCCACCGAATCCTGCTTCTGTTACTGTGTAGTCAGCAAGTTTCATTGCAAGTTTTGTTGCTACTACTGAGTTACATCCATGTGCAATGTTTGCGAATGGTCCACCATGTAGTATTGCTGGTGTGTTTTCTAATGTTTGTACAAGGTTAGGGTTAATAGCATCTTTCATTACTAGTGCTACTGCTCCTTGTGCCTTGATGTCTTTTGCATATACTGGTTTTTTGTCGTATGTGTATGCAATAAGGATGTTACCGATTCTTTCTTTTAAGTCTTCAAGGCTTGTGCTTAGACATAGTATAGCCATTATTTCTGAAGCTACTGTTATATCGAAACCGTCTTCTCTTGGTACTCCGTTTGGTCTACCACCAAGTCCTACTACGATATTTCTTAGTGCTCTATCGTTCATGTCTAGAACTCTCTTCCAAAGGATTCTTCTAGGGTCAATTCCTAGTTCGTTTCCTTGTTGTAAGTGGTTATCTAGTAGTGCAGAGATTAGGTTGTTTGCTGTTGTAATAGCGTGGAAGTCTCCTGTGAAGTGCATGTTGATGTCTTCCATTGGAACTACTTGTGCATATCCACCACCTGCTGCTCCACCTTTTATACCAAAGCTTGGTCCTAGTGAAGGTTCTCTTAGTGCAGAGATTGCTGACTTACCTATTCTGTTAAGTCCCATTGAAAGTCCAACGTTAACTGTTGTCTTTCCTTCTCCTGCTGGTGTTGGGTTTATTGCTGTTACAAGGATTAGTTTTCCGTCTTCTTTGTCCTTGTATTTTTCTAAAAGTCCCAAGTCTAATTTTGCTTTGTAGTTTCCATAAAGGTATAGATCTTTTTCTTCAAGACCTAGACGTTTACCAACTTCAACTATAGGTTCCATCTTAGCTTCTTGTGCTATTTGTACGTCTGTTTTCATTTGATAAATAACCTCCTAATATTTGTAGTTAAACTTTAGTATATTTACTAAGTCATTCTCTATTTATTTACCCGATAAAAGATACTTTAATCAGTTTATAAATTAAAGTCTTATACTTTAATTTGTTAAAAAACTCGGTTTAATATCTACAAACTTATTATACTTGAAAAAGTGAATTTAATAAAGTAATGTATTAGTTTTTATTCTTTTTTGATTTGTATCTTAGTTCTGAGTTTAATATTTTCTTTCTTATTCTAAGGCTCTTAGGTGTTACTTCTATTAGCTCGTCTTCTTCTATAAATTCTAGTAGCTCTTCAAGGCTTAGTATTCTCGGTGGTGAAAGTCTTAGGGCTTCGTCTGCTGCTGAGGACCTGATGTTGGTCTGTTGCTTTCTCTTGCACACGTTAACTTCGATGTCTAGTCCCTTTGGATTTTCTCCTACGACCATTCCCTCGTACACATCTTCCCCTGGTTTTACGAATAGCACTCCTCTTTCTTGTGCCGCGTTTAATCCATAGGCAGATGTTACTCCTGTTTCGAAGCATATTAGGGATCCTGTAGGTCTGCCTGGAATGTCGCCTTTTTTCTTTGCGTACTCTTTAAGTTCGGAGTTGATTACTCCTGTGCCCTTTGTGGTGGATATAAATTCTTGTCTATATCCTATTAAGCCCCTTGTTGGTATGTCGAAAACTAGTCTTGTGTAGCCACCTTTTGATGGTTTCATGTCGATTAGTTCTCCCTTTCTCATCCCAAGTTTTTCTATGATGGCACCGACATATTCTTCGTCTACGTCTATGGTCACTCTCTCGATTGGCTCTAGGGTAACTCCGTCTTCTTCTTTATATAGTACTTGTGGTTTTGAAACTTGAAACTCGTAGTCTTCTCTTCTTAGGTTTTCTATTAATACTGATAGGTGAAGCTCTCCTCTACCGCTGACTCTGAAAGCGTCGGTGGAGTCTGTTTCTTCAACTCTTAAGCTAACGTCTGTTTCCAGTTCTTTAAAGAGTCTATTTCTAATTTGTCTACTGGTTACATATTTTCCTTCGCGGCCTGCAAATGGACTGTCGTTTACTAAAAAGTTCATTGCAAGGGTCGGTTCTGAAATTTTTGTAAATGGTATTGGATCTTCATGTTCAAGGTCGCAAATGGTGTCTCCAATATTTATGCCTTCAACTCCTGTAACGGCAATTATATTTCCCGCCGTTGAAGACTGTACTTCCACTCTGTTTAGTCCTTGGAACTCATATATCTTTGTTATGGTAACTTTTTTATCAACTGATTTGTCGTAGTAGTTTAAAATATGAACTCTGTCATTTACTTTTATTGTTCCAGAATCTATCTTACCTATTCCTATTCTACCAACGTAGTCGTTGTAGTCACTTGTGGAAATTAAAAGTCTAAAGGCTTCTTCCACATTGCCACTTGGTTCCGGAATGTATTCGATAATCTTATCAAGAAGGTACGACATGTCATCTGATGGGTCGTTGTAGTCTTCGCATGCAAAGCCCTGTCTTGCTGAAGCATATACTATTGGTGAGTCAAGGTATTCTTCTCCAGCATCAAGTTGGATGAATAGGTCTAAGATTTCATCTACAACCTCTTCTGGCCTTGCCTCTGGTCTGTCAATCTTGTTGATACATACTATTGCAGGTAGATTTAATTCAAATGCCTTTTTTAATACAAACTTAGTTTGTGGCATTGGTCCTTCAAATGCATCTACAACAAGAACAACTCCGTCGGCCATGCTAAGCACACGTTCCACTTCGCCACCAAAGTCGGCGTGTCCCGGTGTGTCGATAATATTTATCTTGTAATCCTTATAGTCTACGGCGGTGTTTTTGGAAAGTATTGTTATACCTCTTTCCTTTTCGATGTCGTTACTGTCCATAACTCTGTCTTGAACAGCTTGGTTTTCTCTAAATACACCACCAGTTCTCAATAATCCGTCTACTAATGTTGTCTTGCCATGATCAACATGGGCTATGATTGCAACATTTCTTATATTTTTTTTATTTGCCATTAAAACACTTCCTTACTTTATCCTTTGAAATTATACCATAAAGAAGGACAAAATAAATAGTTGTGGGCTATTTCTATATCTGTAGCTCCACAACTACTTCATTTTTATTATAAACTATTTTGTCTGCTATATGTTCAACGATAAAAAGACCCCTACCATTTGTCTTAGTAAAATCACTACAGCTACACTTGTGGCCCATTATGCCACTGCCCTGGTCCTTTACTTTTATTGTAACCTTATCGTCGGATAGCACGGCACATAGTCGAATGAGCTTATTGAAATTTTCCATATTGCCATGTTTTACTCCGTTTACCATGAGCTCTGTAACTATTAGTCTCAAATCGTAGAGCGTTTTTTCATCTTGTAAATATGAGCTTATATCTCCCATGAAGCGCATCGTCATATCGTTGATGTTCTCCATGGTCCCCTTAGCCGTTTCTTCAAATCTGTACATAATAACCACCTATGTATTAATTACCCAAGTAGTTTATAAACTAACAAGCCCGTGGAATAAATTTATTCTTTTGATGAACTGTTAGGAGCAGGAGAAAACGTATTTACAAAAAAACTTGTTTAAAAGAAAGATTTGGGGTATAAATATATTGACAACAAAATTATAGGGGGTGTCTTTATGAAAAGATATGTATGTCAACCATGTGGCCATATTTACGATCCAGCAGAAGGAGACGTAGATAACGGAATTGAACCAGGTACAGCATTCGAAGATCTTCCAGAAGATTGGGTTTGCCCTATCTGTGGAGCAGGTAAAGATCAATTCGAACCTGAAGAATAAGAGGTAAAGAGAGGAGAAGTCCTCTCTTTTTTATTCTCTGCTTTTAGTTTGGTTTGTAGGGTTATACCCTACTACTTTTTTATTTCTAGTATAGGTTTTTGTTTTATTTGCCCTGCGGTATTGTTATGTAGGTCTATGACCTACGACCCATTTGCTTCTAGTAAATTTTATTTTTTTATTATACCAAGGGGGAAAATAGGAACCGTTTCGTACGTTCCTTTCCCCCTTGGAAACCCCCTTTACCTCCCAACGACTTGGGGATATCCCCAAGACCCCTTGTGTAAAGTGGTAGGAAAGCTAAGGCTTTCCTGTTAGTGCCTTCGGCACATAATGCATTTTGTACATCTTCTACCTAGGAATGTAATACCCCAGGTACTGTCATACTGAGCGAGCGACAGCGAGTCGAAGTATCTCGAACACTTTCTTTTAAGAAAGTGTTCGTCAAAGTATCATAATATATTGTTTTGTAGGGTTATACCCTACGACCTATTTATTTCTAGTATAGTGTTTTGTTTTATTTGCCTTACGGCAAACTCTACAAAGTTTTAAAAACTTTGAGTAATAATATTTTACAAAATTTTCATTCTCAATCTCAGGGTAAGGATGAAGGGGATTGCGATTTCCCCTCATATCCTTACCCTGAAACCCGAACCTTTTACACCCTTAAAACGCTTGGGGATACCCCAAACCCCAATTTAAATTGTAGAAAATCTTGTTGGATTTTCTTCCATACTCACATAGGGGTCTCGGGGTTACCCCGAGTCGTTGGGAGGTAAAGGGGGTTTTCAAGGGGGAAAGGAACATACGAAACGGTTCCTTTTTCCCCCTTGGTGGAATAAAATGAAATAATATATTGGAAATAAAAAAAGTTGTAGGTCACAGACCTACAAAACAAAATTAAATAAAACAACTATGTAAATTAGAAATAAAAAAGTGGTTGGGCGAAACCCTACAAAACAAAAAAATGTGGAAGTTATTATCATCTATATGCTAATAACTTCCACTACTTATGGTTACTCCAACATTCACTTTTAGGTTCTATCACAACTATCAAATCCTTTCTTTTTAAATTTTCACTGATCTTTTAAAATCCTCTGATTATCTGTAATAACATTAGGATTATATATTAAAAACCGAATACCAAGCCTTCTCTTAAAATACTTTTTATATAAAGTTCGACATCTCGAACTAAATACATTTTCGTATATCTTTTTTAATTTTAGTTGGGTAACCATTTAATGGTTATCGGTTTGTATTATATTAATACCCACAAATTTTATTTCAAACAAAAAACCACATTTTTTTGCAATTTTTTTCTTATTTGTTACAATATTTTAATAATTTAACGTATTTAAGTGATTTTTCAAAAAAAGAAAGAACTCCCCGCAGGAGTCCTCTCTCAAAAAAGAAGAAAATCATGAAAAAGCCATTTATTCTTCGAAACCACTACCATATTTCAAAATAGCTTCGAATTGCTCGTGTACCAAGTCCAAATTTATTTTATTATCTGAACTAAATGGTATTATTAAATCTCTGTCTTCTATTTGAAGTACTTTTGCAATATTTTTTACATATTGTCCATGTTTTGATTTTGCTATTTTGTCCGCCTTATTTGCAATTACAAATCCTGTAAAGCCAATTTCTTTTATCCAATTGTACATTTGCTTGTCCTGTGCCGTTGGATCGTGGCGAATGTCTACTAATAGAACTGTTTCGTAAAGATTTGTTCTATTGTGAAGGTAGGTTTCTATGATTTTTGCCCAATTATCTTTTTCTGATTTGGATACTGCTGCATATCCATATCCTGGTAGGTCCACAAGTCTAAACTCATGATTTATATTATAGAAGTTAACTGTTCTGGTCTTGCCAGGTTTTGAACTGGTTCTTGCCAGGTTCTTTCTATTTATAAATGCATTTATAAAACTTGATTTACCTACATTTGATCTACCTGCCAGGGCAATCTCCGGTAGATTGTTTTCTGGATATTGTTCTAATGTGGCTGCAATTTTTTCCAAATCAGCGGTTTTTATTTTCATTATGCTTGTGATTATGCTTCTGGACTAAATTTTCTTTGAGCAAGTTCTGCGTCAAATTGGAATAGTCCTGCTGGTGAGTCGCTTATTCTTTCTAGTGTAGCAATAAGGTCGTCAAATGTTGCTTCTTCTTCAACTTGTTCTGTTAGGAACCATTGTGCTTGAATTTCAGTTTTGTAATCTGGAACTTCTTTTGCTTCTTTCATTATTTCAACGAAGTTTGCAGTAACTTGTTTTTCATGGTCAAATGCGTCTTTGAAAACTTCTAATAATGATGAGTACTCTGCTTTTGGTTCTGAAATTTTTGTAAGTTTTACACAATATCCAATGTCTAGTAGATAGTTTTCTAATTTGCTTGCATGGAACATTTCTTCTAGTGCTTGTTGATGGAAGAAGTTTGCAACTCCTGACCAGTTTTCTTTTGCTGCCCATAGTGACATCGCTTTATAGATGTACGCTGATTCTATTTCAAAGTTGTATTGTTTGTTTAGTAAGTCTAATAATTTTTTGTTGTTCATAATATCCTCCTAGTAATTTTATATGACAAGTCTTTCTTGCCTCAGTGTTATATCTACCCCGAGAATAGTTATTTAAACATTTTTCCATTAAAAAGGGTTCAAGGGGCACTTGAACCAAATTTTAGTCTATGTCTATATAGTCATCATCTTCTTTTCTTTGTGAATAGCTATTGTCTTTAATGTTTGAGTCCTCTGAATAGATGTCTTCTTTCCATGGTAGAACTATGGCTGCTATTATATACATTACTAGACCTGCAAAGTAACATAGTCCTAGCACTGCTGTAATTATTCTAACTATGGAAACGTCAATGTCAAAATATTCTGATAGTCCTAGGCATACTCCTGACACCATCTTTCCTTCTCTTACTTTGTATAATTTTTTCTTCATTTTACACCCCTATATCTTTTACTTTTTTATTTTTATACCAATTGAAGTTATATGAAATACCTTCCCAGTTGTAGTTTATGGTGCTGTTTTCTATTTCCCAGTCCTCATGTTCGTCTAGGTTTGGAAAGTAGCAGTCCACGTCGGGAAAGTCTTCTTGTATCTTTGTAACTATGCACTCATCGCAGTAGTCTAAAAACTGTTTATAGATAGAGTCTCCTCCAATAATCATAACTTTATCCGCATCGTATTTTTTTATTTCTTTTAGTGCTTCTTCTAGGCTCCTTACGGTTATTACATTTTCTCTTTCGTCCATGCTCCTTGAGACTACGATGTTAGTTCTATTTTTTAGTGGTCTTCCTCCCGGTAGTGACTCCAATGTGTTTCTACCCATAACCACAACTTTATTTGTCGTCTGGTCTACAAAGAATCTCATGTCGTCGGGAATTGAAATCAACATGTCGTTGTCTCTTCCTATTCCCCAGTTATTGTCTACAGCTACTATAGCTTTCATCTTTCACTCCTTAAATTGCCACGGGTATGTCTTTTATTTGAGGTCCCGCTTTGTAATCTATAAGTTTAAAGTCATCTGTTGTAAATTTATAGAAATCTTTTACATCTTTGTTAATCTCAAACTTCGGTGCATCAAAGGTTTCTCTTTTTATAAGCTCTTCTATAATCGGTACATGTCTGTCGTATATGTGCGCATCGGCAATTACATGGATGAGCTCTCCTACTTCAAGGCCTGAAACTTGTGCAAACATGTGTACTAGAACTGAGTACTGTACAACATTCCAATTGTTTGCAGCTAAGATGTCCTGTGAACGCTGGTTTAATATGGCGTTTAGTTTATTTCCTGTAACGTTGAAGGTGACTGAGTATGCGCATGGATAAAGCTGCATCTCGTGTAGGTCTTCAAAGTTATATAGATTTGTCATAATACGCCTTGAATAGGGATTGTGCTTTAAGTCGTAAAGCACTCTGTCAACTTGGTCAAACTCTCCTTCTTTATACTTATGTTTTATTCCAAGCTGGTAGCCATAAGCTTTCCCAATGGTCCCTTCTTCGTCTGTCCAACTGTTCCAAATTGAAGACTTAAGTTCGCTTACTCTGTTTGATTTCTTTTGCCAAATCCAAAGTAGTTCGTCCACTGAAAGTTTCATTGGGGTTGGTCTAAGGGTTAGAATTGGAAACTCCTTAGACAGGTCATATCTATTTACAACTCCAAATGTTTTAATAGTATGAGCCGGTGTTCCATCTTCCCAATGTGGTCTTACCTTTTGCTCTTCGGAAGAATATCCATTTTCTAATATGTCTTTGCACATGTTTATAAAAATATCATCAGCTCTACTCATATAACTCTCCTACTTTATTTTTTCCCAAGTAACACCTTGTCTTGTGTCTTTTAATTTTATACCCATTTCTAATAATTTGTCTCTAATTTCGTCGGCCTTTGCGAAATTTTTTTCCTTTCTGGCGTCGGTTCTCTCTTGTATCATCTTTTCAACGTATTCGTCTAAGTTGTCGTCTTTTTCTTCTCTTTGTAAGATTCCAAGAACGTCTGAAAATTTATTTAATGTGTTTAGTATCTTTTCCACAATTTCTTTTGAGGAATTTTCGTCAAGGTTTGTGTTCGCAAATTTTATTAAATCATAAACGGCAGTTATTCCATCTGCTGTATTAAGGTCGTCGTCCATGGCAACTTCAAAATTATTAACGATTTTGTCAATTTCACTTGAAAGTTCTTCGTTAAGTTCTCCAGGGCTTGCATTTGCTAAAAGCTCTTCTAATTTTTTCTTTCCGTTGTAAAGTCTTTCTAGACCATTTTTTGTCGCCTGCATAACCTCCTTGCTAAAGTTAATTGGCTTTCTGTAATGAACTGAAAGTAACCAAAATCTTACAACTTCAAGGTCGTACTCTTCTCTAATGTCGTTTAGTAAAAAGAAGTTTCCCTTGGACTTACTCATCTTTTCGTTGTCAACTGTAATCATGGAGTTGTGCATCCAATAGTTTGCAAAGTCCTTGTCGTGTAGCGACTCTGACTGTGCGATTTCATTTTCGTGATGTGGGAACTGTAAGTCCTCTCCACCGGCGTGTATGTCGATGGTGTCTCCAAGGATGGACTGGGACATTACTGAACACTCTAAATGCCATCCCGGTCTACCCATGCCCCATGGTGACTGCCATGCTGGTTCCGACTCTTCTTTTCTCTTCTTCCAAAGGGCGAAGTCCATGGCGTTTTTCTTTTCAGATGAAACTTCTATTCTCTTGCCCGCTTGTAATTCTTCAATATTTTTTCTTGAAAGCTTTCCATAGTCCTTGGCCTTTGTAATGTCAAAGTATACATCTCCATCAACATTATATGCTATGCCCTTGTCTTCAAGGCCCTTTACAAATTCTATCATCTCTTCTATATATTCCGTTGCCTTTGGATGTATGGTGTCCTTTTCGTCAAAGTTAAGTTCGTTTGAGTTGTCAAGGTATGCGGCGATGTACTTCTTTGTTATTTCTTTGAAGTCGACCTTTTCTTCCTTTGCCCTCTCAATTATCTTGTCGTCAATGTCTGTAAAGTTACTTACATACTTTACATCATAGCCCTTGTACATAAAATATCTTCTTAATGTGTCAAACACCACCATTGGTCTAGCGTTTCCAACGTGGATGTAGTTATAAACCGTAGGGCCACAAACGTAAATACCCACCTTGCCCTCTTCTATTGGTACAAATTCTTCCTTTTGCCTTGTCAATGTGTTATATACTTTCATCTTTCCTCCTATAAAAAAAGTCTCCTGCAATTGCAAGAGACGAATTATCCGCGGTTCCACTCTATTTGATTAGAAATCTATTCCACTTAAAAGTTCTAACGGTTCAACCGGAATGTATTAAATTCTCATATCAGGCGCATATCTCTGAGTCGGATTAAAGCATTTCACCAAACTGCTTCTCTCTAAAAATCCTAGTCAGTTTTTTCCTGATTTTCCTGACTATATTCAATTCTTAAGTTTTTTACATCCTTGGCTTTGCCTCGCATAACTTCAAGGATGATTCCCTTTTCTTTTACATCTATCTTTTTAACTTTGTCAGACACAACTTCGAATGAGTCGATTGAGTTTTTGTC
Source organism: Mediannikoviicoccus vaginalis (assembly GCF_928097925.1). Taxonomy (GTDB): domain Bacteria; phylum Bacillota; class Clostridia; order Tissierellales; family Peptoniphilaceae; genus Mediannikoviicoccus; species Mediannikoviicoccus vaginalis. The sequence goes on from NZ_CAKMRI010000001.1 coordinate 1,062,527, forward strand.
AGTGTTTCTTCCAAACACTAAAATCCAACCGCTTTTGTCCGTACCATAGTAGATACTGCTGACAACGTCATCTTTTTCTTCTTCATATTTTTTTCTATATCTGGACTTAAATAGAAAATCTTTTTCAAAAACCATAACCTTTAAATCTTTTTTGTCTTTAAGATCTTCCGCAACGAAGAATAAAATGTCTTCTACTTTTTCTGTCTTTAAATCCTTATAGGTAAGGCCGTCAATAACTCCTGAAGTTATTTGGTCATAGCTATAGGTTTCGTTGTACTTGTTAAAAAGCACAAATGATGCAAAGAACAGAGCTATTAGAAAAAAGATTATAAGAAATCCTGTAAGCACTTTGTTTTTCATATTATGCTCCTTGTTGGAATTGGTTTAATCTATTTTCCAGGCCTTCTTTCCCAAGTATTTGAATTATATTTACCAGTTCCGGTCCATGAACATTGCCTGTTAACACGGCTCTTACCGGCATATATAAATTCTTTCCCTTAACTCCAGTAGCCTTTTGAATTTTTTTCATAATGGTCTTTGCAAACTCTTCGTCAACTTCGTCAATTTGTGAAAGTTCTTCTTTAAAGGCTTCTACAAGACTTGGAACCTGTTCTCCTGACGCCATTTCAATAGCGTCTTCTTCAACTATTTCTATTTTGTCTTTAAATAAAAATTCTGATTGTTCAACAATTTCTGAGAACTTGTGAATTGATTCTTGGAAGGTCTGTGCTATTAGTTCAAGTTTTTCTTGTGAAAAATCTTCGTTTATTAGACCAGCTTCTAACATATATGGTTTTATATACTCTACAAGCTTTGGTATTTCAAGGGCCTTTACATAATGTGCGTTGACCCAGTCAAGCTTTTCGCTGTCAAATACTCCACCGGATTTTGAAACTCTGTTGAAACTAAATTGTTCAATAAGTTCATCCATGGAAAGTATTTCTTCATTTGTTTCCGGAGACCATCCCACAAGTGCAAGGTAGTTTATAAGTCCTTCTGGAAGGTAGCCCTTCTTTCTAAAGTCTTCCACTGAAGCGTCGTCATTTCTCTTGGAAAGTTTTTTACCAGATTTATTTAATACAGTTGGTAGATGCACATATTGTGGTGCTTCCCATCCAAAGGCTTCGTATAGGAACACGTGTTTTGGAGTTGATGGTAGCCATTCGTCCCCCCTTACAACATGGGTTATGCCCATTTCGTGGTCGTCTACAACTACTGCGAAGTGGTATGTTGGAAAACCATCTGACTTAATAAGCACTTGGTCGTCCATATCGTCTGTGTTAATTGTAATTTTCCCCTTTATGGCGTCTTCAAAAGAGATGTCCTTGTTTGCAGGAAGTTTCATTCTTACAACATGTTCTTCTCCATTTGCAATTCTCTCTCTAGCTTCTTCAAGGGAAACTCCTCTACAAAAACCGTCGTACTTTGCAATTTTTCCGTCGGCCTTTTGAGCTTCTCTTATGTGATCAAGTCTTTCCTTTGTACAGAAACAGTAGTAGGCCTTTCCCTCTTCAATTAGCTTTTCAACATATTTGTCATAGATGCCTTCTTTAACTCTTTCTGACTGAATATATGGCTTGCAGTCTCCCACATTAATAATGTTTCCATCTTCATCTAGGCTAACACCTTCGTCAATGTCAATGCCCGCCCATTTAAGTTCCTTTATAAGGTTTTCGATGGCTCCTTCCACATATCTTGTTCTATCTGTATCTTCAATTCTTAAAATAAATTTGCCCTTTTGTCCACGAGCGTATAAATAATTATATAGTGCAGTTCTAAGTCCACCAATATGAACATAACCTGTTGGACTTGGTGCGAAACGTAATCTAACTTCTTTCATTTTCTCCCCTTCTCTAAATATCAAATAACATATATAACAATTTTATCTTTAAACACAAGTTTTTGCAATGGTGCAGGGGCAAAACCTTTCATTATTGCATACTTTAATGAAAAATTTTATGAAAAAAGGTTTTCTTTTGTTGTATAATGATATTGAAAGTACTAAAGGAGGAAATGCAAATGAATAAAAAATTTTTAGCTGTGCTTTTAGCAGGATCAATGTTAATTCCTGCAGGTAAATCAAACGCATCACAAGGTTTAAAGGTAGAGAGAATCAGTGGAGCAAACAGATATGAAACAGCTACTAAGATTTCACAAAAATATTATGAAAAATCTAAAGTAGTTGTAGTTGCAAGCGGAGAAGTATTTCCCGATGCCCTTGTTGGAAGCACATTGACCATTCAAGAAAAATGGCCACTACTTTTAACTGGCTCAAAAACACTTAACGAAAACACTAAGAAAGAACTTGAAAGAATAAAACCTGAAAAGGTATATATTCTTGGTGGAGAGTCAACAGTGTCAATGGACGTGGAAAGAGAAATTTCAAAGTCCTACCCTGTTGAAAGAGTTTCAGGAGCAAATAGATATAAGACTTCTGAAAAGATTGGCGAACTTAGATACAAATTACTTGGCAAAGAAATTGCAAAGGAAAATATTACAAACTATGTAGCAGATGGAGAAAAATATCCTGACGCACTTGCTGCAGGTCCTCTTGCAGGAAGAAATAAAGAAGCTAAATTTAGCAAGTTAAATCTTGCACCTTCAACAAAGGATATTGAAAACGCCGTTATAATCGGTGGAAAAAGTTCTGTAAAGGGTGAAGAAAGAAGAATTAGTGGTACAAATAGATACCTTACTTCACTTGAAGTTGCAAAGGAATACAAAAAAGAATTTGGCGAACTTGATAAAGTAATCATTGCAAGCGGCGAAGACTATCCAGATGCACTATCAGCATCATCAGCTGCAGCACAACTTAACGCACCTATAGTTCTTGTTACAAAGGACGGAGTAAATGAACAAGTACTTTCATTTGTAAAAGAAAACGCTAAAGAAATTGTAGTTGTAGGTGGAAACAGTTCAGTTTCTGAAAACAATATTATAAATATGCTTTATGGAAAGGACTCAGCCCTTTCATATGCCCTAGGCAAAATGCCAAAGGAACTACAAGATGCAAAGAATAGACCAGCACTAACTGGAAACGAAAAGTTAGATATAATAAATCTATTTACTGCTGGAAATAAAGTTTCTGAACTAACAAGAGTTATCACTAAGGAACAAGCCCTTAAGGTACTTTCCCTTGAAGCTGGCGAATATGACGAAGCAGTTTTAAAGGCAGCTGCTGCATATAAATTAGGCTCAAATGTTGAAGCTGGAACTTTAAAAGATTTCATTAAGGGAACAGAATTAAAACCAATTATCGACAAAATGGTTAAGGGACTTGCTTCAAATAACGAATTTAAGTGTAACATGAAGTCTGGAGACATTTCAAATCCATATGTGGCATTTGAACTTGGTAAAGAGTACGACAAGGCAAAAGTGTTAACAAATAACGACGCTTTTAGAGCCGGTGTTGAACTTATTACAAAAAATGTAGCTACAGGCTTTAACATAATCTCAAAGGACTATGCAAACTCATTTGATAAGAGCAAAACTTTTGTTTACAGCCACGACTCAATTGCAAATGTAAACCAACTATTAGCCATCCTAAGAATGGAAGGTATTAAAGGTAAAGTTGCCATAGAACCAAAGTCTTCTGCATATGAATATAGAAAAGAATGGGGCGAACCAGCTCCTGCAACTGACAAGTATGAAGTTGTTAAGGTAAAAGACGACAAGATGGTTGCAAACTCAATCGAGTTTAATATCTATATTGAATTTGAAAACAAAGAAGATATGCAAAAACTTGATAAAATAGTTATTGCAAATGCAATGAAGACAAAGGATATGCCTAAAGGCGAAAACAGAATTGCAGACTCATGGTGGGTTCCACTATATAGTACAACTGCAGAAATGGGCGAAGGCTACGGAAACCTAATCGACAATAGAATAGAAAAAGACAATCTAATCCTTCACACATTTACCCTTGAAAAAGATAGCGAAAAAGTTATTAAGACTTTAAATGAAACTCTAAAGGGAAGCACTGCAACTGCAGAAAAGATTTGGGTGAACAATCCATTTATAGATTATATTAAAGGTGAAGACTAGACCTAGGTATAAAGAATAATCGGCATAAGAGAAATCCTATGCCGATTTTTTAATGTAATTTAATCCCCCTTAAAATAGTTTTATATTGTATAATGTTATTAAAGTACTAAAGGAGGAAGTTAATATGAATAAAAAAATTTTAGCTGTACTTTTAGCAGGTGCAATGCTTATTCCTACAGGAAAAACAAAAGCATCTGAAGTTTTAAAAGTGGAGAGAGTCTATGGCTCAAACAGATATGAAACAGCCGTTAAATTAATCGACAAATACGGCAAGGAAGATGAAATTATTATTGCAAGCGGCGAAAACTTTGCTGACGCATTGGCAGTTGGACCACTGGCATATGACAAAGATCTTCCTATATTATTAGTTAGACAAAATGATATACCAAAGGCTACTAAGGACAGACTTAGTAAAATGAATATATCAGAAATCACTATTGTCGGTGGAGAAAGTTCTGTATCAAATAAAGTGAAAAACGAACTTAAGGCGGACAATGTGAAGAGAGTTGCTGGAAAGACAAGAACCGAAACAGCTCTTGAAATAGATAAAATTAGAGAATATCCAAAAACAGGTAAGACAATAGGTTTATACAACGCCTATGCTGATGCGGATGCTCTAGCGGCTGGTCCGTTGGCAGGTCAAAGAAAAACTCAACTATTACCTCATGTAAATGCACCAAGTCATTACTACAATCAAAAGATTAATTATATCTTCGGTGGAAAAACTACAGTTCCAAGTAACTTAACTGATGTAACAAGATTTTCAGGCAAGACTAGATATGAAACATCAGTAGAAATCGCTAAGGAATATGTAAAAGATAATGCCGAAACAAAAAATCTTATTATAGCAAGTGGACAAAACATGGCAGATGCTCTAACATCAATTACAGCTGCAAAGGAATTAAAAGCTCCAATCTTGTTAGTAAAGCAAAGAGAAATACCAGAAGAAACAAAAGCATTTATTAAAGACTTTATTGCTAAGTCAAAAGGTGACGCTAAAATTCATATAGTTGGTGGTAATTCTTCAGTAGGTGTGGAAGTTGTTCTACAGCTTAACGCTATTGCTAAGGAAGTTGAAAATGGAATTCTCCTTGAAGAAAAAGCGGCAAAGATTAAAGATTACTACAACAACAAATTAGATAGAGATTTAATTAATGAAGAATTCTTAAAGCTAATAAATGACCTTAGAGCTAAAAATAACGTAGAGCCTTTAACAATATCTAAAGTTAACAAAGAAGGTTCTATTAAGAGAGTTCAAGAATTAGCCGCAGCAGGAATTAATGGACCTTTCCATGGTAAGCATCATGTAAGACCTGATGGAAGTGAATATTCTACGTTGTTTAATGATAAAATTGACGGTAAATCAAAATTCGAAAATTTAGGTGTTGAATGGGTAGATGTTTATAATTCAAATAAAGAAAATAAACTCTTATTCTCAAGTGGGTCTGAAATAAATGAAAAATCAGTAGCTAAATCTTTTTTCGATGCTTGGTATAACTCTCCAAAACATAAAGCTAACATGTTAGGAAAAGGGTTTAAAACAGTTCGCTTAGAGTCTTACTGTGGAGATTTAAGTAAAACATATAAAGGTTTCAGTTTTATATCTGGTACTTTAATGCTAGATAGTATGACTGAAGACGAATTGTTAAACGGTCCAAAGAAACCAGAAATATTAAGCAGGGCTGAACTAGAAAAAGCAATTAAAGACGCAAAGGCAATTGACCTAACAAATAAAACTGATGAGTCAAAGCAAGCTTTAACAGATGCCATAACTAAGGCTGAAAAAGTTCTAAAAGAATCTGCAACTCAAAAAGAAGTGGAAGATGTAAAAGTACTTTTAGAAAATGCTGTAAAAGGTTTAGAGGAAAAACCTGAAGTAAAACCAGATGAAAAAGAAAACGAAAAACCAACAGAAAATAAAAAACCTGATGAAAACAAAACTCCAACCACTCCAAAAACAGAACCTTAAATATCATTTAAACTAAAAAAGGTATTAAAATGAAAAACATTAACCAAATTAACGATGTGGAGAGAAAACTTAATGAAGCAGATGAGTATGCTGAAAAAAATTCCACTCGTTTGGAAATAGATGAAGTGGTAATGGAACTTAAGAAGGTTATAGAGAACTTAAAATAATTTTTATAAATTTTAAAATCGGCATAAGAGAATTCCTATGCCGATTTTTTAATGTCTAAAATGTCTTGTGTGGGTAAATACAATTGCCATATCGTGTTCGTTAGCATAATCTATTACATCTTGGTCCTTCACTGATCCTCCTGGTTGGATTATGGCAGTGATTCCCTTTTCATGTAATAGTTCCATTGTATCTACAAAGAAAAATCCGTCGGAAGCAAATACTGCGCCCTTTACTTTTTCTCCCGCTCGGTCTAGTGCTTCTTCAACGGCCCACGCCCTCATGGTCTCTCCTTGTCCAATGCCTAGGGTCTGTCCGTCCTTTGCAACTACAACTCCATTTGATGCGACGCTCTTTGCACACTTCCATGCAAATTCAAGTTGTTTTAATTCTTCTTCACTCGGCTTTCTATTTGTTACAAAGTCAAGTTCGCCGGTGTATAATGTGTCATCCACATCTTGAACTAAAATTCCATTTAGAACTTGTTTTATCTGTTTGTCTTCAAGTTTTACTTCGTTCATGTTGGAGATTTCTATTAATCTAATATTTTTCTTTGCTTCAAGAATTTCTACTGCTTCCTTTGAGAAGGATGGTGCTGCAATTACTTCCAAAAATATTTCTGACATCTTTTGGGCAGTGTCCTTGTCAACTTCTCTATTTAGTACGATAATTCCACCGAAGATTGAAACTGAATCACATTCGTAGGCCTTGGTGTAGGCTTCATAAATATTTTCTCCAACTCCAATGCCACATGGGTTTGTATGTTTAACTGCAACAACACATGGTTCGTCAAATACTTTGTTGGCTTTGAAAGCACCGGTTAAGTCGTTTAGGTTATTATATGAAAGCTCTTTGCCATGAAGCTGTTTTAATTCTAGTTTTCCAAATGGTGTGGCATCTTCGTAGTAGGCTGCCTTTTGATGTGGATTTTCTCCATATCTAAGCTCTTGAACTAGTTCAAATGACTTGTTTAATTTTTCAGGAAACTCTTCTTCTGTCTTTGTGTTAAAGTAGTCGGCGATTAAACTGTCGTAGGTGGCAGTTAATTGAAAGGCCTCTTTTGCAAGTTTCATTCTGAAGTCTTCCGTGTCTGTCTTTTCTTTTAATCTCTTTATAACTTCGTCATACTGACTCTTGTCTGTAACTATTAGGCAGTGCTTATAGTTCTTTGCACAGGCACGAATCATGGATGGACCACCGATGTCGATGTTTTCGATTGTATCTTCGTGGCTTGACTTCTTTGCAATCACTTCTTTAAATGGATATAGGCTATTTACCACCATGTCGATGGACTCTATGCCCTGTTCTTTTAGCGTCTTAACATCTTCTTCGTTGTCTCTTCTAAATAAAATTCCACCGTGGATAAATGGATGTAAGGTCTTTACTCTACCTCCAAGTATTTCGGGAAAGTTTGTAACTGAAGAAACTTCTTTAACAGCTACTCCTGCCTCCTTTAATTTTTTAAAGCTACCTCCAGTGGAGATAATCTCCCATCCTAAATCTTCCAGCTCTTTTGCAAATTCAACTATATTTTCCTTGTCATAAACAGAAATTAATGCTCGCATTTTTTCTCCTTTATATATACCATATGTCCTTTTACTTCCAGTCTGTCTTCACAAAAATATTTACAACTCTTTACAAGTAGTGGATGCTCTTGTTCAAGAATCCTTTTAGCCAAGGTCTTGTAGTCGTCATCTTGCTTTACTTCAACTACCTTTTGAAAAATTATCGGTCCACCATCTGCAATCTCGTTTACAAAGTGGGTTGTGCATCCAGAAACTTTTACACCTCTTTCAATGGCCGCCCTATGTACATGTTCGCCATAGAACCCTTCGCCACAAAATGAAGGGATTAGTGAAGGGTGTATGTTTATAATCTTGTTTTCAAATTGCTTTATAAAAGACTTTGGAAGAATTTTTAAATATCCCGCAAGAACTATTAAGTCAATTTTTTCTTGTTCCAGGAGATTTTTTATTTTTTCAAAATCCCTTTCCACAACTGTTTTAATATTATTTTCTTCCGCCCTTTGTAACACATATGCCTTAGGGTTGTCGGATATGATTATCCTGACAACCCCGGCAATTTCATTTTGTTTACAAGCATCCATTATGGCTTGGGCGTTGGAGCCTGATCCCGATGCAAGTATTGCAATATTTTTAGTACTCAAGGCAAACTTCCCTATTCCCTTTTTCTACAGTTCCAAGTTCTATAAGCTCTTCATCTGTGTTTTCAAAGAAGGCTTTAACTTTTTCGCTATCTTTTTCGTTCACTGCAAAGACAAATCCAATTCCCATGTTGAATGTGTTATACATCTCTTCTCTTTGGATGTTTCCCTTTTCTTCAATTAATTTAAATATTTCAGGAATTTCAAAGTCCTTAAGATTTATTTTTGCCTTTGTGTCTTCAGGTAACATTCTTGGAACATTTTCATAAAGTCCTCCACCTGTTATGTGGCACATTCCCTTAACTTCAACTTCGTCCATTAGGGCAAGCATGGTCTTAACGTAAATTCTTGTTGGAACTAGCAGTGCTTCTCCAAGGGTAGTATCACCAAATTTGTCGCTGTACTTAAGTCCTGCAGTCTCTACAACTTTTCTCACTAGTGAAAATCCGTTGGAGTGAACTCCAGAAGATTTTAATCCAAATAGAACATTTCCCGGTCTAATGCTACTACCAGAAATAATTTTGTCCTTGTCTACAATACCAACTGCAAAGCCAGCAAGGTCATAGTCGTTTTCTTCATACACTCCTGGCATCTCCGCAGTCTCGCCACCGATTAGTGCACAGCCTGCCTTGTAACAGCCTTCTGAAACGCCTTCAACGATTTGTGCCATCTTCTCTGGTACAACCTTACCTGTTCCAATGTAATCAAGGAAGAATAGTGGTTTTGCACCTTGGCAAAGCACGTCATTCACACACATGGCAACGCAGTCTTGTCCAATTGTGTTATTTATTCCAAGTTCCCTTGCAATAAGTACCTTTGTACCAACTCCATCGGTTCCAGAAACTAGTACGGGATTTTTGTAATTAAATGATCCGATATCATATAATCCTGCAAATCCACCTAGATCTGTTAGTACGTTTTTATCATGGGTCTTCTTTACCATATCCTTAATAAGGTTAACCGTTTCGTAACCAGCTTCTTTATCAACGCCGGCTGCTTTGTAATCTATTGACATATTTCCTCCTATTTATTTTGTTCAAGGGGGTTATACCCGCCAAAATATTTTTCGTAAAAGTTTCTATTTCCACAGGCTTCTCTAATGCCTTCAATTGATAAAAATCTTAATGAGTCACATCCTAACATCTCTTCCATCTCTTCAATGGTATTGTTGGCAGCAATAAGGTCGCTCTTGTCGGGAATGTCGATACTTAGGTTTTCATTTTCAATTACCGGTGGTGACGAAATTCTAATGTGGATTGACTTTGCTCCTGCCTTTTTAAGTATATCTACAGTTCTCTTGATGGTTGTTCCCCTAACGATGGAGTCGTCAACCAAGATAACATTCTTTCCACGGATGTTTTGTTTAATTGCGGCAAGTTTTAAATGAACGGAAAAGTTTCTCATATCTGCGGAAGGGTTTATAAAAGTTCTTCCGATGTATCTGTTTCTTACAATTCCCTTTTGATATGGAATGCCTGACTCTTTAGAATATCCAAGGGCCGCAATCATCCCAGAGTCCGGTGCGCCAATTACAATGTCTGCGTCAACTGGACTTTCCTTTGCAAGGGTTGCTCCCATGTTGTATCTAGCTTTGTAAACGGAAAGTTCGTCGATGTATGAGTCCTCTCTTGCAATGTAAACAAGTTCAAAAAGGCATAGTGCGTGGTCCTTTTCCTTTGCAAAGTGGGATGACTCTCCGTATTGATCTACGATGTAGATTTCACCAGGTCTTAGTGGATGAACATTCTTTGCGTTAATGGTGTCAATGGCACAGGTTTCCGATGCCACCACAATAAAATCTTCGGTGCTTCCAATGGAAAGTGGTTTTATACCATAAACATCTCTAAAGGCAATCATCTTTTCATTGTCCATGTATATAACTGAGTAGGCTCCCTCTAGGCTTGAGATGTATTTTGAAAGTCCCTTTTCTCTATTTTTTAATTTTGTAACAAGCTCTCTCATTTCGAAGTCTTCGTTGATTATCTTTCCATCAATTATAATCATGGCTTCGCCGTCGATGTCGTAGATGATTGGCATTGTCTTTGAATTTACATCGTCATCTTTAAAAGCGTATTTGCAATGAGCAAGGCCCTTGTCACCGCTTATGCTTGATACATTTTCGTCTGTAATGTTGTCGGAGATAAGTCCTTTGCCCTTTATCTCGTTTATCTTTTTATTATTGAAAAGACTTATTCCCATCTCCGCTTGGCCCCTATGTTGTAGGGCATGTAATCCATAATATAGGTGGGGAAATACATTTTGTTCCCCGTCTCTACTGTATACTCCAATTAATCCTGACATTTTAACCCTCGAATGTGTATTTGCTATCTAATATTTTTTGTTCCATGTCTTCCTTGTAATCTTGTAATTTCTTTGCAAGCTTTTCATCGGAAAGACTTAGTATTCTTGCAGCAAGTACTGCCGCATTTTGCCCACCATTTATTGCAACTGTTGCCACTGGAACTCCCTTTGGCATTTGAACAGTTGATAGTAGTGCGTCAAGGCCTTCAAGGGCTGTTGACTTTGCTGGAACTCCGATTACAGGTCTTGTGGTTGAACCTGCCATAACGCCGGCAAGGTGTGCTGCCATTCCTGCAATACCAATGTACACTCCAGTTTCTTCTTTTGTTTCGTCCATGTATCTAACTAGTTCTCCCAGTGCTCTATGAGCTGAGATAACTCTAACTTCATATTCTATTTCAAACTCTTTTAATGTCCTTACAACTTTATCTGCAATTTCCTTGTCAGATAGTGATCCCATTATTACAGTAACTTTCATCTTATCCTCCTATTTTTCTATTTCAAATAAAAAATAGCCCAAACAGGAAGGTCGAAACCTCCCCGTCCAGGCTTTTGTCCTTTCGGTGTCAGCCCTAAGGCCTTGTACCGCTCGGTCCTGTGCGTAGCCCGGATCCCTAGGTACTCTTTCTTATTTAATGTCTAAATATTTTGAAAGTTCAAGTGGTTCAATATATGTGTCGCCTTTGTAGGCTCTCATATTTCCACCGGAAACTTCATCTATTAATACAATTTCATCTGTACCATCAACCATACCATATTCAAGTTTAATATCGTATAGGTCTAGTCCATGTTTCTTCAATTCATCTTTGATTATGTTTGAAATTTTTACATTTAGTGCTACGATTTCTTCATATTGTTCAGCTGTTAAAATGTTTAGCATAACAAGTGCATCTTTTGTGATTAGAGGATCTTCTCTTTCGTCGTCTTTTAAAGTGATTTCAGTATAGGCGTCAAGTTTTTGTCCCTCTTTGGCGTACTTGCCATATCTTCTAATAAAAGAACCAACTGCTACAAATCTAGTTATAACTTCAAGTCCATCACCAAATAGTTTTCCCTTTTTGATGTCCATTGTTCTTTCATCTAGGTTTGCAGAGATGTAGTGAGTTTTAATTCCCTTTTCCTTTAAGATTTCAAAGAAGTATTTTGATACTTTTAAACTTTCAAGTCCAGCGCCTTCTTTAGAACCTGCAACCATGTTGCCACCAGTGTCAAAAGATCCATCTGCTGTTCCTGTCATGGTGTCTTTGAATCTAAAGTAGCATCTTCCTTCTTCTTGTACAAAATCTTTTGTCTTTCCTTCTCTAATGTTTGCCATTTTTATCACCTTTCTCCTTGAAATAAAACGAGCCCAGAAGGGTAGGTTAAGCGAAACCTACCCCTCTGGGCTTTTTTCCCTCAGGTGTGTACCCTATGTAAGGGCATCGTACCGCTTGGTCCTGTGCTATCGCCCGGATCCCTAGGTACACTTTCGCTCACAAAATTAAATAATTTCATGAACTCGTTACGGATACATAGTATCAAGTTTAATTGTAGTCGTCAAGGATTTTTTTGCTTTTAACAATTCTTTTACAAGGCTTTAATTAGCTAAAAAGAAAACCCAAGGATTACCTTGGGCTTAATTATTATTTTAAAAAGATTGAGTAGTTTGGTGACTCTTTTGTTATTGAGATGTCATGTGGATGGTTTTCGATTAGTGAAGCTGAGCTTATCTTAACGAAGTGAGCTCTCTCTTTAACTTCTGGAATGTCCTTAGCTCCAATGTAACCCATACCTGCTCTTAGTCCACCAATCATTTGGTAAACTACATCTTCAACTTTGCCTTTGAATGGAACTCTACCTTCAACTCCCTCTGGAACAAATTTCTTTGTACCTGTTTGGAAGTATCTGTCTTCTGAACCTGATTTCATTGCACCGATTGAACCCATTCCTCTATACTCTTTGTATCTTCTTCCTTCGTATAGCACTTCTTCACCAGGAGCTTCTGAAGTTCCTGCAAATAGTGAACCGGCCATTATAACGTCGGCACCTGCTGCAATTGCCTTTATAATATCTCCAGAGTACTTAATACCACCGTCAGCTATAATTGGCACATCATATTCTACTGCTGCCTTAGAAGCTTCCATAATTGCTGTTATTTGTGGTACACCAATACCTGTTACAACTCTTGTTGTACAGATTGATCCAGGTCCGATACCAATCTTAACACAGTCTGCGCCAGCTTCGATTAAAGCCTTTGTAGCTTCGTATGTTGCAACATTACCTGCAATAACTTGAATTTCAGGATATTCTTCCTTAATTTTCTTAACTGCTTTTAAAACTCCTGCAGAGTGGCCATGTGCTGTGTCGATTGTAATAACGTCTACCTTTGCATTAACTAATGCGCTTACTCTTTCCATCATGTCAGCTGTAATACCAACAGCTGCACCTACAAGTAGTCTACCGTTTGAATCCCTTGCAGAGTTTGGATATTGGATAGCTTTTTCAATGTCTTTGATTGTAATAAGTCCAGTTAGTTTAAACTCGTCATTAACTATAGGAAGCTTTTCAATTCTTGCATTTTTCATTTTTTCAAGTGCATCGTCCATTGAAATATGTTCCTTACCAGTGATAAGTTTTTCCTTTTGTGTCATTACATTTTTGATTTCTTGCTCTAGGTTTTCTTCAAATCTAACGTCTCTATTGGTTAAGATACCTACAAGAGTCATTTCTTCATCTACAATTGGAACTCCTGAGATTCTATAATTAGCCATTACATCAAGGGCTTCTTTAACGCTATTTGTAGGAGATAGATAAAATGGGTCTGTTATAATTCCATGTTCAGATCTCTTAACTCTATCAACTTGTTTAGCTTGCTCTTCGATGGTCATATTCTTATGAATAATACCAATACCACCTTGTCTTGCCATGGCTATTGCCATTCTAGACTCGGTTACAGTGTCCATACCCGCACTCATTAGTGGAATATTTAGTTCAATCTTCTTTGTCAATCTAGTTTTTAATTCTGTTTCGTGGGGAAGAACATGTGACTCTCTTGGTACTAGTAATACGTCATCAAATGTTAAGCCCTCTCCTACAAATTTCATAATGCGCCTCCTATAATCTTGTAATTTTTTAATAGTACTTTAACAACTTTTCTTTTCTTTGTCAACAACCTAGGGTTATCCCTTCATAAAGTATTCAATATCTCTTCGAAGTTCTAAAACCGCCTTCTTTCTGTCCCTATTCTTTAGATAACTTAGAAATTCACTGTGCTGATGGCTATAGATGTCAAAGACTTCCCTCTTCCAATTATTCCAATAATACTGGGAGAAAACTAGCATTTGTTTTTGAAATGCATTCTCCAAAATATCATAAAAGTATTCATCATGATAAAAAGAAGCGAGAGTCAAGTGAAAATCCATGTTGGTGTTCCAATATGAAACTGGATCCTCCCTGGAAGCTTTTTCTAAATGTTCCATATGTAAGCTTTCAAGCTTTAAAATATCATCGTCGGTAATTCTATCCCAATACTCATCGAGATAACGCGGCTCTAAAAACTCTCTGAATTTTAAAATGCCGTCCAAGTACTCCTTGGAATAGTTTACCATTACATAGCCAAGCCTAGGTATACTTCTAAGCACACCTTCATTGCAAAGTTCAATAAGGGCGTCTCTAACGGGTGCCTTACTTATATTGTACTTCAGCATCAAATTTTTTTCATTTAAAATATCATCCTGATTGTACTTTCCCGAAACAATATCCAGTTTTATAGAGTTATAAACTTTTTCCCTTAATGTCATCTTTCTTTCCTTTGCTATTATAAAATAGGATTTGGTAACTATTATATACCAAATCCCAAAAAAAATTAATTAATTTTGCTCAAGCATGATTTCAAGTATTTTATCATCAGTATTCTTCATGCCTTCGCTGGCCATCTTGCCAATATTTTTTACAGTTGTATCACAATCACTTCCAACAATTCCGTCCATGTATTCAAATTCAATTCCCCTCTTTGCCATTTCTAATGCAAGAAGACCATTGTCCAGTGCCACTGCAATTTTTGATGCACAAGACGCCTTGGCACCGTCACAAACAATTCCCCCGGAAGTTGCTAAGGCATTTGTAAGAATAAATTCTATTTTTTCTTCATCAAGGCCAATTAAATAACCAATGGCACATGCAGCGGCAGATCCGGCAGACACAGCACCGCAAAATGCAGATAGCTTTCCAATATAATACTTTTGGTAAATTGCAATTAGATTTGAAACCATTAGCCCGCGGTAAAGTCTTTCCTTTGAAATATTTTCCTTTTCGCAAAATACGATTACAGGTACAGATGTAGTTATTCCTTGGTTACCGGAACCAGAGTTTATAACCACAGGCAGTGAGCATCCTCCCATCCTGGCGTCGGAGGCGGAGCATGCCATGGCCTTTATCTCGTCTTCAACACTTCCCCTGGTACTATTCTTTATAGTTTGACCAATCCTTGCGCCGTAGTCTTCACTAAGTCCACGCTTCGCAATTTCCATATTGGATTTGATTTGAAGGTCCAGTCTTT
Source organism: Mediannikoviicoccus vaginalis (assembly GCF_928097925.1). Classification (GTDB taxonomy): domain Bacteria; phylum Bacillota; class Clostridia; order Tissierellales; family Peptoniphilaceae; genus Mediannikoviicoccus; species Mediannikoviicoccus vaginalis. The sequence continues at coordinate 1,077,707 of NZ_CAKMRI010000001.1, forward strand.
CAATTAACTCTGGAATATCATTTAGGTTAACATTATCTGCAAAGTCAATAATGCTTTCAACGGATAAAAAGGATCTGTCTTCAGCTTCGCTAATTTCGTTGTCGCTGTCCTTTTCAAATATAACTTCGTCATTCACTTTTATAAATGTAAAGTTGTCGTGGCTGTCTTCTATAACCACAGTAACTTTTTCATTTGCAGTTACAGCCTCTATTCTTATGTATAACATGTTTGGAACTTCTGCCACATGTGTATTTATAACTTTATTTTCAATTAGCTCCTTGGCATTTTTTATATCTTCATCGTTAATGTCTTCAAGTACTCTTAAACTCTTTGAAGAATTTCCTCCAATGATTCCAAGGGACACTGCTGTCAATATTCCCTTCATACCTTGAGAGTTTGGTACCAATACCGACCATGCATTTTTAATAATATTTTTAGAACAGTACACCTCTATGTCTTCGGGCTTTGCAGTTAAATACTCTCCTACCTTCGCGGCACAAAGAGCAATGGCAATAGGTTCGGTACAACCAAGTGCCTGCTGTAATTCATCAAGCAAAACTTTTTCAAAATCCTTATAAGAAACCATACTTCCCTCCTGTTGGTATTATTATTAATCATATCAGCAAAGCGACGATATTTCAAGGGCTTAAGTGTATTGGTTTTAGTTGTATCGATTAAAAAATCTTTAATCTTTTTTAAAATAAATAGAAAAATAAATGCAGCTTAGAGGTGATTTCTCCTAGGAGAATTTTACAAAACATAAAAAAACAGAGACAAATATTTCTAAATGTCTCTGATATAAAGTCCAACTTTGTGCGGTCACCTTATGACACAGTTACTTTTTGAGTTGTACTATAATTAGCGTTTATTATATTTCGCATTTTATAATTGTTCTTACCCGTAGTTTTATTATGGCAAGATAACTCTCGTTGTAAATATATTGATGCTTTAGTCATCAATATTATCTATATGTTTATCTATAGCTTGTCCAACATTTTCTTTAAAGTCATCATCTTCAGCAATAGATTGGTTTTTAAGCTTTTCTAATTCTTTAGAATCTTTATGTGAAAAATCTTGACCTGGATCTTTTTTAGCAAATATGAGATCATAAATTCTATTTCTTATTTCTGCTTCTTTTTTAATCTTTGATTTATTTTTAATCCAACCTAAAAATATAACAAGTATCAAAACTATTCCCATATACCCAATTATAGGGTACATGATAGCTATAAGTTTCTTAAATCCTGCAAATGAAAGTCCATATCCTGTAAGTGCAAGGATGGTTAAAGTTAAATTAAATTTCTTTTTATCATCGCCTGAAATTCTTCTCGCTAAAGCATAATATAATGAAATACCTGTATTGAAAATCATTCCATATATTACTATGGACATAAAACTTCCTAGTATCGGGTGAATGTTTGTGATAATAGCTTGCATTGGTAAGTCTGAATTTATAATATATGGAAGATTTGCATATAAAGTAAATGTTGCAACAGTAGTTATAAAACCTACTATAAAACCTCCAAATATACCTGCTGTTTTGGAAACTTTGTTATTAAATTCTTCCCCACCCAATACAAAAGCCATAGATACACCTGTAATCATACACATAGAAAAATAATTTAAACTTGATAATGCTACATTGTCAATGGCCCTGCTTAAATTTTTGGTCATTTCAGTAGATGTTTTTAAATCTACATCAACCCAAAATATTGTATAAATGGTGCCCATAATAATAAAAATTATTATAAATGGTGTAAAAGACCCTATTACAGCTGATACTTTTTCAAAATCAAATTGACTTACTATCAAAATAAGTACTACACATATTAAAGCCCCTATCCAGCTAGGTATACCAAACTGTTGATTTAAATTCGATCCCGCTCCTGCTATCATTACAAAACCTATAACAAAGCAAGTAATCATAAGCGCTATATCCAATAATTTTACAATTAAAGGATGAGTCATTTGTTCTAAAACTTCACTATGTTTAGTAGCTAAGAAATGTGATCCCATTGATAATATAATGTAACCGAATGCTACATGTAAAAGTCCCGTAACCACCACTGCTACAAGTCCTGGAACACCAAATCCTACAAAGTATTGTAAAAGTTCTTGTCCTGAAGCAAGTCCAGCTCCAGTCAAAACTCCCACATACGCAAAAGCCATGATAATAGCTCTTTTTATTCTATCTTTTCTAATATTTGTTCTTAGTTGTTCAGTCATGTCTCCCCACTTCTTTTTTATTAACATCTATCAATAATAGCAGAAGGCTTGTATTAATGCAAATTTAGATAGTAAACAGCAAAAGAAAATATGGAAATTGATATGAAACAAATCCTATACTTATAAAAATCATTACTATAATGATAAATATTTGTAAGTATAACTGCTAAAAGTTCCAGAGAAAATCCTGCTATCTCCTGAAATAAAAAGAGCAGCGTTACACTACTCTTTTATTCTTTATTCGAAATAAATTCCTTCAATTTCAATTGGCCCATTCTTTCTAAGTTCAATTATCTCATCATCGGTATATGAACTAAATATTTGAACTCCTATCATGGTGTATCTGCCTGGTGCCTTTGGATAAACAGGTTCAACTCCCTTTCCACTTTCATTTATTTGAACGCCAAGATTCATTGTTTTAAATTCAGGATTTAACATATTTGCCCTATGGCCCGGTGAGTTAGACCACAGTTCAAAAAATGACTTAGCAATATTCGCTGGATTATTAAAATCTCTTGAGTTTGTTGCGGCATAGAGTTTTCCATTTTTATAATTAGTAATGAAATAAATTATATTTTCTCCAGTGCCCAGTCCTTCTTCAAAGGCAGTGTAGAAGAAAGTTCCATTAGGTCTTACATGTGGAATTCCATTTACGGCAATATTTCCATACTCCGCCATTTCAGATGCACGTAACATGGTCTCTTTTCTATTTAATTCAGAAGCAACCAGTGGTGAAGCTCCATTGTCCGCCCTAAGTTTATTTACAAGTTTGATTAACTCTGCTTCTATCGCTTCAAGAGATACTTGTTCACCATTATTAAATTTAGATTTAAAATCGGTGGATTTTGGTTTTGGAGCAGGCGCTTTTGGCTTATAAACATCTTTTAGTTCTTGCATAACGCCATTTGAAACAGATGACGTTCCACCAATAATTACAGCTTCTTCAACCTTATTGTCCTTAATAAAGTTTCTTACTTCTTCTGGAAGGGTATTGCTCCTAACTAAAAGTATTGGTGCGTTTTCTGCTTTTGAAACTATGGATGATGATAATGCGTCTGGGTAGTCTTCTCCTGATGCGATTACTACTTTCTTTACTCCACCGTTTACTTCTGCAAATTGCTTTGCTATTTCTACGGATGTTACGTATCTATCTTTTCCTGAAAATCTTTTTTCAACTTCTCCAGTATATTTAACTGTGCTTTTTCCTCCAAAGATATAGCTTGGATTATTTGCTTTTTGTACTGGTATTAGTTCTAGTTTCATCGCTCTTGCCAATGGCCCTGCTGACAAAGCGTCTGGATAGTTAAATGCGTTGTAGATTGATTCTTTTTCTAGTGTGGTATTTTCTTTTCTTAGTTCGTTTACTTTAATGGAAGTTTCTATTCTGTCTTTTCCTGCAACTCTTTGGCTATTTGGTAATGCACCTAGTTGTGTTTCTGAAACTGATGATGTTCCTCCTAGCACATATGTGTTTGCAGGGTTTATTCTATTTATTTCTTTCTTTACTACTGCCGGTGTTTCTTTTGCTGATGTTAGAAGTATTGGCGCGTCTATCTCTCCTGATAGTGGGGAGCCTGATAGTGCATCTGCATAGTTTTCTCCTGATGCTACTATGACTTTACCTCCAACTATTGCATAGTCTTTTGAAATCTTTACTGATGTTTCGTATCTGTTCTTTCCTGCTATTCTTTCTACTTTTACTGTTGGTACTTGCTTCGTCTCTTTTGTTTCTTGGGCAAAGCTTGTTCCTATTGTGGAACCTGCAATTGCCACCGCCAGTGTTAGTGCAGTTGTCTGTTTGATTATTTTTTTCATTCTCTCCTCCGTAAAATGTTTTCCTAATGTTTAGGTATTACTACATATATTTTTTATTATTATATCATATAAGCGTTATGAATTGGATAATAAAAAACACCTATGAAAATCTCATAGGTGTTTTGGATTAAATATCATTGTGGATCCGATTATTTTTTTGTCTAGTAGTACTTCTTCGTGTCCCCTCCATCCATAGTGACAAATGTATTTGTCACCTTTCTTTCCATAGATGGTTACTGCGTGGAATATAAATTTATTCTTTTTGTTCTCGTCTCTTATATATCCAAATGCTATTACTGGATAGCCCTTTAGTAGGCTCTTTTCAATGCCACCGCTAAATAAATTATAGCTTGCTCTACCCTTTAGTCCATATTTTTTAAGATATTTGTTGGTGGCAATGCTAATACTTCTTGCCCAACTCCTATCAAAGTTTGCAAAACTTCGAAGTTCGTCTTGCAAATTATATCCATTTAGCAAAAGCTTGCCATCTTTTAAAAACTTTTCAGGGATGTAGCCTCCTCTTTTCTTCTGCCAGTAGTTTAATAGGATGCAGGCGGCGGTGTAGCCACAGGTTCCTGTAATATTTCTAGGGTATGGGCTATGCTTTATAATTTCTGCTTGGGGTATGTAAAAGCCCTCTTGAGAGCTTGTTTTTTCCAAATTCTTCATTTAGATTTTCTCTTTATGATCATGATGATGTTCATCATCAGTACATGGACATTGATATTTTCCTGTACCATCTAAATCAAACACCTCATATAGACATTTGTCCAATGTTTGTGCAATTTGTATTGCAAGCTTTAAATTTGGAATAGTTTTTTCATTTTCAATTTTGTTTATACTAACTCTCGAAACTCCTACTCGCTTTCCTAAACGATGTTGTGACAGTCCCAAAGGCTTTCTAAATTCTTCGATTCTGTTCTTCATACATACCAACCTCTATTTTATATGTTATATTATAACTACCCAATTTTAATATGATTACACTTATTTTACTTAACTTTTTTAATTTATTTTATAAAGAGTTATGGCTATTCATAAAAAAGTGCCAGAATTTTCTTCTGACACAATTTTCTATTATTTTGCTTTTTCCCAGTTGAATTGGTAGATGAAATCATCTGCTTTGTAAAAGTCTAATGCATTTCCATCTATTTCTGCATATGGATAACCGAATTGGTTAAGTGGTTCGCCAGCTTGTTTTGGTTGTAGGTTAATATCTCTTCCTGTTGTAAAACCAACTCTAACTGCGTCCCAGTTTCCATAGAAGTAATCTTTTAATTCAAGTGCTTCTTGGCTGTCCTTTTCAAGATTGTCTGTTAGACATCCCTTTAATACGTCGGCAATGTCTATTGGGAACCAGCCAGTTCCTGGTTGATAGTATTCAACCCAGCAGTGTTGTGACTTTGTTATGTCCGCTGTGTCGTCCTTGCTTAGTCTAACTCCAAATGTTTCTCTTGCAGGGATTCCTGTTGCTCTACACATTGCCACAAATACTGAACCTATGTCTGTACATTTACCAGCTTTTGTTGTAAGAAGTTCGTCAACATCTCCTTGTCCACAGCCTATAACGTCGTTGTCTCTAATCATATTTTCATAGATCCAGTCATAGATTGCCTTTACTTTTTCTTCAACGGTGTCTTTGCCTTCAACTATCTTCATAGCTTCTTCTTTAATTGGTCCGTTGATATTAAGTAATTTTGAATCTTTAAGATATTCTTTGAATTCTTCTGTGTTGATTTCTTCTTCAGGTTTGATTTCAGGTCTTAAAGCTTCTTTTCTAGTTACGTCAAAAGAGTAGCTAACCTTCTTTTCTTTTGCTTCTGGTTTGAATTCAACGTATATCATCTTGTTTCCAAGTTCATCTTCTTCAACAGATGCTGTTCCTACTTCATCATCAATTGTTATCTCTTCGTTTGAGATGTTTTGATATTCATCTGACTTTGCATATGGAATCCAAAGTCTTGCAGATTCTTTTGCGTCATGGTTTGAAAGGTCAAAGTTTTGAGTTACCCTTCCTGAAAGCTCTTCCGCTTCCTTTGGCTCTTCTGTTTCTTCTGTTTCTGCTTCTGTTGCCGCTTCTGTTTGTGGTGCACTTGTTTCTTCAGTATTTTCTTTATTGCCACAAGCTGTAAATCCTACTGCAAAAGAAAGCAAAAGTGCAACTAATAATAATTTTTTCTTCATTTCTGCCTCCTAGAAATTTTTTGAGATATCAAAACAATAATAATATTTCGTTAATTATTATTTTACTTTCTATCTGTAGAAACTGTCAAGGCACTTCAAAGATTTTGAAATCTCCTTCATTACTTCTTCAATTGCTTCTTCGCTGGTAATGTCTTTATTTTCCATTTCTCTTCTTGTGGAGTATTCAACTATATTTTCTCCAGCTCTCTTACCAACTGTTATTCTAAGTGGAATTCCGATTAAATCTCTGTCGTTAAACTTAACTCCTGCTCTTTCTTTTCTGTCGTCAAGAATTACTTCGACGCCTTTCATTCTAAGCTCTTCGTAAAGTTTTGTTCCCAGTTCCATTTGTATTTCGTCTTTAGTGTTAAGCACAGAGATTATTACATGGTATGGTGCAACTATTAGCGGCCAGATTATTCCATTTTCATCGTGGTTTTGTTCAATGATTGCAGTTACAGTTCTTGTGATTCCAATTCCGTAACTTCCCATGTAGAAATATTGTTCTTTTCCATTTTCATCTAAGAACTTTGCATCGATTGCCTTTGAGTACTTTTGTCCCAATTGGAATATATTTCCAACTTCTATTCCCCTTGCAGACTTAAGTGGCTTTTTTGTTTCAGGGTCTATGTCTCCCTCTCTAATCATAAGAAGATCTTTAACAACTTCTCCATCAAAGTCTCTCTTGAAGTTTGCATTCTTGTAGTGGTAGTCCTTTTCGTTTGCACCGATTACAAGATTTTTCATCTTAGTAACTCTCTCGTCAATAAGAATTCTAACATCTTCTGGTATGTCTGAAGTTGGTCCTGTAAATCCTGCAACTGAGTTTAATCTCTCTTCTATATCGATGTCTGTCATCATTTCAATTTCGTGTTCAGGCACCTTTAAAAAGCCTACAAGTTTTGCCATGTTAAGTTCTCTGTCCCCAGGGATTATAACTACTACTGGCTCTCCTTGTACCATTAGGTCAACCGCCTTCGCACAGTGACTCTCTTCTACCCCTGTAAACTTAGACACATCTTCAATGGTCTTGCAGTTTGGCGTAAATTCTTTTGATAGCTCTTCCTCTGCCACATCTTCTTCGTTAATTTCATAGTACACAGGAGCCTTTTCATCTGTCGCGGCAAACTCTGAGCCTTCACTGTAGAAGATTACTCCTTCTCCAGTTTCAGAAAGGGCAATAAATTCGTGGGAGTTATTTCCACCCATGGCGCCACTGTCCCCTGCAACAACTTTATAGTCAAGCTCTAACCTGTTGAAAATAACTTCATATGACTTCCACATATTTTCATATGCTTTTTCTAAATTCTCTTCGTTGGTGTCAAAGGTGTAAGCATCCTTCATTATAAATTCTCTAGATCTGTTTATACCAAATCTAGGTCTCTTTTCATCTCTGTATTTATGTTGAATTTGATAGATATTTAATGGAAGTTGTTTATAACTCTTTAGCTCGCCCTTAACAAGGTCTGTAAAATACTCTTCCGCTGTTGGTCCAAGGCAGAACTCTCTATCATTTCTGTCTCTAAGTTTAAACATCTCTGGGCCAAAGGTCTCCCATCTTCCAGACATGTCCCAAATTTCTCTTGGTTGTAGTGCAGACATAAGTATCTCTTGGGCTCCGAAGTTATCCATCTCTTTCCTAACAACATTTTCAATTTTTCTTACAACTCTGTATCCCATTGGTAGGTAGGTGTAAATTCCAGAAGCACTTCTTCTTATCATTCCACCTCTTAAAAGCAGCTTATGGCTTTCAATTTCTGCATCTGCCGGATCTTCTCTTAGAGTCGGCATATAAAATTTAGACATTTTCATTTTTATTTCCTCCTAATATTTATTTCAAATAAAAAAACCTTCCACCAGAAGGCGAAAGGTTACGCGGTACCACTTCTTTTAAATTAAATTAATAATCACTCATAAGCTATAAGGCACAACCCTGCAGTTTTCACTACAACCTCCAAGACAGGTTCCCCTAACTACACCGAAAGTTTTCACCAACCACTTTCTCTCTAAAGGCTTTATTAAAGTACTATTTCTCTTCACAGGTAGAACTATATTATCATAAGAATAACTTTTTGCCAACACTAAAGGGGCATCTCGTTAATCTTCTTTTTCCATTTTCTATTTGAAAGGCTTGCAACAATCATAAGGATAATCCATCCAATTAGGGTCCAACTTATTATTATGGAGAGTATTAAAAGTAGAAACTTTGCCTTACCCTTGCATTTAAAGAATGGCACTAGTAAAAATAGTAACGCCAAGAATAGCATTACATAAAATAGCACCAGTGGTATGGCATTAAAGATTCCAAACCTCTGTCCTAAAAAGTTTTGTATGGTCTCTCCGGCAAAGTAGGAAAAGGCCCCGGCAATAACTATGATTAAGATGTTGAATACATAGTGAAAGACTGTCCTTCTTCTATCCATCTTACGAATTTCTTTTAACTCTTCCTTGGACACAAAGCCTTCAGGCACATAGTCAGTTGAAAAGTCTTCCTTAACTTCGTAGTCTCTTGCTCTTTCTTCCTTAACTCTCTTTTCTTTTTTAGGTTTTTCCTTTTTGCTCTGGGTAAAAAGTGGAGAACTACTTTTTTCATCGTAGATATTTTTTGATTTGTTTTTATTCATGTCTTCAAACAGATTGTAGTTTGTTCTTTCAAAGAGCCTTCTCTTCTTAGTGTCTTCCAGGTCATCTTCCAAAGCACTCTTTACATTTTTTGTATTTAAGTTGTCGGTAAAGTCCCTTTCAAACACAGGCCTTTTATTTTTACTCTCTTCCTTTTGCCTCTCTTCTTCCCTTTTATAGTCGCCAAGAAATTCACTAAAGTCATATTTTGATTTTTCTTTTTTATTTTCCACCACTTCAAAGTATTCAGAAGCTTCATCTTTTTTATCTTCTTCTATGGGCATGCCACAATTGGTGCAAAATTTATAGCCCTCTTGTAATTCTTCGTTGCAAAATTTACATTTCATACAATCACCTTTTATATTTATGACTCAATTATATACTGAAAAGTAAAATGTATAAAGATAAAAGATGAAAATTTCAAAAAGAAATTTAGTTGCTATAAGTTACATCGGTCTTTCCTTTGGAAATGTAAAAATAAATTCAGATCCTCCACCTTGAGCGTTTTTAACTTTTATATTTCCATTATGGGCCAGGGCGATATGTTTCACTATGGAAAGGCCAAGCCCGGTTCCAGAATTTTTCCCTCTGGACTTGTCGGCAACGTAAAACCTTTCGAAAATTCTTTTTTTATCCGCTTCTGAAATTCCGATTCCATTGTCTTTTACTCTTATAACCGCCTCGTCAAGGTTTGAGTACACGGTTATCTTTAACTGTCCCCCAACCTTGTTATACTTAATTCCGTTTGTTAGGAGATTGCTTAGTAAACTTTTTATCTTTTCCCTATCGGCATTTACCAAAACAGGGTCTAAGTCCTTTATTATTTTTACTTTCTTTACTCCAGCCATGTTCTTTATATCTTCGATGCACTCTTCTGCCAAGGTCTTCAAGTCAAACTCTTCAACTTCTAAACTAATGGCTTCCTTGCCCGTGTACTTGGATAGGGCAATTAAATCGGTTATTAGTTCAAGTTGCTTCTTTGCATCTTCAATGATTACTCCCGCAAACTCCTTTGCCTTTTCGTCCTTAGCGATGCCCTCATGAATCATCTCCGCGTGACCGATTATGGATGTGAGGGGCGTTTTTAGTTCGTGGGTTACATTGGCAGAGAACTCTGAACGAAGTTTCTCCATGGCTTTGTACTGGGCCATGGAAAACATGGAGTTTCCCTTTTCATTTTCCAAAATATCTAAAAGTTTTCTTATATCATCATCGTATTTTACATCTAGATTGTCATCGTTAAACACTTCGGAAATAATTATGGCAGAAATATTTTTAGGATTATACTTTGCCTTTTGATTTTTAAGTAAGAAATAATTAATAATTGCGCAGAGCAGCAAAATAAGACCTGATATTAAAACCAGATCTTTACTCGCCTTTAAAATGTAGTCAAATAATATTTTAAACAGCAAAAACAGACCAAGGTATATTGGCCCAAGTTTTTTTAAAATGCTCTTATCCATTTTATTCTCCGTCTACGATTTTATAACCTACATTTCTAACCGTTACAATATATCCTTCTCTCCCCAGTTTTTGCCTTAGGGTCCTAATGTGAACGTCGATGGTTCTAGTTTCTCCCTCGTAGTCAAAGCCCCAAATCTCCTCTGTGAGCTTTTGTCTTGAAAGGACTATGTTTTTATTTTCAATTAAATAATGTAGTAGTTCAAACTCCTTATAGGTTAGTTTTATCTTTTCTCCAGCAACTTTGACAACTCTTTTGGATAAATCCATTTCAATATCTCTAAATATTATTTTATCTTCTGACTCTTCGGTTTGACTTTTGCCATAGCGTCTAAGAACTGCCTTTATTCTTGAAATTAATTCCATAACACCAAATGGCTTATTGACATAGTCGTCTGCCCCCATGTCGAGACCTCTAACCTTGTCAATCTCTTCATCCTTGGCAGTGACCATTATGACTGGTATGTCCTTGTAGTTGTCGTCACTTCTTAATGTCTTTAAAATTTCGTAGCCGTCCATACCTTCAAGCATTATATCAAGTAGAACTAGGTCGGGCTTTTCACTTTTAATTGCTTCCAAAAATGGAACTGCATCGGGAAAGCCCTTTGCTTTAAATCCAGAGTTTTCTAAAGCATATATAACCAAATCCCTTATATTGTCTTCGTCTTCAACTAAATAGATTTTTCTCATATTATCCCAACTTATTCCCATGTGGTAAGTGTTCCACATGTTGTCCTGTAATTGAATATTCCACCCATTCAGATATATTTTCAGCATGATCTCCAATTCTTTCCAAGTACTTGGCAGTCATAAGAATGTCCACTGCATACTCGGCAGAAGAAGAGGTGTCTGCACCTTTTATTTCTTGAATAACTTCTTGTCTAACCTTGTTAAATAGTTCATCAACCTTGTCATCATGCTCTCTTATACTGTCAACCAGAGATAAATCTCCAGTAACGAAGCTCTTTAAACTCTCCTTTAACATCTCAATGGAAAGGTCCGCCATCTTCATGATGTTGTCATAGGTCTTATCTTTAGTAATTTCAGGAATTGTCATTACTATCTCTGCAATGTCAACAGCATGGTCTCCAATTCTCTCCATGTCTGTAACCATTTTTAAAGCAGATGATATTAGTCTTAAGTCGCTTGCCACTGGCTGTTGTCTTAGCAAGAGCTTTAATGCTCTCTCTTCAATTCTCTTTTCATATTCGTTTACATCATAATCATTTTCCATAATGAACTTTGCCTTCACCAAGTCCTTATTTCTAAATGACTTTATGGCCTCTACGATTCTAACTGAAATGAGTTCGCCCATCTCTGTAAGTTCTTCATTCAGGGTGTTTAATTGTTCATCAAATTTACTTCTCATTTCTCCTCCTAGCTGAAACGTCCTGTAATATAGTCTTCTGTTCTCTTGTCCTTTGGAACGCTAAACATGGCTTCTGTATCGGAAAACTCAACCAAGTCTCCCAGTAAAAAGAATCCTGTCTTGTCGGAAACTCTCGTAGCCTGTTGCATGTTGTGAGTAACTATGACGATGGTGAATTCTTTTTTCATGTCGTCAAGCAGTTCTTCAATCTTTGATGTTGAAATTGGATCCAGTGCAGAAGTAGGTTCGTCTAGTAAAATCACTTCCGGCTCAACAGCCATTGCCCTTGCAATACATATTCTCTGTTGTTGTCCACCAGATAAAGCTAAGGCAGATTTGTTTAACTTGTCCTTTACTTCGTCAAATATTGCAGCTTGTCTTAGTGACCTTTCAACAATTTCATCTAACTGCTTTTTATTTTTTATGCCATGTGTTCTCGGTCCATAGGCAATGTTGTCATAGATTGACATGGGAAATGGATTTGGCTTTTGAAAAACCATACCGACTCTTTTTCTAAGTTCGTACACATCCATCTCTGTGAAAATTTCCTTGCCATCTAGGTATATGTTACCCTCTTTTCTATAGGACGAAACTAGGTCATTCATTCTGTTTAAACTCTTTAATAAAGTTGATTTACCACAGCCGGATGGGCCTATAAAAGCCGTAACTTCATTTTCTCTTATTTCCATATCCACATTTTTTATGGCGTGAAAGTCACCATAATATGAATTAAAATTTTCTATTTTTATTTTCGTTTTGTTCATCTATTTATTCCTTCCAAGTTTATTCGCCATTAAAGTTGATAGTCCATTGATTAATAATATTAAAATCAAAAGTATTACACCGGTGGCATAGGCCTGATTAACATTCATCCCTTCAGATGAAAGTGCATACATGTGTAGGGCTAAGGTTCTACCACCAGAGGCAGGTCCAACAATTTTCTTTGGAACTTCTGCAACTGTTCCCGATGTAAATAAAAGTGCTGCAGTCTCTCCGACAATTCTTCCTATACCAAGTATAACACCTGCAAGGATTCCTGGCATGGCTGTAGGTAGTACGATTCTTACAATTGTTCTAACCTTTCCTGCTCCCAGACCAAAACTTGCGTCCCTAAGGGATTGTGGAATTGCAATAAGCGCCTCTTCCGTACTTCTCATTATAAGTGGAAGAATCATTATTGCAGTTGTCATTGCTCCTGCCAGTAGTGATATGTTCCATTTTAAATATATAACGAAGAAAAGCATCCCGAAAAGTCCATAGACTATTGAAGGGATTGCTGACAAAGTGTCTGCTGTTACTCTAACTACTTTAACGATTTTATTTTCTTTATCCGCATACTCCGCCAAGTAAATTGCTGTCATTATTCCCAGTGGAACTGCTACGATTAAAGACAGTAGTACCATAATTAAAGTATTTATTATGGCTGGAAACATGGACACATTTTCACTGGTGTACTTAAGTGAAAATAGTTTTGGTTCAATATATGGTACTCCTCTTATAAGTACAAAGGCTATAACGAATACCAAACTTAAAAGGGTTAGTATGGAAAAGAAATATACGAAAAATTTTAAAATCTTTGATGATTTAGTCATGCTTTATCCCCCTGTTCTTACTAATTACAAACAATAGGTTGATTAATAGTATGAATATGAATAGCACAGCTCCCGTTGCTATAAGTGCTTCTCTGTGAAGTTCTGCAGCATAACCCATTTCCGTAACTATATTCATAGTCATTGTCCTAACTCCTCTAAAGAGTCCTCTTGGCATTCTCGGTTGTCCACCTGCAACTAATATAACCGCCATGGTCTCTCCTATGGCTCTACCCATTCCTAAAATAATTGCAGAAAGTATTCCAGACTTTGCCGCTGGAAGCACAACGGTAAAGATCGCTCTCTCCTTTGTTGCACCAAGTCCAATTGCACCTTCGTAATAACTTTCGTCAACTGCATTTATGGCAGCTTGTGAAAGAGATATAACTGTAGGAAGTATCATTATCCCTAAAATTATAATTGCAGCAAGCATGGTAAGACCATTGCCATTAATAAACTTCGCTATTAGTGGAACTACCAGTGTAAGTCCAAAGAAACCGTAGATGATTGATGGAATACCTGCCATCAAGTTAATTCCCGCAGTGAATGTTGAATGTAATTTCTTTGGGCAGTACTTCGCCATGAATACGGCAGTGAAAAGCCCTGTTGGAACTCCAATTATAAGTGCTCCCAGGGTTACATAGAAACTGGATATAATAAATGGAAGTATCCCAAAACTTGCAGGATTGGCAGTAGGGGACCATTTGGTCCCCAAGATAAAGTTTTTTATTCCGATTTCTTTTATAGTAGGCAGCCCTCTAGAAAAGATGAAGAAGCAAATCACTAGCACAGCAAGTATTGATGCGCATGCGGATACTAGCGCCACATACTTAAAAGTATTTTCTTTTCTGTAAAACTTTTTTCTATTTTTATCTACCATATTATCACTCTATTTTACGTCTTCCCAGTTTTCAATTTCTCCTAGATAAACTGATTTTAAATTATCAAGTGAAATATTTTCAACGCTGTTGTCCTTGTTTACAACTACGGCTATACCGTCCATTGCTATAACAACTTTATTTAAATCTTGTTCACTTTCCTTAAGTTCTCTAGATGCCATACCGATTTGTGCAATGCCATCTTTAACTGATTGAACACCAGTTGTTGAGTCGGACATGTTTACTTGAATCTTAACATTTGGATTAATCTTTCCATAAGCTTCAACTAATTTTTCCATTATAGGAGTTACTGATGAAGAACCTGCTATTGCTATTGATCCTGCTGCGCTTTCATCTGGAGTGTAGTCCTTTGCTTCAGGGCTCTTTACATAACCTTCTTCTTCAACAATCTTTTGTCCTTCTTCACTTAGAATGAAACCAATGAAGTCAGCTTCTGCTCCAGTAGGTTCTTCTTTTGTAACAATGTTAAATGGTCTTGCTATCTTGTAGCTTCCATTTGCAACATTTTCTGCTGTTGCTTCAACGTCATCAACCTTTAGTGCCTTTACTGTGTCGTTTAATGAACCAAGTGAGATATATCCTATTGCAGATTTTTCTCCAGCTACAGTTGTCACAACTGCTTCAGTGTTATTTTGGATTACAGCTTCAACTGATGTTGCGTCGTTTCCATCTGCGTCTTCTACTTTAACTAGTTCTACGAATGCTCCTCTTGTTCCTGATCCTTCTTCTCTTGAAACAACGGAGATCATTCCTTCCATTCCACCGGAAGTTTCGTTTCCAGCTTCTTCTGTTGCTGTTGTGTCGTTACCAGCACCTTCTGTTGAATCAGTATCTGATCCACCTTTTCCACATGCAGTAAATAATAATGTTACTGCTAATAAAATTCCTAAAAATTTAAATTTCCCTTTCATTTTTTACCTCCAACTTTATTGTAAGTACAATATAACAAGGCTTTGTTAAATGAAAAGTAGAGATTTGTTAAATCCATGTTAAATAAAAACAAATAAAATGTATTTGATTTTCTTCATCTTGGCAAATTTAGTATAATTAAAGTAACAAACCAATTGGAGGAGTTTATGAAAATTCTCATTGTTGAAGATGATCAAGTAATAAGAGAAGGTGTAAGCGAATACTTAAAAGAGTTCAGATACTCTGTGGAAGAAGCCGCCGACGGTAAAGAGGCTTTGGAAAAATTCGACTCTAGTATAGACCTTGTTATTTTAGACATTCAAATACCATATATAAATGGACTGGATGTTTTAAAGGAGATTAGAAAGAAAAGTGAACTTCCAATTTTAATTCTAACTGCATTTAGTGATGAAGAATATAAGATTGACGCATTTACAAATTTGGCAGACGGCTATATTGAAAAGCCTTTTTCCTTGCCACTGCTAAAGGTTAGGGTGGACAGCCTAATAAAAAAATATTCCGGTTCGGCGGAGAAGTTTGAGTATAACGACACTGAAGTAAACTTCACTAGCTATACTGCAAAGCTTCGTGGTAAGGAAGTGGATATGAATGCAAAGGAGCTTGAAATACTTAAGTATTTGTTAGAGAACCAAGGCCAAGCACTGACCAGGTCACAGATAATAGATAATGTGTGGAAGGAAACTGACGAGATTCCCTTTGATAGAGTTATAGATGTATATATAAAAGAGCTTAGAAAGAAGTTGGAGCTTGACTGCATTGTAACCATAAGAAATGTTGGATATAAGTTGGAGAGAAAATGAAAAATTTAAAAATATTTCCTAAAATGTTTATACAGATTTTTTCCTTTCTTGCAGTAATAATTCTCTTAATCCACTCACTGGTGTTTTTTATCTTTCCAAAGACCTATTTGGAAACTAGAAAGGAAGAAATTACTGAAAAGGCAGACGAAATCTCTTTAAACTTAAATGGCAAGGACCTAGCCTCAGTAAAGCAGTCTCTGGATTTTTATTCCAAGAGCAGCGACATAAAGGCCTTTGTAAATGACAATGTAAAGGACAATGAAGTTCCCATTGAAAACAACATCGGCATCGACCCAAGTAGTGACAACAACTCCTTAATCATCGAGGAAAGGGAGATTGTTTTAGACAATTTTGAAAAAGTATTTGTCCAATTTGTCTCCACTGCAAATATGAAAAAGGATGCCAAGGAACTTAGTTTGAAATTTTTACCATTTTCCCTTTCCATTTCATTTCTATTTTCAATAGTTGTGTCTTTGATATATGCAAAGGCCATAAAGAATAATATTCAGGAGATAAAAAATGTTACTGATAAGATGATGGAACTTGATGAAGGCGCAAGGTTAAATGTGGATTCTAAAAACGAAGTGGGAGAACTAAAGGATCAGATTAATAATTTATATTTTACTCTCCTTGATTCCATTGACGACTTGGAAATTAAAAATAAAGAGATTTTAAAGCTGGAAAAATTAAAATACGACTTCTTTAGAGGAGCCTCCCACGAACTTAAAACGCCACTGGCAAGCCTTAAGATAATACTTGAAAACATGAAATATAACATTGGAAAGTACAAAGACAGAGACTACTACATCGATAACTGCATCGAAATTGTAGACGGACTAAACCAAAATATTTCACAAATACTTTCCATCTCATCACTGGAACATTTAAAGGACGACGAAGAGACTTTAAGAATCAATGATATTTTGGTAGACGTTTTAGATAAGTATAAGGTAATGGCAAATCAAAAAAATATTGCCATTGAAAATGGTGTGGCAGATGAAGAAATTTATATCGGTAGATCCGCCCTAAAAATTATTTTGTCCAACCTTGTAAGTAATGCAGTAAAATATACTAAAGAAGGTGGCTTTATTAACATAGGCGTTGTTGACGATTGGTTTTATATTGAAAATAATTTTGAAAGTGACTTTGACATTGACAGAATTTTTAATGTGGAATTTAATTCCAGCAAAGAAAATAGCAACGGCCTTGGACTATATATAGTTAGAAATCTTTTACTAAATTATAATTTGAGCTATGATGTATCAAAGACGCAAGAAAAATTTATTTTTAAAATAGAATTGCAATAGCGAAAGGAGTTAGTATGTATATTTTAGAATTGTATCAAGAAGGTATTTCAATTGAACTGGCAACATTTAATAGCATTGAAGAAGGCAGAGAATTTATTTCAAAGCTTGAAGGCTATAAATGTGTTGAGGAAGATGGATTTTTATATGAATCAATCAAGTTAGACACCATACCAAACTATTTAGAGCTGGAATTTAATAATAATATTGTTCCAATAACAAAATTTATGTTTGTTGGCGAAGGGGATATAGATATCTATTGGAAGGAAATTCCAAACTTGTCAAAACCTGGAAACGGACTAGTGGACGGAGTTACAAGGGTAGACGCCTACGCCATTGAAAATAATGATGTGAAAAGTTATATCGAAAACCGTGAGAAGGTTTTTGACGAAGCAAAGAGCTATTTAGAAGAAAAGGGCTTTGAAGTTTCAAGAAGTTATTTTGGTTCAGAAGATGGCGAAGCCATATTGTATAAGGAAAAAAATAGCGATGACTGGCACTTCTTAACACATTTAGACCCAATGTTTTGTGATGTGGATGATGTTAAGGCTGCAGTGGATGAATTTTTAGAAATGTAAAAGGTCGGTGCAATGCACCGACTTTTTAATTTGTATCTATTAATAAATCTTTAGGATTTTTCTTTAAAATTTTTGTAGATGATATTACAAGTGAAATTAAAAGCACAAGGGACATAAATATAACCACATATACTATTGACTTTGGCATTATATTTACATCAAGACTTGTAAGTGTCTTGTTAAATCCGTCTACTTCTGCTCCTCCACCAAGTTGGCTGGATGAAGCTTGTTTTGCAACTTGCTTTGCGATGTCGCCGGTAACTTTTTGTAAAATATTATTTCCAATCATCTTGCCTGTGTAGTCTGCCAGGAAGTATGATCCTATAAAGGCAGGTATGGAAATAAATAGTAATTCAATTACAAATTGTCCAAAAATCTTTGCCTTTGAAATTCCTAGGGAAAGTAGTACTGCAATCTCTTTTTTTCTTGCATTCATCCACAATAGTAGTAGCAATGAAACAACAATTCCTGCAAATATTAGTGATCCTGCAAATAATTTATTTGCGATTCCGTATATGCCTGAGATTGATTGTTGTAGTAGTGGATAGTTTGATGAGCTCTTTATTAGGTTATACTCTCTCCAGTTAATGTCAAGCTTTCCAAGATTTTTTATAACCTTGTCTAGGTCCTTGTCGCCCTTAACGAAGAATGTGGCATCTTGGTACACTGCTGTGTCTTCTGTGTTGCCATAGACTTTTGCAGCTGTGTCGATGTCTGTTATTAAAGTGTTTTCGTATAATTCCTGTGCTGCAGTTACTCCACCTTCGTTGTGACCATCAAATAGCCCTTTTATTTCAACTTCAACAGTTTCGTCTGCGCCCTTTTCGTTGTCCGCATCAAATAGATTGGATTTTATTTTTAATTTGTCTCCAATTTTTAAATTATTTTTTGCAGCCAAGTCCTTATGCATCAAAATTTTATTTTTATCTTGAGCTTCTAGGTGATTACCTTCAACTAATTTATATGCTCCAGAAACGAATTTGGTTTCCTTTGATGAGTCGTTAACCCCTGTTAGCATAACTGTTCTACCGAAGTTCTTTGCTCTTTCTTCAGACATACCTGCACGGGTTTCATCTGTTTCGATAATGTCGTGGTCCACAAGGTCTGCAACGCTGTTAATCCTCTTAACATAGTCGTCTATGCCCTCTGCCTCAGCTATCTTTTTTATATCTTTGCCCTTAACATTACCGCCACCTCTTGGTGTTCCCATGTTGACCTGTCTATTTATCTCCATGGAAAAACTATTTGTAATATTTCCAAAGGTCTCTTCTGAAGCTCTATCGGTAGCATCTTTTATTGATAAACTGATTAGGCTCAGTGTTGACATGGCCAAGATAACCAAAAGGATTATTAGTGATTTTAAACTCTTTCTTGTTACATATGCAAAAGCATTTTTAATCAATTCTATACCTCCTAGTTTCTTCTTATCTCTTTTAATTTTTTGTTGTCAAGTTCTAGTACAACATCCGCCGCCTTGGCAACTTCCTTGCTATGAGTTACAACTATTACACATTTGTTTCTCTCCTTCGCAAGTTTCTTTAACACGTCGATTATTTCTCCCGCCGTGCCGTCATCTAAGTTTCCAGTAGGCTCATCGGCTAAGATTACTGGAGCCTCTGATACTAATGCCCTTGCTATGGCAACCCTCTGTTGTTGCCCACCGGAAAGTTTCATAACATTTCTCTTTACTTGACTCTTATCAAGGCCAAGCTCTAATAGTATATCTTCAGACGCCTTGCTATTTACAAGTCTTATATTTTCCAGTGGTGAAAGGTAGTCTATTAGGTTATAGTTTTGAAAAACCAGGGAGATATTGTTCTTTCTATGATTACTATATCCCTTTTTTTCTATGTCTTC
Organism: Mediannikoviicoccus vaginalis; assembly: GCF_928097925.1. Taxonomy (GTDB): domain Bacteria; phylum Bacillota; class Clostridia; order Tissierellales; family Peptoniphilaceae; genus Mediannikoviicoccus; species Mediannikoviicoccus vaginalis. Next base: position 1,097,341 of record NZ_CAKMRI010000001.1, read on the forward strand.
ACCTTCAAATAAAATCTTTCCACTCTTCGGCTTGTCAAGACCTGCCAGTAGTGAAAGAAGCGTGGACTTCCCCGTTCCCGACTTACCGATTATGGCATAAAATTGTCCAAGTTCAAACTTTTGATTTACTGATGACAAAACTTTTTCCCTTGAATTTGCATAACTATATGTTACATTTTTTATTTCTAATACGTCCATTCCATTCTCCTAACTTATTTTTGATAATATTTTTTTTGGTTTCTTTATTAAAATCATTAAAGATGCAATTAAAACTGATAGTATGATAATACTTAGAAGTAACCCATAGCTTTGTAAAAAAGTAATAAGGCTTTCTGCAAAGTTTCCACTCTTTAGCATGCTATCTGTAACAGCACCAGCACCTTCTGAATTTATAAAGCCACCGATTATTTGACTCAACATAATGTTACCAAATAGCAGTGAAAAAACCGTTGCAGGTATTGAGATAAATAAAAGTTCCAGTATAAACTGTCCTACTATTTTCGCCTTGCTTACACCGATGGATAAAAGTATTCCTATTTCATAGATCCTCTCCCTTAACCAAAGTATTAGTATTAGAGAAAGTACCACAACCCCACCAATCATTATGGCATAGGTCATTATCTTTATAATATGTTTTATTCCCGTTACGGACTCTAGGGCTTCTTCAAAGGCATTTGAGTCCTTTTCTAAATTATAATCTTCCCATGTCACGTCAATTTCTTTTATTTTATCCATTGCAGATTCCATCTTGTCCGCAGTTTCTGAAAATAGGGAAACTTTATTTACAATTTTACTGTCGCCACTTCTTCCTATGGCACTTTGAGCTCCCTCATAGTCAACAAAAATATTGTTTTCGCTAAAGTCGGAAGACATTCCAGTGTACATTTCCTGTTTCTTTCCAGAAAATATTCCAACGATTTCAAATTGCTCTTCTTTATTTGAATCAACTTTTCCAAGTTCAACAAATTCTAGACCTATTTTATCATGGAGTTTCAAATTATTCTTCTTGGCAAACTCTTCGTGTACTAACACTTTGTTAACGTCACCCTTTTCGATGTGACGTCCCTCTTTAATGGTGAACACGCCACTGCTAAAAAGTACATTTCTCTTTGTACTAGTAGCTCCCTCCACTGCCATTATGTTTTTAAACTCACTTGGTAGGTCTTCCCTTTGAACTTTTTGTTCACCTTCCACAACCTTTGCCCCATTTGGCACTGCAAGGCCGAAGTATTGGTACACCACTTCGTCAATTTCCTTTATTTTTTCAATGTCTTTAAACTTATTTGCTTCAAAATGTCCATTGTCCTTTCGTGTGAGCGCCAGTGAGGAGTTGGAAGTTTTATAAAGGGACTCTTCCATCTTCCCACTGGACTTCAACACACTTAAACTAGAGTATAGACATGAAAGCACAATTGTTAAGATTATAAAGACGATAATTGTACGATTCTTTTTTCTCGTAACATATCTTAAAGCATTTTTAAACACTGTAAACTCCTTTAATTTTTGAATTTATAGTTGATAGCTTGTACTGGACATGCGTTTTTACATCTTGCACATCGAATACATTCTAAGTGATTGCAATTTTTCACTGGATCCACATTCATTTGGCAAACTCTTTTGCACTTGCCACAATTAATACATTTGTCTTTGTCCACATTATATCTGAACACTGAAATGGGATTAAATACTGAGTAAATTGCTCCAAGTGGGCAAATGTACTTGCAGAAGGGTCTGTAAATCATAATTGAAAGTAATATTGTTATGATTAAGATTGTAGCCTTCCAATAGTATAAAAATCCGATTGCACTCCTCATTGTCTTGTTCTTTAACACAAGTGGGATTCCACCTTCAAGCATTCCCACAGGACAGATTAGTTTACAGAAAAATGGCGACCCCTGTCCTAAAACATCGACCAAAAACAAAGGTAATAATATTACAAAGACAAGTAAGATTACATATTTTAATTTTCTTAAGTGCTTGTCGTACTTAAATGTTTTTATCTTTTTGAAAAATGGAATTTTGTATAAAAGGTCTTGTACAAGTCCAAAAGGACATAGCCATCCACATACAAATCTTCCAACTAGTGCTCCTATAAAAAATAGAAATCCAACTATGTAGTAACTAAATTTAAAATTCGAATTTCCTATTACTGCTTGTAGCGACCCTATGGGACAGGAGCCTTTGGCCCCAGGGCATGAATAACAATTCATGCCTGGAACGCAAATCTTCTTTAAATTCCCACCGTAAATTTTTCCGGTTTTATATCCTTCGAAGTAGGAGTTGGTTATTAAAAACCAACATGACTGAAAAATATGTCTTATAGAGTCGTGTATTTTATATTTATTTTTCTTACCTCTATTTAATTTATCCAATTCCAATACACTCCATACATATTCTTATGGCCTTTTCTAATACAACCTTCGCTTCTCCAGTGCTGTAACCATAGTAAATCATACATGCACCAACGGCTAGAATAGCAAAGCTTGTAACTCGGCTCTTTAAAATTTTTTCTTTCATATTTATTTATTTAAATTTTCTAATTCTTTTTCTACAATTTCTTTCCAAGCTTTTAAGTCGTGTGAACCTGAATAGGTTTCTCCAACAATCTTTCCATTTTTATCAATGAAGAAAGTTTCTGGTAGTGCTTGGATTCCATTTAATCTTCCATTAAAGTTAGTCTTGTCTGGCATTAGGAATGGATAATTTACCTTTGTCTTTTCTTGGATTGTCTTTGCCTTTGCAATGGCGTCTTTGTTTTCACCACCGTCATCCATAGTGTCTGTAACAATTCCCACTACATTAACGCCCTTGTCCTTCATTTCTTTTTGAAGTTCCACTAGATCAGGAATTTCTTTTATACAAGCTGTACACCATGTTGCAAACACATTAACCATTGTAAGGTCGTAGTTTTCGTAGTCTTTCTTTGAAAATTCTTTTCCGTTAATATCCTTTGTAACTACGCTACTAATGTCTTCAACAGAACTAGAACCAAATGCTTCTGTTCCTTCTAAGTCAGTTTTTTCTTGTAGTACAAAACCATTTTCCGGTCTTTCTTTCTTTTCTATGATTTCAATTTCTGTGTTTTCAAATTCCTTAGCAAATTCGCTTCCCTCTTTAACACTTAAATAGTATTCGTATTTGCCATCTGATGATTCACCGATTTTTTTATGGCTGTCACATCCTGTGATTTTAGAAATTTCTTCTTCAGACATTCCCTTTTCAAACATTCCTATGGTAGCAACTCTTTCAAGTTCTTCTTGCCATTTTTCAAATTCGTCACCCATCTTATTAACTTCAGCATTTTTTTGCTCTTCAGTCATCTTGCTAAAAGTTAACATCGCATATCTTAATTCTTTGTCTATTGGGCTTTGGTCGTCGGACATATTTAAGTTTTTGTTTTTAATTTCTGTTTTAATATTTTCTGGAAGTTTGAACTTAAGTCCTAAAAATTCATAAACATATTCGTCCTTTGCTTCAATTCCATAGTCCGCTGGTTTAAAAGTTTCGTTTTGTCCCTTTTGGTCTGTGGACATTCCTGCTTTACCTGGGTCAATAGCTTCCCCTGCTGCACTTTCATTTGTATTTCCTCTTCTTTGGCATCCCATTGCAGTCATAGTTAAAGTTACTGCAAGTAGTAGCGCTGCTTTTTTTAATAAATTCTTCTTCATTTTGCTCCTCCGCATTAAATCTCGTAAGTAAATTTTTGTAATTCATTTTTGATTACAAACATATCTTACAGGAGTTTTATGAAACGTTTATGAAATGAAAAAATATTTTTGAATTTTTTGAAAAAAATTTTTTTAAAATTTTTGTTGACAAAAATAAAAACAGCCCCTATAATGAATTTAGAAATAAAAACGTTGATGAGAAAAGTAGGTTTTTGAAAAGCTCTACAGAGAGACTACGTATGGTGAAAGTAGTTGAGTAATAGGAAACTGAAAATGGCCTCTAAGTTGGTTGTCCGAATTTTTAAGACAATCCGTGTGCGCACGTTACAGCGATAGGGTATGATTGTACCTGAAGAGTTATTAATTGTGAGATTAATATAAAATTAAGGTGGTAACGCGAGTAACTTCGTCCTTTTTAAGGATGAAGTTTTTTTTATATAAATTTTGCCCTCAACCTTTTATTTCTAAATATTTTTTATAAAGGAGCTAATTATGAGCAAAAGATTTTTAACAGTAGGATCATTACTAAGAGAAGAGGAACTTTTAAAGTTCAAGGAAGAAATTAAGAAGAGGGATGATATAAAATATCCATTCTACGATGAAATTGAAGGTTATAAGGAAGAAGAGGACAGAGCTATTGCAAAGGTAGTTGAAGAACAACAGAAACATGGCCTTGTTGAAATAACAGATGGAGAATTTTCAAAATCCCTATGGCATCTTGACTTTGTGTGGGGTCTTCATGGTGTTGAAAGGCGTCTGGCACAGTCCGGCTATCTATTTAGAGACAAGGGTAACACTGGAGTTTATGAAACAAGAAAAGATATTGGAATAAAAATCACCGACAAGTTAAATGGAAAGAACCATCCATTTATAGATCACTTCAAAAGATTAAAAGAACTTGCTGGAGATGCAACTGTAAAACAATGTATCCCTTCACCATCTCATGTGTTTGGCGAGCAAGCCCTATTTGGTAATTTAAATGGCGGATACTACGACGGAAAGGTAGAAGAATTTAAAGAAGATTTGAAACAGTCTTATAAGGACTTCTTGAAAGAATTTAAGGAAGTCGGTGGAGAAATAGTTCAATTTGACGACTGCTTATGGGAAATTTTCTCCGATGACAATAACAATGCACCAATTTCAGAAAATACTGAAAAACCAGGCGAAGACTTGGCATATGAATTTATCGACTTAAACAACGACGTTATTGCATATGGTCACGAGCTTGGACTAAAAGTTTACACCCACAACTGTAGAGGAAATTATGAATCAAGATCTGCCAGTGACGGAACTTATGAATCAATTGCCCATCTATTCTTGGAAAAGCAAAACTATGACAGATTTTATCTTGAATGGGACGACGACAGAGCAGGTTCAATAGATGCACTGAAAGTTTTCAAGAACAAAGACTGTGAAATAGTTCTAGGTCTATTATCAAGTAAGACAAATACCCTTGACGATGAAGAAAGAGTTTTAAATCTATTGGAAAAGGCAGCGTCAATAATAGACAAGGATAGACTTTATCTTTCACATCAATGTGGCTTTGCTTCATGTGACGAAGGTAATGAACTTACTATTGAAGAACAATGGGCTAAGATTGACCAAGGACAAAAAATCGCAAAGGAATTTTGGGGAGAATAATCCATACCCACACCTCCTTTCATATAAAAAATACCCCGGCCTAGGCTAGGGTATTTTTATTTTTTATTGTAATAATTTTCCAGAAATCCATGCTTCCACTTGCTTACCGTCCTTTGACTTGGTAATTGTTCCATAGCACCAGATTCTATTTCCATCATTTTTTATTTTCTTTATTTTTATTACATCTCCCTTAATTGCAAGGCCAACAACTCTTCCATTAAGGTCTGGCTCTGCCCTTAAGTTTGATCTTTGTGCCTTTATCTCCACTGTCTTCCCAACCCAGTTCTTTGGGCTTTCAGGAAGTTCTTCGGTTTCAACATTTGAAGAATTTATATTTGTGTTGCCATTTTCTTCATCTGTATCTTCGTCAGGGGCTTGTAAGTTCACTTTAGAAAGAAGTTCATTTGCCTTTTCAGAGTCACCAACCACCTTTACATAGTCTTTTAATATTGACGATGCAAAGTACACATTGTCATCTTCAATGGCCTTGTTCACTTCTGAAATAATATTATCTTCCGCCTCTTTTAATTTTCCGTTGGCCTTTTCATAATATCTAGAGTCCTGTCTATCTATTCTCACAAGGATTTTTATGGCAGAAAGGTAGTCCCCTTCTTCAAGTTTTGTTTCACCTTGATGATATATTTTTGACTCTGACTTTAGCTTTGTTGTCTCTTCTCTCTCTTTTTGATATTTCTTGTCGCCTGTCTTTGTGTAGAGTCTAGAGTATATGGTAGAAGCTGGACCAAAGTCTTCATCGTTTACATAACTCATAGCCTCTTCTTCAAGCTTTTTTATACCTGACTTGTTTACCGCATAGGATGAGATTATGGCAATGATAATTATAAATATAATTGCTGCAATTCCTATTGCAAATTTACTGGATTTTTTTAAATTCATATAAACCACCTAATCTTATTATACTAATGATACTACAATTTTGCACCTCAGGTAAAGTTAACATCTTTTATGAACTACAATTTCTTTTGCTAATTTGTCTATGTCCTCTCTCCTTGCCAAGTCTTTGCTAAAGGCAGTTGCGGTGGCACAGGACATGGCAATCTTGAAAGACTCTTCCAAGTCCGCAGTTCTTATATATGTGGCAATAAAGCCTGCAATCATAGAGTCCCTAACGCCTTCAGTCTTTACTTCGTCACCCTTTACCCCTTCGCCTCTGTAGACGCAGTCGCCACTAAAAAGATAGGCTCCGTCTTTGCCAAGGGAAATTATTGCATGCTTTGCTCCCATTTTAAGTAGTTCTTGTCCATATTTAATAAGACTTTCTTCGTCTTCAATCTTTGTATTAAAAATCTCTTCCACATCGGAAATATTTGGCTTTATCATAAGAGGGCCACGTTTAATAAATTCCTTCAACTGACTTGGATAGGCATCAACTATAAACTCTGCCTTATTCGCCTTACATATTGAAATTATTCTATCTAGAATGTCCTTATCCACATTTGGTGGAAGGCTTCCCATTAATATTACAGTGTCCCCTTCTTGAATTCTAGAAATAAAATAAAGTAACTCCGTCTGTTCATTAAAGGAAATATTTGGTCCCTTTCCATTTATAACAACATTTTGATTGTAGACTTTAATATTGATTCTGGTCTCGTCGTCAATTTCTATAAAGGAAGTTTGGATGCCTTCCATGTTGAGCCACTCTTTTATAAATTCTCCAGTGTGTCCACCAAGAAAGCCTGTGGCAACTGAGGGCATACCCATTCGTCTAAGTACCCTTGCCACATTTATGGCCCTTCCACCTGGCACACGAAGTTCTGTCGTCATTCTATTTTTGTGATCTTTCTCAAGTCCATCAACTTCGATTATAAAGTCCATGGACGGGTTTAAGCTGATTGTATAAATCATAAATTCACCTACAATTTAGATATCATCATGGTTACAATTGGTCTAAATATAATAATGCTCAACAGTTCAACTCCAAGGACAACGGCAGTTGAAAGTGCAAGATTTTTTAAATCCCTCTTGTTTTTCCACTTGTCCATTAAAATTCCCTGTAATATTAAACTTTCTAAAACCATAAATATAATAAAGAAGAGAAGGGACTTGCCTTTTATTCCATAGCCAAGTATGATGCCAACTCCTGGAACAAAGTCCACTAAGATATAAAATAATAACCTCATTACGCTATTGATAACGGCAAAGGTAATGATTTTAGAATATTTCTCTTGATCTTTAACCTCTTTAATCAAATTCCATTTATTAAATGTCATGATTAAGTATGGTTTTAATATTATCATGCCCAGTGCAAATACAGATACCACTATGGTTATTAAAAATCTATTTACACTTAGGGTTTGGGTTGGACTTGATTTTCTTATTACTTCCGTATTAGTCACTAAGATGAATAGTGTTGAAAGTATTATAAAGAAGTCTTTGTAAAAGCCTCCCGGCGTTGCAAGAAGTTTCATAAAGCTTCTTAGTGGATTAAAGACAGTTTTCATGGTCTTGAAATTTATTTCTGCAAAGGTCGCTTTCAAATCCACTGGAGAGTTGTCATCGGGGCTATGCATATATTCCTTTGCCCTGTTAAGACTTTCTTCCTCCCAAGTTCTTTGACTGTCTTCCTCTTCTTCTATAACTTCTTCTGTCTCTTCCGCAATTTCTTCTTCAGAAACTTTTTTATCTTCAACAACGTCAGAAGTTTTTTCATCCACTTCATCAAATACTTTTTCGCTTTTTACTTCATCTAAGGGGTCCGTTTCAATAACTTTTTCTTCAGAAACTTTTTTATCTTCCCCATTGAAGTCGTCTTTATTTAAAATTTCAAAGCTTTCCACTTCTTCTTCATTTCTTTGAAAGTTTCCAGCATTTCTTAAAATCTCTTCAAACCTTCTGGCCTTTTCTTCTTTAGTCTCTGGTTTTACTTCTTCTTTTAAAATTATCTCGTCTTTTTCTCTATCTGAATATTTATCTTTATAAAATTCGTTTATATTAAGTCCACACATGGGACAGAATTTTGAATTTTCAGGAATTTTTTGGCCACATTCTGGGCAGTACATAAAATCACCTCGTTAATATTATAGCACTATATTCAGTGCATTTATTATTCGTTGATTTATTGTAACCTTCTACCATGTTATGCCAAACTTTCCAGAGTGAGCATTTTGGACCATCTGTCCTAACACATCCATGGAGCTATCTAAGGACCAGTCAACTTCTTCGTGCATAATCCTAATTACGGTATAGCCCTGCTTGGTGGAAACTATGTCCACCAAGCTGTCCTTTAATGCATTTGGAAGTGCATTTGTAGAATTATCTTGTACCTCATCACATTTTTTCATCCAAAACTTTCTTGGGTATCCAAGCTTTAAGTCTTTTGGATAATTGGCTAGTGAAATTTTTCTGTCTTCTGTGAACTTACCATTTCCGTCATAGACGAAAACCATCTTCTCCTCTTCACAAAATGCAGTGAGCATTATGTCGTCCCATAGCTCTTCCAGGTCTGACATTTTGTACTTGTTGTCAAATGCAGCAAGAATATTTTTTATATCCTCGTCATGCTCTATTTCCTTTTTTAAAAAATCTAGCTTTTTATTGTATTCCACATTGCCGTTGAAGTAGATTCGAATGGTCTTCTTCCATGCCTCAATCTGTTCCTTCTCGTCATGCTTTCTATTAAAAATACTACTTGTCATTTCTACTCTCTTCTATATGTTCCAAATTTCTTGAGCATACTCTCTAATGGTTCTGTCGGAGGAGAATTTTCCTGCGTTTGCAATATTTTTCAAACTCTTTCTCGCCCAATCTCTCTTGTCTTTATATGCTTCGTTAATTCTCTCATGAGCCTTTCTATATTCGTGGAAGTCATAAAGTACATAGTAGTTGTCCGCGTGTGGATCTTTTTCATTTACTAGGGCATTATAAATTTCCAAGAACATATATGATCCATTGTCATTTATCTCGTCAGATAAAAGTGTGTCCACTGTTCTCTTTATAATTGGATCTTCTTCATAAAGCTTCCTTGGGTTATAATCCTCTGCAATGTCTCTAAGCTCTTCAACGGTTGCTCCGAATTGGAAGTTGTTTTCAACTCCCGCCTCTTGGAATATTTCGATATTTGCACCGTCATAGGTCCCAAGGGTTAAGGCTCCGTTAAGCATAAACTTCATATTGCCTGTTCCAGAAGCTTCTTTTCCTGCTGTTGATATTTGTTCAGACACATCACATGCAGGATAGATCTTTTCTCCATAGGTAACTCTAAAGTTTTCTACGAATACAACCTTTATCTTTTCAGATACAACAGGATCGTTGTTAACAAGCTTTGCAACTTCGTTTATGAATTTTATTATAGACTTTGCTCTAAAATATCCTGGAGCCGCCTTTCCTCCAAAGATAAATGTTCTCTTTGGCATATCAATTTCAGGATTTTCTTTAATTGTGTGATATAGATAAACGATGTGAAGGGCATTTAAAAGCTGTCTCTTATACTCGTGAATTCTCTTAACTTGAATGTCGAATATTGAATCAGGGTCAATGTCAATTCCCTCGTTTATCTTTATATACTTCGCAAGTTTCTTTTTATTATTTTGTTTTATATCCCAAAGTCTATCTAGCACTTTGTCGTCATCAAGATATTTTTCAAGTTCTTTTAGCTTTGATAGGTCCTTTGTCCATGAGTCGTCACCAAATAATTCTGTAATATAATCGGAAAGCTCAGGGTTAGAGTATAATAACCATCTTCTTGGTGTTATTCCATTTGTCTTATTTAAGAACTTGTTTGGATATAGTTCATAGAAGTCCCTTAATGTTTCATGTTTCAAAATTTCTGTGTGAAGTCTTGCAACGCCATTTACTTTTATTGAAGTGTGGATTGCAAGGTTTGCCATCTTCACAACTCCGTCAGAACATATTGCGAGGTACTCTATTTTTTCATCATCATAATTTTTTGCTTGTAATTCAAGTCTAAATCTTCTATCTATTTCCTTTATGATTTCAAGGCATCTTGGATTTGTAGTATCAAGTATGTCTTCTGACCACTTTTCCATGGCTTCTTCCAAGATGGTGTGGTTTGTAAACGCAAACACCTCGCTCGTAATCTTCCATGCGTCGTCCCATGATAAAAAGTTTTCATCCATTAACACTCTCATCAGTTCTGGAATTGCCATAACTGGGTGAGTGTCGTTTAATTGAATAACATGATACTTTGAAAAGTCCTTGAACTTTATGTCCAGTGGGAAATTCTTTTTATATCTTGCTACCATGTCTTGAATTGAAGCAGACACGAAAAAGTATTGTTGTTTTATTCTTAATATCTTTCCTGCTTTTTGTGAGTCGTTTGGATATAGAACCCTAGTTATATCTTCTGCTCTATTCTTTTGTGACATTGAATCGTCATATTGGAAGTTGTTAAACTTCATAAAGTTAAATCCATCAACGGCTTCCGCTTGCCATAGTCTAAGTGTATTTACTCTGCCCGATCTATAACCTATTACAGGGCTGTCATATGGAACAGCATATACCATTTGGTCTTTAAACTTAACTATCTTAGTATCCGCTTGTCGTCTAATGGACCAATTGTCTCCAAGGGATGTCCAGTCGTCTCCCTCTTCCATTTGGAATCCACCTTTGAAGGACTGTTTGAAAAGCCCTTGTGAATATCTAACACCATAGCCTTCCAGTGGTAGGTCTTCCGTTGCGGCAGACTCCATAAAGCATGCAGCAAGTCTTCCAAGGCCACCATTACCAAGTGCCGGATCTTCTTCCACATCTTCTACGGCGCCAATGGATACGTTTAAGTCATCTAAAGCTTCTTTTACTTCATTGTATATGCCATAGTTTAATATATTGTTTCCTAAGGATCTTCCTATTAAAAATTCCGCAGAAAAGTAATAGGCCTTTCTCTTATACTTATCTTCTTTTGTAGTTTTAATCCAATCGTCATTTATATCGGACATAATCGCCAGTGATAGTCCGTCATATTTTTCAACTGTGCTAACTTCATTTACATCTTTACCTGTTTTATATTTTATAAGTTGCTTTGTGGTTTCTAAAATTTTATTATCTTTCAACCTTATCTCCTTAAATTTTTTTCGGTAATTGTTTACCCTTACCCTCTATTATAATATACTTAAATTGAAAAGACATCAAAATTATAGTATTATAAAGCTATTCAAGGTGATAGGAGATAAAAATTTGAAAAATATATTTGTAATTTACGGTGGAATATCCGTAGAGCACGAAGTATCCATACTTTCTGCGCAAAATGTAATTAATGGACTTGATAGAAAAAAATTCAAGGTGTTTCCTCTTTACATAGATAAAAAGGGTCGCTTTATTTCATATGGAGAGTGTAAGGAGATTATAAAGGACTATAACGAACTTAAACTTGAAGGTACTGGCACTGTGTCTTCTTCCATAGCAAAGTTTTTACAAGAGGACTACAAGGAAGGCGAAGAAAATGTATTCTTTCCAATAGTCCATGGAACCTATGGAGAGAATGGAGAATTGCAGGGCTTTTTAGAAATAATTGACGAGCCATATGTAGGGAACTCTGTTGTGGCTTCTGCAATCTGCATGGACAAGGCCTTTTCAAACCAACTCTATGAAGAAAATAAAATTCCTCAAGCGAAGTTTAAAGTCATGACCAATCTTTCCTATAAAGCTGACCTTAAAAATAAAGATGAAATTATAGAATATCTTGGTCTTCCTATGTTTGTAAAGCCATGTAACTCCGGTTCTTCCATCGGAATTACAAAGGTTCATAATGAAGGCGAATTAGAAGATGCAGTCTTGGAAGCACTAAAGTTTGATAATAAAATTTTATTGGAGGAAGCTGTGGTAGGTGACGAGCTTCAAGTCTCCGTAATTGGAAACGAAAATCCAATAGCATCCCTTCCAGGAGTTTCAAGAGTGCAACAAGAATTTTATAATTATGAAAGCAAGTACTTTGACGACAGAACCATTCACATAGTTCCATTTGAACTGGAAGATGGAGAAACTGAAAAAGTACAGGAACTGGCAAAGAAAGTTTATAAACTTTGCAACTGTTCTGGCTTTGCAAGGGTAGACATATTTTTACGTGACAGCGACAGGAAGATGCTTGTAAATGAAATTAACACTGCCCCTGGCATGACCAACCACTCCATGAGCACCATGCTTTGGAAGGTCACTGACGGAACAGAGTTTCCACAGCTTTTAGAAAAATTAATTGATTATGGAATAGAAAGGTACAATAAGGATAAGGAACTTATAAGGTTAATATAATGATTGAAAGAAAACTTTTAGATATTGCAAGAATGTGTGATGGAGAACTTTATAACATCTCACATGGTGACATAGTTATTAAGGGAGTTTCCACCGACAGTAGAACCGTTGAAGAGGGCAATCTCTACATCCCTATTGTTGGAGAGAAGTTCGATGGCCACGACTTTGCCTTCGACGCCCTTGACAAGGGAGCTGCTGCAATAATTTGGGAGAAGAAGAGATTTCTTCCAAGAAACGACCTTCCAGTAATCATAGTGGAAGACAGTTTCAAAGCCATGACAACTCTTGCAAGAAGTTATAGACTATCTTTAAAGTGCAAGGTGGTTGCACTTACGGGAAGCAATGGCAAAACCACCACAAGGGATATTATTACAGGACTTTTAAAACAAAAATACAAAGTTCAATATACAAAGAAAAATTTTAACAACGAGTATGGCCTACCAAAGACAATTTTCGAGCTGGACGAGGACCTAGAAGTTGCTGTGTTAGAACTGGGAACTGAAAAGTTCGGCGACATTTCACTTCTTACTGACATCTGCAGACCGGACTACGCAATTATTACAAATATTGGCGACTCACATCTGCTACAGCTAAAGACAAAGGAAAATATTGCAAGGGCAAAATTAGAAATCCTTGAAGGTCTAGATGAAAATGGAATATTTTTATATAACTACGACGATCCCGTTTTAAAAAAGGTAGTAAAGGAGTTTAAACTTCCTGAACGAACCTTTACCTATGGTACGGACAAGGACTGTGACTTTGTAATAGAGCCTGGCATTGCAGATGCTTCTGGAACCACATTTACAATAGACAATCACATCTACACAATTCCACTGCTTGGACAACATCAAATGTATAACGGTGGTATTGCAATTGTAATTGCAGAGTTCTTCAAGCTGGACTACCCTTCCATAGCAAAGGGACTTACTGATATAGAGCTTACGGGAATGAGAAACGAGCTTATTCATCAAAAGAATTTCGACATCTTAAACGACTCTTACAAGTCAAACCCACAATCCCTTGAAGCTTGTTTAAGAACTGTTTATAGCTTAAAGGGCTACGACAAAAAGATTGTTGTCCTAGGAGATATGTTGGAGCTTGGCGACGAAGAAGTCCAGTTTCACAAAGATATTGCACAGGAGCTAGATCCACAACAGCTGGACTATGTTCTTACAATTGGAAATCTAGCTAAAAATATTTCAGACGAGGCTAAGGAAAACTTCCCTGAGAGCACTTGTTTCCACTTTGACTCAAAGGAAGAATTACTAGATAAGTTAAAGGAGATTATAACGCCTAACACCTTAGTTATGGTTAAGGCTTCAAGGGCAATGAAACTTGAAGATATAGTAAGTGGCCTAATTGAATTTGAAGGTACATTATAATGATAATTTATGTTGATGGGGATAGCTGTCCAGTTATCCCCATTATTAAAGATATTTGTAATAGTAGAGATATAAACTACAGGGTTATCTCCGACTACAATCACAATTTAAAAGTTCCTGAAGAAAATCTCTTCATCGTGGACTGCGAACAGGACGAGGCGGACTTTTACATTGCAAATAGAATAGAAAGCGGAGATTTTTTAATCACAAATGACATGGGACTTGCATCAATGGTACTTGGTAAAAAGGTCAATGTATTAAATTTTAATGGCGACTCTGTAAACCTAAATAATATTGATGTATTTTTATTTCAAAGACATGTGGCATCAAGGGAAAGAAAAAATAATATCTATAAAAGTAAATTTAAAAAGAGAACAAGGGAAGACGACGAAAGTTTTAAAAATTCTCTTTTGAATATTTTAGATGGGAGGTAATATGAGACTAGAACTAAATAATATTTGTAAGTCCTTCTCCGAAAAAGAAATTCTACACAATGTTAGCTTTGATGTGGAAAGCGGAAGGGCAATGGGCTTCTTAGGAAGAAATGGCGCAGGAAAAACAACTACTATCAGAACTTTAATGAATGTTTTTAAACCTGACAGTGGGGAAATTTTGTTAGATGGCAAGAAGTTTAAGCGACGTGACCACAAAATAGGATACTTACCAGAGGAAAGAGGACTTTATGGAAAGATTTCAATCTTAGATCAACTTGTGTATCTCGGTGAGCTTAAGGGCATGAGTAAAAAAGCTGCCCGTTCTTCTGCTAAAAACTTACTTGAAACCGTTGAACTAAGTGAATACATTAATAAGAATCTGGACACACTATCAAAGGGAAATCAACAAAAAGTACAAATCCTTCAAGCTGTTATTGATGATCCTGATATTGTTATCCTTGATGAACCCTTTAGTGGACTGGACCCAGTCAATGCTTCTGTATTAAAAAATATAATTAGAGATTTGATTTCTAAGGAGAAAATCGTAATTTTTTCAAGTCATCAAATGTCCTATGTAGAAGAGTTCTGTGATGATGTAACTTTTATTAAAAGTGGCAAAATCATTCTCTCTGAAAATTTAAATAATTTACAAAATAGATATAGAGAAGGCAGATATAGAATAAATTTGACACAGGATTTAAGTAATGTAGAAGATATTTTAAAAGCTGCTGGGGCCCAAGATGTAAATAGAGATAAAAAATCTTTTGTAGTTAATTTGGAAAACGGGAATTCAGATATGTTTTTAAAAAACTTGTTGACAGAGGGTCTGTCAATTAAAAGTTTTTCCGACTATATTCCTTCACTGGAAGATATTTTTATAGACTTGGATAAAAAAGATAGTTTAGGAAAGGACGAATAATGAGAGATACTTTTACTATATTTTCATTTGAATTAAAAAACAGATTAAAACAAAAAACTATAATAATAACTACTCTTATCTTTGTACTTCTTGCTTTTGCAACTCCATTTATTCCAAGAATAGTTTCTTCAGTAAAATCCTCCGAGGACAAAGATTCGATTAATACTTCTAAAACTAAAATTGGATATATGATAAATGACGAAAATGTGGATAAAAACTTTGTCAAAACATCAATTAATGGATTTGACGCCGTTGAATTCGAAGATTTAGACTCAATGAAAAAAGCCATTAGCAACGACGACATCGAATCGGGATTTTTATTTAAAGGAGAAAGTTCTGTAGATGGTTATTATAAAAACCAGGGCCTAGGAGTTGATGACTCCAGTAAAGTTCTTATGGAACAGGGTGAAAGCTATTTAAAAAGCAAAAAGCTTGAAGAACTAAACATAGGGCAAGGGGAATATGATGAGGTATCAAATATAAAACTAGAAATCAATCCCATCTCTTTAGGTAAAAATGCCAGCACTGGATTCTTAACAGGATATATTGGAATGTTCATAATGTATATGACTGTTATACTATTTGGAAACCAAGTTGCAACTTTAGTTGCTAGGGAAAAGTCCGATAGAACCATGGAGATACTTATAACTACTACAAAGCCCACTGGACTAATTGTGGGAAAGGTATTTGCTACGGCTGTATTGGCCTTAGCTCAAATGTTACTTATAATCCTTGCCATGTTCATCGGATATAAGTTAAACAAATCCTTCTACCCTCCAGAGCTTTTAGATATGATTACAGCTTCACTAAATCCAAAGTCCATCATAGTATTCTTAGTCTACTATTTACTTGGTCTTTTACTATATCTCTTTATCTTCGCATCCCTTGGAGCACTTGTTTCAAAGGTGGAAGAGGTTGCAAATGCTGTAGGTCCTATCTCTGTCATAATCATAGTGTCATTCATTTTGACAAGTTCTTCAATGTCAAAACCTGATTCTACAATATTGAGGGTTATATCATTAATACCTTTCTCAAGTCCTATAGCATTTTTTACAAGATACAATTTAATAAGTATTCCTGTTATGGATTTTGTGATTTCTCTAGGACTGTTAATATTATCTATAATAATATTTGCCTACCTGTCAATCAGAATCTATAGACTTGGTACTTTGAATTATGGAAATAGAATAAACTTATTTAAGGCAGTTAAAATGCTCAAAGATCAAGATTAAATAATCATCCCCCGGCATAGCCGGGGGTTTTTCACATGCGGCCCAAAGGGCCTGTATTACAAGCCACGCCTCAAAGGCGTTGGTCGATCTGCCACTTGCAAACTTTACTTGCTACCCTTTAAAAGGGTCAACTACATCAAATGTTAACTGCTCGCTTAATTGGTCTGTCTTAAGTTGATTTCTTATATATTCTTCTATTTTCTTTGCATTCTTTCCTGCTGTATCTACATAATATCCTCTACACCAAAATTGTCTTCCCCTATATTTGTACTTTAAATTCCCCCACCTTTCATATATCATTATGCTACTTTTACCTTTCAAAAAACCCATGAAGCTTGATACTGATATTTTTGGTGGTATCTCCAATAACATATGAATGTGATCGGGACAAACTTCCGCTTCTATGATATTTACTTCTTTCCAACTACATAATTCTCTTAATATTGCTCCTATTTCTAGTCTTTTTGATCCATAAAATTCTTTTCTTCTATATTTTGGTGCAAATACTACATGATATTTACAATTCCATTTAGTATGTGATAAACTATGAGTGTCATTTAACTATGTCATTCAATACCTCCTTGATTTTTTATTTTGCAGTTGGCAGACCGCAATTTTATTATATCATTGAGGTATTTTTGTTTGGTTATCATCGCTAAAGCTATACTGAACCCCCAGTCTAACTGGGGGTTTTCTTATACAAAAATAGACCCTGCAAAACATCAGGGTCTATTACTTTATTCTTTTATCAGTTTTTCTTTATAAACATAATCCTTAATGAGTTAAACACTGCTATTATTGACACTCCAACGTCTGCAAATACAGCTGCCCACATATTGGCATGGCCCATTACTCCAAGTATCATTACAATAAATTTAACTCCCAGGGCAAATACGATATTTTCCATTGAAATGAGTTTTGTCTTCTTGGAAATTCTGTGGAATAGGGAAAGTTTTTTAAGTTCACTTCCCATTAAGGTAACGTCTCCCGACTCAATTGCCGCGTCACTTCCAAGTTCTCCCATTACAATTCCCACATCTGAAATCCTAAGCACTGGAGCGTCGTTAACTCCGTCTCCTACAAAGGCAACTCTTCCTTCTGCACTCTCTTTGATTTCGTTAAAGGACTTAACCTTGTCCTGTGGTAAGAGACCTGCCCTATATTCATCAAGGGAAAGCTTTCCTGCAACTTCCTTTGCAGCAAACTCTCTGTCTCCTGTTAGCATAATAAGTTTTTTTATGCCCTGCTCCTTAAGTTCTTTAATAGCGTCTTTGGCGTCCTTCTTTATGCTGTCTGCAATTTCAATATGTCCTAAAAATTCTCCATTTTTAGCAACATATATCATTGTGCCTGAGCTTTCCACTTCTTCAACTAAAATTTTATTTTCTTTTAACAACTTGCTATTTCCTAAAAGAATTTCTTCTCCTTGAAGTTCTCCACTAAGGCCCTTTCCAGGAATGTCTTTAATATTTTTTATATCTAGATTAACTTCATCTTTGTAGTAGTCTCTTATGGACTGAGCTATTGGGTGGTTTGAATGTTCCTCCATCTTTTTAACTATGGATAAAAGTTCTTCCTCGGTGCAGGACTTTGCCACCACATTTGTAACTTTAAATGAACCTTCTGTTATTGTTCCAGTCTTGTCCATTATGATTGTATCAACCTTAGACATGGACTCTACATAGTTTGAGCCCTTAACTAAGATGCCATGTTTGGAGCTTACACCAATTGATGCAAAGTATGCCAGTGGAATTGATATTATCATGGCGCATGGACATGAGATTACTAAAAAGGTCAGTGCTGTGTATATCCACTTTTTAAATTCCTGATTTAATACAATTGGAGGGAAGATTGCAATTACAATTGCCGCTATAACTACAATCGGTGTGTAGTAACGGGCAAACACCGTAATGAAATTTTCCGTTTCTGACTTCTTCTTGGATGCATTCTTCACAAGGTCCAGTACTTGACTTACCGTTGAGTCCTTGTATTCCTTTTGTACCTTTGCCTCAATAACACCTTCGTTGTTAATGGATCCAGAAATTATTTCATCACCTACAGAAACATTTACAGGCATTGACTCCCCTGTTATTGAAGATGTGTCTAGGGAAGTCTCTCCTTTTACAACCACTGAATCCACAGGAATTTTTTCTCCAGGAAGTATTCTTATAATGTCTCCAAGTTTTAAAACTTCAGGCTTTACAACTTCAGTCTTTCCATCTACAACTAAATTGGCAGACTCGGGTTTCATCTTAACCAAGTTTTTAATTGACTTGGTGGAGCTGTCCACCGCCTTGTCTTGTAAATATTCTCCAAGGGTATAAAGTAACATTACCATGACTCCCTCTTCCCTTTGCCCAATGACAATGGCACCTAGGGTGGCAATGGTCATTAAAAAGTTTTCATCAAAAATCTGTCCCTTTGTTATATTTATAAAGGCTGTTTTTAGAATTGGAAAGCCCACAACAAGATATGCTATAAGTTCAAGTGCAATGTTAAGGGTATTGTTCTTGTCCTTTATTAAATAAGCCACCGCCATTAGCACTGCAGAAATTGCCATGGTGATTAATTTTTTCTTTGACTGTGGCTCTTCCTCTTCCTCTTCATCTTCTTCTATTTCATCCACAACTCTAAATCCAGTTCCCGGTTCAATCCTATCCACTATCTCCTTACAATCTTTAAGGGTCTGTTCATAGTTTCCATCTTCCGTTTCCAAATTCAAAGTGCTATCTATTACATTTACATTTGCAAATTTTACATTTGGAAGATTTTGTATCTCCCTTTCAATTTTCGCGCCGCAGTTGGCACATTTTAATCCATCTAATTTTATTTCCATAATCTACTCCATAATGTGGTCAAGACCACTAGTTATAATTTCACTTATATGTTCGTCATCTAAGCTATAGTAGATGACCTTTCCTTCTCTTCTATTTCTAACAAGCCTCGCATGTTTTAAAAGCCTTAGTTGATGACTAATGGCAGATTGTCCCATATCAAGTACATTTGAAAGATCAGAGACACATAGCTCGCCCTTACCAAGGGTTAAAAGTATTTTTAACCTTGTGGAGTCGGAGAACATCTTGTAAAAGTCCGCCAGGTCATAAATATCTTCTTCTATTGGGAGAGACTCCTTCGCCCTTTCTATATTATCTTTATTATCCATCGAACCTCCTTTGAATATATGAACAACTGTTCATTTGTTATTTTTATTTTACCAATTCAAAATTTTTTTGTCAATACCTTTGCAATCCTTATTGCAATAGATTATTATATCTGTAAGGGAGGATGAAATGAAAAATAAATATTTTAGAAAATTAATCGCGATTTTACTTTGTGTATCTTTCTTGATACCACTTAGTTCAAAATCATTTGCAGCGGAATCTGCAACACCTATACTAGGTAAATCCACAACTACAGTTCACGAAATGAAACTGTGGGCAAAATCAAGAAATGCAAACCAATTGTTTATAGACTTGGCTCCACTATACTATTCAGTTTCAGTAAAGAGAGGCGTGGATCCTGCAGTAACCTACACCCAATCCGCAAAAGAGACAAACTTTTTAAGATTTGGTGGAGTACTAGACGCGTCCTACTTCAACCCATGTGGACTTAAGACAACAGCGGGAGGCGGAGACAAAGACGCATCAGCCCATACTAGATTTAAATCATGGGAAGAAGGAATTACAGCACAGGTTGATCACTTGGCGCTTTACGCTGGAGCAAATGGCTATCCTAAGACTGACACACCGGACCCAAGACATTTTGATACAATTTGCGGCAAGGCTCCAATGGTGGAAGACTTAGGTGGAAGATGGGCTCCAAGTAAAAACTACGGCATTGAAGTAGTTGAACTTATGAAAGAGCTGTACACATTCCCATACTCAACTGTAAAGAGAATTTCTGGAACTTCAAGATTTGAAACTTCAGCATTAATAAATAAAAATGCAAATGTGGATTCAGATATTGCAGTAATTTCAAATGGGCATTCATTCCCTGACAGTATTGCAGCGTCAATCCTTGCAGGTAATTTAAATGCCCATCTACTATTAAGCGACCCAGGAAGAGTTACTGGAGAAATTGCAAATAGAATAAACACCGGAACGATTTCAACTGTTTATCTTGTAGGTGGAAATAATTTGCCAGCATCCTATGTAGATACACTAAGTTCAAAGGGAATTGAAGTTAAATATTTAAAGGGAAAGAGTAGATATGACACTGCAGTTAAAGTTGCAGAAGAAGACAGCTCAAAGGACATAGTGTTCTTGGCAAATGGTGTTTTATTCCCAGATGCCCTTTCAATTGCAGGAGTTGCAAAGATGAAAAATGCAAATCTGCTATTTACTGACGGAAAGACTTTAAACGAAGATGTAATGAATATAATTAAAGATGCATCAGAAGTTTATTTAGTTGGTGGAGACAATTCAGTATCTAAGGAAATTGAAAATAAAATAAGAAATGTGGTTTCATCTGTTTCAAGAATTTCAGGAAAGACTAGATATGAAACCTCTGTGCAAATTGCAAACAACTATTACAGCAATCCTGAATATGTACTACTAGCATCCGGCGAAGACTTTGCAGACGCCCTTTCAGGAACGGCACTGGCAAATAAATTAAATGCGCCAATTGTTTTAAGTAAGAAGACACAAGCACCAAACGAACTTATATCTTACTTGAAGTACAAGAAGATAAATACACTTTATATTCTCGGTGGAAATGGTTCCGTTGGTAGTGCAGTGGAAAGACAAGTAAAATCAGTATTAGATGTATAAAAATCTCCCATGCGGGAGATTTTTCATTATGCAGGCTCTTTCGCCTTTATTATTCTCTTTTCCTCTCTTATTCCACTTAATGCATACTTTCTTAATCTTAGTACAAGATAGGTTACATAAACCAATGTGTATACAACAATGGAAAACTTATTTTTTTCTACATCCATTGAGAATAAAACCATAACATGAATATAGATTAGCATGTAAAATAGATAGGAAAATCTTTGAAGTCTTTTCCAATTTTTTGCCCTCATTTTCTTTCTAACACATTTAAAAGAAGTGATAAAGAGTGGAATCATTAGGATTATCAGCACAATGCTGATTATTGAAGCCACCTTAACTTGTATCGGCATAAGCTCTGGACTTTTAAAAAAGTTCACAAAATATCTTACTCCGAATAAAATATTATGGGTTAGAGCCATTAAACAAGCTATTATGGACATCTCTCCCCTAATTCTATAAAATCTTTTGGTAATATCATTATGCTTTGTAAAAACTCCAAGATACATAACGATAATAAAAATAGAAGTTGAAATAACACCTCTTTGGAAAAGGTCCACATAGAATTTTAAAACCGGATCTAATTTTTGATAATATCCACTGCTATTAATAAGTAACATACCTAGAATTACTAAATAAAAACCTATATAAAAAGTCTTTGTATACTTTTTTAAAAGGTTGGCAGTTAAATAGAAAAAAACTCCAGTAATAATAAGTGCTGTAATTAAATTCATTAAATCCTCCTAGTTAAAGATGCATAACGCCTTTAAATCAAGGCGTTATGTCTTTAAATATTAATTATTCAACATTTACCTGTATGGATTTTGTAACCGACTTATTTGAGGCAGTAGTTGTGAATTTTATTCTTACAATGTGAATGCCCTTTTTGTTCATATTCGGTCCTTTCACAACTTCCATCTCCACTCCATCATCTGGTAAATTCGTTACTAATTCCATATACTCTTCAAGAGTCGGTGCTTGGTCATTAAGCCTTTTATTAATTCGCGTTAATGAAAACTTAGGCTCGAATTTATCATCATTGTCAACACCTTCATCATAAGCTGAATAACCATCTTTGTCCTTATCTTGATAAACAACAAGTTTTATTATTCTTTCAATATCTTTATGGTCTTTTACGCCATAAATACGAATGATATATTCTTTAGTTTCTCCATCTAAAAATTCTTCATCATCTATCTCAACTTGACCTTGAATTTTTCCTTCTTCAGCATAGTACTCTAATCCTTCTGGTAAATCGAAAACATCAATGTCTGTTACTCCATCTTTAGCCTTTACTTCTACATCTATTTCTTGATAGTTAAGAACTTTTTCACCAAAGTCTATATCTAGTACATCTTTCCCAACTATTTTGTAGTGATCTTGATCTTCTTCATCTGGTATAGAAGGCTCTTCAACTTCTTCGTTCTTAAAGATTATATATATAGCAGATTTCGCATTAATATTTTCTTTATAAGCTTGATCTATTGGTAATAATCCAAACTTAAAATCATATTCGTCAATTTCATGAATACTTTCATAGATGTATTCTTTTCCGCTTATGGATGTGATTTTACACTTAACTTTCTTTCCTAAATCATCCTTGTTTATCTTTACAGTTTGGCTATTGGATATATTCTCTCCAGATTTTTCTGGATTTTCAACCTCTGTCCAAGTTTCACCATTATCAAAGCTATATTCCATTTTCGCAATATAGTCTGTGCTATAGCTTTCAAAGAATATTGCAAATTCTGCACTTCTCTTCGAACCTTTGTGCTTTATTTTGGCTATTAATGCTTGTTGCTTCATTTCTTCAGGAAGTTCCTCGTTATTAGATAGTACCTTTCCAGTATCTCTATCAGTAATTTCTATTCCTTTATTCTCAAAATCCTTGTATGAAACTTCTTCTCTTTCGCCGCTCTTTTGAATTAATGCAACTTTTACTCCTAAAAGATCTAAAGGTTTAGACTTGTCTAGTCTTAATAGGTTCTGACCAGTGTAGGGATTTATTTCATTTGGATTGATTACTTGTATTTCATCAATTGTATTTCCTGTCTTATGATCATTTTCAGAGAATTCCAAAGCTTTGTCTACTGATAAAGCAATTCCTCCCGTTGTTAAGGTTGCTCCAGAAACTGCATCCATCATATTTCTACAATTATGCTTAGCTCCTAGATACTCTCTTATTGCTGGAGATACAAATTCTGCCATCCTAGTATCTTTAATTTCGTCCGCTATTTCTTTACCCAGTAGTTCTTCAGCCTTCTTTTGATGATCTTTTGCTTTTACAATTTGATCAAGGTATTGTCTATGAAGCTTTAAGATGGCTAGGTTTCTCTTACCCATTTCACCTTTTAAATAAGGAATAGCCTTTTCAGCCATGGTCCTGTATTGTTCTCCGCTGTATCCGCTTTCACCAATAAATTTAATATCCACGATTTGACCATCTTTTATAGTAACTTTGGTCTTAACTGGACCTCTTGCTTCATCATAACCATCACCATGTCCTGTAAATGTACCTGCTTGTAGTTCTTCTACCCTAGTCAGTTTTTGTATATCTTTTTCCACTAGTTCATCTATACTAAGCTTAGGTGCAGGACTTAGTTTTATTCCAACGGCAGTCGGTCTAGCTACTCCAGTTACATGTTTGGAAATGAATCGTATTTTTGCTATGGTTTGTCCAGCAGTAGAATTCATATTTGGTTTTCCAACAACTTCTATTGTAACGGATCCATCATCTGGAATGTTTTTAAAAAGGGATTTGTATTCTTCTATTGTTGGCTCTGGGTCACCGATATATTTATACAGAATTTTTTCTGTGTAACTTGTGCCTTTAAATAGTGCAGTAAATTCGTTTGCACCTTTTTCTCCCTCTTCGTTGTCGTCAACTCCATCTCTGTCCTTGTCTTGGTAAAGTGGCATCTTAATAGCTCGTTTAATATTTTTGCCATCTTTTGTCCCATAAAGTGTTATTTCTATTTCTTTATATGGTTCGACAAATTTATCATCTGCTATTTCCATTTGTCCTACTATATGGTTGTCTTGTAGCTTTAATCCATTTGGTAGGCCTTCAATTGAATTTATGCTTACTCCTTTTCCAAGCTTTATTGGTACGTCTTTTATTTTGCTGTGGTTTAGGATTTTGTCTGTAAACTCTATGTCTAGGTCTCCTGCTCCCACTTCTTCCGCTGGTCCTTGAGGTTTCTGCGGTTCTGGCATAGGTGTAGAAGTCTTCTCTTCTTCAATAGTAATCCATACTGCAAACGAAGCATTTTTGTTATGAGTGTATGAATTATCTACACAATCTAGCTTTAATCTTTCAAACCTAATTGTATCTTTAGTTTGATAGCTATAAACCTTGCCTTTTTCACTGGTTGTTCTAACCAAAATGGTTTTTCCTAAAAATTCTTTCTTAACCTTTATAGTCTGGTTATCCGAAATATTATTTTTATTTTCATCAGCCTTTTTTGGATTTATAACTTCTATCCAAGTTTGACCTTTATCAAGACTATATTCCATTTTGTTTATAAAGTCTTTACTGTAGTTTCCAAATTTTATAGCAAGTTCAACTTTTCTCTTGGACTCTTTATGAATTATTTCCGCATTTAAAACGTGTTTGTTCTTGATTTCATCAGAAAACAACATCTTATCTTTAATTTCAATACCATCTAAACTTTTAATTTCAATATTGTTTTTAGCAAAATCTTGATAAGAAATAATTTTACTTTCCCCATCTTTGTATACTAATTCAACTTTAAAATCTGTTAAGTCCAACGGTTCATATTTATTGCAAAGCAGTTCTGCTTTATGAGTATAAACATTTTTTTGTATTAAGGCGTCCTTGTTAATAACAATTTTTATAGACTCTAAATTGCTACCGGTTTTTGCATCGCTTTCTGACTTCCCTATTGCGTCATCTACAGATCTTGCCATCCCTCCGGCAGATAAAGTCGCTCCTGATACTGCTTCAAATATATCTCTTGAATTATGATTTTCAATAAAATAATCTCTTACAACAGGAGAAATAAAATCTATTTTTGTACTGAAAATTCTACTAGCATAATTTTCTCCAATAATCTCTTTAGCTTTTTCCTTCGGATTGTTTGCTTTTGAAATCAAGTCTACATAGTCCCTATGAAGCTTCATTACCGCAATGTAACGCTTAGCTTCTTTAGGATCTTTAAAGAACTTAATTGACTTAATGGCTTTCTCTTTAAAACCTGTTACATCATCTGGATATTTTCCGTTATCATCAATTAAAGTAACATCTTTTATTTGTCCGTTTTCAATTTCAACCTTAGTTTGAATTTTTCCGCTTCCAGTATTATATCCATAACCATAACCTGTGTATTCACCAGAAACTAGTTCGCCTTTTCTTGTGATTTCTTTAATTGCTTCTTCATTTTTCTTGCGTATAACATCACGTGGGTTTGTTTCTTCACTTTCCCCCGGAGTTGGTTTTTCTCCTGGAGTTGGTTTCTCTCCTGGGTTTGGTTTTTCCCCTGGAGTTGGTTTTTCCCCTGGAGTTGGTTTTTCCCCTGGAGTTGGTTTTTCCCCTGGAGTTGGTTTTTCCCCTGGAGTTGGTTTTTCTTCTGGCGTCTCCTCCTGAGTACTATTGTCTATTGCATTTTTTAGAGCATCTCTAACTGCCTTTATTATTCCATTGCTTGAGTAAGTTGCTCTTGACACAGAATCTACATCCGTATTATTTCTTCCAATTAATCTATTTATTACGTCCCTCGCCATGCCAAAGTATGGATAATCTTCTCCATGATTTAACACTTCTACAGAAGCTATCTTTCCATCTTTTACTTTTACAGAAACTTTTATAATGCTTCTATAACCATATGCGCTTCCTTCATAACTTCCATCTACTAGCCTAATATTCTTATTAACATCTGGTCTAGGTGATCCTCCCGGACTTGGTCCAGGGCTTGGACTCGGACTTGGATTTGGTCTAGGACTAGGTCTTCCTCCACCTGGATTTGGTTTTACCTTAGCATTTGGTTTTAATTTTTCTTTCTCCATGCTATCCTTTGAAGGATTTACAAGAGCCTTACTAAGGGCTTCATTAACTGCATTTATAATTGCATTGCTAGAATAGGTCGCTCCTGAAACAGAATCCACATCTGCACTGGTGCCTCCTATCATAGCATTTACCACACTTTTTGCTCTACTAAAGTATGAATAGTCCTCGCCATGACTTAAAATTTCTACATTTGAAATCTTTCCTTTTTCTATGGTCACTAAAACTTTGACATAGCTTTTAAATCCATAGGCAGAGCCTTCATATTTTCCGTCTTTGAACAGTCCATCTTCTATAATTTCATTTGGAGTGTTATCTCTTACTCTAGGTTCAGTAGGCACATTGCCACTACCTCTGCTAAACCTTCTTTTATTTCGAACTCTTTGACGGTTTTTGTTAAGTACATTTCCATTTCTTCTATTGCTCTTACCACTTTTATTGCTTCTAGAAGATTTTCTACCTGAAACTTCGCTTGAACCTGCTTTTTCTAAGGCTATGGAAACTGCCTCTTTCAAAGCGTCCGATGAGATAGTTGCACCGGAAACCGAATCAACGTCAGTGCTGTTTCTATCTATTATGTCATCTAATACGCTTAAAGCGTATTGGAAGTATTCAGGAGTTTCCGCTTGGGAAAGAACTTCTATATCAAAAATCTTTCCTGCTCTTATGATTACCCTTACAGTTATGTCACTACTGTAGCCCCTGGCAGTTCCTTCGTATTCACCATCTTGAAGGTTACCACTGCTAGCTACACCTCTTGAAGAATTTTCATCTTCCATTTCTCTCTCTAATTCCTCATTATTATCTTCACCTTGAGATATAGTTAAATTATTTGATTTCCTTGGAGCCTGTTGACCCTTCGCTCCAAGAGACATGGTCGTAAATACTATACCTCCAGTGATACTAAGAACGAGCAAGCCGATTAAAAGGGCTTCTAAACTCTTCTTCCTTGTCATTGAAACCTCCTGTAAAATTTTTTTTAATTACAGCTAGAGTATTAGGATTATGTAATCTATTAAATTCTTTTAAGTTTTAGATTTTAAACTTAGTCACTAATTTAAAATCGGTTTTCTATCTTAGGTTTATTTAAGTTGTACTGCTAAAAATAATAAAGATTAATTTTCGAAAACCTTTTTATAATTACATAGCCACTTTAATAAACTCTAACTTCTGTAACCATATTTATGATATTGATTTCTGTTATCAATGTCAATCTTATATATGTTTATATATATTATCTTTTTGTATTCTATTTCCTATGTGTTTTGCAAGGTTTATCCACTTAGATGTAACTAGATTTTATTTTTTTAGAGCTTAGATAATTTTTATTGAATTTTTTTGAAATTAGATTTATTCTCTTAGATATTTTAAGACTAAATAAAAAAAATCTTTCATTTGAAAGATTCTTTTTATTATTTTTTTATATTCATTCCCACAACCATTCCAATTAACATTCCTATACTTGTGCCAATTGCAATGTTTTCTGCGCCCCAGGCTGTTCCTACGACTGTACCAAGGCACATTCCTATGGCCATACCCTCTGCCATGGCGTTGTCATCTTCTTTATTACTTTCATCTTTGTTTTTAGATTTCTTTATTATGTAAACCACCAATATACATACTAAAATAAGTGGCAGTAATATTCTAAGTATTTTCATTTTGCCTCCTTGGTTAAAACTTAATTTAATTTCCATAATAATTTTAGCATATATTTTAAGCTTCCTCAAAATGAAAATAAAAAAGACGACAGAGTTCCATCGTCTTGATAGCTAAACTTAGCTTAATGAACCACCTCAGGATGAACCTGCTCCCGCCGTACATCCATAGCAGTGACTACAGGTCATTACTATTCTCTTAAAGTCAAAGCCTTCTGGTATATTCTTTATATCTAATTTTCCTTCGCATCTTAGTCCCATACTTAAATTGAAGTCGCAGTCATAAATTTTGCCGTCCCAGTCCACTGATACGGCGTCAAGGCACATTAGGTTCTCAACTACTTCTTCATTAAAGGCAGACTCTAACTTCTTCATATACCTTTCGTAATTGCCTGATCTTTCAAGCCAGTTTCTAAAGCGACCTATGGGCATATTGGTAATTGAAAATAGATTATTAAATACTATTCCATAGTCTTCTTTTAGTTTACTTCTGTATACATTTTCTAAATCTTCTTGATTTCCTGGTAAAATTGCTCCCGATGGATTGTATACTAAATTTAATGGAAGCTCTGTTCCATATCCTAGTTTGTTTAGCTTTTGTAATATTATTATACTTGAGTCGTAAACACCTTCTCCCCTAACTCTATCTGTCTTAGACTTTTCATAGAATGGAAGGGATGCAAAGACTTCAACTCTATTTTCTTTTAAAAATTCTAAATCGTATCCATCTTCAAGATAGATTGATAAATTTGTCCTTACAATTATATTTTCTGCGTAGTCCCTAAGTTCTTCTATAAGATATTTAAAAACTTTTGACATTTCTGGAGCTCCTCCAGTTAAGTCAAGCACCTTAAAGCCCTCTCTTTTAAAAACTTCTACACAGGCCTTTGCTGTTTCTAAGTCCATGTCCTCTGTTTTATTTGGACTACATCTTAAGTGGCAGTGTTTACATGCTAGGTTACATATTCTTGTTAGATTAATCTGCATGGTTGATGGAGTGGAGTTTGCCACAAGTTCTCCTGCTCTTTCAAAAAACGGGGTTACAACTTCTATCTTTTCGTTTCTTTTTTCCATTAAATCTCCAGTTCATCCACTATTTTTGACATTTGAATTCCATGAGCAAGGGTTGCCCCTCCTGTTATTGCTGATGCCACATGAACTGCTTCCATCATTTGCTCTTTAGTGTAACCACTTTCTAAGGACGCAACTGTATATGCTTCGATGCAGTAAGGACATGAAACTGCGTGGGCAACTGCAAGGGCAATTAGATTTTTTTCTCTTGTTGTAAGTGCACCTTCTTCAAATACTGGTCCATAATACTTTAAGAAGCTATCCCAAAGTTCTTTTCCGCTTTCTCCAATTTTTCCATTATTAAAATCTTCTAAATCTTTTCTTTCAAAATAATCTCTCATTTATTTTTCCTCTAAACTTTCTATTATTTTTATGCTGTTTATAACTAGCTTTGGACAAACTGCTTTAAAGTCTGGATTTTCCTTAGCAAATTCCCTAACTTTTTCTGTGTCTCCAACATTTACTCCTAGAATGTCTTCGCAGCGTCTCTCGCTAGATATTTTTTCAAATTCTAAATCAAATTCCTTAAGCTTTTGTTTTAGAATTGATCTGTCACTATTTTCTAAGTCATTTCCATAAATTAGTCCAAGGGCCATGTATGCACCGGTTATGGCTCCACAAATGTCGCCCTTTCCCATACCTCCACCAAATGCGGAAGATATTTTAAGCGCCTTATTTATATCAAGGCCGTTTTTTTCTGCAAAATATGAAAATACTATTTGAGCACAGTTACATCCTTTTGAACTCATCTCTCTTTGAAATTCTAAAGCTGTCATCTATTCCTCCTGTAATTTCTAATTTGTAGACTTCCTTTTAAGAAACCTAAGGCTTCTTTTTCTTCTACATCCATTATCTCACATAAAATATGTCCAGTTACTTTAATTTCATTTCTCCTAAATCTACCGGAGCAGCTGGCACAGTAGGTAGTAACGGGAATGTCATAGTTCCTAAGTTTTTCTACAAAGCCATCTGCCAATTCTCGTTCCGTGCCAAAGGCAAGGCCGCCAAGGCCACAACACTGTACATTGTCAAAAGGTGTTTTTAGATTTGGTACAAAATATCTTATGTCTTCTAAGACTTCCTTTGTCTGTCTGTCAGGACATGGTATAAAGATATTTCTATCCTCTTCTATTTTTTTACCAATGCCAAGCTCTCTAAGCTCTTCATATATGGAAACAACTTCTATGTCGTAGTGCTCCTTAAAGAAGTAGTAACAGTTCATGCAGGCTGTAACTATTTTTTCTATACCTTTTTCTTTAAAAATACCCTCAAGCCTGTCCTTATCTTTTTGTATCCTCTTTTCGTCTCCCGTTTCATAAATGGGTTTGCCACAACAGTCTAGAGAGAAGTCTATACCATTTTCCATTAATACATCGATTAATGCCTTTGTGGTTTCAGGGTATTGCCTTGGAAATGAACAGCCTAAAAATAGTAGAGTTTTACTCTTCTTTTTAGAATTGTTTCTAAATATGTATGGAGATTTTTCAAATTTCATCATTCCAAAGCCTTTTTCTTCACCCATTCTAAGCTCTGTAGAAACATTTCTGCCATCAAGGTCTAGTGGGCACACCTGTTTACATACACCACATAAAAAGCAGTGATATTTTAAATCTTCACGTTTAGTATAGTCTTTTAAATTTAAGTCATACTTAGTTAAAAAGTCACAATTTTTTGTACATTTTCCGCATTCAATACATTTTTCATTTACATAATCTAAATAGCTCATCTTACATTCCGATACCTTTCTGCAATCTCTTCTGGCGCTACTCCCTTTCTATACATGTGTTGGTACTTTTGCATCTTATACATAGTTTTTAACATGCCACCCTTTTCAAATCTAATTGATCTTGTAATTATCTTTGAGTTACATTGTCTAATTTTAATTCCCCTTTTCTTTATATCCATGGAAAGTTGATAGTCCTCCATTAGTGGAATTTCTCTATATCCTCCTAGCTTTTCAAAAAGCTCACGAGTTAAAAATATCCCCTGATCCCCAAAGGCAATGTTTCTATATCTAACTCTAAAACGAGACATATAGCCACATATTTTCATTAGTGGGTGGTTTGAGTCAAAGTATATTTTCAAACATCCTGCGGGGCTAATTGTTATACTCTTTTGAACTTCTTCAAGAATATTTTCTTCTATAATGCTATCTGCATGTAAAAACAAAAGAATATCTCCATTACACTTTTTTACTCCATAGTTCATTTGCTTTGCCCTTCCCTTTGGCGCAAGGAGTATGGTCTCTTCTGGATATTTTTCTATTAATTTTTCATCTTCTTCTGTTATAACAAAAAGCAGCTCATAGTCTCCTTTTAGTTTATGTTTTTGAGCTAAAAAGTTTTTCAAAGCTGCTTCATCTTTATATACAGGTACTATAATGGAAATCATAATTTTCCCTTTTTCTTTAAATATTTTGTCAACAGATTTGCCAGTATTACTAAAACTACCATAAACACAACTGATAGGACAAATTCTTTTGACTTGTAATTTATTGCCTTGTCACCCATGTTTAAATAAACGGCTGTGCCTGGCATAATTCCTAAAATTGAAATTATTATATATTTTTTTAATTCAATGTCTAGTAATCCCGACATGTAGTTTATTAAATTATATGGGATTATTGGTGTAAGTCTAAGCACAAATAAATAAAATCCAATATCCGTCTCTTTTGATGCAATCCTCTTTTTTACATCTTCACTTAAATGTTTATCAAGATATCTATCAACTTGTTCTTTTCCAATGTACTTTGCAATTAAATACATTAAAATACAGTTTATAGACGCTCCAATAATTGTGTAAAAACTTCCCTTCCACACGCCAAAGGCAAGGCCTCCTGCTAGGGCCAATATGGGAACAGGAAAAAAGAAGATTGGCAAAATTGAAAATAGCAAGATGTATATAAGAGGAGCAAAAGCCCCTCCACTTTTAATTATAGCTCTAACCCTTTCAAGTGGTAGATATTTTATTACAAAAAATGATGCTACCACTATAAAAATCGTTAGTACTATCTTAATTAACTTTTCCAGATTTTTTTGCTTGCTTTTCATTATATATCTTCTTAATCATAAAAATTATTACGGATAGTGCAAATAGACAAAGCAGTCCTATTACAAGGGTCTTTGCAGATCCACTTAACTCTCCTACTTTAGAATAAATTATTGTAGCAGGAAGTTGTCCAAGGCCTGTTGCTAAAAAGAACTTCCCAAATGCCATAGGTGTAAGTCCCGCTGCATAACTTACTGCGTCAAAGGATACGAATGGAAGTAATCTACATACAAGGATTGTGTAGTTGCCATATCTTTCGAAGAATACGTCCACTGACTCAAGAGCTGTTTTAGTTGCAATCTTTTCAACCACATCTCTTCCTAATATTCTAGCAATATAGAAACACATTGCCGCTCCAACCATGGCAGATGACCATGATAGGATTGCACCCTTCCACCATCCAAAAATTGCTGCGTTTGCAAGTGTAATAAAGAATGCAGGAATAGGTGAAATGATTGATTGTAAAATCATTAAAAAGAATGATATTACAGCTGCATAAGTGCCATATCCTCTTATATATTCAATAACTCCGTCTAAGTCAAGCTTAGTAAGTGTCTTTACTGCACTATTAACGCCAGTGTTTACTCTTGGCACAAAAAAGTAAACAAGGACACATGCTAAGACTACAACAAGTAGTCCTATACGCTTTTTGCTTGCACTAGACATCTTTTTCTCGTTCATTTAACTCTCCTTTCAAATTCATCAATATCTTTTTTATTTCCTGTAACTTTATAAAAGTCCTCTATTTCATCAACATCGTATATCTCTTTAAGAAGCCCATATGTAAGGCCATCTTTTTTTATTCTATCAATTAAATTGTCCAACACCTTGCCATGGCTTGACTCTGCCTCTTCAAAAGGTGAAACTTCCTTTTTCTTCATTCCAATTAGACAGTACCCTCCATCTTCAACCGGGCCAAGTACAATATCTTTTTCTTCAAGTACTCGAAAGGCATTTTCTAAATACTTTTTGTCTATGCCAATAAGGTCAGATCCAAGGAGTATAACACTGTCATATCCTAGGTCTAGTACATCAAATATTGCATTTTTCATCTTTTCATTTAAGCTTTTTCCCTGTTGAGCATAATATTTATTTTCACCTATAAGATTAGAAAGAATTTCTCTTTCTTCCATGGGATTAATGTAAATGAATGTGTCAATTTTTGTTTCGCTTATGCTATTAAAAATAGACTTTAGTATTATTTCATGAATCCTACATGCCTCTTGTTTAGAAAAATCCTTCAAGAGTCTCGTCTTCGTTTGCCCTGGTATGGGAACTCTTGTAAAAAATATAATTGCTTTTTTCATGATAAAAAAAGACTACTCCCGAAGGAGTAGCCATATACTACACTATTTTACTAATTCGTAGTCGTATTCCTTAGTTCCTTCAAGAACGTTGTATACTTCGTAGCCCTTTTCAGCAAGTTCTGTAGCTACTTCCCCACTCTTATTACCTGTGAAGCAATAAGCTATAACCGGTTTTCCTTCAGGAATCTTGTCCATATTTTCTTCTACTGCGTCAAATGGAACTGAAACAGCGCCGTCAATATGTCCTTCGTCATAGTCCTTTGCAGGTCTAGCGTCAACTACAGTTGCATTTTCTTTCATTTCTAAGAACTTCTTAGCTGTAATGCTTTCGAAGTTTGATAGGTTTTGGTATTCATACTCTTTAACACCAGCTGCATTAGTAAGATCTTTATATCCATTTTGTGCTAAAATTTCAGCTGCTTCTCCACTCATTCTTCCTGAGTTGCAGTATAAGATGATTGGAGTTTCTTTGTATTCTGCTAGTACTTCTGGGTTTTCCTTGATTTCATCAAGAGTTACGTTAATAGCGTGTTTTAAGTGTTTTTCCTTGTATTGTTCTTCAGGTCTAACGTCTACTACTAATACGCCATCTTTCTTCTTGTTGTCACCTTGAATAGCGTCTAGCTCTTCACCAGTCATTGTCTTTACTTCAGCTACGTCAGCTGTTTGTTCTTCAGTCGCTTGTGCTGGAGCTTGTGTTCCAGCTGTTTCGTTTGGTGTAGCTGGTTTGTTACATCCTGTTAAGCCAAATGCAGTAACAACCGCTAAACCTAATAATATTTTTTTAAATTTCATTAAATTTGCCCCCTATTTTCTTTTTATGCATATATGATTATATCATAAAATATAAAATTCACAACGTTTTTTAACATTTATTGTTGTTATGTTTAAGCTAATTTTTTTACTTCTTCAAATGCCTTATCAAAGTCTACAGCGTCTCCTGATTCAGGAACATATTCTGTATAAGTTATTTTACCATCTTTATCAATTACTATTATACCCCTTGCAAGTAACATGTTTTCCTTCATTAAGAAACCATATTTTCTTCCAAAGTCATGGCCATTGTAATCAGAAACTGTGGCTATGTTGTCAATTCCTGCAGCTGCACAATATCTTTGTTGTGCAAAAGGTAAGTCTACAGAAATAGTTACAACCTTAACTCCATCACCAAGTTCTCCCACCTTTTCATTAAATGTTCTTGTTTGGATGTTACAAACTGGTGTGTCCACTGATGGAATTACTGAATAAACTACAACCTTTCCTCTATCTTCCTTTGAATCATATACAGATAGGTCATTGTTTATAGCCTTAAATTCTGGAGCCACTTCTCCAACCTTTACTTCTTCTCCTTCAATTGTTACGGGTGTACCGCCAAATGTTACTTTCATTTTATTACCTCCATTTTAATTTCTTTTCAACATTACTTATTATACCCCGACAATGAATTATAAAACTTTTTTAAATTTTTGTTTAAGAAGTTAAAATAGGGTAAAATATGATTTGAATAAAAATAGAAAGGATGAATTTATTTGAAAAAGTATTTTAAATTATTTGCAATTGTAGCATTAATGGCTTTTACTTTTACAGCTTGTAATAAGGCAAATGACGTTGAACCATATGCTACTGAAGGCACACAAGCAACTGAAGCTGAAACTGAAGCTACAGAAGCTGATGACAATGCAGGCGTTGAAATACAACCTGTAGTTGAAGAAAAAAGAGTTTATGTTGATGTAGACTGGGCAAAGGACTTTTTAGACAAGACAGATAAAAAAGATTATGTTCTTGCAGAAGTTACTTGGGGAGAAGAAAAGGATAGCCCTGACTATCTAACTAAGCACATCCCTGGAGCAATTCACATTAACACCGATTTAGTTGAAGAAGGACCAATTTGGAACTTAAGATCTCCAGAAGAACTTGAAAAGAACTTTTTAGACTTAGGTATTACAGCTGACAAGACTCTTTTAATCTACGGTCCTGACACAGGTGCAGATAGAGTTGCACTGGCAGCACTTTATATGGGAGTTAAAGACGTTAAGATAATCGATGGTAGACTTGCTTCATGGGAAGCAAAGGGACTTCCAACTGAAGAAGGTTCTGTTAAACCAGAATCTGAAACAGACTTTGGTGTAAAGACACCTGCTCACCCAGAATATATATTAAGTCTTGATGACGCCGTTAAAAAGTTAGAAGACGACAAGGACTTTGAACTTGTTTCCGTAAGATCAAAGGAAGAATGGCTTGGTGAAACATCAGGTTATTCATACATTCCAAAGGCTGGAGAACCAAAGGGTGCAAAATGGGGAGACTCTGGACAAGGTAATGGTGGAATGGAAAACTACTGGAACGAAGACTCAACTGTTAGAAACTTTGAAGAAGTGGTTGCAAAGTGGAAGACCAATGGAATTAACCTTTCAAACGATATGTCATTCTACTGTGGAACCGGCTGGAGAGCTGCAACACCATTCCTAATGATGTACGAAAGAGGCTACGATGTAACTCTATTTGACGGTGGATGGAATGAATGGCAAATGCATGATGATTTAGAAGCACAAGTTGGTGACCCAAACTCATCAGATGTTAAGTATGAAAAGGTAGGAGACTTATCAAATGATAAGGCAGCGAAATAAATCCTATATAATAATTTCAGTAATTCAAGTGCTACTTATAATAGTGGCACTTGTATTCAATTATTTTTCCTTAAACAAAATGGGCCTTATGAGGCATATGGTCTATAGGAACTATGTACTTGATGGTATGAATATAAAAATATATTTTTGGCTAATAGTTGCTATCTTAATATTTTCAGTTTTTCTTTTGCAAAAGGGCAAGAAAACTAAAATAACTTCGGATCATATTTTTATGTTTCTGTTGATTGTTGTAATAGCACTGCTATTCAATCAACTTATTCCAAAGTTTAAGTACGACTACTACTATCAAGGATTTTTGTTCACAGCCATAGCAGTATTACAGATTTTTAAATTAGATATGCGTTTAAAAAAATAATCCAAGGATTTCTCCTTGGACTTTTTTTATTATACAAATGCCACCTTGTTTTTAATGAACACATCCCAAATATAAACTGCTATGGCCATTAGTAGTTTAAAATCTTTTTCATGTTCAACTTGAATTTCCATCTTTTCATATGGCTTGAAACCCTGTTTCAAAGATTTTATCCTTCCAAGGCCTTCAACGTAAAATTCTTTTGCTCCCTTAGGCAAAGACATATGCTCTTCTATATTTTTATAGTCAAAGTCTATTAGTATGTCTGAACCTTCAAGTCTTGAAACAATATGTCCCGTTTCCTTTTCACCTTCAAAGAAAACATATTTCTTGTCTTCGCTGTAGAAATGTCTCTTTATTCTAAGAATTTCTTTTTTAGTTTCATCATAAAACACAAACTCCGCTCCCCTTGAAACGGTTTCGTTTACAAATGCATCAAAGTATGATCCCGGGTCGCCAACCTTTTCGCCAACAACAACTAGACTATCATCTTCTGCTTTATAAACTTTGAATCTGTCATTTACATATTTGTCAATTTTAATTTCGTATATCATCTCGAGCCTCCTGGACTTTATGTATTTATTTTAGCATATAAAGCATAATTAAACTATTTCGCCATGATGTATTTTGTAAAAATTTCAAAACAAAAAGCAACTCCTAAGAGTTGCCTTACTGAATTACTTATTAACTGCTTCTTTTAATGACTTTCCAGCCTTGAATACTGGTGCATTTGATGCAGGAATCTTAATAACTTCTTCAGGATTTCTTGGGTTTCTTCCTTCTCTAGCTTTTCTTGCTCTTGATTCGAAAGTACCAAATCCTACTAATTGAACTTTTTCTCCATCTGCTAGAGTTTCAGTTACTGTTTCAATAAATGCATTTAATGCTCTTTCTGATTCAACTTTAGTTAATTGGCTCTTTTCAGCCATTTTGCTTAATAATTCTGCTTTATTCATTTATTTCCTCCTAATATTCTCTTGAATGTATCATTCTTTCTGATTATATCTAAATAAAAGCAAAGTTTCAAGGTTTTATGCTATTTTTTGTAATAGTTTTTAATTTTTTATTACCTCTCCACTTAATTTATTATTTTATTCTGTAGCCTCTTCTTTTTCCTCTATTACTCGTGGTCCATCTGTTGCATCTTCATTTTGTGTTTCCTTAGGACCTATCTTACTGAAGTCAAAGCTTGCAATTGCTTTTGCAGCGTCTTCTACAACCTTGCCATCTTTGTCGAAGAATTCAACGTCAATCTTGTCAGTCTCTTCTTGTTTGAATTTAGAAATTTCTTCTTCTAATACCATGTCAACGTACTTAGCCTTAATTTGGTTTTCGTAGAAGTCCTTGTCAAGTTCGTCAAATGTAGTTGCCTTTGAAATCTCTTGGATTATGTGGAAACCAAATTGTGACTTAACAAGCTCTTGGCTAACTTCGCCAGGGTTCATAGCTGCAACTGCTTCTGCAAACTCTGGAACCATGTCTGCGCCATTAAAGTTTCCTAACTCTTCAGCTCTTATAGCTGTTCCTGAAGCAGTTTTTTCTTCTTTTTCTTTGTAGTCTTTGAAGGAAGCTTCAAATTTATCTTTGTCGCTCTTTACTTCATCAAGCTTCTTTTGAGCTTCTTGTTTTATTTCTTCAATCTTTGCTTCGTCTGTTATTTGTTGACCATTTTCATCCATTGTTGAAAATAGAATGTGGTTTGCATTGTAAACAGGAAGTAGAGTGTCTTTGTCTTCTTCTATCTTCTTTTTGATGTCTTCGTCTTTTGGCTTAAACTTTTCTTTTAATTTTTCGTCAAGTTTTGTTAAATAGTTTTGCTTTTCAAAAGATTTGTATTGTTCTTTTCTAAACTCTTCTTCTGTTTGTCCAGTGTCTTTTAAATATTTTTCAAGGGCTTCTTCTCCACCTGCTTGTTCAATTAGGTTGTCAATTGAAGCATTTACTTCTTTGTCAGTAACCTTGATTCCTTCTTTTTTAGCAAGTGAAACTGTCTTTTCTTGCATAACTAAAGAATTTAAAATTTCTCCTCTGATTCCTGCAACGGCCTTTTTGCCTTCTTCTGTTTCTTCATCAAAGTTTTGAGCTTGTCCAAACATTGCCATTTGCTCTTTATAGTAGTTAAAGTACTCCTCTACTTGGTCGGCTGAAATATATTCATCTCCAACCTTTGCAATTGCATTTGCTGGTTTCTTTCCTGCCTTACCACATCCCGTTAATAATAATGAGGTGGTAAGTACTCCCATTAATATTTTTTTTGTAAAATTCTTCATTAATTACCTTCCTTTTTCTTATTAATATTATCAAAGTTTAAAATCAGAACTAAAAGTCTTATTACTGGTTTTAAATCTTTAGAGTTAACAAATATCTTTGGATTTTCACCAAGGTCAAAGTTCATGCTGTCTTCAAAGTTTTCGCTAATATATTTTAATTCATCCAAATTGAGTTCTTTCTTATCACTATACTCAAGGCCAAAGGAACCTTCTTTTTCAAACACTCTTATGAAACCTGCCTTTGCACTGTAAGACTTAGTTAGGGCAATGTCCATAATATTTTGAACAGGCTTTGGCAAGTCGCCAAACCTATCTATAAGTTCTTCAATGAGTTCGTCATAGTCATTTTCATCAATTATGGATGCAATCTTTTTATACATCTCTATCTTTTCACTTGCGTCGGAGATGTATGAGGATGGAATGTATGCGTCCATCTTAATATCCACTTCAACTTCCGACATTCTGACTTTGTTTTTGTTCTCTCCTCTAATTTCTCCTAGAGTCTCCTCTAATAGTTTAACATAAAGATCGTAACCTATGGCGGAAATATGTCCAGATTGTACCTCTCCTAAAATATTTCCCGCGCCTCTAAGCTCTAAATCTCTCATGGCTATCTTATACCCAGATCCAAACTCCGTAAAATCTTTAATGGCCATAAGCCTTTTTTCTGCCACTTGAGATATACTCTTGTTCTTTTCATAGGTGAAATATGCAAATGAAGTTCTGTCGGACCTTCCTATTCTACCCTTAAGTTGGTATAACTGCGAAAGTCCCATCCTGTCTGCGTTATATACGATCATGGTGTTTACATTTGGTATGTCCATGCCCGTTTCAATAATAGTGGTGCAAAGGAGAATGTCATACTTTGCATCTTCAAAGTCAAGCATTACATTTTCCAATTCCCTTTCCGACATCTGTCCATGGGCAATGGCAATTCGAGCGTCTGGAACTAGCTCTTGTAGTTTATATGACATCTCTTCAATGTCTTGCACCTTGTTGTAAACAAAGTACACCTGGCCCGCTCTGTCCATTTCTTTTAAAATGGCATCTCTAATGATCCCTTCATTGTACTCTATAACATAAGTATTGATTGGAAATCTCTCTTCAGGTGGTTCGTCTAAGGTGGACATGTCCCTTATTCCCACTAGCCCCATCTGTAATGTCCTTGGTATTGGCGTTGCAGAAAGGGTCAACACATCTACATTTTCCTTTAAGGCCTTTAGTTTTTCCTTGTCCTTTACTCCAAACCTCTGTTCCTCGTCCACGATTAAAAGACCAAGGTCCTTGTACACCATGTCCTTTGATAGTAGCCTGTGGGTTCCTATTATTATATCCACAAGACCTCTTTCAACGTCCTTTATAATCTTTTTTTGCTGGCCTGGTGTTCTAAATCTTGAAAGCATTTCAACTTCCACAGGGTAGTCGCCAATCCTCTGAATAAAGGTATTGTAGTGTTGCTGAGCAAGGATTGTAGTTGGCACCAGAATGGCAACTTGCTTTTCGTTCATAACTGCTTTAAACGCCGCTCTAATGGCAACTTCCGTCTTTCCATATCCAACGTCACCACAAAGCAGTCTATCCATTGGCCTCTTGGATTCCATGTCCTTTTTTATTTCCGCAATTGAACGAAGTTGGCTTGGAGTCTCTTCATAAATAAAGTCCTCTTCAAACTCCCTTTGCCAATTGCCGTCCTTGTCAAAGGCAAAACCTTCTAGCTTTGACCTCTTTGCATAAAGCTCTACAAGTTCTTGTGCAATGGTCTCCACTGATTTTTTCGCCTTGAGTTTTGCCTTTTGCCACTCAGCTCCGCCGAGCTTGTTAAGTCTAGGTCCCTTGTCGGAGCCTGTTCCAACATACTTTTGAACCAAATTCATCTGGTCTGTTGGAATATATAATTTATCATTACCTCTGTAGGTAATAACTAAGTAGTCTTTCTTAGTGTCCTGTACATTAATCTGTTCAATGCCTTGATATTGACCAATACCATGGTTTTCATGTACCACAAAGTCTCCAGCTTCAAGGTCAGAGTAGTTTATTATTTCAGAGGAGGTCCTCTTCTTTGCAGTCTTCTTTGAACCTCTCTTCTCCTTGCCATAGATTTCCCTAGTGGTTAAGCAAGTGAACTTAAGTCTTTTATATTCAAAACCCCTGGGCATATTGGATGGAAGAATATATATCATTCCCGTCAAGAGCTTTGAGTCAAAGTCTTCCACAATGGTCGCGTTTAACTTTTTGTCTTGACATAAGTTTAGTATTGAAATTGCCCTGTCCTGCGAACCGGCAAAGATTACAAACTTTTCTCCCCTAGTGGTGTGA
Source organism: Mediannikoviicoccus vaginalis (assembly GCF_928097925.1). Taxonomy (GTDB): domain Bacteria; phylum Bacillota; class Clostridia; order Tissierellales; family Peptoniphilaceae; genus Mediannikoviicoccus; species Mediannikoviicoccus vaginalis. The sequence goes on from NZ_CAKMRI010000001.1 coordinate 1,138,300, forward strand.
CTATGGATGTGATCTTGCAACACATCCATGTTTCTATTGAAGCTCATGGCTTCGGAAGATTCTATAAGAATTTCCTCTTTCGGATCTAAAAGCCTTGTCTTTTTTAAAAGTGGCGTTACATTTAAAACGGTGTTGTCCATAATGGATTTTATAATCTCTTTAAACTCTATAAAAATATCCTCATGGGTGATAAACACCTCGCCTTTTTCCATTCTATAGGCAATGTCTTCCTTAAAAATCTGATTGATTTCGCTATTTCTGTCGTACACTCTAGATATGTCATCCACAATAATTACAGAGTCCTTTGGAAGATAGTCAACTATGTTATTGTAGTCCACTTTCTTCAAATAAGGCACAACTAAGTCCGGATTTGAAATCTCATATCCGTTTTCTATATACTCTAAAATGTCGCCATACTTTTCAATCAGCTTGTCCTTGTCCACTCCATACATAGTGGAGCGCTCTGCTATATCAAGGTCTCTACAAAGTCCCTTTATAATCTTTTGTCTAATCTTTGAGTCAAGAATTAATTCCCTTGCAGGAACAACCTTGACCCTGTCTATCTTTTCAACCGATCTCTGGTCAGAGATGTTGAAGGTACGCATGGAATCTATTTCATCATCAAAGAGCTCTATCCTTACAGGATATTCTTCCTGTATTGGATAGATGTCCACAATTCCACCTCTAATGGCAAATTGCCCTCTGCCTTCGATTATGCTTACTCTCTCGTAGTTTAACTCTATTAATTTTTCCGAAAGCTCATCTAAGTCCAAAGTCTTTTCAACTTCAATCTCCAAGGTCATGTTCTTGTAGCGATTTTTCTTTGTAATTTTTCTTTGAATGGCCCTGGAGCTTGCAACGGTTATGAAGGGACGCCCCTCCATAAGCCTATTTAACACCTTAAGCCTTTGATCTTCGTTCTTCTTTTCTAAGGATGAAAAGTTGTAGAAGTTCAGTTCAATTTCTGGAAAATGTTCAACTATACTTGAGTCCACCACTTCTAAGTCGTCCACAAGTTTTTTTGCTGCCGTCTCATCTTCAGTGACGATTAAAATATTTTTGCCCTCGTTTTTATAGATTGAGTAAACTAAATGATATAAATTTTCCTTAACGATTCCATGAAGATATATTGAATTTTTTTCAAGTTTTAAGCTTTCTGAAAGTTTTTGGTATTCTGTTAAATTTTTTAGTGTATCTGTAAAAAAATTCATCTCTTCATCCAATCACTATTCACTGTGGTTAATGCCATTGTAAAGGTTCATGGCATCATCCTGTCTGTCATCTATTAATAATTCAACAGCCTTTGCTGCGTCTTCTATTTCTAGATCTAATATTTTTTGTTCTTCTTGTGTAAAATTACTTAACACAAAGTCCGCCAGGTCCATTTGCGGAATTTTTTTCCCTACGGAAATCTTTACCCTTGGAAAGTCCTGTGAGTTTAGATGGTATATTATGGATTTCATTCCATTGTGACTTCCCGCCGAACCCTTTTGTTTTATTCTAATACTACCCCAAGGTATGTCGATGTCGTCAGTTATGACTATAATGTCTCGTGGGGAAATGTCATAGTAATTTGCACAGTCTAACACGGCCATTCCCGAATTGTTCATGTAGGTAAGTGGCTTCATAAGTATTACCTTCTGCCTTCCAATGCGTCCTTCGCCAATGCCCGCCCTAAACTTTTCTCTGTTTATGTCGATACTATTTCTCTTTGACAGTTCGTCAATTGTCATAAAACCGACATTATGTCTATTCTTTAAATATTTTTGTCCTGGATTTCCCAGTCCTACTACTAATTTCAATTACTTCTTTTTATTCCTTTCCTCATGTCTCTTAACCCATCCTGGGATATTTGCCTGTTGGCCCCTTTCAATGGATAGGTCGCCACTAGAAACATCCTTTGTTATTGTTGATCCAGCAGCAATGAATCCCTTTTCTCCGATGTTAACTGGAGCAACTATATTTGCATTTGAGCCTATAAATGCTTTGTCTTCTATCTTTGAACGATGTTTATTAATTCCATCGTAGTTTACAAATATTGCACCACAGCCTATATTAATATGTTCTCCCAAGTCTGCATCTCCCACATATGCCAAGTGGCCCGCCTTTGTAAAGTTACCTACAGTTGCATTTTTAACTTCCACAAAGTTTCCAATGTGAACATGCTTTCCAAGTTTTGAATTTGGTCTAAGATGTGCATATGGGCCAATGTCTGTGCCCTCTCCCACATGGCTTTTTTCTATAACGGAAGATTTTATAATTACACCGTCTTCGATGGTACTGTCGCAAATTGTACTGTCACCAATTATTACACAGTCTTCACCTATGGTAGTGTCCCCCATAATCTTTGCGCCAGAATGAATAATGGTGTCTCTACCGATTTTCACTCCATCTTCTATAAAGATATTTGAAGGGTTTTCAAGTACAACGCCCTCTAGCATATACTTTTCATTTATTCGTTTTCTTAAAACCTCTTCCGCCTCTGAAAGTTGAAGCTTTGAATTTATTCCATGAACTTCCTCTTCATCAGGGATTTGGAAAGTTAAAATCTTTTCTCCATCCTCTCTAATGATTTGGAAGATGTCTGTTAAATAAAGCTCTCCTTGGTCGTTGTCGCTATCGAGCTTTGAAACGGCATTTTTTAAAGCAGCTCCATTTACAATCATATTAGCAGAATTGTATTCTTTTATTTTTAGTTGTTCCTCTGTACAGTCCCTATGCTCAACTATCTTTAAGAAATATCCTTCTTCGTCTTTGATTATTCTGCCCAATCCCGTAGGATCTTCTGCAACGGCTGTTAGTACTGTTGCCACAGATTTCTTTTCATTATGGTAGTCCATAAAGTTTTTCAAAGTCTCTCCCCTTATTAGTGGAGCGTCCCCTGTAAGGATTAGAACAGAATCGTCATCTGAAACTTCATCTAGTGCAAGACTTACTGCATAGCCCGTTCCATATGGAAACTCTGGACCAATTTTTTGTTCCTTAATCACAAGTTCTTGGTCTTTGAAAAGCTCTTCTAAATCATTTTTGTTTTTTCCCGCAATAAGTACTTTCTTTTTTACATCGCACTCATCACATGCGTCCATAACATATTTTATCATCGGCTTATTAATAAGTTTGTGAAGCACCTTTGAATGTTTTGATTTCATTCTAGTGCCTTCACCTGCTGCCAATATTATTGAAATATTCAAAATATTACCTCCATAATTCAATTCATATTAATAATATATTTATTTCGATGAATTGTCCACCTGAAACCTCATGTTTAATACAATTACTACTTATTTTACCCTTTTAAACTTTAATGAAAATTAAAAAGGCAGGTTGCCCTGCCCTATCTTCTTATAAGATATTTGATTAATTTGTATAAAAATCTTAAAAACATCAATAATAGTACTGCCGTTACGCCGTAAATAATATACTTTGTGCTTTTAACGGAGCTATCAACTTCCACTTTCTTCACAACTACTTTCTTTTCGCTGTCAATCTCTTCATCTTCTTCAGGCACCCTTACACAGTTTACAAGAAGTCTCTTTGGACTTGGTGGTCTCTTTGGTTCACAGGTTAAAAGAGTTAGCATATCCACATTGTCCACTGGCTTTAGTTTCTCCCATTCGTATGGAAAGATTATTTCGCTACTGTCCACCACATAGTCAAGTACCTTGTCACCTCTATACACATACACATGGTCCCCCTTCTCCAAGAGGTCAAGGTGAAAGAACATCAAGTCCTTGTAGTAACCACGGTGGCCTGCAATAACTGAACGTCCCTTTTCTCCCACTGGAAGATGTGTTCCATCTATATGCGCCGCTCCCTTAGCAAGATGTCTAACGGAGGCGTCCAAGTATATGGGCATCTTTATATCCAGTTTTGGTATCTCTATGAATCCAAACTCCTTATCGGGATTATTTTTATAAATTGAGTACTGCCTCTCATAGTCCTCGTCTGAGAATGGATCCACAAAGTTAATCTCTTCGTTATCGATATTCTTATTATATTTTTCTATGTTTTTTTCTATTTTATCATCTTCTTTAACTGAGGTTTGAATATATTTTTTTAATTCCTGGGACTTTGTAATCTCCGTGTAACTCATGTTTAAAAAGTTCGATAGAGGAAGTCCTATTCCCACTAGGATTAAAATATATCCAAATATTTTTCTCTTACTTATCTTCATCTTTACTTATTTCACCTATTTTTTTATTAAGAAGCTTCACTTCTTTCTTTAAGAATATAAATATTGCAAGAAGCACTATTGTTATTGGCACAGAGAACATCAAGTAATCTTTATATTTTACAAATGAAGTCACGTCTGAACCCGGTCCAAGTATTTGAGGATTATAAGGTATTCTATGACCTCTAACAAGTAGCCTATGTGAATTTATCATGTATGGCGTACAAGTTAGTAGCGTCGCATAGTCCTGCCCTTCTACAACAAGTACATCTTCAAAGTCAGAAGGTTCTACAACCTTTATCTGATCCACTTCATATGCCAAAACACCTTCGATGTTATGAATATAAAATTGATCCTTTTTCTTTAGTTTGTTTAAGTCTGTAAATAGTTTTGCAGTAGGAAGTCCCCTATGGGCAGTGATGACGGTGTGAGTACTTGCTCCACCAACTGGAAGGGACGTGCCCTCTAAGTGACCAGCGCCCTTTTGAAGAATTGACTCTGAAGTTCCTGCATAGACGGGAATATCCTGATTTATTGCAGGTATTTCAATATGGCCTATCTTTTCTTCAATTTCAAGCATCCTCGCATATTCTTTTATCCCCTCTTTTTCCTTTTCGGTGTAGGGGTCTGCAAGCTTTGAAGGGTCTAGGGTCTGATTATATGCCCTTGCAAGTTCAATCCTTTTTAAAATCTCTTCACTTGGTAATTCCTTTGCCTTCTTGTCGAAACTTGCAACCTCTTTCCCACTTTCAACTCTATAGTACATTCTAGATATGATTGGATAGAGCATAATTGCAAAGCCCAATATAAAGACTATGATAAAGGGAAGCTTTTTAGTTTTCTTTTTCTTCATCACTGGCTACCCCCATGTTTAGACTTTATATCTTTTAAAGTTAGCATTAATTTTTTTCTCTTGTTAAAGTACTTAACATCTAAGTAGATTAAAACAACTATAAGGGCAATATCTACAAAGAATCCATACTTATATAGAAGACCAATTCTACCAGTTTTTTGCATTTCTGCTGCATCAGCTGGATTGTATTCAATTCTATGTCCCCTCACAAGAAGTCTGTGAGTGTTTATCATTATAGGCGTACAAGTTAAAAGGGTTGCATAGTCTTCTCCCTTAACTATTAACAAATCTTCAAACTGACTTGGTTCAACTATTTTTATTTGGTCTACCTCGTAGGCAAGAGTCTGTTCCAAGTTATGTATGAAGAATTTATCTCCTATTTTTAATTGTGATAAATCTGTGAATAGCCTTGCTGTAGGAAGACCTGAGTGGGCTGTTATAACTGTGTGAGTGTCAAGACCTCCTATGGGAAGTGAAGTTCCTTCCAAGTGGCCCGCGCCCTTTTGAAGAACCTCTTCTGCCGTTCCTGCATACACGGGAATGTCCACGTCTATAACGGGAACTTGAACGTGACCAATCTTTTCGTGAAGCTCTAGCATCTTGGCATAATTTTTCACCCCTTCTTCCTGTTTCTCTTTTTCGTAGGGGTCTTCTGTTATAACATTATTTAATTTGTCATTATATCCCTTTGCAAGTTCAATTCTTCTTTTTATTTCTTCATCGTCGAGTTTTTTCTTTTCGTCATCGAAGTTTCTAACTTGTTGATCCGCCTGAACCCTATAATAAAGTCTAGAAACCTGTGGATATAACAAAATTAAAAATCCCACTATGAAAATAAGGACAAAGGGAAGCTGACTCCTCTTTTTCTTTTTAGTTTTCTTTTCCATTTTTCTCCAATTCAGTCCAATAATTAGGAAAAGAGTGCTATATGCACTCCCTAATTATTCCTTAATCAATTTTTTACCGATGTAGAATAGCAAAGCTCCTGCAAGTATCATAACTATTAGAGTTATATCTCCTGTCTTCGGAACTTTAATCTTTTTCTTTTTTTCTTTCTTTTCGGTTTCCTTCGGTGTTGTTTCCTTAGGCGTAGTTTCTTCCTTGTTGTTCTTTATAACAATTTCAAACTTATCCGATTCTTCAGAGATTTCAAACTTAATAGTTTCTGATAGCACTTTGTAACCTTCTGGAGGTATTATCTCTTTTAGATAATAAGTTCCATAAGGTAAACCTTCCACCACAAACTTTCCTTTACTGTCAGATTTTACAATGTATGGCTTGCCATTCACTAAATAATCTTCATAGTAGTCGCCCTTTTTAACGTTGACTTTGAAAACCGCATTCTTTAAAGGGTTTTCTCCATCGCCGTCAACCTTTAAGAAATGATATTCTCCTGTAGGCTCTGTAGGCTTTGTGGGTTCTGTAGGTTCTGTGGGCTTTTTAATCTCAACTTTCGTTTCGATTATATCATCATCCATTGGAATAAATATAAAAAAGGGAGCTGTTTTTTCTTTTTTATCTCCTACTTCTCTTACATAGTAGGTTCCCTTTTCAAGATTTTTTACAACTATCTTACCGTTCTCGTCAGACTTATCAGTTGTAAAATTCACTTCGTACTTTTTGCCTAAATCACTATCTTCAATCTCTCCAAGTTCTTTTAACTTTTTAGTTAAATCTTCCTTTATCTTTTCATCAGATATCTTCCAAAGCTTAAGTTGTCTATCTTTAAGCTCTCTTTCAGTAGGACCTTTTTTAAGATGAATTTCGATTTGATTTGAAGCCTGTACAAAAGATGCGGATGAAATTATAAGTAAGAATGATGCCATTAGAATGAACAAGAACCTTTTACTTACATTTCTCATTTCTATCTCCTAAAAATATTACGTTGACAATTGCTATAATTAATTTCTATTTAATTCATATTTTAATTCATTTCACGTTTAAATGCAATGAATATTTGAAAAAATTCAGGTTTTTTGTCAGTTTTTCCTAATTTTTTAAAATATCCATCTCTAATTGTTACAAAATTTCAACAAATCGCTTTTTAAAGCTTCTTTCCTTTAATCTCAACGTCCTATTATGATATAATACTCTTGTTTAGGGGGAAAATATGTTTAATTTTGATTATAAAGATAAAAATATAAAAAAAGTTCACTTTATCGGCATCGGTGGAATTTCCATGAGCGGTATTGCGCAGCTTTTAAATTTTCATGGCTATGAAGTTTCGGGATCTGACAGAGATGACTCTGAAACCTTGGATAATTTAAGAAGCCTCGGTGTAAAGGTTCATGTTGGGCAAAGAAAAGAAAATATTGAAGACCCAAACCTAGTTATCTACACCGACGCCATACTAGATGACAATGAAGAACTTGTTCGTGCGAGACAGCTTTCCTGCCCTGTGGTATCAAGGGGAGTTTTTCTAGGCGCACTTATGAAAAATTATAAATACTCCATGGGTATTTCAGGTTCCCATGGCAAGTCCACTACCACAAGTATGATTTCAAAAATACTTGTTGAGGCGGATGTGGATCCGTCCATACTACTTGGTGGTAAGCTAGATGAAATTCAAGGCAATATGCACAATGGCAAGAGCGAATACTTTTTAACTGAAGCCTGTGAGTTCAAGGGAAATATTTTATACTACTACCCTTCCCTTGCAGTGATTTTAAATATTGACGAAGACCATTTAGACTACTACAAAGACATAAACCACATTGTTAGTACCTTTATTGGCTACATGAAAAATCTTTCAGAGGACTCAAAGGCAATTATAAATATTGACGACGAAAACTGCCTTCCACTGTTGGAACATATAAAGGGCGACATTATTACCTTCGGAGTTGAAAACGAAAAGGCGACATATAATATAACCGATGTAGACTTTGACGAAGTTGGCCATCCTTCCTTTAACATAACAAGTGATAGAAATGGCTTTGGACGCCATCACTTCAACTTAGGCATTATTGGAAGATATAATATTTATAACGCAGCAGCTGCTATAATAACTTCATTTGAAACAGGTATAGACATAGAACATATTAAAAATTCAATTTCAAACTACCACAACCTTCACAGGAGAATGGAAGTTGTGGGAGAGTACAACGGTGCCATGATTATGACCGACTATGGACACCACCCAACAGAGATAAATGCTACAATGTCTGCACTGGGAGAACATAAGAAGGGCCGCCTTATCTGCGCCTTCCAACCTCACACCTACAGCAGGACAAAGCATTTGTTAAATGACTTCGCAAATTCATTCAATGACTGTGACGAGGTTATTGTAACTGAAATTTTTGCCGCAAGGGAAAAGTTTGATCCATCTATTCACTCAATCGACTTGGTGGAAAAGCTTAGAGAAAATGGAGTAAATGCCATCTATATAAAAACATTTGAAGAGGCATGCAAATATATTCGTGAAAATGTAAAAGAAGAGGACACTGTTATTACTACGGGATGTGGTAATCCAGATGTACTTGCAAAAATGATAGTAAAGTAGAGGTTAATTATGATTTATTTGAATTGCGATTATGCAGGTGGTGTTCATCCGAACATTCTTAAGAGATTTATGGAAACAAATGATGAAACTTCTGGAGTATATGGCTTTGACCACTACTCAGAAGAGGCGAAAAATAAGATTAAAGAGCTTTGTAACAACGAAGACCTGGATATCTTTTTTATTTCCGGTGGTACTCAAACAAATGTTGTTGCCATATCTGCAACTATAAAGCACTATCAAGCTGTTATATCATGTGACACTGGACACATTAACACTCATGAATGTGGCGCCGTTGAAAATACGGGACATAAAATTGTAACCCTTCCTAACAGAAATGGAAAACTTTGGGCAAAGGACATTGCAAAACTAATTGACGCTCACCATGTTCAAGGTATGGCAAGAATTCATGACGTTCAGCCGAGAATGGTATATCTATCTAACTCAACTGAGTTTGGAACCATCTACACAAGAAAAGAGATTGAAGAAATTTACCAAGTTTGTCAACAACATGGACTTTACTTATACATTGACGGTGCAAGACTGGGATACGCCCTTACTGCTGAAAATAACGACATAGATTTAGAATTTTTAGCAAGTCACTGTGACCTGTTCTACATTGGTGGAACGAAGATCGGAGCAATGTTTGGAGAAGCACTTGTGGTTGTGAACCCTGAAATAAGAAAGGACTTCCAATACAATTTGAAACTAAGGGGAGCTCTTCTTGCTAAGGGAAGGATGCTTGGAATTCAATTCTTAGAGCTATTCACAGACAATCTTTACTTTGACATTGCAAGAAATGCAAACAATCTTTCTACAAAACTTAGAAAGGCCCTAGTTGAAAAGGGATATGAACTAACTGTAAACTCTCCTACAAATCTAACTTTTGTAGTTATGAGCGACGAAAAATTAATGGAACTTTCTCAAGACTTCGCATTTGAAGTTATAAGCCGTCACGATGATTACTCAAAGGTTGTAAGAATTGCAACTGGTTGGGACACAAAGGAAGAAGACATTGACGCATTGATTGAAAGATTATAATAAAAGACACTCAGTTTTTACTGAGTGTTTTTTTATATCTTCAATTGTTCAACCTTAATATTATTTCTCTCTATAAGTTCCATTGCGTACTCGTCTATCCTATAGCCCTCTTCATAGTATATTTCAGAGATGCCCGCTTGAATTAACGCCTTTGTACAGTTTAGACATGGGAAGTGGGTAACATAGCACCTACATCCACCTACTTTAATTCCTTCCTTTGCGCAGTATAATAATGCATTCATCTCCGCATGGATTGTTGCAATACAGTGGCCGTCCCTCATGGTGTGACCAACTTCATCGCAATGTGGGTTTCCCGCAACGGAACCATTGTATCCAGTTGAAACTATTCTATTATCTTTATTTACCAACACACATCCCACATAGGCCCTGTCGCAAGTGCCCCTAGTAGCTACCATCTTAGCTAAATTCATAAAATATTCATTCCAAGAAACTCTCATAATCCCACTCCTTTTTTATATTGTATCATTTTATTACAAAAGTAAAAGATTGTTATGAATAATAATAAAATTTCCTTACATTTTAAAAATCTGTTATAATTTTTTTATGGAGGAATTATGAAGAAATTATTTATGATTATTCTTCTTGCAATAGTCTTTGTTTCCTGTAAAGGAAATGATAGTTTAAGTGAGTTAAAGGAAATAAAGATTGATCTTTCAAAAAATCCAAAACTTGAAAGCTTAATCAACGATATAAATAAAGATGATAACCACTCCGCCCTTATTTTAAATAAGGATAATTTTCTTTTCGTTTATAATAACCCCAATTCAAAGGTGAAGGATTATAAACTTAAAATTAATGAAGGAGAGCTTTACATAAACTTGGAAGATGAAGTTGCACATAACGAGCCTCTGCGATTTTATGAAGTTGCGGGAGGATCTCACACAGAAGAATACCTAAAAAAATATTCCTTTCCTAAAAAGATTCACATCTTAAAAAACGGAAAGGACTTAGAAGTTGTCTACTTTGAAAATGTAGAAGTAAAGTAGTATGTGGGGAAATCCAACATACTACTTTTTAAATTTCAATTCCACCATTAAAATAATATGAAAGCGCCACATATATTATTGGCTGGTGAATTATATAGAAGAAAAGTCTGTTTCGTCCAATAAATGTAATTGGGTCAAAGGACTTTTTCTTTTTTTGTGGCTTAAAGCTCAGGTAAATCTTTCCTAAAAAGTAACCTCCAATTAATAAAAATATCCACGGAAGTATCGGATAGTAATCCGCTGAACTAAAATTCTCCCCAGGAAAGCCTAGAAAGAAAAGGTATTTTAGTTCGTATAGCTTTTGTGGTAGATGAACTGCTCCTGTAGGAAAGTTTAAGTATCCACTTGTTACGGGCCAAAACACATAGAATCCAAACATGGATAGTATAAACCCTAAATAGCCGTTGATGTACTTTAGAATAAGCACTAAAAAAACCATTATTAGAGTACCAAAGGCAAAGAAGTGAATTATTCCAAAAACTATAAATTCATCGGGCATAAATAGATAGGTCAGTATAGAAATTGCCACTGCCACCACGGAAAGCTTTACAATTTTAAATATATATCTACTTGAAAAGTGTAGTGTCATTCCCGAGATGGTCATAAATAAAAATACTGAAACAAGTCTTCCATACTCCATCCACTGGGATGGAAAGAAATTAATATCTCGATTAAAAATAAATTTCAAATCGTATGCAAAGTGGAAAAACATTATAAATAGCATGGCAAGTCCTGCAACAAAATCTATTCCATTGTATCTTCCTTTTTTCTCTACTTTTTTATCCATAGCTTCTCCTATAGTAGTGGTGCAAATATTCTTAATACAGAGCCGGCTATCTTAACAGCTAAAAGTCTATCATTCATCTCTTGTAATGTCTTCCTTTGTGAAACTTCCATGGTTTCTATAAAGTCGTCTCTTATATCTTTTATAATCGGTGAGTCGAAGAACCAAATTCCATTTTCAAAGTGAAGATATAGTGAACGGAAATCTACATTTATGGTACTTACAACTGCCACATTGTCATCGGACACAATATTTTTTGCATGTATAAATCCCGGTTTGTATTCATATATCTTAACTCCCGCCTCAAGTAGTGGCTCATAGTAGGACCTTGTTACCATAAACACCATCTTCTTATCCGCAATGTATGGTGTGATAATTCTAACGTCTATTCCACCCTTAGCCGCATTTGTTAGCGCCGTTAACATCTCTGATGAAAGTATTAGATATGGTGTGGTTATATACACATATTTTTTTGCCCTGTAAATTATGTTTAGGTATGTGTTTTCTCCCACTGGCTCCTTGTCCCTAGGTGCATCTGCAAATGGTTGAACAAAACCTTTGTCTTCCACAAAGCCTTCCTCTTTAAAAAAGTCTTTTGGAAGATAGTCGTTGAAGTTTAAAAACTCATCGCTTAGCGAGTTCCACATGGATAGAAAAAACACTGTCAAGGACCACACGGCCTGTCCTTCAATCCTTACTCCAGAGTCCCTCCAGTGACCAAATCGAACAATTTTATTGATATATTCATCCGCCAGGTTTAGTCCTCCAGTGTATCCAATTTTTCCATCAATAACTGCAATCTTCCTATGGTTTCTGTTGTTGTGTTGAGGCAGTACTATATATTTTATAGGATTGAATACTTGATACTTTATTCCTGAAGCCCTTAGCCTATCTCCAAAGTCTCTTCCCATTTTGTTCATACAGCCGAAGTCGTCATAGATAAGCCTTACGTCCACGCCTTCTTCAATCTTTTGTTTCAATAGGGATACTAAAGTGTCCCACACATAGCCTTTGTCAATTATAAAGTACTCTAAAAAAATAAATGACTTTGCATTCTTTATGTCTTCAATTAAATCTTCAAAGTAAAGTTCTCCAAGTGGATAATACTTTGACTTTGTGTTTCTATACACTGGACAGCTTGCATAGCGTTCCAAATACCTACTTTGTAAATAGGCGTCGGGATTAGTTATTTCTTCCAATGTATTTTCTTCATTTGACATTAAAAAGTGAAATGAAGATGTTGTTGATGCCATTCCCTTCGATACACTCTCTGCAAATTTATTTTTTGCAAAGAATAGATATAGGAAAGAGCCAAAAAGTGGCAAGGTAAGTATTGGTATTATCCATGTTATCTTGTAATCAGGGTTGGTGTCTTTATTTATAAGCACAACCATTAACACAACGGAAAGTACAAATGATACAACATAAAACCATATAAAATTCTCTTTTAGAATTATGAACATCTCAACGATGAGTACCAATTGTATCAAGAATATTATCACCATTGGGAAAGCTCTTGAAGTAACTATTTTAAGTAATTTTTTCATTTCTTCGCCTTACCTCTAACTTCTTCCACATCTATTTTAAAAACTGAAGTTCTGTCTATTGCATTTCTATTGTATCGAAAGCCGTCATCTAAATGAAAACTATCACAAAGAACTTCTAATGCCCTCTCTTTTTCATCATACTCTTTTATTTCGTGAACAAGTCCATTTCCTATTACGCTGGAGTAGTTCATGGTGCAGTAGCCCCTTTCCATGTCCGTAACAAGTTCTAGGTCTGTGTCTGCTTCAAAGGAAACAAATGCATCTTCTTTTATATAATCATATTTTGTCCCCGTGGTGGCTCCGTGAAAATAGAGTATTATCTTTTCATCTTTATACTCCACTCCCGTATTCACAGGAAGTATGTACGGCGATTTTTTTCCATTAAAAGCAAGTATGGTCCTATCGGATCTTTTAAGAATATCCACTATTTCATTTATGTCTTTTACCTCTCTATCCTTTTTTCTCATAATACTCCTCCAATAATTACTTTACTTAACTATAACACAGGGATTAAAAGAATAATAGAATTTTTTTATAAAAAGTCTTGCATTTTTTTTATTTCATTATATAATCACTAGGTACAGTAAAGGAGAGAGAAATGAAAAAAATATTTAGCATAAGATTATTACTTGGATGTAAAGTGGATTCAAGGGAAGTTTTTGAAGAGGCTTTACTGCTGGTTAAATTAAATAATATTGATGATATACAGGAGATAATTACTGCATATATGAATGATTTAGAAGAAGAGAACGACAACAAAATCTTCAAATTAATTTCTCTTCTAGACTATTATGAAGTAACCGACGAAATAGAATTTTCTGTTCCATATCTTCAAATTTATTCAAGATTTATCGGCGAAGAAGAGCTTGAACTATATCCAGAATTCAATTAAAAAATTATAATAAAAACGGTGTGACGAAAATATCTGTCACACCGTTTTTTTTATTCTTTTGAACCAGTTTCAGTTGGTTTTTCTCCACCTTTTTCAGAGTTTGACTTTCCAGTTTCGTTTTCACTTGCCTTTGCCTTGTCGCCGGTAACATTTGGTGGGTTTTTAATTGGATTTACAAATGGTGACATTGTAACTTCACCTGTAAGAACATTTACATCTTTTTCTTCAATCTTACCAATATGTCTAATGGCAACTTCGTCCTTTTCTTTAAACAAGTCTACTGAAGCCGCTGAACCGTCTTTGTTTATTGGTTGGTAGTTTTCATCAGTTGTGTACTCATAGGTCTTTCCTCTAAATTTTTCGGGACTTTCTTCAAGTGCCTTTAGTACAAATTTAGTTTGTTCTCCAACTTTTTCCATAGATTCAATTTCCGCAAAGAAAACTGATGTCATCTTTTGTCTTTCTTCCGCCTCTTTTTCTCTCTTAGCATTGTCAAAGGCTCCAAACACTGAAATACCGATGATTAATGCAAAAATAACCGTAAAAAATTTCTTCATCTTTTCCTCCATAATAGCTTTATTAAATTCAAATAGCTTTGAATTTTAAACATAATTTATTTTACAGATTTCTCCTTTAATCAGGCTTAAAATATTAATCTTCCAAATAGGCCTTAGCTCCCTTTATTCCATCAACGGCGGAGCTCATTATGCCTCCAGCATACCCTGCACCTTCTCCAAGTGGATAAAGCCCTTTGGTGTTTATGGAAATAAAACTCTCCTTGTCCCTTACAATTCTAATTGGAGATGAAGTTCTGGTTTCAACTCCCGTTAAAACTGCATCTTTAAGTGAAAAGCCTTCAAGCTTTTTATTTAAGTTTATTATCGCTTCCTTTATTGCCTCATTAATTTCATCTGAATAGATTTCATTTAAATCTTTAAACACAGTTCCCGGCTTATATGTTGGAAAAACCCTTTTAAAATCGGTGGAAGTTCTGTTTTCAATATAATCTCCTACAAGTTGCACTGGAGCAAAGTAATTTTCTCCCATATTAAATGCAACTTCTTCAATTTTTTCTTGATATTCCATTCCAGAAAGAATTCCTTCTCCATAGTCCTCTTCATTTATATTTGTGATTATGGCAGAGTTTGCATTTTCAAGATTTCTGCTGTGGTAGCTCATTCCATTTACACATAGCCTATGCTCTTCAGAGCACGCCGAGATAACTCTACCTCCTGGGCACATGCAAAATGTATACACACCTCTACCCTTCTCTGTCCTATAGGTAAGCTGGTACTCCGCCTGTGGTAGAATAGGGTTTTCGAACTGGTCCCCATATTGGGCCTTATTTATAAGGGTTTGTGGATGTTCAATTCTAAATCCAACTGCAAATGGTTTCGCCTCCATGGAAACGCCCTTTTCATGTAACATTCTAAAGCTGTCTCTGGAAGAGTGGCCCAGTGCTAAAAATACACTGTCCGTTTCAAACTCTCCCTTATCTGTAGCAACGCCTTTAACTTTTCCATCTTCAATTATTATATCCGTCATCTTCGTGTTAAAGTGAACCTCGCCACCAAGAGAAATTATTTCACCTCTAATGGACTTTATAACTTCTTTTAAAATGTCCGTACCAATGTGTGGCTTTTGTAAAATTTTTATCTCTTCCGGCGCACCATGTTTTACAAACACATCTAACACTTCTCTTATAAGAGGATCCTGTGACCTGCAAGTTAGTTTGCCATCGGAAAAAGTTCCTGCGCCCCCTTCTCCAAATTGAACATTGGATCTTGTATTAAGGGGCTTGCCCTTCCAAAAGCTCTCCACCGACTCTGTTCTTTCGTCAATAGATTCTCCCATTTCAATAACAATTGGATTAAAACCGTATCTTGCCAGTGTTAGGGCTGCAAATATTCCACAGGGACCAAAGCCTACAATCACAGGTCTTTGCCCCTTTGTTCTTTTTACATCTACTTTAAATTCTTCCTTCACATACTCCCTAACCTCTCCATGGTTAAACTTGGAGAGGTTCTTTTTAGAAAGGTCTATGTCAACAATAACGGAGTACACAAATTGTATTTTATTTCTTCTTGCATCAATGGAACGTCTATAGATTTCGTATTCAAATCCATCGTACTTTATTTTTAATTTATTCTTTATCTTATCCCTTAAATTATCTAAGGGTTCATCAATACCAAGCTTTAAATTGTTTACAAAAATCATATTTCTCCTTTAAGTCCTGTGTCGTATCCCATGGACTCTAAAATTTCCACAGATCTCTTTCCAATTCCTAAGACTCTATTTCTCACATCCGCTGACACCGCCGATTCTAGTTTACCACCAGGTAAATAATCTTTGATGAAAGTTACTTTTCCTTGAATGACTCCACTGGATCTATCCATCCACACCCATGTTGGATATAGGTCAATGCCTTCAAGGGTTGTCACCTCTTCGTCTAGGTCTTTCTTTATCTTTAGGTTTGCAATAAGACCTGCTTCCACTTTATTTAGTCCATTGTATTCAAGTCTTTGTCCTGAAATTGAGTTACCCATGGAGTAAAATATATATTTTTTCACTCCATTTACATCCACTTCTTCTATTGGTTGCAGCACATGCGGATGGCTTCCCATTACAATGTCTGCACCCCATTCAAGTAATTTATGTCCATTGGTCTTTTGAAAATCTGTGGGACTGAATACATATTCCTCGCCCCAATGTGGAAACACAATTAAAAAGTCAACTTGCTCTTTTAGTTCCTTAACATCTTTTTCCATGGTTTCTGGATTCATAGGATTAATCATAACCTTTTGTTCTTCTGTAAGGATTGGATCAAGACCATTAAATCTTTGGGTGTATGCTAAAATTCCTATTTTAATATCGTTCTTTTCAACGATTAGATATGGCCTTTCGCCTATTTTAAAGGTTCCTGTGTGATATATTCCATTTGAGTTTAAGGCGTCAATGGTGTCAATAATTCCATCTACCTTAGAGTCTAAGCAGTGATTGTTTGCAGTTGTTAATATGTCAAAGCCTGCCTCTTTTAAATCTGTAATGGCCTTAGGCGGCGTATTGAACATTGGATAGTCCTCTAGCTTTCTCTTTGGTGTGGAAGTTGTTTCGTAATTTCCCGCCATTAAGTCAAAACTATTTATTAAATCCCCCACTTCGCGATAGAAAAATGTAGTATCGTAGTTTCCGTCAGCGTCAATATTTCGATGAAATGTCCATGGATGGTACATTATATCTCCAGTGACTCCAAGGGATAGCTCTGTGGTGCCTTTTTTCGCCTCTGTTTCTTCAATCTTCTCTTCACTGGCTTCAGTAGAGATATTACTTACTTTTATCTCACTGGAAGACTTTTCTCCTTCTTTAGGCATACATGAACTAATGCCAAAAAGGATTAAAAAGCAGAATAAAAATTTGATTGCTCTTTTCATTTTCTTCCTCCATAAAATATGTTCCCCTATATCTTATCAAATTATTGAGTATTATGTGATATAATCATGAAAAAAGAACTATTTAAGGAAGAGATATCAGTGAAAATAAGAAAAATTTTAGTCGCTAATAGAGGCGAAATTGCTGTAAGAATCTTTAGAGCCTGTAGCGAACTTGGAATAAAGTCCGTTGCCATCTATTCAGAGCAAGATAAGACCGCTCTTTTTAGAACCAAGGCCGACGAGTCCTATGAAATAGGAATTGGTAAAAATCCTGTGGAAGCCTATTTGGACATGAACGAAATAATAAGCCTTGCAAAGAGAAAGGGTGTTGACGCAATCCATCCTGGATATGGATTTTTGTCAGAGAATAAAGAGTTTGCAAGAAGATGCGAGGAGAACGGAATAATATTTATAGGGCCTAGCTACGAAGTGCTTGACACCCTTGGAGATAAAATTAAATCAAAAATTGCTGCAAAGAAGGCAAATGTACCAACAATACCGGGAGTGGACAAGCCAATTAGAACTAAGCAAGATGCTTTGGAATTTGCAAAGGAAGCGGGATACCCTGTTATGATAAAGGCTGCTGCCGGTGGTGGTGGTCGTGGTATGCGAATCGTTAATAGCGAAGAGGAACTAATTCCTGCCTTTAAGTCTGCCCAGTCTGAGGCGAAAAAGGCCTTTGGCGTTGACGATATGTTTATTGAAAAATATTTGAGCAAACCTAAACACATCGAAGTGCAAATACTTGGAGACAAAGAGGGAAATATAGTTCATCTATACGAAAGGGATTGTTCAATTCAAAGACGCCATCAAAAGTTAATTGAATACACTCCTGCCTTTGCCCTTGATGAGAGCTTAAGGGAAAAAATATGTGCTGACGCTGTTAAAATTGCAAAGTCAGTAAACTATTACAATGCAGGTACTGTAGAGTTTCTTGTGGACGAAAAGGGAAACCACTATTTTATAGAAGTAAATCCAAGGGTTCAAGTTGAGCATACGGTAACGGAACTGGTTACTGGCGTGGACATTGTACAGGCACAAATATTAATTGCCCAAGGCCACAGTTTAACACATGAACTTATTGACATACATTCACAGGAAGATGTGTCTCTAAGGGGCTACGCAGTTCAGTGTCGTGTAACTACAGAAGATCCGACAAACAACTTCGCCCCAGACACTGGAGTAATTGACGTTTACCGTTCTGGTTCTGGGTTTGGAGTTCGTCTTGACGTTGGCAATGCCTATGTAGGGTCAGTCATTACACCATATTACGACAGTTTGCTAGTTAAGGTTACAACCACATCAAGGACATTTAAAGACACTGTGAACAAGGCCAAGAGGGCACTAGGCGAATTAAAAGTAAGCGGCGTTAAAACCAATATCGCATTTTTATTAAACGTACTAAACTCAGAGAGCTTTGTCTCTGGAAAGACCAACACAGGATTTATAGAACAAAATCCTCAGCTTTTTGATGTGGCTCCAAGAAACGACAAGGAGTTAAAGGTATTAAATTACATCGGCGACATTGTAGTTAATAATAAAAATAGAATAAATAAGAACTTTGACACTGTTAAAGACTATTCATATTTAGAAGGGGAGGATTTAACTCCTGGAACAAAACAGATTTTTGATAGAGAAGGTGCAGATGGTCTTGTAAATTGGATAAAGAATCAAAATGATACATTGCTTACAGACACCACCTTTAGAGACGCCCATCAGTCACTACTTGCAACTAGGGTGAGAACTGTGGACATGGAAAAGATAGCGCCGGCAGTTGCAAAGTATATGAATAACCTATTCTCCCTTGAAATGTGGGGCGGTGCAACATTTGACGTTTCATATAGATTTTTAAAGGAAGATCCTTGGGAAAGACTTAGAATCCTTAGGGAAAAAATTCCAAACATACTATTCCAAATGCTCGTTCGAGGAAACAACACCGTGGGATATAAAAACTATCCGGACAATGTGGTAAAGAAATTTATTTCCAAATCTGCACAGGAAGGAATTGATGTGTTTAGAGTGTTCGACTCACTAAACTGGATTCCTGGCATGAGATATGCCATGGACTGTGTTTTAGAAGAAGGGAAAATCCTCGAAGCCACCATGTGCTATACGGGAGACATTCTCGATGAAAAGAGAGACAAATATAGCCTTTCATACTATGTTAACATGGCCAAGGAGCTTGAGAGATGTGGCGCCCATATAATCGGCATAAAGGATATGTCGGGACTTTTAAAACCATATGCGGGAGAAAAACTTATAAGGGCTTTGAAAGATGAAGTGTCTGTGCCAATTCACCTTCACACCCACGACACCACTGGCAATGGCGTTGCAACAGTTCTTAGTGCAACGGAAGCAGGTGTGGACATTGTGGACACTGCATTTAACTCCATGAGTGGCCTAACAAGTCAACCGGCACTAAACTCAGTTGTGGCGGCGCTGGAAAACACCGAAAGAAAGACCAATATCAACTTGGATTATGCAGAAGATATCTCTAAGTACTGGGAAGTGGTTAGACCGATTTATCAAAACTTTGAATCGGATTTAAAATCTGGATCCACAGAGATATATAAATATGAAATCCCAGGAGGTCAATACTCAAACTTAAAGCCACAGGTAGAATCATTCGGCCTGGGTCATCGCTTCAAAGAAGTTAAAGACATGTATAGAGAAGTAAATCAAATGGTGGGAGATATCGTAAAGGTGACTCCATCATCAAAGATGGTCGGAGACTTTGCCATATTTATGGTTCAAAATGATTTAACCCCTGAAAATATCTACGAAAAGGGAAAGAACTTAGACTTCCCAGACTCTGTTGTTTCATTCTTTAAGGGAATGATGGGTCAACCTCTAGGGGGCTTCCCTGAAAAATTACAAAAATTAGTTTTAAAGGGCGATGAACCTATTACAGTAAGACCGGGAGAACTTCTAGATCCAGAAGACTTTGAAAAGGATAAAAAATATCTTGAAGACAAATTTGGCTTTGAGCCTTCAGAAGAGGATTTAATTGCATATGCCCTATACCCTAAAGTTTTTGAAGAGTATATTGAAAGCAAAAAAGATTTTGGCGAGCTTTCCAAAATGGAATCTAAAGTATTCTTCCATGGAATAAACCTGGGACAAACCAGGGAAGTTAAACTTGCTGAAGGAAAGAATTTAATTATAAAACTTGTGGACATTTCAGAAGCAGACGAAGAGGGCAATGTGTCACTGGCCTTTGAAGTAAATGGAAACAGAAGGGTTATAAAGGTATTCGACAAACATGCTGAAAAGCAATTTAAAGGTAACTTCGTACAAAAGGCAAACCCTGATGATAAAAGAGAAATCGGCGCAAGTATTCCTGGAACCATAGTAAAAGTTCTCGTTGAAGAGGGGCAGGATGTGAAAGAGGGACAACCTCTTATGGTCATTGAAGCAATGAAGATGGAAACAGATATTCTTGCACCAATGAGCGGAAAGATAGAGACGATTACAATAAAAGAAAAAGAAATGGTTGAGTCGGGACAACTGTTAATAAGATTTGAATAAATAGAAAGAGCATCTACGGAATGTAGATGCCTTTTTTATTTCTTGTCTCTAACTCTTGCAATGGCGCCAAATATAATTGCCGTGATTGCTGCTGGTATTATCCATTCAAAGCCAACGGAACCAAATGGTAGTAGCTTTATAGTTTTAACTGGCTTTTCTAAAATATGGAAAGTGTTATAAAGAGTCTCCATTAAACTTATAATAAAGGTTGCAAGAACCGCTCCCTTATATGTCATGTCGTATTTAATATGTTCATCAATCAAACCAAGTAATATAAGTACAATAATAATTGGATATACTATTGATAAAATAGGAACTGCCGCCTTAATAAGCCCTTCAACACCTGCCAGCGAAGATAATCCAGAGGCAATTACAGTAATTATTACTACCAGTTTATATCCAAGCTTTTCATTTGTAATTTCAGAAAAGAAGTTTCCCGCCACTGCGCTTAGTCCAACGGAGGTGGTTAAACATGCCAGGGACACTGCAATACCTATGGCAATCTTGCCCGCAGGTCCAAGAACATTTTGCACAGTACCAAGTAATATATCAACCCTTGTATTATCTGTGGTGTATAGCTTTGAAGCTGTTGATCCAACATAGATAAGCCCACCATATATAATTGCAAGAAGTATGAATGCAACAAAGCCCACCTTCTTAACTTGCTTATATCTTTCAGCTTCATCGTGGTATCCCTTTCTAATAAGATCCGATACCACTATGCCCGTCATAAGGGCTGCACCAAGTGCGTCCATGGTTTGGTATCCTTCTGCAAAACCCTTTAAGAAAACCCCTTCTGTCTCTGGAGGCTTCATATCTCCAATAGGATTTATAATACATTTGATTATGATTGCTAAAAGTATAATCACAAGCCCCGGTGTTAAATACTTTCCAATTTTGTCAATTACTCCCGATTCATTAAATACAAAGATAGCAGTTAATGTGAAAAATATGATTGCAGTTATCCAATGTGGTGCGCCTTGAAAAACTTTAGAAACAAATACCTCGTGGGTTGTTGCAGCAGTTCTTGGAATTGCGAACAATGGCCCAATGGTGAGTATGGTAACGGTACCAAGAATTTTGGAAAAAGTAGATCCAACCCTCTTACCAAGATCATCAGCTCCACCACCAAGCTTTGCAGTTACAATTACACCAAGTATAGGTAGCACAGGGTCAGTTAATAAAAATCCAAACATCGCTTTTTTGTATTCACTTCCCGATAGCACGCCAAGGTATGGAGGGAAGATTAAATTCCCTGCGCCGAAGAAGATTGCAAACAGTGCAAACCCTACGATTATTACATCTTTAAATTTTTTGTTCATAATATCCCTCATTTAATTTTAAATTTCTTTTGAGTATGTAAAATAATACTTAGTCTAATTCTAATTCTTAAATATTATACAGTCAAATTTATTTTTTATCACCATGGAGAATTGGATAATATTTTTTGTTAATTACAGCAAAAATCACAATTATTTTAATAATTTATTAGCTACTCTAAAAAAA
The DNA here is from genome assembly GCF_928097925.1 of Mediannikoviicoccus vaginalis. Lineage (GTDB taxonomy): Bacteria > Bacillota > Clostridia > Tissierellales > Peptoniphilaceae > Mediannikoviicoccus > Mediannikoviicoccus vaginalis. Next base: position 1,160,556 of record NZ_CAKMRI010000001.1, read on the forward strand.
TATTTGTTTTCATGGTATAATTTAGGAAAATAAAGATGGAGGATAGTATGAAAAAGAAAATTTTTAGTGTATTATTAGGGACTTCTATAGTTCTAAGTAGTTTTAGTATTTCTGAGGCAGCTACTCAACCTGAAGTGAAAAGGTTATCTGGCACCAACAGATATTCTACTTCTGTTGCTGTGTCTAAGGCCTATTATGAAAACAGCAAGGAAGTTGTTGTGGCTTCTGGAGAGGGCTTTGCTGATGCATTAGTTGGTGGTACTCTTTCAGCTCAACTTGATGCTCCTCTACTTTTAACTTCTTCAAAGGCACTTCCTGAAGATGTGAAAAATGAGATAAGTAGACTTGGTGTAGAAAAGATTTATCTTTTAGGTGGAGCTGATACTGTGAAGCCTGAAGTTGAATCCAAACTTTCTGAAATAGCTTCTGTAAAGAGACTTTCTGGTAAAAACAGATTTGAAACTGCAAGGGAAATTGGTCGTGAACGTCTTGCTATTGCAAAAACTGAAGAACATCACATCGCCGCTGTTGATGGATTTGAATTTCCAGATGCACTAGCTTCTGCTCCTTTTGTTGGTAGATTCGGCTCTGAAAATTCAAAATTAACTTTATTACTTCCATTCTCAAGCGACTTAAAACCTGATTATATTGTTGGTGGAGGAAATTCTGTTAAGTATGATGGAGAAATTTTAAAGAGATTCAAAGGCAGCGACAGAGTTGATACATCTCTTGAAATAGCTAAAAATTATGAGGAATTTTTAGGAATCACTCCAAAAACACTAATAGTTGTAAATGGAGACGACTATCCTGACGCTCTTTCTGCAGTGTCTGCTTCTAAGGCTTTAGATGCACCTATAGTTCTTAATAGAGGTAAGGTTGTTTCTAAAAATCTAGCAAGTTATATAGAAAATAACGAGATAGAAAAAGTTATCGTTATCGGTGGAGAAGGCTCTGTCCCTAATTCAGTTTACCAAGAACTTGTTACAGGCAAGCCTTTTGAAGAACCTACTGAGCCTACTAAACCAGTTGAACCTACTGAGCCTACTGAACCTACCGAAAACCCTAATGATGTAGTAACAAATCCTTCTGGAGTTCCAATGGACTTAGATAAGTTATGGGTTGACTCAAATGGAAGAGGTTTAATAAAGGGCAATATAAATAGAAAGGGAGAAAAAATATACCACGTTCCAGGACAAGCTGCATATAACCGTACAGGAATAAACCCTAGAAGGGGAGAAAGATGGTTTAAAACAGAGAGGGAAGCACAAAAAGCTGGATGGAGAAGAGCTGAAAAGTAAATAATTAGATTAAGGAAGCCATTTGGTTTCCTTTTTAATTGTAAAAGATATATGTAGATTTATCGAAAATCTTTACATTAAATCTATAAGTAGTATAATATAATTATAAATGGAGGGATTTGAATGAAAAAATTTAGAAAACTATTACTATTTTTAGTTGTTGGATGTCTTTTAGTAACAGGATGTGCAAAAGACAATGGTAAGGCAACAGATTCTGCTGATAATACAAAGTCTGAAGCTTTACAAGGTGTAAGTGAAGAAAGTCCTTTAAAGGTTGATAAGGAAGGTAAGAGGGTTGTAATCTATGGAACTTTCAACGGAAAGTATTTAACTGAATCAACAAGGCATTTGGTTATTTATAATGAAGGTAAACTATCTGATATGCCAATATTACAAACATTAGTAAGCCCTACAGATTTCCATAAAGCACTTGAAGATATAGGTGCAGAACCTGGAGATAATATGACTCCTGATAACGCATCTACTACTTTATCTGAAGGTACTCCACTAAATGTGACAATTTATTGGGAAGGAAATGAAGACGGCACTGACTTAAACGACTTCTTAAAGGATTCTAATGGAAAGAAAATTGATATGAGATTTTCTGGAAATTTAAAGAATTCTCAAGATTTTAATACTGGTTGTGTATCTTGCCTTGATTCTTGCTTTGTAGGTATTACAAGTAACGCAACTTATCCTCTAGGGGCAATTGAAGAGTCAAAGGAAGTTGAATTTAGTGTAAATTCTGATAATCATCCAGAAGATAAACAAGCTGTTGCAATAGTTTACTCTATAGACTAATGCAAAAACTAATGAATTTCCTAAAGTACATCATCTTTTCAATAAGCTTATTCGCGGTAATTTCAAGCCTTATAAGTACAAGTATTTGGCTTGATATGAGGATTCATGAAAGCTATGTAGTGTATGCATCCTTTTTAATTATGGCTTTAGCTTTTATTGTAAAAAGATTTCAAAAGCTTAAGGAAATTAAATTTTTAATCACTATGGATATTTTATTTCTAATTGTGATTTTATTTGGAAAGTTAAATAGAATTTCTTATGAGCTAAGGGATTCTTTTGCAGTTCCAATTGGTATAAAGCCCTTTAAAGCTTTAATCTTAATAATTTTTTCAATTGGAAACATTTTAATATTCATTAACGAAAAAAATAATGGAGTGGACTAATCCACTCCTTATTTATTTCCTGGTTTTTCAATTGAGCTTGGGATTTGATTTTTATTTGTTACTCCCATGTTTAGCGAGTCTACTTTAGTTACTTCTCTCTTGTCCACATAGACGCCTTTGGACTTTTCTTCTTTTTCTTCTGAGTCTTTCTCTTCAACTAAGTGCTTGTTCTTTATCTTTTCTTCCTTGTCGGAAAACTTTCCTTCCAATGTGCTAGGAATTTGATTTTGACTATTTACTCCTAGGTTCATTGATTCAAAGTTATTTTTATTTTCATCTGGTTTAAATTTACTCATAGCATCCCCCTATCCTATGATGGTTATCTATTAAAATTTTGAGTAATATCTTGTGTGTCTCTTAAAATCTCCATTCTTGCTTTAGCTTTTTCCAGCTCTTCTCTACCTTTTTGTATATTTTCTTCATCTTCTTTTGTCGGAAGTGTCTTTTCTTCAAGTTCATCTTTTTCCTTGTTTAAATCTTTATTATCCATAACATCCTCCTATCTCTTATTAATTATAGTATACCCTTTTTATGAATTTAATCTCACGCCGCCTTATTTCATTTTTTCCTTTGTTGACAATTACAACTCTATAAGATACCATAAAAAATAGATGGTCCGATAGGTAAGGCTAACTTAGGGATATGGATTACTGCCGCAAAATGATGGAGACATCATGCGCTGGTTAACAAACTATATCGTACGGAAGGTATAGTTTATGTAATTTCAGCGCCCTATGAAGCTAAAGCTCACACGGTTTCTAATTACCCACAATGATCATTTCATCTGTGGGATTTTTTCATTTAAAAGGAGGTTGAATTATGGAAAAAACCTTAGAAATTCTAGAATTAAGACTTAAGGAATCTTTAGAGGAAAAAAATCTTAAAGAGGCCAAAACCATTTTGAATTCTCTTAATATCTACGATATTGCAGAATTTTTTAATGATCTTTCTCAAACTGATTTGACTATTTGTTTTAATCTATTATCCAAGGATACTGCGGCGCTAGTGTTTGCCGAAATGGATATTGAACAGCAAAAACTTCTTATTGAAGGTTTTTCTGATGAAGATTTAAAGGAGATTATCAACGGTTTAAGAACTGATGATAAGGTGGATATTATCGAGGAGCTACCTTCAAATCTCGTTAAAAAAGTCTTAAAGTTTACAAGTCCTGACCACAGAAAGGTAATTAACACCATGTTAAATTATCCTAAAGATTCTGCTGGTTCAATAATGACTATAGAGTATGCGGCAACAAAGGCCGGTCACACAGTTGCAGAAGTTATTCAACAACTTAAAAAGACAGGTGCCAACAAGGAAACCATTGATATTATTTACATCATTGATGATACTAGACACCTAATTGGTGAAGTGGCTCTTTCAGACTTAGTGCTTTCTGATTCAGATTCACCAATCTCTTCTGTTATGAACCACGATGTTATCTCTGTTAACACCACTGAAGACAGAGAAGATGTTGCAAGGCTATTTACAAAGTACGACTTTACCAACATGCCAGTAGTTGACAACGAAAACAGACTTGTTGGTATTATTACAGTTGACGACGTTCTTGATATTATAGAAGAAGAAATGACAGAAGATATGGATATCATGTCCGCGATAACTCCAACTGTTAAACCATATAAGCAGCTTTCTGTGATTGAGATTTGGAAAAACAGAATCCCTTGGCTTTTAATTTTACTTATCTCTTCAACTTTCACTTCATTAATTCTTATGAATTATGAAAAGACTTTGGAGAAATATGTAGTTCTTGCGGCATTTTTGCCAATGATTACAGATACTGGTGGTAACGCGGGAAGTCAGTCGGCTTCAACAATAATACGTTCTCTTTCTCTAAAGGAAATTGAACTTAAAGATTTGTTATATGTAGTTTGGAAAGAGGCAAGGGTTGCAGTACTTGCCGGTCTTACACTTGCATTTTTCAACTTTTTAAAGCTTATGTACTTTGATAAGGTAGGCTTACAAGTTTCCATTGTAGTTTCCCTTACCGTTTCAGTTACAGTACTACTAGCTAAAGTTACTGGATCCGTACTTCCAGTTGTTGCAGAAAGTCTTGGCGCTGACCCTGCCGTAATGGCAAGTCCGCTAATAACAACAATAGTCGACGCCCTTGCTATTCTCGTATACTTAAGAATAGCTATGACGCTTTTACCATTTTAAAAGGAGTTTAAATTGAAAACTAGAATTGAGCATGATAGTATTGGTGAATTAGAAGTTCCTGTAGATCACTACTGGGGAGCGCAAACGCAAAGATCTTTTCAAAACTTTAAAATAGGAACAGAGAAGATGCCCGTGGAGATAATACATTCTCTTGCAATTATTAAACGCTCCTGTGCAAAGGTGAACTGTGAACTTGGAATACTTTCTGAAGAAAAGAGAGATTTAATCGTAAAGGTATGCGATGAAATACTTGAAGGTAGTCTTAAGGAAGAGTTTCCCCTTGCCCTATGGCAAACGGGAAGCGGGACTCAAAGCAATATGAATGTAAATGAAGTTGTGGCCCACAGGGGAAACGAAATTTATGGAAGTGATATACTTCATCCAAATGACGACGTGAATAAGTCACAATCTTCCAACGACACCTTCCCTACGGCAATGCATATTGCAGCTTATAGAGAAGTTTATACAAAATTACTTCCTCAAATTAAAGAAACCCTTGATATACTCTATGGCCTTTCAATCGACTATGCAAACATAATAAAGGTTGGAAGAACTCACTTACAAGATGCAACACCACTATCACTAGGTCAAGAGATATCCGCATGGTCAAATATGCTTGAAAAATGCTATGACTATATTGAAGAGTCATCAAAGCATTTACTATCCCTAGCCATAGGTGGAACAGCTGTAGGAACTGGACTAAACGCACCAGAAGGGTATGACGAGAAGGTATGTAGGGAAATAAGTTCTTTTACAGGTTTTGAATTCGTCCCTGCTGAAAATAAATTCCACTCCCTTTCATCAAAGGATGAACTGGTAAATTGCCATGCAGCGCTTAACACCCTTGCAACAAATGTTTTAAAGATTGCAAATGATGTTAGATTTTTAGCATCGGGACCAAGATGTGGAATTGGCGAGCTACTAATACCTGCTAACGAACCAGGGTCTTCAATAATGCCTGGAAAGGTCAATCCAACACAGGCGGAGGCTATTACAATGGTAGCCCTTCAAGTTATGGGTAATAACACTACGGTTTCATTTGCTGGATCCCAAGGAAACTTCCAGCTAAATGTATATATGCCCGTAATTATTTATAATTTCCTACAGTCAGTAAGGCTTTTAACAGATGGACTTAAGTCTTTCACCGACAATTGTCTAAGGGGAATTAAGCCAAATGAAGAAAAGATAAAGGAATATTTAGACAACTCACTAATGCTTGTAACTGCACTTAATCCACATATTGGATATGAAAATGGTGCAAGGATTGCAAAGCATGCCCATGAAAAAAATATATCTTTAAGGGAAGCTGCCCTTGAATTAAAAATTCTTACAGAAGAAGAGTTTGATAAACTTATGAAACCTGAAGAGATGGTTTAAAAGAGAATTTAAAAAGCCTCAAGATTAATCTTGAGGTCTTTTTTTATCCTAGTAAAATATCTAATATCATCATTACAATAAATCCTATTATAATTCCATAGGTTGCCTGTCTTTCGTAGCCACCACTGTGGGTTTCTGGAATTATTTCATCGCTTATAACAAATAGCATAGCTCCTCCTGCAAGGGCCAATATAAATGGAAGTACTTGTGAAAATACATGTACCAGTCCATAGCCCATTAGAGCTCCTATGGGCTCTACCATACCAGTTAGTAATGCAATTAAAAAAGCTTCCTTTGTACTATAGTTCTCTCTTAAAAGTGCTAATGCCACTGCAAGGCCCTCTGGCATATTTTGAAGTCCTATACCTAAAGCTATGGTAATACCATTTGCTATATCATTTGTTCCAAATCCAACTCCTGTGGCAAGACCTTCTGGAAAGTTATGAATTGTTATGGCAATTATAAATAACCATATCCTTTTTAAACTCTCTGAAGATGTTCCCTCTTTTCGCTTGTCCAACAGATGCTCATGTGGTGCATACTTATCTATTAAGTCAAGCATCAAAGCTCCAGCAAATATTCCTAAGCTCGTAACAAGTACGGCCTTTACTCCTCCTCCACCATATTCAATACTTGGAAGTATTAGCGAAAAGCAACTTGCCGCAAGCATGACTCCCGCTGCAAATCCAAGAAGAATATCAAGTGAAGATCTTTTTATTTCTTTTGTGAAAAATATCGGTATGGCTCCTAGTCCCGTCATAAGACCAGGTAAAAACAAACCAAGACCGATAACAAGTCTTTGATCTATGTTACCCATTATTACCCCCTATCTATTGATTTGATACCATATAATGCCGCTTTTATAATAGCAAAATTTAATTTAGCACAAAACAAAGATAGCAAGGACTAAGCCTTGCTACCTAATAATGAAAGGAGATTCTATTATTATTTCTTTTCCCATTCGTAAACATATGAGATTTTACCAAGTTGTTTTAATTGGTCGTAATCTTTTGCAAGTTCTTTTACATGTTTATGAAGGAATAATAAACCTATTAAGTTAGGGAATACCATTAAACCATTGAAGAAGTCTGATAGTAACCATACGAATTCAATTTCAAACATTGAACCTAATACTATACAAATTACAACTATGATTCTGTAAGGCATAAGTCCCTTACTACCAAATAGATATTTAATGTTGGTTTCACCGAAGTAGTACCAACCGATTACTGTAGTGAATGCAAATGCTGTTAGACATATTGCAAGTACTGCTTTTCCAAGTGGACCGAAAGCAATATGGAATGCTTCTTGAGTCATAAGTGGGCCAGCAAGTCCTGAGTCAAAAGCTCCAGTTAAAATAATTACAAGTGCTGTTGCAGTACATACGATACCTGTATCTATAAGTACACCAAGCATAGCTGTTAAACCTTGTTCAACTGGGTGATTAACCTTTGCTGTAGCGTGAGCATGTGGTGTAGAACCCATACCAGCTTCGTTAGAGAACAATCCTCTTGCAACCCCAAATCTTACTGCAAGTTTAACTGTGATACCAGCTCCTGCACCAAGTGCTGCTTGTGGATCAAATGCACCTTTGAAAATAAGTCCAAATGCATGTCCAATACTAGTTCTAAACTTAACTAATACTACAATTGCAAGTACTACATATACTAATGCCATTACAGGAACTACCATTTCTGCGAAGTTTGCAATTCTCTTAATACCACCAATAAATACAAGTGCTGCAACTGCTGCTATAATGATACCAATAATTAATTGATTAACTCCAAATGCTGCGTGAATTGCAGATGCCATTGAGTTTGATTGAACCATATTACCGATAAATCCTAGTGCTAAAATAATGGCAATTGAGAAAAATCCAGCTAGTCCTTTACCTAGTTTCTTGTTCTTTAAACCTTCACTGATGTAGTAAGCAGGTCCCCCTACTGTATCACCTTTTTCATCAAGTGTTCTGTACTTTTGAGCAAGTACTGCTTCCGCAAATATTGTACCCATTCCGAATAAAGCTGCTATCCACATCCAGAATATAGCTCCAGGACCACCTGATAGTATAGCTGTAGCAACTCCTGCTACGTTACCTGTACCAATTTGTGCTGCGATAGCTACTGCTAGCGCTTGGAATGATGAGATTTCTCCAGCTGCTTTTCTTCTTGCGTTTTCTTCTTTGTCAAAAAGACCGCCGAAAGTTTGTTTAAATGCAGCGCCCATTCTTCTGAATTGAGGAAATCCTAAATAAAGTGTAAAAAATAATCCAACAACTGGTAATAAGAATATAAGCACCTTATTCCAAACTACGCTATTACCGGCATTAACAATTTTAGTAGCCGTATCAACAGCAGCACCAAATAACAAAACGTTCATACTATCCTCCTTATTATGCTTAAACGTTTTCCTGGTGTGAGTAGTAATTAGAACCACTCACACCCTTCTTCCCCTTTCATGCCACTTTAATAATAGTGGCGGGAATGCGTGGGAATCGAACCCACCCAAGAAGCTCCTAACCCCTCATACTGGTTTTGAAGACCAGAGAGCACACCAGCACTCATTCACTCCCATGGTACTATTATTTTAACACATTTCCGAGATAAAAGAAAACTTATTTTTTATATTTATATTGTTGCCTTTTTATAACATAACTCTATAGTCGTCCACTCTTTTTGTCAACTTAATACTGTCGAAGTATTCTAGTATTAAAAGCACGTTTTTTCTACTTGATTTTAAAATGTCCCTAGCTTCTGAAACTGTTATCCTCTCATTTTCTTTTAAATGATTTAGAATACCTTCTTTAGCTTTTTCAAAGTCCTCTTTTAATAAGACATTATTTTCAGCTCCAAAGACTAAGATCTCTTTGCCAATCATAAAATCTAAAACATGTCTTCTCTCTTTGTCGTTACGAGATAGAGATTTTATATTTTCGATTTTTTCAAGCCCATTTGATCTAATCTCATTTATTAATTCTTGTTTTATTTTTTCCTGTTTAGGATTTAAAACTATTTTATGGCTTTCTAGACCAAAGTACTCTCCCGACTCAGTAATAATATTTCTGTCTTGCATAATCTTTAATATATGTTCCAACTCTCTAAGATTTGGTTCATAAAGACTTTGTGTTAAGATTTCGTTTTTAGTCATTCCAAGAGAAAGTGGATTTTTATCATGGAACTTTTCAAGAATATCTTTTATATTTTCAATTATCCTTAATAGCACTTCTTCACTAACATATCGGTCCACAATTTTAATTATCTTTTCGTCTTCCAGTAGCGCTTCAACTTCCTCTTTAACGATGTCCTTGTTTTCTCCTGTATAAGAAACTATTTCTTTTAGTGATAACAACTCGTCTTCAGAGTTTGCAAATTGAACGATTATGTCTTTAAGTTCACCTTGTTCTTTTAGTTGAAGCTCTTTAACTAGCTCTTCATCAATATTATGTTTTTTTGCAAGAGGTTCAATAATCACTCCACCACCAATGGTTTCCACCGGTGAGTATGAACGAAGTACAAATCTATCTCTATTTCTACAAACTAGAGGCTCTTCCAGGCGAAGCTGAACAAATCCCTCTTCTCCCTGTGATATCTCTTCGCTGTCAAGGGGAACAGCTCTACAGAATATTTCCCTTGTTCCAATGCCAAGTCTAAGTCTCATCCAGTGGTGAATTGGAAAGTCGGAGGTCTTTGAAACTATAACCTTACAATCAATGATATTTGTTGTTATCATTGAACCTTCCTGCGCTATAATATCTCCCCTTTCAATTTCTCCAGACTTTATTCCCGAAAGATTTATTGCAGTTCTCTGTCCCGCATATGCAGTGTCTTCGTCTTCTCCATGAACTTGGATGGATCTTACCTTGCAAGCTCTTTCTCCAGGGTATATTACTAAATCTTCTCCCTTGGAAATCTTACCTTCCATTAGAGTTCCAGTAACTACAATTCCTATTCCCTTTACAGGAAAGGCTCTGTCAATATTCATTCTAAAAGGTGTGTCGCTCTTCTTTTCTTCTACCTTTTCACTTTCGTTTTCTATTACATTTTTAAGCTCTTCAATTCCCCTTCCAGAGATAGAGTCTACTTCTATAATAGGGGCGTCTTCTAAAAATGTTCCCTTTGAAAAATCTTTTAGCTCCTCTTCAATTAGCATAAGGTAGTCGTCTTCAACCATGTCACATTTTGTAACTACAATAATTCCCCTATGCACATTCATGTATGAAAGGATGTCTAAATGTTCACGGCTTTGAGGCATAACACCTTCATCCGCCGCAATTATGAATAGTACCAAGTCTATTCCTGTTGCCCCTGCCATCATGTTCTTAATAAATTTTTCATGGCCAGGCACATCCACTATTCCAACTCTATTTCCATTTGGTAGGTCTAGGTAGGTAAATCCTAGGTTAATTGATATACCTCTTTTTCTCTCTTCGTCTAATGTGTCAGTCTCCCTACCGGTTAGTGCCTTTACTAAAGTTGTCTTGCCATGGTCAATATGACCCGCTGTACCAATTATAATATTTTTCATCATTATCTCCTTGGAAAACAGTTCTCTATTTCTTCAGCTATTCTATCAAAATCTTTATCATTTAAAGTTCTTAAGTCAAGCATATACTTGTCATCTTTTATTCTTCCAATAATATGTGAAGAAGAAAGTCTTAAAGTCTCTTCGATTTTATCCGCAGTTAATCCATCGCCAGTAAGCACGATTACCTTGGAGTCAAACTCCTCTCCCGGCATTGATCCTCCACCTACTGTGGACTTTCCATCTTCTATATATACATTAATTCTAGTGTCTCTACCATCAATTTTTTCTTTAAGCACCTCTGCTCTTTCAAAAAGTTCTTCTGGAGTAAGTGTTATCATCCTAATGGTTGGAATATGTTTTTTCGCCTTTTCTTCGTCAAAGTACATCCTGATTGTACATTCCAGTGCCGCCAGTGTGAACTTGTCCACCCTTAAGGCCCTAAGAATTTGATTTTTTTTCATCTTGTCGATATACTCTTTCTTTCCAACTATGATTCCCGCTTGAGGTCCTCCAAGTAATTTGTCACCACTGAAGGTTATTAAATCAATTCCAGATTTAATTGACTCTGATATGGTTGGCTCGTGGGGAAGTCCATACTCTTCCATGTTGAAATATACTCCACTGCCCAAGTCCTCCATTACTGGAATGTCGTATTTGTCCCCTAGTTCTTTTAACTCTTTATTTGAAACGGCATCGGTAAAGCCAATTAGCTTGTAGTTCGAAGTGTGGACCTTCATTAAAACAGCAGTCTCTTCTGTGATAGCTTCTTCGTAGTCCTCTACCCTCGTCTTATTAGTTGATCCAACTTCCACAAGATTTGCTCCACTCATGGCCATTACAGAAGGTATTCTAAAGGCACCTCCAACTTCCACAAGCTCACCTCTTGAAACTATGGCCTCTTTGTCCTTCGCAAAAGTATTTAGCACTAAGAACACCGCCGCCGCGTTATTATTTACAATAAGGGCGTCTTCCACTCCAAAAAGAAGTTTTATCATTTTAGTTACATGGGAATATCTAGATCCTCTTTTGCCTTCTGCAATATCATACTCAAGATTTGAGTAACTTGAAATTATATTCCAAATATCTTCCTTTATAGAGTCATCCAGTAATGACCTCCCTAAATTTGTATGAAGGATGGTTCCAGTTCCATTTATTACCTTTAATAAAGAAGGAGAAAATTCTCTGTAAAGTCTTTCCTCTACCTTTATAATAATATTTTCATCATTAATCTCTGTAGAAAGTTTTTCCACTTCATCTTCATTACAATGAATAATTTTATTTCTTATGTCCTCTAGCACTTCTCTAGTTGCTTTTGTTTTTAAAGTTCTAGAGTAGTCTAGTTCTTCTATTCTAGAATTTTTTAAAATCTCTTCAACTTGAGGTATCTTTTTAAACAGATCTTTCTTTTGCATTTCTATCTCCCATCTTTAAATATAATCTAACTTCATGTATTAAGTGTAATGTAAATCGCAAAAACATTAAAGGTTTAAATTTATTTATTGTTAATTTTTTCTATTTTTGACTTTTTTGTAATATTTTAAATAAATATTAGCGTATTTCATCAAATTTCGTTGACTTTTTTAATTTCTGATGATATTATTATAATGCAAGTTAAGGAAATAACTAAATATTATCGGTATGAACATCACAGGAGAGACTTCGGCACCGAAGGGACAAGGAAACTTTCGCCAATAGTTTTCGAAATTCTCAGGTAAAAGGACTGTGATGGGACTGAGTTCTGAAGTACGCGACAGAGGATAAGGCAAATTCTATTGTCGTTTTTTTATTTTTCCTTAACTAATTAAAAAATGATTAATCTTATAAGGAGTGTCTATGCTAATTATTACAAATAATCCTAAATTCTTAGGATTCGAAAAAGAAGGATATGTAGTGAGATACTTGGAAGAAGATTATCTGTCAGTATTAAGGGCGACAAGAGATCTTGTTCACCAAGGTTATGAAGTCCTAACTCACCCTCTATACGGTTCGGTTAAACCATATGAAACAGTTTATAGAACCATTGTATTAAAAGAAGGGAATAAACTTAACTACGACTCAGTCAATCTTTTAGAAAATGCAATTGAAACTGCAGAGAAGTTTTACAAGACCAATAAGGACTGGAAATGGACTGCAGATATCTTAGATGACTTTCAAGTTATTGACAAGGATCTAATCGACAATGCATTGGATAGAATTGGATAGTTGGAGGTAACGTGGATAATATTTACGATATTATTGTAATTGGTGGAGGACCAGCTGGACTTAGCTGTGCACTATACTCCTCAAGAGCAAATCTAAAAACTCTAGTTATCGAAAAAGAAAGTTTGGGAGGACAGATGTTTTCTACTGGTAGCATTGAAAACTATCCAGGCTCAATAGAAAATCCAACAGGCCTATCCCTTACTAATAGATTCAAAGAGCAAGCTGAAAGCTTTGGTACAGAATTTGTAACAGATACGGTTGTTAAAATTGATTTTAATGAAAAAATCAAGTCTGTAGAATGTGAAAAGAACACTTTTAAAACAAAGACAATCGTAGTTGCAACTGGAGCAAAACCAAGAAAGCTAAATGTGCCAGGCGAAGAGGAATTTTCTGGAAAGGGAGTTTCTTACTGTGCAACTTGTGACGGAGCTTTCTTCAAAGACTTGGACATAGTGGTTATAGGAAGTGGAAATTCTGCTTTTGAAGAAGCCATGGAACTTACTAAGTTTGGAAGAAAGGTATATCTTGCTCACAGAAAAAATCTTTCAAAGGTAACTCCAGTTATCTTAGAGAGAGCTAGGAAGAATGAAAAAATTCACTTCCTACCTGAAGAAGAGATTCAAGAAATCAAAGGAGAAAACTTTGTTGACTCGGTGGTTTTTAAAAATTCTTCTACGGGAGAGATTACTGAAATCTCAAAAACAGATGGCGATTCTGTCATGGGAGTCTTCGTATTCATCGGTGCTACACCAAATTCAATGCTTGTAGATGGGTTTACAAGTCTTGAAAATGGGTATATAGTTACTGATGGAGATATGAAAACTGATATCCCTGGAGTATTTGTTGCAGGAGATGTTAGAGTAACTCCAATAAGACAAATTGTCACTGCTGCTGCTGACGGTGCAATAGCATCAATAAGCGCAGAAAAATATATAAATGAAAACTTTTAATTGAATAAATCACCAATTGTGGTGTTTTATATAAAAAAATTTAGTCGGAGGTGTGGTATGAAATTAGAATTAGGTAAAATCTTTATTAAAGATGTACAATTTTCTGATTCATCAAAAATCGAAGACGGTGTCCTTTATGTAAATAAGGATGAGTTATTAGAAGCTGTAGGCGGAGATGAGCATGTTAAGTCAATTGACTTCGACATTGCAAAACCTGGCGAAAGCGTAAGAATAACACCTGTTAAGGATGTTCTTGAACCAAGAGTTAAGGTTGAAGGACCTGGAGAAATTTTCCCTGGAATCCTTAATAAAGTTGATACCGTTGGTCAAGGTAGAACACATGCTCTTAAGGGAATGGCTGTTGTTACTACTGGTAAGATAGTTGGTTTCCAAGAAGGTATCATTGACATGGTTGGAGAAGGTGCAAAATACACTCCTTTCTCAAAGACTATAAACTTAGTTATTATAGCTGAGCCTATCGATGGTATTAAGCAACATGTTCACGAAAATGCTATAAGAATGATTGGTCTTAAGGCTGCTGATTACATTGGAAGACTTGCAAAAGATCTTACTCCAGATGAAGTAGTAACTTATGAAACTAAACCATTATTAGAGCAAATTAACGAATATCCTGATCTTCCAAAGGTAGCTTATGTATACATGCTACAAACTCAAGGTTTGCTACATGACACATATGTTTACGGTGTAGATGCTAAACAAATAGTACCTACAATCCTATACCCAACAGAAGTTATGGATGGTGCAATCGTAAGTGGTAACTGTGTATCCGCATGCGATAAGAACCCAACATACGTTCACTTAAACAATGGAGTTATAGAAGACCTTTATGCAAGACATGGTAAAGACTACAACTTCCTAGGTGTAATAATCACTAACGAGAACGTATATCTAATGGATAAGGAAAGATCTTCAAACTGGACTTCAAAGTTAGTTGAATACCTTGGAGTAGATGCAGTTATCGTATCTCAAGAAGGTTTCGGTAACCCAGATACAGACTTAATCATGAACTGCAAGAAGATCGAAATGAAGGGTGTTAAGACTGTAATCGTAACTGACGAATATGCTGGTAGAGACGGTGCTTCTCAATCATTAGCTGACGCTGACGAAAGAGCAAACGCAGTAGTTACTGGTGGAAATGCTAACCAAGTGGTTATACTTCCTAAGTTAGACAAGATTATTGGTCATGTAGAATTTGTTGACATCATAGCTGGTGGAGCTAAGGGTTCCCTAAGAGAAGATGGAACTATATTAGTAGAAATTCAAGCTATAACTGGTGCAACTAACGAAACAGGTTTCAATTATTTAACTGCTAAAGGTTATTAATTCTAAACTGTACAACTTAAACAACTAAACTAAAAAAAACTAAACAACTAAACTAAACAAATAAATTAAACAGGAGGATGTCATGAGTATATTAGAAAACAAAAAAATCATAATCGTTGGCGACCGTGATGGAATCCCTGCTCCTGCTATTGAAGAGTGTGTAAACACTGTTGCAAATACAGAAGTAATATTCGCATCTACTGAGTGCTTTGTCTGAACTAGTGCCGGAGCCATGGACTTAGAAAACCAAAAGAGAATTAAGGAAGCTGCTGAAGAGTATGGTCCTGAAAATCTTTGTGTAATTCTAGGTGCTGGTGAGGCAGGAGCTGCAGGTTTAGCAGCTGAAACTGTAACAACTGGTGACCCTACATTTGCTGGTCCACTAGCTGGTGTAGAACTTAACTTAGCATGTTACCATGTAATCGAAGAAGCTATGAAAGAAGAGTTCGATCCAGAAGTTTATGACGATCAAATCGGTATGATGGAAATGGTACTTGACGTTGACGAAATCACTTCTGAAATGGAAGATATCAGAGGATAATATTTATAAAATTCTTATATAAAGGAGGATGTATCAATGGCGAACATTAAAGTCGTGCATTATATAAACCAATTCTTTGCTGGTATTGGTGGCGAAGAAAAGGCCGACATTGCGCCTTTCATTGCTGAAGAGTTACCTCCAGTTAGTAAACAATTAAGTGCAAAACTTGGAGAAGGATTCGAAGTAGTTGGTGCTGTTGTTTGTGGTGACAGTTACTTCGGAGAAAACATGGAATCAGCAAGTAAAGAGGTTTTAGATATGATAAAATCTTTTGAACCTGATTTATTTATCGCAGGACCAGCTTTCAACGCCGGACGTTACGGAGTTGCAGCAGGAACTGTAACTAAAATGGTTAAAGATGAATTAAACATCCCTTCAATTACAGGTATGTATCCTGAAAACCCAGGTGCAGACATGTTCAAGAAGGAAGTATATATAATCTCAACAGCTAACTCAGCTGCAGGTATGAGAAAGGCTCTTCCAGCTATAGCAAACCTTGCTAAAAAGCTTGCTAAGGGCGAAGAAGTTCTTGGACCTGAAGAAGAAGGTTATATTGAAAGAGGAGTCAGAGTTAACTACTTTGCTGAAAAAAGAGGTTCTGCAAGAGCAGTTGATATGCTTGTTAAGAAGATTAATGGCGAAGAATTCGTTACAGAATATCCAATGCCATCTTTCGACAGAGTTGAACCTGGTGAAGCAATAAAAGACCTATCAAAAGCTACTATCGCTTTAGTAACTTCTGGTGGTATTGTTCCAAAGGGAAACCCTGACAGAATCGAATCTTCATCAGCTTCTAAGTATGGTGAATACTCAATCGCTGGAGTTGATGACCTTGATGAATCAACTTATGAAACAGCTCATGGTGGTTATGACCCAACTTATGCAAATGAAGACTCTGATAGAGTTCTTCCAGTTGACGTTCTTAGAGAAATGGAAAAAGAAGGTAAAATTGGAAAGATATATGACTATTTCTACACAACAGTAGGAAATGGTACAGCAGTAGCATCTGCAAAGAAATTCGCTGAAGAAATTGGCGAAAAATTAAAAGCAGATGGCGTAGATGCAGTTATCTTAACATCTACGTGAGGTACTTGTACACGTTGCGGTGCAACAATGGTAAAAGGTATCGAAGCTACAGGTATTCCTGTAGTACACATGTGTACAGTAGTTCCTATCTCATTAACAGTAGGAGCTAATAGAATAGTACCAACAATAGCTATCCCTCACCCATTAGGAAACCCAGCATTGGATCCTAAGGAAGAAAAGGGATTAAGAAGACACTTAGTTGAAAAAGCTCTTAAGGCTTTAACAACTCCAGTGGATGGTCAAACAGTTTTTGAAGATTAATTTTTAATCTTTTAAATAACAAATAAAAATGCTTCTGCTCCGTAAGGGGCAGAAGCTATAATTACAATGGAGGTTTTTTTATGACACTACCTGTTTTTAAGAGTGCCGGATATGTACTAATTCATACACCAGATATGATTATACAAAACGGTTCTACAACTTCAACTGAAAGAGTTACTAACCCAGATTCAGAATTCTTGAAGGTTGTTGGAGATCACATTAGAAGTTACGAAGAAGTTGTAAATTATTTACCAAACCAAGTTTATATTGGTAATATGAGACCAGAAGAACTTAACAATTATGAATTACCTTGGTTTGATAAAGAATGCAAAGGTGAAAGAAAAGGTAAGTTTGGTGAAATCGTTCCACAAGACGAATTTATCGCTGCCATTAAGATTTGTGACTCTTTTGAATTAGTTGAATTATCTGAAGAGTTTATCGAATCTGTAAAAACTAAATTTGAAGAAAACTATCCACATCTAGCTGAGTCTTTCGCTAATGTTAAACCTTCTAATATAGAAGAACACAAACATCTTATTGACGAACATAAGGCAGAAGGACTTTACATGGACGGAAAACTAGTTGGACTTGTTAAACAAGCTCACGACGTTGACGTTAACTTAAGTGCACATACAATGTTTGAAAACCTTGTTTCTAAGGCTTCAGCTGTACTATGTGCTGATTACATGTTCCAAACACATGATAATATTACTAAAGATGAGATAGATTATGTTATAGAATGTTCAGAAGAAGCCTGCGGGGATGTTAACCAAAGAGGTGGTGGAAACTTCGCAAAAGCTATCGCTGAAAAAGTTGGATTAAACAACGCATCAGGTTCAGATACAAGAGGATTCTGTGCTGCACCTATCCACTCATTTATTCAAGCTGCTGCATTAGTTGAAGCTGGTGTATATGACAACGTATTAGTTGTTGCTGGTGGATCTACTGCAAAACTTGGTATGAACGCTAAAGACCACGTTAAGAAGGACTACCCTGTTCTTGAAGACGTTGTAGGAACTTTCGCAGTTGTTATTTCTAAGAACGACGGCGTTTCTCCTATCATCAAGACTCATGTTACAGGTAAGCATACTGTAGGTACTGGTTCATCACCACAAGCTGTTATGACTTCTCTAGTTACTAACTGCTTAAATAAAGATAACCTAAAGATTACTGATGTAGATACTTACTCAGTAGAAATGCAAAACCCTGACATTACAGTTCCAGCAGGAGCAGGTAATGTACCAGAAGCTAACTACAAGATGATTGCTGCTCTTGGAGTTAAGGGTGGAGACTTACAAAGAACTGATATCCCAACATTTGCTACAACTTATGGACTACCTGGTTGGGCTCCAACTCAAGGACATATTCCATCAGGAGCACCTTATGTAGGATTCTGTATAGAAGACCTTACAACAGGTGACAAGAACAGAGCAATGTTCATAGGTAAGGGATCTCTATTCTTAGGAAGACTTACAAATCTATTTGACGGTGTTTCATTCATCGCTGAAAGAAACCCTGGCGAAGAAGCTGAAGAATCAGGAGTATCAAGAGAAGAAATCAAGAAATTAATTGGAGAATCCTTAAAAGAATTAGCAACTAATATGCTTGCAGAATAGGAGTGGTTATATGCCTAAGAATATTATTGCAGAAGCTCTTTTAGAAATCGCTGAAGGTATTGAAAGCGGTTCATTTGCTAAGAAACCTAAAATAGGTCTTACTATATTAGGAAGTGAACATGGTGTAGAAAACATGTTAGAAGCTGCAAGACTTGCTAAGTCTCCAGCTTACGACATTGTTCTAATTGGACCTAAACAAGAAGGATGCGATTTAGAAACTTATGAAGTTTCTTCTGAAGAAGAAGCTCACAAGAAAATGGAAGAGTTACTTGATAAAAAAGTTATAGATGGTTGTGTAACATTACACTACACATTCCCTATTGGAGTATCTACAATCGGTAGAGTTGTTGCTCCAAGCACAGGAAGAGAAATGCTTATTGCTACAACAACTGGTACTTCATCTCTAAACAGAGTTGAAGGAATGCTTAGAAATGCTATTGCTGGTGTTTCAGTTGCTAAGAGTTTAGGAATTGAAAAACCAACTGTTGGTGTTTTAAACGTTGACGGTGCAAAACAAGTTGAAAGAGCATTAGAAACATTAATCGAAAATGGATATGACTTAGAATTAGCTGAATCAGTAAGAGCTGATGGCGGTGCTGTACTAAGAGGTAATGATATCTTAAGAGGCGTTCCAGATGTTTGTGTTACTGACTCATTAACAGGAAATATCCTAATGAAAGTATTCTCAGCTTTCTCAACAGGCGGAAGCTACGAAGCAACTGGATTTGGATACGGTCCAGGAGTTGGCAAAGACTTTGATAGAAATATTTGTATAGTTTCAAGAGCATCAGGAGCTCCAGTAGTTGCTCATGCTATTAAATATGCTGCAGACCTAGTAATGGGTAACTTTAATAAAGTTAAAGCTGACGAATATAAAGCTGTTGAAGGTGCATCTTTCGACAAAGTTATAGAAACATTACAACCTAAGAAGGAAGCTGCTGAAGAAACTGAAACAGTAGAAGCTCCTCCAAAAGAAATTGTAACTGACTCTATTTCAGGAATCGAAATTCTTGACCTAGAAGATGCAGTACAAGCTCTTTGGAAAGAAGGAATCTACGCTGAAAGTGGTATGGGATGTACAGGTCCAATCGTAATGATTACTGAAGCAAACCATGCAAAAGCAGAAGAAATCCTTAAAGACAAAGGTTTCATTTAAATAAAAAAATTAAGGCAGGTTATCCTGCCTTAATTTTTTTATTTACTCTTTTTCCTTATTGTATCTAACTTTTAAATATTTTATTTTAATTCCTTGCTCCCTCCATTTACTTTCGTAATATGAAATAGCTTCGTCTTCATTTACATCTTTGTCCCTATCTAAAACTTCAATATCAAAGCCTTCCTTTTCAAAGTAATCTATACTATCTTCAAATAACTCGTCATTGTCGGTTTTAAACTCTATTTCGCCATTATCTTTTAATATCTTCTTATACACCTCTAGAAATATTGGGTGGGTGAGTCTTCTCTTCTTATGTCTATTCTTTGGCCATGGGTTGCAGAAGTTAATATATATTTTTGAAATTTCCGATTCTCCAAAGATATCTAAAAGATGGTCCGCATCTCCTAGTATTCCAATTATGTTTGGAAGATCTACCTCTTTTATTTTCTCCCCCGCTTCCACAAATGCATTTGCCTCTCTGTCCATGGCAATATAATTTATATTTGGAGTTTGCCTCGCCTTTTCAACTAAAAAGTCTCCTCTCCCCGCACCTATTTCCAAGTGAATAGGCTGTGTTTTAGCAAACTTTTCCTGCCACTTCCCATTTTCACCCTTTGGCTTCATATATATGTATGAATTTTCCGTTAACATAGGTATGGCCCAGTGTTTTTTTCTCATTCTCATATTATTACCTCTTATTTCTTAAAGAAAGATCGCCAAAATGACGATCTCTCCAATTTATTTTACTCCATCATAAGCTTCATAGCTATAGTCTTTTAGTTTTGATTCTACCAAATCAAGCTTTAATTCATCCAATGTCTTATAGCTTCCATAAACCTTCTTAATATTTTCATAGTCGATAATCTGTTCAGGTTTTTGATCATTTGATGAAACTTCACTTTTTATTTTTTCCTTTTCATCTGTCTCGTTTTCATCTGTTTCTTCATCTTCTAATGAGTTATCCTCTATCTTATCCTCTAAGAATTTTATGACCTCTACGGCAGTGTATTCCTTTACGGTTTCGTCTGACTTTTCAACATTGTAAGAGTATACCAAGTACATAACAGGAATATTGTAGTTTTCAAATAGTCCACTTGAGCTCCATCCACTTTCCTTTGGCATTAGAAAGTAAAAACCTTCGTAGTTTGGATTGTCGGAATTATTTCTTGATGCAAGGTCTGACTTAACTATGGACTGGGCCTGGTCTTTTATTTTATTGAAAAAATCAGTATCAAGCTCTTCCTTTGATAAAATGTAAGCCCTTGCGTCCTTATTGGTAACTTTATATTCCTTCTCCAAAACACTTGGCTTATATGCATTTTCATGAAGCCTGTCAATACCATCTTGATTAAATTTAAATGTAATCTTGTCTCCAATTTTAACATCTTCGTCTTCATTCAAAAGTTTTCCGTCCCTATAAACATCGTAGTAGCCACTGGCTGAGCCAAGCGCCTGTTCAAGTTTACTTCCAACCTTTAGTTTTGTATTGGTTATTTTAATCTCTAACTTTGGAGAGATGCCTGTAAATTTCGGTTTGAATCCATCAAATGGATCCAATGAAAATAGGTCTTTTAAGCCAATTACTTTAAATTCTCTACTAGGGTTTGTGAACCTAATCCCCAAATGGTCTTGAATATTTTCTTTATTTCTCATCTCTACCATTACTGTTACAGTGTCACCATTTGTTAATTTTTCAATTGGGTCCGCTGACAGCGTGAAGTTATCGATTATCTCCGATACATTAATGTCTTTATCTTCCCCAAGCTTTTCCCTAAGTTTATCTTCCAACATATCACGATTAATTTTTAAACTGTCTTGGTCCAGGGTTCCCTCTTCGTCATTGCCTTCAAATATGGGCTCTTCAATAAAGTCCGATATACTTATGGTCTTTACCATTGGATTTGAGTCGGAGTTTTTTACTTTGATTATAATAAAAATTGCTATTAACGCTAATGCAATGCCAAGAATAAGCCATAATTTTGGTTTTGAATTTTTTTGATTAAAGCTCTTTCCCCTTTTTTCAAAGTCGTCGTAATCCTCGATTATAATTCTTTGATTTTCTCTATTATCCTCTACCTTGGTTCCACAAACTCCACAAAATTTATTTCCCTCTGGTACGTTGTTTCCACATTTTTTACATTTATACATAATACTCCTCTATCTTTCGTCCTTGTCAATTCGTCCCAGCGCAAGCCTTGATATCCACGCTTGGATAACAATAAAAATAATAAGCACCAATAATACTTTTAATATATTAAAGAATACAGGCTTATAATCTGGAAGATACTTTTGTCTAGTTAATGCCAAAAACCTATTGATTACTTCCAAACTCTGTACATCATATCCCTTTGCATCTGCCTCTGCCAATGCGGTGGACATGGTGTTAAAATCTATTGAAATTCCCAAGGCCCTAAACCCCCATTTGGCAATTGTAAGGTTTGATAAATATCTCTTCCAGCCCTCCAGTTCAAATATAAAGTCTGAAAGAACCAGTTGAAAGATTAACGCAAAGGGCATTATGGTCATGGCCATCTTGTTGTTTTTAACAATTGACGATATCATCAGCCCAAGCATATCCGCTGCATATATGATTAAAAACACCGACAATGTCAGGTTTATTACCCTTGCCAAGTCCAAGGTCTGTCCAACTTCAAGCCTCTTGCCATGAACAAATAATACCATTGCCGATATGATTAGAGCTTCAACAAAACATAATATTAACTCCACCAGCATATGGGCAAATAAAAATACCGAATAGCTAACATTCCCCGATTTATGTTCCTGCTTTATAGAGTTTCTCTCAGAACATATAATTTCTATGGAGTTAAATAACCCCGTCCATATACAGGCACAGACTATTGCAAATGCCGTCATTCTCGTTTCATCATAGCGTATAAAGGCAAGTTCGCTAGTTGCAGAAAGCACAATGGCTGTGATGATAAATGTGGAAAGTATTTTTAAAAGGCCATTGGAGTTAAAAAACACACGCATGTACTTTTTAAAATACACTTTTAATTGCAAGAAGTAAACATCTCTATCCATTTAAATCACCACTCTTAAATTTATTTATAAAATAATCCGCCTTTTCTTGATTATTTATTAGCTTAACTATGTCTTCTAAGTGATTTACACCAAAAAATTCTAACGACTCGTCAATACTTCCATAAAACGCCATCTGCCCACAGTTATCCACAGAGTCCTTGGCAATGACTAAGATTTTGTCATATAAATCCCTAAGTCTGTCCGGCGAGTGGGATATGACTATGGCAATTTTATCCTCATCAACAATATTTCTAACCTGTTTCATAACCATCTCTGCAGATCCGGCGTCAAGTCCAGAGTCAGGTTCGTCTAAGAAAAATATTTCCGGTTCAGAAAGGTATTCCACAGCGATGCTAAGTCTCTTTCTCTGCCCACCACTGAGCTTACTGACAAAATTATTTCTTTCCTTTTCCATACCAAAAATATTTAAAATATTTTCTAATTTTGCCTTTAGCTTTTCTTTATTCTTCACAACTTCCATGGGAAGCTGTATCATTGCAGCGTCCTTTAATGTGTGGTACACTGTGTCCTTGTCACGAAGAGTATCAAATTGTGGCACCAGTCTTACAAGTTTTCTAACCCTTGCAGAGTCTTCGTATAGGTCAATTCCCTTATAATGTATTTCAGCATTTGCCTTTTCATATCCCGACACCGCGTTTACAAAGGTAGTCTTTCCTGCCCCAGAGCCACCAATTACGAGGACCATCTCCCTAGGTTCTATATCAAGGTTAACGTCTTTTAAAAGTTTTCTACTTTTTCCCTTTTCACTTCCAAGTCTCTCTTTTATTCTAATGGACAGATTTTCATCATAGTTAATCTTATTCACTTTTTCATTTGAATCAATCTTTTGATAAATGCAAAAGTTATTATGCTTTATATAAATTTCATCGCCATTAATAATGCATTCGCCAAGTTTCATACTTTTTGCTATTTTGTTGGACTTAATTTGCTTTTGATTTAAAACCTTCCAAGGATTGTTACATCTTTCTTTATCTCCAGTATAAAAAATAGAAATCATGTCCTTTTTATCATCTGTAAATAGTATATGGGTATTGTCCTTTAAAAGGATCCCAACATTTTTATCAAGATGATTTAAATTAATCCAGGTGTCCATTCTTTCACTTAGATTTGTATAAATATAACCCTTTTCACTAAGCTCAAATGTCCCTATAACTTCACTTTCACCTTCTTTTTTTATAATTACATCTGCTATTGACTCGTCACTTCCAACTCCAATGGTAAGGCCATTTTTAGAGTTAAAACTCCTAACGCCATTTGAGTCAAAGACAAATATAAATTTTTCACTAGAGTTTGGCATCTTCTTCTCCTTGATTTCTAGAATTTATAATATTTTTTTATTCTTTAAAAATATTTCTTTAATAATAATTATAGCCCAATTGGTGCTATTTTTCTATTAAGGTAAAAAAAAAGAGATGAGACTTTTCGTCCCATCCCTTCAGCCTAGTTTAAGCGTTGTACTTTGTCATATCTAGTTCTTTTTGAACTGCCGCTACCATAAGACCTGTTGATCCTGCAGCATGAACGTTTGTTGAAGTACGTCCCATATCAGCAACTCCCGCTATTGGGCTTAGTACTAAAATCATTTCCACAGGAAGTCCCATTGAAGCAAATAGTGCTGTTGCTTGGATTGTTCCTGTTCCTGGAACTCCTACTGTTCCAAGTGATGCAACCAATGCTGAACCTATCATTACAATATATTTTGTTGTTGAGAAAGGTATATTAAGTGCATTGATTGTAAAGATTGCAAGTAGTACTGGCCATATTGCGGCACAGCCTGGCATACCGAAAGTTGTTCCGATGGATCCTGCAAAGGATGCAGTTTCTGTTGGAACGCCCATGTTTTCTTGTTCTCTAATATTAGCAGGTAATGTGCCTAGTGAACTTTGAGTTGTAAATGCAATTAACCATGCTGGGAAGAACTTCTTTTGGAACTTGAATGGATTTACCCTTCCAATTAAACTTACCATAGCTGTTGTAGTTATGAATGTGTGGAATAAGCATGCAGCATAAACCATTAGTAATAGGAATAATAAATCTTTTACAAATGATAAATCTAATGTTGCAACTTGGTTTGCAAGTAGTGATAGAACTGCATATGGAGTAAATTCTATAATATCTCCAATTATTGTGTTCATAACTTTACTTCCTGCACGAACAAAGTCAACAAATGGTTTTATCTCTTCCTTCTTGTTGTATTTTAGTACAACTATTCCGATTATAGTTGCAAATATTACTATTGGAACAATCTTGTTGTTCACCATGCTGTCAATAATATTTCTTGGGAAGAAGGATACAAAAACTTCTGCAAAGGAAGGAACTTCCTTAACTTCTTCCGCAACTTCCATCTTGATTGTGGAGTTTAGTCCAAGTCCCACTAACTTACCAAGTAATAGGGCAAGTAAGGAACCTAAAATATTGTGTAATGCTAAAATTCCTATTGTATTCTTACCAAGGGATCTTAACTTTTCTGTACTTTCCAGTGAAGCAACTGTAGTTATAATAGAGAATAATAACAGTGGAATTACAAATGCTTGTAGAAGACTGGCAAATACATGACCGAATATTGCAACATATTCTGTGTGGCCTTTAAAAATAATACCAACTAATGCGCCTAGCGCTGTAGCTAATAGGATTCTAATCATAAAAGAAACTTTTCTCTTCTTTAATTCATTGATTCCTAAGCAAAGCGCAAATGCAACAACTAAAGCTAATATGCTTTTAATCATTAAATAAACACTCCTTTTATTAAATATTTTTATCATACTTACAATATCATATTTGTAGGATATACTCAATGATTTATTTAAATTCTAAACGATTTCCTAAATTTAGCTATATAATTTAATTAACGATTTTTTGCATATTTCCATTATATTATTGAATAATAAAAAAAGAATTCCTATTCTAGCTAGTTTAATAGAATAGAAATTCATTTAATTTGATAAATAAACTTTTAATTCCCCCCCCATAAAATTTATTACATTTATTTAACAAACCACGCTGTTGGTACTAAAAATAAATATGGTGCCGTAATAAGTGCCATGTTTCTTGCAAGTATATACTTTTCACATTCTGTTAAGTCCATGTCCTTGTAGATGAATTTTTTATTGAAATAGTATATTAAAAATCCTCCAAGGATAACGCAAATTAAAAGTATTATAACTGCTATTATGGATTTATATGGCATATAGTTCATCGGGTCTATATTCTTTTGCCACCACTTTCCAAGGTCTGTGTCATATTCCGGAGAGAAGACTATATTTAGTAAGATAGGTGGAATTGACGCAATTATATCTGCTAAAAATCCAATTATTACAGTCTTTGCTAACACGCCATAAAGTACTTGCTTTTTATTTTCCACTTTAAGGTATTCTAATGTTCCATTTAAAACCAAGTAATCTATTATAATATTTGCTGGAATGACCACAAGCCAAACCGGTGGAAGCATCCAAAGCATCCAAATTGGAAATATAACATTCCTAAGTTTAATATCTTTTTTCATAACTCCTCCTAGTTATTAGATTGTGTATATTATATAAGCATTTTAAGGTTTTGGCAAATTCTCCACAAAAAAAGAGGCTAAGCCTCTAATTTTTTGTATATTCTATAAAACCTTCTGTTTCTTTTGTAGTTCCATCTTTATAAACCCACATTGCCTCAGCTCCATCAAACTTTTCTAAAAGTTTCTGTCCCTCTTCTTGGTCCAAGATGAACAGTGTAGTTGAAAGATAGTCTGCAATGCCACTGTCCTTTGCAATTATGGTTACAGATTTAAATTTGTCCGCCGGCTGTAGTGTATCAGGGTTAATTATATGGGCGTATCTCTTTCCATCAACGGTGTAAAATCTTTGGTAGTCGCCACTGGTTACAACGGAAATGTTATTTCCTCTAATAACTTCGATAGGCTCTTTGTCCTCTTCTCCATCAATATCTGGATCTTGAACTCCTATGGCCCAAATGTCTCTGCCTTCAATCATTGGACGGTCCAATGCAATGATGTTTCCTCCCGCTGAAAGGATGGCATATTTACATCCTGCTTCCTTTACTTTGTCCATGACAATTTGTGATGCAAAGCCCTTTGATGTGGCACCAAGGTCTAAGGACATTCCCTTTTCTTCTAAAAACACTGTAGAATCTTCTTCGTTTAAGATTACTTTGTTGATATCAATATGTTCCTTTGCCTTTTCAAGCTCTTCCATGGTTGGCACCTTTGCGCTATCTGGGTTCTTTAGTCCATCTTCCCTATATTTATGCCACACATCTAAAACCGGTCCAAAGGCCATGTCTGTTTTATCAGAATAGTTTTCGGTCAAATCCTTTGAAAACTTTATAAGGTCAAATAGATCCTTATCAACCTTTACAGGTTCTATTCCTGCGTTATCATTAATGGTCTTAATATTGTTTATGCCTTCATAGTCGTCAAAGTGGGTGTAGAGTTTGTGAAGTCTTTCAAACTCAGACTTAACAAGGTCGTAATACTTGTTATACTCCTCTTCACTCTCTGTATATGCAGCAAAGTCTATTACAGTATCAAATACATCAAAGAAGGTATTTGAATGTTTCTCTAGCTCTTCTGGAGCACTTTCTTCTGTTGCCACAGTGCATCTCACTTCACTATCTTTAATATTATCTTGCTTGCTTCCACAAGCTGTTAATGCAATTGTAAAAATTAATAATAATGGTATTATTTTCCTTTTCATAAATTCACCTCCCTTTTATTATAGCTTAAAATCATAAAAAATCATAAAAAAGAGCGTATCTCTACGCCCTTTTCTAATTTTCAGTTTGCATAAATTCTTCAAATTTTAATTTTACTTTTTCTTTATTTCCATTTCTCAAAATTTCAAGTTCAACTTCGTCGCCAATTCTATAATCTAAAAGTGCCTTTCTAATGTCATTCATTCCACTTATGTCCTTGTCGCCAATTTTAAGGATTATATCATTTGCTTGAAGGCCTGCTTTTCCTGCTGGAGATGCTGGTTCTACTTTTATTATTACAGCTCCATTTTCTGCTCCGGTATTTACTTGGAAGTACTTTTCATAGATTTTTAAATCTACGCCTTGAATACCAAGTTTTACGCTTTCAAAATTACCTTTTTCTTTGATTTCATTTACAATTGACTTTGCAATATTAATTGGAATGGCAAATCCTATACCTTCTCCACCACTGGCCTTGGCAGTGTTTATTCCTATTAGTTGTCCCTTGGCATTTAGTAATGCACCACCGGAGTTTCCTCCATTTATTGCGGCGTCTGTTTGGATTAGTCCGTCCATTGACGAGCCGTTTTCCATATTTATGGTTCTATTAAGTCCAGAGATATAACCTGACGTTAGTGTAGATTGTAGATCTAGACCAAGTGGGTTTCCTATGGCAACAGCCTTGTCCCCTACTGAAACCTTGTCAGAGTCACCAATGTCCATTACAGGAAGGCCTGTCTTTTCAACCTTTATTACAGCAAGGTCTAGGCTTTCGTCCTGCCAAATAAGTTTTCCAGGAGTCTTTTCTCCATCGCTGAAAACTACAGTCATCTCCTTTGCTCTTCCATTACCAACAACATGGGAGTTTGTAAGGATGTATCCATCAGAGCTTACAATTACTCCAGATCCTACCCCTTCAACATATTTATTCATGTTAAATATATCGTTTGATTGGGTTATGGTAGTAATTCCCACAACTGAAGGGATTGCCTTTTTTGCAATGGCATTTTCAACATTTTCATCGCCCTTTACATTTATGGTAGTCTTTGTAGCTTCTCCACTTTGACTTGTCCTTCCATATTCCGCTTCAACAATTTCCTTTACCTTTACAGCTGTGCCCATGGAGGACAACACTGAAAATAATAGCGTAATAATAATTATTCTAAGCCATGGAGTCTTCTTTTTAGGAACTCTCTTTACTTCTTCTCTTACAACTTTTCTAATATCATCCATAGTAGGAGAGGGGTCTCCATAATTTCCATTGTAATATTCAGACTCTCCCGTATTATAATAATATCTGTTTTCATCTCTTTCGTTATTGAAATCATATTCGTCATTTCCGAATCTATCATCATTCATTCTTATCACCTCATTGACTTTAGTTTATATTAGTTTCCTTTAACTTGTCTTAAACATTTATACCCATTGATTCTGATTTTAGTTTTAACATATGTATTAAATTGATGTACAATAATATTAAGAAATAAAATTATAGGAGATAATATGTTAGAAGGTATAGAACCTGAGGATGTGCTTCACTGGTTCGAAGAGATAAGTAATATTCCCAGGGGATCAAAAAACGAAAAAGAAATAAGCGAGTATATGTTGAACTTTGCAAAAAAGAGAGGCCTTTATGCAAAGAGGGACGATGTGTACAATGTAATAATTAAAAAGCCTGCAACAAAGGGGCTTGAAGATGGCCCCACAATAATACTTCAAGGCCATATGGACATGGTCTGTGTAAAGACTGAGGACTCAAAGCATGACTTTTTAAAGGACCCTCTTAAGTTAAAGGTTAAGGATGGATGGCTTTCTGCAGATAACACCACCCTTGGCGCAGATAACGGCATTGCCGTTGCCTATTGCCTTGCTATTTTAGATAGCGACATTCCCCACTCAAACCTAGAGATACTTCTCACCACCATGGAGGAACTTGGTATGGGTGGAGCATCAAAGGTTAAGGGTGAAGACCTTGACGGAAAGTATCTTATTAATATGGACGGCGAGCTTGAAGGGGATTTATTTGTTGGTTGTGCCGGCGCCTATACAATGACTTCCACTAAGGAACTAAAATTTAAAGAGCCAACTCTAAAAGACCTGTACACCATGCATATATACGGATTAAAGGGCGGCCACTCTGGAATGCAAATAGAAAACTTTAGGGGAAATTCTATTAAATTTTTTGCAAGGCTATTTCATGGCGTTGAGGGTGTAGAAATTGCCCATGTTAAGGCGGGATATAAGAGAAATGCCATTCCTTCATATGGAAAGGTATATTTTTATGCTTCTCCTGACGCGGTTAATGAAATAGAAAAAAGGGCGAGGACCCTTGTCTTTGAACATAGAAACACAGACCCACTTACAAAGATAGATATTGAAAGGTCTGAAGAAGTTTTTGAAAAGGTATGGACTGTTGAATGTCAGAAAGATATCTTAAACTGCCTAATGGCGGTTCCAGAGCAAGTAATCTACATGGACCCAGAATTTAAGGGCCGTGTCCAAACGAGCATCTCCAATGGGGTTTTAACGCAGGATGGAAATTCCATATCCCTTGTGGCGCTCCTTCGTTCCACAGTGACTTCTTCCCTTTATGAATATAGAAAAACCTACGAAATCATTGTAAATGCCTTTGGTTTTACACTTACGGATGACGGAGGCTACCCTGTTTGGGAACATGACGAAAACTCGAAATTAAAAAACATTGCCATTGATGTATATAAGAAAATTTATTATAAAAATCCTACCATCCATACAATACACTGTGGTCTAGAATGTGGCATTTTGAAAAAACATCTTCCAGATGTGGATATGATAAGTTTTGGACCAACCATGCATGACGTGCATACTCCAAAGGAAAGGGTGGATATAAGTTCCGTAAATAGAGTGTGGAAATTTTTAAAGGAACTGGTAACAACTTTAAGTTATGCAAAATAAAGAAACTGTTGGGGAATACCTCAACAGTTTTTATCTTCCACTTTTAAAAATACTTTCCGGTTTTGCCTTACCAATTACCATTGCATCAATATTTTTATAACCTGCTTTTTTAAGTGTAACTATGGCCTCTTGCAGTGTATAGCCAGATGTTAGTAAGTCGTCTACAATTAAAATTTTCTTATTTAGTAATTCTTCTATTGTCCTTGCTTCAAAGGCGGAATTTAAATTCCTGCTTCTCTCTGACTTTGAAAGGAGATGTTGGTCCTTGGTGTCTTTTACCTTAAATAAAATCTCTTTATTTACAGGAACTGATATACGTTTTGACATGAAGTCACAGATTAACTCACATTGATTAAAGCCTCTTTTTAAATACTTCTCCCTAGATAATGGCAGTGGAACTAATATGTCATAGTCTAAATTCTTGGAAATATAAAAGTCAGCAAGAAGCTTTGCAAATAATTTTCCATAATATTTTTGCTCCTTAAATTTATAGGCCTTCAACATTGTCTCAATATGGCCTGCATAGAGGTAGGGGCTGTAGCAAGTGGAGCCTTCAATCGTCTTAAAGTCTTCTACTTTCTCCAATGTCTTTATGCAGTCATGGCAAATATAGTCGTTAGTTTCTTCCTCTTTACAACAATAACAGGTGTTTTTTGGAAGAAATAAAAGGTCGATTAAGTTAAACATATTATTTTCCTATCCCCGCATAAACACTGTAATACTCTTCAATCCTCTTTTTTAGTGTGGAGTTTCTATTGACCACATATTCGTTTTGTATCATTGCGCCTAAGTATCTCCTGTCTCCCACCATTACAACAAGTTTTTTTGCCCTTGTTATGGCTGTGTAGATTAAATTTCTCGTCATTAGCATATATGGCCCTGGACCAACTGGAATAACAACCACTGGAAACTCGCAGCCCTGGGACTTGTGTATGGTTATGGCGTAAGCTAAGGAAAGCTGATCCACTTCGTTGTAGCTATAGGAAACTGTTCTGTCGTTGTCGAATAGGACTTCTATTTTGTCATAGTAGCTGTCTATGTGTTTTATCATTCCAAAATCGCCGTTAAACACTCCCTGGGTGACCTGGCCCTGCAAATTTTTACATTCTTTTTCGTAGTTGTTCTTTATTTGCATAACCTTGTCCCCTTCACGAAATATCCTATCTCCCTTAACAAACTCTTCTTTGTCGGGAGTCTTTGGATTTAGCACTTCTTGAAGGCTGTTGTTGAGTTCCACTGTCCCTATGTTAGTCTTTTTCATTGGCGTAAGCACCTGTATGTCTTCAATACTCTCAATATTGTAAAAGTCGGGAAGCCTTTTTGATACCAGTTTCAGTAGGGATTTTTTTATATTTAGCTGATTATTTTCTTCAATAAAATAAAAATCCTTTCCCTTTTCATTTAAGATTGGAAATTCTCCCTTATTTATCTTGTGTGCGTTAAGAACTATATTACTCTCTTGTCCCTGTCTGAAAATCTTTTTTAATTTTACCGTCTTTATTAAATTTGAGTCGATTATATCCTTTAAAACATTACCTGCTCCAACGGATGGCAGCTGGTCAATGTCACCTACAAATATTAATTTTGTCTCTGATGAAATTCCCTTTAATAAATTTTCCAAAAGGATTAAGTCTATCATGGAAGCTTCGTCAATTATAAGTATGTCCCCTTCTAAAGGATTTTCCTGATTATGTTCAAATATCATTCCTCTGCCGGAATCCACTGGAGTGTAACCAAGTAATCTATGGATTGTCTTTGCCTCCACGCCAGAAGTCTCTTCCATTCTCTTTGCCGCCCGACCCGTTGGTGCTGCAAGTAAAACCTTTAACTTGTGCTCGTTGTAGATGTCCACAATACGCTTTACAATGGTGG
This sequence comes from Mediannikoviicoccus vaginalis, assembly GCF_928097925.1. Lineage (GTDB taxonomy): Bacteria > Bacillota > Clostridia > Tissierellales > Peptoniphilaceae > Mediannikoviicoccus > Mediannikoviicoccus vaginalis. The sequence goes on from NZ_CAKMRI010000001.1 coordinate 1,192,837, forward strand.
TCTTTCCAGTTCCCGGCCCTCCTGTAATTACAAGAATATTTTCAGTGCAGGCATATTTAATTGCATTTATCTGCTCTTCATCATAGGTAATGGATTTGTCTTTTAAAATCTTTTTCTCTTCCTTCTCCCAGTCTATTCCCGTAAAGATGTCTTCGTTCGTCAAAAGCCTTCCGAAGGATTCTCCCACCTTTAGCTCCGACTCGTAGAGATGTGGGGTGTAAAGTATCTTTTCCCCATTGTATTCGTCTAAAACCATTGTTCCATCAAAGACAGCCGGTGCAATATGTTCTTCCACTTCCTCCCTTGGAAGGTCAAGTAGGGCACATACTTTTGAAAGGGTAAATTCATAGGGCATGTAGCAGTGGCCATTTGAATTAGCCTCGTTATTTAAAAAGTACGAAAGGCAGGCCTTTACCCTAAATGGAGAATCTTTTTTAATATCCGTCTTTAGGGCAATCTCGTCTGCCCTTTTAAATCCAATTCCCCAAACATCATTAATCAGTGCATAGGGATTTGTCTTAATCTGCGTAGTAGTGTCATCGCCATATTCCTTTATGATCCTTTGGGCCTGTGTTGGTGTAATTCCCAGTCCCTGCAAAAACATAATGGTCTCTTGGCTCTTTGCTTGCTCATTTATGGCACGCTCAATATCTTCAAACTTCTTCTTGCCTATCCCTTCAATTTCAAGAAGTCTTGACGGCGTTTCGTTGATTATGTTTAGCGTTTCCTTGCCAAATCTATTTACGATTCGCTTTGCCATAACGGGGCCAATGTGAGGAAAGGCGCCGGAGGATAGATATTTTATAATTGAAACTTTGGAAGATCCTTCCGTAACATGACAACTATTTACACTTATTTGCTCACCATATTTGTCGTGGTAAATTAGTTCTCCTTCCACTTCAAGGCTGTCTCCAACCTTAATATTTTCTATATACCCAACGGCAACTATTTCTCCATCGTCGGTCTTCATCCTTAAAACCGTATAGTTATTCATTTGATTTTTGAATATAATATTTTCTACTATGCCTTCAAATTCCATAATAATCCCATCTTAAAAAAGCGGGGTTTCCCCCGCCTATTCATTAATTCTTTCTATTTTTGCTCCAAGATTTTTTAACTTGCCTTCAATGTCTTCATATCCTCTGTCGATGTGTTCAACACCAGATACATAGGTCTTTCCCTCTGCATAAAGCCCTGCAAGTATTAGCGCCGCACCAGCTCTTAGGTCGGTAGCTTTAACTTCAGCTCCCTTAAGGGTTGGAACACCTGCAATTCTGGCTTCTCTAGCGTCTGTTGCAATAATTGCGCCCATCTTTAGAAGCTCATCCACATGCATAAATCTATTTTCAAACACGGTTTCAGTAACCATGGACTGGCCCTTAGCTGTGGTTAGAAGTGCCATAAACTGTGCCTGTGCGTCGGTAGGGAAGCCTGGATATGGCAGAGTTTTTATATCTGTACCAACTAGGTCTTCAGTTCCTATTATCCTAATAACTCCCATGTCCTCATTTACATATACCTTACATCCAACTTCTTTAAGCTTTGCCACAATTGGCATAACATGGCTTGGAATACAGTTTTCCACCGTAACGTCGCCCCTTGTCATAGCCGCCGCAATCATATAGGTTGCCGCTTCTATCCTGTCAGGTATGATGGCATGTTGCCCGCCACCGAGCTTTTCAACACCTCTTATTCTAATCGCTGAAGTACCTGCGCCCTTTATATTTGCACCAAGTTTATTTAAAAAGTTTGCAAGGTCAACTATCTCTGGCTCTTTAGCAGCGTTTTCGATAATTGTTTCGCCCTTTGCCAAAGTCGCCGCCATCATTATGTTTTGTGTTGCCCCAACTGAAGGGAAGTCGATATAGATAACATCTCCCTTAAGTCCATCTTCTGCAACGGCTTCTATTCTGTCTATGCTATCATTTATTTTTGCACCTAGTGCCTTAAAGCCCTTAAGGTGTAGATCTATAGGTCTTTTACCTATGGCACATCCGCCAGGTAGATAGGTCATTGACTCTCCTCTTCTTGCTAGTAATGGTCCCATTACTAAGAATGACGCTCTCATTCTATTCATAAGTTCCATAGGTGCCTCGTGGCTTATTAAGTTTGAAGAGTCTATTTCAACGGTGTTTTCATCTAAATATTTAACTTTAGAACCTAATGATTCTAATACTTTTAAAATTACTCCAATATCACTTAATTTTGGTACATTTTCCAAAATAATTGGCTCTGTTCCTAAAAGCGATGCCGCAATAATAGGTAGTGCAGCATTCTTCGCTCCAGAGGCCTTTACGCTTCCGGATAATGGACCACTATTACTTACTACTATTCTTTCCACTTTTCCTCCAAAAATTATCTAATTAACTTCTAATATTATACCACATAGACTAAATAATAACACATTAGCCCTTGTTTATCCTTTAAATATCATTATATTTATGTTAATTTTTCATCCAATTAAATGTTTTTAAATTTTTTTCAAAGGATATCTGCTATAATATTTTATGAAATTATTTCTATTATAGGAGGCAAAATGAAAAAATTATCCACAAAAGACTTAACAATACTGGGACTTCTTTCAGCAATAACAATTTTATTTGGACTAACTCCACTGGGCTATATTCCATTTGGGGTGATTAGAGTAACCACATTACATATACCAACCATAATCGGCGCCATAGTTTGTGGCCCTCTCATAGGTGGCTTGGTGGGCCTTGTATTTGGACTATTTTCACTCTTCACAAACCTTACGGCTCCTTCATCCATTCTCTACTTCATGTTTATAAATCCACTGGTATCGGTTTTACCAAGGATTTTAATTGGAGTGATTACTGGATTTGCATTTAGAGGTTTAAATGCAAAGTTTAAGGAAAAATTCTTTGTTCCCTTTATAGTTGGAGGCCTTGGTGCCATTGTAAACACTGTGTTTGTCCTTGGCATGGGCTATATTTTATATGCTCCAAAAATCGCAAAGGCCTTTAACTCCGCAAGCGCAGGCAAGGTATTACTTGGCGTTGCAGCTTCAAATCTACCTCTGGAAATACTTGCCACATCGGTAATAGTTGGTTTTATAGTTCCACCATTAAAAAAATCTTTAATAAAATAAAGTTGGTATGGCTATCCATGCCAACTTTTTATTTGTTTGTAACAGAATATTATGTTATAGTAAAGTAAAGCAATGTGCTTAAATTATTATAAAGAGGTGTGTTATGAAAGAGAAAAAATTTCAGCTGGGTTTATTACCTAAACTCATTATTGGTGTAATTGCAGGAATTATAATTGGAACATTTGCTCCAGAAGTGCTTATGCGAGGCATTATAACAGTTATAGATATCTTCGGTAACTATCTTAACTTTATAGTTCCTCTTATTATTCTTGCATTCGTGGTTACAGGTATTTCTGACCTTGGTAGCGGATCAGGAAAAATACTTGGCTTTTCAGTATTTATGTCCTATGGTTCCACAGTGCTCTGGGGAGTTGTGGCATATATAGTGTCTAAACTACTATTCCCTAAGATGTTAAATCTTTCTGGAACTTCAGCTATCTCAGAGATGGGAGACCTTTTACCATTCTTTGAAATAGAGATGCCACCCCTTGCAAATATAACTTCCATCCTTATTCTTGCATTCGTTTTAGGAATTGGAATTTCTGTATTAAAGGCGGAAAAGATAAAGGGTATCTTCAATGAATTTCACGAAATTATAAATATGATACTTGAAAAATCCATTATCCCATTTCTACCTTGGTATATAGCAGGAATATTTGCTCACTTGACTTTCAGTGGCAATATAGGAGAGATTTTAAAGTCATATGGAACTGTATTTATTGCAGTAATAGTATTCCAAATAGTCGCTAACATACTTGAGTATATTATTGCAAAGGCGTATAACAAAGAAGCTCCAACCCTTGCACAGTTTATTAAAAATCAAATTCCGTCATGGGTAACAGCCATTGGAACACAGTCATCATCGGCAACAATCCCAATTACACTACAAACTGCAGAGGCAAATGGTACTTCAAAGGACATTAGAGATTTCTTTATACCACTATCTGCAACTATTCACTTCCCTGGAAGTTCAATTGCAATTACAATGTTTGCAACGGCAGTTATGTTAATGGATAACATGACTCCAAGTATTGGATCCATCGCAATCTTCATATTGCTAATGGGTGTAACCATGGTTGCGGCGCCGGGAGTTCCTGGAGGTGCCATAATGGCGGCCCTTGGACTATTAAGCGTTCACCTTGGCTTTAACGACACTCAAAGTACACTTATGATTGCCCTTTATCTAGCACAAGACAGTTTTGGAACGGCATGTTCAGTTGCAGGTAACTGTGCAATAGTAACTATAATAGACAAAAAGGCTAAAAAAATGGAGGCAAATAATGCAAAGAATTAGTTCAGAAAATGTAATTTATAAATTTACAAATGACCTTAAAGAGGTTGCAAAGGTTAAACAAAATGAAGAGTTTATAGTTGAAACAAACGACTGCTTCTATCAACAAATTACAAATAGTAATCAAGTTCTTGATGAAATAAATCACGACAACTTAAACCCGGCAACGGGGCCTATCTATATTGAAGGCGCTGAAAAAGGTGATTTGTTAAAAGTAAAGATTAAAAAAATCGACGTTTCAAACAAGGGCTGTTCCTTGGCAATTCCTGGCTTTGGCGTACTTGGAGGCAAGGTTAAAAACCCAGCTACAAAGATTATCGAAGTGAAAGATGAATATGCGTACTTTACTGAAGATATAAAAATTCCAATAAAGCCAATGATTGGTGTTATTGGTGTTGCAACACATAAGGAAGACGGCGAGTGGACCACCGACACTCCATATAGACATGGAGGAAACATGGACACAGCTGAAATAGTTGAAGGTTCTACATTGTATTTTCCAGTGGCAGTAGAAGGCGCAATGCTTGCCCTAGGAGACTTACATGCTGTAATGGGAGATGGAGAGGTTAGTGGAACAGGGCTAGAAATTCCTGGAGAAGTTACTTTAGAAGTTGAAGTTATAAAAAACAAGAGCTTTAACTGGCCAATCCTTGAAACGGAAAGTGAAGTAATGGTTCTTGCAAGCGAGGAAAATATAAACGAAGCAAACGAACAGGCCCTTGAAGGAATAATGACAATTATGGAAAAGTCACTTGGACTTTCATGGGAAGATGCGCTAATCCTTTCCAGTCTAGCTGTGGATATGAGAATATCTCAACTAGTTGATCCTAAGATAACAATAAGGGCGGCTATTTCAAAGGAAATTCTTTCAATGGAAAGAGTTTTAGAAAATCTATAATAATAAAAAGGTAGTAGGGTTATTCTTACTACCTTTTATTAATCTCTATTCTAATTTTTTTGTTATTTCAGTAAGTCAATTTTAATTGAAATAAGGAGCCATTTTTTTAATTCTTATTTCAATTACTTGGCTCTAATTGAAATAACACTCTCTAATCTCCGTTCTTATTTCATTAAAAAAAGCCCCTATGGGCTTATTTTAAATATTCATGGGCATCCTTTAATCCCTTAATAATTTCAAGATGTTGTGGGCAGATGTCTTCACACTTTCCACATTCTATACACTCCTCTGGACTAACTCCATCTTTTAAATACTCTTTATAGTCCTTCTTACTCTTATCCTCTTCGTCATATAAAAAGGCCTTGTTCCACAGGCTAAACACCTTAGGTATATTTATTTCCACGGTGCATGGCATACAGTATTCACAGGCAGTGCAGCCTATTCTTTCCCTATCTTTGTAGACTTTTCTTGAAACCTTGTAAAATTCTTTTTCTTCGTCAGTCAGGCTATTATATTCTACACTGTCCGCCATTTCACAGTTTTCTTCAACTTGCTTATGGCTATTCATTCCGCTTAAAACCGTCATTACATTTTGAAGGCTTAGTGGAAATTTTAATGCAACTTGTGAATATGAAAGTGGTTCAAACTTTTTAGACATTTCTTTTATCTCTTCCGGTGGGTTTGAAAGTCTACCTCCCTTAAGTGGCTCCATAATAATTACTGGAACATTATTTTTTGTTGCCAGTTCGTAGCCTTTCATCCCCGCTTGGTAGTCAATATCTAGATAGTTTAACTGAATTTGACAAAAGTCCCAGTCATAGGCATTAAAAATCTCCTCAAATGCAGGGTATTCGTCATGGAAACTAAAACCAATATGCTTTACAATTCCCTTCTCCTTAATCTTTTTACAAAAGTCTAAAACTCCAAGATCCACAATTTTTCTAAATCTCTTTATATCAAGAGAATGTAGTAAATAAAAGTCGATATAATCTGTTTGAAGTTTTTCCAGTTGTAAATTTAAAAGCCTTTCAAAGTCCTCTTCCTTTTTCACTAGCCAGCATGGTAGTTTTGTGGCAAGTTGTACCCTATTACGAAGATTATGTTTTTGTAAAAATTCCCCTATAAAATCTTCAGAGGTCTCCTCGTGATATGGATAGGCTGTGTCTATGTAGTTAAGTCCTCTTTCAATGGCGTCTAAAAGTAGCTTCTCCGACTCTTCCTTATTAATCTTTCCATTATCACCATCAATTACTGGAAATCTCATGCAACCAAATCCAAGTCTTGAAACTTCCACTTCTCCTATGTCAAAATATTTCATAATAATCCCCCTTCATTATTTTGAAAATTCATATCCCCCTATAAACCATTATACATGAGTTTCATTTTTTAATAATTGGCAAATTAAAAGCGACATTTTCATGCCGCCTTATATTCCAATAAAATTTCAACTACTTTCTAGAATTTATAAATTCATCAATCTCTTCTCTTGTAGGCATTGACACTGTGGTTCCAACTTTTTGTACCGAAAGGGCACCTACTGCATTTCCAAACTTAGAGGCTTCCCAAATATCCATACCTTGGCTAAGTCCTGCTAGAAGTCCTCCATTGAAGGCATCACCAGCTCCAGTTGTGTCTATGGCTTCCACTTTAAAGGCCGGGATAATGTCGGATTTTTCTCCGTCATTTACATAGACTCCATTTCGTCCAAGGGTTATAATGACTTTTTTTACGCCTCTATCGAAAAACCATTTTGATGCTTCATCTGCAGAGTTTAAGTCTGTGACCTTTACTCCAGTAAGACTTTGTGCCTCAACTTCATTTGGAGTAACCATGTAAATGTGCTTCAACATATTTTCGTCAATTTTTTGAATTGGCGCTGTATTAAGTATAACTTTGGCATTTGCATCCTTTGAAATTTCCACCAATTTTTCAACGGCTGAAATATTTGTCTCCAATTGTGTTAAGACATATTCCACATCTTCCAAGGTCTCTTTTAAACCTTCAACCTCTTTATCTGTAATTTTTTCACAGGCTCCTGGAACCACAAGAATTTGATTTTCTGCGGTGTTTTCGTCCACCATTATAAGCGCAGTTCCCGTTGAGCTCTCCTCTGTTATTATTACATGTCTTTTATCCATTTTAAGTGAGTCCATAATATTAAGACATACTTTTGAAAACTCATCCTCACCGAGCTTTGTCATCATAGTTACATCAGCACCAGCCTTATGGGCTGCCACACATTGATTAAAACCCTTTCCTCCAGGGCCCATTGTAAAACTCGTTCCCTTTACAGTTTCTCCAGGACTTGGCAAGTGTGGTCCCCTGGACATTAAATCAACTACAAAACTTCCAAATACGACTGCCTTTTTACCCATTTCGCACCTACTTTACTATATTTATTCCAGAGCTTGCTCCAATTCTTGAAGCTCCTGCATCTATCATATTCACGGCGTCTTCCTTAGTTCTAACTCCACCGGAAGCCTTTACTTTAAGTTCCTCACCAACAACGGACTTCATCAATCTAATATCTTCCACCTTTGCTCCCCCTGTTGAAAATCCTGTTGAAGTCTTTACAAAGTGAGCCTTTGCTTCCTTTGCGATTTCACATGCTTTTTTCTTCTCGTCTTCATCAAGTAGACATGTTTCTATAATCACTTTTACAACTTTGCCATTTGCAGCCTTTACAACCTCTTCAATATCACTTTTCACATAATCATAGTTTTTATCTTTTAACGCACCAATATTTATTACCATATCGACTTCATCTGCGCCATTTTCCACACAGTGCTTTGTTTCAAAGGACTTTGCCTCAGTTGCCATGGCACCTAGAGGAAAACCAACTACACAGCACACCTTTACATCGGAACCTTCTAGCTCTTTTTTTACAGTTTTAACATGGCAGCTGTTTACACAAACTGACATAAAGTCATATTCCCTTGCTTCCTTGCAATATCTTACAACATCTTCCTTTTTTGCATCTGCCTTTAAAATTGTATGGTCAATGTATTTGTTAAGTTTCATCTTCTCTCTCCTTTTAAATTTCAATAACTTATCTCTATTTTAACATTAATTTTATACCCTGTCTTTCTTGTGTTTATCACAAGAGTGTAATAAACTGGTTTTAACGAAGTATAGAAAGGAAGATAAAATGTTACTTATAAAAAATATAAATATTCATACAATGGCAGAAAAAGATTCTAAAGAGGGATTTTTAGGTTCTATTGTAGTTGAAGAAGGTAAGATTAAAGATATTATTAAAGGCGATTTCAAAAAGGAATTCTCCGGAGAAGTCATTGATGGAAATGGCCTTGAAGTCTATCCCGGATTTATTGACTGCCACAGCCACCTTGGCCTTGACGGCTCTGGCATTGGCTATGAAGGGCAGGACTATAATGAACTTAATAAGTTTTTAACTCCAGAACTAAGGGGACTTGATGGACTAAACCCAATGGATCCATCTTTGAGAAAAGCATATGAAGGCGGTGTTACAACTGTCGGTACTGGCCCTGGCTCTGCAAATATAATTGGTGGAACTTTTGTGGCTATAAAAACTTATGGCAAACGAATAGATGATATGGTTGTTAAGGATCCCGTTGCAATGAAATGTGCATTTGGAGAAAATCCAAAGAGAGTATACCGTGAAAAGGGAATTAGCACAAGAATGTCCACCGCTGCAAACTTTAGAGATATTTTAAATAAGGCAAAGGAATATATGGAAAAGAAAGAGAACGCTTCTGATAATAGTAAAAAACCTGAGTTTAATTCAAAATACGAAGCCCTTATTCCAGTTTTGAAAAAGGAAATTCCTCTAAAGGCCCATGCACATCAAGCAAATGACATCTTTACCGCCCTTAGAATTGCAAGGGAATTTGATTTGAATATAACTTTAGAACATGTTACTGAGGGCCATTTAATTTCTGAGGAACTGGCAAAGGAAAATGTAAGGTTAGCAGTGGGACCGTCTCTAAGTCACCCTGTTAAGTTTGAAATGCAACATGTTACCTTTGAAACTCCTGGAGTTTTATCAAAGGCAGGATGTGACGTTTCCATAATCACCGATGCGCCTGTAATTCCACAAGAATATCTTCCACTTTGTGCAGGTCTTGCAGTTAAGTGGGGCATGGACGAATACGAAGCCTTAAAGGCAATAACTATAAACCCTGCTAAGCATCTTGGTATTGAAGACAGAGTTGGTTCAATTGAAATTGGAAAAGACTCAGACCTTGTAATTACAAATGGAAATCCAATGAAGCTTGAAACGGAAGTAAAGTATGTATTAATTGATGGGGAAGTGGTTTTTAATCGTTAGACTCAAAAATAAAAGCACCAGGCGTGATGGCTTGGTGCTTTTTAGTGACCAATATTTAAGGAATAAAAATTCCTATGCTTGATGCAAAACCTATAAGGCCTATCCCCAATAGTATTAAGTTCAATAAAAATATTATATTGTCCTCTGGAGTTTTCATATCTCTGTTTTTAAATAAGTGGGATCCTCCAAGGCCTATGGCTATTAGGGAATAAATAAGTATAAACACTATTAAAATTTCCATATTATCCTCCTTCTAATCAAAACATACTCCCTTATCTCTGCTTCCAACTTAGACTTATCCAAATTATCTACCTTGTTTATATTTATTATAATCCCCTGTGTTTTTTTGTCAACATAAATACAACTTAATTTATCATATTAAAAAGCACTGGATATCCCAGTGCTTTTTTCTTATTTTTCTAGTAATTCAATTAATTTTTCTTCAATATAGTCGTCCATTGGTTTTCCTGCAATTGTAATCTTTTCGTTATCGAAAATATCAACCATTATCTTGAAGAAGTTTATAATTAGACGGTTTTCGTCAATATAGTACTCATCTAAATGTCCTGGTACAAATACAATTTCTATTTTTTCGTATCTGTCTTTATTAGGATGGTTATTTACAACTTCTAGGAATTTGTCTGAGTGAAGTTGCTTTACAGGTGTTACCATAAGATCTGTAAATCCTAAGTCTTCCATCATCCACATATTGTTGTTCCAGAATTTTCTTTCTGGCTTTGTAGTGTCTGATAAAAGTTCTCTGTTTGAAATTGAAGAAAGAACTCTTCTAGCTTCTTCTTCAGTAAACTCATCGTTGTAAACATATTTCATGTCATCCATAGAAGCTACTGATCTAATGTAGTCTTCTCCTGTCTTTTCTCCTTCACTACTTGCTTGCCAAAAATATAATAGTGATTCTATTATATCTAAGTTTGTCTTAATACTCTTTGCCATTTTTTCCTCTCCTTATCAAATCAAATATTACTTCACTTTATATTATACTACTAATTTTCTTATTTTTTAGCCCAAGATAGAGAATATGTCACGGCTTTTCTCCATCTTTCTATTTTTTCCATTCTAATTTCATCACTCATATTCGGTTTAAATGAAACTTCTTTAATGTCCGCCTGCTTTATCTCTTCAAGATTTTTATAATATCCCTTGCCAAGAGCTGATATTAAAGCTGCTCCCAGTGCTGTAGTTTCCGTAAGATTTGGCCTAATTACATCGACTCCCAAAATATCCGCTTGAAACTGCATTAATAAATTATTGTTGCTGGCTCCTCCATCTACCTTTAATATATGGAGTTTGTCATTTAAATCTTTTTCCATTACTTCAATAACATCCCTTGAAAGGTACGCCATTGATTCAAGGGTTGCACGGATAATGTGATATTTATTTACGCCTCTGGTTATTCCAACTATTGCGCCCCTTGCATATTGATCCCAATACGGCGCTCCAAGTCCTGTAAATGCAGGAACCACATAGCAGTCATTGGTGTCTTCTACTTTTGACGCCATGTACTCCGAGTCTTCTGATGTATCAATAATTCTAAGTTCGTCCCTAAGCCACTGTATGGCTGACCCCGCAACGAAAATGGAACCCTCTAAGGCATAGTCCACCCTGTCTTCAAGTCCCCATGCAATTGTGGTAACCAGTCCATGGTCTGAGTACACTGGAGTATCTCCAGTATTCATAAGTAAAAAGGCACCTGTTCCATAGGTGTTTTTACAATCTCCCTTTTGGAAACAGTTTTGTCCAAATAGGGAAGCCTGTTGGTCGCCAAGAACTCCAGTTATTGGAATCTCCCCTCCCATATATGACTTGTCAGAGTATCCAAAGTCTCCGGCGGATGTTCCAACCTCTGGAAGAATTGCCCTTGGTATGTCCAGTAGCTCCAATATTTCGTCGTCCCATTTAAGTTCTTTTATATTGTATAGCATAGTCCTTGATGCATTTGACTTCTCCGTCTTGTGAACCCTTCCTCCCGTAAGTTTCCAAACAAGATAGCAGTCCACTGTTCCAAATAAAATGTCCCCACTCTCCGCCTTTTTTCTTGCACCTGGAACATTATCAAGAATCCATTTTATCTTTGTTGCAGAAAAGTATGCATCGGGAACAAGTCCAGTCTTTTCTTTAATCATCTGAGCATGGCCCTGTCTTTTTAATTCATCGCAGTAGTCGGCGGTACGTCTACACTGCCAAACTATGGCATTATACACTGGCTCTCCCGTATTTTTATCCCATAGTATTGTAGTCTCCCTTTGGTTTGATACGCCAATGGATATAATATCTCTCCAAGTTATTCCAAGTTTCGACATGGCTTCCACGCAACAACCTACCTGGGTGGACCATATGTCCGTAGGGTCTTGTTCCACATATCCAGGACGAGGAAAAATCTGTCTTATCTCCCTTTGAGAAACCGACTTTACCTCTCCACTTTCGTTAAATAATATGCATCTGCTGCTAGTAGTTCCAGCATCTATCGCCATAAAATACTTTTCCATATTTCACCTCTATTTATATTATACAGGATTTGCAATTTAATTTATATCCAAGGTCCTTTATTGACGTAAAGGTAGTTGATAAATATCGCAATTTGTGAAATAATATAAGTAGTGAGTAGAGGCTAAACGAGGCATGAATACGTTTACTTTGAAAACATTTTCACAATCTAGGAGGGGTGTATATGAGCTTTGCGTTTGATTTTGAAGCAAATGCCGATAAGTTGGTAGAGTTTGAGAGCTTTATCGACGAACAAAAGAAACAAAAAGGTTCTCTTATGACCATATTACATAAGGGCCAACATCTATTTGGATACTTGCCTATAGAAATTCAACAGATAATTTCAAAAAAGACAGGTGTTCCAATTGCAGAAATATATGGTGTAGTAACTTTCTACTCCCAATTTTCTTTAATTCCAAAGGGTAAACACGACATAGGAGTTTGCCTAGGTACAGCATGTTACGTTAGAGGTGCTCAAAATATATTAGATGAAGTTTGTGACCATCTAGGTATTGGAGTAGGAGGAACAACTCCTGACTTAAACTTCTCTATCCAAGCTACAAGATGTATAGGGGCTTGTGGACTTGCACCTGTTATGACCATAAGCGGTGACGTTTACGGTAAATTAAAAAGTTCTGACGTAAAAAAGATTTTGGATTCATATAAAGAAAAAGAAGAGGTGAACAGTTAATGAACTTAAAAGAATTATTAGAAATTAAGGATAGGACATTACCTCAAATGGCTTTAAGGTCCAATCTTTTTGAAGATGTTAACAGTATCTATGAAAAACAAGTTCTTGTTTGTGGTGATACAGGATGTAGATCTTCCCATTCAGAAGTGATTGAAAAAGAAATAAGAGAAGCTATTAAAAAAGCTGGCAAAGAAAAGTCCATAGACGTTGTAAGAGTTGGATGTTTCGGTCTTTGTGAAGCTGGTCCAATTGCAATAGTTTATCCTGGTGGAAAATTCTATGCATACCTTAAAGAAGGAGACGGAACAAGAATAGCTGAAGAGGACTTAATTGGTGGAAATACCATAGAGGAACTAATCTATAAGGAAACTTTAACCGACGATATTTTAAAGTCAATATATGAAACCTCATTTTATAAAAAGCAAAAGAAAATCGCCCATAAAAACTGTGGTTTAGTAAATCCTAACTCTCTAGAAGAGTACATAGCTTTAGACGGTTACAGAGGTTTAGAAAAGGCTTTAAATAATATGACTCCTCAAGAAGTTATAGACGAAATCAAGGAAAGTGGACTTAGAGGACGTGGAGGCGGTGGATTCCCTACTGGATTAAAATGGCAATTCACTCGTGATGCACAAAATGATACAAAATATGTTATCTGTAACGCCGACGAAGGTGACCCAGGTGCATTTATGGACAGATCCATCCTTGAAGGTGACCCATATTCAGTTATAGAAGCAATGACAATTGCAGCTTATGCTATTGGTGCGCACCAAGGTTATATCTATATTAGAGCAGAATATCCATCTGCAGTAGCTCTACTTGAAAAGAGTATTGAAAAGGCAAAAGAGCTTAACTTAATGGGAAAAAATATAATGGGAACAGAATTCTCCTTCGACCTTGAACTTAGACTAGGTGCCGGAGCTTTCGTATGTGGTGAAGAAATGGCCCTTATCGAATCTATTGAAGGTAAGAGAGGTATTCCTAGAAATAAACCACCTTTCCCTGCAAATGAAGGACTTTGGGGTAAACCAACCCTTATTAACAACGTTGAAACCTATGCCAATGTGGCTCAAATCATATTTAGAGGCGCAGACTGGTTCAACAAGATTGGTACTGAAAAGTCTAAGGGTACAAAAGTATTTACTCTAGGTGGAAAGATTAAGAGAACTGGTATTATCGAAGTTCCTATGGGAACAACTTTAAGAGAGATAATCTACGATATCGGTGGCGGTATTATAGATGACAAAGAGTTCAAGGCTGTTCAAACCGGTGGACCTTCTGGTGGATGTATCACTAAGGACTATCTTGACACTCCAATTGACTACGATAACCTAACAGCTCTAGGTTCCATGATGGGTTCTGGTGGAATGATCGTAATGGACGAAGACACTTGTATGGTGGATATTGCAAGATTCTTCCTTGAATTTACCGTTGATGAATCATGTGGTAAATGTACTCCATGTAGAGAAGGTACTAAGAGAATGCTTGAAATCTTAGAGAAGATTACTGAAGGAAATGGAACTTTAGAAGACATTGACAGACTGGAAGAACTTGGAAATATAATTAAAGTTTCTTCACTTTGCGGTCTTGGTCAATCAGCTCCAAACCCTGTTCTATCTACTTTAAGATACTTTATAGACGAGTATGAAGCCCATGTTGTTGACCACACATGTCCGGCTCATCACTGTAAAAACCTATTAAACTACTTCATCACCGATGCATGTATAGGATGTACTAGATGTAAGAGAGAATGTCCTGTTGACTGTATAGAGGGAGAAGTTAAAAAACTTCATGTTATAGACCAAGAAAAATGTATTAAGTGTGGCAATTGTATGGAAGTTTGCCCTAAACACGCAGTTGTTTTTAAATAGGTGATAAATATGAAATTTATTAGTTTAACTATTGATGATAAACCTGTAAGAGTCTTAGAGGGAACTAATTTGGTAGAAGCCGCAAAAAAGGCTGGAATAAAGATACCTACCCTTTGCTATAGCAAAAATCTTCCAGTAGTTTCTTCATGTCGTATGTGCCTGGTTGAAATTGAAGGTTTCAACAAACTTGTAACTGCATGTTCAACCGCCGCAACTGAAGGTATGGTTGTTCATACTGAAACTGAAGAGATTGTACAAATTAGAAAGAACCTATTAAGACTATACTTAGACAATCACCCTTCTGACTGTTTAACCTGTTCAAGAAATGGTAATTGTGAACTCCAAGACCTTGCATATAGATATGATGTTAAGTTTAGAGTTCATGACGGGGCCAGAAGAGGTAGTGAAAAGGCAGGTTTCACCGACACTTCCAGTCCATATATACTAAGGGACGAATCAAAATGTATTCTATGTGGAAGATGCGTGAGAACTTGTGCTGTGGTTCCTGACAGAAATATTCTACAGTTTGGAAACAGAGGTTTTGATACAAAGATAATTGCAGACTATGACACCAGCCTAGAAAAATCTGGTTGTGTATCTTGTAATAGATGTGTTGTAGAATGTCCTGTTGGTGCTCTCGTTGACAGAAGAGCTTACCGCAAGGGAAGAACTTGGGAAAGAACTATTAAAGAAGTTAAATGTAAATCATGTGACTATGGTTGCAATATGAAACTTATCATAGACAAGGATAAGGTTGTTGCCGTTGAAGCTGCAAACCCTCAAAATGGTAGACCTCTTTGCTTAAGGGGAAGACTTTTAACAGAACTTGAATATGTTGACCTTCCTGAAAAGCCATATAAGAAGATCTATCACGAAGATGGTAACGAATTCGAACAAGTTACTTGGGCAAAGGCTTTAAATTTAGACAATGTTTATGAAAAGATGAATAGACTTGATGAGGTAGAAAATGAATAAAGAAGATTTTAAAAAAGTAATAGATTTTGCAATCGGCGAAGAAGAAAATTCTTATGAATTCTACATGAAAGCCGCCGAAAAAATAGAAGATAAACTCCTTCATAAAACTTTTGTAGACTTGGCAAATGAAGAACTTGAACACAAAAAGTTTTTAGAAGCCTACAGAGACAATGAAGGCGAGTCCATGAGTTTAAGTGAACCTGTCGATTATGAAATTGCAGAAACACTTGACGCACCAGAGCTAAGCGTCGACATGAGTTTCCCTGATGCAATAGCCCTTGCTATAAAGAGGGAAGAAGATGCAATGATAATGTACGGAGCTTTGTCCGATTCTGCTCATGAACCGGAAAAGAAGGAAGTCTTTACAAATTTAAAGAATATGGAAAAACTTCATAAGACAAGACTTGAAGAAATGTATATAAACGTAGGTTATAGAGAGATTTGGTAAGGTGAGAATATGATAAAACTCAATATTGATGGAGTGGATATCCAGGTTAAGGAAGGCACTTTACTGCTTGATGCCTGTAGACAAGCCGGTGCGAGAATTCCTACTCTATGCCACGACGACAACCTTTCCCACTTCGGTGGTTGTAGAATGTGTGTCGTTGAAGTAGAGGGCTTTAGAAATCTCGTAGCCACATGTTGTACTACAGCAACTGACGGAATGGTAGTTAGAACAAATACAGACCTTGTAAATAAAACAAGAAGAACCGTACTTGACTTACTACTTTCAAACCATCCAGTTGAAGACTGCCTAACCTGTGATAAGACAGGCCACTGTGAACTTCAAAACTTGGCTTATGAATTTGATGTAAGACCAACTTTTGAAGGCGAAAAGAAACATTACGAAGTAGAGGCGAGAAACCCTGTACTTTTAAGAGATCAATCAAAATGTATACTATGTGGTAAATGTGTAAGAGTATGTAAAGAAGTACAAGTTACCACTGCAATAGACTTTGTTTCAAGAGGCTTTAACTCAAAGATAGCAGCAGGTTTCGACCTACCGCTTTCAGACGACAACTGTAGACTATGCGGTCAATGTATATCCGTATGTCCTACTGGAGCCATTGTAAACAAGCACTTTATAGGAACAAGACCTTGGGAAATTGACAAAAAGGTTAGAACAACCTGTCCTTTCTGTGGTACAGGATGCACTTTTGACTTAAATGTTAAAGAT
Source organism: Mediannikoviicoccus vaginalis (assembly GCF_928097925.1). Taxonomy (GTDB): domain Bacteria; phylum Bacillota; class Clostridia; order Tissierellales; family Peptoniphilaceae; genus Mediannikoviicoccus; species Mediannikoviicoccus vaginalis. Next base: position 1,209,663 of record NZ_CAKMRI010000001.1, read on the forward strand.
GGTAAGGTAATTGGCGTAACTCCAGCAGCTGACGCAGTTGTTAATGGCACTTCACTATGTGTTAAAGGACGAAGCCATATTGACCTAATAAATAGTCCCGACAGATTAAAGACACCTCTTAAAAAAGTTGATGGAGAATTTGTGCCAATATCTTGGGATGAAGCAATAAATACAATAGCAGATAAATTCTTAGACATAAAAGAAGAATTCGGTGGCGACGCATTTGCAGGACTTTCATCTGCAAGAACTACCAACGAAGACAACTACGCTTTCCAAAAGTTTATGAGAGTTGCCCTTGGTACCAATAACGTTGACCACTGTGCAAGGACCTGACATGCTCCTACAGTTGCAGGTCTTGCAACAACACTTGGTAGTGGAGCCATGACTAACTCCATTGAAGAAATCGAAAACGCCGATGTGCTTTTCGTAATAGGTTCTAACGCAACAGAAGCCCATCCTATTATTGGTAATAAGATGAAAAGAGCCGTTAAATACAATGGCTGTAAGCTTATTGTAGTAGACCCTAGAAGAACCGAACTTGCCTCCATGGCAGATGTTTGGCTACCTTTAAACTCAGGCTCTGACGTAGCTTTAATCAATGGTCTTATGAAGATTATCATTGACGAGGACCTAATTGACCATAAATATATCGAAGAGAGAGTTGAAGGCTTTGAAGAACTAAAAGAAGTAGTTTCAAAATACGATAAAGAAAAAGTAGAAAAGATAACTGGCATAGACTATGACAAGCTAGTAGAAGCTGCCCATATCTATACATCATCTAAAAAAGCTGGAATCTTCTATACATTAGGTATTACAGAACATACAAATGGTACAGAAAATGTTATGTCCCTTTCAAACCTTGCCCTTATTACAGGCCATGTAGGATTTGAATCAGCAGGAGTTAACCCTATAAGAGGACAAAATAACGTACAAGGTGCCTGCGATATGGCTGCACTTCCTAATAACTTCCCAGGATACGCCAATGCATACGATGAAGATACCATCCAAAAATATGAAAAGATTTGGAATGCAAAATTAACTAGAAATAGAGGATATAGAATACCTGAGATGTTTGAAAATGCCCATGAAGGCAATGTTAAGGCAATGTATATCATGGGAGAAGATCCAGTGTTATCAGACCCTAATGCAAACCATGTAAAAGCGGCCCTTGACAGTCTAGACTTCTTAGTTGTACAAGATATCTTTATGACACCTACAGCAACACATGCTGACATCGTCCTTCCTGCAACTTGCTATGCAGAAAAGGATGGAACCTTCACCAACACAGAAAGAAGAGTTCAAAGAGTTAGAAAAGCTGTAAATCCTCCTGGACAAGCAAGACTTGACTGGAAGATTATTAGTGACATTGCAAAAGCCATGGGAGTAAACGGATTTGACTTTAAGACATCAGAAGATGTATTCAATGACCTAAGAAAAGCTGCAGTATCCTATGCAGGTATGACCTATGAAAGAATAGACAAAAACGGTCTACAATGGCCATGTCCAACAGTTAAACATCCTGGAACAAAATATCTACACAAAGGTATCTTTGCAAGGGGCGTTGGTAAATTAATGCCAGCAGAACACAGGGACCCTGCAGAATTAGTTTGCGACGAATATCCAATCTTACTTGCAACAGGTAGAATGTTATATCACTACAATGTTATGACTAGAAAGTCAGACACATTAAACAACATCAGGCCATGTGAACTTGCAGAAATTCATCCAAAAACTGCTAAAGAATATGGACTAGTTGAACATGATGTAATAGAAGTTAAGTCAAGAAGGGGTAAACTTTGGACAAGAGTTACAGTTACAGACAGAGTTAAACCAGGTATGCTTTGGATGACATTCCACTTCTGGGAATCTCCAGTTAACGAACTTACAAACGACGCATACGATCCAATTACAAAGACTGCAGAATATAAGGTTGCAGCGGTAAATATTAAAAAGTCCGATCATGAACCAGACAATTTAGTATTACCAGATTATTTGGACGACGTTGAACTTGTAACAGAATAAAATAAAACTGTCGGGAATCTTCTCGACAGTTTCGTTTTATTATTTGATAAATTTTATTTATTATGATAAAATTTAATTAATGGTAGTGAGTAGGAAGTATATATAAGGAGAAAAAAATGAAATCTAAATATAAAATTTTATTATTAGCTGCAATACTGTTATTACCATTGCAAACATTTTCATTTGCTGGTGAAACAACTCTTAACGAAAATAAATCTGCTACTGCAGCATATCAAAAATGGATCGTTGTAGAAAAAACATATAGAAAAGGCACAAAGATTCCTGAATATATAAGCTATAATGATGGATTTCTTGCAGGTAGATTAAAAAGACGAAACATAGTAAATTTAAATAATACTTGGGTTACTTACAAATTTAGTGGTTACTGTCACTGTATAAGTGATTGTCCAAGTATGAGATAGTATATTTAAACTTCCTACTCTTACCACCAATAAGGAGAAATTATGATTGCAAAAAGATTTTTTCAAAACAAGCTACATATCTATCTTCTAATAATATCTGTTATTTTAAGTTCTTTTGTGTTCACTTTAGCAAAAAATAATTTTGCTTCTAAAGAAAGCGAAGTCTATTTATTATTAGAAATTGAAGTTTATAATTTCCTTCAAGAAAATCTGTCCCAAAATGATTTAAACTCCATTGTCTTTGAGCAATATGAAAATGTTATTCCTGACTACAAAAAAGAAGATAGTAAAACAATTGAACAAATAGATTATTATTTAACTCTAAAAGAGATGTTATCAAATATTCAATCCTCTTTTTCTGGTGAGGAAGTTCCTGAGTCTAAATTTGCTGATGCTGTTCCAGCATCGGATATGGATAAGGAAGATTTCATAAAGGGACAAGAAAAGCTTATTAATCTTTACAAAGATACTTCTAAAAAAGATTATAATATTCTTGATGCAAGCTTTATGGACTTTGTCATAAAGAGATATGACAATCTAGAATCAAATGATTTTCAAGTTATTGATGAGAATAAATTATACTTTAACTCATTGATTGCTTCAAAATCTAATAAAATATTTAATATCCCACTTTTAATACTATTATCATTGATTGGCGCCTATGTGTTGAATCAAGACAAAATTTCACTAAGGCTTAATAATAATTTGTTTTTACTTAAACTGAAATCCCTAATATTTTATATAATTACACTTATTTTGTTTAGCTTAAGTGTGTTGTTTTTTATTCTAATTTTGACATATATTTTTGGAGATGGACTTGGAAAATTTGATTACTACTATTTTAATCCACAGAGTATAAATGGAAGCACTGTGTACATAACCGAAAAACCATTTCATATATTTTTATATAAAGGGACAATATTCATAATTTTTACCACTATCTGTTCAATATTTCTTAACTTCCTTTTTAAACTTTTAAATAAACTATATTTTAAAGTTTTGGTTTTGATTTTTTCAGCTTTAATAGCAATTGAACAGATATCCAAATCTAAGTTACTGAACTTTTCTTTAATCAAACTAAATCTCTTTAATCTTTCGAATAATTATAATTTTTCAAGTTTGAGTAGAGGAGATATTATTACTATTATTTTATGCTTTACTTTTGCAATAATCATCTTATTTGTATCTGTTAAGCTTGAAATTAAAGACTTTATGTCAAACTTAAAGGGCATTTATTTGAAGAATCCTTTTACCTTAAGTTATTATATAAAATATCCTATTGTTAAAAGTTTTCCATATTTGTTATTAATATCCCTTCTTTTTATACGAGGAGTTTCTTTAAATAACGAAAAATATATTGAAAACTTCAACCATTACTTTAAAATAAATTTTAAACTTTATAATAATACCTATAATAATGAAAAGAAAAATCTTGATAATTATCATGAATTATTCAACTCTTCTCGTAATCTAACTGATGAAGAAAGAGAAAATCTTGATGAATATAGCAAATTGGAATTGGATTACTATGAAGAAGGTGAAATACAAACTCAAAAAGCTATAGTAGAAGATTCAAAAATGAGTCTGGATCATTATTTATCTTTTAAAAATCGATTTAATGACCCAAAAAAGTATTATTATATGGAAAAGGTCACATTGAATAAAGATTCTAATAGCAAATTTAACCCTTATTTAAAAGATATGACTTCTTCTGAGCATACTCTAAAATTAAATGAAAGTTTTGTTAGCGAATATGAGAAGAGGAAAGCTCCTGTTCCTGATACATTTTTAACTCCAATATTTTCTAACTTTGACTCTAATAGGTATTTGAGTTTAGATTATTTATTTAAAGATTATTTAGACTATGGTACTATTAAGGATAATTCTTCCTTTGGAAATCTTTATAATTTTTACCATCTAAAGCTAAGCTTGTTATTAGTACTAACTATTCCTCTGTTTACTTCCATATTTTTATGGAGAAAGAATCATATAGTCTTCAACATCTCTTTGAAAAAAGATTTTACAAAAAGTTATGTAGAAGCTTTTGTTGGAAGTTTTATTCCTGGAGTTGTAATATATTTTATCATTATGGGATTAATATTTATATTATCAGGAATATTTTATAAAATAGGATACTTTAATTATCCTGTAGCAATAACTTTTAAAGACAGCTTCAAATTTTATTCTATTGGAAAGTACATCTTGCTAAATGCTTTATTTTCCACCATAGTAATTTTAGCGATTAACTCATTGCTTGTATTTTTTAGCTTAATTTTTAATAATAAAACTACTATTGGAATCTACTTTTCCATAGTTCTTATTGGGATAATTATAAGCTTTTTAACAAAATATTCTCTTATACTGCCTACAACTTACTTAGATAGTGACTTTGTCCTTTCAGGTTTCCTAAGATCATATCATGGTACAAATGGATATAGTTTTATTCTAGGTTTGATTATACTTATATTTTGTTCAGCTTTATTGAATCTACTTAGCATTAAAAAATTGAGGAGAAATGTATGCTTGAAATTAGAAATTTAAATTTTAACTATGAAAATAAAAAAGTTTTGACAAATGTATCTTTTAATTTAGATAAAGGTATTAAAGCTCTAGTAGCTCCAAATGGCGCAGGTAAAACAACATTACTAAACTGTATCTCTCAGAAACTTTCAGCTAAGGGAAATATTATGATTGACGGAAAAGACTTTAACAATAGAGAAATCCTAAAGCATTTGACTTTTTTAGGTGACCATACAATTTTGGATAGGGAAATGACTTTATATGATTATTTGAATTATATTGCTAAGATCTATGGAATATCTAAAAATAAAATTAAGGAGATAATGGACCTAACAGATGTATCACATTTTTGTAATGATAAGATTAAAACCTATAGTTTAGGCATGAAAAACCGATCTATGATAGCATTGTCAATTCTTCCAGATACAAAATTTGTTTTATTGGATGAACCTCTTTCTGGTCTAGATCCAGGATCTGTAAAGAAAATGAAATCTCTATTGCTAAAATTAGCTGAAACTAAAGGAATAATTTTATCCTCACATATTTTAGATGATGTAAATGATTTAACTGAAGATATACTTTTTTTAAAGGATGGAGAAATAATAGAATATCACTCTTATGCATTAGATTCTTTAAAATTAATTACAGATAATGATTTAAAAGCTATTGATTTGCTTAAGTCAAAGGATTTGTTGAAAATAGGAAATGAATTAATAATAAGTAATAAGAATTTAAATGATGTATTGGGGATACTTGTCGAAAATAATATTGAAATTTCTAGTATTTTAAATCTAAGAGACTCTTTAAAAAATGAATATTTTGAAATGTTTACTTAGGGAGATAGCGATTATCTCCCTAAGTTTTTTATTATTTTTCAAGAACTTTTTCAGCCATTTCCTTAGCCATTTTTCTTAGTCCTTCTAGGTCTTCTTCGTGCATTGTTCCTCTTGCTTCTACAATGGTTTCTGTTAAGTCAAAAGCACTTCCTTCTGCAAAAGCCTTTAGGTCCTTAACTGCTCCACCGCTCCATCCATATGAACCGAATATTCCAAGAGCATGGTTTTTAATCTTATTGTGTTTCAATAGATTTAGTAGATTGTACATATTTGGATATACTGAGTTGTCATATGTTGCTGAACCTAGTATAAGTCCTTTGTACTTCCAGATTTCTGAAATTATATACGAGAAGTGAGTCTTTGAACAGTCGTATACCTGTACATTTCTAACTCCTTCTTCTGCTAAGAACTGTGCAAGGTGGTCTGCCATGGATTCTGTATTTCCATACATTGAACCATAAACTATAACAACTCCTTCTTCTGTTTCGTAGTTTGACCATTTTCTATAATCTTCTATGATTATTTCTGGGTTCTTTCTCCATACGAAACCATGAACAGGACAAATTATATCAATATCTAGTCCTTGAACTGCCTCCACTGCCTTTGCAGCAACCATTGAATACTTTCCAACGATATTTGCATAGTATCTTCTTGTTTCTGATTGGTAAACTGAATAGTCCGCTTGGTCGTCAAATATTGCTCCGTCCAATGTACCAAATCCACCAAATATATCTTGTGAGAACAGCACTTTGTCAGTTGGTTCATAACTTACCATGGACTCTGGCCAGTGTACCATTGAAGTCATTACAAAGTTAAGTTCTCTCTTACCAAGTTTTAATACGTCTCCATTATTTACTTCCATAAACTTTTCGTCTGAAAGTTCTAGTTCTAGTAAATCGTATAACATTGTTCTAGTTCTCTTATTTCCAACGATTACAACATCGGGATAAGCTTCCAAAACTTCTTTAATGCAACCTGAGTGGTCAGGTTCCATATGTTGCACTACAAGATAGTCTAGGGTTCTTCCATCTAAAATATTTCTAATATTTTCAATGAATCCACCGGACTTATTAATTCTAATAGTGTCTAAAAGAGCTGTCTTTTCATCTTTAATCAAATAGCAGTTATATGATACCCCTCTAGGTAGTGGTAACATATTTTCAAATAACTCTGTTTCCCTATCGTTTGCACCTATATAGTACAAATCTGATAGGATTTCTTTGCATATACTGTTCATAATACCCTCCTAATAATTATCTAAAAATGAATGTTTTCCATCTTCATTTATATACCCAAGTATTCTGTCCATATCTACATTTTCGCAAGATCTAAATATATTTATTGCAACATTTGTGAAGCCGTCATCCTCAAGTTGTTTAATAAGATCTTTAATTTTATGTCTTGTTGAACCAATCTTTTTTGCAGCCACCATACATGCACAGTTCATTGGCATAAGGCCTGTATAGGTCATCCATCTTATAATACTCTCTTCTCTTACAAGGTACATTGGCCTTATAATTTCCATATCGTCAAAGTTTTGAGCCTTTAGTTTTGGCATCATCGTCTTAAAATTACCTGCACAGAGTATGTTTAACATATTTGTCTCTATAACGTCGTCAAAGTGATGTCCCAGGGCAAGTTTATTGCATCCAAGTTCCTTTGCCTTTGCATATAGTGAACCCCTTCTCATCCTTGCACACATGTAGCATGGATAGTCTGAAGAGATTTTATCTGCCACCTTGAAAATATCCGAGTCGTAAATAGTTACAGGAATATTTAGGTATTTGCAATTTTCTTCTAAAAGAACTCTTATGTCCGGATGATATCCAGGGTCCATTGCAAGAAATTCCAGCTCAAAGTTGTTCTTACCATTCTTTTGTAACTCTTGAAATAACTTTGCCAAGAGCAAGCTGTCCTTTCCACCGGATATGGCAATGGCGATTTTATCATTGTCCTGAATTAAATCGTATTCCTTGATTGCCTTAATAAACTTGGACCATATATGTTTTCTGTATCTTTTAATAATGGCTCTCTTTATGTCTTCCAATGATTTTAACTCTTCCGTTACAACCATTTGAGGACAAAAGCCATTTTGTAAACCATTTTCTGCCAAATTAACACCTCAACATTAGTATACCATGAATTGTTGCTTAACTAAATAAGCCCTACTTGTGGTAGGGCTCGTTTTTAGAAATTTTAATCCATCTATAAATTTGTTCAAATAATATTAGCTTCATCAACTGATGTGGAAAAGTGAACTTAGAAAAAGATAGCTTTAAATCGGCTCTATTTTTGATTTTCTCACTTAGTCCATATGATGAACCGATTATATAGACGAAGTCGTTATAACCGTCAATTTTAAGCTCCTCAAGCTTTTTAGAAAAATCTTCGCTGTCATATTGCCTTCCTTTAACATCCAGTGCAATAACATAGTCTCTGTTGTTAATCTTTGATAATATTTTTTCAGCTTCGTCATCTAATGCCTTTTCAATATTGGAACTACTTTCATCAGTTATTAATGTTTCTTTTAATTCAATTTCCTCTAGATTAGCATATGACTTAATTCTCTTTTTAAACTCAGCTATACCATCTTTTATATAGTTTTCCTTTATGCTTCCAATTGTGATTATTTTAACATTCATATTCTATAACTCAATCCTATTACTAACACCATTTCTATCTGCAACATTTAAAGAAATATCTCTATTTATATCTAGTCCTAAATCAGTCAAATGATCTGAAACCGTGTTATAGGCTATACTTGCTGTATTATTTTCTCCACTTAAATGTGCAAGAATCACTTTTTCTCCATTTCCAGTAAGAACCTCTTCAAGGGTGTATGCGCAGTCTAAGTTTGAAAGATGCCCTTTTGTTGAAGCAACCCTTCTCTTTAAAGCTGGTGTATAAGGTCCATTCATAAGCATAATCGGATCGTGATTTGACTCTATAAACAGTACATCTGAACCAAGCAGCTGTCTCTTTATCCGTTCATTTACAGTACCGGTGTCCGTCATTATAGAGATTTTCTTTTTCCCATGATTAATTGCAAAGCCACAGCTGTTGGCAGCGTCATGAAAAGTACTAAATGGATGAATATCCAAATCTCTTAGAGTAAAATCATAATCATTTTTAAAGACTAAAATATTATTGTCTTTAATTGGACCTATCTTTTTAATCATAGCTATCCAAGTCTCTTCATTTGCAATAATCGGTATGTTGAAGCGTCTACTCATAACGCCAGCTCCCTTTATATGATCATTGTGTTCATGAGTTACAAGGATTGCATCTATTGTCTCAGGTAGTACACCTGCATCTTTAATTAAAGCTTCCAGTCTTTTTCCTGTAAAGCCTGCGTCTACTAAAATTCTTGTTTTATCAGTTTCAATTAATAAGGAATTTCCTGAAGAGCCACTGGAAAGTGATGTAAACTTCATTTGTATCAACTCCTATTTTGTCCATTCACCATTATATAACATGCCAGTCAATATAACAAAGGTTTTTAAATTAAAAGAACTGAGTTATAATCTAATTGGGTGATAAAATGAAATACACAATATTAAAGGAAATAAAAGAATTTGAAAGTTCATTAAATTTAGAAGAATCTTTTGTTCCTTTTTTAATAGATAATAAAATAACCGTTTCAACGGGAGAGTCATTAACCGCAGGATTAATAACAGCTTCCATAGCAAATATTGCTGGAGCAAGTAGTGTATTGGAAATGGGAGCTATAACTTATACAGAAGAAGTTAAAATGAAACTATTAAATGTTTCACGTGAAACATTAGAGAAACATACTGCTGTAAGTTTTGAAGCTGCCGTAGATATGTTACGAGGACTAACTGCAATCTCTAAGTCTACTTTAAATATTGTTGCAACAGGATATGCTGGACCTGGTGAAAATAGTGGATTGGTATATCTTGGAATAGGATATAAAGACTCAGAAAATATTTATCGACTAAGGATTAAAGGGTCGAGAAATGAAGTAAGAAGAAAAGTTGTTAATCTTTCTTTTTATTTAAGTGAAAAAATAATAAAGAATTATGAAGGAAGTAAATTAAATGTAGGCAAAGTGTTTCTTGTCTAATCTATTTATGTTTCACGTGAAACATTTGGTGGAGAAAATTAATTATTGTTTCATGTGAAACATTTAAATAATTTTTATATACTTTTTGTTTCATGTGAAACATTTTTTTAAATTAAGAAAATTATTCTAAAATGCAAAATATTATCTTTCAAGTTTTAATCTTTTTATCTAACTTCTGATTTTTATCCACAAATTTGATGTATGTAAAAGGTAATTATCCACATAAAAATAAATGTGAATCTTAGTCAAAATAAATCAAATTTTTTATCGTTATTTTTACGATTATCACAAATGTGTATTTTTAGCTCTTTGTAGCTCCTTTTATTTAATTGAAATTATAATCAGTTTTTATATGTTTGAATCACACTTATCAACAAACTTATCCACATAGTTATCCACATGGTTATGCCTTGATTATCCACATACTTATCCACAATTTAATCTTAATAATTTTGTAATATCTTAAAACATCAATATATGATATCCTTTAATGGGTGATACATTTGAAAAAGAAAAGATTTTTATTTGTCGGAGCTCTATCTCTTATAATTATAGCTGGCTCCCTTTATATAAATAAACATGATTCAATTTATGATAAGAAAAATAAAATAGTTAATGTTGATTCAAGTGAATCAAAAATTGAACCTACCAATGTTTCTCCAACCGAAGAAAAGGATTATGTAGGATCTAAATTAGTCAACGAGGGTCTTTTATTAAATGCTTCTAATCATTTAGATATTCCAACTTATGTGGAGACAGACAATCAGTCTATACATCCGTCAATTATCCACGATGGAACTCGAAAATTTGGTTATGAATACATTATGGCATTTACACCATATAGTTTTTTAAATGACTCTACTGAAAACCCAAGTATTGTGGTGTCTGATGATGGGGTGAACTTTAAACCACTTCCCAATGTGAAAACACCTCTTGCAATGCCAGGACAAGACTGTCATCTTTCAGATGTTTGTCTATTTGAAAAGGACGATACTTTAGAGCTTTGGTATAGGGAGTCTAATAAGAAAACGAGACTTTCAAGAATTTTAAGGATGACTACTAAGGATTTAAAAAGTTTTACAGATCCTGAAGTTATAATGGACTTTGGTACAAGTGGCTATGGCCTTGGAGCACCTTCTATCATATACGAAGATGACACTTACAAAATATACTATCGTAAGAATATGAATATAGGGGAGGATGCCTATGTCTATACTGAGTCCAAGGATTTAAAAACTTTTACTCCCGTTGTTCCCATGAATATGGAAAAGGGGTCTTGGACTAACTATAATCCTTGGCATTTGGAAGTACAAAAGATAGGGGATACCTACTACTGCTTAACCATGGATTGTCCCGATGGAAAAATGGATACATCTGCATTATTTGTCCTTACATCGAAGGATGGAATAAATTTCACAAATCCAATTAAAATATTGGAACCTTCTGAATCGGGTTTTGATAACTGGCTTATATATAAATCTACTTTTATGGTAAAAGACGATACAGTATATTTATATTATTCATCCATTGATAAGTTGAAGCGTTCTTTTATTTCACTGCTTAAGGGACCTGACTTCAAACATCTTTCTCCCATAGAATAAAATAACCCTCAAGGGCACGCCTTTGAGGGTCTTTTTTATAATGGTTTATTTTTTGGTTTTCCTCCACCTCGTGGATATTTCTTTGGGGTAGGGGATATCTTTTTTATTACTACAAGAGTTCTATCCGAGTCTTCATAGTCAAGTTGATACTCTATTATATCTGCAATCTCTCCACCTAATAATTTTATAGCATTTTTCGCTTCTTCAGCTTCTTCCTTTCCACTTGGCCCCTTCATGGATATAAAGTATCCACCAACTTTTACAAATGGTAAACTATACTCTACCAATGTATTAAGTCTTGAAACTGCCCTTGATATGGCGTAGTCATACACTTCACGATACTGTTTTTGTCTACCAAGTTCTTCAGCTCTTCCATGGATTGCTTCTATATTCGATAATTCCATTTTATATATAGTATCTTTTAAAAACTTTATTCTTTTATTAAGTGAATCTAAAAGTGTTATATCAAGATCCTCTCTATAAAATTTCATAGGAAGTCCTGGAAATCCTCCTCCAGTACCTATATCAATAACTTTGGCATTTTCCTTAAATTCTATTTTCTTCATTGGAAGAAGGGAGTCTAAAAAGTGTTTATAATTTACTTCTTCCTCTTCGGTAATTGAAGTTAAATTTAAATACTTATTGGTTTCAAGAAGAGTCTGTCTAAACTGTTCAAACTTTTCTGCGCATTTATCTGTTAGCTCTATGCCTTCACTTTCCATTACTTTAATTAGGCTGTTCATTTTTGTTCCTCTTTCTACTTTCAAGATATATAAGGATTACATTTATATCTGCCGGGCTAACTCCAGAAATTCTGCTAGCCTGTCCCAATGAGTCTGGTCTTATTTGATTTAACTTCTGTACAGCCTCGTTGGAAAGCCCCTTTAGCTCAGAATAATCATTAATAAAGCTTATATCTTTTCTCTCAAGCTTTTTAAATCTTTCGATTTGTTGCTTTTGCTTTTCAATATAGCCTTCATATTTAATATGGGTTTGCACTTGAATCTTTATTTCCCTATCAAGTTCAGGCGCTTTTTTGTCAAAGACTCTTACCTTTTCATAATCAAGCTCTGGTCTTCTTATAAGCTCTGTTAAGCTAAGGGATTTTTGAAGTTTTGTAGAACCAAGGCTTTCGATTATTTTATTATTTTCTTCACTTGGGTTTACCCTTATGGAGTCAAGCCTTTTAAGTTCGTCTTCAACTGCCTTAAGTCTACTGTTGGTCTTTTCCATTCTCTCTTCTGAAACAAGGCCTATGTCATAGCCATACTTGGTAAGTCTAAAGTCTGCATTGTCCTGTCTAAGTGTTAGACGATACTCCGCCCTTGATGTCATCATTCTATATGGTTCGTTGGTTCCCTTTGTAACTAAGTCGTCAATTAAAACTCCTATATAGGCATCGGAGCGGTCTAATATAAATGGTTCTTTGTCATTTAACTTTAAATATGCGTTTATTCCAGCCATAAGTCCCTGTGCCGCCGCCTCTTCATATCCTGATGAGCCATTTATTTGTCCAGCAAAGTACAGTCCATTTATATCTTGGTGTTCCAAAGTTCTCTTTAAGATTGTAGGGTCGATGCAATCGTACTCTATTCCATAGGCAGATCTCATAAATTTCATATTTTGAAATCCTATAATGGTCTTATACATCTCTTTTTGAACATCTTCTGGTAATGTTGAAGACACACCTTGAATATACATTTCCTTAGTATCAAGGCCTTCAGGTTCAACAAATACTTGATGCTCGTCCCTTTCGCTAAATCTAACGACTTTATCTTCAATTGATGGACAATATCTTGGTCCAACTCCCTTTACAATACCTGCATACATTGGGCTTCTATGCAAATTGTCCTCAATTATCTCCTTAGTTTCCTTTGTGGTGTAAGTTAAATAGCAATGCTCTTGCTCTCTACTCATATCTTTGCCAAAGTTCATAAATGAAAATGGTATTATCTCTTCATCTCCCGGCTGAACTTCCATTACAGAAAAGTCTAAACTATCTCTGTGAACCCTTGCTGGAGTTCCCGTCTTAAATCTTCTAAGCTCTATGCCTAGTTCTTTTAATGAATCGGAAAGTAGCTTTGAAGATTTTAAGCCATGGGGTCCCGACTCTGTTTGAAGTTCTCCTTGGAGAATAAGTCCCTTAAGATATGTGCCCGTTGCAAGGATTACTATCTTTGTTTCATAAATGGCACCATTTAGTGTCTCCACTGAAACAACTCTTTTATCTTCCACATTTATCTTGGTGATTTCCCCTTCCACAAGGTCTAAGTTCTCTGTGTTTTCAAGCACCTTTTTCATTTCTCTATGGTAGGCTGGTTTATCAGCTTGCACCCTCAAGGAGTGTACCGCCGGCCCCTTTGAGGTGTTTAACATTCTAGACTGAATAAAGGTCTTATCTATAATTAGAGCCATCTCTCCACCAAGTGCGTCAATTTCTCTAACTAGATGACCCTTGCCAGTACCACCTATATTTGGATTACATGGCAGGTCCGCCACGGAATCCAAACTCATTGTCATTATTACCGTTTTAAGTCCAAGTCGTGCCGTTGCAAGGGCTGCTTCCGTTCCCGCATGGCCTGCACCTACAACAATCACGTCTACTGGTTCTTCTTTATATTTTTTTATTTCCATCTTATTTCCCAATACAAAAATCTCTAAATATTTTATCTAATACGTCATCTTCAATGGTTTCTCCAGTGATTTCTCCAAGAATTTCCCATGAAGATCTCAAATCAAGTTCTATACAGTCAATTGGAACTTCCATCTCCAAGTCATCAAGGGATGACTTTAAATAGTCCATTGCCTTTTTAATTATATCCCTATGTCTTACATTGGTAACCAAAAGGTCTGCAGAGGATTTAATATCCCCTTGGTAAAACATATTAATAATCTCTTTTTCCAATTCCTCAATTCCCTTGTTTTCCTTAATGGAAACTTCAACCACAGGAATATCACTGTCAATATCTAAATGCTCTATGTCGAACTTTCTTTCCAAATCCGACTTGTTTAGTAGAACTATGGATCTGCGTTTTGAAAGTAATTCCATAATTCTCTTGTCGTCTTCTTCCACCTGCTTTGAAAGGTCAAATATTGCAATTATAAGGTCCGCAGTCTTAGCATAGTCCAAAGATCTATCCACACCGATTTGCTCAACAATATCTTCACTGTGTCTAATACCTGCGGTGTCTGAAATTTTTAACATTATGCCATCAAGGTCAATGTACTCCTCAATAACATCTCTTGTAGTACCTGGAATATCTGTAACTATGGCCTTGTTCACCTTTGCCAGGGAGTTTAGTAGTGAAGACTTACCAACATTTGGCTTTCCTATAATGGTGGTGTTAATACCATCCCTTATAATCTTTCCCTTATTGGATGAATTATATAACTTTTCAAGTCTTTCTAAGACTTCCCTGCCCTCTTTTAAGATAATATTTTTGTCCGGCTCTTCCTGCCCATCTTCTGTAAAGTTTATGGTGTATTCCACCCTTGCAAGTTGATCTAGTATCTTATCTCTAATTTCCTTAATCTCTTTTTTTAGAGAACCTCCCAGCTGGTTCATAGAGGCTTCGTAGGACTTGTCGGTCTTTGCCTTAATCAAATCTATAACCGCCTCCGCTTGTGATAGGTCAAGTCTTCCATTTAAAAAGGCCCTTTTAGTAAATTCGCCTCTATCCGCAATTCTTGCACCTTCTCTAATGGTTAAGTCAAGCACCTTTCTAACGGCGATAATACCACCATGGGTGTATATTTCAACCATATCCTCTCTAGTGTAAGTTGAAGGTCCCTTCATAAAGCTGATTAGTACTTCGTCTATAATTTCGTCTTTGTCATAAATATGACCATAAATAAGTTTTCTATTTTCAAAATCTCTATTTGTAGACTTAGGTTTAAAAATTTTATTAGCTACTTCAAATGCCGTTTTACCGCTCATTCTTACAATTCCAATGCCCGCTTCTCCAGTAGCTGTTGAAATAGCTGTAATTGTATCTTCCATTTAGTCACATCCTTTTTTATGATTATACCATATGAAAAAGGCTAAAAGAAAAGCCTGCAATAGCAGACTTATCTTTTCTAATCTCTTTTTATTTTAATTACCACTCTTCTGAAAGGTTCATTACCTTCACTCACAGTGTAAATTCCATCAAAGGACTGAAGACTTGAGTGAATTACCCTTCTTTCAAATGGATTCATAGGTTCCAATCTCATATTTTTATTGTACTTAATAGCCTTGTTAGCCATTTTTCTAGCTAGAGATTTTAAAGAGTTAATTCTCTTGTCCCTATAGCCATTGCAGTCCACAGAAATCCTAATGTATCTGTCAGTGTTTCTGTTGGCAACAAGGTTTGCAATATATTGGATGGCATCAAGAGTTTCCCCTCTTTTTCCAATAACAATTCCAATATCATTTTCATTCACAGGAATTATATTAAATTTGATACCAAAGTCATCAGTAAAAGTTTCTATATTTGATTCGATACCCATCTTTTGAATAACAGAATTTAAAAATGACTTAATCTTTACCTTAAATTCTTCGTCTATTTCAACAGGTTCTATCTCTTCATCTTTAACCTCTTCAGTTGTTTCTACCTTTGGCTTTTCAACTGGTTTTTCAGTTTTTGAAACTTCAACAGGTTCTTCTTTTTCTTTTCTAGAAGCTCTTTCTGGTTTAGTATCCTTTTTAATATTATTTTCAACTTTGGAGCTGTTATCTAATATAACTTCATCTAAAAGTTTACTTATATCTTCTTCACATGAAACTCTAACCATGGCATCTTTTGAACCAAAAAGTCCAAATATCCCGGATTTAGGTTCCTCTATTACTTCTATAACAGCTTCTTCCTTTGAACAATTTAGTTCCTTAATAGCAAGTTCAACCGCTTCATCAACGGTTTTTGCCACTTTAACTGTCGATTTCATCTAAGCTCCTTCCTATTTCTTACCTTTCTTAATTTCCTTATTGCTTTCTACTTCCTCGTCCTCGTTTCTGTTGATGAAAAATCTAAATATCATTTCAATGATATTACCAGTTATCCAGTAGATGGATAGGGCTGGTTGATAATTTCTTGCAAAGAAAAAGAACATTATAGGCATTGCATATTGCATTGCAAAGTTCATTCCTTGCATAGGATTTTTTTCATCCTGAGGCATTTTTGGAGTCATCATCTTCGTAAATAAGAACTGAGTAAGAGCCAGTGCTATAGGAAGGATTAAATCTCCTGAATTAGCAACTGTAATGTCCTTAATCCAAAAGAAATTAAGGTTTATATCCTTACTTAACTCCAAATACTTAAGAGGTTCTCTCATTACAGGGAAAAGTGCCCAAATAATAAGAATTTGTATAAGCATAGGCAAGCAGGAAGCTAGCGGATTATAACCCATCTCCCTTTGAAACTCCATAACCTTTTGTTGATAGAGTTGAGGATCATGTTTATATTTCGCTTCAAGCTTTTTAAGTTCCGGTTGGAACTTTGCATTTAGCTTTTGCATTTTAATATTGGAAATTGTAACCGGAAGCATTACCAACTTGTATATCAATGTAAGTATAAGAATTGATATTGCAAAGTAGGAAATATTCTTTGGCTCATTTCCAATTTTCGATACAGTAAGATAAATTACTTCAAGTATCTTACCAATTATCGAACTCAGTAATTTTGTCATATACTCTCCTAATCTTATTTTAATGGATCATAGCCGCCCTTACTGAAAGGATTACATCTTAAAATTCTCCATACAGATAATAAAGTGCCTTTGAATACACCATATTTTTGATAGGCCTGTATGGCATAGTTTGAACATGTAGGATAATACTTACACTTGTTTTGTCCTAGATATGGCGAAATAAATATCTGATATAGTCTAATTAGAAAAATTGGTATTTTTCTCACTACTTCACCTTCTTTGATATTTTCCTTATAAGATGCATACAAGATTTTTCAAGCTCTATATAACTTAACTCTTTAGTGTTTTGTTTTGGTATTACTACAATGTCGTAGCCTTGAATCAAAGAGTCAAAATTCAGTCTGAAAATCTCTTTAAGTCTTCTCTTCATCTTGTTTCTAGTAACGGCATTTCCAAATTTTTTAGTAATGGAGAAACCAACACGAGATCCAGGTAAATTATTCTTTTTTACAATAAAGGTGAAGTTTCTGTTGAAATATCCATCGCCCTTTTTGTAAACACTTCTAAAATCCCCATTACTTCTCAATCTTTTATCTTTTTCCATAAATAAATTAAAAGACCATTAAAATGGCCTAAGCTGAAATAACTTTTCTACCTCTTTTTCTTCTTCTTGCTAAAACTCTTCTACCACCCTTAGTAGACATTCTCTTTCTAAATCCGTGGTCTTTACTTCTTTTTCTTCTATTTGGTTGATATGTTCTCTTCAACTTCTTCACCTCCATAAAATAATACAAAACACTATGATGATTATATAGACGAGAGGCGAAACTGTCAAGAAAATCATGAAAAAAATAGTACTTTTTAATCAATTTTTATCTTTTCGTCAAATCATTGTGGATAAATCAAATATTCATTGAAAAATCAATACCTTAACATAGTTTTTTATTTGAAGTAAAACCTTCTATTTGATATAATAATAGCAGTAAAAAATAATTTTAATTCACAATTTTAAAAAAGCTTTTGTGGATAACCCCACATTGAAAAGGGAATTTGTACAATTAAAATGGCTAATTCTCTCTTTTTTTAAGTAATTTTGGCTTTTTTCTATTTTTTTTTGTGGATAACTTCATGTTTTTGTGGACAAGTATACGTAACATGAAAATAACAATGAAAAGTTATCATAATATTGTGGATTAATATGTGTATAACGGAGGTGAATAATGGATCTAAATACCTTATGGTCTGAATTGCTTTCTGTTCTTGAAGTAAATATGGATGCGGTGGTCTTTGAAACTTGGATAATGGCATTAAAGCCAATAAAACTTACATCTTCTGAACTTGTACTCTCCGCTCCCAATGGTTTTACCAAAAAGATGATTGAAAAGAGATACTTAGATGATATTGTGGAAATACTTAGTTTTATAATGAAAACTGAAGCTTCTATAAAAATTGTGCTTCCAACCGACTCAAACTACAGTCAATATCAAGTTAAAGTTCAGCCTGGAGGCCAACAGTATTTCTATGACAATAAACAGGAAGTAAGCACTACCAAAGAAGATATTGAAAAACTTAAAATAGAACAGATGCTAAACCCAAAATATACATTTGAGTCCTTTGTAAAGGGAAAGAGTAATGAGTTTGCACTTTCTGCGGCAATGGCAGTTGCAAAAAATCCTGCAACAGCTTACAATCCATTATTTATATATGGTGGTCCAGGACTTGGAAAGACCCACTTGATGCAGGCCCTTGCCCATGAGATTATGGATAACTATCCTGAACTGAAAGTGATGTATATAAGTAGTGAAAAATTTACAAACGAACTTATTTCATCAATAGGTGATAAGTCAAGTAAAAAAAATATTCAATTTAGAGATAAATACAGAAATATAGATGTGCTTCTAATTGACGATATACAGTTTATTGCTGGAAAAGTTGGAACACAGCTGGAGTTCTTCCACACATTTAATGATCTATATGCTCAAAATAAACAGATAATACTATCTTCCGACAAACCTCCTAAGGAGATTGAAACCTTGGAAGAAAGACTTGTATCACGCTTTGAGTGGGGACTTATGGCTGACATTCAAATGCCCGACTACGAAACAAGAGTTGCAATCCTTAAGGCAAAACTAAATATGGAACATGCCTATGTGTCAGACGATATATTGGAGTATATTGCAATGAATGTGAAATCCAACATAAGGGAACTTGAAGGTGCGCTTATGACGGTACTTGCCCATGCACAGCTCTTAGAAGGGGAAATAGACTTAGACCGTGCAAAGCTTGCACTAAATAAAGTTATAGAAGAAAGTGAAAAGAAACCAGTAACTTTAGAATACATTCAAGAAGTGGTATGTGAAAAGTACAACCTTGAAATGAAGGACATGTCATCAAAGACTAGGGCAAGGCAAATTGCATACCCAAGGCAAATTGCGATGTACTTGTGTAGACAACTTACGGATCTTTCACTAATTATGATTGCAGAGTCCTTTAACCGTGACCACTCCACAATTATGCATGGGGTTGATAAAATAACTAAAGATATTAGCGAAGATATGTCTTTTGCTGAAGAAATAAATAGTTTAGTTCAAACTATAAAGGGTGAATAATCCACATTTTTATGTTGATATCTATGTGTATAAAATGTTGATAAGTCCAAAAAATTATTTTTATTATTTTTTCTGTGGATAATGTTCATAACTTCCAAATTATGAAGATTTTATTCACAGGGATATAAATATCAAAAAACAATTAAATATCAGTAAAATCACACTTATCCACATAATGCACAGTACTACTACGACTACTACTAAATTCTTATTATTGTTATTAGGAGAAAAAAATGAAATTTGAAATAAACCAAAGAGAATTATTAAAACATATTAACATTGCTCAAAAGGCAATTTCTGCAAGAACAACTCTTCCTATATTAGAAGGAATTCTATTTGAAGTAAAAGACAACAAATTAACTCTTAAATCAACTGATTTAGAGCTTGGAATAAAAACTACTACAGATTGTATTGTAGAAGAAGAGGGAAATATTGTTATAAATTCATCCATGATTGGAAATATAGTCAGAAAGCTACCTGATTCTACTATAAAATTCAATATTACCGGTGAAAATATACAAATTCGTTGCGCAAACTCAGAATTCAACCTTATTGGCTTCGATTCCTACGATTATCCTCCACTTCCAAATATAGATGTGGAAAAAAAGATAGAAATTCCTGTGGAGGTTATGAAAAAGGCCATAAGAAATACGGTATTTGCAGCTTCAATAGACGAATCAAGGCCTTCACTAACTGGAGTTATGATAGAAGTTGAAGAAAATTACTTGAACTTTGTTGCACTTGATGGCTTTAGAATTGCTCTTATGAGATATGACAGTGAAATAACTGAAGAGATAAAAGAGATTGTGCCTTCAAGATCATTAAATGAATTAAGTAAAATAATGCCAGAAGATGGAGATATTACTCTTAGTTTTGTAAAAAACAATATAGTATTTGACTTAGGCGACACTTTAATCTATTCAAGACTTTTAGATAGAAACTTCTTTGACTATAAGGGAATAATATTTTCACCTTCAACTTGCAAGGTTGATGTATCAAAAAAAGATTTTCAAGATGCCCTTGAGAGAGCTTCACTATTAGCAAGGGAAGAAAAGGCAAATCTTGTAAAAATGTCCATAACTGACAACAACATACACATTACATCAAACTCTGAATATGGAAATGTGTCTGAAAATATATATTGTGAAAAAGATGGAAACGACTTGGAAATAGCTTTCAACGCCAAGTATCTACTGGATGGATTAAAGGTAATTGACTCGGAAGAATGTACACTTAATTTGAACGACAGTTTAAAACCTTGTATCATCAATCCTTTAGATTCTGAAGATGAGTACTCATATTTGGTACTACCGGTTAGATTGGGGAGACAGTAATGGAAGAAGTAAAAATAGAAACTGAATTTATAAAA
This sequence comes from Mediannikoviicoccus vaginalis, assembly GCF_928097925.1. GTDB lineage: Bacteria > Bacillota > Clostridia > Tissierellales > Peptoniphilaceae > Mediannikoviicoccus > Mediannikoviicoccus vaginalis. Next base: position 1,230,751 of record NZ_CAKMRI010000001.1, read on the forward strand.
CTTGAACAGTTATTGAAGTATGTAAACATAGCTTCTTCAGGTGGCATTGCAAAGGAAATAATCCAAAATGGAGAAGTTTACGTAAATGGCGAAGTTGAAACCAGAAGGGGAAAAAAATTAAGACAGGGAGATAAGGTTCAGTACGAACAATATGTCTATGTAATAAAATAGGTGAAAGTTTTGAAGATAAATAACTGTTATCTTTTAAATTTTAGAAATTTCGACAATTTAAATATTAAATTTTTAGACAAAATAAATATAATAACGGGATCGAATGCAGTTGGAAAGACGAATATATTAGAGGGAGTCTACTTCAGTGCCAAGGGAAAATCATTTAAGGCGGTAAACCAAGAAAATCTTATAAAGTTTGATAAAGACGAGAGCTTTATAAGAACGGATATAAACTCTGACGGACTTGAAGAAAAGATTGAAGTGAAACTGTCTAGAAATGGACAAAAGGTTATAAGGATAAACGAAAACAAAATAGATACAATGAAGCAGCTGCGTACTTTTTTCGACATAGTAACCTTTACTCCTGAAGATATAAAAATCATAAAGGAGACTAAATCCTATAGGCGCAATTTCGTAGATGAAGTGATTTCAGGAATACTTCCAGGTTTTAATATTGCCCTTATAAAATACAACAATATTTTAAATCAAAGAAATCTTTTACTAAAAAATCAAAATAGAGAGAAGTATTTTAAAGAACAGATTATTGCATCAACTAGGCAAATGGCAGAAGAAGGTGCAAAGATATTAAAAGTTAGATCCAAATATATAAGGATTATTGAAGAGTTTGCAAAGACAATTCACATAAGACTAACAGATGAAAGTGAAGAGTTAAGCATTTTATATAACGGACAGTGGGAGGACTGTTATAATGATATGGAAAATAATTATAAAATGCTTATGGAAAAAATGTTAAATTCTCTGGAAAAAGACCTATATAGAGGTTTTAGTTCCGTGGGACCACATAGGGATGATATAGAAATACTAATAAACAACATGGATTCAAGAGTATTTCTATCACAGGGACAACAGAGGACGTTAATATTAACATTGAAACTCGCACAACTTAAAATGTTTCATGATATTAAAGAGATAGGTCCTGTAATACTTTTAGATGATGTCTTTTCAGAACTTGATGAAAATAGGACAGATTATCTTTTAAATGAAATTAAAGATTATCAGAGTATAATAACTGCAACATCTGAATCTTTTATAGATGGATACGATGGAGAGTATAGAGTTTTTGAACTGCAGGATAGCAAACTTAAAGTTAAAAAGTATAGATGAAAGGAAAATATATGACTCAAAATAGAGATTATGGCGCTAAGAACATAAAGGTTCTAGAGGGACTGGAACCGGTTAGACTTAGACCAGGGATGTATATAGGTTCAACGGGACCAAAGGGACTACATCATCTAGTTTATGAAGTAGTTGACAATAGTATTGACGAAGCATTAGCGGGAGTTGCAGATACCATAACCGTAATTATTTACGAAGATGGATCTGTTTCCGTTGAGGACAATGGATCAGGTATTCCTGTTGAAAAGCATCCTCAAACTGGAAAGTCAACCCTTGAAACAGTACTTACCATACTTCACGCCGGTGGTAAGTTCAACAATGATGCATATAAAGTTTCTGGAGGACTTCATGGTGTAGGTGTTTCTGTAGTAAACGCATTGTCATCATGGTTAAAAGCTACAGTTAAGAGAGATGGATATGTATTTACACAAGAGTTTTCAAGGGGTAAGGTTACAAAGGAAATAAAAAAGGGCGAAAAGACAAAGGAAACTGGAACAAAAATTCAGTTTATGCCCGATGAAGAAATTTTTGAAACCATTAATTTTGAAAAAGAAGTTCTAATAAATAGATTTAGAGAGATGGCATTTTTAAATGGTGGAATAAAGATAGTCTTTGAAGACAAGAGGGACGACACCAAGATAGAGTTTCACTACGAAGGTGGAATAAACTCATTTGTAGAGTACTTAAATAGAAATAAAAATGTATTACATCAAAAGCCAATCTACATTACAGGGGAAAGAGAAAAGAGTACAGTAGAAATATCTATGCAATACACAGACTCCTACTCTGAAAATGTACTGCCTTTTGCAAACAATATTCATACAACAGAAGGTGGAACACATTTAGTAGGATTTAGAACTGCACTTACAAGATCCTTAAATGACTATGGAAGAAAATACAATTTAATAAAGGAAAAAGATCAAAATCTTCAAGGTGATGACACTAGAGAAGGTCTTACTGCCATAGTTTCAATAAAGCTTTCAAACCCACAATTCGAAGGGCAAACCAAGTCAAAACTTGGAAACTCAGAGTCTAGAGGAGATGTGGAAACTACGCTTTACGAAGGACTTTCAATCTTTTTAGAAGAAAACCCTGCAGTTGCAAAAATCATAATTGAAAAAGCACAGTCTTCAGCAAGAGCAAGGGAAGCCGCAAGAAAGGCCAGGGACTTAACTAGAAAGAAATCAATTCTAGATAATACCACTTTGCCAGGTAAACTTGCAGACTGTATAGAATCAGATATTTCTGTAAATGAAATATACCTAGTGGAAGGGGACTCCGCCGGTGGATCTGCAAAGGGTGGAAGAGATAATAAATACCAAGCCATATTACCACTTAGAGGTAAGATTTTAAATGTGGAAAAGGCAAGACTCGATAGAGCTCTTTCTTCAAATGAAATAAAGGCAATGATAACTGCATTTGGTACTGGAATTGGAAAAGAGTTCGATATTTCAAAACTTCGTTATGGAAAGATAATTATCATGACGGATGCGGACGTTGACGGTGCCCATATAAGGACTTTACTTCTAACATTCTTCTTCAGATATATGAAGGACTTAATAAAAGATGGCCACGTATACATTGCCCAACCTCCACTTTATGGAATAATCAGAGGTACTAAGGTTGTAAGGTATTGTTACACAGAAGAGGAACTAGAATCTTCCCTTAATGAACTTGGAAGAGGTTCAAATTTAAAGGTTCAAAGATACAAAGGTCTTGGGGAAATGAACGCGGACCAACTTTGGGAAACCACAATGAACCCTGAAAATAGAATGCTTTTAAGAGTAACTATTGACGACGAAGAGCTTGTGGAAATTGATGAGACATTCAATATCCTTATGGGAGACAAAGTTGAGCCTAGAAGAGAGTTCATTGAAGAAAATGCAGTATATGCACAAAATATTGATGCATAGGAGGTGGTAAAGTGAGTGAATTAATAAAAGGACATGACAATGTTATAGATGTTGATATAGATAGAGAGATGAAAAAATCCTATTTGGATTATTCAATGAGTGTTATAGTTTCAAGAGCTTTACCGGATGTTAGAGATGGACTTAAACCCGTTCATAGAAGAATAATATACTCTATGCAACAACAAAGTATGTTCCCAGACAGAGGATTTACAAAATCTGCAAGACTTGTAGGGGATGTAATGGGTAAGTTTCACCCCCATGGTGACTCGGCAATCTATGACGCAGTAGTAAGACTTGCACAAGACTTCAACATGAGATATCCACTTGTACAGGGCCAAGGTAACTTTGGTTCAATTGACGGTGACGGAGCGGCGGCACCAAGATATACAGAACTTAGAATGAACAAACTTTGCCTTGAGATATTAAGGGATATTAATAAAGAAACTGTAGATTTTCAAGAAAACTACGATGGTAGAGAACTTGAACCAGTAGTGCTTCCATCAAGATTTCCAAACCTAATTGTAAATGGTTCTTCAGGAATTGCAGTAGGTATGGCAACTAACATGGCTCCTCATAACCTTGGAGAAGTTATAGATGGTATAGTTTCATACATTGACAACAGAGATATAACAATAGACGAACTTAGGGAACATATAAAAGGACCTGATTTCCCAACGGGAGCACATATTATGGGAAAACAGGGGATTACCGATGCATACAACACAGGTAGAGGAAAAGTTGTACTAAGAGCGGTTGCAAATATAGAAGAATATCACAAGAAGGAAAGAATTGTAATTACAGAAATTCCTTACCAAGTAAATAAGTCCAATCTCATTATGAAGATTGCAGAGTTAGTAAAGGACAAGAGAATAGAAGGCATTTCAGATTTAAGAGACGAATCAGACAGAAAAGGTCTTAGAATTGTAATTGAATTAAAGAGAGATGCAAATGCTCAAATAGTTCTTAACAATCTATATAAATATAGTCAGATGCAAGTTACCTTTGGTATAATAAACCTTGCACTTGTAAATGGAGTTCCAAAAGTATTAAACTTAAAAGAACTTATTAAGTACTATGTAGAGCACCAAGAAGAAGTAATTACAAGAAGAACAGAGTTCGATCTTAAAAAAGCCAAAGACAGAGCCCACATTGTAGAGGGACTTTTAAAGGCAATAGACAATATTGACGAAATAATAAAAATAATAAGAGAGTCCTACTCAGACGCTCTAGAAAGACTTATGGAAAGATTTGGATTTAGTGAAGTTCAAGCTCAATCCATTCTAGATATGAGACTTAGAAGACTGCAAGGCTTGGAAAGAGAAAAGCTTAAGGATGAATACGAAGAGTTAATAAAAGAGATTGCAAGACTTGAAGATATACTTTCAAATAGAAATTTACTTCTTGATATAATTAAGAATGAACTTATAGAGATAAAAGAAAAGTTCGGTGACAGTAGAAGAACAAAGATAAAACCTAACTACGACGAAATAGACATAGAAGAGCTTATTGAAGAAGAGGATGTTCTTATAACAGTAACAAAACATGGTTATGTAAAGAGAACCCCTGCAAGTTCTTACAGAGTACAAAATCGTGGAGGAAAGGGTGTAATCGGACTTAATCTAAAAGACGGTGACTATGTTGATTCACTATTTGTAACATCAACACATAGTAACATTGCATTCTTTACAAATAAAGGTAGAGTTTATACTCTTAAGGCCTACGAAATTCCAGAAGGAAGTAGACAGGCGAGAGGACAGGCCCTTGTAAATCTAATCCAGATTTCAAAGGGAGAAATTGTACAAGCTGCAATACCATTTGACGAGGATGAAGATGATAAATATCTACTAATGGCAACAAAATCTGGACTTATTAAAAAGACTAAGATAAAATTGTTTAAAAATCTTAGAAAATCTGGACTAATAGCAATAGTTTTAAGAGATAATGACGAACTTATTTCAGTAAGGTCGATTGGAAAAGATGAAGAGGCCATGATTGTAACTAAAAAGGGACAATGTATAAGATTTAAAGTAAAGAACATTAGACCTATAGGAAGAGCGGCCCAAGGTGTAAAGGGAATCACTTTAAATGAAGGTGATGAGGCCGTTTCCATGGATATTTTAAAGGACAACGAATATTTATTAATCGTTTCAGAAAATGGATATGGTAAAAAGACTTTAGTAGATAAGTATAAGGTTCAAAATCGTGGAGGAAAGGGAGTTATAACCTACAAGATTTCAAAGAGAACTTCAGACATTGTATCTGCAAAACTTGTAAAGATTGATGACGAAATAATTTTAATGTCTGCAAAGGGAGATGTTATCAGACTTAAAGTTAGACAGGTTTCAACAAAGGGAAGAGACACCATGGGAGTTAAAATCAGAGAAGTAAATGACGAAGGTGACAAGATTGTTGCAGTTGCAAAATATATTGAAGAAATCGAATAATGGAGGTACAAATGGGTTTAAATTACGATATTAACGAAGAAAAAGATCTAATTAAAATTTCCTTAGATGGAGATTTAGATGCCTATTCAAGTGACGAATTCAAAGATGCAGTACTAAAACAATTACCTGGTTCAAAAGACATACTAATAAATGCAAAAAAATTGAATTTTATTGACTCTACAGGACTTGGTAGTTTAATTAGTATTTACAACACTATAAAAGAACAAGAAAAAACCATAAGTATTGAGGAGATAAAACCAAATGTCAAACAGATATTTGAAATAACTGAACTTGACAAACTCTTCAATATTAAGGAGTAAAATATGGAAAAATATTATTTATCATTTGAATACACTCCAGAAAATATTGCCCTTGCAAGACTAAATGTGTCATTTATTGCAAATAAAATTGGATTTGACATTGAAGAAGTAGAAGATATTAAAGTTTCACTTAGTGAAGCTTTAAATATCTTACTTGGAAGTGCAAAAGAGGTTAAAATAGTATTTTTATCATCAGAAGACAGACTAGATATTGAAGTTGTAGCAATAAGACCAAATGGCAATAAAAAAGAAATAAATAAATTTGCTAAAATTATCTTAGAAACTCTTATGGATGAAGTCACAATAGAGGAAGGACTAATTAAACTTAGTAAAACGCTTAAGGATTAGAAATTATGACCAGAGATAAAAAAGAACTTAAAAATATTGATACAAAAGAACTTTTTAAAGAATATGATAAAACTAAAGACATGGCCATAAGGACAGAACTTATAGAAAGACATATCTATATTGCGGAAATCCTTGCGAAAAAATATGCCAACAGAGGAATAGAGTACGACGATTTATTCCAAGTTGCAAGCCTTGGACTAATCATGGCTATAGACAGGTTTGATGTATCTAGAGGATTTGAGTTTTCAAGTTATGTTACCCCTACAATAGTCGGGGAAATAAAAAAGTACTTTAGAGACAAGGGATGGGTTATTAGAGTACCAAGAAGAATCCAAGAGATGTCAAAAAAAGTTAATAATGCAAAGACTCAACTTTCACAACATCTTCAAAAGACTCCTACAATTGGAGATATTGCAGACTATCTGGAGGTTTCAGAAGAAGAGGTAATAGAAGCCATAGAAGGTAGTAAGGTCTATGCACCTTCATCACTTGAACTGACTTACGACTCACAAAATGATGATAAGGAAGTAAATATTCAAGAACTAATCGGAGTTTTAGACGAAGATTATGAAAAAATTGAATTAAAAGATTTGATAGACAGAGTTATGGAAAGACTTAATGAAGTTGAGAAAAAAGTTATCATAGAGAGATACTTTGAAAAAAGAACTCAAATTTCCATAGCAAATTCGCTGGATATAAGCCAAATGTCCGTTTCTAGAATTGAAAAGAAGGCTTTGGAAAAGTTTAGAGAAGAATTTGAAAAGGATGGAATAAATGATAAAGAATAAGAAAATTTTATTATTACTCTTAGTTTGTCTAATGAGTTTACCTACAAAAGCTCTTGCAAACAACAAGGTATATCTATACAGAATTTCTGAAAGAAGTAGATATGGTACAGCGGTAGAAACCAGTAAAGTAGCTTATAAGAAGACGGTAAATGCAGTTTTAGTAAGTGGAGATAACTTTGCAGATGGACTTGCTGGAGGAGTATTAGGTTCTGTATTAAACGGTCCAGTTCTACTTATGTCAAAGACAGAAGTACCACAGGAAGTTAAGCAAGAACTTAAGAGATTACAAGTTAAAAATGTATATATCGTTGGTGGAACAAGTGCAATTTCAGAAAGTGCTTTAAAAGGACTAAATGGGTATAATGTAAAGAGAATTGCAGGTAAAAACAGAGTGGACACTGCAGCAAAAGTTGCAACATTTATAAAAACATCAGGTAAAAACTACGACAAGAGATATTTTGCAATTGCAAATGGACAAAACTTTGCTGACTCACTTTCAGCAAGTGGATACCTTGCAACAACAAGAATCCCACTACTACTAACAGGTGGAAACACTTTAGAAAAAGAAAATCTTGGCTATATACAAAATTCTGGAAGCACAAAGGGAATTATTGTAGGAGGAAAGGGTTCTGTTAATCCTAATATTTTATCTAACAATAGTCTCAACAAGATAGAAAAGACCAATTTTTCAGGTAAAAACAGATATCTAACCTCTTTAGATGTAGCTAAAAAGGGCTTTAGTGATGTTCGTACAGTAATTCTTGTTAGTGGCGAAGACTTTCCAGACGCACTTTGTGCATCAAATGTTGCAAAGTATGTAAGTGGACCAATACTACTATCATCATCAAAGGCAATAGATAAAGAGATAGTAGATTATATTAAAGGTGGCGACATCACTAGATTAATTGTAGTTGGTGGAACAAAATCACTACCTGATAAATTGTTAGAAGTAATAAACAAAGATCAAATAAGAGGGCCGGAAGAAATAGGAAATCCTAAGGAAGATCCGGTAGGTTAGAGAATAGAAAGAAGGTAAAGATGAATTTAAATTATGAAAAGAAAAATATCTGGGAAGAACTTTCTGAAAAAGAAATCGAAGAAATCTTTGAATATGGTGAAAGATATAAAAATTTCTTAGACCATGCAAAGATTGAAAGAGAAGCTACAGTTACAATAATTGAAAAAGCTAAAGAAAATGGATTTGTAAGTCTAGAAGAAGCTCTAAAGGGCAAAATAAAAAAAGGTGACAAAATCTATTTAAACAACAAGAACAAATCAGTTATTATGATGGTTGTTGGAGAAGACATAACCGAAGGTATGAATATACTTGGTTCCCATATAGATTCACCAAGACTAGACTTAAAACAAAATCCTGTTTATGAAGAAGGGCATATGGCATACTTCAAGACCCACTACTATGGTGGAGTTAAGAAATATCAATGGGCTACAATTCCTCTAGCGCTTCATGGAACAGCCTTCACAAAAGATGGAAAGAAGCTAAATATTGTAATTGGAGAAAAAGAAGATGATCCAATATTTTATATTTCAGACCTTCTAATTCACCTTTCAAAGGACCAAAGAAAGAAGACAATGGACGAAGGAATTACAGGAGAACAATTAAATGTAATCATCGGCCACAGATCATATAAGACTAAAGATGAAGACAAGAGTCCTATTAAAGACAGTATTTTAAAATACCTAAACAAGGAATATGGACTTGTGGAAGAAGACTTTTTAGTTGCAGAACTTACAATAGTTCCTGCAGGAAAAGCAAGAGATGTTGGATTTGATAGATCTCTAATAGCTTCATATGGTCATGATGACAAAGTGTGTGCATATGCATCCCTTGAAGCAATGTTAAAAGTTGAAAGCCCTAAGAGAACAGCAGTTTCACTATTCGTTGACAAAGAAGAAATAGGTTCCGTTGGTAATGCATCCATGGGAGCAAACTACTTCCACAATATGGTTGCAGAAATATTAAATAATCAATTTGAAAACTATTCAGATGTACTTTTAAGAAGAGCATTTGCAAATTCAAAGGTTCTTTCAGCAGACGTTACAGTTGCATTTGACCCTAACTTTGCAGAAGTTACAGAAAAGAATAACGTGGCACTTATGGGCCATGGAGTGGCAATTGCAAAATACACTGGTTCCGGTGGAAAGTTTGGATCAAACGATGCAAATACAGAATTTTTACAAGAACTTAGAACGCTATTCAATGAAAATGGAGTAATTTGGCAAACTGGCGAACTTGGAAAGATTGACCAAGGTGGCGGTGGAACAATTGCATTTATCCTTGCAGGATATGGAGCAGAAGTTGTTGACATTGGAACAGCAATGCTTTCAATGCACGCACCTATAGAGCTACTTTCAAAGGCAGATGCGTATATGACTTCAAAGGCATATGAAGTATTTGTAAAATAATAATAGACCCTCTTTCAGTCTATGGAAGAGGGTTTTCTTATGTAATAAATTAAATGAAAGATAATTGACAGGGATTATAAAAAATAATTTATTAAAATTTACAATGATTTTCCAATAATCAACATTTAATGGTATAATATAGATGGTGATGCATATGTATAATGTTGGAATCGATATAGGTTCAACAGCTTCAAAAGTTGTTGTACTAGATGATTCAAAAAAAGAAATAGTTTTTAAGAAAGTCATGCCTACTGGCTGGAGTTCAGTCCAAGCAAGTAGAGATATTGAAGAATGGCTTTTAGCAAATGGAGTAACTGAAGACAACAGAAAAGTTGTTGCTACAGGATATGGTAGAGTTTCTGTACCTTTTGCTGACAAAGTTATAACAGAAATAACTTGTCATGGAAAGGGAGCTAGTTTCTTTAATCCTGGAAAAGATATCACAATCATAGATATTGGTGGACAGGATACAAAAGTTATAAGCTTTAGAGACAACTTTGTAGATGACTTTAAGATGAACGACAAATGTTCAGCGGGAACAGGAAAGTTTTTAGAGGTAATGGCAGGTAGACTTGGTGTGGACCTTGACGAAATGTTTGCGCTTGCAAGAAAGGGAAAAGATATAAAGATATCATCCATGTGTACAGTATTTGCAGAAACTGAAATTATTTCGTTAATAGGTAAGGGAACACCAAAGGAAGACATTGCATGTGGAGTTATTCACTCAATAATCAATAAAGTAATAATTCTAGTAAATAGAATTCCAAAATCAGACCAATACTTCTTAACAGGTGGTTTTGCAGGCAATGACTACATGGTAGAACATTTACAAGAGCTTTTAAAAGCGGATGTTAGCACCCATGAAGACGGTAGATTTGCAGGTGCCATAGGAGCTGCAATGCTTGCAAAGTAATGGAATATTTAGATATAAGAAAAAATGCATATATTGAAGCACTAACTTTAAGTGAAACAGAAAAAGTTATTTCGCTTTGGGGGAGAGTTCCATGGGAGATAGTAGAAAGCTTTGGCTATAAAGGAATATACTCCTATGGAATTGACAGACATGTTACTGAAGGATATGACGACAACAACTATTGTGACATGTTAAACTCTTCCTTTGCATATTTGGAACTTGGCAAATGTCCATTTATGTTCTCTTCAAAGTTTTTCATAGTTGATGACAGCTGTAAAATAAGATACGAAAAATTAAAAGAGAAAACAGACAAAGAAGTTTATCTTTATAAGGACAACGATTACAAATCCCTAATTAAGTTTATGGAGGAGAAGTCAAAAGAGCCTTTTAATATGGATAAATTTGTGGATATTGTGGAAAAATCTAAGCAGATTTCAACTGCAATAGGTAAGCTTCGACAATGTGATATTGACGTAAAAAGGATATACGAAGTAGAATACTTTTCTAAGTTTATTTTTGATGTAGATGAAAGACTTTCATTTATAAGGGGACATATTGATGAAAGTTTTAGAGAGAAGAAAGTAGCAAAAATACAAGCGGGAGCTGGAATTTATAAAAAAGTACTTCAATTAATCAATGAGGGTTACTTTTGTGAAGGAGAACTTCATAAAGACTACGAAAGTAGTGGTTTTGAATTTATTGAAGAAAAATATGGAAAATTTGATTTAAAACCCGACTACATAATTCGAGGCTGTAACCAATTTGATATTGAAAATAGATCCATTGAATATTAAGGGGGAATAATTCATGGCAGATTACAGAGAAATGTGGGAAAATTTAGGAATGGATGTAGAAACACATGATGTTTTATGTGAAGTTCTACCACAAGCATTTGGTGATGTTTATCTATCACAAGAAAACAGACCAGAAAAAATGGACTACTTCAACATGGTTGTTGCAGAAATCCACGGAATAAGACCAGCAGAACTTATTGAGTTCCAAAAAAACGGCGGAAAAGTAGTAGGAACATTCTGTATCCACGTTCCTGATGAAGTTGTATTTGGTTGTGGAGCAATTAACACTGGACTTTGCTCAGGATCACAATTCTGGGTTCCAGGAGGAGAAAAACATCTTCCAACAGCAACTTGTCCACTAATAAAAGCATCACTTGGTGCAAGATTTGAAAGAACTTGTCCTTTCTTCAGAATAGCAGACCTATTCGTTGGAGAAACTACATGTGACGGTAAGAAAAAAGCATGGGAAATCCTATCAAAAGATGCCCCAATGTACGTTTTCGACTTACCACAAATGAAGAGAGATAAAGATGTTGAGTTCTTTAAGGACGAAGTTTATAGATACATAGACAGAATCGAAGAACTTACAGGAAATAAACTTACTGCTGAATCACTACATGATGCAATTGTTCTTATTAACAACAAGAGAAGAGCAATGCAAAGACTTTGGGAATTTAGAAAGTTAGACAATGTGCCAATAAGCGGTAAAGACTGTCTACTTATTTCACAAATTGCATTCTATGACGACCCAACAAGATTTGCACAAATGGTTAATGAACTTTGTGACGAACTTGATAAGAGAAAAGAAGAAAATGTTTCTGTTTACAAGAAAGGCGCTACAAGACTTATGCTTACAGGAACACCACTTTCAATTCCAAACTGGAAACTACATCACATCATAGAAAGCAGCGGAGCAGCTGTAGTATGTGAAGAAATGTGTACAGGTTCAAGATATTTTGAACTTACAGTTGATGAATCTGGCGAAACTATAGATGAAATGGTTTCACATCTAACAGATAGATACATGAAGGGAATCAACTGTGCATGTTACACTCCAAACCACGAAAGAATTGAAGACATTATAAGACTTGCAAAAGAATATAATGTAGATGGAGTTATAGACGTTAACCTTAAATTCTGTAACATTTATGATACAGAAGGTCACCTAGTTGAAAAAGAACTTAAAGAAGCTGGAATTCCTGTACTTGGAATCGAAACAGACTACACTGATGAAGATGCTGAACAATTAAAGACAAGAATCGAAGCATTCGTTGAAATGATTGAAAATGAAAAGTAAACAAAACTATATTCTATTTGAAGATGTACAAAATGGTCAAAAACTCTATAGTTTAATAAAAGAAAATAATATTAAAGCAACTATCGCACCAACACCAAGGGTTCTAGATGTGTGTTGTGGAATATCAATTCTCTATGACAACATAGAAGACAAGGAAAAGATAGAAGAAATCATCAAAGAAAATGATATTATCATTAAAGGATTTCACGAAATAGAAAGAGATATTGACCCAAGTAGAATGAAATTTCTATAAAAAGACACCGGCCATAAGGTCGGTGTTTTAATGTCCTCGAGGTTTTCTATTAAACATTTCCCTTTCAATTACCCTATCTGCATAAAAAAGATTTATAAAGATAATCAAAAGTAAAATACAAGTTACCCAAATTGACTTATACTCAAAAAATTTAATGCTTACAGTTCCAAGTACAGTTCCCAAAATAAAATAAAAAATCATAGAGCCGTGAATCTTTAATTTATTTTTAGAGTAGTCATCTTTCTTTCTTAAATAAACGGAAAAATTTGAACCAACTTGGCGGATGTGATTTGTTACAAAAGTTGTAGCTGCCGGTGTTCCACGAACTTGGCGAAAGGTGTTAAACTGCATTGAACAAATGAAATTTAACGCAACCTGACATATTTGGTCCGGTGCAGACTTTGGAAGTAAACCTAAAATAAATACAATTATGATTTCAATTCCAATTAATAAGGTATCCCATCGTAAAAAGAAAAATTTCTTTATGGTTTTTCCCAGATGTTCCGACAAAAAGGAACCGAAAAAGTAAACAGAAATTGGTAAAAGTAAATGTAAGGCCCTGGTCCAATCAGCCTTACCAAGGGCTATGGCAAAAAGCACCACATTAGCAGTTTGGGCATTACAAAAAACTCCACCACGAAGTATAAAAGTATATGCTCCAAAAAAGCCTCCCACAGTGATTAATAGTTTATATATAAAAGGTTCTTCACATGTTAAGTACACATCTTCTAAATTATTTTCATCCATAAAAATCTCCTCTAATACATTCTACATCTAATATAAAAACATTAAAAGGGTGAGAAATTGTTACAATATGTCAAAGTTAGTGAAATATAATGAAATAAAGTATAAAATAGAGCTAAGAAAAGGTGGCGACATGAAAACAGAAAAAAGATATATTATAATACCCGTTTTAATAATAGCAGCTTTATTTATACTATTTCTTTACAAAAGTGAAGAAGCAAGGGTGATTTTAAATGGACCAATCTTTAATAGATTTTTATTTGAAGATGGAAGAAATAAAGAATTTAAAAAATTAAATATAAAATCAAACTCCGACTACAATGAAAATGGGATAGATGACTACGAAGACTTTGTGAATGGCGCAAGAAAAGATGCTAAAAACCATCCAAAATATGTTCCCGACTATGTAAAAGATAACAATGGCTATCCAGATAAATATAGCGGCGTTTGTACCGATGTAATCTGGCGAGCATTTAGAGAAGCAGGTTACTCCCTAAGATCCATGTTAATTAAAGACATAGAAAGGTCCCCACAGGACTATCCAATGGTGGAAAATCCCGACAATAACATCGACTTTAGAAGAGTTAAGACATTAAGACCATTTTTTGAAAAGTACTGTACAGTCTTAACAAATGAAGTAAAAGATCCAAAGGACTTCCAACCAGGAGATATAATAATCTTTGGACCAAATGACTTTCATATAGGAATGTGTTCAGACAATAGAAATGACGAGGGATTTCCATTTATATTTCATAATGGAGGACAGCTTAAAAGAGAAGACGACTATATTAAACGCTCCCCAATAACTGGACATTACAGATTTGAAAGGGAAAATATTCCAGATGATGTAATAGTTCCATGGGATGAAGATGAATATAAAGAGTAGAATATTCGAAACTATATAAAGGTATATGATTATATAGTTAAATGAGGAAATTATGATAAGAGATAAATACAAAAATAATTTTTCTAAAATTTTATTACTATTTTTAACGGGGATAGTCGTAGGAAGTTTAAGTATACTTCCTATGATTTTCATTCAAAAGGTAATAGATTACTTAACAATGGGTAATACAAGTGATTTTATAAAAAACATAATATTTTATTCACTGGTATATATTTTTGTTAATATGTTTAGGATTTTCCTAGTCAACTTTGGTTCAAAATTTGAACTTAATTTGAATAGAGATATAAGGAATGAGATTGTTGCAAGCATTCTTAGCACAAAGATTGATCTACTAGAAAAAGCTGGTCAAAGCAATGTTTTTAACGTTCTTATTGATGATTTAAAATCCCTCGATGACAAACTTATACCTCTTGTTTTTGAATTAGGTTTTTCAATATCAAGTTTTGTAATCGGATCGATTATAATAATAAAATATGACTATATTATGTTATTTGCTATGATTTTAATTTCTGCAATTTCAACTATTGTAATTCAAAAGATTTTAAAGAATTCGGAAATAGCATCTAAAAATAGTCAAATTCAAAGACTTAATGTTATAAATAAATTTTTTGACATAATTGTAGGTGCTAGGGACATTAAATTATTTAACAAAGAGAAAGTTTTTACCAGTGAGTTTCTCAAAGAAAACAATGAGTTAAACAAGCTGGATAAAAAAATCGTAAACATTAAAAATGTATCTCAAGCACTTGTCAGTTTACTGTTTAATCTTATTATGGCTATTTTAATCTTTATTGGAGGCATGCGTGTTAGCCAAGGTAGTTTGTCTGTTGGTGCATTAATTGCAATCATTTTATATGCATCAATGATTACTGATCCAATATTTAACATAATAGAAAATCAAAAAGAAATTTCTGCTTTTAAGAATTCCGTTAAGAGAATAGATGATACCTTTGAAATCATAGAGAAAGAGAATATAAATTTAATTGACGATTTTACTACAATTGAATTTAAAGATGTTTCATTAAATTATGGAGATAATCACATTTTAGAAAATTTTAATTTAATCATAAATAAAGGCGATAAATTAAAGATAAATGGAAGAACGGGATCAGGTAAATCAACCATTGCAAAATTAATCACAAATATGTACAAACCAACTACTGGCAATATATATATTGATGGAAAAGAAAATAAAACAATATCTTTGTCAGCAGTTTTTCAAGAAAATAAATTATTCAACATGTCGATTGTAGATAATATTACATTTAAATCCAATGTGGATGAAGATAAATTGCATCAGATTATTAAAATCTGTAGATTAGATGAAGTTATTAAAAAATATTGTACGAACAACATCGGATTTGATAATAGTACTCTGTCAGGTGGAGAAAAGACAAGGGTTTTATTAGCAAGGGCATTGTATAAGGACTGTGAATTATATATCTTTGATGAAATAAGTACAGGACTCGATGAAATTCTTTTCTATGAAATATTTGATGATATTATGAAATACCTAGAATTAAAAACTGTCATTATAATCGACCATAAAAATATTAGCGAAAATTACTTCACAAAAAGTATTTCCATATAAAACCCACCTTATCGGTGGGTAATTTTTTACTCTATCTACATTGATGTCCTAAGTAAGAGTATACTATAATATTTTTATTTTCTTCAATATGATTTCTCTTGAAGAAAAAGTAATGTTCTTTTTTATCCTTTGAATTCTTATTGTTAAGCATAAAGTAATTTTTATTGGATGAGCTTAAGCAGTGTAAAATATCATCAACCAAAAAAGTAAGGGGAATGTTTGTATCTACAAATTCATAAAAATCTTTCTCAAATTTCTCATAATTATTTGAAAAGTAATCAAATTGAATACTGTTTTTTTGCAATTCATTCATGATTCATTCTCCAAAAGTTTTAATCTAATAATATTTTTACATAGAATCTTTTTAACTGCCGATTCAGTTCTAAAGTAGATGTTTAAATTTTCCATATCTATTATTTTACCAATATAGGGCTTGTAATTTTCATTAGTATATAAAGCAATTTCTAGATTGTTTAAATAAACCTGCCCCAAGAGCATAAGGATTTCTTCTTCCTTCATCTTTTTTGAAAAATCTATTTCATTTCCCATTTGTAATAGGGCAGTGGTGTGTTCAGAAATGAAAAAACCCATCCACTTTACCATTCCTCTATCCACATACTGTCTTGCTGATTCATATTTAAGATAATCCCTTACAATCATATAATACCGTCCATTCCACCGGCATGACCACCGATTAATTTACTTCTTTCAATAACTCTTGATCCTTTCATTAGTGAAAATCCAGGAAGGACAGAGGTATAACCAAATTTATCTCTTATTTCATCAAATGTCTTATCCAAAATTTCTTGTTTTTGTAATTCTCGTACATCATCTAAAAGAGTGTAATTAAAAAAGCTGTCATCCACTAATTTGCCATAGGTTACACCAATATTTCTAACGGCGCCACCTCTATACCTTTCTCTAAATAGTCTTATTACTTCATTTGATAAAGCCTTAGTAGAATTTGTTGGATTTATACTCCTTTGAGCCTTAATAGACTTTATGTCTTCCTTATATGAAAAACCGATGTAAATGGAAATTCGACCAGTTTTTTTATTCTTTTTTCTAATTCTTGTGGCAACTTGCTCTGCCATTTCCCTTAAAACTATTTCAATTTCACTTTGACTGTGGTAGTCCCTTGGTAGTACTTGTGAATTGCCATAACTTTTTGATCTTGCTATATAGGGAACATTTACTTTAGACTCATCAACGCCATTTGCATGAAACCAAAGTTGCACACCGATTACACCAAATTCCTTTTTCAAAATATCCACATTATAATTAGCCAGGTCCCTAATGGAATAAATTCCAAGTTTATTTAGCCTTGCAGCCGTTCTACTTCCAATTCCCCAAAAGTCCGTAAGATTTTTAATATTCCACACCTTAGCTTCCACATCTTCATAGGACCAGTTTGCCCTCATTTGCCTTGTGGTCTTAGCCTCGTTATCAAGGGCCAACTTAGCAAGTAATGGATTGGCATTGCTCATTCCAACTGTTGAATAAATACCAGTTTCCTTCCAAATTTCATTTTGAATTTTTGCAGAAACACAGTCCAATTTATCCTTCTTAGTCATGTTCCTATTAGGTACAAAATAATTTAAAGACCCAGTTAAATCAAGAAATGACTCATCAATAGAATAGGGATGTATTTCATCCTTTGGAGCATAATTTTGAAAAACTTTTTGGATTTTTAAGTTTTCTTCAATATATAAGCTCATTCTTGGAGGGACTATCAAAGTCTTTTCAGCCCATCTTTCCACATAGTCAATGTATTCCTTTGTAATATCCAACTTTTGATTTTTTGCATTCTCAAATGAAAACTTTCTCGTTTGTATATCAAAGGGGAGATCCCTAGCTCTACCAACATTTTTCTTACCAAAAACCCTTTTAAAAGTGGGGCTACTGGCAAGGGTAAGCCCAGAAGCGTTGTCAGAGTTACTCATTACACAAAGGGATGTAGTAAGAGGATTTAGATTTCTTTTAACACATTCAACACTGGCATAAAAACTTTTCATATCAACAAAAGCAATATCAGATTTCGGTTCTAAAGAATAATCAATAATACCCATAACCCCTCCTTCTACTACTTTTAAAAAATCTCTTCGTTTCCCTTATCAGTTCCATCAATTTTAGTAAAAAATTGATTATTATTAGGCAAATCAAGACGATTAATTGGATAGCCCATTCTATACATTTCATTTAATTTAAAGATCATTAGATTGATGTTTACATTGAAAATTTTTGAAAGAGTTTCATAGTCTTCGCCAAGTAAAATATGTTCCATAAGCTCCTCTTCATCAATTAATAGATGGGCAGCAAATAGATTTGCCTCAAGCTCAGTAGAGTTAGTTATATTGAAAAGTTCGTATTCAAAAATTTCCTTTTTCCTAGCAAGATTCCCATGATAAACATTGTGTCCAAGCTCATGGGCAAAGACCATATTTAAAATCCTTTCATCCACATATGGATTGTAAAACACAAATTCATTCCTAAGAATAACCTTGTACATTCCTAATAACTTTGTTTTTTCTTTGAAGGGAATAAGCATTACATTTCTTTCTTGCAAAATAATTTGAGGGTCCCTAGTACCATGCAAGCTTATTAAATTTTGAACATCATCATATATTGTTGATATTTGATTACTCATGAAACCCTCCTTTCGTTAAAATCCAATTTTATTCTTCTTCAATTCTAAATTTCTTTGGAGTATACTTCTTATTTTCCATTTTTGCCATATAAAAAGCTTCTTGCATAGCATCTAGTATTACTGCCTTATCCTCTTCTGGAAGTTCACCACCAGCCATTAGTCCAATTACGCCATTGACTATGTCCTCAGCATCCTTTGCACCCTTATAGCCAAATTCTTTTTTAACATTAAGTAAAAAATTGGTCTCTTGAGATAAAAAATAGTCCGCTTCAACATCAAGAGCCTTCGCTAACATTTCATAATACTTTTCAGAACGGGGAACAGTTTCTCCCAGTTCATATCTAGATATAGATTTTATAGAGATACCAGATTTTTTAGCCAGTTCTTCTTGAGTTAAATTCTTTTTTATTCTTAATTCCTTTAATTTTGTGGCAAAGTTCATACTCATCCTCCTTTATGGTCATTTAAAGTCCATATGTTTCTAAAATATAAGTCACTTAACGACTTAACAATACTTAATAAGACTTTTAATGACTATATTATACTTTTAAAGTCCTATTAAGTCAATTAAGTTTAAAAATATGTATAGTTATGGATGAAGATGGATGGGAATAAAAAAGTTAAGTTGAATTATGGTAGTAATTTTATTGATTAAAAATAAATATTTATAGAATTAAACCAGGAAGTATTTGAGAGAGTTTTAAAATAAAATAATAGAAAAAAATGGAGGTTGAAAGATATGATTTAATATTGATAAATTTAGCTATTTTTAGCATCAGACTAAGAGGCCCATGAATTAAAGGTCTTATTTATTGTTCCTAATAGGGTAGAGTTACACACCAATATATATATATATTTAGACGCACATAAGATATGGGTGTGTAACTGGTAAACTAAATTTTTATTAATCACAGTACTCGCATTTTAAATTATGATGATTGCAAGTTAAACCACGTACCTCGCTAGGAAGCTTTCCCTTGTATCTTTTATAATAAATAGAAAATTTGCTATGGGATGTGTATCCAACAGATTCTGCTATCTCTTTTATAGGAAGTTCGGTATTTAACAAAAGAGTCTCAGCCACATTCATTCTTTTTCTTTGGGTGTATTCCGTAATGCTTTGACAATATTTTTCTTTGAACAAATTTTTTAATTTTGTTCCACTCATTTTGGATATTTTTTCAAGGGTTTCTTGATTTACATTCATGGCGAAATGATCATCCAAGAATCTTGCCACATCTTCAAGTGCTTTATTATCATCAGATTCAATTTTATATTTTTTCCTATTTAAGTAGGTGTCGATTACAATACTTACCCATTCATTTGCTTTGGCTTTAAAGAAAAAATCAGCGGCTGGAGAGTCCATCTTACAATTTAATATTTCCATTGCCACTTTTTCTAAGGATTTTGTGAGAATTATTTGATTCGGTTGAAGTAAAGCCCCATAAAATGACTCTGGATTAATGTTAATAGATGAAAGATGTTTTTCTATTAGCTCTTTTTTAAAACCAATGGAAACAGCAAGATAACAACAATTCTCGTGTAATAAAAAAACAAAATCGTCTTTTATATTGTCAAAGTCAAAAGTACATAATGAGTTTGCAGTAAGTGTTTGATATGGATTAAACTTTTCTCCATTTGCACTGACAATGTAGCTTGTGTAAATTGAAACATAATCTGCCATACTATAGGTACTGTTTTGAACTACTTCCTCTCTGATATAAAAATCATGGATATCAATAATAAATCCATCTCCTTCATAAAACCAATAAAGTCCCTCCGCATAAGTTGAATCATCTTTACTCCAACAAAATGTGTGCCCTGCACTTGAATATTTCCTATTGTTTTTACATTCATCAACTTTCATATATTCTCTTACAAAATCATAATAAGTCATAACACACTATCCCTTTTAGACAATATTCCAATTAGCCTTATATTTAGCAAGTTATTGCATTACTGATTATAGCAGATGTATACTGTAAAAGCAATGATAATTAATATCATTAGATGAAAATCAATCTAAAAGGAATATTAAAAGAAAGGAGATATGATTATGAAGATTTACAAAAAATTATTTACTTATGTACAGGATAAAAAACATCTTGGGATTTTAGCTATGGTTTTTTCTGCTATATCTGCGGTACTTACGGTATATGGATATTATTTAATCTACAGATTTTTAGATAATTTAATAATTAATTCAGACTTATCCGGTACAGAGAGCCTAGCATTAAAATCGGTCGTTGCATTAACAAGTGGAGCTATATTTTATATTGTTTCAGCAACATTTTCACACGTTTTGGGATTTAGGCTTGAAACAAATTTAAGGAAAAGAGGGATTGATGGCTTAGAAAAAGCAAGCTTTAGGTTCTTTGACTTAAATCCATCTGGTCAAATAAGAAAGATCATAGATGATAATGCCGCACAAACACATCAGGTTGTAGCTCATATGATTCCCGATAGCTCTCAGGCAATAATCACACCTGTGCTTGTACTAGCACTTGGCTTTATAGTAAGCATAAGGGTTGGCATTACCTTACTTGCTCTTACAATAATTGGAGGCTTAATTTTAGGGGCGATGATGGGCGAACAAAAATTTATGAAGATATACCAAGAAGCTTTATCTAAATTAAGTGCCGAAACTGTTGAATACGTTAGAGGAATGCAAGTTGTAAAAATATTTAGAGCAAATGTCGAGTCATTTAAAAGCTTTTACAAGGCGATAAAAGATTACTCAAAATATGCTTATGATTATTCACTATCTTGTAAAAAACCTTATGTTTTGTATCAATGGTTATTTTTCGGATTGATTGCAATTTTAATTATTCCTATAGTTTATTTTATGGCTAGCCTAGGCAGCACCAAGGTGATTTTACTTGAACTTATCATGATTTTATTTTTATCTGGAGTTCTCCTTGTCTCATTTATGAGAATGATGTGGTACTCCATGTATATTTCTCAAGGCAATTATGCAGTAGATACTTTAGAGGCTCTTTACGAAGATATGCAAAAAGACAAATTAGTGCATGGTAATGTCAATAATTTTAAAAACTATAATATAGAATTTGAAGGTGTAAGCTTTGCTTACAATGATAAAGCTGTCATTGAAAATTTATCCTTTAAATTAGAAGAGGGAAAGTCCTATGCACTAGTCGGTTCATCTGGATCAGGCAAATCAACGGTAGCAAAACTTATATCAGGTTTTTACAATGTTAACGAAGGAAGCATAAAGATAGGTGGGATACCAATAAGTGAATATTTCGACGAAGCCTTAATTAAAGCCATTTCCTTTGTTTTTCAAGATTCAAAATTATTCAAGAAAAGCATTTATGACAATGTAGCTTTAGCTAATAAAGAAGCGACAAGAGATGACGTTATGAAAGCCTTAAAACTAGCAGGATGCGATTTGATACTAGATAAATTCCCAGAAAGAGAAAATACAGTCATAGGCTCAAAAGGAGTTTATTTATCTGGCGGAGAAAAACAGAGAATTGCAATTGCTAGAGCTATTTTAAAGGATTCCAAAATTATTATTATGGATGAGGCATCGGCATCAATTGACCCAGATAACGAGTATGAACTACAAAAAGCTTTCAAAAATCTTATGAAGGATAAAACAGTTATCATGATAGCACACAGGCTATCTACAATTAAAGATCTTGATGAAATTATTGTGATGGATAGTGGGAAAATTATAGAAAGAGGCTCTGACAAAGAATTAATGTCAAGAGATACAAGCTATAAGAGACTGCAAGAGATGTTTAACAGTGCAAATGAATGGAGGGTTTCAAATGAAGGAGTTTTATAAAAAAAGATTTGCTCTTACAGATAAGGGAGCAAGAAATCTAACTAAAGCAACACTGTCCTCATTTTTCGTTTATTGTATAAACATGCTTCCTGCCATATTACTTATGATTTTTGCTCAGGAAGTTTTGGAAAATATGGGCAAAAGCAAGGGATTTTATATAGTATTCTCAGTTTTGACTTTGATAGCAATGTATATTTTGCTTTCTATCGAATACGATAAATTATATAGCACAACCTATCAAGAAAGTGCGGATTTAAGAATAAGGACAGCGGAGAATTTATCAAAATTACCTCTATCATACTTTTCTAAACATGACATTTCCGACCTTTCACAAACAATCATGGCTGATATTGAAGGTATAGAGCATGCAATGAGTCACTCAATACCAAAGGTGGGCGGCATGGTATTATTCTTCCCATTAATATCCATCATGATGCTAATAAGCAATGTGAAGATGGGTTTAGCTGTAATTATTCCAACGGTTCTAAGTTTTATATTTATACCACTATCTAAAAAACATTCAGTTAAGGGAGAGAAAGAATATTATAATGCTTTAAGAGAAAACTCAGAAAGCTTTCAAGAAAATATAGAGATGCAAATGGAGATTAAAGCATATGGCTTATCAGAGGAAATGAAAGAAAAGCTATATGAAAAAATGGATAAAAGTGAAAAAGTCCACTTAAAAGCAGAAAATGTAAATATCTTAATTATGTCACTATCATCAATATTTAGCTTTATATCTCTTGCTGTTGTAATATTTGTTGGCGTAAATCTAATGATTAATAAAGAGATAAGTGCCCTCTACCTTTTAGGATATTTATTAGCGGCTATAAAGATAAAAGACTCTCTTGATGCATCTAAAGAGGGAATGTTGGAGATATTTTATTTAACACCAAAAATTGAAAGGATTAAAGAAATTCAAAATCAAGAATTACAAGAAGGCGATGATTATAGCTTAAAAAGATTTGATATTGATTTAAAAAATGTTGAGTTTGCCTACAATAAAGACGCAAAAGTTTTAAATGGCGTAAGCTTTAAAGCTAAGCAGGGAGAGGTTACTGCTTTGGTAGGTGCAAGCGGCTGCGGGGACAGTGATATAATGATGACAGATACAATAAATCCATTAAAATCAAAGTTTAAAGGCTTCCACAAAACTTTTAAACAAGACGATTTAGGATTAAGTCTGTCATCTTTTTTATTAAATTAACAAAAAAGAAAAGAAAACATAAGTAATAAGGATTGAAGAGAATATGATAATATTTAGAGTTTTTTTCAAAATCATATTGTTTCCTATTAGGATAGCGTTAAGTATCATAATTCTATTTTTAACGTTTGTATTAGGACTCAGCACAATATTTTTCAAACTGATTTCATTTATCGCTATTATGGGATTTTTAGGATCTGTTTATCATGGAGAAAAAGCACTTGCTATAGATGCGTTTATACTAGCATATCTTTTTAGTCCTTATGGTTTACCAGTGCTAGGATATTTTATTATAGAAGTGATAGAAGGGGTGAATGAAAGAATAAAAGTAATTTAAATATAAAAATAAATAGATTAAAACGATGAAAAAGAGATAGCAAAATCAAAGCTATCTCTTTTTATATGAAAAGAAAGACTAACTATTAAAAGTCAAGAGGTGAAACAAAGAAAATATAAGTAATGATATTGATAAAAACTGAATAAAAATAAGCATGAAAAAGCACCCTAAAGTTTAAGATTAAAAATAGGGTAAGTAAAGTTTTTGCCTTTTAAATAGTAATTTTTTCAAAAGAACCTGTAAATGGTAAAGGCTCCGCCCGAGCAAAGCTCGCCATTTACAGAACCTTTATCAAAAATTTGTAAACAGTTAAGCAAAAACTAACTCTGCACTTGATAAGGTTCATTCTTAGTAAGGACAGCAAAAATAGTATGACAAAGCTTTCTAGCAACAGCGTTTGTAGCAACTAAATGATGCTTGCCTTCACTGATTTTCTTCTGATAATAATCAGAAAAAACAGGGTCACAAAATTCAGCTCTAAGAGCGGATTGAAAAAGAGCACGCCTTAAGTAAGGAGAACCTCTTTTACTCATATGATTGTAAGTAGATTCATATTCTCCAGACTGAGAAACGCTAGCATCCAAACCAGCATAAGCGACAAGTTTTGAAGGATTAGAAAATCTTTTAATATCACCAATCTCACCTAATATAGTAGCAGCATTAACAGAACCAATACCTGGAATAGTAGTAATTGGAGAATTAAGTTTTTCAAGTAAAACCTCAATTTCATTCTCAACATCAGAAACCTGATTTTGAATAAAAGAAATTTGCTCAATAAGCATTTTGATTTGAAGACTAAATGAGTCCAGACAGAAATTAATACCAAAAGAAGAAGAAGCCTTTTTAGAAAGCTCATCAATCTTCTTAGAAGCATAGTTTTTCCTAGTAACAGATTCAAGAAAAGTATTCAAATCATCAGAATTAATATCCTCAAAATCAGAAGGAGTAGAGAAATTTGAAAGAATTTCCTTAGAAGTCTTCCCAAAAATATTACTAAAAGAAGAGGCATATTCAGGGAAAACTTGATCTAAAAGCGCAATAGTTTTTCTTTTAAGATCGCCAATAGAAGAAATAAGGTAGGACCTAAATCTGGAAAGATTCCTCAAAGACAAATAATCTTCATTAGAAAGTGAAGTCTCAACGAAATCTCCATATCTAAGAAGATCAGCTATTAAAAGAGAATCAATAATATCAGTTTTTCTCTTTCTAATCTCAATACCTTGTCGCCAACCGTCAGTTTGGATAGGGTTGATAACACGAACAGTAAAGTTTTTTTCAACAAGATATGAGTATAGAGATAACCAATAATGACCTGTAGCTTCCATACCAACTTCAAGTTCATTTTTGAAAGCTTCTAGTTTAAGGATTAAACTTTCAGCACCATCAATGGAATTTGAAAAAGAAAAAGCCTTAAAGATAACTTTTTTCTTGTCATCAACTAATGAAGCAACATGAGTATTTTTACCAATATCGATACCTAAATAAAACATTTGAAACCTCATAAAAAGTATTTTAGATAGAACCTTCTAAATCTAATAACGTTACTGCCTTATGGGAGATACGAAGTACTGAAAATCAGTCAACATCTAACTTATACGTAAACAGTTAAAAGATTAGAGGACTCACTCTTTCAAGTACGAGATTAAATCTCAAGGAGGGGACGAGTACACTCTATCTAATAACAATATTATACAGTAAAACTGAATAATACTTAGTCGATAAAGGGTTATAGGTTACCTTTAACAACCTAAATACATTATATAAGGGGGTTATGATGAAAGAAATAGTTAAATTTGAATACTATTATGGCAATGAATCAGAACAATATTCATTTTTTAGGATTCCCAAAACTTTATTCACCGACTTAAATTTTAAAAAACTATCCGTAGAAGCAAAAATTCTTTATGGAATTCTACTCGATAGAATGAGCTTGTCAATTAAGAATAAATGGTTAGATGAAGAAAACAAGGTATACATTATCTATACCATAGAAGAAATTATGGAAGTATTAAATTGGGGGAGAAATAAATCGGTCAAAGTAATGAAAGAAATTGAAGAGATAGGATTATTAGAAAAAAAGAGGTTAGGACTTGGAAAGCCAAATTTACTTTATGTAAAGAACTTTATTTACACAGAAAATAATAAAACTACAGAAGTTTCAAAAGCAAACCTCAAGAAGTTTAAAAAACAAACTTCAGGAAGTTTAGAAAACAAACCTCAAGAAGTTTCAAAAGAGGACTCTAATAATACTAATATTAATAATACTGAAACTAATAATACTGATTTTAATAATACCACCCCCATATCCCCCTTAGAAAAGCTAGGAGAAAAATCAAAAAAAACTTTGGAGGAGGAAGAATTAAAAGAAACTATAAAAAAGAATATATCTTATGAAACCTTTGAAAAAGTAAGAATAGAAGAAAAGAAGCAAGTAGATGTAATGATAAATGTACTTGTAAAAGCCTTAACTAGCTTTACAAACATTAAAATAGGAGGGAGGCATATATCCAATGAAAATTTTAAAGAAAAATTTCTAAGTCTTAACTATAAACACATAGACTATGTTTTG
Organism: Mediannikoviicoccus vaginalis; assembly: GCF_928097925.1. Classification (GTDB taxonomy): domain Bacteria; phylum Bacillota; class Clostridia; order Tissierellales; family Peptoniphilaceae; genus Mediannikoviicoccus; species Mediannikoviicoccus vaginalis. Next base: position 1,257,363 of record NZ_CAKMRI010000001.1, read on the forward strand.
AAATACCTAAGAGAAAATGCTCCAAAGGATATTAGAAACATTAATGCCTATCTACTGACTCTCTTATACAATGCAGATGAAAATATTAGAAACATAGAAGTCATAAAGAGAGAAAATCAGAAAAGAGAAAACTTTGACTATAGTAACGATGAGGATATATGGAGAGAAATTTTAAATACTTGATAGGAGAGGAGCATATGGAATTAATAAAAGAAATCCTAGAACAGAAAATAAAAAATGCAGAAACAAATAGTCCATCAAAAGATGAAGAAAATAGGAGTTATATAGATCAAGAAACAGGATTAAAATATTGTGCAAAATGTAAAACACCAATTGAAAAAGAAATAGACTTCTTTGGAGAAATAAAAAAAGTTGGTATTTTATGTCAATGTAAAAAAGAAAGACAAAAATTAGAGGAAGAAAAAAGAAAAGAAAATAAAATGCTTTTAAAAATTGAACGCTTAAAAAAAGAGTGTTTTTCTGATCCTATCCTATTAAATTGGAATTTTAAAAATATGGACAAAGATAGTGAACATGAAAAAGTAGCAAAAAACTATGTGGAAAAATTTGATGAAATATATGAAAATAATATAGGATTAATTCTTACAGGGAATGTGGGATGTGGAAAAACATATCTTGCAAGTGCTATAGCAAATGCTTTACTAGAAAAAGAAATATCAGTCAAAATGACAAATTTTTCAGTAATTTTAAATGATATGACTAACTTTGAGATTGATAAGAGTAAGTATATAGATAACCTAAATCATAAGAAACTATTAATTATTGATGATTTTGGAATGGAAAGAGATACAGATTTTGCAGCTGAGCATATCTTTAACATAATAGATAGTAGATATAGAAGTGGGAAACCTCTAATTATAACAACAAACTTAAATATATCAGCTTTAACTAATCCTGAAACTATAAAAGATAAAAGAATTTACTCAAGGATACTTGAAATATGCAGTCCAATTATATTTACAGGAGAAAATAGAAGAATAGAAAAAATGAAGGAGAAATCAAAATTAGCCTATGAAATATTAAAAAAAGAATGAAAGTAGGTGAGTGAATGCAAAATGATGATATAAATAGCAGAACAATAGCCATAGTAAAAAAAGCAAGTATAGTAACAGCCAAGCAAGTTATAAATTTGATGAAGAAAATATTAGAAATAAATAAACATAAAGCGCAGACAGAACAGTCAAGACCCTTAGAAAAATTTAAAAAAGTAAAAGTAAAAGATCTTGTAAAAAAAGGTAAAGTAGAAACCTTAGAATTAAATGACATAGACTTAAAAGCATTGAAAAAAGAATTAAAAAGATATGGGGTGAAATTTTCCATAAAGAAAGATTTAGAAAATGGAAACAACATTATCTTTTTTCAAGCAAAAGATATAAAAGTAATGGAACAAGCTTTTAAAAAGACAGTCCAGAAATTTACTAAAGATAAGTCAAGAAAAAGAAAATCTTTAATAGAAAGGCTTAATAACTTCAAGGATAAAGTCAAAGATACTATTGACAGAGATAAGGTTAAACATAAACATCAGGAACAAAGTTTATAATAAAAGAACTTAGATATATAATATATATGATGAGAAGGCATGAATAGCTGTATTGTTGAATACTATGAAAAAGAAGATTGGAATCATCCAGTAGAAGAATTTCTCTTATCTATAGATAAAAAATGAGAGCAGAAGTATTAGGAAAGAAACTAAAAGCTACCTTTGAAAGTAAAGTATAAGTGTATGAAATGAAGAAAAATATTTGCCCAAAATGTAAAAGAAAGATGAAACAACAATTTATAGGCCTACTACATTGCAAGTGTGGTATAAGCTACCATAAAGATTTAGGATATTTTAAAAGAAATGAAAATATGATTTTTGTCTTGGAAAGAAAAAAGATAGGTAAAAAAATAAAACAAGTTCCAGTAATAAGATATAAAAAAGATAAATAAAATACTAATGGGTAGAGAAATCTACTCTTTTTTATGGAGAGGAAGTGATTAATTCGAAAATACTAAATGAAATAATAAAAGATATAAAAAATGTTTTTAAGATAAGAGATAAGAAGAAATTTGTATTAGAAAATCTTCCTTACCTCTTATTTTTTTATATAGGAAATATCTTTGCAAGCCATGTCAACTCTTATGTAGGAGGAGATATAATAGATAGAATTCTAGTAGCTTTTAGTCAAATAGATACTTTAAAATATATTCCATCATTAAAAATAAAAAACCTTATACCCAGTCTAATTCTATCAGTAGTTATTAAGTTAATCCTTATACAGAAAAAGAAAAATGCAAAAAAGTTTAGAGAGGGCAGAGAATATGGATCGGCAAGATGGGGAAATGAAAAAGACATTGAGCCATACATTGACAAGAAGTTTGAAAACAATGTGCTACTAACTCAAACTGAAAGACTTACCATGAACAATAGACCTAAAAATCCAAAATATGCGAGAAATAAAAATGTAATGGTAATTGGAGGTTCTGGTAGTGGTAAAACAAGGTTTTTTGTAAAGCCAAATCTCATGCAAATGCACTCTTCATATGTAGTAACCGATCCAAAAGGAACATTAGTCTTGGAATGTGGGAAAATGTTGGAAAGAAATGGATATGAGATAAAAATATTAAACACAATAAACTTTAAAAAATCCATGAGATATAATCCCTTTGCATACTTGAAAAGTGAAAAAGATATTTTGAAATTAGTACAAACAATAATTGCAAATACTAAGGGAGAAGGAGAAAAATCAACTGAGGATTTTTGGGTGAAAGCTGAAAAACTCTATTACACAGCACTTATAGGATATATCTGGTATGAAGCTCCTAAAGAAGAACAGAACTTTACAACTTTACTTGCTATGATAGATGCAAGTGAGGTAAGAGAAGAAGATGAAAATTTTAAAAATGCAGTAGACTATATGTTTGAAGCATTAGAAAAAGAAAAGCCAAATCATTTCGCAGTAAAACAATACAAGAAATACAAACTTGCAGCAGGAAAAACAGCTAAATCTATTCTTATTTCATGTGGTGCAAGACTTGCTCCTTTTGATATTCAAGAACTTAGGGACTTAATGAAAGAAGATGAACTGGAGCTTGATACACTTGGAGAAAAGAAAACAGCTTTATTCGTAATAATATCGGATACAGATGATACATTTAACTTTGTAGTATCAATAATGTACTCACAATTATTTAATCTATTATGTGATAAAGCAGATGATGAATATGGTGGAAGACTTCCTGTTCATGTGAGATGCCTACTTGATGAATTCGCAAATATCGGCTTAATTCCTAAATTTGAAAAGCTGATAGCAACTATTAGAAGTAGAGAAATATCAGCTTGTATAATATTACAAGCACAATCACAACTAAAAAGTATCTATAAAGATAATGCAGATACCATAGTTGGCAATTGTGATTCTACATTATTTTTAGGAGGCAAAGAAAGAACAACATTAAAAGAATTATCTGAAAGCCTAGGCAAAGAAACCATAGACCTATATAACACATCAGAAACAAGATCGAATCAAAAGAGTTTTGGACTAAATTATCAAAAAACTGGTAAGGAACTTATGAGTCAAGATGAAATAACTGTAATGGATGGTGGTAAGTGTATTTATCAGTTAAGAGGAGTAAGACCTTTCTTATCTGATAAATTTGATATTACAAAGCATAAGAATTACAAGTTATTGGAAGATTATGATAAGAGAAATATATTTGACATAGAGAAATACCTACAGAGAAAAGATGAGGTTAAGTTAAAAGAGAGTATGGTAGTTGAAATATTAGATGAATAAATTTAAAATTAAATAAGAAGTAAGATAGATATTTAGGAAAGATTAAAAGAAAATACTTGACAAAAAATATTCTATAACATATAATAACGTCAACAGCACCCGACACGCCTCTTAACAATGCGGACCAAGTCGGGTCATTTGATTTTAGGAGAAAAAATGAAAAAAATCTATCAAGAACCGATTAGTATAGAAAATCAAGTAAAAAATTTAATAGACTTAGGACTTTTAGTGGAAGATAAAACTTATGCTAAGAAAATTCTTGGAAGAATATCCTATTATAGGCTGATTAAAGCTTATAGTATCACATTAAAAAAAGATGGAAGATATATATCAGGAACAAGTTTTGAAGATATTGTAAGTTTATATAAATTTGATAGAGAACTTAGACAGCTTATATTTGAAACAATAGAGCATATTGAAGTTTCTTTAAGAGCAGTTATCACAAACTATTTTTCTTTAAGATATGGGAACTTTTCATATAAAGATATGAATAATTTTGAGAAACAAAAGGAACAAGAAAGGGTACTAGAAGAATTAGCAAGGGAAGTTAAAAGAAATAGACGCTCACCATTTATAAAAAACTTTAAAGACAATTATGAAGGTGGAGAAATTCCACTCTATGCAGTGATAGAAGTAGCAAGTTTTGGAACTTTATCTAAAATGTATAAGAATATGAAAAATGAAGATAAAAGTAAAATTGCAAAAGTCTTTCATACAGACTACCATTACTTTGAATCTTGGATAGAAAATTTTGCCTATATAAGAAATATATGTGCCCATTATGGCAGGCTATATGGAGCAAAGCTTACAAAATCACCAAAGCTATATAAAGAATATTTAAAAAATAATATTTCAAACAATACAATATTTGCTACATTAGTTAATCTTAAAATAGTTTCTGAAGAAGAAAATTACAAAAAATTTTATCATGATCTAACAGCACTAATAGCAAGATATGAAAATATTGAATTAAGACATGTTGGCTTTATAGAAAACTGGAAAGAATTACTAAAACCATAAAATTAAATAGAGAAATCTACACCGAAAAAAACATTTCGGTGTTTTTTTATGCCCAAAGGAGGAATAATGAAATATATACGAGATGAGCCGAAAAAATAAGATACAGATAAAAATGAAATATTAATGAATTAGAAGTAGAAGCGATAGAGAAAACTATCGCTTTTTTTATGGAATAAAGGAGATAGAACAAATGGAAAGAGAAATGCTAAATATTAATGGAAATCTAGTAGGAGAAATAAAAACAACTGCAATAGATACAAAGGAAGGAGAAAAAGAGGTAGCTAACTTCACAATAGTTAGAAAGAACAAAGAAGAAGGAAAGGTTAAAAAAGAATATATCTACTGTAATCTCTACGGGGAAAAGGCAAAAAGTGTGAAGGAATTTAAAAGTGGAGAATACATCCATATTTTTGGATATTTTAAGGAAACAAAAAAAGAAGACAAGACATTTAAAAATTTTATCGTAAAGCACATAAATAAAATTAAAAAAGAAGAAAAAGAGGAGGAAATATAAATGGAATTTTTTACACAAGCAGTAAATGTATTAAAAATATTAGTTACAGCAATTGGTGCAGGGCTTGGAGCATGGGGTGTTATCAACCTGATGGAAGGTTATGGGAATGACAACCCTGGTGCTAAATCTCAAGGTATTAAGCAGCTTATGGCTGGAGGGGGAATTGTACTCATAGGTTTAAAACTAATACCGCTATTAGCAAACGTGTTAAAATAAAATGTTTAATATAGTAGATAAGATCAAAGAGTTTTTTTCGGAGATACTTATTGATATGATCAAGGAAAATTTAAGCGGAATGCTCCTTGATATAAATGATAAAGTATCAACGATAGCAAATGAGGTAGGAAAGACTCCGAGTGGATGGAACTCGGAGGTTTTCCACTTCATAAAGTCTATTTCAGAAAATGTTATACTTCCCATAGCAGGTCTTATCATAACGGCTGTACTATGTATTGAATTAGTTCAAATGGTAATGAACAAAAATAATATGCATGACACAGATACCTTTGATTTTTTTAAATATATGATAAAAATGTGGATAGCAGTATGGCTTGTATCTCATGCTTTTGACTTTTCTATGGCAGTATTTGATGTGGCACAGAATTTAATAGGAAAGGCAGCAGGTGTGGCAAATGCTAGTGCAAAAGTTTCTCCAGGTGATATAGCTAATATGGTAGATAGCCTAAAAGGAGAGTCAATAGGAAAATTAATGACTATAGTACTAGAGACATCAATTGTAAAGATGATAATTCAAGGGATATCAATACTAATTACAGTTATTCTATACGGCAGGATGATAGAAATATATATTTATACTTCAGTTTGCGCCATACCTTTTGCCACAATGGGCAATAAAGAATGGGGAAGTATTGGAACAAACTATATAAGAGGGCTCTTCGCACTTGGCTTGCAAGGTTTATTCCTACTTATATGCGTAGGAATTTATGCCGTACTTGTTAAGACTTTAAATATATCAGACATACACAAAAGTATTTTTGAATTACTAGGATACACCTTAATACTTGGTATAACTATGATGAAATCAGGAAGTATTGCAAAATCAATTTTAAATGCTCATTAATAAAAAAGGAGAAGATGATGAAAATTAGAAGAAAAAAGGACAAAAAAATTAATTTTAAAACACTTGGAACAATAGGACTCCCAATACTTTTAATAGGGGGATATATTACAAGAGAAATACAAAATAGAATGATTATAAGAAAAACATCGGAAGTTTTAGATAATAGAGAAGAAACGAATGAAAAAGTCTTAGAAATAGCAGTGAATATGGGAAAATCATTAGAAGATCTGAACAGAGAAGACATATATGGCTTTTACTTAGAGGGTTTAGAATAATGGCTTATGTAAATGTCCCAAAGGACTTAACAAAAGTAAAAACAAAGGTAGCTCTAAATCTAACAAAAAGACAATTAATTGGCTTTACAATTGCAGGTCTAATAGGCTTTCCAGTATATTTAATGGTAAAAAAAGTGCTGCCTAATGACCTATCTATGTTAATTATGATAGGTGTGTCTTTTCCTATAATATTTGCAACTCTTTATGAAAAGGACGGGATCTATTTTGAAAAATATTTAAAGTATATTATAGATAAGAAAAGACAGACAAGTATAAGGATATACAAGACAGAATGTATTTATGATATAAAGAAACAAAGAAAGGAAAGGAGTAAATGAATCAAATACAGAAAAAACAACAGAAAAAATTAAATCAAGAAAAAAGAAATTTAAAAAAACAAAAAGAAGATTTAAAAAGCATTAGTATAAGTCAAAAAAAGATGAAAAAAGCAAATATTTCTAAAGAAAAAGGAAAGCCCAAAAAGAGGCTTTCCTTTTTTGGTGGGAAGAAGAAAAAGAGCGTTCAGGAAACAATCCCTTATTTAAGAATGTTGAGAAATGGGATTTGCCAAGTTGAGAAGAACAAATTTAATAAAATGATACGTTTTTTAGATATTAACTACCAGCTTTCAACAGAAGAAGATAAGGAAAGTATATTTAATGAATTTTCAAGTTTTTTAAACTATTTTGATCCAAGTGTTGATATAGAACTTTCATATATTAATCGCATAGGAAAAAATGAAGAAGTAGAAAAAAACATCAATGTTCCGGATAGAAACGATTCATATAATGAAATACGAAAAGAGTACAGGGAAATGCTAAAAAATCAGAGTCAAAAAGGAAATAATGGACTTACTAAATATATGTATATCACCTTTAGCTTACAAGCACAAGATTTAAAAGAGGCAACTACAAGACTTGAAAGAATGGAAATGGATATATTAAATAACTTTAAGCAGATGGGAGTAAAAGCTTATGTATTAAGTGGATATGAAAGGTTAAAGGTTATTCACGATATCTTAAATCCGAATAAGAATTTTGTTTTTTCCTTTGAAGACCTAAAATATAGTGGACTATCTACTAAGGATTATATAGTACCAGCATCATTTAACTTTTCATCTCACAATCAATTTAAAATTGGAGAATACTTTGGAGAAGTAAACTTTCTGCAAATTCTAGCACCTGAATTATCAGATAGATTATTATCAGAATTTTTAGGGGTTGAAGAAAATATGATTGTAACATTTCATATAAATTCCATTGATCAAACAGAAGCTATAAAGATGATTAAAAGAAAAATAACGGACTTGGATAAAATGAAAATTGAAGAAAATAAGAAGGCTATAAGATCAGGATATGATATTGATATTCTTCCAAGCGATTTAATTACCTATGGTAATGATGCTAAGAAACTATTGGTAGAACTTCAAAATCATAATGAGAGAATGTTTGTCATAACTATTTTGTTTACAAATATGGAAAAAAGTAGAAAGAAATTGAGTAATATAATCTTTCAACTAAATTCAATAGCAGGTAGGCATAATTGTGTATTGAAAAATCTTAACTATAGACAGGAACAAGGACTAATTTCCTCCCTACCACTTGGAAAAAATGAAATCGAAATAAAAAGAGGACTTACAACTAGCTCTACAGCAGTCTTTATTCCTTTTACAACAGAAGAGTTGTGCTTAGAAGGAGAGAGCTTATACTACGGCTTAAATGCTTTAAGTCGTAACATCATTATGACAGATAGAAAGCTTTTAAAGAATCCAAACGGTTTAATACTTGGAACGCCTGGTAGTGGTAAATCTTTTTCGGCTAAAAGAGAAATTACCAATGCTTTTTTAATCACACAAGATGACATCATTATATGTGATCCGGAAGGGGAGTATGGAAATTTAACTAAGGCACTAGGTGGAGAAGTTATAAAAATATCGCCAACAAGTAAGGATTATATAAACCCGTTGGATATAAATGTAGACTATGCCGATGAAGACAATCCCTTATCTTTAAAGTCTGATTTTATTCTTTCACTGTTTGAACTTGTAGTAGGAAAGGAAGGATTAAGTGCAGAAGAAACTTCAGTAATTGATAGATGTCTTCCAATATTATATAAGGATTACTTCGACAATCCAATTTCTGAAAATATGCCAATTTTAGAAGATTTATATAATTTACTTTTAAAACAAGAAGAAAATGTAGGGAAAAAATTAGCTGTAGAAATGGAAATTTATGTCAAAGGCAGCCTCAATGTATTTAACCATAGGACTAATGTAGATACAGGAAATAGAATTCTTTGTTATGACATTAAGGAATTAGGAAAGCAACTTAGAAAAATAGGTATGTTAATTGTTCAAGATCAAGTGTGGAATAGAGTAACTATTAATAGAAATAAGAAGGAAACCAGATATTACTGTGACGAATTCCATTTGCTTTTAAGAGAAGAACAAACAGCCTCATATTCCATAGAAATTTGGAAGAGATTTAGAAAATGGGGCGGGATTCCAACAGGATTAACACAAAATGTAAAGGACCTTTTAGCCAGTCCCGAAATAGAAAATATATTTGATAATACAGATTTTATCTTAATGCTTAATCAAGCTAGTGGTGATAGGGAAATTTTAGCTAACAAGTTAAATATATCTCTTTATCAGTTATCTTACGTCACAAATTCCAATGAGGGAGAGGGATTACTATTCTACGGAAACACAATAGTACCTTTTGTAGATAGATTTCCTAAAGATACAAAATTGTATAAGTTAATGACAACTAAACCAGAAGAATTAAAGGAAGGGATAGAAATTGATAGACATAGAGAAGTTAAAAACTAATTATATTATTAATTTAGATGCAATTTCTGCTCTAAAGGAATTTCCAGATAAAACATTTGATTGCTGTATTACATCTCCTCCATATTATGGACTTAGAGATTATAAAGCAGAAGGACAAATTGGAAGAGAAGAAAGTCCAGAGGAATATTTAAATAAATTAATTGAAGTCTTTAGAGAAGTAAAAAGAGTATTAAAAAAAGAAGGAACACTTTGGGTAGTTATTGGAGATTCTTATGCAGGTACAAGAAGCAAAAAAGAATATAAAGATCCTAAAAACATAGAAGGAAGAAGTGGTCAAAAAGAGTCTATTACAGAAAAACTCAGTGGCTACAAGGCAAAAGACTTAATGGGGATACCTTGGCAACTAGCTTTAAAATTAAGAGAGGATGGTTGGTATTTAAGAAGCGATATTATTTGGCATAAGGAAAATGCCATGCCTGAGTCTTGTAGGGATAGACCATCAAGGTCTTATGAACATATCTTCCTACTATCAAAAGCAAGAAAGTATTTCTATAACTTTGACGCTATGAAAGAACCAATAAAAGAAATAAGCAAGAAAAGATATATGAGGGCAAGAGGAAAAGATAATAAGTATTTACAAGAAGGCACAGGAGCTAAAAGACAGAGCATAAATGAAGCAAGAGAGTATGGAGAATATATAGGAGATAATGTCCCTAAGTTTAGAAACAATAGAGATATTTGGACTATTAACACCAGTGCGTTTAAAGGAAAACACTATGCGGTATTTCCACCAAAACTGGTAGAACTTTGTATAAAAGCAGGATGTCCTAAAAAAGGCTTAATTCTTGATCCCTTTATGGGTTCAGGAACTGTTGGAATGGTAGCTATTAGGATGGACAGAGAATATATTGGAATTGACATAAACAAAGACTACTGTCAAATAGCTAAAGAAAGGATAGAGAAAAATATGAAATAGGAGGTATATATGAAAAAGAAAGGGAAAGTAAACCCAAGAGATGTACCAAAGACCAAACTTATATCAGAAAAGAAAGAAGAAAGCAATGAAAAATTCAGTAGTACAGAGAGAAAATCAGATTTTTCAAAAAAAGAAATTAATAAAGTAAAAAGCAGGAATAACATAGACAATAATGATGAAAACTCTAAATATTATTCATCTCATTTGCAAGAAAATAGTCAGGATTTACTCAACGAAAAAGATAAGTCAAATAGAGGAAGAAGACAAAGAAAAAACCATGAGGAAAAATTTGCAGAAGCCTCCTATCATAATGAATATCAGCCAGAATATTCGCAACAGCAGCATAGAAAAATGGAAGAAAATGAGGAAAGTAGATATGGTGAATATTACGGGCAAGAAACAGAATACAGGCTAAGTAACTTTAAAGAAGATTTTAATGATAGACCAAATTCAACTAGCTCTAATTTAAAAAGTAGCACTTCTCCCCAAAAAAATTACAAGGGGAATAGTAATTTAAAATGGAAGAAAAACGTTGAGAGTGAAAGTTTTAATGGAGTGCAAGAGAAAAAAATAAGGAGATTTAGAAAAGAAGAAGATAAGGATTTTAATATAGAGGTAAGTTCAACATATGATCCCTTATCGCAGGACTCAGATAATGATGGTGTCATAGATCGCTATGACATGAACTTTAGTGATAGCAATGTATCATATAGGGACACAAGAGATGACTATAAGTATTTACCATCTTCTGATGTGCAAAGAAAAAATTGGGATGGTTATTCTATTCTTGGTGAGAAAGGGAAAGAAAGCTTTCAAAAAAACACCTTTAAAAAACTTTATCAATCTCAAAGTCAGTTTAAGGATAAAGGGGAAAAAGTAGAATTAAAATCTTTAAATGGGAAGTTTAGAAGAAAATATCTATCATATAAGGCAAATGAAGAAGATAAAAAAATAATTCAAGACCTGAATACTAATAAAAAACAAAATAGCAAATATTTCAAAGGCAAAGTTAGAAATTTAGAAGAAAAAGATATGCTAATGGGTAAGGTTTCTAGTGGGAAATTTAGACAGGATAGCCTATCTGAAGGATTCAAAAGTGAATCTGAAAAAAATAAAGATAAATATAATATAAATAAAAAGAATCAAGAAAAAATAGGCACGAAAAAAGAAATCTTCAAACAGGAAAAAAACGTAATAAAAAATGAGAATCTTGAAGTAGATGAACTTGATTTAAATCATAGTGGAATTTCTAATAAAAACAAGGGAAAGAAAAGACAAATAAAAGACGCTTTTGATAATACTATAAAGAAAAGCAACTTTGATCCAAAGAAAGAATACACCAGGACAAAAAAAGAAGTACAGGATTCTAAAAATGTATCTGAAGAAAATAAGGTAGATACAAAAAATAAAACTAAATTCCATTCTAAAAAAGATAACAAAAGTGAAAAAGATAAGTTTTATAAAAAGGAAGATAAAATATCAAAACTATATGAGAAAAAGAATAAAAAAGAAAAAGAGTTAATTAAGTATAAGAAAAAGTCAAAAAAAGCGGGTTTAGAAAAACCTATTACTTTTGCGAGTGCTATGACGGCAAACTATCTATATAGTGGGAAAGATGATAATGCAGGTGTTAACGCTGCTTATAAGCTTAGTAGAACTACCGAAGTTGTAGGTAGAGAAATTAGCCATTTTAGAAGAAAAAAACCTTTAAAAACTCAAAGAAAAATAAAATCTTTAGAAGGAAAAATTTATAAGAAAGAAAGTAAACTTCTATTTCAAAGAAATTTTGAAGAATTGAAGAAGACTAAAGCTTATCAAAACTCTAATAAACTGAATCGATTTTTTATGAAAAAGAAGTTTCAGAGAGATTTTAGGAAGAAACACGGGGAAGGTTTAGTAAATAGAGTAAAGAAATCTTTCGCTAATATTGGAAAGAAAACATTGGAAGCTTTAAAAAACAAAGGATATAAGCAAATTTTAATTGCCCTTTGTATTTTAGGACTTTTTTTTATGCTATTTCAAGGAATTAGCAATGTTGGCAGTCTTACTTCAGGATTAACAAGTAATGTTATAGCTACAAGCTATCTATCAAAAGAAGAAGTTTTAATGGATATTAATAATGAATTTACAAGTTATGAATATGCATTACAAGATGAAATAGATAGTATTAAAGAAAATTATCCAAATTATGATGAATATCATATAAAAGGAGATTCTGTTGGTCATGATCTACACGAGCTTTTTAGCTATTTAACAGCAAGATATGGAGAGATTAAGTCAGCTGAAGAGATACAAAAGGAATTAAAAAAACTATTTAATCAAATGTATGAGAAAAAATATACTTCAAAGTCTATTACAAAATATGACAGTGAAGGAAATCCATATACCTATAGAATTCTAACCTTAACTATAAAAAAGAAAAGCATTGATGAAATAGCAAGAGAAGAATTTGCAAACTATGAAACAAATATGGCTCATTATTTAGCTTTACTTGATAGTCAGGGAAATATGAGTGGATATTTTGGATCAAGCTATGGGAACTTGGGAGAGATTATAGACAATCCAAACTTTGGAAATCCCGGTCTTGCTTTTGATTCTGAAACTGCCAAAGCCTTATTTAATGAAGCAGAAAAACACATAGGCAAAAGATATGTGTTTGGAGCAAGCGGACCTAGTAATTTTGACTGTTCAGGATTTGTATGTTGGTCTTATACAAAGTCTGGTGTAAAAAGAATGCCAAGGACAACAGCTTGGCAAATTTATAAAAATTATTGTAATCCAATATCTCCAAGCGAGGCAAAACCTGGGGATATTATTTTCTTTAAAGGCACATATAATTCCGGTACGCCAATTTCTCACGTAGGGATATATGCCGGAAATGGAATGATGCTCCATGCAGGAGATCCTATCCAATATACCAGTATAAACTCAAGATATTGGAAAAATCACTTTTATTCCTTTGGTAGACCAAAATAAGGGGGAAGGAGTAAAAATCTATGAATAAAAAATTAATCAGAAACATAGAAAAACAGAAGAATTTAAGAAAGAAAAAAGAAGAAATTGAAATAGAACTTCAGTTATTAGTAGAGGAACAAGAAGAAATAGAAAATTTAGAGGTCATCAAGGAATTTCGAAGTCGAAAAATATCTCTTGATGAATTTTTATTTATTGTTAGAAAAAATAAGGAAGAAGAAAATAGAGAAAGACAAGAACTTAAAAGAGAAGATACAAATGAAAGTGAGGAAAATTTATGAAAAAAATAACCAGTGGAATTTTAGCTGTGATAATGCTACTTGTAAGTTTAGTGAATATATTGGCTGTAAGTCCTGTATATGCAAGTACAGATTATAAGGTAGAGTGGACGGAAGATGATTTTATGTATTCCTCTGAGGGAAATATAATTGCCTTTAGTGATAAGGGCTTAGAAAAGAAAGAAAAGACAAATATTCTAGTATTTCCTGAAGGAACGGAATCTATAAATGGAAATTATTCTTTAAGTCATTCAAATGATGAACTTAGATATAAAAGAGAATTTGGACGTGGTAAACATTGGGATAAAGTAATTATTCCTGATTCTGTTAAGCATTTAGGTTATGCTGCCTTTTACGAAGCAAGTATAAATGAAGTAAAACTATCAAATAGTCTAACTTATCTTGGTGGTTTAGCATTTTTCAATTGTGGACTTAGAAAAGTGACTTTACCTGATACTTTGGTAAATATTGAACATAATGCTTTTGAAAGAAATAACCTCCAAGAATTAACTATACCTAAGTCTGTGAAGACAATTGAACAATATGCTTTTTCAAGAAATAAATTGCACACTGTAAAAGTATTAGGCAATCCAAATATTAACAGTAAGGGAGTATTCCATAATCAAGAAGTTGAATATAGACCAAAACAGAATCCATTTTACGAAAATCATTTTGGTTTCAATGGAAATCAAGGATTTAAATCTATTCCTAATGGATTAAAATATGAAAATGGAGAGTTTGTCTTTGATAAGAATGTAGATAGTGTAGAACTTGAATTTGATTATAACAATGATATGTATCAAGGGAAGATGACTATATACAATCCGAATAAATATTCCATTGATACTCAAACAGATTTAACAGGGCAAGATATTGATGAAAAGGACAATAAGATTGATGATTTAACTAAAACCATTAAGGACTTAGAAAATCAGATCAAAGACTTAAATGATAAGAAACAAGAAGATCAATCAAAGATAGATGAGTTAAAGGAAAAGTTAGAATCTTGCAAAGATAATGGAGAGAAACTAAAACAAGAAAAAGCTAGGCTAGAAGAAGAAATTAGAGATAAAGACAATAAGATTGCTCAATTGAATAAAGAAATTGAGGATCTTAAAAATTCTAACAATGATGAACTAATAGCAGAAATTACTCAGCTTAAAGATGAACTAAAAAGATTACAAGATGAAAATGCAAAACTAAAAGAAGATTATTCATCTACAAAATGGGAGTTAGAAGCTGAGAAAGAAAAGACCGATAAAAACGAAAATAAAATCAAAGAAATGCAAGAAAAGCTCGAGTCTTTAGAAGGAGAACTAGCAAAGAAGACTAAAGAAATTGAGGATAAAGATAATAAAATTAAGGACTTAGAAAAAGCTCTTGATGAAAAAGATACTAAGATAAAAGACCTCGAGTCTAAAAAGAAAGAAACAGAAAATTCTAAGTCAGAATGTTGTAAGAAAATTGAAGAGCTTCAAAAGGCTATTGATAGTTTAAAAGAATCTTCTGAAAATACAAAAAAAGAATTAGAAGAGAAGATTAAAGGGTTAGAAGAAAAACAAAAAGCTTCTGAAGAAGAAATTAAAAAGCTAAAAGAAGAGTTAGATAAGAAAATTGAAGAAGCAAAGAAGTTAATCGAGGAAGCAAATAAAAAAGCAAAAGAAGAACTTGAGAAACAAGCTAAAGATGAAAAAGACAAAAATTTAAACCAAGACTTATCCAAGAAATTAGATGAAATTCTAAAACTCCAAAAAGAAAATAAAGAGAAGAAAGAAGACAAGAAATCTCAAGATAAAAAGTTGGACGAACTTTTGAAAGCTGATGACAAGAATATCCTAAATCAATTTGATCTTAACAAAATGAAAGAGCAAGAAAACCAACAAGGCAAAAAACAAGTTAAAGATGAAAAAGAATTTGCAGTTTTCCAAGTAGACAAAAACTTTTATAACATTATAAAAGATGGAAAGAAAACTACTGTGTATATGGATGTAAAAGCATATATTAAGGATAATCGCATTATGCTACCTGTTAGATATGCAGCTTATACTCTTGGGTTTAATGTAGAATATGATGATAGTAAGAGAGAGGCTATCTTTTCAAATAAAGAAAATACAGCCTTACCTAAAAAAACTCTAAGATTAAATATAGATACTGGTGTTATGAAAGATAGTCAAGGAAACATTTATCATTCTGACACTAAACCTGTAATTATAAATGGAAGAATTCACGCATCTATTTCCAATATAGCTAAAGCTTTTAATGCAAGCTGTGGGGATATAAGAGATGAAAAAGATCAAAGTATAGAATGGGATAATAGCAGAAAGGCAGTTTATGTCTTCAAGAATATAAAGTAAGAAAAGGAGAGAATTATGAAGAAAAAAAGATTAGGGGTAGCCTTAGTGCTACTCCTTTTACTATTCAGTATGCCAAGCATATCCATAGCTAAGAGCAATGAAAATGAAATAAAAAATCAGTCAAATGATATTTATTTGCCAGAAAAAAGTAAAGAATTAGAAAGCTTATTTGATGAAGATGTATATGAACCATCTAATGAGAGTCAAAAAATTCCTTATCAGGAAGTGCCGAAAATACAAGAAAATAACATAAAAAATGAGCAAGTAGATAAAAAAGAAAAGCCATCTAAACTTGTTAAAGGTGGCAATACTAAAGCAATTAATCCATTAGCTACAAAAGAAAATAAGGCAAGAGGAACAGTTATAGAAAATGTAGATAAAAATGGACAGGATATTACACCGAAAGTAGAAGATCAAACATCAAGAGATGAAAAAAAGGAAAATCCAATAGATGTTAGACAATTTTTAACCTTTCAAACAAAGAGTGGAAAAACTATGCACCTCATTGTAGATCATTCGGAAAATCAAGAAAATGTACAATTACTAACAGAAGTTGGAGAACAAGATCTACTAAATATGATTGAAGGAGAAAGTGAAGTAAAGCCAAAAGAAGAAGTAGTGAAAAAAGAAGAACCGGTGGAGGAAAAACCGAAGAAAGAGGAGAAAGAAGAAAAGAAATCAGGAGTAGGACTTTATTTATTTATGGGTTTAATTATTGTTGGTGTAATGGGTGCAGGATATTACTTCAAAATCTATAAAAAAAATGAAGAAGAAAGTTTTGAAGAGGAGCAAGATTATAATGAATTAGAAGATGATTATGAATCTGAAGGGGAGGATTATGATCTTGAAGATAAGGAAGATACAGAAATTATTCCAGATGAAGATGAATTTTAATCTTCTCAATGATTTAAGCAGTAGATTAAGGACAACAATAAAATTAATTATCGTGTAAATTTATAAACATACGATAGAAAAGGACAATTAGAATTCTGGAACTTTAATAAAAAACGATGAACAAAACGACAGCACAAACTTAATATATAAGGGAAGCTAAGTTGAAATGATTGATTGTATAATTAAGAATTTGATATAGATAAAATCATAAGTTTAATGAGAATGCTAAAAACGGATCAAGCTTTTTTATACAGATGGAATTCTTATTCGAAGAAAAATCTTTATGCTAGAGACATAAAGTTTGAAGATGTAATAGATAATGGAATAAATATTATAGAAAAAATAAAAAATCAGTAGAGCTATAAAAAGATGAGGGATTGAAAATTTAATCTCTCATTTTTTTATTAAAAAATTAAAGGAGGAAAAATGAAATTAGTAATCGCAGAAAAACCAAGTGTTGCAGCATCAATAGCAAAAGTTATAGGAGCAAAAAATAGAAATAATGGATATTATGAGGGGAATGGATACATTGTTTCATGGTGTGTTGGGCATTTAGTACAAATGGCAAATCCTGATGTGTATGATGAAAGATATAAGAAGTGGAGAATTGAAGATTTACCTATTATCCCAAAAGAATACAAGTATGAGGTAACGAAGACAACTAAAAAACAGTTTAATATTCTTAAAAGACTAATGAATAGTAATGAAGTTGACACCATTATTAATGCTTGTGATGCTGGTAGAGAAGGAGAAGCTATCTTTAGACTTGTATATATGATGGCAAATTGTAAGAAGAAAATGAAACGTCTTTGGATTTCCTCAATGGAAGACTCTTCCATAAAAGAAGGATTTAGCAACTTAAAAGATGGAAGTAATTATGATAATCTTTTTGATTCAGCTAAGGCTCGTGCCATAGCTGATTGGCTTGTTGGAATGAACATAAGTAGACTTTACTCCTGTCTATATAATGAAAATTATAGTGTAGGCAGAGTACAAACACCAACTTTATCAATGATTGTGAATAGAGATGATGAGATAAATAGTTTTAAAAAAGAAAAATATTATACAGTGGAGATTTCTATGAATGGATTTACACTGTCGACAGATAGAATTGATGATAAGATAGTGGCAGAACAGCTTAAAAATTTAATCGGAGAAAAAATTGAAATAACCGATGTAATTAAAAAAGAAAAGATTACAAAGCCTAATCTGCCCTTTGATCTAACAACACTTCAAAGAGAATGTAATAAGTATTTTGGATACAGTGCAAAACAAACCCTAGATTATGCCCAAAGCCTGTATGAAAAGAAGTATATTACCTATCCACGAACAGATTCAAGATATTTGACAGTAGACATGATAGAAAGCACTGTAAATAATATTATAGGAAAAAATGATTTTGACACAGAAAGAATTAAGGTAGTTTTTAATTCTGAAAAAGTTACAGATCATCATGCAATAATTCCAACGATAAGTTCATTAAATAAGGATATTTCAAATCTCCCGGAAAGCGAAGCCAAAGTATATAGACTTATAACAAATAAACTCTATGCAAGTTTTGGATATCCACTTGTAGAAAATACAACAAAGATAGTGGCTGAATTTGACGGGTTTGAATTTATAAACACTTATAAAATAATTGCAGAAGAAGGGTTTACAAAATATTTAGAAGAATATACATCAAAGAAGAAAGAAGATATACAACTTCCCGATGTAAAAATAGGAGATCTTTTATATATTGAAAATAAAGATATAAAAGAGAAATATACAAAACCACCTAAACACTTCACTGAAGACACACTCTTAAAAGCTATGGAAATAGCTGGAAATGATGAATTAGTTAAGGATGTCGAAGTTGAAAGAAAAGGACTTGGTACTCCTGCTACAAGAGCGGGAATAATAGAAAATTTGATATACAAAGGTTATATAAAAAGAGAAAAGAAAAACCTAATATCAACTAGGAAGGGATTAAATCTAGTTACTATAGTTATAGATGAGTTTAAATCTCCAAAGACAACAGCAAAATGGGAAATGAGATTAAGTGATATAGCAAAGGGTAAGGAATATAAAGAGAATTTTTTAAAAGAAATTGAAGAAGAAATAGAAAATACTATAGGTAAATATTATAAGTAAATTGATTATAAAAACTTGAATATAATTATAGGAATGAAGAAAGGAATGATTTATGAAAGAAATAGGGTATAATATAAGTGATAAAAGAGTAGGCATTAGGAAATTTGCTTATTTGACATTACTATAAATATACGTTATACTCTTATCAGATAAAGATGGTGTCCCGCTACCGTTAAAGGTGGAGCATTAAAGAAGGTGTATCACTACCTACATCCCAAAGGTAAAATATTAAAGCAAACAGAGAGGTTAAAACCTTTCTATTTTTTTATTCCAATTTCTTCTGCAAAGGAAAACGCAAAAAATGAAAGAATGTTTCTGATGAGCATTTTTTGATTTATGAAGTGATCGATAATAGTATTACTATAGATGGAGATATCTACAAATATTATTCTGATAGAGAAAAAATGCACATATTATCTATATTGGATATTAAGAAAATGATTCCTGTACCGACTGATTGTTATGAAAGAATTGATTTTAACGAA
Source organism: Mediannikoviicoccus vaginalis (assembly GCF_928097925.1). Taxonomy (GTDB): domain Bacteria; phylum Bacillota; class Clostridia; order Tissierellales; family Peptoniphilaceae; genus Mediannikoviicoccus; species Mediannikoviicoccus vaginalis. Next base: position 1,276,937 of record NZ_CAKMRI010000001.1, read on the forward strand.
CTTGAGGATATTAGATATAAAGACTTATTTCAAAAAGAATATGCTTTTTGTTTGAAAATAAAAACAAAGGTCTTGATAAAGGTGGAAAAAATATACAAAAAGCAAAAGAAAACAGGAATTATAAGAAGAGCAAATTGTAATTTTTCAAAGTTAGAAAAAGCAATGTTGGATTGGAAGCAATAGGATAAAGGCAGTTAAAGCGATTTGAAAAGTAAAAAATTCTAAGCGTTTTTTTATTGCAATAAAAAGATAGAGTAAATGACATGTTAAAGTTATCTTTTGCTTACAGAAATTTAAAAAATAGAAAGAAATAAAGTTTAATAAATAAATATATAAAAATTTAGTTCATTTTTATCACTATAATGAGGAGGGATAAAATGCCAAGATATGATATAGTAGATTTAAGTAGAACAATCTATCTTGCAAAAGAAGAATTTAAGAAAGATATAAAAAAATATGAGGAATATTTAAAGGTATCAGGCAATAACTATAAGTATCCATATATACATCAAATATCTATATACAATATGGATCCAAAAGCAACAGCCTGTGCAGAATTTGATTATTGGAAAAGTATAGGTAGAAGCGTTAAAAGAGGCGAAAAAGGAATACCACTTTTAGATATAGATAGTGGAAGGATAAAATATATCTTCGACATAAGGCAAACAGTAAGTATTAATCATAATATTTCTGAGGTAAAGTTATGGAAATATGATAGCAAAAAGCATTTAAACTTAATAGATGAACTGATAGATAAGTTTAAAGAAAAAGATAGTAAGCTTCTATTAAGCCAAGAAGATAAAATTGATGCCTTAGTAGAAAGTAATGTTAGAGGAAAATTCAATAAAATTTTAGAAAGTCTATCTGATGAAAGTTTAAAAAGCATTCAAAAGGTAGACCTTTTTAATTTGTTAAAAGAATCCGTAAAAATTTCCATAAGCGAGAGAATGGAGGTCTCATATCAGCTAAAAGAAGAAAACTTATCTTTACTTTCTAAAATATCAAGTTCGGACATAGACAAAGTATTAAGTATAAGTGCTAATATAAGTAAAGATATCTTACTTGATTTGGGAAGTGAAATAAAAAGATTAGAAATTTTAGAGAAAATTCAAGAAAGAAAAGATTTGGAGCAGACAAAAGAGCTTAAGGAGCGTTATAATAAATTAAGTTCTGATATAAACGGTGAAATAAATTTTAAAGGAGGCTTGGAAGATGAAAGAGAAATTAACATTGGCAGGCAAGGAATACCTCATGGAGGAGGGGATTTACACACCAATCGTCAAGGAGAATTCCTTCGAGAGACAGGGAGGGACATACAAGATGGAAGAATTGGAGGAAGGCATGGAAGTCCTAATACCCAATATGGCAATTCCCAAGGAAATAGATTTAAAGAAACTCAACAGATGGGGAAGGATGAGATTGAACTTTCTCAAGGAGAACAAAGAAGAGGATTATCAGATAATGTATTTGCAAGGGACATTGATGGATCATCTTCTATCAAAGGAAAAAGAGATAGAGGACTTTATCACGAGGGAAGAAGTCAAAATGATGGAAACTTGGGGTCTGACAGAAGAACTGAAAGAAGAGGACTATCTGAAATATCTGAGATTGAAGAAGAACATGGATATGACCCTACAAGAAATAGGGGAAAGGGAGATAATCCTAATCTAAAAAATGAGGAAGTAGAGTCTACTTCCTTTTTTTCTGCTAAAAATCATGGAGAGCAAATATCCTTCTCAAATCCAATAAGTCAAAGAGAAATAGATACATTTTTAATACATGGAGGAAATCATGAAGATGGAAGATTAGCAGTAATAGCAGAATTTTCTAAGGGTAAATCTTTAGAAGAACAGGCAAACTTTTTGAAAGAAATATATAGGGGAGCCAATGGTCTTGAAATTGAAGGAAGAAAGATATCTGCATGGTTTGGAAAGGAAGGAGCAATTTTTAAAGATGGAGATGAGGCAAGATATAGAGAAGGGCAAATAGTTTCTTGGAAAGATTTAGCTAATAATATTAATAATTTATTAGATAGAGGAGAATTTGCTAGCAATGTTGAGATTGTAGAAAGTGCGACATATGAAAGAGAAAAAATAGCAGAAAAATTATTGTATTTAAAGAGAGATCTTACTGATGAAACTAAGGATAGATATTTAGCGATTCTTAATGATATAAAAGGAAGAGGCTTCCCAGATGAAAAAGAAAATCTCGGGAAAAAACTTGAAGATAAAAATTTTATAAATAAACTCAGAAAAGAATACGAGGTATTTTTAGAAGAATATAAGATTAATCCTGATATTTTAAGATTTCATCATTATAAATTATCTAAAATCTATAATGATATCAATGATTTAGAAATAGAAAGAAAATTATATAGGTCAAATTTAAAGGATATTGCACCTATTCAGAGTTTTATAACACAAGATGAAATAGATGAAAGCCTAAAAAGAGGAAGCGGGTTTTCTGATGGAAAGAAAAGAATATATGAATTTTTTACTGAAAAGCATGATTTAAAAGAACAAGCAGATTTCTTGAAAAATGAATATGGCGTAGGTGGAAGTTCTCATGCACTATCTGCTGCAAGAGAAAGTGGTGAGTGGCACGATGCGAAGGGAATAAAATATAATAAAGGTAATGCAAAAGAAATACTACTATCTTGGTCTAATGTTGCAAGAAGAATTAATGACCTTATTAAAAAGAATAGATATATAGATGAAGAAAGTTTTGAAGAAAATAGGAAGAAAAAAACAGATCAGGAAATAAATAAAACAGAAAAAGAAAGCCAGGAGTATATAAATTATCAAGATGATTTGCCTCCAACTGATAATGATGTATATATAGAAAGAACAAATAATAGTTCTATATATTATTATCAAGGACAGTCTGTAGCAAGTATAGGTGATGATGGAAAACTTATCATTTATGATGAATTTATGCCAAATTTTTTAAAAGAAGAAATATATTCCATAGCCTTTGAAAAACAATTAGATATACCATTAGACCAGTTAGACGATGGAATTATTCTTGAGGGAATACATGACACTTTTTATATTAAAGAAAAGGAAGAAATAGAAGGAAGAGAATATTACCTTTTAGAAAGTCAAAGTCGATATGATGATATTCCAAATATTGTAGTTAATTCTAACAAAGAAGTTATAGATGATGATATAGTAAATGGTTTTGAAGAATTTAAGGAATTTTATCCTAATAAAAATAAAGAGAATATAGGTTTTGATTTAGATAGCCATAGAAAAGATGATTATTGGATAATTGAGTTTAATGAGGGTTCAAGTCTAATAGAAAAAGATTATGCAGGACAAAGGCTGACTAAAGAACTATTAGATGAAATAAGGGAAATAGATGAAAAGATAAGACTTCATAATAAGACCTTAGGAGAAGATGAATATGGGCAGATGACTGATAAGTGGGAGGGGTATTCCAAATTCTATTTTAACCATATAGTAGATGGGAAAATAGTTGATCACTATAAGATAGACATAGGTGATGGAAATGAGATCAACCAAAGAGACTTTGAATTTCTTTATGAACAAATAGGAAAAAGTCAGATAGAACTTAATCAAACTATAGAAGGAAATAAGATAGATGAAAAAATAATTTCAATAAATCAAATTGAAGATAGAATTTTTGATGTATTAGTTAAGGATAAAGTTTTAGAAAATGAAATTATAAAGGCAAGAGAAAACTTAGGAAATAATACCTTAGCAAGTTTTAACTCTGTATTCCAAAGAGAATATGTAAAAATCATGAGAGAAGTTGCCGATAAACAGGGAAATCTTCCGGATGATATGAAGGCAATAGATAAGGTTAAAGAATTAGCTATTAGAATAGAAAATAGATATAGAGAATATTTAAATAATTCACATGAAAACAATATAGAAGATGATAAGGAGATACTCTCTATAAAAGTGGGAGATATAGTTAGAACAGAGGATAATAAATATTTAAAAATAAAAGATATTTCCAGTGGATATGATAATAACCATAATCAAATAATATATTATTCATATGATGCCTATTTTGATAAGGACTTAAAACTATTCTCACATTCCTTTAAAGAAAGCGATTTAAAAGCTTTAGAAGTATTAAGAAATGAAGTAGAAGAAAAATTAACAAAAGAGATTGTAGAAGATAAAATAGCAGTAAAAGTAGGATTTTATTATGCTTTAGTAGATAAAGAGAAAACAAAGGATATAGAACTAGAAGAAACAGGAATTAGAGTTTATCCAAGAAAGGAAAACTCACAAGGAAAGATCTACAATTTATATAAAGGGAAATCTTTTGAGGATAGCAGAAAAATAGACAGTTTGTTTGATGAAATTACTGTCAAAATGAAAGAAGTAAACCTTACAAATTTAAATGATGTATTAGAATTGGAAAGGGAAGGTTTATTTGAAATTACTGATGATAAAGTTACAAAATTTGAGGAAGGCTATGATATAGATGTTCAAAGCTTTAATCAGCAATTTCCAGATTACTATAATGATATATATGTTTTTAATAAAAATCTTGAAATCAGTGGAGCATATCAAAATTTAGCACAAATAAATGAAGAAAATAAAATTACTTTTAATATAAATTTATCTCAAGAAGAAAAATCAAAAATTGAAGAAATAAGAGATAAAAAAGAAGTTCTTTCCAAGTTAATAGATAAGGATATCAAAGAAAAAAGAGAATACTATTTTGATCCTCAAAATGAAGAATACTTACTACTGTCAAAGAAAATAGAAGATGGATTATTAAAAAAACCAGAAAATATTATAGATGGAAAAGAAGGGTATAAGGTAGAGCTAATCTTAGATGTTAAGGGGAAATCTCTTAAACAAAATTTACGATACAATGGGTATATTTTAAATTCTAATCAAGCTATAAAATATAAAAGTTATAAGGACATATTAAGTAACTTACCTTATTTACTTGATGACAAACATAGAGAAGTGCTTTTAAATGGATATTTAAATCAGCAAATAGAAAATGATAGAACAAGGCAAGAAGAAAATCCATTTAAAGAAGGTATGAGTGTTAGATACAAAGGAAAAGAATACACTATAACCGCCATTAACGATACTACAAGTCCTAAAACTATAGAATTAGAAGATAGCACAGGACTAATGAATGGTTTTATTACCGGAAACGAAATAATTCTTTTTAATGACTACAAAGATCTTGATTTGGAAGTTATAAAAAAAGAGGAATTAATTCCGTTAGAAATAGAAGATTATAGTCTTTTAGGATTACCAGTTCAATTTAGAAATAAGGAATATTTAATTAAAGAAAATGAATTTAATGAAGCTGGAATGGGTAGATTAGCTTTAAGTACAATAGATAAGAGTGTTATTACTGAAGTAATATATAGTAGAGAAAGACCTGTTTCTAATATTTTTGTAAGAAAGGAAGATTTAGAAGAATATAAATCTAGTGAAAAAGATATATTAAGTAAAAAACAATCTATCGATAAAGAGGAATTAGTAGAACAAATTAGCTTTGAAGATATTGACAATAATAACGAAGAAAAAGTTAAAAAAGACAATTCAAGGCTTTTACATAAAAGCCTTGATGTAATAAATAATAAATCTTCTCTTGTTGCTGATCAGTTTATAGTAAGAGTTGATAATGAAAAGGAAGAATTTTTAGTATATAGTTCGTCTAATCCAAAAAATTATAGGGAATTTACTCTACCTTTTTCTTACCTCAAAGGAATCGACAAAATTGACGGAGATGGTAATTCATTGAAATTAACCACTCATAGAAAAGAAACTATTGATAAGAAGTTAGAAGAATATAAGGAATGGAAAGAAAATAATAATTTAATAAGGACTGATAGAGAAAATATAGAAGGGATTTCTGAAGTTTCTTTAGAAAACTATAAAATTATTAATGAAGAAGAAAACCTACCACCTTCACAGAGATTAAAAAACAACATTGAAGCTATAAATGTCTTAAAGGCTTTAGAAAAAGAAAATAGAAGTGCAAGAAAAGATGAACAGGAAATTTTGGCAAAATATATTGGCTGGGGAGGACTTTCCGATGTATTTGATGAAGAAAAGGAAGGTCAATGGCTTGATGCAAGAAATTTTTTAAAAGAAAATCTAACTGGGGAAGAATATAATAGGGCAAGAGGATCAACCCTAACAGCTTTTTATACGCCGAAAGTAGTTATAGACGCTATCTATGAAAGTCTTTCTAATCTTGGCTTTGAAAAAGGAAATATATTAGAACCAAGTGCTGGGACAGGGAGATTTATAGGAAATCTACCTGAAGAAATGAAAGAGTCAAACTTTTATGGAGTTGAATTAGATAGCATTAGTGGACAAATTGCCAAAGAACTTTACCCTAATTCCAATATACAAATAAAAGGATTTGAAGAAACCAATTTTTCTAATAACCTATTTGATGTAGCCATAGGAAATATTCCTTTTGGAGAATTTAAAGTAGCAGATCGTGAGTATGAAAGAAATAACTTTCTAATTCACGATTATTTTTTTGCTAAAACTTTAGATAAGGTTAGAGATGGAGGCATAATTGCTTTTATAACATCTTCAGGAACAATGGATAAAAAAAGTGAAGATGTTAGAAGATATATATCGGAAAGAGCAGAGTTCTTAGGAGCAATAAGACTACCAAATACTACATTTAAAGGGGTAGCTGGAACAGAAGTAACTTCAGATATAATCTTTTTAAAAAAGAGAGATAGGCTATTAAAGATAGATGAAGACTGGATAAAGCTAGACAAAGATGCAAAAGGACTAATATATAATAAATACTTTGTAGATAATCCTCAGATGGTAATAGGGACTATTGAAGAAATACCGTCAAGATTTGGGACAAGCCTTGCATGTATTGAAAATAAAGATATTTCTTTAGAAGAAGGACTAAAAAAAGCTATTAAAAATATCCAAGGTATGTATGAAGAAGCTCAAATAAATGATGATTTAGGAGAAGAAACAATACCAGCTGATGATAGTGTTAAAAACTATTCTTTTGCTTTAGTGGATGATGAAATATATTTTAGAGAAAATTCAATTATGCAAAAAATATCCTTAAACGAAAAGGATAAAGATAAGGTAAAAGAATATTTAAGATTAAATGAAAGTCTAAGGAAAGTTATAACCTATCAAAAAGAAGACTATTCAGATGAAGAGATAAAAAAAGAACAAGAAAATCTAAATAAATTCTACGATGATTTCAATAGCAAACATGGAAGACTAAATTCAAAAACCAATAAAAAGTTATTTAGAGAAGATGCCAATTTTTCTTTAATTTCAACTTTGGAGAAATTAGATAAAGAAGGCAACTTTATAGGAAAATCTGACATCTTTAACAAGAGAACTATAAAAAAAGCTGTAATAATAGATCATACAGATAGGGCAATAGATGCTCTGGTACTCTCCATTAGTCAAAAAGGTAAAATAAATTTTGATTATATGGAAGAATTGACAGGAAAAACAAGAGATAAATTAATAGAAGAATTAAAGGGAGAAATATTTTTAAATTTAGATTCCTTTGAACCTAATGATATAAATCCATTTAAGTCTGCTAATGAGCTAGGAGATTTTTCAAGACCTTACGTAAGTGCTGATGAATACTTGTCAGGAAATATAAGAGATAAAATTAAAGTTGTAGACTCTTATATTAAAAATATTGAAAGAGAATTAGAAAAGGAAGAAAATTCAGCAGATAGAGAGGTGTTAGAAGAAGAGTTAAAAAAGTTACATTTTCAAAAAGCAAAACTAATGGAAGTAATGCCTAAAGCACTAGATGCAAGTGAGATTACAGTTAGAATGGGTGCAACATGGATACCGGAACAAGATTACAAAAAATTTATGTTTGATTTGTTGAAAACACCAGTTTCATCAAGGTGGAATATAGATATTAAGTATTCTGACTTTACAGGAGAATATAGAGTTGAAGGAAAAAGCTCTGATAGGGACAATGACCTTGCTTCTTTTACCTATGGTACAAATAGGGTAAATGCCTACAAATTGATAGAAGATACTTTAAATTTAAGAGATACTAAGGTATTTGACCAAGTAGAAGACAGTGATGGAAAGAAAAAATCTGTGCTTAATCAAAAAGAAACAATGCTTGCAAGAAGTAAGCAAGAGATGATAAAAGAAGAATTTAAAAGCTGGATATTTGATGATGTGGAAAGAAGAAATAGATTAGTAGAAGATTATAACGAAAGATTCAATTCCATAAGACAAAGGGAATATGATGGATCTAATCTTACTTTTGAAGGAATGAATCCTGAAATAGAATTAAGAGCACATCAAAAAGATGCAATAGCAAGAGGGTTGTTTGGTGGAAATACTTTACTTGCCCATGAAGTAGGAGCAGGAAAAACCTTTGAAATGATAGGTATAGCCATGGAGTCAAAAAGACTTGGGATGAGTAATAAGTCAATGTTTGTTGTTCCTAACCACATCGTAGAGCAATTTGGAAGAGAATTTAATGAACTCTATCCAGGAGCTAATGTATTATGTGCTACAGAAAAAGACTTCACACCAGATAAACGAAAAAGATTTTGTAGTCGTATTGCTACAGGAAGTTTTGATGCTGTTATTATAGGGCACAGTCAATTTGAAAAAATTCCTATATCAAAAGAAAGACAAGAATATGAATTGCAAGGTCAAATTGATGAAATAATTGACTATATAGATGAATACAAAAGAGAAAGGGATCAAAGATTTACTGTAAAGCAATTAGAAAAAACAAAGAAAAAATTAGAGACAAAGTTAGAAAAACTAAATGCTGATTATAAGAAAGATGACGTTGTAACCTTTGAGGAACTGGGAGTAGATAAGTTATTTGTAGATGAAGCCCACGCATACAAAAACCTCTATCTATTTTCTAAAATGAGGAATGTAGCAGGAATTACTTCTACAGATTCACAAAAATCATCAGATATGCTTATGAAATGCCGCTATATGGATGAAATTACTAATAATAAAGGATTAGTATTTGCCACAGGTACACCAGTAAGCAACAGTATGGCTGAACTTTATACCATGCAGAGATATTTACAGTATGATGAATTAAAAAAGATGAAATTGCAACATTTCGATTCTTGGGCGTCTACTTTTGGAGAAACAATAACGGCAATAGAATTAAATCCTGAGGGTAATGGTTATAGGAGCAAAACCAGATTTGCAAAATTTTATAATCTTCCTGAACTTATGAATACTGTAAAAGGATTTATGGATATTAAAACAGCTGATGTTTTAAATCTTCCTACACCAATTGCCCATTATGAAACTATAAAAACAAAGCCTACCGAAGAACAAAAAGAAATTCTTGAAACTTTTTCCGAGAGAGCAGATAAGGTTAGAAATAAGGAAGTGGACGCAAGCGTTGATAATATGCTTTTGATTACAAATGATGGGAAGAAGATGGCATTAGATCAAAGATTAATCAATCCTTTACTTCCTGATGATCCTAATAGTAAGGTGAATACCTGTATAAAAAATGTATTTAGCATTTGGGATAAATATAAAGATAAAAAATCTGCTCAATTAATATTTTGTGATATGTCTACACCAAGTAATGATTTTAATATCTATGATGATATTAAAACAAAACTTATAGATATGGGAGTACCTGAAAATGAAATAGAATTTATTCATAAGGCAAAAAACAATATGGAAAAAGACGCTATCTTTGATAAGGTAAGAAAGGGAGAAATAAGAGTCTTACTTGGTTCAACACAGAAAATGGGAGCAGGTACTAATGCCCAAGACAAACTAATTGCAATTCACGATCTTGATATACCATGGAGACCTGCTGATCTTTCTCAAAGGGCAGGCAGGATTGTGAGGCAGGGAAATGAGAATAAGGAAGTCCATATATTTAGATATGTAACAGAAAATACTTTTGATGCCTACCTATTCCAAACCTTAGAGAATAAACAAAAATATATTTCCCAAATTATGACGTCAAAGACTCCTGTAAGAGTTGCAGAAGATGTAGACGAAGCCACATTAAACTATGCCGAAATAAAAACTCTTGCAACAGGAAATCCATTAATAAAGGAGAAGATGGACCTTGATGTTGAAGTTTCTAAACTTAAAATGCTAGAGTCCAATTTTAAATCAAATCTTTACAAGCTGGAAGATAAAGTAGTTAAATTTTATCCAAAGGAAATAGAAAGATTAAAAGAAAGGATAGAGAACTTAAAGGAAGATATTAAAAATGTTGAGCCTTATAGAGAATTGGATAAAAATTTAAAAGAAGATAATAAATTTACCTCTCTAATTATTGACGGAAAGAAGTATATAGATAAGAAAATAGCTGGAGAGTTTTTGTTGAACAAAATTAAGGGAGTTAAAATATATAGGGAAATGGATAAAGATGGAGAAAAAATAGGTGAATATAGAAATTTTGATTTATCCATAAAATATGATTCTTTTTTCAATAAATATAACTTTATATTAAAAGGTAAGGGAGAATATAGAGGAGAGTTTGGAACAGATGAAATAGGTAATATAACAAGAATGGATAATGTATTGGATAAATTACCAGAAAGATTAGAAAATACAATTTCAAAACTAAAAGATACAGAAGAGCAATTTCAAACAGCTAAAATTGAAATACAAAAGACATTTCCACAAGCTGAACTTTTAAAGGATAAGACACTAAGACTTGCAGAAGTAAATAATTTACTAGATATGGGAAAAAGTGAAGATATAAGCCAAGATAATCCATTACTAGAAGAAGTAAAGGAAGAATTGATAGACTTCCTTAACAGAGAATATGATGAAGAAAACAGGTTAGAGGACTTTGATACTATATTTCCTGACTTAACAGATATAGGAATAGCTTATACAACTACACCAGATGAAAAACATGAAATACAAGTAAGTTTAGATTTAATAAATTACAAGATGAACACCTATGTAGATAAGAATCTAATTGACAGCTTTCAATACACCTATGATCCCTTAGATGCAAGTGATTTAAAAGAGCTAGTACAGATAAAGACATCTATTGGCTTTTGGGATTTTAGTGAGCTTGTATCAGTAAATGAAGAAAAACTGAGAGAAGTAATGGGATTTGAAATAGATGATGATGGCAACTTCTATGACCCATTATCTAAAGATATGGATTTAGATGGAATAATAGATAGAAATGATGCTGACTTTAGAGATAGTAAAGTGCAGGAAATAGGAGATTTTGAAAGGAAAGAAAAAACATCTATTATGGATAGATTAAAGGAATATAAGGGGAATTTAGCAGTAAATAATAATATAAAAGAAATAAATAATAGTGAACCATGTGGCAGATAAAACTTTAAATGAGATTATTAGAGGACAAAGAATATGGAATTTGATAGAGATAGATTTAATGAATTTATTCGAGAAAATTTTTCTTTTGATGGTGCTACTCAGAGAATAATTAACAATATAGTTGAATATGGAATTAAAAATTTTGCCGATTCAGAAGATAAATTAGTTGAATTTATTCAGACTACAATTGATGATCCAACAGTTGAAGAAATAAAACATTTTATTATTAGTGATGGAAAGGAAGAAGAAATAAAAGATTTAACAGATAAGAAAGATAAAAATAGAAATGGAGGAATAAAAATGAATATAAAAAAGGGAAATGTAATTGAAACTGAATTTGGAGACACTATGGTATTGGATGTGAAAGATAATCAAGCTACCTTATTTGACGGGAAGCAATTTATTTTAGCCACAGGAGTAGAGTTTAACAAAGAAAGTGGAAAGTATGAATGGGATTCTGTTAGATACGCAAGTGATATAAAAACAATAGCAAATATGGAAAATACAAATTTTGAAAGCATGAAAAATACAATAGATTTTTTAGCAGAATATAATCATAAAGAATTTGTAAAAGGTATTATATCTCTTGAAACAGGAGTAGAAAATGAAAATGTTCTTAATAATGCCTATGATAATTATATGAACGATTCAGTTATGGGGCTTATTGATGAAAAGTTTATTGAATATATAGACGAAGAAGAGTTAAAAGAAAATTTAGAAGTTAATCAAGAACAAGGAGATAAAGAAATGAAAGATATAGATAATAAAGAAAAGGATACATTAAATATAGATGGAAATATAGCAACTGATATAGAAATTAAAGATTTAAAATCAAAAGATGGGAGGGACTTTAAAGTAGCCTCCTTTTCTATTGCTGAAAATGACAAGAAAGGAAATGCAAAATTCATCAGCTGCTACGCCTATAATGACAAAATCAATCAAGTAAAAAATTTGAAAAAAGGAGATTTTGTACACCTATTTGGCAAAGAAAAGAAAAGTATGGGGAAGGATAATAAGGAATACACAAGTCTAAAAGTATACTCTGCAAAGTTATTAAAAGCTAAAGAGCATACTAAAGCAAAAGCATCAACACTAGGGAAATTAAAGGAATTTAAGACTAAAGGGGATATGAAAGTGGATGAAAAGAAGAAAAATGATAAAAGCATAGAAAGGTAAAAGATTATAGGGGGCAGGTTTTAGTCTGCCTCCTGTATTTTTTTATTGGTTGTCTTTAAGGAAAAATGATGGGTTATATTGAAAAAATATCAGCTCAAAATCTATCCGAAGAAGCTGATTCACCAGATCCTTACTTATACAATTCATTATAAATATACTTATCAGTATTCTTTCTTAGTTGAGTCAATTCATTTATCAATATATTCTCGTTGGCGTAGTCATCCATAAGAATATCTTTTTTATTTTTGTATTCATCATATAATTTTGACAACTCTTTTATACTTAGATTTTTATATTGACACTTTTCTAAAGTATTTATTGCTTTTTTATATGCGATAATTTGAGGCTTATATTCACTATAAAAATCTTTATCATTTGTGTTTTCTTTATAGGTTTTATAGATAACCTCATTTATTTTTATAGTGTTAATGTCTTCAATAGCTGTGTAAATTTCGCTCATAACTTTTTCTATATCCTTAATTTCATTTAGGATTTCTTGCCTATTAATAGCCTCCTCTTGGAGTTTATTTTCCAAATCCATACTAGATGATAGCCCGTATTTTCTAAGCTGATTTAAGGTCTTCGCCATAGTATTCATATTATGTTTTCTAGCCCATATTTCATAACCTTTAGAAGATTTAACCTTTTCATTGCTTTCTATGTCTATTATATTATCAAATTTCTTGTAAGATTTTTTAGAATAATGTACTTCACTATTTTTGTAATTTTCATTTACCTTATTTTCAATTCTCTCTTTTATTTTCTCTTTTGTATAATCTTTTCCAAGAGTAGTTTCCCTCGAACGAATGAATCGCCCTTTTTCTCCTTGTTTTTTATGTCTGAAAGAAAGATATTTTCCAAGTTTAATTTCATAGCCATATTCTTCCATAAGCTTTAAGAAATTCTCATAGCTATTTGCTTTAATAATAGTATGATCAATAGCGATTTGAAGTTTATGTTTCCAAGATTTTCCTTTCTTAAATTCAATATATTCTTTGTAGGATTTACCATTGGTTTTATACTTTTCCTTAAATTTTACATAATCTTCATCTATAACTGATAGCTTATACTTTCTACATAAATCATCACTATGATTTCTAATTTGGTGGTAAGTTTTTTTGTTACTTTGATATGCTTTACCAGTTTCAAAAGAAACGTTATTAAATAGTATATGGTTGTGAATATGCCCCTTATCTATATGGGTAGTAAGAACATATTCATACTTTCCTTTTAAGATTTTATCGCATAGTTCTAAACCTATTTGATGAGCCTCTTCAGCAGTAGTTTCTCCGGGGAAAAAAGATTGAATTAAATGTCTTGCAAAAACTTTTGCTTTAGAATTACATTCTATTTTTGTTTGTTCAAATTCTAAATGAGCAGTTATAGGGTTACAGTTTAGGGAGGAAATTAGAATTTTTCCATCTGTTTTATCACTATTCATAATATAATCAAGTGCTGCTTTTAAAGTGGATTTTATAGGATGAATTTTAGTGATTGCCATTATTCTTTCTCAGTATTTATGCTATTAGAATTAGTAAGAGAGTATATTTTTTTACGTATAGAGAAAATATCTTTTGCCTGATTTTCTAATAAGCTTTTTAAATCTTCTACATCATCTTTATATATAATTGATGTAGTATTTACCCTTTTAGTAATTTGATTTATATTATTTGAAGTACGACTTATATTTGTTGACATTTCACGAAAGACATCCATATCTAATACATAAATATCTTTTTCTAAAATACATTTCATAATAAATTGCCTAAGAGTTTTACACTTAGATGCTTTATATTTTTCATTTAGCAATTCTAACTCCTCATCAGATAACATTAAATAGATTCCGTTATTTCTAAATCTACTTGTCATAATTTAACCTCCTCGTATATTGTAGTTGTAATAATAAATACTACATTTTGTTCTCAATCCCTCTTTATTATGTGATAATAATTATATAGATAGAGCTCGTAGTAAACTTCCTTGAAGCTCCTCTTCCTAATAAATTTATTAATCGAAATAAAAAAGAAAAACCTGTAAATTCAAGTAGGATAACTTGACTTACAGGTTTAATTTATTCTATATATTTCGTTTGGGAATCTCCTGATTTAAATTTTTATTATTGATATTTTATCACTTTTTGAGATAATATTCAAGTTTACGTTTAAGCTATTATAAGCGTTTGTTGCTGAATTTAATTATTATAAATTTAGGGGTTTGGGGATATTCCCCAACAAGTAAAATGGAAAAAATAAGCGATATATTCGTAGTATTTTTATTCCATTTTTAGTAAGTGCATATGCACTTACTGTGCTTGCTCATATACTAATAGTATAAGAACAGCTTTAAGCATAGTTCTTAAAAATGAACCTAATCATCTATGATAAAATTATAGATATTAGGGATGAAATGGATTCTTTTATGTGCTTGGTCTATTAGAGTTATAAGCGTTAAGTGTTTATTAAATTTTATTAAGTTACCGCATCTATTGAAGTTAATAAACAATATATGACAAACCTAGAGGAATATTGCAAAATTTACTTTTAAATAGGGATTTTTATAAGTATAATGAGATAGTATAAAAATTAAGGAAATCATTTTTTAAGTTCTTTAATTTCGTATTTACTAAATTTGGATGTAATTATTTTTATTTTTAAGGGAGGGGTAATCCATTCTACACAGAGAATTTGCAGAGGAAAATTATTTAGAAGCTATATATATTTTATCTTTGGGAAAAGATGAAGTAAGAAACATGGATCTTGCTAATTACTTAGAGTATAAAAGACCTACTGTTACAAGAATGTTAAAAAAACTTGAAAATAAAGGGCTGATTATTTATGGTGAAGATAAAATAATTCGTTTAACAGAGGAGTCAAAAACATTTTGCAAAAAAATGTATACAAGGCATAAATATTTGACGGATGTATTTATAAGACTTGGAATAGATGCAGAAAAATCTGAAAATGAAGCTTGTCTTATAGAGCATGTTATTTCTGATGAAACTTTTGAAAAATTAAAAAAACATTTTGATTACAATTTATAATAAATAGCATAGATGGCTCGCATAATGAGATATCTATGCTATTTTTATCTTTAAAATTATTTTTTCAAAAGCATCTTAAAGCTATTGATAAAAGCTATCAAATAGTATATAATAATTTTGAGTTAGCCGATACTAACAGAAAACAAATAAAAAGGTGAATTTATGTCAAAAAACTTTGAAATACTAAATAAAGAAATTAATGAAAATAATATAATAGCAAATCTTTTTATATTTCCATTTGCAGGTGGTGGAGTGTCTGCCTTTAGAAAATGGAAAGATGAGTTTGAAGATATAAAATTATTTGTTGCCCAGTATCCAGGAAGAGAAAACAGGTTTTCTGAAAAGGCTATAAGTGACATTAACATCTTAGTGGATAGTTTATTTGAAGACATGAAAGAAAATTTTGATTTTAGAAAACCTTATCATTTATTTGGACACAGTATGGGAACAAAAATAGTCTATGAATTAGCATTAAGAATTAAAAATTCGGATTACATAAATCCAAGAGGAATAATTATATCAGGAGGGCGTGCTCCATTATATAAAGAACCTCATCCAATTTATCATCTTGACGATGACGGATTTATAGAAGGCTTGAGAAGATATGAAGGAACACCAAAAGAAATTCTAGCTAATAAGGATTTAATTTCCATTTTCTTACCAACGCTTAGGGCAGATTTTGTAATAGATGAAGACTATCAAGACACAAAGTTTGAGAAATTAGAATCACCTATACTAGGTTTTATGGGAGATAAAGATCAAGAAATGACCT
This sequence comes from Mediannikoviicoccus vaginalis, assembly GCF_928097925.1. Taxonomy (GTDB): domain Bacteria; phylum Bacillota; class Clostridia; order Tissierellales; family Peptoniphilaceae; genus Mediannikoviicoccus; species Mediannikoviicoccus vaginalis. Next base: position 1,293,225 of record NZ_CAKMRI010000001.1, read on the forward strand.
TAGATGAACTTATAAAATGGCAAGATTATACCACAAAAGAATTCGCTTATAGATATATCGATGGCAAGCATATGTTTGTCAATACATCTCCTGAAAGTGTCATTAAAGAGATAAAAGAGTTTATAAAAGTAAATGAAAATTGAAGAATATGAGACAAGAAATACTAAAGATTTTCTTACTTTAGAAAATTTAAAAGCTAAATTATCTAATAATGATTTAATACTAATTAAGGCTTATACAGACAAATTATTAGAAGAAAAATTACTTTCTTATTTAACTGAAGAGGAGATAATAAAATCAAAGGATTATAAATCAGAAATAGCAAAAATTAATTATCTAGTATCAAGGGCAATACTTAATTTATCCCTAAAAGGTTTACTAGAAAAAGGAATTAATGATTTAATAGTCAAACGAGATAAAAACAATAAGCCTTACCTAGAAAACACTATAGGATTAAAGTTTAACATCTCACACACTGAAGGATTAGTCTTGTTAGCTTTTTCTAAAAGAGAAGTAGGGATAGATGTTGAAAAAATAAATTTTAAATTTGAGTTTAAAGATATATTAGAAAACTGTTTTACTAGAGATGAAATTATAAATATAGATAACAATATAATAAGTTTCTATAGATATTGGACTGCAAAAGAAGCCTATCTTAAATGTGATGGTATTGGTCTTATAAGAAATTTAAAAGAGATTGAAATAATTTCTTTGGAAAATGAATTTATAAAAATTAATGATAGTAAAAGGAATACAATAAGCAGATTAAAGTCATTGAACCATGACGACAAATATGTCGGGGCAATATGCTTGGAGGAGAATTAATGAACATTGAATTAAAAGAAAAATTGGAAAAATTTTATGATGAACAAGTATGGCCGCATATGACTTTAGGAGAATTTATTGAAGATTGTGCTAAAAAATATAGGGATAAGATTGCCTTAGTAGATGGAGTCGTTGAACTTTCATATCAAGAATTAAATAGAAAAGCTTGCCATTATGCCAATGGTTTATTGAAAGCTGGATTTAAAAAGGGGGATAGAATCGTTCTTCAACTTCCTAATTGTCACGAATTTGTTATTATCCTTTTTGCCATGTTTAAGATTGGTGTGATTCCAGTATTATCACTTCCAGCTCATAGGAAAAATGAAATAAAGGGAATATTAGAAAAATCAGGGGCAAAAGCATATATAGCTAAGGATAAATATCTTGGCTTTTCATATGTGGATATGATTAGAGAAGTAAGAGAAGAATTAAATATAGATTTTGAAGTTTATATTCTTGGGGATAATCAAGGATATAAAAATTTTTACAATCTCAATGATAAAGATTATATATATCAACATATAGATGTTGACTATAAAGAAATAGGATTATTACTTTTATCAGGAGGCACAACTGGTATACCCAAATTGATACCAAGGAGACACTGCGATTATATCTATGTAGCAAAAGAAACTGCAAAGAGATGTAAAATGGATCAAGACAGTATTTATCTAGCCTCTCTTCCTATTGCTCACAACTTTCCTTTATGTTGCCCAGGGATATTAGGAACATTTTTTATAGGCGGCAAAGTTGTTTTATGCCCAGTAACAAGCCCAGATGAAATCTTGCCTTTAATTGAAGAAGAAAAGGTTACTATAACGGGCTTAGTTCCTGCTATGGCAAATATATGTATAGATTTTATAAAGGTAGATGATTATGACATATCATCATTAAAGGTTCTTCAAGTTGGAGGTTCGGTTTTAGAAGAAAAGCTTGCAGAAAAAATAGAAAAAGAATTTGGTTGCAAACTACAACAAATTTTCGGAATAGCTGAAGGTCTGATTATGACAACTTCTTTAGATGATGATAGTAAAACTATATTTACAACTCAAGGTAAACCTATAAGTGAGTTTGATGAATTGTTAATAGTTGATGAAGATGGAGAAGAAGTCAAAGATGAAGATTACGGAGAACTTATAGTTAGAGGCTCTTACACAATTTATGGCTATTATAAGCTCCCAGAAGTAAATAAAAGATGTATAGAAAAAGATTTATATTTCAAAACTGGAGATAAGGCAAGGAAACTAAAAGATGGGAATTATCAGGTAGTTGGAAGAATTTCAGAAACAATAAATAGGGCTGGAGAAAAAATCACCCCTTCTGAAATTGAAGATATTTTACTATCTAATGAGAATATAGGGGATGTTCAAGTTGTAGGAGTACCTGATGAACTTTTGGGAGAAAAAATAGGAGTATTCATATTAAAAGATGAGAAGGACGAACTCTCATTAGAAGATATCAGGACATTTCTAGCGAATAAGAATGTAGCGGAATTTAAATTACCAGATTCTATAAAATATATAGATTCATGGCCGCTAACTGCTTTGGGGAAAATTGATAGAAATAAATTAAAAAGAATAGAGTGAAAGGAGCAGAACATGGAATTTGATGCGAGAAAAGAAATTAAACTAATAATTGAAAAATGGTTAAAAGATACCTTGAAGAAATCAGACATAAAAGAAAATGACAATTTAATAGAAAAAGGCTTAAGTTCCATGCAAGTAATGCAACTTTCAGGAATTCTTAAAAAAGAAGGACTTAGAATATCCTTCGCAAAGCTCATTGAGAAGCCTACACTTAATTCATGGTTTGACCTAGTAGCTAATTCGAAAACTATTAAGAAGCATTCAAAAGATAATAAGAAATCAAATGATGGCAAAGATTCATTCAATCTTACAGATGTTCAATATTCTTATTTTATAGGCAGAAGTGATGATCAAACTCTAGGTGGAGTGGGTTGTCATGCCTATATTGAAATAGATGGAAAAGATATAGATTATAAAAGATTGAATGATGCGTGGAATAAACTTCAATATAGACATCCAATGCTCAGAGCAAGATTCACAGAAGATGGAAAGCAAGAAATATTAGATAAACCTTTTAGTGAAGAAATTGAAGTTTTTGACTTATCTAATTTAGATGAAAAAGAAAGAAAAATCAGATTAGATGAAATACGAGAAAATTTATCACATAGAAAACTTAGAGTGGAAATGGGAGAAGTCGCAGGATTAAAACTTGCAAACTTGTCACATAATAGAAATAAAATTTTCTTTGATTTAGATTTACTTGTTGCCGATGTTATGAGCATGAGTATTCTTTTAAAAGAATTAGGGGAAATTTATTTAGGAAAAGAATTAGATAATCTGATTAATTATACATTTAAAGACTATATAAACAATCTTGAAGTAGACTCTGAAATTTATAAAAAAGACCAAGAGTTTTGGAAAGAAAAAATAGACTCATTTGAGATAGAAAGACCTAATTTACCATTAAAGAAAGCTCCTGAACAAATTAAAGAAACGAGATTTACTAGAAGGAAACGAGTTATTGAAAAAGATAAATGGAGCAAAATAAAAGAGCTTGCAGCAAGTTATAAATCTACACCATCAATGGTTTTATTAACTGCATATGCTTTAATTCTAGAAAGATGGACTAACCAAGATAAGTTTTTTATAAACTTACCATTATTTAATAGAGATCTTTCAAACGAAAACTTAAAAGCCATGGTAGCAGACTTTACAAATATCTTATTAGTAGAGCATGAAAGAAAAAATGATACTTCTTTCCTAGAAACTTTGAATAGAATAAGCAAAACCTTTATAGACAATGCTAGTCATTCATCTTATAGTGGAGTTCAAGTTCAAAGAGATATATCAAAATCACAGGGTACAAGCATTAATGTAGCACCTGTAATTTTTGCGTGCAACATAGACTATCCACTAGAGACTGAAATGTCAAAGAAAGCTTTGGGCAAAATTACATATATGGTTTCACAAACTCCAGGAGTATGGTTAGATTTCCAATCTTATATAAAAGATGGAGATTTGATTTTATGTTGGGACAGTGTAGATGAAATTTTCCCTGAAAAAATGTTAGATGACATGTTAAATTCTTTAGAAGAACAACTTTTAAGACTAACTAAATATGATGATTGGATTGCAACAAATGAAAATTCAAATAATTATTTACAATATAGAGAGTATAAAAAGTGTAATTTTAATTATAATAAGCTTCAAAGCATGGATGTACCTTTAGGTGAAAAGTCGAGAGTTTACACAACAAATCTAACAGTAACACAAAACAAAATGATTGATATATGGAAAAAGCATCTAGATATAAGAGAAATATCTATTTATGATAATTATTTTAAAATTGGAGGTGATAGCTTAAAAGCTATGGGTATAATCAATGAAATTAAAAGAGTTTTTAAATTAGAAAACCAAATTTCAATGAACTTAATATTTACAAATCTAACAATAGAAAGAATATCGGATAAGATTGATGAAATTCTTGAAGATATAGAAGTTTATTCAATTTAGTAAAAGAAAGGATGGATCTAATGAGTATAACAGAATTACTAGATATTTTAAACAATAAAAATATAGTTGTTTGGAAAGAGGGTAGTAACGTAAAATTTAGAGCACCAAAGGGAAGCTTAACAGATGAATTAAAAAAACAACTTAAGATTAATAAATCAATGCTTTTAGAATATTTGGATAAAGAAAAAAACATATATTTTAAAAGAGACGAAATAAATCGTTATGAGGAATTTGATTTAACAGAAATACAGAGTTCATATTTATTGGGAAGGAATACAGCATTTGAATTGGGTGGTGTGGGTTGCCATGGGTATATGGAAATTGAATATAACGAGCTTTTAGATAAGGACAAAATAGAGATAGCATGGAATAAAGTCATAAAAAAGCATGATATGCTTAGAGCAATCATATATAAGAATGGTAAACAAAAAGTGCAAAAGGATGTACCATTTGTTGAAATTGAAGAGAATTTTTCAATAGATGAAAAAGAATTAGATTTGAGGGAGAAATTAGCTAACAAACAGTATAAAATTGGTGAATGGCCAATGTGTGATATTGCAATAACTAAAATAAATGAAAAAACGTTGCTTCACTTTTCTGTTGATATGATAGTTGCTGACTATATAAGCATGAATATCATATTGAAAGATTTAGAAGATTTTTATTATAACCCCGAAAAAGAAGCGTGTAATTCTAGTAGCTATAGAGATATCGTTATATATGAAAAAGAGAGAAAACAAAATAAAAGTGCTAATAGCCAAGAAGATAAAAAATATTGGGAAAATAAGATAGAAAATATGGGAAACTCACCATTCTTACCGACACTGAAGACTGTAGATATAGAAGATAGCTCTTTTATTCAAAAAAGTATTTTTTTAAATGAAGACATGTGGAGTAAACTCTGTGATTTGTCAAAAAATATCGGTGTAACTGTGTCGGCTGTGGTTATGTCAGTATTGTCAGAAATAGTATATTACTGGTCAGGTACAAATAAATTTTGCATAAACACCACTTTATTTAAGAGGAGTTCTTTAAATATAAAAGATATTAATGAAATAGTGGGAGATTTTACGGATGTGAATGTATCGGCAATAGATATAGACAGTAAATTAACATTTAAAGATAGAATAATAAATCTGCAAAAGAATTTATGGATGGATATGGAGCATAACTCATTTTCTGGAGTTGAAGTTCTAAGAATGCTTAGCAGATTAAAAGGTGAGAGTGTTGTAGTGCCATTAGTTTTTACAAGCACAGTCGGTCTGTCAAATGAAAATGACGTATTGTTAAAGCGAAAAGTCAATTATAAAATCAGCCAAACACCTCAAGTTTATATTGATTGTCAGTTAGCAGAAGAAAAGACAGGAGCTAGGATAAATTGGGATATTAGAAAATTTGTGTTTGATCAAGTTGTTATGGATGAAATGTTTGCAGGTTTTGTAAATATAATTAAGGAACTATGTAAAAATCCGTATAAAATCCTAGATTTGAAAAATCCAGTGGAATTACCTGAAAATATTCTGCAAGTTAGACATGATATTAATTCAACACAAAGAAAATTTCCAAAAAGAACTTTAGGAGATGGATTTTTAAAAATGCTAAATAAAAATCCAGAGAAAACAGCTCTAATTTTCAAGGGAAATACTTATTCTTATAGAAAATTAAGCTTGTATGTTAGTTCGATAATGGAAGCTTTAAAAAACAATAAAATAAAATCTGGAGATAGAATAGCAGTTAATATTGAAAAAAATGAGTGGCAGATTGCATCTGTACTAGCTATTGTATTAAGCGGCGCTGTATATGTTCCAATAGACGTAGACCAGCCAATTAATAGAAAAAACAAGATTCTAAAAAAGTCAGATGTTAAAGTGGTTCTATCATGTGATGAAGAGCTGAGTAATTCTGAATTTAAAAATATAAATTTACACAATATTTCTTTAAGTGAATTTAATAGCATGAAAGATTTAAATTTAGAAAAATATTACATGGATGATGCTTATATAATCTTTACTTCTGGGACTACTGGTGAACCTAAGGGTGTAAGAATAACGCATGATGCAGTTATGAATACAATAATTGATGTCAATGAAAGATATAGGATAAAAGAAGCAGACGTGTTTTTGGGATTAGCAAAATTATCCTTTGATTTATCGGTATATGATATATTTGGGTGTTTTGATATTGGGGGAACATTAGTACTACCAGAATCAGAGAAGACAAATGATTCAAAGTATATTTATGATTTAATGTTGCTTCATAGAGTAACTATTTGGAACTCTGTGCCAGCTCAAATGCAACTGATAGTTAATTATTTAGAGGCATCTGAAAAAATAAAAAAGAGTGAATATTTAAGACTATGTATGTTGTCGGGAGATTGGATTCCAACAAATTTACCAAGTAGAGTATACAATATTTTTGAAAATGTGAAGCTTGTTAGCATGGGTGGAGCTACAGAAGCATCAATTTGGTCTATCTATTATGATATAGGTAAAAATGAGAAATTTGATATTAGTGTTCCATATGGATACCCTATGTCAAATCAAAAATTTTTCGTTTTAAACAGAGATTTAAATCCTTGTCCCGACTATGTTAAAGGTGGATTGTATATTGGCGGTAAGGGAATATCCAAGGGATACATCGGAGATGAAAAATTAAATAAAGAACAATTTATAAGAACAAGAGATGGAGAAATTATATATAAAACAGGTGATACAGGTTATTATTTAAAAAATGGTTTAATTATTTTTACTGGTAGAGAGTCTGGAGATGGACAAATAAAAATTCATGGATATAGAATAGAATTATCAGAAATAGAGGATGCAATTGCTTCTTATAACAAAGTAGATTCTGCACAAGTTGTATATACAAAAGGGAAATCTTTAGATGGTAAAATAAATGCTGTGGTTACTCCTAAAATTAAAAGTTATATATCTAATGATTTTTATTTGAGTTGCGATGAAATTGAGTTTTTAAAAGAGTTAGAATCAAGTGTTTTAGAGAATATGAATCTTGATTTATTAATAAAATGGGGAGATTGTGCTGACAAGGTATCATTGAAGTCTATTTTAGGAACATTTCAACATTTTGGAATTTTTACTGACCAAAAAAGCAAATATAATATTCAAGAGATTAAAAAAATAATAAACGTACCTGAAAAGTTAGACAAGTTATTAAAGAGATGGCTAAATGTATTGGTTAAAGAAAAAATATTACAATTAGATGAGGAACAATACCAATATTTAGGTGAAGAGAATGGAGAAACACTTGAACAATTATGGAATGATTTTTATAAAGTAGAAAATGAATTTAATTACAGTAAGGATTTTTTAGCTTATCTGAAAAGATCTAATGATTCTTTACCTGAACTAATAACAGGAATCGAAGATCCGTTAAATTTACTTTTTCCAAAAGGGGATTTAAAACCTGCTTTGGCATCATATCACGACAATAAAATAAATAGAATCAATAATGGTTTTATAGCTAATGAAATACATTATTTATATAATGAAAAAATGAAAAATAGCAATAAACCATTTAGAGTTTTAGAAGTTGGAGCAGGAGTAGGTGGAACAACTATTGATGTGATTACTAAATTGAAAGATTCAAAAGTTGAATATTATTTCACTGATGTTTCTGAATTCTTTTTTAACAATGCAAAAAACATATTTCATGAATATGATTGGATAAAATACAAAATATTTGATATAAATGAAGATTTTTATAAGCAGGGTCTAGATGCGTTCTCATTTGATTTAATACTATGTGCAAATGTATTACACAATTCTAGAAATATAGATTTCGTTATAAAAAACTTAAAAAATCTATTAGTAGATTCTGGGACATTGATTATATTAGAGGAAACAAAAATGAGTTATATGTTATTAACATCAATGGAATTCAAGGATGGATTGATAGGATTTGAAGATGAAAGAAAAGAAAGTGAACAAACATTTTTCTCAAAAAAGCAATGGGAAGATATTATAGATAGAAATGATGGCAACATAACTTATGCATTTCCAAGTAGTCAGTTACTAGAAGTATCAGGACAAAATGTTTTTGTAACGAGATTTAAAAATGAATATTATAACATTGACAAAACAGAATTATTTGAGCATTTAAATGATTCTTTGCCAAACTATATGATTCCATCTGATATAAAAATATTACAAAGTTTACCCAAAACAAGCAATGGGAAAATTAACAAAGAGGCAATATCAAGTTTATTCAAAGTAGAAGATGATGATATTAGTATTGATAAATCGCAAATGACAGAGATAGAAAAAAAGATTGAACATATATGGTGTAAAGAGCTAAATAAGTCTTTTATTGGATTAGATGAAAACTTTTATAGTGTAGGCGGAGACTCTCTTTTAATAGCACAAATTATAAGTGAAATTTTGGAAAAAGTAGAAGAAGCAAAAGATTGGGACTGGAGTTCTTTGCTTACTGAAATGATGCAAACGCCGACAATCAGAGAAATTTCCAAAAAAATTCAAAACAGGTTTGATAAGATTGATAAAAAGATTGATAAGTCTTTATCAGTATTAAAAAAATCCAATTTAGATAATGATAAGAAAACTGCTAAAGTTTTGTTTCACGCAGGGACAGGCACATTATCTGCATATACAGAATTATTAGATTATATTATAAAAGATAGTAATGATGTCGAAGATGTATTGGGCTTTTCTTTTGGAGATGAGGCAGAATATGTTTCTATGAAAACTGAGGATACATTTAAAAATCTTGGAGAAAAATATGGAGAGGTATTATGTAAACTCGGGTATTCCAAGTATATCCTTATTGGACATTGCGTTGGTGGCTTGATAGCTATTGAGACTGCGAATTATATAACCAATAAAAATATGAATGTATCAGATGTAACTTTATTGAGTACGACTATTCCAAGAGAACAAAACAGAACAGTTTTCAATTGTTTATCAAGAAAGAAATATGATATAGCACTAAGGACCAGTTTAGAAAATGAATTACTGCTAGAAAGAACATTTTCTAGGCTAATAAATGCTGATATTTTTAAAGCTGGTCATACTGTAAGTGATGAAAGACTCGATGATTGTATAAAATATATGGTAAAAAATCTAGATGGTGACTTGAAAATAGAGTCATTTGAGAGGCTTGTTGGAGAGTATGAGGATATAGGACTTGAGTTTAAAAGACTTTCTTCAATTCCAATTTCCGAAAGACTAAATAATCTTTATAATTCAATAAATAGAGATAAGGTAAATTTATTAGACAATGAAATAAAAATGTTAAATACACTATTTAACATCTTTTCTCAAAATTTTGGATGTGTATCAACTTATAAACCCCCAAAATATAGCGGGAATGTAAGAGTTTTCTCTTGTGAAGAAACAGAAAAAAGTTTTTATGGAGAATTTTTTGGAGAAGATAAAGAAACTTGGGAGAAGTATTTAGCTGGGAATATAGTGTACAGCAGTATATCAGGACAACATTTTGATTGTTTAATTGGAGAAAATCTAAAACAAAACAGCACGAAGATATTAAAATTCATTAATGAATAGGGAATATTCAAGATGATAAAATTATTTAATGATTCAAGCTAAAAATTGAAGTCATATTGGTTTTTATTTACTAAAAGAGAGGTGAATATATGAAAAGTCCGATAATTGGAATATTGGGTGGAAGTGGAAATATTGGTTCAAAATGTGTAGAAATTATAAGTGAGATATATCCTTTATATGCTACCTACAAGAACAATAAAAAACAAGATACAGAAAATTGCACCTATGTACAGATGGACATAAAAGATTTGGGTAAAGTCACTGAATTTTGTAATCAAGTCGATATTTTGATAAATTGTGCTGGAGCATCATATAAAAATGGAGAAAAGATAGCTAAAATAGCAAGTGAATGCAATATTCCATATATAGATCCATCAGGTGAATCATTTTTAGAGGATAAAATAAAAGAAGAACTAGATAACAACATATTTGTTTTATCTTCGGGATATTTCCCTGGATTAAGTGGAATTATGGCAAGTTATGCTTGTAGTTGTTTAAAAAATGTTGATTCTATTTCAGGTTTTAATGTAAGTGAAGAAATTCCCAGTAAATCAGCAATTGAAGACTTTGTTTTAACAAATTTATCTGGGTTTGGAAAAGCGTTATATTATTACAAAAATGGTGAGCTTGTATATGAAGATGGAATTAAATTTGTAAATGTTAATGGTGATATTTATAAGCTATCAAACTATATTACCAAAGAATTTTTAAGAGTAGCAGAAAAATTTAATGTTAACACTGCAAATTGGTTTAATCAAATTTATGACGATAAAGTTATTCGAAAAATGCAGGAAATAGTATTAAAATCTGATAAATTTGAGGGTAGTTATAGTAAAGATATAGATAATATAATTTCATTTTTTAAAGCAAATGTTTCTAAAAATAATTTTAACAAGCTAATAATTTCTGCGAAAAATTCTATGGAAAACATTGAGATTGAAGTAGAAAGTAAAGAAAGCAGTACAATGAGTGCTGTAATTTGTTCTAATCTTGTTAAGAAAATCCTGGAGAAAAATTATAAAAATGGGCTATATTATTCAATGGATATTTTAGACTTTAAAGATATAGAAAGGGATTTGATATTGAAAAATGTTAAAGTAAATATCAAAAAAGAAAAAAAGGAATATGAGGAGGGTGTGTTATAAATGAAGATAGTGGGTGATTTAAACAATCCTAAAATTATGCTAGTTCATGGTGCTGGCTTTTATTGGGAAAATTGTTTTAGGGAAATAATAGAATCTTTAAAATCAAGTTATTGCATTCTATTACCTGTTTTACCAGGTCATAGTAATATCAATGAAGAACCAATTAAATCTGTAGAACAAGTTGCTGCAATGATAATAAAAGAAATTAAAGATTTAAGAGTTGATAATATTGAACTAGCATATGGTATATCTTTAGGAGCCAGTATTGTTCTTGAAACGATATTGTGTGGAGAAGTTAACATAAAAAAAGTAATCCTAGATGGTGGTCAATATATAAATATGGGAGAAAATATTGAATTATTTTCAAATATAATGTCAAAACAATTTATTGGATTATTAGAAAATAATCATCTTCAAAAAGAAATCAGAGATAACATGGGATATGATGAAAACGACATTGAAGTATTAAAACCAATGTTATTTAAGTCCATAAGTAATGAAACTTTATACAGTACCTTTAAAGCTGCATATAGTTATGATATAACAAATAAAAATTCTGACAAATTAGCTACGAAAGACATATCTGTTTCTTTTGGAAGTAGAGAAATATACGCAAAAGATTCTTTAAATTATTTAGAAAATTTAATAAAAAAAGAATTAGAAGTAGAAGAAATAAAAGATATGGGGCATTCAGAAGCTTTAAGTAAGCATCCAGAAATAATAATTGAGATGATAAAGAGTAGAATTAAATGAGTTGATTATCATAAAAATATGGTATAATATTCAAAGATACCGACATAGATGTCTTTAAGGAGGTGGTAGTATTTCTAGAGTGCGAATGAATGTTAAAGATAGATTGGATCAAATAAAAAAAGCATCAATAGCTGTATTTTTAAAAAAAGGATTTAGAAATACAGTTATGAATGACATTATGGAAGCTACTGGGCTTTCTAGAGGTGGTTTGTATCATCATTATGGTTCTACCTATGAAATTTTATACGACATTATGTTAGAAGGAAATAAATACAGAGAGAAGATAATCTATGATGAGATGAATAAAACAAGTCAGGATTTTAGCGAAGTTTTATCTGAGATTATTTTAGAAAAAATGCTATATCAGAGTGACTATGTTTCAATTTATGCAATGTTTTTGCAGGAATTAAATCATGACGATAAGTTAAAAGACTTATATAAGAAACTAAAAAAATCATCATCTGATAGTATTCTAATGTTATTTGATGAAGATGTAAGGGGTGAATTAAGTGAAGCTATCGAATTAATAACTGATTTGATTAACACATTTATTCTAGGTTGTGAAGTTCTAAATGCAAGAGAAAATTTTGTGAAGAACAAACTTGCATTAAAAAAAATGATAGGAATTATCTTAGATAATAATCTAAGTAAATCTTAGGGTTTACTCAGAAAGAAAAAACATATCTTAAATTGGAGGTTTATATGAAATTAAAAGATATCGTACAAGTTACAATTTTTACAGTAGTGGCGTTTATATTAAACATGGCTGTATCAACAGCTACAGGAATGTTAGGAACTTTATCCTTATATATAGCGGCAGGATTTTCTTCCTTTGTAGTAGCTCCGCCATTTATAATTATGGCTAAAAAATTACAAAAAAGAGGAATAGCTTTTATATTTTTCATGTTGCTGGGTGTATTTTATGCATTAAGTGGATATTGGCCAATGCTTATAGTAAATGCCATCGCAGCTATTGTAGCAGAATTAATTATAGGTAACTATAAAAATGATAATAGAGTTGCCTTAGCAGTATCTGCTGGAATGTTTGTTATTTCAATGCATGCAATGACATTTGTAAGACTACTTGGACCAGAAAAAATTGTTGAAGTTTTTAGCGTATTTACTAAAGAACAGGCTGCCTTTATGGATGCCTTTTTTACACCAAAGGCAATGCTAATCTCAATAGGCATTAATATCGTCTTGGTATTAATAGCAGGAAGATTTGGATTATATATAAATAATAAGTTTTTTAAAAAGAGTAAAAAATCAGGAATATTGTAATGGAAAACATAAGGAGAGATGACAACTGTCTTGTAAATCCTATAATCTTATTTGTTTTAATTTTAGCGTTTTCGATTATATTATTTATAACAGATGATATTGGCTACTATATTATGATAGGAATATCAATGTTTCTAACCTTAACTTTTTCCTTAAAACAATTTATTAAACAACTAGCAACAGTTCTTATCTTGTTAATTGTTGGCAAAACATTAACTATTATAGACTTAGGAATAGGTGGAAATGCAATTTTGGGTCTTGTAGAAATCGTATTAAAACTCTTTCCGATATTTATTATTGGCGGTATTCTTGTGAATACATCACCACTTAAAATGATGAGTTCACTTAAGTTTTTACACATTCCAAATGTGTTTGCTCTAAGCATAGTGATAGGAATGAAGTTTATATCAGAGATGGGGTTAAGGATTAAAGAAATAAAGAATGGCATGAAGGTAAGGGGACTAAGATTAAGTCCCCTCCATCCTATTATGTCTTTTGAACTTTACTTCATCCCTCTTATCTATAAATGTTTGCAAGTGAGTGAAACTTTGACTTCATCTATTATATCTAAAGGAGCAGAATATAGAGGGGAAAGGACTAATTATCATAAAATAACTTTTAATTTTTTTGATATCGTATTCTTACTTTTAGCTATTTTCTTATTGTGGAGGTCAATATGAATGTAATAGAAGCAGATATTAAAAAATTCTCTTATGACGGAAATGATAAGGTAATTTTAAAAGATATAGAGCTAAATATTAAAGAAGGGGAACTTGTTGTTATAAGTGGTTTATCTGGTTGTGGAAAAACTACGCTAACAAGAATATTAAATGGTTTAATTCCGAATCATTATCAAGGACAATTATATGGACAAGTATCTATTTTAGGAAAAAATATTTCGCAATATAACAATGGAGAATTGGCAAAATATATAGGAAATGTATTTCAAAATCCAACAGATCAGTTTTTCGCAAATATTGTTGAGGATGAGCTTGCCTTTGTTGGAGAAAATTTAGGAATGGATCTTTCAGAATTAAAGAAAAGAGTTGATGACTCTTTGAGTGTGATGGGAATTGAAAATTTAAAATATAGAAATATCAATTCTTTATCAGGTGGACAAAAGCAAAAAGTTGCTATCTCATCTACTCTTGTTTATGATACTAAAATAATTTTCTTTGATGAACCATCATCAAATTTAGACTATAGGGGAATAGTCGAACTTAAGAATATTCTTGAAAAATTAAAATCCTTAGGAAAAACGATAATAATATCTGAGCATAGATTGTTCTATTTAAATGATTTATATGATCGTTTTTTGTATATGAAAGATGGTAAAATCGAAAAAGTTTTTAAAAAAGATGAATTAACAGAAGAGGATTGTAAAAATTACTCTTTAAGAACAACTAACTATAATTTTTTGCTATCTGAAAATATTGATAATTGCAAAAATGTAGTTGAGGATATAAGAGGAGTTGGTATTTCTATTGGTAAAAAAGAATTAATAAAAAATTTAAATATAAGCTTATATGAAAATGAGATAATGGCGATTATAGGTAAAAATGGAGTAGGTAAAACGACTCTTGCAAGATCTTTAGCTGGTTTATTAAACTTTAAAGGCAAGACAAGCTTTGGGAGAAATAAAAAAGAAAGATTAAGAAACTCTTATTATATGATGCAAGATGTAGAATACCAAATATTTTTTGATACGGTGGAAAATGAGCTTTTACAAAAAGATAGAATTAATGACGTTGAATATTTAAATAGACTTAGAAACGAATTAAAACATATTGACCTTTGGGAAAATAGGTATGACCATCCACAAAATCTATCTGGTGGACAAAAACAAAGACTTGCTCTATTAACTGCTTGTTTAAGTGGTAGAAAACTAATAATTCTAGATGAACCTACGTCAGGTTTAGATTACAAAAGAATGAATGATATTTCTGAAATAATAAAAAGATATTCAAAAATATATCCTTTTGCCATAATAACTCATGATATAGAACTTATTTTTAAAGTTTGTAATTCTGTGTTAATGCTTGAAGAAGATGGATATAAGAAAGTATATGTTCAGGGACATGAAAAAGAAATTTTGAAATTTATTAAAGATGGACTGATTGTGTAAGGAGTTGATTTTTTGAAACAAGATATGAAAGAACAATTATTAAGCAAAAGACCTATAGACCTACTTTTTCAATTATCTATTCCTGCTGTAATAGGAATGATAGTAATAGGTCTTTATCCATTAATGGATGGAATTTTTGCAGGAAATATTATAGGACAAACTGCAATGACAGCTTGTGGTGTAGCTATGCCACTTACATTTTTCAATAGTGGTGTATCTACACTTATAGGCGTAGGTTCAGCATCGGTTTTATCAAGAGCTATAGGAAAGGGCGACAAAAAAACAGTTGATAAAATTATGGGGAATTTAATCTTTTGGGTTATTTTATTCTCATCAATTATTACAATAGGTGGAATTTTACTTGCACCACATTTTTTAGATATGGTTGGAGCAAGTGGAGAAATTAAAGAATATGGTATTAGATATTTACGCGTGATTTTCATTGGTTCATTATTTGTAAACTTTACTCAATCAGCAAACATGGTTATGCGTGGAGAAGGATTAATGAAAAAAGCCATGCTTATTATGGGGTTAGGAGCTTTCTTAAACATAATTCTTGATCCTATTCTAATGAAATTAATGGGGAAATATGCAATCGAAGGAGCAGCACTTGCAACTATTACAGCACAATTGGTTCAAGCAATAATAACACTCCATTACTTCAAATACAAAAGTAAATCTGTAAAAATAAATAAAATCAAATCTGATCAGGAGATAAAAAAAGAAATGTTTGGCGTAGGGTCATCTGCTATGATGATGCAAATTTTATTTATGATTCAACAAACAATGCTATATAAAATGTCATTTAAATATGGAGGAGATACAAATGCTATCTTAATGGCAGCAACTTTAAGAATATATGCCTTTTCCTTTATTCCACTTTGGGGAATGAGTCAAGGCTTGCAACCTGTTGTTGGTACAAACTTTGGAGCAAAAAGATATGACAGGGTAAAGGAGGCAATGAAGGTATTCTCCATTGGAGGACTTGTTCTTGCAGCCATATTTTGGCTACCAGTCTTATTATTTTCAAAAAACATCCTTTCCCTATTTGGAGTAGAAGAAAGTATTATAACTCAGGGAGTAGGAAACTTTAGACTATTTTATTCTATATTTATCTTATATGGAGTAATGGTTATGTCTATAACATTCTTCCAAGCAATAGGAAATGCTAAAAAGGCAGGCATAATCGTCATGCTAAGACAATTATTTTTATTCGTTCCTGCCATGATTATTCTACCAATGACATTTGGAGTTAAGGCAGTATGGTTTGCTGAACCTCTTGTAGATTTAATTATGATTTTAGCTGGAATAGCAATGATGATTGGAGAGCTTAATAGAATGCCCTCTGAAATAAAAAAAATATAATAAACTATTTAAAAATATTACTAAAGGAGGTTTTAAAGTGAATTTAGTAAAAGAATATGTAAATAAAAGAAAAGGCTCATATTTTATGTCAATCTTACTGGCAATAATTGGAGTAGTGGCTGGGCTTTTTTCTTATATATACATGGCGAAAATTATTGTGAATTTGATTAATGGCATAAGGGATATTAGCTTATATACTCCACTATGCATAAATATTTTAATAACATTTGTTATTAAAGAAGTGGCAGCAGGAATATCAACAAGTATTTCCCATACCGCAACTTTTAACTCATTAGGAGAAATCAGAAATGATATTTCTAAGAAACTTTTCAAGATGCCATTGGGAGATGTACTATCAAGATCATCTGGAGAATTAAAAAATATTATAGTTGAGCAAGTTGATTCTATGGAAACATCCCTTGCCCACTTAGTGCCAGAATTTACGGCAAATTTAGTAGGACCTATTCTATTGTTTATTTACATGTTTACACTAGATTGGCGTTTAACTTTATTATCACTAATTCCATTTGTGGTAGGAATGTCTATTATGATGTCTGTTATGAATGCTCATTATAAGGAAATGTTTGGAAAGTCAGTTGCAATTGGTCAACATATGAATAATTCCATTGTTGAGTATATAAATGGGATAGAAGTAATAAAGACCTTTAATCAAAGCGAATCATCTTATAAAAAATATGCTGATGCAGTTTATGACAATGCAAGCTTTTATTATAACTGGATGGGTGAATCTATGAATAGGGTTGCCATAGGTAGATTACTTTCTCCTATGGGAATTATTACCATCATACCCTTTGGGATTTTATTTTATATAAATGGAAGTATTGATTTAGGAAATTTAATTACCTTAATCGTCTTATCCTTTGCTACGGTTTCTAGCATTTTAAAAATCATGAACTATATGGACGACATGTCAAGAATATCAACTATAACTTCTGAAATAGGGAAGATTTTAGATTCAAGAGAGTTAGAAAATATCGACAAGGGAGAAAAAATAGAATCCTATAATATAGAACTTCAAGACGTAGACTTTTCTTACGATGGAAAAAATAAGGTTATAGATAATCTTTCTATGGAAATAAAAGAATCTTCTGTTTCAGCCCTCGTTGGTCCTTCTGGGTCAGGCAAGTCCACAATAGCAAAACTTATTGCTGGGTTTTGGAATGTAGATAATGGATCTATTAAAATTGGCGGAGTAGAAACAAAAGATGTGTCGCTCGAAAACTTGTCTTCACTTATTTCTTTTGTATCCCAAGACAATTTCCTCTTTGATATGACTATAAAGGAAAATATTAGGCTTGGAAATAAGAATGCCTCTGACGAAGAAATTATAGATGTATGTAAAAAATCTGCCTGCCATGATTTTATTATGAATCTATCTAATGGTTATGATACAAGAGTTGGCGAAGGTGGAGGTCATCTATCTGGAGGAGAAAGACAAAGAATATCTATTGCTCGTGCCATGCTAAAAAATGCACCAATCGTAATTT
The DNA here is from genome assembly GCF_928097925.1 of Mediannikoviicoccus vaginalis. Lineage (GTDB taxonomy): Bacteria > Bacillota > Clostridia > Tissierellales > Peptoniphilaceae > Mediannikoviicoccus > Mediannikoviicoccus vaginalis. The sequence goes on from NZ_CAKMRI010000001.1 coordinate 1,311,306, forward strand.
TAGATGAAGCAACTTCTTATATAGATCCTGAAAATGAAGCTCTCATACAAAACGCCTTGGCAAATCTAGTTAAGGGTAAAACTTTAATCATAATTGCTCATAGGTTAAAGACAATTGTTGATGCAGATAGGATATTTGTTATTAAAGATGGTAAATTGGATTCTTATGGAAATCATAAAGAACTATTAAAGTCATCAGAGCTTTATAAGGAAATGGTTGATGCCAATGTAAGGGGTGATGAAAATGCTTAAGGTGTTTAAAAAGATATGGAATTTTTCTAAGGAAGAACAAGCAAATATTAAAAAATCTATTCTGGCTGGATTCTTTCATGCAGTATTTAATGCTCTACAATTTGGTGCAATTTACTATATGTTGGTAAATATACTCTCTAAAACTTTAGACTATAAGGCTATCTTTATTTGTCTTGGAATATTAGTTATATCCCTTGTTGGAAAGATAATGACACAAAAATCATCACAAATGGCACAAACACACGCTGGATATTTTATGGCAGCCCATAAGAGAATAGAAATAGGAGAAAAAATAAAAAGAGTTCCTATGGGTTTCTTTTCAAGCTTTTCACTAGGAAGATTAACTACTATTGCTACATCTTCACTTTCCCAAGCAGAAATGTGGGTGCCTATGCTTTTGGTTCTTGTACTTGGTGGAGTTTTAAATACTTTAGTCTTTGTCCTTGGAACTTTAATTTTTAACGTAAAGGTAGGACTGGTTGCTGTAGCAGGTGTGATAGTATTTTTCATCGTTACATCAATGATGGAGAAAAAATCATCAGCTAATGCAGACAAAATGACAGAAACACAAACAAGACTTACAAAAGAAGTATTAGCAACTTTACAAGGAATGCAGGTTATAAAATCCTATAATCTTGGTGGAGAAAATAACAGAGCTTTAAGAAAGTCTATAAAAGATACATCAAGAATACTCTTAGACCTAGAAAAATCTGTAGCACCATACACAGTTATTCAAAGAATTGTAATGGGAATAACAACAGTAGCTATGGTCTATGTATCATTAAAATTAAATTTATCTGGTGAACTTCCACTTGCTGAAACAATTCTTATGATTATAGCATCATTTATTATCTTTGAAGGCTTAATCGGGGCAGGATCAAACATGGCAATCCTAAGAGCTTGCGAAAATGCCATAGATTCTGTAGGTTTTATAGACTCAATGCCTGATATGAGAGAAGGAAGTATTACAGAGTCTATAAAAAATCACAACATAGACTTTAAAAATGTATCATTTTCCTATGATGATAGACCAATTTTAAAAAATGTATCAGCAGAGATAAAAGAAAATACCATGACTGCCATAGTTGGTCCATCTGGATCTGGTAAGACTACATTTTGTAATCTCATAGCAAGATTTTGGGATGTAAATTCTGGCGAGATTTTAATTGGTGGAAAAAATATAAAGGACTATAAGATAGAAAATCTTATGAATTCAATTTCCATGGTATTTCAAGATGTATATCTCTTTGAAGATACAATTGAAAACAATATAAAATTTGGAAAACAAAATGCAAGCCATGAAGAAGTTGTAGAAGCTGCAAAAAAAGCAAGATGTCATGAATTTATAGAAGCTTTACCAGAAGGCTATGACACTATCATCGGAGAAGGTGGAGCAAGTCTATCTGGTGGAGAAAAACAAAGAATTTCCATTGCAAGAGCTATGCTAAAAGATGCAGACATAATTATCTTTGATGAGGCAACTGCAAATATAGATCCAGAAAATGAAGATAAACTTAAAGAAGCAATAGAATCATTAACAAAAAATAAGACGGTAATTATGATTGCCCACAGACTAAAGACAATTAGAAATGCTGACCAGATTTTAGTCTTAAAAGATGGAGAAATAGTAGAACGTGGAAATCATGAAGAACTGATTAAAAATAATGGACTTTATTCTGACCTTATAAATGCAAAAGCTAAGGCAGAATCATGGAAGTTAAATAATTAATAGAAAGAAATATTTAAAGTCTTTGAACAGGAAAATTTTTAATAGTAAGAGCTTTAACTAAGAGAATGGAGGTAAAATATGCAAAAAAATATTATTAAAATAAATTTACCTTTTTTCTTTGGCTTACGCTGTTTACAAGCTAGATAACTCAGTTAAAAATTTAAATACAATTACTATTAGAAAGAGTTTCTTTCATTCTAGAGGACTAACCATGCCCAAGAGCAGGAGTCCTCCTTTTTTTGTCTGAAAACATAAAGACAAAAAAAGAATGGAGGAAACATAAATGACAAAAGAATATTACCTTTATGTCGGTGGACAAAAAATCAAAGTAAGTGAGCAGATATACAAAGCCTACTGGCAAGAAAGAGAACATGAAAAATATTTAGAGCAGGTGGACAAGAAAAACCACTTGCTATTTTTTTCGTCTCTAAATCACGATGGGAATTTTGAAAATAATCTAGAAGATAAAAATGTTGATGTAGAAAAAGTTGTCGCAACACAAATGATGATTGAAGCACTAAGAAATGCTATGTTAAAGTTAAATGAGGAGGAACGGGAAATAATTGAAAGATTATATTTCAATGATGAAACACTTCGTGCAGTAGCGAAGACTCAAAATATCTCACATCCAACTTTAATTAAAAGACGAGATAAAATTTTAGAAAAACTAAAGAAATTTATAGAAGAACTATAAATTATGGTTACCAAAGAGGGCAAATTTTCCTTTATAAAGTGAAGGGGAATTTTGTCCTCTTTTATATAAAAAAAGAAATTAATAGAAATTTGAACCTTGACAACTGAATAGACCAAGACAGGACATTAACCATTTGTGGAGCTTTATAATTTCTTCGCCATGACTTTTCTGCTGATAAGGATTTCGGTTTAAATAAATACTCTAGTTAAAAGAAGGATAAAAGAAAACGAGCGACAAAAAGAAATTATATATTCAGCCTAGGAAACTGATGCACTGAAGCAAATGGGGATAATGATACTTCTACAGTTGTTGCCGGCTCATCTTGAAAAGGGGCGGTGGTGAAATTCCAATGTCGTGACCTACACGCCTGTTAATGTCAAAAAACTTAAAAAAATTAAAGATAAGGAGAAAATATTATGTGTGATGAACATAATATAAATACAGAAATGAAAACAGATAAAAAAGATAAACAGATGATAAATCAAATTGATGGTTGGAATATAGAAGTTAAATTTAATGAAAATGGATTTAGTTTAGAAAATTTAGTAGAGGAATACATCAAAGAAAAAATTTCTGTCTATTAAGGGATGACAAAAAATATAAGGAGCGTTATAATATTTTTGTGGAAGCCTAACCTTGGTTTGATTTATTGTATGTAAATTGAATTAAAGGAGGCTTTTTTATGTTTAAAAACAATTTAGCAAAAGAAAATTTGGCAGTTATGTATTTAAGATTATCAAAAGAAGATGGCGAAAAAACAGAAAGTAACTCTATATCCAATCAAAGAGAAATTATAAACTCTTATGCAAGAAAAAATCAAATTACAATTGTCAAAGAGTATGTGGATGATGGGTATTCAGGTGCAAATTTTGATCGTCCCAATTTTAAAGAAATGATAAAGGCTGCCTATGATAGAAAGTTCAATACAATTATTGTAAAGGACTTATCAAGATTCGGAAGAGATTATATAGAAGCTGGAAAATATATTCAAAGAATATTTCCGGAAAACGGTATAAGATTTATATCAGTAAATGACAATTACGATAGTAAAAGTGCAGATATAAACGATACACACCTTATACTTCCTATAAAAAACTTCATCAATGACAGTTATTGCCGAGATATTTCCAATAAGGTAAAAAGCTCTCAAAAGATAAAAAGAGAAAAAGGAGACTTTATCAGTGCTTTTGCACCTTATGGATATAAAAAGTCTGAGGAGAATAAAAACAAGTTAGTGATTGATAAAGAGATATCGGATATTATCAAAAATATATTTGATATGAAACTCTTGGGATATTCCTCAAAGGCAATTGCAGATGAACTAAATCATTTAGGAGTTTTAACTCCAAGAAAATATAAAGAAAGTCAAGGATTTAAGTGTAATGGATTTCAAAACACAAAAGGTGGAACCTGGTCAGCAAAGACAGTAAATAGAATTATAGAAAATGAAGTATATATTGGAAATACCTTACAAGGAAAGAGTGTTACTTTAAGTTACAAAAATAAAAAGCAGATAGAAAAAGAGAAAGAAGAATGGATAAGAGTAGAAAATACCCATGAAGCAATTATAAGTAAAGAAGTTTTTACTATTGCAAATACTATGTTAAAAAGAGATTTGAATAATTCTCGTGGAAAGGACAAAATTGATATTTTTACAGGAATGCTTTTTTGTAAAGAATGTGGAAGTTCTTTGATTAGAAGGACTGTAAAGTATAAAAAAAGAGAAGAGATATTCTATATCTGTTCAAAGTACAACAAGGAAAAATCTTGCACAAGACACAGCATAAAAGAAGAAACCTTGATAAAAGCAGTATCTAAAATAATGAAGTCCTACATTGAATTTAATGAAAATCTATATTCTAAAGTTCAGCGTATAGATATAAATAAAAATTTGAAAGACAATCAAATTCCCATACTAAAACGAGAAAAAGCAATGACAGAAGAACTCTTATCTTCCCTATACCTTGACCTAAAAGAAGATGTTATTAGTAAAGAAGAATATCAACTTTTTAGAAAAAACTATACAGAGAAATTGACTAAATTAGATGAAAGTATCAAGTATAGATTGAAAAAACAGGAAGATACTAAGGAGAAGATTGACAAAAATAAGAGTTGGATCATCGACATTAACAAGTATAAAAATTTATCTGAAATAGATAGATTGTCTGTTGTGATGCTTATTGATAAAATTTTTATTTCTGAAGATAAGACGATAGATGTTAGGTTTAATCATACTGAAGAATTGTCTTTACTTGAAGAAATGACAAAAATGGATAAGTCTGACATTAAAGCCAACACTATAAAAAAGAAAAGTATCGATAAAAGCAGGAAGTCAAAAACTATACCCACTGTTATGAATAAAAGTCTTGTAAGCGCTGAAAGTGAGGTATGCTGTGGCTAGAACAAAAAATAGGCATATATCACAATCAGGAACAGAAGTTGGAAAAGTGATTGAAAAAATATACATTGCCGGTATTTATGCTAGATTATCACAGGAAAGAAAGGAAGCTTACAGGGATAAAAGTAATTCACTTGAAATGCAGGAAGAACTCTGTATAAATGCTGCAAAAGAAAAAGATATAAAGATTTTAAGAGTATACAAGGACTATGAGTATTCTGGAACAAATTTTAAAAGACCTGCATTTATTGAAATGATGGAAGATATCCGAACAGGTAGGATAAATTGTATCATAGTAAAAGATATGTCAAGGTTTGGTAGAGAGTATTTAGAAATCGCAAACTATATCGAAAAAGTATTTCCATTTTTGGGAGTTCGATTTATTTCCGTAAATGATAATCTTGATACTAAAGACGGTATAAAATCAGATCAGAGTTATGAAATAGCAATAAAAAATATCTTCAATGATTTATACGCAAAAGATATTTCAAAGAAAATAAAAGCATCTAAAGAAATAAAAATGAAACAAGGGTCTTTTATAGGAGCGATGGCTCCGTATGGCTATAAGGTTGATAAAATTGATGGAAAAAGAGTTCTGGTGATGGACGAAAAGGCAGCAGATGTAGTAAGACTTATCTTTTATATGGCAAGTCAAGGTAAATCCAATATGCAAATAGCAAGAGAATTGACTAAAACATATACGACACCTGATGAATATAAAAGAACAGGTAAAATTTTTAAGGATAAAGAAGATACAAAACAATGGGATATTTCTTATATATCAAAAATGCTTTCTGATGAAGTATATATTGGGAATTTGATTCAAAGAGTATACTCAAATAGACATGATCCAAGTAGGAAAAGTAAGTTTCGTGATAAAGAAGAGTGGATTATAACAGAGAACACCCACGAAGGTTTAATAGACAAAACTACATTTGAAAATATCAGAGAGATAAAGGAGAAAAAACAAAACTATCTACCTTACCATTCACTGAAAAACATAATAAAAGACGGAAAAGAAAATGTTGGAGTAAAAATTCAAAGAGATCATAAAAAAGAAGGAAAGTATGACGACCTCATACAGTGCAGTGTTTGTGGCAGATATTTGAAAAAACAATATGGACCACGAGGACTGAAATATCATGATGAGATTTGCTATTGTTATTATTGTAAAGGTGGAGATAGATTAAACTTAGAAAAATCTCATGTAAGAATATACGAAACAGACCTAGATAAAATTTTAGTAGATACCTTAAAAAGACTGGTTTCAAGCTTTTATAAAAAGGATAAAAGATTACGACTAAAAATATATTTAGAAAATATAAGTACTGAAAAGATAAATCAAGTTTCTCTAAAAACAGATGTAAATAATAAAAAGATTGCTTCTCTTAGGATCAATCTACAAGAACAATATGAAAACTATGTTAAAGGAGAGGTTCTTTTAAGTGATTTTAAAATAGAAAGTAAAAAAATAAATAATCAAATAAAAACCTTAAAAAATGAATTAAAAGTTTTTGCTGAAAGAATAAGAAATATAAAAAAGAAAAAAAGAGAAATTATAGAATTTATAGATGTACTATTTTGCTGCTTGGATGCTAAAAGCATAGAAGTTGATAAAGAATTGGTCGATACATTAATTAGTCATATAGAAATATCAGAGTATAAGCAGGTTACCATATATTTTAAGTTTAAACTTGATAAAGATGTGGGAAAGCAGTTGGAGGTAGAGCATGAATAAGATAGCTATATATTTAAGACTTTCTGAAGAAGATTATCACAAAGTGGATGAAAGTGAAAGTATAGCAAATCAAAGAGATTATATAAAAAGCTACATTGAAAATGAAACATCTTTAAAAAGTTGTGAAATAGAAGAATATGTAGATGATGGATATTCTGCTACTAATACAAATAGACCTTCCTTTTTAAGGCTTATTGAGGATATAAAGAGTGGTAAAGTGGGAACTATAATTGTAAAAGATATGTCTAGGTTTTCAAGAGATTATATTCTACTTGGGGATTATTTGAGCAATATATTTCCATTTTTAAAAATACGATTTATAGCTATCAATGATTGTTATGATTCCATAAACGAAAATGGAAATGGATTAGATATGGATACACAGTTTAAGACATTGTATTATGATTTATTCAGTAAGGAATTATCTGAAAAGGTAAGAAGTTCTATTAGGCAAATTAAATCGCAGGGGAAAAATATAAATTGGGCAGCACCTTTTGGATATATTAAAGATCCTAAAGATAAACATAGTATCATCATTGATGAAAAAACAGCTTTTATAGTTAAAGAAGCTTTTGATTTATTGCTAAAAGGATATTCCTGTATTCAAGTGGCTAATATATTTAATGAAAAAGGTTATATTACACGCTCTGAACGAAAAGAAGAACTGAAACTTTCTGATTATACTGGAAATTTAATTACTGGAAGTGAAGTAAAGAAAAGAGTTTGGACAAACGCAGCTATCTCACAGATTACAAGGAACGAACTATATACAGGAGATTATGTATATAATAAATTCAAAGAAACAAAAATAGGTGGAAGAAAAAGAATTTTACTTCCTGAAGAGGAGTGGAAAATACTTCCAAATACCCATGAAGCTATTATTTCCAGAAAAGTGTTTGATAAGGTTAAGAAAATAAAAGAAAAACGAAGTTTTGGGGGATATACAGGAAACAAAAATCGTTCTATTTTTTCTGATAAGATTTTTTGTAAAGAATGTGGTAGACATATGAGTTTACGATGTGACAGTAGACAAAAGAAGAATTCAGATAAAATATACAAGTATAAAAGTTATTATTGTAATTTATGTAAAGCTGAGAAAACACCAAACAATATCAAAGAGAAAGATATTATTGAACTTATAAAACCAAAATTAAAAGATTTTAAGATTCAAAATACATTAAATGAAGAGAAAGTTATAGAACACAAAAATGTAAAAGAAGAGATTCTAAAGGAAATATCCATATTAAACAGCAATTTACAAATCATCTATGAAAACTATAAAAAGAAAAATATTTCAAAAGAGGAGTATCTAAAGGAAAAAACTTTTATCCAAGATAAAAAGATATTATTAGAGAGTAAATTGGAAGAATTGAAGTCAGAGAAGATTGATCCAAGGAAAGAAACGGATATTACAGTCTTAGACGAAGAAAGTTTATTGAAGGCTTATTTAGACAATAAAATTGATAAGATAATTGTATCAAGAAGTGGAGAAATAGAAATTGTAGAAATATAGATGGATAGTATTAAAAGTAACTTCTAATCTCGCCAACTTTAATTTTAATACGCCAAAATGAAAATAATGACGAGAAAATTCGAGAAAATAAATAGTACTGTTTATTATGAGACGATAGGGTAAATATTTAGGAACAAACAAAAAAATGATATAATTATAGTTAAAATGAGATATTGTGAGGTGATTTTTGTGTCTAAAATAAATGTAGAAGGATCAGAAATTAGCATTATTGCCATAGATAATAGAGATTATATTTCTTTAACCGACATGGTTAGAAATGTTGAAAATGGTGTGGCACTAATAGAAAAATGGCTAAGGAATAAAAATACAATTGAATTTTTAGGAATATGGGAAGAAATGTATAATGCGAATTTTAATTCCACCGAATTCGAGGGAATTAAAAATGAAGCAGGTTTTAATCGTTTTATTTTATCGGTTAAACAATGGGTCAATAAGACGAATTCTATCGGAATTGTTGCCAAAGCAGGAAGATATGGTGGAACATATGCACATAAAGACATAGCTTTTGAATTTGCGTCTTGGGTATCACCTTATTTTAAGCTCTATCTTATTAAAGAGTTTGAGCGCTTAAAAGAAGAAGAACAAAAACAATTAGGTTGGGATATCAAGAGGAATTTAGCTAAGATAAATTACAAAATTCATACAGATGCAATTAAGAATAAACTTGTCCCTGAGAAATTATCAAAGGAAAGAATAAACTATATCTATGCAAGTGAAGCAGATATATTAAATGTAGCTTTGTTTGGAATGACAGCAAAAGAATGGCGTGAAAATAATCCGGAGTTAAAAGGAAATATGAGAGACTATGCTGATATATCACAATTAGTGTGTTTATCAAATCTTGAGAACTTAAATGCTGTTTTTATAAATGAGGGAATGGATGCAACTGAAAGGATAGAAAAATTAAATGCAATTGCTATTGAGCAAATGAGGATTCTAACAGAAAGTGAACGTATAAAAAAGTTAAAATAAAAGTTTTGTTTATAAATTAGGCGATAGAAATATCGTCTAATTTTATGTAACAATTGCTTGACATTGTAGGGTAAAACAACTATCTTGAAACTTATATCAAGACTTTATGATTATGACGATGGACAAATCTTAATTGATGGTAAAGACATAAAAGAAATATCAACAGAATCCCTTTTTGACAAGGTATCAATAGTTTTCCAAGATGTAGTTCTCTTTAATCAAAGCGTTATGGAAAATATTAGACTTGGTAAGCAAGATGCAAGTGACGAAGAAGTTAAAAGAGCAGCAAAACTTGCAAACTGCACAGACTTTATAGAAAAAATGGATAAGGGTTTCGATACAGTTATCGGTGAAAACGGTGCTGAGCTATCAGGGGGAGAAAGACAAAGGTTATCTATCGCCAGAGCATTCTTAAAAGATGCACCAATACTAATATTAGATGAGATAGCAGCAAGCCTTGATGTTGACAATGAGAAAAAAATTCAAGAGTCTTTAAATAATTTAATTAAAGATAAAACTGTTGTCATCATTTCACATAGAATGAAATCCATAGAAAATGCAGATAAGATAGTAGTTCTTCAAAACGGAATAGTAGAAAGTGAAGGCAAACATGAAGAGCTTTTACAAAAATCAAAAGTTTACAAGAATTTAATAGAAAAGACAAAAATGGCAGAAGAATTTATTTATTAGGAGGTTAAAATGGATAATAAAAAATTAAAAGTAAAAGATTTAGTAACTATCGGTGTTTTTGGCGTAATTTATTTTGCCTTGATGTTTGGAGTTGGTATGATGGGAATGATTCCAATATTGTTTTTAGTTTACCCAACAGTTTTAGCCATAGTTGCAGGAACTGTAGTTATGTTATTTATGGCTAAGGTTCAAAAACCATGGGCACTATTTATATTTGGTATGATATCACCGCTTGTGATGTTTGCTATGGGACATACTTATGTAGTTGCAGTCTTATCACTTATAGTAATGACAATAGCAGAATTAATTAGAAAGATTGGTAATTACAATTCATTTAAATACAATATGCTTTCTTATGCAATCTTCAGCACATGGATATGTAGCTCTTTAATGCAAATGCTTTTAGCAAAAGAAAAATATATGGAGATGTCTTTGATGATGATGGGAAAAGATTATGTTGATGTATTAGAAAAGTTAATAACTTATCCTCACATGGCTTTAGTAGCCTTAGGTGCTTTCCTAGGAGGAATTCTTGGAGCATATATAGGCAAGGCTCTATTGAAGAAACACTTTGAAAAAGCAGGCATTTTATAATGCCTAACTTTTCTTCAAATGCTCCCTTTAATCCCAACCCCATTAGTAAGATATTAGTTGTATTCATCACAGGCTTAACAGTTGTGCATAGCATAAATATCCGTTTTGAGCTAGCGATTGTATGTCTTATTGGTATTTTATTTTATTTGAATGGGTACAAAAAAACACTTTTCAAATGGATAGTTTTATGTGGAATACTTTATTCGCTACCAAATTTTATGGTTCTATCTACACTAAACCCAATAATTAAGATGTTTTTGAGTATACCTATTGTAATTAGAATGTTTATTTTACCATTTATGGCTGCTAGTTTCATGATAAAGACCTCTGATGTAGGTACAATAATTTCGTCAATGGATAAGCTTAAGATCTCAAAGAATGTATCCATACCTATTGCGGTTATGTTTAGATTTTTTCCATCATTTAAAGAAGAGAAGAAAAACATCAAAATGGCTATGAGAGTAAGAGGAATAAATTTTAAAAACCCAATCGAATATTTTGAATATGTTTCAGTGCCACTACTAATTATATCTTCAAACATTGCAGATGATATTGCAAAAGCGGCAGAAACAAAGGCAATAGAAAATCCAATTACTAAGACTAGATATATTCCTGTAAAGGTACAGCCTATAGATTTTGTATATGTTTTAATCATTATGGGGCTTGTTGTAGGAGGCTTAATATGGTAGAAGTTAAAAATTTAAGCCTTGATTATGGTGAAGAACATATATTAGATGGTATATCACTATCCGTAGCCGAGGGAGAGTGCGTGCTATTTACAGGAAAAAGTGGAAGTGGTAAGTCATCTTTAATAAACTCTATAAATGGACTAGCTATAAGGTATGATAACGCAAAGACAAAGGGCGAAATAATTATTGATGGTAAGAATATAAAAGATTTGGAGCTTTATCAAATCTCAATGCTTGTTTCAACTGTTTTTCAAAATCCTAAGACATATTTCTTTAATGTAAATACGACATTAGAATTATTATTTTATTTGGAAAATATCGGTCTTGCGAGAGAAGAGATGGACAGGCGTTTAAAGGATATGCTTGAAATATTCCCGATAAAAAATCTTTTGAACAGAAATATATTTAATCTATCCGGCGGTGAGAAACAAATACTTTGCATTGCCGCTTCTTATATAGCAGGCACAAAGATAATAGTTATGGATGAACCTTCATCAAATTTGGATATTAAAAGCATAGATGTTTTGACGAAGATGCTTAAAATTCTAAAAGAGAGAGGAATAAACATAATTGCAGCTGAGCATAGAATTTATTATTTGATGGACATAGTTGATCGTGTCTTTATAATTGACAAAGGTAAGATTAAAAAAATTTATACAATAAATGAATTTTTAAAGCTAGATAAAAATGAATTGAACGCTTTAAGTTTAAGAGATAAAGAATTAAGTAAATTAGAAGTTCCTTATTTAAAAGAAGGCGGAGAGTATCAGATAAAAAATCTTAGCTATAAATTTAATGATGATGAGTGTTTAAGCTTAAAAGACATTTCGTTTAAGCTTGGTAAAATATATGGCATAATAGGATTCAATGGACAAGGAAAGTCAACGCTCTTAAGATGTTTAATAGGTCTTGAGAAAAAATCAAAAGAAGAAATTTATTTTAAAGGAGAGAAACTATCTAAAAAAGAAAGACTAAAAAACTCTTCGCTTGTTATGCAAGACGTAAATTATCAATTATTTACAGATGAAGTATTCAACGAGCTTAGCTTAGGAGTAAAGAATTTTGACGAGGAAAAAGCAAAAATCATATTAAAAGATTTAGGTCTAGATGAATTTATTGAAAGGCATCCGATGAGTTTATCGGGAGGACAAAAGCAAAGACTTGCAATAGCATCTGTTATGTGTAAAGATTCTCGGTTTGTCTATTTCGACGAACCTACAAGTGGTATGGATTATTCAAATATGATAAAAATATCGGAATTAATCAAAAAATATAGAAATAAAGATAAAATAATTTTTGTAGTCTCCCATGATATAGAATTTTTGAACGAAGTTGCAGATGAAATTTTTCAATTGTAAAATAGAGTCTGTTAAACCTGTCTACAGAACTGGGGAATTATTTATAAATTTAAAAGACACTAAGATATGTTGATGTTTATTAGAAAATTATCTTCAGGATTTTTACGGTATTTATAAACTTCATAATATTTATTTATAGTATTAATATTTTCCATACCTTTAGGGAATTTCTTTATTTACTTATCATAATTAAAGAGATGAGGAATAAAAATTGGCAGTCTTCGGGCTGCCTTTATTTTTTTGTTTAGTTTAATGCGGTAAACCATATAATTGAAAGGAATCTATGTTATATGCTATAATTAAATTGATAATTGATATCATCTAAGTGAAAGAAGGTGCTTAACTGTGACTTTATATAAGAGTATACTGATAGGTCTTTTGGGTTCATTCTTGATGTTTTTGGGAGATATGATTTTATATTATGATTCTAATGATTACGATAGCAAGGATACTATAAATAATATTATTGGCATAATGAAAAACGTTAACATAAAAAGATTATATCTTGGTGGTCTGTTAGGTCCAATATGTGCCTTTATTTATTGTAACGGGTTTTACCATATTGTTTTATCATGTCGCGAAAATAATTTAACTTTTGGCTGGATTGTATTTTTAATAAATGTTTTAGGAATGATATTTGGTGGAGCTTATCATATTCAATGTGCCTACTTAGGTCTTTTATCAAGGCACGAAAATAAGGGAGCCCTTGATGAATTTTTAAAATTTTTAAAATTTCAAGCAAAAATAGTTTTTGGGATAATGGCACTTGCAAATATAGGAATAGCATTGTTAATTGTATTTGGACTCACAGTATTTCCAAGCTGGCAAGCCCTATTTACACCTATATTTCTTATAATTCTAACTCCTCTTGTTGGAAGATTGCCAAAGGGCCTACATATGATTATTCGTGGAGGTTGGCTTAACATAATATATTTTATTTACTACTTATCTTTACTTATTAGCCTTAGTTGAAAATTTTTAGGAGAGAAGCTATGAAACTTTTATATTTTTTTGATGACAAAATAAAACCTATTACCATGAGCGGAAAATTTTACTGCAAGCCAGAAGATACCGGTATTTTGTGCGAAGGAATAAGTGCTATTAGAGAATATGATGTCAATTTATGGCTCTATGCGAAAAATGGTAGAACCATTGCTTTTGATAGTGGACACATTAATTATGATTCTATAGATAGCGAGTTTGAGAAAATAAAAATAAACCCGGATGAAATCGAACATTTATTTTTAACACACTTAGATGTTGATCACGCTGGCGGAATTGATATAACAGGCAGAAATATTTTTCCAAATGCTCATGTCTACATGGGTGCTGATGAAGAGAAATATATGACAAGAGAGATTCGACGAAAGGCAATATTTCATAACTGTGTGAAAATTGCTGATGGGTGGACTCCTATCAAAGATATTTTAATCTTTGAGGTTGATGGAATAAAGGTGGAAGCCGTTCCTGTTCCCGGCCACACAGTAGGTCACACTGTTTACGTAGTCGATGACAAGATTTTAATTTCTGGAGATTGCCTTGCCATTAATGAAAATGGTGGCTATGCCTTCTTTGATTTTTTCACTCAAGATCCAAAGAAGAATAAAGACTCTTTAATTAAACTAAGAGATAAATTAAAAGATTATAATTTAGAATATGTTTGTACAGGACATAGTGGAATACATCCTTATTCTGCAAAGATTTTTAAACACATCGATAAGAGTGCAAACTTTGGTAAGAAAACTCCCTTTCATAAAGATGGGGAATACAATCCTTTTGATAAAAAAACAAAGCCTGACTACAAAAACTGGATTCCTAAAAGATTGTTGAAGGCTAAGATTGCTGAAATTATAGTATGTCTTATTTTATTTATCTTATTTGGTGCAAGTGACCTCATTCTTCAAGGAAGGCAAAGGACTATCTGGGGAATTATTTTGGGACTTGCAGTCTTGATACTTTTATTCTTTTCAATCATGCTTTCTCACATGTATCGAACTTTTGATTACAAGGGTAAGAGAAAACTCGCAAAAACTATTATAGAAGGCGTCGCAAAGTATGTAAAGATTCCAGACGGCGGACTTGGACTTGATGTAGGATGTGGTAGTGGTGCACTTACCATAGCCTGTGCAAAAAGAAATCCAAAAGCGACTATGGTGGGTTGTGACATATGGAGTGGGTCTTACAAGAGTGAATTTTCAAAGAAGCTTTGCCTGGACAATGCTAGGTCTGAGGGAGTAGAAAATGTGAGATTTGAAGAAGGAAATGCAGTGAGTCTTCCTTTTGAAGATGAAAGCTTTGATATAGTGACAAGCAACTATGTTTATCACAATATAATTTGACATAATAAGCAGAAACTTCTATTAGAAACTTTACGTGTACTCAAAAAAGGTGGCACATTCGTTATACATGACATAATGAAGAAATCAAATTACGGCAATATACAAAAATTTATTGAAAAATTGAAAGCGGAAGGATACGAAGACATAAAACTCATCGATACGACCGATGGAATGTTTGTTGGGCATAGAGAAGCTGTGTTTTTAGGACTTTACGGCTCAACTCTTCTTATTGGGAGAAAATAAAAATCTATATAAATTACCATAAAAAATTTTAGAAAAATAATAGAAGAAGCAGATGATTTAAGCAATGATAACCCCATGGCATACAATGAGAAGTTCTCCCTTACCTTTCTTGCTCCATATATAGTAAGTAAGAAAAAAATACTGGCGTAGGCATCCACAAAATGATCCGTAGCATTCTTTATTTTATTTCAGGCGATAAAGAATGAACCTAAGTTATAATAATATGATTTGGTGAAAATTTGCAGAATTAAGATTAATTGATTATTAAGGGAGTAGAATAAAATGAGTATAACTTATAAAATTGCATCAGAAATAGTAAGACTTCTTGGGGTCAAAAAAATGTTTTTAAAGAATAAGGAAGAGATGCTTGAGTATGCAAAGGGAGAAAACGCAAAGGCGGTATTTGATTTAGATAAGGCAAAGAAGAGAGCCGAGAGAAAAAATTACTATCTCATAGATAGAGATGTTATGGGATACAGCCTTATCTCCTATCAAAAGAATGAGGGCCCTGCTGAGGGAGTGGTGCTACATTTCTTCGGCGGAGGAATGATTACACAACCTGACAAATTGGATTTTGCACTGGCTGAAAGAATAATGGAACAAACTGGTAAAGACGTATGGTTTTTATTTTATCCCCTTTGCTCGGAAGATGTAAAGATAGATAAGACCTATGAAGTTTGTTTTGAAACCTATAGGCTGATGACCGAAACTTATAAGGCAGAAAACATAAGTGTCCTTGGGTTTTCATCAGGCGCTGGTTTAGCCCTAGGAATTTTTTTGCATAATAATGCATTAGGCAGACCTTTACCAATGGCTGGGAAAATAATTTCAGTATCTCCTGGTGGACTTCCAGATGTAAGTCTTGATGAAAATAAAGAAGTATGGGAAAAATTAAATGAACTTAATCATAAAGACATAATGATTGAACCTACTTATTTTAAAACTGCAAGGGAAATCGTAAAAGGAGATGCAGACTTACCTGAATATATGTTAGACGGAACAAATGGAGATTTTTCAGACTTTCCAAAAACTTACTTTTATTACGGAGGAAATGAATGTCTTTACGCTTTTGCAGAATACTTTAAAAAGGCAATGGAAAAACATAATGCTCCATATAAAATCATTGTTGGTGAAGGAATGTGTCACTGTTATCCACTTTTAAGATTTTTTAAAGAAGGTAGAGAGGCACAGGATGAAATTATTGAATTATTAAAGTCTTAATATTACAAAGATATAAGAAAAGTTTATAAGAGGGAAAAATGAACTTTATAACATTTGGAAATAGAAATAACAAGTCAATATTATTTATTCATGGACTTGCCTCTACTGCAGACCTCTGCTTCAAACCTCTGCTTCCTTATTTTCAAGATTATTTTGTAATTTTCTGTGAATTGGACGGACATTATGGGACCGATCCCAAAGATTTGACATCCTTGGAAGAAACCGTAGATTCCATAGAAAGCTACATATTAAATCAAATGGGTGGAATTGTCTATGGACTATGTGGATTTTCTATGGGAGCAACCATCGCAGTAGAACTCATTGGAAGAGGAAATATTTCTGCTTCGAAAGTCCTTTTAGATGCGGCTATTACAGCCGAGTTGGGCTTGATGGCAAGACCTTTGACCTATGCTTTTATCATTGGAACAAGTAGAACCAAAAATAAAAAGCCAATACCTAAATTTTTATTAGATAAGATTATGGGCAAAGATAATCTAAGCGTAATCGAAATGATGTATCCGCAAATTTCAAAAAATACGATTAAAAATGCTTGTAAGTTTATTTATCATTACAAGCCTCCAAAAAATCTAAGCAAGTTTTCAAACCCAGTAATGTTTTGGAGGGGAAGCGAAGAGCCAATCCCTTCTAAAAGTGAAAAAATATTAAGAGAGTATCTTCCGCAAATGGATACAGAAGTATTTGAAGGAATGGGGCACGGACAATTTCTCCATGAACATCCCCAAGAATACGCTGAGAAACTAAAAATCTTTTTGGAAAATAAATAAGGAGAATATTATGGATATAAGACGAGCAATATTAGATGGAATTGCAATGGCTGCTATCTTTAACGGACCAGTGGCAGCTTTTGTACTGATTAACCCAAGATTTTTCTTCGATTCCTATCCAAAGGCAATTCAAAATTCTGCTCCAGATAAGATGACAAAAGAAGAGAAAAGAATAAATTTAATACTTACGATTATAATTTTAGGAATTGTATTTATATATGGAGTGACCTCTCTTTTACATACAGGAATAAGAGGACTTAGAGATCTTTTCTGGATGAGCTATATTCAGTGGATAATATTAAACTTGGGAGATTTCCTTTTGTTGGATCTACTTTTGTTCCAAGGAAGATACAAGGATAGGATAGTCATACCAGGCACAGAAGGGCATGAGGACTACGAATTTGGAAATTGGATGAAACATTTGGCCATCAAGGAACATTTTATCTTGATGCCATTATTACTAATTCCAATCGTATCCATAGTAGAAGCTTGGCTAGTGGTGTTACTGGGATTATAAAATAAAATTTGAAAGGTGTGAAAAAAGTTGTGATGCAGAAGAAGTACGAGAAAAACTCTTCAAAAAAGTGCAACTAATATAAGATATTAATTTAGGACCAGATAAATTCAAGCAAAAACAAGAGGAGAGAAATTTGGAAATTAGAAAAATATCAAAATCAGATTTAGAAGAATTAGCAAAGTTAATGGTAGGTGTCTATAATGCTCCACCTTGGAATGATAACTGGACGGCAGAAACAGCCCTGGAATCCTTAACCGATATTTCAGATTTTCCTAAATTTTTTGGCAATGTAATTGTTGATGGGAATAAAATAATTGGCGCAATAATTGGTCATATAAGAAGATATGCTAGTGAATCAACTTTTTATATTGATGAGTTTTTTATTTCTGAAAAATATAGAGGGACTGGTCTAGCAAAAAAACTCTATCAAACGAGTATAAAACAATTGCAGCAAAGAGGTATAAGCGGTGCATTTTTTACTACTTTAAAAAATTCTCAAGCCTATAATTTTTATGTAAAACAAGGTGCTTGGGTTTTGGAAGATTCAGCATGTTTCTACCATAAATTTTAGTAACTTTCTATCAAGCTGACACGTGTTTTTCTTAAAAAATTTTTGATAAGGGTATTATTGTAATTATTTATTACTTGTGGGGCATTTTATTTTACAGCCTATTATAGAGATAAAATATAGAGCCTTTGTACACTAGTATCATCCTGCAACATTTAAAAAAGAACTATTTGAAAGGCTTTTAAAATTAAGCCAGGAGTTTTCAAAATAGAGAAAACATAGCATTTATAATAATTTCATATCAGAAGCTTAAGGATATTGCAATCAAAAAGTCAAAGACAGAAGAAAATTTTTAAGGGTAAAATTCTAGGATAAAAGAACCTAATTCAATATGTAGATTTGTTTATTGAAGAGCTAAAGATATAATTTGAGTTTAAAATGAAATCCATATTCTCTCAGGACTGATTTTTTGTAATTTTTATTTATATTTAATTAGTCCTATGAGTAATACTTTTATATTAATCCCTCTTTTTTCATAAGAGATAACTCTCTTGAAAGGGCAGACCTATTACAAGCTAAAAATTTAGCTAAGTCCTCTCTGGATAATTTATTTGAAAATAGGTAATCTTTTCCATACCTATCTATATACATATTAATTTTCTCCCTAATCTTAGGTTTAGAATATATATCTAATTTGTAAGTTAAGTATGAAATTTGCTCATCATACAATTTTATAATATTTTCCATAAAAATCGGTCTGCTTGAACAAGACCTTTTATTTTCTTCAAAGATTTTGCTGACATCAAGTGCTAAAACTTCAGAATCTTTTTTTGCGACCATGAATCTATCAGCTAAGGAGGAAAAATTCAAAGAAAAAGAATCTGAAGCCTCATAAATTCTATCTATAATTTCTTTATCATCATCTATTGTAGATAGATCAATTCTTCCCTTCAAAACTATACCTGCCTTAAATCCCTTAGAAAAATCATATAGGTATTCGCCTTTACTAAAAACTAAGATTTTATGATCAATACAAGAAAGTATGTTGTGTATAGTACTTTCGTCTAAACCATAAAATAATTTACTTTTCACAATAATTTTTTCCATAAAATCCTTTCTTGTTGCTTTAGCAACTGCAATAAAAATCATCCATGCTATAATTATAAACATAATGATAATTATTATCAAGGAGGAAGATAAAATGGAAAAAAATAAAATTGTTTTTGGACATGATTTTTTAAAGATGCTTGGAAGAACAAGACTCAGACCAGGCGGCGGTATTATGACCGATTGGTTGCTTGATCAGGTACAGATAGATAAAGATATGCAAGTTTTGGAAGTTGCTTGCAATAGAGGAGATAACCTAATAAGAGTTTATACGAAATATAAATGCAAAGTAATAGGTATAGACAATGACCAAGTTGTCATAGATCAAGCCCTAGAGAATATAAAGCTTTTAGGCTTAGACAAAGAAATTGAAGTTATGAATATGGATGCCTTAAAGTTGGATTTTGAGGATGAAACATTTGACTTAGTAATTAATGAGGCAATGCTCACCATGCTTCCAAATGAAGAAAAAGCAAAGGCTATTAAAAATTATCACAGGGTTTTAAAAAAGGGCGGCTATTTATTAACTCATGATGTAGCATTAGAAAATGAAAGCGAAGATATAAGAAGGCAACTTTCGAAATTTACAAACATGAATGTGTATCCTCTAACCGCAGAAAATTGGAACAAGCTATTTATAGAAAATTCTTTTAGACCTTTTGCACAAAGGACTGGTAGGATGCTTCTCTTAGACAGGGATACGATCATAAAAGATGAGGGGCCAGTAGGGGCTGCAAATTTTTATAAAAATGCTTATTCAGAAGAAAATAAGGATAGATTTGTAAAAATGTTAGAGAGGTCTAAAAATACAAAAATTTCTTATATAGTTTTAGCAAGTAAAAAGGAAGATTAGATGAAAGTTATAAAAAAATAAAGCTAAGCTCATATATAATCCTCATAAGTCTACCCATATTAACTAGTATTTTGGCACTTGCCATAGGTAGGATGCCTCTTAGTATAGCAGGAGATTAAAATGGAAAATATTAGCAAAGGGAAAATATTGACACTAGAAGAGGTCATACCCATAAAAGAAAATCAAACTATAAGTAAGAAACTCTTAGATTTATGTGATCGTCATATCTTACTTATGAGTCTTGACCAAAACACGGACATTTCCCCTGAATTTTATGCTGAAGACAGAATATATTTTGTTTTAAAAGGCGAGATTAACTTTAATAATGAAAAACTTATAAATAATGAATTAATACTTTTTGAAAAAAACAAACTTTTTGACATCGAGACAAATAAAAAAAGTATATTTTTAGAAATTGCCATTAACTTGGAGGAGGAAGAAATGAAAAATATTGAAAAAGGAAAGAAAATCAAATTAATTAACTGTTTAGATTATGTAGAGGGAGCAATCGCAAACATTGATCTTGTATCTAAAGAGGAGTTTAAGGTATTTCTAATGGCCTTTGATGCAGGAGAAGGTCTAAAACCACATAAGGCTCCCGGAGATGCTCTTGTTATGGCACTTGAGGGCAAGGCAAAGCTTCTTGTTGGAGACAAAGAAATCGAGATTCAATCCGGAGAACAAATAGTATTTCCGGCAAATGTAATCCATAATGTAACTGCAATTACAAGATTCAAAATGTTATTAATCTTATCTATAGACAAATAAAAAAGATCTTGAATGATTTCTCAATCATAAATCTGAAGCCTAAAAATGGGACCAATACCAGAGTTGGCATTAAAGCTTACTCTGGTATTTATTTGTAATAAAGATGCTCTATAATAAAGAACATAGCAAATGTACAGAGAGATAAATATCGGAAGTCTTCGGACTGCCTTTATTTTTTCTTTACAAGCACATTTGGCACTGTATAATATTTTCTTGCGCCGGAGATTAAACTCTCTTTTCCGATTCTCGTATATGGTGCGACAAATTCTTCGTCATATATAAACATTCCAAGTACTACGCCGAATTCGCCAACATGAAGCTCTCCCTTGTTGTCAAATTCTACAAACTTAAGTGGATCCATGTCGTAATATTCTTGGTAGATATAGTTCTTTCCAAGGATGTCTCTTAATACTTTTTCGTATTCTTCTTTAGAATAATCCCGTCCTGTATATATTCCTTGTGAAGCATAGGAGTCCATTGGTTTTAATATATAGTCGTCTTTATTATTTAAGACTTCATTAAAGTCTTCTTCTGTTTCAAACTTAAGTGTCTTTGGTATGGACTTTTCTAAAAATTCAATTTCATCCTTCTTTAAAAATGCTTTCGTTTCGTCCATTAGAAGTATTTCAAAAATTGGTTTAATATGCATCAGTTGTGATCTAAAGGAACCAAGCATCATAAATGCATTGTCCATGTAGGCTTCTATAAATGGTTTCACTGTGTCAATTTTATTCATTATTTCAACAGTGACAGCTCTTCTATACACCAAGTCCACCACATAGTCGCCTTTGCATAGTTTGCCATTTTTATATTCAAGATCTCTTATATCTATGACTTCACAGTTAACTCCCGCTTCGATGTAGGCTTTTTTAAAGGCTTCAAACTCATATGTTGTACCAATATCTAAAAAGTCTACGATTGCAACATTTGGTTTTCCATCTTTGTTTCTATTATATATGTCTAGTGACGCCTTAACCCAAGAGTTAATAAGGTCCACATTTATAAGCTCGTACTCTTTTGAAAGCTCTTTCATTGCCAAAGTGTCTAAAAGTATTTGACCGATTTCGTTGTCTTCGTTCATTGCGGAGGATCCGTCGGTGTTAAACTCTACAAATTTAAACTTGTCCTTGGAGTTATAAAATATATCGTATCTACAAATTGGAACGGGAATGTCGTAACCAGGGTCGTGTAAAATTAATTCTTCAAGTTTTTTTGGAAAATTAAAAAGTTTTCTATATTCTTCGTCCTCTAGGTATTGTTTAGTAACTTTCCTTGTAATTTCCATAAGTTTTGATGAGATGTCACTTAAGTTTTTTCTAGTGTCTTCACCATAAAAAAGTCCTTGATAGGTCACAGGTATTGGCTCTCCGTTATAAATTGCATTGGAATGATTTACCCTGTCAACCATATTTAGGTAGTCACTGTAGTATTTATCTTTATCTTTTTCAATTATTTCAAGGTATTTATCAAAATATTCTTGATTATACAATTAGTCCTCCAATCTTATTTTAAATCTGTCTATGGCTTTTAAAAGGCCTTCTTTCCTATAGATATTTTCAAAAATATCCCTTGGAGTCTTTTTATTTTCCACATATGGCTTTAGAGGCTTTAAATAAGGTTTATCCTCTTCATCAAGACCGTCCATGGCAATTTCGTAAAGTGTATTTGAAAGTTCGCTTAGTGTCTTTCCAAGATACTTTGCATCAAGGCCCTTTGATATAATGTCCCTCTTTGCATTAATAGCTTCTTCATAGGTTGTGCCCTTTGCCATTTCATAAAGTTTTTTTAGATTTTCGTCATTGTAGAACAGTCCCTTTATTAAAGCTGGCACTGTAAAGTTAAGAGGGTATGGTACGGCGTCAAACATTCTAACTTCAATATATTTTTTTGCTCTGATGTCAGGAAACACTATGGATAGGGCGTGAAATATCAGTTCATCTGTAAGTTCTACGCCTTCTTCAACGACTTCTCCTAAAGTCATATCTCCAGTGGAAACTGTCTTTCCATCCACATCTCTAAAGATGATTGGCGTATTATATATCTTTGTTGCATATTTTTCGTATGAAAAGTCTTCATCAAAACCTATTTTGAATAGGCCAGACCTGTCTCGGTCAGTGTTTTCCCAAATCTTTTGTCTAATGGTGTGTAAATTAGTAGGATTTGATTGAAAAATATATGCATTGTCATACATTGCATAGAGTACAGGTGTGAAGACACTTAATAGAAAATATTTTAACTTAAAATCTTCTTCGTCCTTGTAGTCTATGGCAGTTTGGACAGATGCAGTTCCCTTCATCATATTGTGTGCCATGTCACCTTGATTTTTGAAATAGTTAAACATGTGGTCATATCTATGTTTAGGAAGAATTTTTATATCTTTAATCTTAGTAACTGGATGGTATCCAAGGGCCACTAATGATTGATCTTTTTCATCTAAATGTTTTAATATATTAGGCATAAACTCCCTATAAATTTTATCAAGTTCTTTTACAGTCCTTTGAGATTTTATGGCTATTTCAAACTGACTGCCAGGCTCTGTGCTAATATCTACAAGGGGAGAATCTAGAGTTAATATATAACCATCTTCCTCTCCAGCTTCAAAATCAAAATTATCCTTTAAATATTTAAGCGTTTCATTTACACCTTCGTCGCCATAGTAGCTAACGGATGTTCCGTCTTTATTGGACACTGTAAAATGTTCCATTTCAACGCCAACAGTGAAGTCTTCTATTTTTTTCTCACCAGACTTTATGTAGTCGGTAATTTTTTGAATATTAACGTCTTTCATAACTCTCCTACTTCTTTATATCTTCATATTTTCCATTTATTAAACTAATTAAATCATCAGGGTCTATCTTTAATTGTACCCCTATTTTACCCCCTGAAACATATATGAAGTCCTTGTCCGATGCGGAAATATCAATAACCGTAGGGAATAGCTTCTTCATTCCAACGGGGGAACATCCACCTCTAACATAGCCTGTAGTTTTAAGCAGGTCCTTTAGATGAAGCATTTCAATCTTCTTTTCATCAACAGAAGTAGCTGCCTTTTTTAAATCAAGTTCTTTATTTACAGGCACAACAAAAACATAATTTGAATTTTTTCCAGTTGTGACCAAGGTTTTATATACAAGATTTTCATCTTCCCCAAGTTTTTTTGCTACGGAAACTCCATCAACATCCTCTCCCGGCTCATAGGTAAAGTATTCAAAATCTATATTTTTTGACTCTAATAATCTAATTGCATTTGTCTTTAACTTTTTAATAGTACCACCCTTTTCCTTTAATACTATTATTTATTATATCACTAATGTATAAATCATGACTTAGAAGGGGCTTATTGGGTACATATAAGTAAAGATGATATTGAGGAGGTTACTATGAAAAATAAAATCAAGATTACATTCATTCACCACAGCTCGTTTACAATTGAAACAGATAAATTCTTTTTCATTATCGACTACTTCAAAGGTGAATTGCCAAAGCCAAAGGAAGATAAGGAAACTATTTTTTTGGTGACACATAGCCATAGCGACCACTTTTCAAAGGAAATCTTTAATTATGGAGACTTTAAGGACAATGTCTATATACTTTCAGAAGATTTGAAGGAGCTACCTAAGGAAGACAAGGTAATCTATTTAAAGGACGACATAGAGGAAAAGAAGAAGATATTCTGCGGTTCAAACATATTTTTTATGAAGCCCGATGAAAAACTAAGCTATCATAACATCGACTTTTATACCTTTGGATCTACAGACAAGGGCGTGTCATACCTAATAGAACTTCCATTTATGACAATCTTTCACGCTGGGGACTTGAATAACTGGGTATGGCCAGAGGACTCACAAATTGAAAGAGAGAAGATGAAGAGGGATTTTGAAAGGGAAATAAATAAGATTCACACAGACATTAATGTGTCATTTTTCCCAGTGGACCCAAGACTAAAGGAGAACTACGACCTGGGAGTATCTTACTTTTTAGAAAAAATTGCACCTGACTATCTGTTTCCAATGCATCTATGGAATGACTTTGAGTTTTCAAAGAAGTTTAAAGAGGATTATAAAGACTCTTACAGCAGTATTTTTGAAATTGAAAAAGACGGACAGAGTTTTGAAATATGTATAGAAGAATAAAAAATTGGCTTATCAAAAGGTAGGCCAATTTTTAAATCATACGTTTAATTATTAAAAGTGCACAAAGTAAAAATAAGATAAAATTTCCAATAGGAACTACTAAATCTTTCTTTGAGCCGCTTTCTCTATATTCTTTGTAATCTAGAAAACCATTTATTATAAGCACAACTGCAAGTAGCCCCATAAAAATATTTTGACTAACGGGAACTTTTAAAAAGAATAGAACCAAGTAGGTTACAGTTGCGACAATAAGTATTATATTAAGAATTTTTTTCATCATGCCCTCCCAATGTAATTATAATATACTACTTTAGAAAAATAAAGAAAAAGACTCATCCCATGGACGAGCCTTAAAAATTATTCGTTTTCACTTACATTTTCATTTTTCCATTTACGATATTTATCTAGTTCTTTCCTTATTTTCTTTATCATATAGGTAAATACAGCTAAATCATCTAAAAATCCAATGCCTATTAAAAAGTCTGGAATTACATCCATTGGATTTAAAAGATATAGTAGTGAACAGATTATTAAAAGTAGGGAAGTCTTTGAAACTTTTTTATAATTTCCATGTAAGTAGTCGCTTACTAAACTAAAAACAGTTCCTAAATCTGATTTTATTTCATTAAATTCATTAACTCCGTCAGCTTTTGACATGGATCTTGTGAAAACATCAAAAAATCTATGCTTATTATTTAAAACTCTGTTTGATTTACCCATAAGGCCATCTAAAATTCTTTTTGCGTTCATATTAACCCCCTAATGTTATAATGAATACTAATTATTTTAATGTAAATTAAGCATTATCTTAATTTGCCAATATATTATATACCCGTTTTTAATAAGATGATACAATTATGTTAGGAAATGTTAAGGAGAAATTATGGAAAATGAAATGTTACGCCTTGCAAAGGGCGTGGAAGAATATATTATTAAACACAGGAGAGAGCTTCACAAAATTCCTGAACTACATTTAGATTTGCCAAATACTTTAAAATATATAACGGATGAACTGGATGAGCTTGGAATAAATTATGAAGTTTATAAAGATATATCTTCGGTGGTTGCAGTTATAGAAGGAAGGAAAAAAGGCAAAACACTAGCAATAAGATGTGATATGGATGGCCTTCCAATAGTAGAAGAGACAAATCTACCCTTTGCATCCATAAATAAAAATATGCATGCCTGTGGCCATGACGGTCATATGGCGGTGTTACTTGGAACTGCAAAGCTTTTAAAAGAGAGAAATAATTTTAATGGCAGAGTTAAACTAATATTTCAAGCTGGAGAGGAATATCCTGGAGGAGCAAAGCTTCTAATTGAAAGAGGAGTTTTAAAAGATGTAGACTCTATAATTGGAATGCACGCTGGAAATTTACACAAAGATCTTCCAAAGGGATGTGTCGGTTTTAAAGTAGGACCATTAATGTCTTCAATGGATAGATTTTTAATTAGAGTTCTTGGCAAGGGAGGCCATGGAGCAAGCCCTGAAAACACAGTGGACTGCATAAACATAGCCTGCGAAATAGTTCAGTCCTTAAACAAGATACCTTCCAGGGAGGTTTCTGCCACAGAACCTGCCATAATTTCGGTTACTAGGATAAATGGAGGTATAAACCAAAATGTATTGCCTAACGTTGTGGAGATTGAAGGAACTTGTAGAAGTACTTCAGAACAGGTGCGACAACTTATGTATAGAAGGATTGGAGAAGTGTCAAAGGCAATTGCAAATTGCTTCGGTGCAGATGTGGAGTACCAATATGACTTTAAATACCCCGCTCTTATGAACGACGAAGAGTTTACGAAGTTTTTAATTAAATCCACGGAAAAAATTATCTCCGCTGACAATATCAAAATACTAAAAAATCCCGTAATGTCTTCCGATGATATGGCATTTTATTTGCATGATATTCCAGGAAGTTATTTCTTTTTATCAAATCCTAAATGTGGGCATTGTCCTACTCCACACCACAACAGCAAGTTTGATATGGACGAAGAGCTACTTTACTTACCTGTAGCTATATATTTAAATATTGTAGAGGAATTTTTAAATGAAGATAACTAAATCAAAAGCATTACTGCTTTCGTTTTTTGCTGTAGCTTTCTATGACCTATTCTTTATGCTATTTTTTAGCATAGTAGAAGTTTCTGCAAATTACTTAAATTTTAATTATGATAGCTTAATAGAAAATAAATATATATTACTGGATAGCATCAGCTGTATTTTAATCCTGCCCATATATATCTACATCTACAAATATAAAATAGACAAAGATTATTTGACGGGGAAAATATCCATATTAAAAGCAACTATTATGGCTTTAGGATGTGGTGGGATTTCCACAATATGGATGATGATACTTGGACAGTTGGCAGAGATAAGTCCAAATGTAAATGACATGTTTGAAGAGTTTGGAGATAGCTGGGATGAAATGCTTAACACCAACTATATATGGATACTTTTATCGGTGGTGGTGCTAGGACCGATTATTGAAGAATTGATTTTTAGAGGAATTTTAATAAATATTTTAAAGAAGCCCTTTGGAAAAATTACCGCAGTTGTGCTTCAGGGAATATTCTTTGGACTATGGCATAGAGACCCAGTGCAAATTGTATACACTGCCATATTTGGAATATTTTTAGGAGTTGTGTACCTTCGTACAAATAAAATTAAGTACCCAATATATATGCATATTTTAAATAACTTGACTAACTCCCTTCCAGAAGGGCCATTTTTTGAAGATGTTTATTCCGCAACAGTAATTGTATCTTTAATTTTAGTATTGCCTGCGGTTATTTTGATTACAAGAAGGGGTAAGAATGAACTGTATATTAGAAAGCAAGATGAATTTATAAATTGATTGAAACTGTCCGATAATATATAATAGTTAAAAAGGGGAGTAGCTATAACGTTCAAGTCGTCAATACGGATTTATCCCGGCTGAACACCCTAGAGGTAGCAAGACCTTTGCTTTATTATAAGGCAAGGGTCTATTTTTATAAGATAACAGGAGGTAAAAAATGAATTGGTATAATCAAAAACCAGATGAAATCGAAAATAAACTCGATACCAATAGAAAATCTGGTTTAACTTCCTCCAAAGCCCAATCACTTCTACAAGAGCATGGACCAAATGCGCTAAAGGAAGGAGAAAAGAAGGGACTTGGAGAAAAACTAAAAGAACAATTTTTAGATCCCATGATTATAATACTATTTATAGCAGCAATTCTTTCCGCAGTTGTATCTGAGTGGTCAGACGCAGTTATAATTATTGCAATCGTAATTTTAAACGCTGCACTTAGTATTTATCAAGAGGGAAAGGCGGAAGAGGCCATTGCAGCTTTAAAGAAGATGGCATCGCCCTCAGCCAAGGTCTATAGGGATGGAGAATTAAAACACATCTCATCAGAAGAACTAGTTCCTGGAGACTTGGTTGAACTTGAAACTGGAGATATTGTTCCAGCAGACCTAAGACTTGTGGATTCAGTTAATTTAAAGATTGAAGAAGCGTCTTTAACAGGAGAATCTGTTCCGGTTGAAAAAAATGCAGATCTTACTTACGACCAAGATATGGGACTGGGAGACACTGCAAATATGGCATATAGCTCTACAATAGTTTCATATGGTAGAGGTAAGGGAATTGTAGTTGAAACTGGAGAACATACAGAAATAGGTAAAATTGCAACAAAACTTGCAACAACAGAAGATGAACAAACACCTTTACAAAGAAAACTTGCACAGCTTTCAAAGGTACTAGGAATACTTACAGTGGGAGTTTGTATCGTAGTTTTAGTAGTTGGAGTTATTTATGGACACGAATTTTTAAACATGGTACTTACTTCAGTGTCCCTTGCAGTTGCGGCCATACCAGAAGGACTTCCTGCCATAGTTACAATAGTTCTATCCCTTGGTATGAGCAGAATGGCGGACAGACATGCCATAGTTAAAAAACTACTTGCAGTAGAAACCCTTGGTACAACAACATTTATTTGTTCAGATAAGACAGGAACCCTTACTCAAAACGAAATGACAGTTGTTAAGGCACTTGTGGACAATGAAGAGATAAATATAACCGGTACGGGATATGCTCCAGAAGGAGAATTTTTCGTAGGAGAAAATAAAATTGGCGTTGAAAACGAAGGATCATTATATACCTTCCTAAATATCTGCGCATTAACAAACGACGCTAAGCTTAAAAAGCACGCTGATGGTTACGAAATGATTGGTGACCCAACGGAAGGGTCATTACTAACATTGGCGGGCAAACTTGGAATCACAAAGGAAATGGCAAACGAAGACTACGAAAGAATTGCAGAAATTCCATTTGATTCAGGAAGAAAGATGATGACAACTTTCCACAATAGATTTATCCCTGAAAAGGTAGTTTCATTTACAAAGGGAGCACCTGACATTGTAATTGACAGATGTACAAAGATTTTAATAAATGGAAAAATCGAAGAACTTACAGAGGATATGAGAAAGAATATCCTAGATAAGAATACAGAATTTGCAAGACAAGCTTTAAGAGTTCTTTCATTTGCATTTAGAATTCACGACAGTCTTCCAAGTGAAATAACATCTGAAAATATAGAAAAAGATTTAATCTTTGTAGGACTTGCGGGAATGATTGACCCTGCAAGACCAGAAGTTAAGGTAGCAATAAAAGAATGTAAATCAGCGGGAATAGTTCCAGTTATGATTACAGGGGACTACCTTGAAACAGCCCTTGCAATTGCAAAGGAACTTGGAATTGCAGAAGATGACTCACAAGCCATCATGGGAAAAGAACTTAACAACATGAGCGAAGAAGAAATTAGAGAAGTTGTTAAGACAAAGAGAGTATTTGCAAGAGTTTCTCCAGAAAATAAAGTACAAATTGTAAGTGCTTTAAAACAAAATGGAGAGATAACAGCCATGACAGGAGACGGTGTTAACGACGCTCCTGCAATTAAAAAGGCGGACATCGGTGTTGCCATGGGTATTACAGGTACCGATGTAACAAAGAACACCGCAGAAGTAATCTTAACAGACGACAACTTTGCAACCATAGTTCACGCAGTTGAAGAAGGAAGAATAATATACTCAAATATTAAAAAATTCGTTTGCTTCCTATTAAGCTGTAACGTAGGAGAAATACTTGTAATATTCTTAGCCATTATATTTAACTGGCCAGTACCACTTGTGCCAATCCAATTACTATGGCTAAACCTTGTAACAGACTCATTCCCTGCATTGGCACTTGGAGTTGAACATGGTGAAAAAGATATAATGGAAAAAGAACCAAGAGATCCAAATGAACCGATTATTGATAAACAACTTACAGTTTCAATAGTTCTACAGTCACTGGCAATTACAGTTGCCGTACTTGCATCCTACTTCCTTGCACTTAAGAACTACGCACCGGCAGGATGGCAAGAACTTCACGCAGCGGGAACACTAAACCCTGTTGAACTTAGAGAACCACGTTCCATAGCCTTTACAACACTTATACTATGCGAACTTCTACGTTCATTCTCAGTAAGATCAACAGACTACACACTATGGGAACTTGGACCTGCTTCAAACAAGAGACTTCTTCAAGGAGTTGGAGTATCACTGCTTCTAACACTTATAGTAGTATATATTCCAGGACTTAATGACCTGTTTGAAACATTTCCACTAGGACTAAGAGATTGGGTTCTTATAATACCTTTCTCACTACTTCCTTTTGTAATTGGAGAGGCGTGGAAAGTTATAAAGAGAAAAAAATAAATCATAGAGGATGTATCTTTAGGGGTGCATCCTTTTATTTATAATACCAAAATAGTATGCTTATTTATTATTTTGCTTTTTTATTTTTATTTACTATGATACAATAAGACCAAGGATTAATCATCTTTAAAATAAAAGGAAAGGAGCGTAAAAATGAAAAAAGAAGACAGTAAAGTATTTATAGGAGGACTTCTTATTGGTGCAATTGGAATTATTTTAATGCATCTAGGAAACCCTGGCAACATGGGCTTTTGTATAGCATGTTTCTGGAGAGACATCGCTGGAGGAATTGGTCTACATAGAGCAGAAGTGGTTCAATATATAAGACCAGAAATAATCGGTCTAATACTTGGAGGTACCCTTTCAAGCTTTATCTTTAAAGACTTTAGAGTAAGAGGCGGATCAAACACACTAATAAGATTTTTATATGGCGTGTTTATGTCCATAGGAGCGTTAGTATTCTTAGGATGTCCTCTTAGAATGTTATTTAGACTTGGTGGCGGAGACCTAAACGCAATAGTTGGACTTGTAGGATTTTTAGTAGGAATTATAATTGGTATTCAATTCTTAAAAAATGGTTACTCACTAGGAAGAAACTACAGAGAATCTAAAGTAGCAGGATTAATCATGCCAGCATTTGCCATAATGTTATTAATCTTCTTACTAGTTAAACCTGCATTCATATTCTTCTCAGAAAAGGGACCAGGCTCAATGCATGCACCAATGATAGCATCATTAGTAGGTGGACTAGTAGTTGGAGTAATCTTACAAAGAACAAGACTTTGTACAGGTGGAGCATTTAGAGATTTATTCCTAATAAAAGACAAACACTATCTATGGGGAATTATTGGAATATTTTTAGCAGCACTAATAGGAAACCTTATCCTTACAAAAGGTCATCTACACATAGGCTTTGCTGAACAACCAGTAGCTCACTCAGATGGACTATGGAACTTCTTAGGAATGGTTATAGTTGGACTTGGCGCAGTACTACTAGGTGGTTGTCCAATTAGACAAACCATCCTTTCATCAGAAGGAGACAGTGACGCAGCAGTTACAGTATTCGGTCTTTTAGTAGGAGCTGCAGTGGCTCATAACTTTGGACTTGCATCAAGCCCAGAAGGAGCTACACCAAATGGAAAGATAGCTACAATCATAATAATAGTTATTATGCTTATAATGTCCGCAATGACAACAAAATTTGCAAAGGAGAAATAATGAAAAATATAGACGTTAGAGGACTTTCATGTCCAGAACCTGTTATCCAAACACAAATGGCAGTTAAAGCAGGGGAAAAATCCTTAGAGATTTTAGTTGACACAAATATAGCAAAAGAAAATATTAACAGATTTTTAGAATCAGAAGGCTTCAAGGTTCAAATCACAGAAGAAGGCACAGACATAAAAATAGTGGCAAACAAATAATGAACCATATTGTAACATTTCACACAATAAGCGAAGCACTGAGATTCGAAAGAGAATTAAAAGCAAATAATTTAAAAGTAGAACTTAGGCCCGTTCCACGAAAACTTAGCAGTTCATGCGGCAACTGTGCCTTCATAGACTCCAGTGAGTTAGAAGAAGTAAAAAACATAATGCAAGAAAAAAATTTAGAATATGACGGTATCTATTCAGAAGCAGATTCTATGTAAGTGTTTAAAGATCTCAAAAAAGGATATATATATTATATCAGAGATTGATTCTCAAATTTTTAATTTTTAAGGAGGCATTATGGGATTTTTATCTTGGATTATAGTTGGAGCCCTTGCAGGATGGATTGCAAGTATGATAATGGGCAAGAACGAACAAATGGGAGGTTTTGCTAATATAATAGTAGGTATTATCGGTGGTTTACTAGGAGGAGGAATTGCAAGTAAGTTCTTTAGCCTTGGAAAACCAGATGGTATTAATATCTATAGTATACTAATATCCGTTGTAGGTGCAGTAATACTATTAGCAATAATCAACGCAGTAAAAAAGAAATAAGATGATTAATCAAAGAGGGAGGCAGCGGCCTCCCTTTTTTATATGGAATTTTATACTAGATTATTTTGAAAACTTCAAGCATAGTTTCATATATTTTGTCTTTTCACATCTTAATACAATAATATAAGTAGCCACCTGCCAACAAGATTACAGAAGTTAATAAATTTACATAATAGCAAATTAGTGGTAAAATATTGTTGACATAAATAAAAGAAAGGATGAGCATATGAAAAAATTACTTAGTGCATTTCTTGCTTTTGTAATGATATTTACAACTGTAGCTCCAGCTACCAAAGCATTGGCACAATCTTTGCCAACAGCTACAGCAAGTGAAATGCAAATGCCAACACCAAAGGATGGGGTAAGCGATTACCACATAAAAGTAGAAGAGCCAAAGGCGGACAAAAATGGAAATTATATTATGTCTGCACTTGGAGGAGCAATCAACATCAACTACCCTAGAGAAGGTGTGAAAAAAGAAGATGTTGTTGTTAAATTCTTTAAAGATGGGAAAGAAATTAACCCTGATTATCATATTGGAATAAGCGAAGCGGGATCTTATGCAAAGGGTGCAGAAATAAAGTCTCAAATTCCTAAAAACGAAACAGATAATGAAATAATTTACAATATTTTTGTAAAAGAAAAATCTGATGCTTACTTTGATACTAAAAACTCAATTGAAATCAAAGTTAAACCACTTGGCGAGTCAGTAATTACAAAACTTAAAGTAAGTGAATTTACGGTTAAAAAAGACACTTTACCAAGAACAGCGAAAACAACTATAGAAGGTTCAGGTCTTACTAAAGACAATGTTGTCTTTGGGATAACAAAGGGAACAGAAGATGCTCCTGATATTGATATGTCAGAAATTGGACTTATCTCATTTGTCGATGACACTGCTCTAATGGCATCAATTCCTATACCAGAAAACAAGACTACAAAAACATGGACTTATTTTGTAGATTTTTATGTTGAAGGTAAAGACGAAAACAAACATAGATTTGCTATTACAGTATTACCAGAAAAAGAAGAATCTGAAAAACCAGAAGAACCAGAAGAACCAAAAATAGAAAGTACTATTTTTGAAGTAAATTTTGACTTTGAAAGAATAAAACCTGAAGACAGTAGAGAAGCTAATGGTAGATTATTAGGTACAAATTTAATTACTTCCAACATTTCTACAGAAGTTGTTAACAAGACAGAAGGTAGTGGAAAATTAGAAGTTGTTTTAGACAATATAACAGATCCTAAAAGTCAAATTCCATTTACAGTAAATGTACAAGATAATAAAACAGCAACTGACTGGGAATATGAAATCAAATTTAGCGCTAAAAATAATCCTACAGATGTTAAAACTGTAAAATTTACTGTTGTAGGAAGTAATGAAATGGAAACAGGCAAAGAATTTGATGTTAAGGTGAGCACCGACAAGTTACCTTCTGAAGGTGGAGAGGTACTATTTTATATAACTGGGGATGGATTTGATACTTCAAATTTAAGTTCATTGATAAAAAAAGAAGATCAACGTACTCCACATAAGGTTATTTATAGTGAAGATAGTACTGGAAAAGCAAGGTTCGTAGGTAAACTTACATTACCACAAAATAGAACAGAAGCAGATGAAATATATGATATAAACATTAGGAAAATTGTTCAAGGCACAGCCAATCCTTTTGTAGAAATACCTTTTAAAGTAACAGTTCTTGCTAAAAGCAGCACACCTGTAGAAAAGTCAGCTACTCTAAAAGTATATAATAACGAGATTGAAGCAAAGGGTGACAATGCTGTTATCTATATTGACACTAAAGACTATACTTTAAATGAGTTTAAGACAGAAGTTAAATTAAATGGAACTACTTTAGATAATCCAAATGGAGAATTTAAAGAAAGTGACAAGGCTGACCACAATTTTATGTATAGTCTTCATATAGCTGAAAATAAAACCGAACTTCCAAAGAACTATGAAATAACTATTTTAGATAATAACAATAAAGTTATTGGAACTGAAAAGTTCACACAAAAGGCGGCGACTATAAAAGCGAATGGTGAAGTATATATAATAGAGCCAAATTCTCTTGAAATAGAATCTTCTGACAAGAAAGCTAAATTAAGTGTTATTACTTCAAAGGGTGTATTACTTGATGATGTTAAACTACAAATTACTAAAGATGGAAAAGTTCAAAATCTAAAATATACTGCTAAAGACAACGGAGCTAGAAAGGATATAGAATTAGACGTTCCTGAAAACAAGACAGGCTCAAATGAAGTATATACCATTAAATTTAACGCCAATGGTTCAGAAACAGAGTTCCAAGATACGCCAGTATTTACACTAACTGTAAAACCTGCTCCACAAGAAAAGAAGGCAGTTATAGAAGATGTACATGTGCTATATCCAAACCTTCCTTTAAAAGCAGCTGAAGGTTCAAAGTTAGAACAGTCTTTAAACATTAAAGGAACTGACCTAACTCTTTTAAAAGAAAAAACATATGAAATTTACGAAAAAGTAAATGGAGAATATGTAGAGTATTCTACAGAAAAACCTGCATTTCAAGGAACAGACAACCTTCAATCTGTAAGAATTCCAATAAATGAATCTGAAGAATCAAAGGAATTTAAAATTGTTGTTAAGTTAGATGATACAGTAAAAGAAGTTTTCTTTAAACAAAGTGCAACTGGAAACACAAATGGACTTCAACATATTATTCCTGCTGAAGCCTTCACAAAAGGAGATGATACTGTAGTTATTAATTTCTTCTCAGAAATTGAAGAAGCAGCTCCTTCAAAACTAAAAGAAGCTATAACTATAATGGCAGGAAGTAAGACTATTAAACTTTCAGAAGAAGATAGTGTTGAAATCAATGGTTCACAAGTCATAGTTAAATTTAAAGAACCTGTTTTAAAAGATAAAAATATAAATTATGCTTTAAATATAGCTGAAAGATCATATTCTAATGGCCAAGCTTTAAATAGAGAGCTTAAAAATTATACAATAACTAAAAACTCTTGTTCTGTTGACTCCTTCAAGTTTATTGAAGGATATCAATTAGATAGCGAGGGAGGAAAGGTAGTAATTGAGATTACAGGACATAACCTGTTAAATGAAAACAATGAATCTAATTTGAAACTAAAAATTCAAGAAAACTCTAAGGAAAAGAAAAATTTTTACGATTCAAATAGAGAAGATAATATTATAAATGATTTAAAAATTACAGGCACAGATAATAAACAAACAATAACATTTACTGCACCTGCAAACACTGGAGACAAGGTTAAGACCTATACAATCTTAGTTTCAAGAGACGGTGGAAAGCTATACACAGCTTCACTTCCAGCAACGCTTGAAGAAAGATTTACAAAATCAGTCATAGCTGTATTGCCTGAGGGAGCAGATCCTAACGAAAAGATGATAGACTTTATCCAAATCCAATCTTATGGAACACAAGGTGGAGGCGACGGAGCTGATATTACTCATACAGACCTACCTACTGGACAAGGATCTAAGAAAACTTTAGTTTGGATTTATGGAACTAATCTAGATGCTTCAAAGTCAAAAGTAAGATTAAAAGACGTTAATGGAGTATACTGGTCACCAATTCATGACGCAGTTTATGATTCATCAGACAGAGTTATGATGACTATGATGGATGCCATTAAAGATGGAAAGACCTTTGGAATGTCTGGTAAGGGCAATAATATGCTAATGGAAGTAATCCTTCCTAATGGATACAAGCCTGATGGACAAGAAGGATTCCCTGAAGGAGTTACTTTTGAGTACGAAGTTGCGCCAGATGGAGTTAATTTTAACAAAGACACCAAAGTTACAGGAACAGTTCTTTATGATGGTGCTACAAAGACATTGGATTTAAAAGAAAAAGTGATTGATTTAACAGTAAGGCATGTAAACGAAGATGGAAAAGATATTGTTGAACCAAGAGCTATAAAAGGATATAAACATCTTCCTCCAAATACTCTATTCTATGGACTACCACTTGTAGATGAAAATGGAGAATTCAAAGATAGCTTTATGGGTTATAAAGTTAAAGATACTGAAGAACTTGTAAAGGGAAGAGATGCATTTGGACATAATAAATTCTATTATGATGGTAAAGCAGTTCCAGAATTACTAAATTCAAATAATGAATTGGTACTTGTATACAAGGGCAAAACTGAAACAGAAAAACCACAAGAAGAAATCAGAGTAACATTTGAAATTGAAGATAAAGACAAAGACGTTGCAGAATTTGTAAAAGACGAACATGGTGGAATTTATATAACATTTGTATACAAAAAAGGAAAAGAAGCTTCAGAAATAGAAGCACAAGCACCAAAGGTAGAAGTTAAAGAAGGTTACGAGTTCAAAGGTTGGACACCAGCGTTCGAAGGTAAATTAACCGAAGATACTGTATATAAAGCAATAATCGAAAAGGTTGAAGAAACAGATCCAACTACTCCTACAGAACCAAGTAATCCAACAGAACCATCAAAACCAACAGAACCATCAAAACCAACAGAACCAAGTAGACCGGGAACTACTACACCGGGCAAGGTAACTGAACAAGACGACAAAGAAATCAAAAACACCGATACCTTTAAAGAAGTATTTGAAAAAATAAACACAACAAGGATATCAGGAAAGAATCGTCAACTAACAGCAGTAGAAGTAAGCAAGAGACTATACAAACAAGCAGACACTATAGTACTAACATCAAGTAGCGAAATGATAGACTCACTTACCTCATCACCACTTGCCATAGCAGCAAAGGGACCAACACTATTTGTAGAAAAAGATACAATACTTCAAGAAGTATTAGCAGAAATAAATAGACTACAACCAAAGAAAGTAATAATAGCAGGAGGAGACTCCGTAGTATCAGAAAAAGTAGTAAAACAAATAGAAGCTATGGGAGTAGAAGTAGAAAGAACTGCAGGAGAAAATAGATTCCAAACAGCAGTAAAACTAGGAGAACAAATTAGAAGAAACTCTACTAATAAGACAGATGTAATCCTTGCAAACGGCTACAACTTCATAGACGCATTAACAGCAGGAAGCCTAGCAGCAAAGATGAACATCCCAATTCTACTAACAGGAGACAGTTCACTAAATAGCATTACAGAAAAAGCCATTAAAGAATGGGGAATAAAAAATGTGATAGTCGTAGGAGGGGACCAACAAGTATCAAATGGTATAATCTCAAAACTACAAAATGATGGACTAAAAGTAGATAGAATTGCAGGAAAAACAAGAACAGAAACAGCATTAAAATTAGCAGAGAGAGTTAACCCAAACCCAGAAAAAGTAATCTTTGCAAACGGAAGAACCTACGCAGATGCACTAGTAGCATCACATCTATCAAATGAAGAAAACGCACCAATAGTACTAATAGAAAAAGAAAACGTACCAGTATCCGTAAAAGAATATCTAAGAGAAAACAAGATAAAAGATTCAATAATTCTAGGTGGGGACAGCAGTATTGCTAATGTAAAGTAAAATAAACTGAGCAATGTGAGAAATCGCATTGCTCTTTTTAGTATTTATGAAATTCTTAATAAAAAAAGGCTCTAAAGAATCCATTGGGGGATGCTAACCTATAAAGTTGGCATCTCCTCTTATTTATACATCATTATTCACTTACTTTTAAAAGACCTATCTAAATAGTCACTTTTTAACTGTTTTTAGGTTCACTTAATAAGCCTCTAGGCTTATTTTTCCTAAAAGCTAATTCTTTTATTCAATTTATGTATATTATTCGAGTGCTAATATCCTATTTCTAAATCTTTTGAAATTTTTCATTCCAAATGTTATTCTCTTTAATACTTTTATTTTGTTGTTCATTCCTTCTACGTATCCATTGGTGAATTCGTAGTCAAAGCTATTGGATATTGGATCTATCCAGTTCTTAAAGGCTGTTGAACAGGCTCTCCACTTAATAGATCCGTCTTTTAACAGGTATTCTATCCAACCTTGTATGTTTTTTGAGCTTTCTCTTTGTTTTCGCTCTTCATTACTAAATTGTAGAAGGTTTCTTTTGTTAGGTATGCTTTTCTTATTTCTTCGTTTCTTTCTAACATTATTGATACTTTTATTTTTTCATCTTCGTGTAGTTTTATCATTGGTTTTGTCAGTAGGGATTTACTTCTCATAAAGTGTGTTCTTTCTTGTTTTTTCATCTTTTTTGATTCTGCTATTCTTGTGTTTTCAAATCCCCATGTTACCTGTCTTATGAAGTGATATCTGTCTATTAGATGTTTTGCGTTTGGAAAGTGTTTTTTCTTTATATCTCTGTATGGTCTATACATATCGCTTACGAAGATTTTTACTTTATCTTTTTCTTCTTTTGGTATTTGACTGAAGTATTTATCTAGGTAATCAAATTTCCTTGTTGGTAGTACGTCTAATATCTTTTTATTTTGACTATCTGCTATTATTGTCTGGTATTTCTCTCTTCCGGAGTCGCCTTTGAATTCGTCTATATTTAGTACTTCTCCTAGTTTTAATCTTTTTATTTCTATGGTATCTATTATATTTGAGACTGTTTTGGGTGAAATGTAAAATTTTTTAGCTATATCTTTGATGGATATTTTATTTTTAAATTCTTCTAATACTCTTCTTTTGAGTCTTGTTGTTATTTGGCAATGTTTTGATACGAATGGTTTAGATTCTGTAAATCTTTTATTGCACTGTCTACATTTAAATCTTCGTACGTCTATTTTTAATACTACTTGTTTATCTCTATATGGTAAATCTCTTATGTTTTGATGTCTATGGTCATGTATTTCTATCTTTTTTGATCCACAGCACGGACATGTTTTAGGTCTTTTCTTACATTTACCTGTTATTGTTATCTTGTCTTCTGTTTCTTCTACTTTTTCTAATTTTATACCTTTTATTCCCACAAGCTTTGTGATATTATTTATTTGCACTTACTTTACCTCCTTTATTTGGTTGTGGTGACTTTATTTTAGGTGATTTGTAGAGTAAGTGCAATTTTTTTATTTAAAAAACTGTTGAGGTGGTATGTTTATTCATACCCCCCCAACAGTTTCTTTTGTTCCTAAAAAAACTGTTGAGAGAAATATCTTTCAACAGTTTTATTTTATCTTGTGCTATTTATAAACTCAAACATTCTATCGGCTATTTTTTCCCAAGAGTGGGCTTTAACTTCTTTAAAGATTTCATCTGGAATCTTCTCGCCATTTTTTGCCCTTTGAACCTGAATGTCGATGGATTTGGCTAGAGTTTTTACATAGTTTGGTATCTCTTCTTCAACTGGCGTGTCCAAATTTTTTAATTTTGGAAGTGGACAGAACTCAATTGCCTTTGAGTTATTTACCTTTTCTCCCAGAACTTCTTTAAGTGGTTTTAAATCTGATGATACTATAAAGCAACCTGAGGCCAATGCTTCTATGGCGACTAGGCCAAGGCCTTCGTAGTATGATGGTAGGATAAATATGTCTGAGTATCTAAACATATCTGCCAGTTCCGCTTGATGCTTTGCGTTAAAAAGTTTTATGTTTTTTGTTCCCTTTATTGCATTATGAATTCTATCTACATTTTCTCCAACTGGTGTACCTATAACATTTAATATTACATCACAGCCATAGTTAAGTGACTTAAATGCTTCTATCATTTCATAGACGCCCTTTGAGTTGTCAATCTTTCCTGCGAATACCACATTTATAAAGCTGTTATGCTCTTCGTATTTATATTCATCGTCACGGTAAAATAGTTCTTGGTTGTATCCGCCACCGGTGTAATGAATTTTTTCTTTATCTATGCCATAAGTTTGTGCAATTTCATCAATCTGTTTTTTTGACAGAGCAAATGCAAGGTCTAGTCTATTTAGATTATGAACGTATTTTTCTTTCATTCTTTCGTTTTGAACGCATTGTCTAATGTCCGTTCCGTGACAGATTCCAATAATTTTTTTGCCCCTATCTCCTAGTAAATCTAGCACCAGTGAAGTTAGCATCCAAAGGTGGTGACACACGATTATATCGGGATTAACCTCGTCAAAGGCCTTTAGTATTTGCTCTTGGAAAGCGCGTTTCCAATTCTTAACCATTTCTTCAGTCATGTCCTTATACCTGG
The DNA here is from genome assembly GCF_928097925.1 of Mediannikoviicoccus vaginalis. Lineage (GTDB taxonomy): Bacteria > Bacillota > Clostridia > Tissierellales > Peptoniphilaceae > Mediannikoviicoccus > Mediannikoviicoccus vaginalis. The sequence goes on from NZ_CAKMRI010000001.1 coordinate 1,352,255, forward strand.
TGTTGTCATAAGGCATAACGTCTGACATTCCGACTATTGGGAAGTTTAGATTGTCTGTTTTAAAATGTACTGGATAGCATTTTTCTTCATTAAGTTCTGTAAAGGGGTATCCTATGCTTTCATCAAATCCATAGATAGCATAGTTTTCTCCATGCTTTTTAAATTCTCTTATTAAGTTTGAAAAGTAAACTCCGCTGCCTGTTCGTGCAGGAAGTTGAGCAATTATATGAAGTATTTTCATTTTTTCTCCTATAAATAAATTTTCTCTCTAATCCCCTATAATTTAACATTATGTGGGAATTTAGTCAAATTATAAATAAGCTAAAAAAGCCTTTAATAATATATGGAAAATATTGTACTTTATTGTTACAATGTAGTTAAGTATTATTAGTGGAGGAATGTGATGAACAAAATTCTTACAATAATTGTGGGTAGCAAATATGGCAAAAAAATACTGGAAAGTATTGACAAGAGCCTCTATAAAGAAGTATTCTTACTTGAAGGCACTGGCACATCTTCCAGTGGACTACATTATTTGCTAAAGCTTTACGATATTAAAAAGGACATTCTGTCATTTATAGTTTCTAACGAGAATTTAGATAAAATTTATAGTTTTTTACTTGATGATATAGGCCTTGGTAACGATTTACGAGGTATAGCCTTTGATATAGACATAGAAAAATTTGAGGAAGAAGATATGGATACAGATAGAAGAAAAGAAGGTTTTCTTTACGATGCAATATTTGCAATAGTTGATCATGGACATAGTGACAATGTTATATTGGCTTCTGAAAGGGCGGGAAGTATCGGCGCAACTGTACTAAATGCAAAGGGATCTGGTTATGAAAAGAGAAATCCTATTTTGGAACTAGTGGTAGAGCCGGAAAAAGAAGTTGTACTTATTATTAGTCCACATACAAAGGCCGATGCCATTATTGAAGCCATTGACAAAGACATGAACAGTGGTGGAAAGAAAAATGCAATAACTTTTGCCATAAATGTAAATAGAGTTGAAGGGCTTAGAGGTTGAAAAATACTTTTGAATTTGAAAGCCCCATGGGGCGTCTCTACATTGGAGAAGAAAGTGGCTTTTTAACTGATATATCCTTTGAGAAAATAGTTGGAGAAAGAAGAAAAACCGAAGTTATTTCAAAAACTATTCAAGAGCTTAATGAGTACTTCAATAATGGTAGAACTGAGTTTGATATTCCAATTAAATTAAATGGGACAGATTTTCAAAACAAAGTCTATGAATGTATTTATAAAACAGGTTACGGAGATACCACTAGTTATGGGGAAGTTGCAAGGGCCATTGGTTCTCCAAGAGCATATAGGGCCGTTGGTAATGCCCTAAATAAAAATCCAATACTTATAGTTATTCCATGCCACAGGGTTGTTAAGAGTAGTGGCGAAGTAGGAGGTTTTAGAGAGGGATTAAAAAATAAAAATTTTTTATTAGAGCTTGAGAGGAAAAATAATGATAAGACGATTTAAAATATTTTTAGCAGTAATTTTATTAATATTTGTCGTATACAATGTGTACAATTTTTTTAATATTGTCATAAATAAGAAGGTGTTTAAAAGTCCAAAGGTTCCAAAGGAATTTGACGGCTTTAGAATAATTCAGATAAGTGACTTCCACAATAAAAAATTTCACAGAAGAGATTTTTTTATAAAGTCTGTAATAACCCAGAGGCCAGATGTGGTTTTTCTAACTGGAGACTTTGTTGACTCTAGAAACCCAGACTTTAAATATGCACTTAATGTTATAAAGGAGCTTGTACCTGTAACTAAAATTTATTATGTTTTAGGAAATCACGAGGGAAGACTTAAGGGAATAGATAAGTTTCTTGACGACTGTACAGAGCTTGGAGTTGTAGTTTTAAGACAGCAGTCTGAAATAATTAGAAGGGGCGACTCTTTAATAAATATTGTAGGTGTGGACGACACCAGTATTACAACCATATGGACCATTAGAGATGTACTAAAGGAAAAGTTAATTAATGGTCATTTAAATATTCTCCTATCCCATAGGCCAGAGATATTTGATGAGTATGTAAACACAGGTTACGACCTTATTTTTACAGGACACACCCATGGTGGACAAATTCGACTTCCATTTCTTGGTGCACTTTTTGTGCCAGAACAAGGTGTACTACCAACCTATGACAAAGGTGCCTTTACAAAGAAAGATAGCATGATGATAGTTTCATCGGGCATAGGGACTTCTGTAGTTCCCATAAGAATTTTTAACAAGCCGGAGTTAGTATTAGTTGAATTAAAATATGAAAAATAATCTTTACCTTTCAATACTACTCTGCTATACTGTACTAAGGAGGTAGTTATGTTAGACGTAAAGAGACTCACTAAAAAATATAATAAAGTTAAAGCCATTGATGATGTATCTTTCTTTATACCCGATGGACAGGTTGGTGTTATTATGGGGCCAAATGGCTCTGGGAAGTCAACCACCATAAAATCCATTGCAGGACTTTTAAGATACACTGGCGAAGTTAGCATACAGGGTTTTGAAAACAGGAGCATTGAAGCGAAAAAAGTTTTTGGATATGTTCCAGAGCTTCCTACAATGTTTCCTCTTTTAACCGTTAGAGAACATATAATATACACTTTAAAGGCATATGGCCTTCCAATTGACGAAGAAAAGATAGAATATTTACTAGACACCTTTGAGCTTAAGGACAAGGAAAATAAACTTGGAGATGAGCTTTCAAAAGGGATGATGCAAAAGGTTTCAATCTGCTGTGCCCTTATTATAGAACCAAAGGTACTTATGCTTGACGAGCCCATGATCGGTCTTGATCCAAAAGCCATTAGAGAGCTTAAAAAAATGATATTAGAGCTTAGGGACAAGGGAGTTACCATACTTATATCAACCCATATGCTTGAAATGGTGGAAGGGCTTTGGGACACCATAGTCATTCTTAAAAATGGCAAAGTAATGGGACAGTTTGACAAGGACATGGCTGAAGGAAAGAACTTGGAAGAAATCTTCTTCAAAGTAACCGGTGATGAAGATGTATAGTTCAAGTGTCTACTATATTAAGAGAAATTTAATAAATAGAGTAAAACAGCTTAGATATAAACCTCTAAAGGTAATTGGGAAACTTCTTATACTACTTTACTTTATAAATCTTCCATTTATCTTGCAGCAGAATTTTAAAAATATAAACTTTGACTCACCGGAAGGTTATGTTGCAGTTTTTGCAGTACTTATGATTTACTTTGGAATCCCTGGAACATTAAGTTATTTAAAGAGAAGGGGAATAATTTTTAAACAGGAGAATGTAAATTTTGACTTTATAGCTCCCTTTACACCAAAGCAAATTCTTTTAAAGGGCTTTACACTAAATGCCTTTTATGGATTAATATTACAACTTGCCATGGCGGTTGGAGGTTACTTTGTGTTTCATTTGAAACTGTGGCAGGTGCTTTTAATATTTGTGATACAACTTACGGTGTCACTGGCTTCAGACTTTGCCATAGCTGTGATTATATATTCATCAGAGGACTTAACTGAAAAACATAAACAGATTATACGATATGTTACCTATGGATTATTATTTATAGTTGCACTTTATATGATATGGATTGTAGTTGAAGGAACAGGGCCAGTAAGTGGAAGAATTTTGGGAATGTTAAACTCAGATCCACTTATGTTTGTGCCAATATATGGATTTGAAATTGGAGTTGTTTCATTAATTATTAAGGGATACACTCTACCAAGGCTTGTTTCTACAATTTTAAGTTTTCTAACAACAATTATCCTGGTAATTTTGGCAAAAAAATGTACTTCCACTGGAGAGTACTATGAAGATGCAATAAAATTTTCAGAAGATTATAGAATTGCCGTTAAAAAGAACAAGGAAACTGGAAAATCCCATAGAGTTGGAAAGAAACAAAAGGTTATAGAAAATGCTAAGTTTACCATTAAGGGAAACTACGCAAAGGCAATTTTTGAAAAGCAGTTAAATGAATATAAAAAACTACCACTACTGGATAAAATAAAACTTCCAGGCTCTGCAATTATTGCTTCTTTATTTTTTGTATTGGCCTTTGGCGACGAAAAATTTGGCGAAGGTTTTTCTGCAGTAGTAGGAGCCATTTCAATATATATAAATCTAATATCATTTAGATTTTTATCTGTAGATGGCGAATACAATCACTATTCATTTTATTTAATTCCAGATACCATGGGTAAAAAAGTATTTTACTCAGGTCTTTTAGGAAATATAAAAACATTGGTGGTTTCGATTTGTCTATTCCTTCCATTTTTTATAATAACTGGGCAAGGACCACTAAGGATACTCGGGGCAGTGCTAATGTTTAACTCAATCTCACTTATCTTCAACTACCTAGGTAAGGGGATAATTAAAGTATTAGAATCTCGCCTTGGAAGAACTTTCGGAATGTTTGCATTTGTAATAATTGGATTAATCCTTTCAGGAATCAGCCTAGGGTTAGGAACAGTAGTAGAAGTATTTTCAAAGGTAGAAGATTCTGGATTTTTTGTTACAGCTGCAATAGCCGTGCTGATTTCGATAATTTTACTTTTTATAAATGGAAAACTCTACAAGAACATGGAGTTTATTACAGAAGAATAATAAAAACTGTTGGGGTGTGATGTCCCAACAGTTTTTTATTGCTATTTAATATTTTTCTTTAATACGCCAAGTAATATTGTGGAAATTGCAGTACCAACTGCCAGTGCCAGTAGATACATAAGTGGGTTTCCAATTACTGGAACTACAAATATTCCACCATGTGGAGCCATTAGAGTACAGTTGAATAACATGGACAATGCTCCCGCAACTCCAGAGCCGATTATACATGAAGGAAGTACCCTTGCCGGGTCTTGCGCTGCAAATGGAATTGCACCTTCAGTTATAAATGAAAGGCCCATTATAATATTTGCCGGCGCTGACTTTCTTTGAGTTTCAGTAAATTTATTTTTAAAGATTAGTGATGCCAGTGCTATTGCTATTGGAGGCACCATTCCACCAATCATAACCGCCGCCATAATATTGTAATTTCCTGCAGCGATGGATGCAGTACCAAATACATAGGAAGCCTTGTTGAAAGGTCCACCCATATCCACAGCCATCATACCTGCAACAATAAATCCAAGTACGAGGCTACTTGTACCTTGAAGGCTAGACAACCATGTGTTTAGTCCCACATTTATCTTTCCAACCACAGGTTCAATGGCAAGTGTCATTACAAGTCCTGTAAATAAAACACCGAACACAGGATAGATTAAAATAGTTCTAATTCCGTCTAGGTTCTTAGGAAGTGGATTTGTTATTTTCATTAAACCCTTTACAATGTAACCTGCTAGAAAACCTGCAGCTAGTGCTCCCAAGAATCCAGAAGTTCCAGCAGCTGCTATGGCACCACCGACAAAACCTGCCACAAGGCCCGGTCTATCGGCAATACTCATGGCAATAAAGCCAGCAAGTACCGGTAGCATAAATGAGAATGATAGTCCACCAATGGTCTTGAGTGTCTTTGCAGTTTCAGTTATTGTACCAAGATTTGATCTTTGTTCCACTGTAAGAGCGCCAAGGTCAACGGACAAACTGTCAACTAAGAATGAAAGGGCAATTAAAATCCCTCCACCAACTACAAATGGAAGCATATGGGATACACCATTCATCAAATGTCTGTATATCTTATGTCCTGTACTTTCATTTTCAACTTTGTTTTCCTTTACAGAACTTCCGCCCTTTGCCTTATATATTGGTGCATTTTCTGAAAGCACCCTTTCAATTAATACATCTGGCTTTGAAATACCGTCAGAAACTTGAGTTTCAATAACCTTTTTGCCAGCGAATCTATCCATTGGCACATTGGTATCAGATGCAATTATTATACCATCTGCATTTGCGATGTCTTCGTCAGTTAAAACATTTTTTGCTCCACCGGATCCCCTTGTTTCAACTTTTATATTGTATCCCAGTTCCCTTGCCTTCTTTTCAAGGGCTTCTGCCGCCATGTAGGTGTGGGCAATACCAGTAGGGCAACCTGTAACTGCAACAATATTTTTAGTTTCCTTTGAAACTTCTTGAGATACAGCAGCTTCTTCTTCAAACTTTTCCTTTTCTGCATTGTCGATTATTTCTAAAAATTCTTCCTTGCTCTTTGCCTTCACAAGAGAACTTATAAAGTTTTTATCCATAAGCATTTTAGAAAGCCTTGCAAGAATTTGTAGATGCACATTTGAGTCGGTGTCAGGAGCTGCAATTAAAAATAATAAATTTACAGGATTTCCATCCAGTGAGTCGAACTCTACACCATCTGGAATTGTAATTGCCGCAAGACCAGGTTTACTTACGGCATTTGATTTTCCGTGGGGGATGGCAACCCCTTCGCCAACTCCTGTGGAGCCCTGTTCTTCACGCAGGTAAACTTTTCTTTTAAACTCTTCCAGGTCTTCAATATTGTTTAAATTATTCATAAGACCTACAGCTTTATCGATGGCTTCGTTTTTGCTATTTAAGCTTTCACCAATGGATATGCTGTCTTTTGTGAGTAAGTCGGTAATCTTCATATTAACCCTCCTTTGCTATTTCGTGATAAGGTTTTCAAACCCAATAAATTACAAGCACTACCTAGCTAAGATAGTGCTATTGTATTTTAAATTATTTTTTCAAGAGCTCTTTAAGATGTCTATATATCCAGTTGCCACTTTTTTCATTTTCTTCTTCATGAGGAACTTTGCCATCAAATACAGAAGTATCTTCTGAAATTGCTTCTTCAAGAAGGCGAGTTGGATTTGTAATGGCGTCTGCAACCTTTGTTAAAACAAGTCTCTTTCCTTCAAATCTCTCCATAGGAACTTTGGTGTCAGATGCAACAATTACACTAAATGCATTTTCAATATCTTCCTTAGTAAGTTCATTTCTTGAATTACTTCTACCTCTAGTTTCAACCTTGATATTGTATCCAAGTTCCTTAGCCTTTTGTTCCAGTGCGTCGGCAGCCATATAAGTGTGAACAATACCTGTAGGACAACCAGTAACGGCAATTATATTCTTTGCTCCAGAAAACTCTTTTTCCTCTTCTTCTTTAAAGCCTTCATCTTTGAATTTTTCTTTTTCAGTTCTGTCGAGTATATTTAAAAATTCATCTTTGTCTTTTGCTTGAACTAATTCATCTATAAAACTTTGATCCATAAGCATTGTGGAAAGTCTAGAAAGAATTTTAAGATGTATATTTGTATCGTCTTCGTGGTCTGCAATTAGAAATAATAACTTAACGGGCTCGCCGTTTAGAGAATTAAAGTCAAGTCCATTTGGAATAGTTATTGCAGAAAGACCAGGTTTAGTAACTGCGTCGGACTTTCCATGGGGAATTGCAACGCCTTTACCAACTCCTGTAGAGGATATATCCTCTCTAATAAGAACTTGTTTTTTAAACTCTTCTACGTCCGATAAGTTATTTAGGTTTTTCATTAAGTCGATAGCTTTGTCAATGGCTTCGTTTTTGTTTTCAAAACTCTCTCCAATAAGAATACTATCTTTTGTTAGTAAGTCAGTAATTTTCATAATCATTCCTCCAATGCATTAATAGTTATATTTTTAATAAGTTTAACAACTTCGTCCTTTGTGGCAAGTTCCTCAGAAAATGCCGATGCAGCACCACATGCAAGGCCATACTTCAAAGCTTCCTCAAAAGAATTTTTCTTTATATAGCCATATAAAAAGCCTGCCACCATGGAGTCGCCGGCACCAACGGAGTTTACAAGTTCTCCCTTGGGGGAGTTGCCACAGTAAACTTTATTACCCTCAGTTATTAGTATAGCACCCTTTTCGCCCAGTGACACTAAAACATTTCTGGCACCAAGCTTTTGAAGCTTCATTGCATAATGTATGACATCATCCCGAGAATTTATTTTTACATCAAAAACTGAACCTAATTCCTCTTCATTAGGCTTAATTAAAAAAGGTCTATAGGATAGAGATTTTTTTAGTTGTTCTTTTTCGGCGTCAACTACAACTTCTACATCTTTGTCAGATACTTGCTTCATAATTTCAAGATAAAAATCAGAAGGCATGGAGGGAGGGATTTTCCCCGCCAATACTAAGTAGTCGCCATCATTTAAGTTTTTAATCTGATTGAGTAATTTATTTTTCGTCTCTTCACATATACTAGGCCCCTGTGCGTTAATTGCAGTTTCACTACCTGAACGAATCTTTACATTTATCCTAGTTAAAATATCATCTTGAAAGATTAGATCTTCATCAATATTTTTTTGTTTTAAAAGAAAGGCCAAGTGCTCTCCCGTAAAACCTCCCACAATTCCAAGGGCCATATTCTCCATTCCCAAGTTGCTTAAGACCTGGCTTACATTAATGCCCTTGCCACCGGGAAGAAACTTTTCGTTATGACTTCTGTTTATAATTGACGCTTCAAAATTTTCCACATCCACAATGTAGTCTAAGGAGGGATTTAGTGTAACTGTTTTAATCATTTTATCTCCTTATAATATTATTTACTATTTTATATAAATTTACCCTGTTTCGCTTGTTTCAAACTTCTTAGAGGATTTACTTGTAAATACTTAATCAATACTAAAACTTGTGATAAAATATGATACATAAACATCTTGTTAACTAGAAGTCATAAGAGGGAGAAGACAATGATAGATTTTAAAAATGAAATTGCCAACATATTAAGTGAAAAGATAAGTGAAATTTCAAAAGACGACATATTTCAAAATATCGAAGTACCACCAAGCTATGAAATGGGAGACTTTGCATTTCCAACTTTTCAACTAGCGAAGGTATTTAGAAAAAACCCAGCTGTAATAGCAACAGAATTAAAAGACTCCATAGATTCAGATATGTTTGAAAAGATTGAAACAAAGGGAGCGTACTTAAACTTCTTTATTAATAAAGAAAAATTATCAGAGACAATTATGAAAGAGTCCCTTGAAAAAAAAGAGGACTTTGGCCGTGTAGACATAGGAGAAGGTAGAAATGTAATCGTTGAATACTCTTCACCAAATATTGCAAAGCCATTCCACATTGGACATATTAGAACTACAATTATTGGTGACTCTTTAAAGAGAATTTTTTCATTCCTTGGATATAATGCAATTGCATACAACCACCTTGGGGACTATGGAACACAATTTGGTATGCTTATAGTTGCAATAAAAAAATGGGGAAATCTAAAGGAAATAGAAAATAATCCAATACCAGAACTACTTAAGCTTTATGTAAAAATAAATGATGCCATTGAAAATGACGAAAAGCTTCACAGAGAGTGTAGAGATGCCTTTGTGGATCTTGAAAACAAAGACCCTGAAGCGGTTAAGATGTGGGAGTGGATTAGAAATATTTCACTGGAAGAATTCAAAAGAGTTTATAAGATGTTAGACATCGAGTTCGATTCATACAAGGGAGAACACTATTACTCAGACAAGATGGACGAACAAGTTAAGAGGATGGAAGAACAGGGAATCCTTGTGGACTCTCAAGGTGCAAAGATAGTTGACCTTGAAAAGTATGACCTACCACCTGCACTTATAATAAAATCTGACGGATCCACCATCTACATCACAAGGGATGTGGCGGCGGCAAAGTATCGTCATGATAACTACAAACCATACAAAAACATCTACGTTGTAGCATCGCAACAAAATCTACATTTCCAACAACTTAAATATGTGCTAAAGGAAATGGGATATGAATGGTATGACGAAGTTACCCATGTTCCTTTTGGAATGGTATCTCTAGAAGACGGAACACTTTCAACAAGAAAGGGTAGAGTTGTATACCTTGAAGATGTATTAAATCGTGCTGTTGATAAGGTTGACGATATATTAACTGAAAGAGAAGAAGAAAAGGGAATAAAGATAGAAGACAAGGAAGAGCTTGCAAAAGAGATTGGAATAGGCGCAGTTAAATTCCAAGAACTTTTCAACCAAAGGATAAAGGACTATGTGTTCTCATGGGACAAGACATTGTCATTTGAAGGAGAAACAGGACCATATGTACAATATGTACATGCAAGAATCTGTTCACTTCTTAAAAAAGGTGACTTCAATTTAGATATGGAGTTCGATCCATCACTACTAAAGACAGAAGAAGAGATAAATGTGCTTAGAGTGTTATACAACTTCAAAGACACTGTAATAGATGCCCATGAAAAGATGGAACCATTCTTCGTAACAAGATATGTGGTAGAACTTGCGAAAGAGTTTAATAAATTCTATAATAGAGTTCCAATTCTTGACGAAGACGAAAAGTTAAAGAACACAAGACTATTACTTTGCTATACAGTTAAGAATGTAATAAAGAAGGGGCTTTACTTACTTGGAATAAAAGCACCAGAAAAGATGTAGTTTTTTAGAAGTGAGAATCACGCCTTCATGTCATTAAGGGGAAAATTTTTGTAAAGCAAAAATTGAAGTCGAAGAATCTCATTTCAAATTAATAAAATTTTATAAAGAGCCCACCATTGTGGGCTTTTGAATTTAGTTAGGAGATAATATGACAGCATTAGCTATGTCAACATTGGATATGTTACTTTTAGGGGTGGGTGTATCCGCCGATGCCTTTGCAGTTGCCATATGCAAAGGACTTTGCCTAAGTCGATTCGACAGGGGATATGCCACAAAGATAGCAATTTTATTTGGATTTTTTCAAGGCATGATGACCTTTTTAGGTTACTATATTGGATATAGGTTTATAGAGTTGATAATGAACATTGACCACTGGATGGCATTTACACTTCTATTTTTGATAGGAGGTAAAATAGTTTACGAAGCCATTACCGAAGAAAAAGACGAAGAATATGTATGTCCACTTGATATGAAATTTGATATAAAAGAAATGCTTGTACTGTCAGTTGCAACAAGCATCGACGCCTTAGCAGTAGGCCTTTCCCTACTTGCATTTGATGTAAATATATTAAAACCTTCTGGCATAATAGCACTGACTACATTTGCTTTTTCATTTGTAGCAGTGTATTTAGGATTTAAATTTGGAGACAAATTCAAAAAGAGTTCAGAAGTTCTAGGTGGAAGTATATTGATTCTTATAGGACTTAAAATATTGTTAGAACATCTTTTAGATCATGGATTTTTAAGTCGTTAGAAGTAAAAGTAATAAATATTAGAGTAATGAAAAGAGTATGAAATTAAAAGAACACTCTTATCATTACTCTTTTTATTGGAAAAACTCAACAAAAGTATATACTTAGTATATACAAGGGGGGATTAAGATGACAATTAAAATTCAGAAGTGGGGCAATAGCCAAGGCATAAGAATACCAAAAGTCATTCTTGACGAACTTAATATAAGTGACAAAGATGAGTTAGAAATAAAAGTAGAGCACAATAAAATATTAATTGAAAAGATAGAGGAAAGAAAAAATATTAAAGAGCTCTTCGATGGCTTTGACGGAGATTATAAAAGTGTGAACCTTAATTTACGAGACTAAATGGGCTATATAAATGATAATGATTATTGATTTAATCTTAAGCACATGCTAAAATGTATTTACAAAAGCTCGTGCTTTTAAAATAAAAAGAAAGGAATAGTTTTAAATGAAAGAACCTGTAAAAAAATTATTGAGAAACAAAAGCTACTTAAGTTACTTTTTTTCAACGGCTTTTTCTATGGGCTCAAGTAATATACTACAATTTACTTTGGCATTATATATTCTTGAAAAAACAGGATCACCTCTAGTATATGCTTCCATTCTTTCTATAGTGATAGTGCCTAGAATTTTTCTAACGCCTATAGGTGGAGTGGTAGGAGACAGGTTAAAAAGAATAAACATAATTAAAACCCTAAACTTAGTACAATTATTAATCATGATTTTTTATGCGGTTTATTCCGGTACATATAGAGATATTTCTCTCTTTTCAGTTTATGTTTTAGTTATTGCATTGGAAATGATAGAGGTATTTTACAACGCTGCGGAAAGTTCGATTTTATCGGAGATAATTGATAAAGATTTAATGGAAGAAGCTGTAACTCTATCTAGAGTGGACGATGGTATTGTATATATAACTACACCTGTGGTTGCAGCATTCATATATAAGAAGTTCGGTATTTTTGGTGCGTTTATATTAATATCTAGTTTATTGTCCATTGCAATGGTATTAAACTTTTTTATAAATACACCCTATGCTTCTGATAAAAAAGAGAAGAAAGTCGGAGGGTTTAAAAATTATTTTTTGGAATTTAAAGAAGGCTTGGAGGAATTAGGCAGAAATAAATTTGCTAAAATCTTTGTTATTGTAGCACCTTTAATAAATTTTTCATTCTCAGCAGTATTTAGCGTAGTGATTACTTATGTGTTTTTAGAAGTGTTTAGCATAAGCGAATATGCTTATGGAGCATATAGAGCGGCAACGGCAAGTGTAAGTATTGTTCTTCCGTTTTTAATACTACCTATAATTAAAAAAGTTAAGCCTGAAAAATTACTTAAATACAGCTCACTTTCCATATCAGCATTTTTATTTCTAATAGGCTGCAGTGTTTATTTTGGAATGAATGGAGGAAAGGAAAATATATTAGTGGCAGTGTGTCTAATAACTGTACTTGATTGTCTAGTAATTAGTTCGGTGATGCCATTAAATATTGCAACGCAGGTATTTTTTCAAAAGAATATCAAAAATGAATACAGAAGTAGAATCATGTCGGTGTTTAGTATGTTGGCATTGTCTTCCATACCACTTGGAAATATGTTTTATGGATTTTTAGCAGATAAATTTCCCGCCTACATCTGTGTTTTTATGGCCAGTTTAGCAGTGTTAATTTCCTACCCAATTATTATATTTGCTTCAAGAGAAGAATCTCTTCAATAAAAAACGCCCCCTTCACCAAGAAGGGGGTTATTTTATCCTCTATAAACAACCTTTCCACCACAGATGGTGTACTTAACAACACCTTGCAGTTTCATTCCCACATATGGAGAGTTTTTTGATTTTGAAACAAATTCATCATAGACTATTTCTTCATCGGGATTAAAGATTGTTATATCCGCAGGAAAATCTTTTTTTATTTCTCCCGCAGGAAAGTTAAATAACTTTGCAGGGTTTAGAGACATCTTTTCAATAAGCTGTTGAAGTGTTAAGTGTCCCGGCTTTACAAGTTTTGTTATGGAAAGAGACAGTGAAGTTTCAAGTCCAAGGATGCCACTAGGTGCCCTTTCAAATTCCCTTTCTTTTTCCTTCATAGTATGGGGAGCGTGATCCGTTGCAATCATATCCACAGTTCCATCTTTCAAGCCTTCAATTAGCGCAAGTCTATCTTCCTCTGTTCTAATTGGTGGGTTTATTCTTGCAAGGGTTCCAATTTTTAAAACATCTTCTTCGTTTAAACTAAAGTGGTTTGGCGTTACTTCGCAAGTTGCGTTTACTCCAAGCTCTTTAAATAATTTTATTATTTCCACCGACTCCTTGCATGAAATATGTTGAATATGGATGTGGCCCTTGGTGCTTAGTCCTATTGCCAAATCCTTTGCAATTTGTGAATATTCCGAAACCTTTGATGCGCCCTTTACATTAAAGGCCTTTGCAACTTCCCCTTCATTTACTCCATGAGAACCTAACATATCCGAGTCCTCTTCGTGTAGACTCACTGGAACATTTAATTTATATGCCCTGTCTAATGCATCTTTTAAAAACTTTCCGTCTTTAATCACAACACCGTCGTCACTAAGACCAACAGCACCAAGTTCAATTAGCTTTTCAAAGTCTGTAAACTCCTTACCATTTAACTTTTTGCTTACTGTGGCAATGGTCTTAACATTTATGGGACATTTTTTCGAACGCTCTAAGAAGCTCTTCAATGTGTCTTCATTATCCATGGTTGGATTGGTGTTACCCATGCAGACAACTGTGGTAAATCCGCCCCTTGCAGCTGCATTTGCCCCAGAGTATATATCTTCTTTATGAGTAAAGCCTGGGTCCCTAAAGTGCACATGCACATCCACAAGGCCAGGGGAAACTACAAGACCCTTTGCATCTATAATTTCTTCACCATCTTCACTTAAGTCCTTGGCAATTTCTACAACTTTGCCGTCTCTAATTCTAATATCCAAAACCTCATCCACATTATTTTTAGGATCGATTACATGACCATTTTTAATTAACATATGTCCTCCTTAAGTTCCACGCTTCCAGTGTTAAGATGTATGACTTTGTCTTTTGTATCAATAACAAGAGAATAATTTTCATCAATATCAATTACTTTGCCTCTTTCTTTTCGCCCTTCATAGTCAAAAGTAACGGTACGGCTTTTAAGATACGACTTTTCTCTATAATACTTATAAAACTCTTTAGAATCAATATTTTTATAATGGTAGATTACATTATCAATTAATCTTGCAATAAACCTTGCCTTAACTTCTTCATCAAAGTCTTCAATAATATAACCGGCAATATTTGAAATATCATTTGGAAAAGCCTTTGGCTTAAAAAGATTTACCCCAATGCCCAAGACCGCATAGGATAAATTTAAATGTTCAAAGTCCATGGAACCTTCAGTTAAGATGCCGCAGACCTTTTTATTGTCAATAAAGATATCATTAACCCATTTTATCTTGCTATCCTTATTAGTAAACTCTTCAATTGTTTTAGAAACAGCAACAGCAGCGGAAGTTGTAATGTTCAATGCCTTCTCCATAGAAAACTTTGGACGAAGGAGCATGGACATATACACTCCCGTAGAATCAGGAGAGTAAAAGGACTTACCCTGCCTACCCTTTCCATTTGACTGACTTTCTGAAATAACAGTATAGTACTCAGGATAATTTTTATTTGCAAGAACCTTCAAATAATCATTGGTAGAAGAAACTTCGTCAAGGTACTCAAGGGAAATTTTATTTTCACATAGGGATAGAATATCCTTTCTAAAACTCTCCCTGCTCTTTCTTAATAGACGATAACCATATTGGTTTTTTGCCTCTATGTCAAAGCCTTCGCTACGAAGCTCTTCAATTGCCTTCCAAATGGCATTTCTTGTAACTTGAAGCTCCAGTGCCATCTTGGTGCCAGGAATAAAATTATTTATATTTTTTTCCAAAAGTTTAAACACTTCATCCTTTAACTTCATAATCTAACCAACTTTCTTTAATAATCTTGCAATATAATCTGCTAATAAAATCTTTAAAACATCAGGAATTATAAATGGAATTACACAAAGGGACAGCGCCTTTGAAAAACTCATGGTGGATTTCGTGTACATATTTATAAACCAAAAAGTTCCAAATATGTAACATATAATAAGGCCAATAAACATAGAAAAGTATCTGTAAGACCTCTTGTCAGGCAAAAACTCCAGAAGATTTCCAGTAACGATTGTAGTTAATAAGAATCCTAAAATATATCCACCAGTTGGCCCGGCGATTGTTGCAACCCCAGACTTAAAACCAGAAAAAACTGGAAGGCCTACAAGGCCAAGGGCAATATAAGAAATCACAACAAAAAATCCCTTCCATGTCCCAAGGACAAGAATAGTTAAGAAGATTGCAAAAGTCTGCAGAGTAAAAGGCACCATCATAGGTATGGATATCCATGAAGATATAACCATAACCCCAAGCAACATTCCCATAAAAGCAATATCCTTTGATTTATTCATTTAATCCCTCCTTAGTAAAATGTTATGTATTTATCTCTCGATACTTTAGCGTATTTGTAATAAATTTATTTTGCTTTTATATTTCAATTCATATTTCGTTTACGCATCGCTTATGTTTATATTTCAATTCATATTTCGTTTACGCATCGCTTATGTTTATATTTCAATTCATATTTCGTTTACGCATCGCTTATGTTTATATTTCAATTCATATTTCGTTTACGCATCACTTATGCTTTTTAATTTCATTTTACTTTTGTTTTTAGTAACACTTATATTTTTTTTTGTTTTTCAATTAACATTTAGTTTTCATATCGCTTATGTTTTTTTATTTTAGTTATTCATTTCATTTTCACGATTAACTTCATTCTAACTATTAACTTTTCATTTCATTTTTAATCTTAACTTATATTTCTTTACATCGTAATTACTTCCACATCCCATCTCTTTATACTATATTCCCACGACAGGGTGAACCTGTCAACCGAAATATCAAAATCAAGTTGACAGGATTGTTAGGCGATAACTTTAAGATGGTAAGTACTATAGGTATTGATATAGGAAAGAGATTTAGATACGAATAGAAAGAGTCACAGGTATTGATGTGAATGAAAAATATCATTGTAATTGATATGGTTAAAGAAAACTTAAAGATAAAATTTTTAGTCGTCTTATTTTCCTTTTTAATTAAAATTCTATTTCAATTTATGTTTTGATATGCTTCTTACTTGGTTTCTTAAATTATTTTATTTTATACACTCTCTCGACAACGCAACCTGTCAACTGAAATATCGAAATAAAGTTGACAGGATTGTTAGGCGATAATTTTAAGATGGTAAGTACTATAGGTATTGATATAGGAAAGAGATTTAGATACGAATAGAAAGAGTCACTGGTATTGATGTGAATGAAAAATATTATTGTCATTGACATGACTAAAGAAAACTTAAAGATTAAATTTTACAGTCGTCTTATTTTCCTTTTTAATTTAAAATTCTATTTCGATTTATGTTTTGATATGCTTCTTACTTGGTTATATAAATGATTTTATTTAATACACTCTCTCGACAACGCAACCCGTCAACTGAAATAATGAAAATAGGTTGACGTGATGGGTAGGCTAATTACTAAAGAATAAAGGATGAGTTATTTTTTGTTGAGAAATGAATTTACTGACTGGGTGAAAAAGTAATAAAATCTTCCTTTGTCATAAGAAGTAATAAAGTTGTTATATTGATGTAAAAGTAATTTGATGAAAGAAATAAAGCTTAGTAGGTAATGATACGGATACTAGTAAAGATATTTTAGAGATATAGAATATAGATATCTCAAGGGAATATTAAAAATTTATTTGAACTTTCTAAAATTTACTAAAATATTTTAGAATTACAACAAAGTCTCTCGACAATGCAACCTGTCAACTGAAATATTGTAAACAGGTTGACGGGATGGGTAGGCTGATTTTTTATATTGATGAGTAGGATAGTTTAATGGTAATTAACAACATGGTTACTCATATGATTGATAAAAATTAAGTAGAGAAAGATTGGAGTCATTATTTTAAACATTTCTAAAATAATAACATAGCTTAAAGTTTTTCCAGACAGCTTTTAAAAATATTTTTTAAAAGAACGATGAAAATACTAAAGACATGTAACCTTAGCGAAAAATTAATTTATTTCTGTTTAAAGGGTGTAAGTAAAGAATTAAAACATGTAAAACTTCAAATATTTCAATTTTTTTCAAATTGTAAGAATTTTGTAATAGTTATGTAATAATTTTGAAATAATTGGATTGTATACTTATAGTAGGAAGAAAAATAAATCAAAGTAATGATAAAGGAGTGAGGGTTATGAAAAAAACTTTATTACTTTTAATGATAATTGGTTCAACTCTTTTTGGATCTTATATGCTATATGGAAATGAAGAGGATATGCCTAATGATGCAAATTTAACTGTAAATAATAGAACTTCTGTAAATTTCAAAAACATTGGACTATATAATGGAAATTGGGCAAGTATTTTGTCTGATGTTAGGGAAAATAAAATCGATCACTCTAAGAATTACTATTTCAACTTAAAGGACTTGGAAAGTAAGGATGAGTGGTGCTTAAAGGGAATTGACAACGACGGCAAAGAATATTTTTCATATGTAAAATTAAAACCTGGTGATGAGCTTGTTGTAAAAGATATTAAAAATGGAAAGCTTATTACAAATAGTGACTGTGAACCAGGAAAGGACTTAAGTAATTTTGATATGGCATCTCTTATTTCAAACTGGGAATATAGAATCGACAATGACAAAATTGTTTCTAGGTTTGTTTGCAAGTACAAACACAGCACAAAGGTTATGGGAAAGGACAACAAGATTAATAGTTCTAAGATTACATCTCCTAATAAGAGTTCACAAGTTTTTGGAGAAAAGGGTAAAAAGAATCTTTCTTGGATAGAGATTGTGTATAATTAAAGTATCAAAGACGGAAAGAGGATTTTATGATAACTTACAATATTTTAGTATGTGAAGATGACAAGAGTATAGGAAACTCAATAAAAATATTTTTGGAGAACAAGGGATACACTGTTTTTAATGCATATAATGGAGTTGAAGCTCTAAAGATTTTTGAAGAGGAAAGTATTCATCTAGTTATTATGGACTTGATGATGCCTTTAATGAGTGGAGAAGAAGCCATAAGGAAGCTTCGTAAGGACACATATGTGCCAATTATAATCTTGTCTGCAAAGTCGGAGGAAGAGGACAAGGTCAATGGGCTTAACATTGGCGCAGACGACTATATTACAAAGCCCTTTAATGCAAACGAGCTAGTGGCAAGGGTAAACTCCGCCATAAGAAGGTTCTACAGATATACTGAAGATGAAAACAGTGATGACAAGATTGAAGTTTCCGATGCAGTTCTTGATTTAAATAAAAAAATTCTTGAAATAAATGGACGAGAAGTTCATCTAACCTCCATTGAGTTTGATATATTGAAGCTACTTATGTCAAACCCAGGGAGGATATTTTCAATGGACGAAATTTACGAAAGGGTTTGGAACGAACCGGCAATAGAGTCAAAGACCGTTTCAGTACATGTAAGGCGAATTAGGGAAAAGATTGAGATTGATCCTAAAAATCCAAGGTACCTAAAGGTTGCATGGGGGGTAGGTTATAAATTTGAAGCAAGCTAATTTAGATAGAGAAATGAATTTCAAAGTGGATATGAAGTTGGTTTTAAAGAGGATGCTCGTAGCTCTTTTAATACTTGCCATTTCAACTGGAACGGGAATTTTTTTCTATAAAAATTATGGACAACTTAGTGAAGATGAAATTATTCCATACTATTTAAATAATGGTTTTGGAAGTTATACGGAAAACAAAAAATATAACAACTATATTGACGACTACTACAACACTGATTTGTTTATCGACTATTATTTTAAATATGGTGACTTTTATCCATCTGACTCAATGGGTCACCCAATTGAGACAAAGAATAGTGAAGAGGAGATATTCGAAGATGCAAAGCCTGAAGATTACTCTGTGCTAAGCAATATAAAAGAAAAGACCATAGACGGATTTGAGTCCTATTACAACGACAACGACTTTGTATTTTTGTCAAAGGGACACATAAAAGACGGTAAGCTGGTCTTCGAAGGCAAGGAGCTAAAGAAGGAATATAAAAAAGCCATTATTCCAATTGTAAATAGCTACATGAATAATATCATATACGAAAATCAAACAAGATATATTCCTAAAACTAGTCCCGACTTCAACGACAAGAATTTTAATGAGATGCAAAACTCCAATGAATCTGACATTGAATACATCTACGCAGATGACGGCGAAGAAGTGGTGGGAGTAAATATAATTACTCCTAAGTACAAGACTGCAAAGCTTGAGAGCTTTAATATTGGAATGACAAGGGATAAATATGAAAACAATCCGATTATAAAACACCCGACTAAACTTGTGTTTTCATATGGATTTTTGCCTGGGAGTATGGCAATGGCAATTTTGTTTTTAATTTATGACTCATTTTCTGATTTTGATAAATACAAAAATCTTCCCGTTGTAAAGGCCTTTAGAAAAACTCCCATTGAAATAAAAATATTATTTTGGGTTGGACTAATTTTGCTATCAGGAATAGTATTTAACTATCCAGTGAGGTTTGGAGACATAAACTATATAAACATAAGCTACATCTCGTCAATAACAGCACTAGTACTATTTTCCTTTGCTGTTATATTAATAGAAAGATCCATTATCCTTCAAATCAAATTAATCTATAGATATGGATTTAAAGAGGCATTTTTAGGAAATTCACTTATTGTAAGTGGATTTTCAATGACAAAGGACTACTCGAAAATTGGAGCAAAAAAATTAATTAAGAAGATAAAGACCCTTCAAGGAGATATTGGAGAGTATTCATTAGTTAAGATTGCAGCCATAGTTGCGATATTCTTAATTCTTATGTTAATTGGACAAACTCTTGAAGTTAGCTGGCTTCTCACTCCAGTAATCGCATATATAATAGGGAAGGTCATATATGATTGGTCAAGGAGTATTTCAAAGATTAATAAACAGAGTAGTCTAATTGCAGAAGGAAACTTCGATGAAAAAGTGGACGAGGACATTCCACACTTCCAAGTGATTGCAAAGAACTTCAACACCATTGGAGACAATATAAATAAATCGGTAGAAGAAAAGGTTAAGGCGGAGAGATTAAAGACTGACCTAATTGCAAATGTAAGTCACGACTTAAAGACGCCACTAACATCTATAATTTCATATTCGTCACTTCTTAAAGATGAGGACACCCCTGAAGAGATGAAGGAAGAATATGTTGATATTATCTATGAAAAGGCAACGAAATTAAACAATCTTATTGAAGACTTATTCCAAATCAGTAAGATTACAAGTAACTCCATACAGTTCAATAAAGAAAAAATAGATATAGTTGCATTTATAAACCAGGTTACTGGGGAATTTAGAGACGAGTTTGACCAAAAGGGAATGAAGCTTATACTAAACGAGCCAGAGTATCCAATATACTGTCTACTGGACGGGCAAAAGACCTACAGGGTATTTGAAAACCTAATTACAAATATACTAAAATATTCACAGGACAACACCCGTGTGTATATTACACTGGATGATGGCGGCGACAAGGTTCGAATAACACTTAAAAATATTTCTAAGTTCGAACTGGATATCTCACCAGAAGAATTGCAACAGAGGTTTATAAGGGCGGACAAATCTCGAAACACCGAAGGAAACGGCCTTGGACTTTCCATTGCCACATCATTTGTGGAAGGGCAAGGTGGAGTTTTCAATATGGAAATAGACGGTGATTTGTTTAAGACGATTATTTATTTTAAGAAGTTTGAGGAGTAAATGTAATCTGCAAAGGAGGTAGAGATGAAAAAGCTAAGCATAGGTTTTTTAATTTTGTTAATGGTGGTTTTTACATCTTGTAATAAGGATGTAAATAAAGTAAATACTTCTAATTCAAAAGACGGAGTAAATACTACAGAGGATGTAAGTGCTACGGATTCTAAAGTCTCATCAAGAAGCACAAGAAACGATGAACTAAGATTTAATTTTCTTGGAGCAGAACAGGGTTATATTGGATTTGAACTCTTCTATGAAGGCCATGAAGATGATGTGGAAGATTTATTTCAAGAACTCGACAAGGTAAAGGAAGACGACCAATATGAATTCATAGGATATATCACTCTTATTCATGAAAATAAATCAATTAACTTTGACTTTCCAACTGACTCTGAAGAGCTTGCTATAAATATTGAAGAGTACGACAATGGAGAGAAGAAACAAAGCTGTGCAGCATTAAAAAAGGGAGATAAAGGCTTTGAACTCATTACAAAGATATATGAAAGTGCTTTAGAGTCTTCTGGGCTTTCACCGGAGATAATTCAGAAGGCCTATGATGAAAATTTCAGTTTAAATAATTTAAAATAATTTTTATGCCCACTGACGGCGATTTGTTTAAGACGATTATTTATTTTAAGAAGTTTGAGGAGTAAAAACAATAATCTCCTAAGGAGGCAGAGATGAAAAGGCTAAGCATAGGTTTTTTAATTTTGTTGATGATATTTACATCTTGTAATAAGGATGTAAATAAAGTGGATACTTCTAATTCAAAAGACGGAGTAAATACTACAGAGGACGTAAGTTCTATGGAGTCCAAAATCTCAACAGAGAAGATTAGAAAAGATGAACTAAGATTTAATTTTCTTGGAGCGGAACAGGGCTATATTGGGTTTGAACTCTTCTATGAAGGCCACGAAGATGATGTGAAAGATTTATTTGAAGAGCTTGATAAGGTAAAGGTGAATAATCATTATAAATTTATTGGGAACACTACTCTTGTTCATGAAAATAAATCAATTAACTTTGACTTTCCAACTGACTCTGAAGAGCTTGCTATAAATATTGAAGAGTACGAAGATGGAGAGAAGAAACAAAGCTGTGCAGCATTAAAAAAGGGAGATAAAGGCTTTGAACTCATTACAAAGATATATGAAAGTGCTTTAGAGTCTTCTGGGCTTTCACCGGAGATAATTCAGAAGGCCTATGATGAAAATTTCAGCTTAAATAATTTAAAATAATTAATCATACCCACTGTGAAGGTGGGTATTTTTTATGTGCATTTTTTTAAGCTGAAAAAGCCACTATTTCTATGTTATAATAAATTAAGAAAGGAAGGTATTATGAAAACAATTTGTATTTTTAATCAAAAGGGCGGAGTGGGTAAGACCACCACTGTTGTGAACTTGTCCTGTGGCATGGGAATAAGGGGAAAAAAGGTTTTGGTTTTAGATATGGATCCACAAGCCAACACCACTTCAGGACTTGGACTTGATAAAAACAATTTAGACAATTCAATATATGATTTATTTTCTTCATCTACTCATGACATAAATGATTTAATTCATGAAACTACAAGCGAAAATGTTCATATAATACCTTCAAATATACAGTTATCCGGTGTGGAAATCGAACTTATCAGCATGGAGGAAAGGGAGTTTTATGTTAAAAAGGCCATAGAGTCTTTGGAAGACGAATATGATTTTATTTTTATAGACTGTCCACCGTCTTTGGGACTATTAAGTATAAATGCCCTTGTGGCTTCGGACTCTGTTATAATTCCAATTCAATCTGAGTACTATGCTCTTGAAGGACTTAGCCTTATTATAGAAACAATTAATCTTGTGAAAAAGTCTTTGAACAGCTCTTTAGAGATTGAGGGAGTGCTTTTGACAATGTATGACGGAAGGAATAACCTTTCTATTGAAGTTGAAAAGGAAGTTAAGAAGTACTTTAAAGACAAGGTGTTTTCTACGATTATTCCAAGAAATGTACGACTTGCAGAAGCGCCAAGTTTCGGTGAATCGATTTTTACTTACGACAAAAATTCTCTAGGAGCGGCGGCTTTTAAAGATTTGACTAAAGAGATAATAAATAATAACAGGTGATTAGATGACTAAGAGAAAAGGTTTAGGAAGAGGCTTAGGCTCACTTATTCCACAAGACAGCATAGAAAAGTCCCTGATGGATTCTGATTTAGGTTCGGAAATACTTGAGCTTGATATAGAAAAGATATACCCAAGGCACGACCAGCCGAGAAAAGAATTTGACGAAGAGAGTTTATTTGAACTAAAGGAGTCAATTGAAGAGTTTGGTATAATTCAGCCAATTATAGTTAGAAAAGTAGACTCAGAATATGAAATAGTTGCAGGAGAGAGAAGGTATAGGGCCTCTCTATTGGCAAATTTAAAAAAGGTTCCTGTTAGGATAATCGATGCCACGGACAAAGAGATTATGGAGATGTCCGTTATTGAAAATATTCAAAGGGAAGATTTAAATCCCTATGAAGAGGCAACTGCATATGAGGAACTTTTAAGAACATATAATTATACTCAAGAGGAGCTTGCAAAAAGGCTTGGCAAGTCCAGATCTTATATTGCAAACACCATTAGACTTTTGAAACTTGACCCTAAGATATTAGAATATTTGAAGCAAGGGGACATAACTTCAACTCAAGCGAGAACTCTCCTTTCTATAAAGGATGAGAAAGAGCGCTTTAAGATGCTTGAAAAATTATTGATGAACAAGTCATCTGTTAGAGAAGTTGAAAAGAGAACCACAAATAAAAGACCAAAGGATATTTACAAAGTCGAAATTGAAGAGAGACTTGTAGATTTTTTTGGAACTAAAGTAAATTTAAAGCCTAAGAAAAAGGGTGGAAAGATAGAAATCCTCTATATGAGTAATGAGGATTTAGATAGAATATTAGAAATTTTGGGAGGTATTTAAAATGTATATTGATATGGATTTAGTTAATTTTCTAGAAAAAGTTAAGGGACCTGAAATGCCAGGAGGTGGCTCTGTAGTAGCTTATACTGGAGCGCTTGGTGCAGCTCTTACACTTATGGTTGCAAACCTAAGTTTTGGTAAGAAATCTTTTGAAAAGCTAGACGACGACATAAAAGAACTTGTTAAAGCAGACTATGTTAAGATGGAAAATAAAATTGAAGAGCTTAAGCTAATGGTTGAAGCAGACGCCAAGTCCTTTGACGCAGTTCTTGAAGCTATGAAATTACCAAAAGAAACTCCTGAAGAAAAGAAAATTAGAAACGAAAAAATGCAAGAGGGATATAAGACAGCTCTTGAAGTACCTCTAAAGACTTGTGAATTAATAATTGACTGTATGAAGCTTCAAAAATCATTTGCAAAATATGGAAATATTTGGGCAATAACTGACCAAGGTGCTGGAACTGCACTTCTTTATGGCAGTGGAGAAGCTGTGTTATTAAATGTAATCATAAACCTAGAATCAATTGAACCGGGAGATTACAAAGACGAAATAGTTAAAAAATTAGAAGACTATCAAGAAACATTAAAAGCCCTTCACGAAGAGCTTATGGATAGTTGCTACAATAGATTGAAAGAGATGAAGTAAATGATTTATTTTGACAATGCTGCTACTTCTTGGCCAAAGCCTGAAATAGTTTATGAAAAGACAATGGAGGCGATGAAGGATTTTGGAGCGAATCCAGGACGAAGTGGTCATGCCATGTCTTTAAAGATGGACAGGGAAATCTTTAACGCCAGAGCAAAAGTTGCAGAGTTTTTTGGAGGGGACAATCCTCTAAACTTAATATTTTCAAAAAACTGTACAGATGCACTAAATATTGCTATTAAGGGAGCCTATAAAGAAAAGAGCCATGTAATAACTTCTGCGCTAGAACATAACTCTGTACTAAGGCCGCTTGTTCATTTAAGAGATGAGGGCCATATAGAGCTTACAATAGTTGAAGCGAAGGAAAAGGGCATGCTTAATCCAGAAGACTTTAAAAAAGCCATAAGGGACAACACTGACCTTTGCGTAATAACTGGAATGTCAAACTTAATTGGAACTATTACTCCTCTTGATGAAATAATAAAAGTTCTTAAAGAAAAAGATATCTTTGTCATTGTGGATGGGGCCCAATGTGTAGGATACCTAGACATAGATGTAAAAAAACAAAATATAGATATACTTTGCTTCCCTGGACACAAGTCACTTCTTGGACCTATGGGCACAGGTGGACTATATATAAACACAGATAGGGTTTTAAGAACTGTTGAAGAGGGTGGTACTGGATCTTTTTCACAAGATTTAAACATGCCAAAAATATATCCAGATAGACTTGAAGGAGGTACTTTAAACGGACCTTCCATTGTAGGACTTGGATATGGAATAGACTTTATTAATGAAACTGGACTTGAAAAGATAAGAGAACATGAAAATGCACACAGAGATAAATTTATTGAAGGAGTAAAAAATATTCCTGGGATTGAATTGTATGGCCCATTAGACGAAAGACAGGGACCTGTAGTTACACTAAATCTAGAGGGAATTGACTCCTCAGCCCTTGCATATAAGCTTGACCAAGATTATGGAATAGCAACAAGAGCAGGTTTCCACTGTGCACCACTGGCACACAAGGCAATTGGAACAGAGGAAAAGGGCGCTGTGAGATTTAGCTTTTCTTACTTTAATACCGATGAAGAAATAGATAAGGGCATAGAGGCTCTTAAAAACATATCTAATGAGGTAAAAAGTGGAAACATTTAAGACGATAGTACAAACGGGAAGCTTCTTTTTATTCATATTATTAGCGCTTCTTATGTTTATAGCTTTTACAAATATCTTTAAATTGAATAGAAAAATAAACAGGCTTAAAAGGCGATATGACAATATATTAAGAGGTAGAGGAGAGCTCAACCTAGAAGAGATACTGTTGTCCCACTCTGAAGACTTAGACAAAGTTATAATATCCCAAGAGCAGATAAAACAAAGGCAAGACGCTTTAGAATCGGTTATAACTAAAACAGTTCAAAAGGTTGGTTACGTTAGATATGACGCCTTTCCTGAACTTAGAAATAGACTTTCTTTCTCCCTTGTGCTTCTAGATGGAAAGGACAATGGAGTTATAATTACAAGTATTTATGGAAGAGATAACTCCGTAACTTTTTCTAAGGTAGTAGAAAAGGGAAAGGTTTCGGAAGATTTGTCGGAAGAAGAGAAGGCGTCTTTGGAAATGGCATTAAAACAAGGAGAATAAATTGGACATAATTAAAAATGTTAAAGATAAAATAGAAGGAAAAAATATAAAGATTGTCTTTCCGGAAGGGGAAGATTTAAGAATATTAAATGCAACAATTAGACTACAAGAAGAAGGCATCATCCATCCAATACTACTGGGAGATGTTGATGAAATTAAAAAAGTTGCAAGTGAAAATGACCTTGATATTTCAAAACTTGAAATACTTGACATGGAAAACTACGAAGAAAAAGAATTGTTACTTAAATCCCTTGAAGAGAGAAGAGCAGGAAAGAATACGAAAGAAGAATGTGAAGAAATGCTTAAGATTCCAAACTACTTTGGAACCATGCTAGTTCATACAGGAAAGGCTTCAGGACTTGTAAGTGGAGCTGTAAACTCAACTGGGGACACAGTTAGACCAGCACTTCAAATAATAAAGACAAAACCGGGCATTTCAAGAACAAGTGGCGCAATGCTTATGCTTGGACCAAATGAAGAGCTATATGTATTTGCAGACATTGCAATAAACATCGAATTAGACGCTTCACAACTTGCGGAAGTTGCAAACTGCTCCGCAGAAACTGCGAAATTATTTGGGTTAGATCCTAAAGTTGCAATGCTTTCATTCTCCACAAAGGGTTCTGCAAAGCACGACTTAGCAACAAAGATGGCAGAGGCGACAAAACTTGCAAAGGAATTAAACAAAGATTTAGTAGTGGACGGAGAAATGCAATTTGATGCAGCTATTTCACCTGTAGTTGCAGAGAAGAAGGCGCCAGGTTCAGAAGTTGCAGGACAAGCCAATGTATTTATATTCCCAGACCTACAATCTGGAAACATCGGTTACAAGATTGCCCAAAGACTTGGAAACTATGAAGCCATAGGACCAATCTTGCAAGGTTTAAACAAACCAATATCAGACCTTTCAAGGGGCTGTGTAGAAGAAGATATTTATAAAATTGCCCTAATAACTGCGGCACAATCATTACAATAATAAATTAGTAGTTTCGGAAAATCCGAGACTACTTTTTTTATTGGGTATAACATATTAGAGGTGAGAACATGAGTGAATTTTATACTTCAATAGCAAATTACTATGAACAAATATTTCCCGTAGGAGCTGAAAAAATTAACTTTTTAATGAAGAGTAATCCTAAAACAGCCATAGACATTGCCTGCGCCACAGGAGAAGTAATGAAGGAGATTCAAGAAAAAGGTGTAAAAGTTTTGGGAATTGATTTAGACGAAAAATTTGTAGAAATGGCAAGAGAAAAAGACCTAGATGCAAGAAAATTAAATATGTTAAACCTTGATGAAATAGATGAAAAGTTCGACTTACTATACTGCATTGGAAACTCCATAGCACACTTAAAAGAATATGATGAAATTAGAAAATTTTTACAAAAGTCCTATGACAGAATTGATTCAGGCGGAAGAATTGTAATACAATTTATAAACTTTGAAAAATTTTTGGAAAATGAAGACGAAAATGGATACCTAGGAAGTCTTCCAGATATAAAAAACGATGAATTTACATTTCATAGAAACTACTTTAAAGAAAAGGATCATATAAGATTTAACACCACATTAGTAGTTAACGATTTAATAATAGAAAATAACGAAATACTATTTCCGCTTTTAAAAGACGAAATGGTTAGCATAATGCAAAAAGTAGGCTTCAAAAACGTAAAAGTATATGGAAACTTTAAAGGCGAAGACTTTGACGAAAAAGTTAGCCTACCAGTAATAATGACGGGAGAAGTATAATGAACAAAACAATCAAGCATCAACTTAAACATAGAAGCATAAGAGAATTTAAAGACCAAGAGATATCAAAAGAAGACCTAAATATTTTTAAAGAAGTCATACAAAGGACAGCCACTAGCACTGGAGTACAGTCCTATTCAGTAATAAGAGTGGTGGACAAGGAAAATAGAAAAAAGATAGCAGAAGTCTGCAAGCAAAGTTATGTGGAAATTGCGCCAGAACTCTTTATTTTTATCGTAGACTGCTACAGAAATAATGAAATAGTAAAAGAGAAAACGAGAAAGAGCTATGAACAAGCATACGACATGGAAAAATTCTTCCAAGGCTTTACCGATGCGGCCCTTGCTTCACAAAATTTAATGAACGCCATAGAATCAAAGGACATGGGCGGCGTATTTTTAGGGTCAATCCTTAATGACAGCAAAGAGATTATAAATATTTTAAAACTTCCAGAGTACACCTTTCCAGTACTAGGAGTTGCCTTTGGATATCCAAATCAAGATCCAATGTTAAAGCCAAGAATGGACATGGACCTAAGATTTTTTGAAGACGAATATAAAATATTCGACAACTACCTAGACGAGATAAAAGATTATGACGAAGAGATGAAAACCTACTATGACCTTAGACAAAAGGATAAACCGCTGGATTCATTTAGCGAGCAATTGATACAGAGATTTGAAAATACATTAGAAAAAAGAACATTAATATTAAATGTAATTAAAGAACAGGGCTTTGACTTTAAATTAAAATAACCATATATAATGTAGGAACAAGAAAAAGAAAACTTCAAAAAAATTAAAACAAGAAAAATGTTAAAAACATTTGACAGAAGTGAAATAACTTGGTAAGATAATTAGGCACTCAAGGAAGTGCCTTTTTAAATTCTTTGAAAAGAAGCAGGTCTTCAAAAAAAGTTTTAAAAAGTGCTTGACAATACATTTTAATGGTGATATGATTAAATAGTTGTCACTTAAGACGAGTGCAAAGAACCTAAACAATAGAAAAGTGTAAAAAACTTTTGAGTAAGTACAACCAAACAATTTCGGTGAAAAAAATAAAAGTCAGCGAGAGCTGATCAAACATTTAATAGAGAGTTTGATCCTGGCTCAGGACGAACGCTGGCGGCGTGCTTAACACATGCAAGTCGAACGATGAACCTCGAAATGACATCTTCGGAAAGATTTTTGAGAGGATTAGTGGCGAACGGGTGAGTAACGCGTGAGCAACCTGCCTTAGACAAGGGGATAGCCTCGGGAAACCGTGATTAATACCCTATGAGACTCCACTTACGAGTGTAAGAGAAGTTAAAGCTATTGCGGTCTAAGATGGGCTCGCGTCTGATTAGCTAGTTGGTGAGATAAAAGCCCACCAAGGCGACGATCAGTAACCGGCTTGAGAGAGTGAACGGTCACATTGGAACTGAGACACGGTCCAAACTCCTACGGGAGGCAGCAGTGGGGAATATTGCACAATGGGGGCAACCCTGATGCAGCGACGCCGCGTGAGCGATGAAGGAATTCGTTTCGTAAAGCTCTGTCCTTGGAGAAGATAATGACGGTAACCAAGGAGGAAGCACCGGCTAAATACGTGCCAGCAGCCGCGGTAATACGTATGGTGCGAGCGTTGTCCGGAATTATTGGGCGTAAAGGGTACGTAGGCGGTTTAACAAGTCAGATGTTAAAACTTGAGGCTTAACCTCATGTTGCATTTGAAACTGTAAAACTTGAGTAGTGGAGAGGAAAGTGGAATTCCTAGTGTAGCGGTGAAATGCGTAGATATTAGGAGGAATACCAGTAGCGAAGGCGACTTTCTGGACACAAACTGACGCTGAGGTACGAAAGCGTGGGGAGCAAACAGGATTAGATACCCTGGTAGTCCACGCTGTAAACGATGAATGCTAGGTGTCGGGAGTCAAATCTCGGTGCCGAAGTTAACACATTAAGCATTCCGCCTGGGGAGTACGGTGGCAACACTGAAACTCAAAGGAATTGACGGGGACCCGCACAAGCAGCGGAGCATGTGGTTTAATTCGATGCAACGCGAAGAACCTTACCAGGGCTTGACATATGGGTGAAAAGTATAGAGATATACTCCTCTCTTTTAGAGACATCCATACAGGTGGTGCATGGTTGTCGTCAGCTCGTGTCGTGAGATGTTGGGTTAAGTCCCGCAACGAGCGCAACCCCTATATCTAGTTGCCAGCACTAAGGGTGGGGACTCTAGATAGACTGCCGGTGACAAACCGGAGGAAGGTGGGGATGACGTCAAATCATCATGCCCTTTATGTCCTGGGCTACACACGTGCTACAATGGCAAGTACAGAGGGAAGCGAAGCAGCAATGTGAAGCGAATCTCAGAAAGCTTGCCCCAGTTCGGATTGTAGGCTGCAACTCGCCTACATGAAGTCGGAGTTGCTAGTAATCGCGAATCAGAATGTCGCGGTGAATGCGTTCCCGGGTCTTGTACACACCGCCCGTCACACCATGGGAGTTAGTAATACCCGAAGCCAGTGACCTAACCAATGGAAGGAGCTGTCGAAGGTAGGATTAATGACTGGGGTGAAGTCGTAACAAGGTAGCCGTATCGGAAGGTGCGGCTGGATCACCTCCTTTCTAAGGAGTACAATAGAGTTTTTTACACTTAACTTAGGTTCAAAAGAACATTGAAAAGAGAATACAGAGACAAAAGCAAGAAAATGGAAAAGTAAAAATATTTCCGGTCAAGCGACAAAGGGCATAAGGCGAATGCCTTGGCACTAGGAGGCGAAGAAGGACGTGACAAGCAACGAAAGCGACGGTTAGGAGCAAATATCCAGCGAGCCGTCGGTATCCGAATGGGGAAACCCACTTAGACAAACTCTAAGTATCTGTAGCCCAACCAATTAAGCTACAGAAGCGAACCGGGCGAACTGAAACATCTAAGTAGCCCGAGGAAGAGAAAGAAAACTCGATTCCCCCAGTAGCGGCGAGCGAAGAGGGAAGAGCCCAACTTAAGGAAAAGATAGGAAGAAGTTAGAAGAATCAGCTGGAAAGCCGAGCCAAAGAGAGTGACAGCCTCGTAATCAAAAACAGACACCTACACCTTAGAAAGAGTACCACGGAACACGAGAAATTCCGTGGGAATACGGGAGGACCACCTCCCAAGGCTAAATACTACCTAGTGACCGATAGCGAATAGTACCGTGAGGGAAAGGTGAAAAGAACCCCGGGAGGGGAGTGAAATAGAACCTGAAACCTTATGCCTACAAGCAGACAAAGTCGAGCACTCAACTTTGCAAAGATTTGGAGGAGCTAAAATGTTTTACGTATACGTACTAACCATGAATAATGGAGAAATTTATATAGGATTTTCAACAAATCTTAAAAATAGAATCAAACAGCATTACGAAAACAAAGTGATATCCACAAAAAACAGAGAACCAAAATTAGTTTACTACGAAGCATATACGTCAAAAAAAGATGCAATGGAAAGAGAAAAGAAACTAAAGCAAAGAGGAAATGCTAAAAGATGGTTAAAAGAAAGAATATCCAATAGCTTAAACCAAGCAACAAATAAAGAATAAGATTTGTGTGCAAAGTTGAGTGCTTGATGATGTCGTACTTTTTGTAGAACGGGCCAGCGAGTTACGATATGCAGCAAGATTAAAGATTTAAGATCTGAAGTCGTAGAGAAATCGAGTCTTAATAGGGCGTAAGTTGCATGTTGTAGACCCGAAACCAGGTGATCTATCCATGTGCAGAGTGAAGTAGAGGTAAAACTCTATGGAGGCTCGAACCGGGTAACGTTTAAAAGTTATCGGATGACATGTGGATAGGGGTGAAAAGCCAAACGAACTTGGAGATAGCTGGTTCTCCTCGAAATAGCTTTAGGGCTAGCCTTATCGTAGTAATTGAAGGGGGTAGAGCACTGAATAGTCTAGGGGCATATAATGTTACCGAAACTTATCAAACTCCAAATACCATCAAATTAGCGATAGGAGTCAGACTATGAGGGATAAGCTTCATAGTCGAAAGGGAAAGAGCCCAGACCACCAGCTAAGGTCCCAAAATATAGATTAAGTGGAAAAGGATGTAACACTACTCGGACAACCAGGATGTTGGCTTAGAAGCAGCCATACATTTAAAGAGTGCGTAATAGCTCACTGGTCAAGTGGTGATGCGCCGAAAATAAACGGGGCTAAAATCTAATACCGAAGCTGTGGATGCGCATAAGCGCGTGGTAGAGGAGCATTGTGTAAGGAGCGAAGACAAGCTGCAAGGCGAATTGGACCAAACACAAGAGAGAATGCTGGCATGAGTAGCGAGAAGGTGAGTGAGAATCTCACCCGTCGAAAGCCAAAGGGTTCCTGGGGAAGGCTCGTCCACCCAGGGTAAGTCGGGACCTAAGCCCAGGCCGAAAGGCGTAAGCGATGGACAACAGGTAGAAATTCCTGTACTATCTCAAGCGTTAAGAGAGAAGTGTTGACGCAGGAGGATATGTGAAGCGTGCGAACGGTAGAGCACGTTCAAGTAAGTAGGAGGTAGAAGTAGGCAAATCCGCTTCTACAAAACTTCGAGATACGATGAGGAGCGAAAAACAAGTAGTGAAGTCACAGATTCCACACTGCCAAGAAAAGGCACTATCCAGCAAAGAGATACCCGTACCGTAAACCGACACAGGTAGGCGAGGAGAGAATCCTAAGACGCGCGGAAGAACCTTTGTTAAGGAATTCGGCAAAATGACCCCGTAACTTCGGGAGAAGGGGTACCGAGAATTGTATATGTTAAACACAAAAAGCAAAACTTGGTCGCAGAGAATAGGCCCAAGCGACTGTTTACCAAAAACACAAGTATCTGCTAAATCGAAAGATGAAGTATAGGTGCTGACACCTGCCCGGTGCTGGAAGGTTAAGGGGAAGACTTAGCGCAAGCGAAGGTTAGAACTTAAGCCCCAGTAAACGGCGGCCGTAACTATAACGGTCCTAAGGTAGCGAAATTCCTTGTCGGGTAAGTTCCGACCCGCACGAAAGGTGTAACGATTTGGGCACTGTCTCAACAAAGGATCCGGTGAAATTGTAGTAGTCGTGAAGATGCGACTTACCCACGGTAGGACGGAAAGACCCCGTGGAGCTTTACTGCAAGCTGACATTGGATTTTGGTATTGAATGTACAGAATAGGTGGGAGACTGAGAAGTTAGGTCACAAGACTTAATGGAGTCCCAAGTGGGATACCACCCTTTCAATGCTAAAGTTCTAACTTGGCACCTTGAAACAGGTGTGAGGACACTGTCAGTTGGGCAGTTTGACTGGGGCGGTCGCCTCCTAAAGAGTAACGGAGGCGTTCAAAGGTTTCCTCAGAATGGTTGGAAATCATTCAAAGAGTGCAAAGGCAAAAGGAAGCTTAACTGCGACACCGACAAGTGGAGCAGATACGAAAGTAGGACTTAGTGATCCGGTGGTACCGAGTGGAAGGGCCATCGCTCAACGGATAAAAGCTACCCCGGGGATAACAGGCTTATCTCCCCCAAGAGTTCACATCGACGGGGAGGTTTGGCACCTCGATGTCGGCTCGTCTCATCCTGGAGCTGGAGAAGGTTCCAAGGGTTGGGCTGTTCGCCCATTAAAGAGGCACGCGAGCTGGGTTCAGAACGTCGTGAGACAGTTCGGTCCCTATCCACCGTGGGCGTAAGAAATTTGAGAGGAGCTGCTCCTAGTACGAGAGGACCGGAGTGGACAGACCGCTGGTGTATGAGTTGTACCGCCAGGTGCACAGCTCAGTAGCTACGTCTGGAATGAATAAGCGCTGAAGGCATCTAAGCACGAAGTCAACCTCAAGATGAGATTTCTTTGTAGAAATACGAGAGAAACCAGGAAGAAAATCTGGTAGATAGGTCAGAGGTGTAAGAGTAGTAATACTTTAAGCTAACTGATACTAATATATCGAAAGCTTGACCGGGAATATTGTTACTTTTCAAAAGTTGCAAAAAATGGGCGAAGATAGCGGAAGGGATACACCTGTTCCCATCTCGAACACAGAAGTTAAGTCTTCTAGCGCCGATGGTACTATGGGGGAGAGCCCATGGGAGAGTAGGTATTCGCCCGTCAGACTCTACATTGTAGAGTCTTTTTTATTATTATAATAAAGTAAGATACCTTATTATGAGTTGCTACATAATAAATTTTCCTAAATCTTAGATTTAGAGTATAATAAAGATGATAAGGTGGGGATTTTATGAACAACGATAAAGACAATAAAGATTTAAACATAGAAAATACTGACAAGATTGATTACGCTGAAATAAATAGAAGATTTCGTGAAGAACAATATTTTTTAAATGGACAAGATCCATATAATGAAAGAGAAGAATATGAAAGATCAAATTCATATAGGGAAAATAGAAATGATAGATATGTAAATAATAGACCACAAAAGCAAAAGAAAAAATCTAACTATACTCCATTTTTAGTTTTTCTAACATCTCTTTTAGTTATAGCAACGGTTATTCTTGCGGCATGGACACTTGCAAATAATAGAAGGATAAATAAAAAGCTTGATAACCTTGATAGGATTGGTCAAACAGAAACAATAACCGAAGAAACTGGAAACTCTACCACTGAACAAACTTCTCCATCAGAAGAAACTGCAGACGCAGAAGAGACTGAAGCTACTGAAGAGACAGAAGCTACGGAAGCTACGGAGGAAGAGACCATAAGTGGAACACTTACTCAAGACTTAAACTTTAGATCAGGACCAGGATATGACTATGAAGTTATAGGAACCGTTCCTGCCGGCGCAGAAGTGTCAGGTCATATTGAACAGGGATGGCTAAAAATTGAGTATAATGGAAGAACGGGATATATTGGACCGAAATATGTAAAATAATAATTTAAAGTCACTGGAAACGGTGACTTTTTATTTATTATACTCTTTCAATCCATGGTATAATTACAAAATAGAGAAGATTAATTCTTTTCGCATAGTTGATTAATTAAACAACCGAGGTGACAAATGGAAAATAAAAAAATTTACAAAAATGAAATTGGTTTTGAAGCGCCAATATTTATAATAATATTTTTTGGGATATTCATATATATAGGTAGAATCATGGGTGGCACCAATATGATTAAGACTATGATGAACACAGGTTTTGATTTGCTTATGAATGTGTGTTTCTATCTTATGGCGGTGTCGGTGTTGGCTGGTGGCATGGCTGCAATTTTTTCTGAATTTGGCGTAATTGCTCTTATAAACAAGGGGCTTTCAGTGATTATGAAGCCAGTTTATGATTTACCTGGGGCAAGCTCCCTTGGAATGTTAAACTGCTTTATGTCCGATAACCCTGCCATACTTACCCTTGCCTATGATGACAACTTTAGAAAATATTTTAAGAAGTATCAAATGCCTGCCCTTACAAATCTTGGCACTGCTTTTGGAATGGGACTTATTATAGTTACAACTATGATGGGTCTTTCTGTTCCAAATGCAATATCTGGAGCTGTAGTGGGATTTTTTGGTGCGGTTTTTGGTTCAATTGTGTCCGTTAGGATAATGATGATAAAGACTAAAAAGTTCTATGGTACTGAGGAGTATGTAATATGTAAAAATGTTGAGCCAATTCCTAAAAACCAAAGAAGAGTGAGGGAAGGGTCCATTGGTTCGAGATTTATCCAAGCCCTTCTTGATGGAGGCAAGGTTGGAGTTGATATGGGTGTTGCAATTATTCCAGGAGTCGTACTTATTTGTACATTTGTAATTATGCTAACTAATGGAGTTGGCGAGGCAGGAGTGTACAATGGCTCTGCAAACCAAGGTATTGGTCTACTACCGGTTGTGGGAGAAAAGTTAAGTTTTATTTTAACTCCACTATTTGGTTTTAGCACTCCCGAAGCAATCGCAATCCCTATAACTGCTCTTGGAAGTTCTGGCGCTGCCATAGGTATGGTTTCAGACATGGCATCAAGGGGAGTAATAAATGGAAATGACATTGCAGTGTTCACATCAATTTGTATGTGTTGGAGTGGATACCTTTCAACTCATATTGCCATGATGGACGCCCTTGACACCAAAGAGATGACAGGCCATGCAATACTATCCCATACAATTGGAGGAATAGCTGGAGGAGTTTTTGCCCATATAATTTGGATGATTTTATTTTAGTATCATAAATGAGAATAATTATATAAGAGACTAGCAAAATAAAAAAATTATGAAAACATTTTAAAAAAGTATTGTAAAAAAACATTCAACTGTGATAATATTGAAATAGGTTTTCTTTAGTTACCAATATGGTATGAAGATAAAATAAAAAATGTATAATCTTTTTATTACTAAGAAGAAAACATTTAGAACCTAAACACAAGATTATTCCATAATATTGTTCGAGTTAAGCTTATAATATTTGTTTCCCTGTTCATAAATTAAAAAAATTATCATATTGATACTTAGGAGGATTTTATGAAAAACAAAGTTGTAATAGCACTTGGAGGAAACGCTCTAGGACATGATTTAGAAACTCAAAAGATTGCGGTAAAAAACACTGCAAAGGCAATAGTGGATTTAATTGCAGATGGTAACGAAGTTGTTGTAACCCACGGTAATGGTCCACAAGTTGGAATGATTAATAATGTTTTTACAGACTACAAGAAAAATAATCCAGGATTTCAACATATGCCACTATTTACATGTGTAGCTATGAGTCAAGCATATATTGGATTTGACTTACAAAATGCATTAAGAGAAGAACTTAATGCAAGAGGAATTGAAAAACCAGTAACTTGCGTAATTACTCAAGTAGTAGTTGATAAAGAAGACAAGGCATTTGAAAATCCTACAAAACCTATTGGACCTTTCATGACTTTAGAAGAAGCTGAAGCATGCAAGATGGAGGGAATGGACGTTGTGGAAGACTCTGGTAGAGGATACAGAAGAGTAGTTGCATCTCCAAAGCCAATTGAAATCGTAGAAATATCAACTATTAAAAAGCTTATAAAAGAAGGCGAAGTTGTTATAGCATGTGGTGGAGGCGGAGTGCCTGTACTAAAGGGCGAAAAAGAATATGAAGGAATTGACGCTGTAATAGACAAGGACTTTGCATCTTCAGTACTTGCAGAACAACTTGAAGCTGACAAGCTTGTTGTGCTTACAGCTGTTGAAAAAGTTGCTATAAACTTTGGCAAAGAAAATGAAGAATGGCTTTCTGAAATGTCAGTGGAAGAAGCTAAAAAGTTTTCTGATCAAGGAGAGTTCGCTCCAGGATCAATGCTTCCAAAGGTAGAAGCTGCAAGTATGTTTGCAAGCTCTAAAGAAGGAAGAGAATCACTTATTACATCTTTGGAAAAAGCTGCTGAAGGTCTAAAGGGATTAACAGGAACAGTAATAAGAAAATAAAAATACTTAAATTTTAGAGTACCATCTTTTTGTTTTGAAAAGTCGGTACTCTTTTTATGGAACAAAAGAAACTGTTGGGGGGTATGAATAAACATACCACCTCAACAGTTTTTTAATAAAAAAATTGCACTTACTCTACAAATCACCTAAAATAAAGTCACCACAACTCAAAAGGAGGTAAAGTAAGTGCAAATAAATAATATCACAAAGCTTGTGGGAATAAAAGGTATAAAATTAGAAAAAGTAGAAGAAACAGAAGACAAGATAACAATAACAGGTAAATGCAAGAAAAGACCTAAAACATGTCCTTGTTGTGGATCAAAAAAGATAGAAATACATGACCATAGACATCAAAACATAAGAGATCTACCATATAGAGATAAACAAGTAGTATTAAAAATAGACGTACGAAGATTTAAATGTAGACAGTGCAATAAAAGATTTACAGAATCTAAACCATTCGTATCAAAACATTGCCAAATAACAACAAGACTCAAAAGAAGAGTATTAGAAGAATTTAAAAATAAAATATCCATCAAAGATATAGCTAAAAAATTTTATATTTCACCCAAAACAGTTACAAACATAATAGATACCATAGAAATAAAAAGATTAAAACTAGGAGAAGTACTAAACATAGACGAATTCAAAGGAGACTCAGGAGGAGAAAAGTATCAGACAATAATAGCAGATAGTCAAAATAAAAAGATATTAGACGTACTACCAACAAGGAAATTTGAATACCTAGATAAATACTTCAGTCAAATACCAAAAGAAGAAAAAGATAAAGTAAAAATCTTCGTAAGCGATATGTATAGACCGTATAGAGATATAAAGAAAAAACACTTTCCAAACGCAAAACATCTAATAGACAGATATCACTTCATAAGACAGGTAACATGGGGATTTGAAAACACAAGAATAGCAGAATCAAAAAAGATGAAAAAACAAGAAAGAACACACTTTATGAGAAGTAAATCCCTACTGACAAAACCAATGATAAAACTACACGAAGATGAAAAAATAAAAGTATCAATAATGTTAGAAAGAAACGAAGAAATAAGAAAAGCATACCTAACAAAAGAAACCTTCTACAATTTAGTAATGAAGAGCGAAAACAAAGAGAAAGCTCAAAAAAACATACAAGGTTGGATAGAATACCTGTTAAAAGACGGATCCATTAAGTGGAGAGCCTGTTTAACAGCCTTTAAGAACTGGATAGAACCAATATCCAATAGCTTTGACTACGAATTCACCAATGGGTACGTAGAAGGAATGAACAACAAAATAAAAGTATTAAAGAGAATAACATTTGGAATGAAAAATTTCAAAAGATTTAGAAATAGGATATTAGCACTCGAATAATATACAAGAACTGAATAAAAGAATTAGCTTTTAGGAAAAATAAGCCTATAGGCTTATTAAGTGAACCTAAAAACAGTAAAAAAGTGACTATTTAGTTAGGTCTTTTAAAAGTAAGTGAATAATGATGTATAAATAAGAGGAGATGCCAACTTTATAGGTTAGCATCCCCCAATGGATTCTTTAGAGCCCTTTTTATTTACATTAAATCTTATTAAATCTAGAGCAAGGTAAAAAATTATAGATAATCGTTTTTAGAAAAAAATTGAAGAATTTATGAAAAATGTTGTAGATACAACTTTAAGAGAAGAATTTATGTTGTAAAATGTAATTGAACATAAGGGAAATGTACAAAAAATATTATGAGGAAAACATTAACTCAATAGATTGGAAAAGAGGTGTTAACTTGCACAGTATTTATGTACCTAATGAAATAGGTAAATTAAAAAAGGTCATGTTACATCGTCCTG
Source organism: Mediannikoviicoccus vaginalis (assembly GCF_928097925.1). GTDB lineage: Bacteria > Bacillota > Clostridia > Tissierellales > Peptoniphilaceae > Mediannikoviicoccus > Mediannikoviicoccus vaginalis. Next base: position 1,391,454 of record NZ_CAKMRI010000001.1, read on the forward strand.
GAAACGAATTACTTAACATGACTCCCAGCGCTTTAGGAGATTTACTTTTTGATGACATACCATTCTTAAAAACAGCGCAAGAGGAACACGATAATTTCGCAAACGTTCTCAAGAACGAAGATATAGAAGTTGTTTATCTAGAAAATCTAGTAGCAGAAATATTGGATAAAAAACCTGAAGTAAGGGAAATATTCATAAAACAGTTACTAGAAGATGCAAACATTCAAAGTACGAAGAGAAACGATGCGGTTAAAGAATACTTAGAATCTATAAAAGACTCTAAAGAGCTTGTAGATAAGGTTATGGCAGGGGTAAGTTTAAAGAAATTGGATTTAAACGAATCTGATTTCATAAAGGCTTGCAACAGTGATAACTTTGATATGGCACTTATGCCAATGCCAAACCTATACTTTACAAGAGATCCCTTTGCAAATGTAGGCACAGGTGTTATCATAAATAGGATGAAGAACTTAGTAAGACAAAGGGAAACGATTTTTGGAGATATTTTATTTACTTATGGTGATGGATATAAAGATGTAGATAAACTTTATAGCAGATATGAAGAGTACTCAATTGAAGGTGGAGATGTCCTAATCATCAATGAACACACTTTAGCTATAGGAATTTCTCAAAGAACTGATGCAGAAGCAATTGAAAAGCTTGCACAAAATATATTCTTCCACTCAGAAAGTAAAATAGATACTATTCTTGCAATAGACATTCCTAAGATTAGAGCATTCATGCACTTAGACACTGTATTTACTCAAATCGACTACGATAAGTTTACAGTTCACCCAGGAATATTCAGAACACTAAGAGTATTCGAGTTAACTAAGGGTAATGCAGAAGATGAAATAAAATCTGTAGAGATGCATGACAGCTTAGATCATATACTAAGTAAATACTTAGATAGAAAAATTGAACTTATCCTTTGTGGTGGAGGAGACAGACTTGTTTCTGAAAGAGAACAATGGAATGATGGATCAAATACACTATGTATTGCTCCGGGAACCGTTGTAGTATATGAAAGAAATACAGTTACAAATGATATCCTTGAAGAAAAGGGAATTAAAGTTCTAAAGATTAAAGACAGTGAAATTTCTCGAGGACGTGGCGGCCCAAGATGTATGAGTATGCCATTCTTAAGAGAAGATATTTAATATAATTGGAGGTATTTAATGGGAGTAAACTTAAGAGGAAGAAGCTTTTTAAAATTATTGGATTACACAACAGAAGAAATTGAATATCTAATGAGTTTATCAGAAAACTTCAAAGACTTAAAACGTGCGGGAACACCACACAAGTACTTAGAAGGAAAGAACATAGTACTTCTATTCGAAAAGACTTCAACAAGAACAAGATGTTCATTTGAAGTAGCAGGATACGACCTAGGAATGGGAGTTACTTATCTAGATCCAGGCAGCTCTCAAATGGGACATAAAGAAAGTATCAAAGATACAGCAAGAGTTCTTGGAAGAATGTATGATGGAATCGAATACAGAGGATTCTCACAAGAATTAGTAGAAGACCTTGCAAAATACTCAGGAGTGCCAGTATGGAACGGACTTACAGATATGTTCCACCCAACACAAATGATTGCAGACTTCTTAACAGTAAAAGAAAACTTTGGACAATTAAAAGGACTTAAATTCGTATACCTTGGAGACGCAAGAAACAACGTAGCAAACTCACTAATGATAGCATCAGCAAAACTCGGAGTAAACTTCGTAGGATGCTGTCCAGACGAATTAAAACCAGAAGAAAGTTTAATAGAAGAAGCTAAGAAAATAGCAAAAGAAAATAGATGTACAATCGAATTTGAATCAGATGTTATGAAGGCGACAAAAGACGCACATGTACTATACACAGACATCTGGGTATCAATGGGAGAACCTGCTGAAATTTGGGAACAAAGAATAAAACAACTTAAAGCTTACCAAGTTAACAAAGAAGTTATGGATAACGCAGACGAAGACGCAATCTTCTTACACTGCTTACCATCATTCCATAACCTAGAAACAACAACAGCAGTAGAAGTAAACGACAAATTCAACATTCCAGAAATGGAAGTAACAGACGAAGTATTTGAATCAGCTAAATCTAAAGTTATGGATCAAGCTGAAAACAGAATGCATACTATAAAAGCAGTTATGTATGCAACATTAAAATAATAATAATTGCTTTGCAATTAAATATATAATTGGAGGAACAAAAATGAAAATAGTTAATTCATGGAACGACTTTGACCCTCTAAAAAGAGTCATAGTAGGTAGAGCAGACAATTGTTGTATTTCACCTTCAGAACCAGCTTCTGAAGCTAAAGTACCACTAGACAGTCCAATGAGAGGTATGACAGGACCTAGACCATTAGACACAGTTGAAAAAGCAAACGCACAACTTGACAACTTAGCAAAAGTATTAGAAGACCACGGCGTTATCGTTGATAGACCAGAACCATTACAATTCAACCAAGCTGTAGTAACTCCTTTCTTTATGACAGGTTCTCAATTTGGATGTATGCCACCTAGAGACGTATTACTTACAATTGGTAGCGATATAATCTGTGCATCTATGTCATTTAGATCAAGATTCTTCGAACATTATTGCTATCATAAAAACCTTCGCGAATATTTCGAAAAGGACCCAGAATTTAGATGGTTCTACGGACCAAGACCACAATTAAGTGACGAAAGTTACGATATGCACTATTGGGACGATGTAGACGGACACGAAGTTACTGAAGAAATCTTACTTGAAAGAACTGCTAACTTAGAAATGGTTACTAAAGAACACGAAATTCTATTTGACGCAGCAGATGTTATGAGACTTGGTAAAGATTTATTTATCCAAAAAGGTTTAACAACTAACTGGAAGGCTATGGAATGGTTAAGAAGAATGTACCCTGATTTCAGAGTTCACTCTCTAAACTTCCCAGGAGACCCATACCCAATCCACATTGACGCTACATTTGTACCATTAAGACCTGGTCTAATTATAAATAACCCACACAGAAGATTACCTAAGGAACAAAGAGCTATCTTCGAAGCTAACGATTGGGAAATCGTAGACGCAGCAATGCCGGCTCACGAGGAACCACCTGAATTATGTTATTCAAGTGTATGGCTATCAATGAACTGCCTAGTTCTTGACCACAACACAGTAATAGTTGAAGCTTCTGAAACAGCACAACTTGAACAAATGGATAAATTAGGCATGAACGTAATACCTGTTCCATTCAGAGATGCATATCCATTTGGTGGAGGTTTACACTGTGCTACAGCTGACGTTTACCGTGAAGGAGAATGTCAAGATTACTTCCCTAACCAAGTTGAAGATCCTACTCTTATCACTTACGCAGACAAGAGATGGTAATTCATTAGTTAAAAACAAAGCTGTTACAAGAAATTGTAACAGCTTTACTTTAACAAAAAAAATTAAAATAAACCTTTCAAGGAGGTAATTATGACAAGTTCATGGGCAGTTAACTGCTTTATAACAGGAAGTATAATACTTTTGGTTTATCCTGCGATAACGTTTATCTACAGAGAGACCAAATCTAAAGGCAAAAAGAGGTAATTTATGGCTAATTGGATAATATTTATAGTGGCCTCATGTGTTCTAATTGGTGTAGGATACATGTCAGGAAGAAAGATCGAAAAAGACCAAGTAGAGGGAGAAGGTTTTCTTCTTGGAGCAAAACAAATTGGACCGTTTATCGGTGCTGGAACATTAATGGCAACAGGATATAGCGGTTGGGGATTTATAGGTTCTCCTGGTACTGCATATGCCTATGGAACAATTGAGCTATTGGCAAACTTTTTCTTTGCACCTGCAATAACCTTTGGTACATTATGGTTTGCAAATTACATGAGAAAAAATGCAGAATCTATGGGTGGACTTACCGTACCAGAGTATCTATCAAAGATACATAGAGGTACAGAAGCAGAACAAAGAAGAGTACACTTGTTAGCAGGATTTGCTACACTTATGTTCTTAACTGTATATATAGTTGGACAAATCAGAGCTGTCGGCCTTGTTGCATCAAAATGGCTTGGAATATCTGAAGCCATAGCGGCAACAATATTGTTATTAGTAGTAATCATATTCACTATGCAAGGTGGACTTTTAGCGGTAGCTATAACAGATACAATCATGTGTGTAGGAATGTTGGTTTCAGCAGTTATAGTAATAACAGTTATAAAACAAGATATTTCTATAATGGAACTTATTGATAAATTAGGTGAAATAGATCCTAAAATAACAAACCCTGTTACATCAGTACCTTATGGTCGTAGCAAATACCAGGTATTTTTAGTATTTATCTATGCCTTGTTATTTACAACAACACTTCCATATATGTCAGTAAGATTTTTGTCATTGAAAGAAGATTTAAAAGTTCATAAAATGGCTCTATATATGGCACCTATGGGACTAATACTTAGTTTTATTCCTATGGTAGGTCTTTATATGAGATATAAAAATCCTGGACTTGAAAATCCAGATGCAGCAATGCCGGTATTTCTAAACACATATTTACATCCTGCTGTAGGTGGTGTGATAACGTTATTTATTCTATTCGCAATGTTATCAACAATAAGTTCGGTGCTACAAACGCAAGCTTCTGCGCTTTCCCACGACATGTACGTTTCTATTAAAAAGAAAATGCATCCAAAGGGAGATAAATTTAACAGACTTATGGTACTTGTAATAGCATTAGTATCACTATGGTTAACATTCGTTGCACCACAAGGTATGTTAAATCAAATAGCATATATAGGAACAGGTGGTCTTATAGCAATGTTCTTAGGACCTACAATTGTACAAATTTTTATAAAAGCTAATGCTAAGACATGTTTTGTTTCAATGCTTGCAGGACTAATTACAAATGTATTCTTAGTTCTTGGAGTAAACACAGGATGGGTAGAAGCTCCAATTCTTGGAGGACTTGCTTCCGCAGTTGTATATGCAGTAATGGGATATATAACAAATGGAAACAAGAGAATACCTGATGGATATAACGAAAAGAAAATAGAAGAAGCTCTTGAAGAAGCAAAAGAAGAAGCAAAATAAATAACTCAAATTAAAATAAACAACTCAATTTAAAATAAAAAAGGGGAGGCGATGCCTCCTCTTTATATTAACTCTTCCAGTAAGTCTGGCCTTAATACTTTTATATTAACTCCATTAACCTCTATAATCCCTTCACTTTCCATATACTTAAGCTCTGAATTTAAACAACATCTGTTAACCCTTAAAAGATCTGCTAACATTTCTTGGGTCTTTGGAAGTTTTAAAGGATTTACCAAGTCCATATGTAATAGCCAATAGGCTAAACGCTGATTTATTTTATAGTACTGAGTTGCACGAAGAACAAATTTATTAAAACAAAGGTACTCTGACACAAAGGTCAATACATTGTTCATAAGAACTAGGTCATTATCTATAATAGGTTTAAATTCGTCAAAGGGCATAAAGTATACTTCGGATCTTTTTATTGCATAAACATCATATGGGAAGTTAGAATAATTACCATAATGAAGATAAAATGGAAAGGCATCTCCTTCGTTATAGTAGGAAGAAACAATCTCCTTGCCATTAATCATATACTCCGTAGTCTTTAGGCAACCCTTCCGAATGAGTAAAACGTATTTCAAAAACTCGTCATTTCTAACGGAAATATTTTTAGCTTCATAATAATATATTTGAGGATTTATATCTATAATTGCTTGGGCAGTATCATCGGATATACCTTCAAATATTTTAAAATCGAGTAAATCTACCATAATTATCCTCCTTTTTTAATGTACATATACTAATCAACAATGTTGTTATTTAAATAGAAACGAAGAAACAAATTAGTTCTTCTCTACTCTTAAGTTTAACATATGAATGAAATAATTGGAAGAAAACATTTACAAGACAGCTGGTGTAATAAAAATAATTATTCTTCAAAATAAAAAGCTGTTAAGTATGAGACTCATACCTAACAGTTTAGTCTAAATATATATTGGTTTGTTTTCAAATACCGATTCACAAGTTGCTTGAATTCCAAGCTTCTTAAATAATTTTTTATCTACAGATCCAAGCATTGCAGAAATGTGAACCTGAGCGCCCTTTAGTTTTGGTATTTGATCTAGTGCAAGTTGGGCTCTTTCGTCATTTGCCGCAGAAATTGAAAGGGCAATTAGCGTTTCGTCTATATGAAGTCTTGGGTTTTTGCTGCCAAGATAATCAATTTTCAGTTTTTGAATTGGCTCAATTGCTTCAGGAGATATAAGGTGAACAGGGTCTTCAATGCCAGCAAGGTACTTAAGTGCATTTAGTATAAGGGCCGCAGAAGGTCCAAGTAGGTCCGAGGTTTTTCCCGTAATGATGTGGCAGTCGGAAAGTTCCATTGCCGCAGCTGCAAAGCCCGTTTCGTCAGCTCTTTTCATTGCCGCCGTAACAACTGGTCTATCCTCAGGACTAAGTTGAAGTTGCTTCATCAAAAGCTCTATTCTATATACAACTGAATGATTTATTCTTCCCTTTGCATATTCGTTTAGGGCGTCATAATACCTTCTGATAATCTCTTGTTTAGAAGCCTCTCTACAAACTTCGTCATCGGAAATACAAAATCCAACCATGTTTACACCCATGTCAGTTGGGGAGTAGTATGGAGAACTTCCGTAAATCATTTCAAACATCGCCTTTAAAACTGGAAATATTTCAACGTCTCTATTGTAGGACACCACAGTTTCGCCGTAGTGCTCAAGATGATAGGGGTCAATCATATTTATATCATTTAAATCTGCAGTTGCCGCTTCATATGCCAAGTTGATTGGATGCTTAAGTGAAAGATTCCATATAGGGAAGGTTTCAAACTTTGCATACCCTGCCCTAATACCTCTTTTTTGATCGTGATAAAGTTGTGATAGACAGGTTGCCATCTTTCCACTTCCAGGTCCCGGTGCGGTTACAACAATTAGCGGCTTAGTTGTCTTTATATATTCGTTTTTTCCAAATCCCTTTTCGCTAACGATATTCATAATGTCAGAAGGATAGTCTTCTATTATATAGTGGGTGTACACATCTATTCCAAGATTAGTAAGTCTTTCTTTAAAAAGATCTGCTCCTGGCTGTCCAGTGTACTGTGTTATAACAACTGACCCCACATATAGTCCATACTTCTTAAAACAGTCGATTAGACGTAGAAGTTCTATGTCATAAGTTATACCAAGATCTCCTCTAACCTTATTCTTTTCAATATCCTTGGCATTAATGGTTATGATTATCTCAATTTCTTGGGACAATTCCATCAAGAGTCTAAGCTTTATATCCGGTTCAAAACCAGGCAGAACTCTTGAGGCGTGGTAGTCGTCAAAGAGCTTTCCACCAAATTCAAGATAGAGCTTGTTGTCGAACTGTTCTATCCTCTTTCTGATATTTTTAGATTGTAATTCAATATATTTATCCTTATCAAAACCGATTTTCATATGTCCCCCTAATATTCAAAATACATATTAAGTTTACTACAAAACGCTAAATTATGCCATTGTTATTTGAAGATATAGCCTTCAAAATAGCCTAATCCATAGTCTTCGGTTTCGGTATCATATTGAATACTAAGCTCTGTTAGAAAAACTTTTACATTTTCATTTTTTTTAAAATCTAATTCAAATGGCTTTTCTCCATTTATTTTTTTTATTTCCTCTGAAAGATTATTAACATCATAAGTTATTTCTTCGCCGTTAAGACTAAAAATTACCTTCTCATCTCGAACTGCTACCTTAAAATCATTTACTTCATTACTTGAAATTTCTACCATGTTGTTAAAAGTTGAAATATCCATGGAATTTAGTCTTGAAAAGTGATAGATCTCAAAATTTTCATAAATATTTTCTTCACTAACTTCACCTTGAAGCTTAGTAACATCAATCTTTTTATTTTCTTGTAAACGGCTAAGCTCATCTCTGTGATAAAAATAATTTATAATGGAAGCTAAATTATTTTTGTCAGTTCTACTAAGTTTAGAAATATCCAAATCTGTAGAAATATTATTTCTTTTAAGAATTTTATCAAAACGCTTAGATTGGCTATTTAAACTCATGTTATAACTATTAATTGGTCCAAGAGTTGATACAAGTATAAATAAAGCTAACACGGCAATTGAAATCACATTGCTTTTTTTATTACAAAGAATGCTATAAATCATAAACAGAGTTAGGCATATTCCAATTACGATAACATAATATCTATTTTCCGTAAGGCCAAAGTTAGCTATTCTATGGCCCATGGTGTAATACATTAATCCCAAGAAGACAAGGGAACTACAAGGTAGATAGAATCTTATAAGCCCATTAGAATTTTTTCGTTTTTCAGGACTGAAAAATATTATGGCAAAGGCAAGTATTCCATATACCAAAGCCAAGTAACATACGATTCTTAAAGGCATTATACCTTGAGCAATAATTTTTACAAAGTAGGCTATAAGCACGAGGCTAAAGATAAGTTCAATTGGAATTAAAATATTATTTAAAATCTTAAGTCCAAATTGAGGCTCCTCCCATGAATCTTCTTCAGTTTCACTTGGGAAATTATTTAAAAACATCCACAAGTTCAAAGTTCCAAGACTTAGTGCCATAGCTTTTAAAATATACTCGTCCATGCCCTTTAGTCCAAATAACATAAATATAGAAAAGATTATTAGTGACACTCCAAGCCAAACTACAATTGAAAGCAGTGTTGAAATAAATAGGGAACGGATAATCCTATAAACATAAAACTCATGGTTTTTAGGGTTGTTATACTTTTCGGCAATTAAACTAAGGGCGATAAAGAAAAAGCATAGTCCAAAAAAGTAAATATAGTTTTTGGAAAATTCATTATCCCAAGTCCTTCCCATGAATCTGTATGTCAAAAAGACTATTACAATTCCTGGAATATAACTTAACATTCCAGATATTTCTTTCGGACTTTTATTAAATTTTCCATTTAATATTTCGATAAATATAAATACAAATAGTCCGACTAGGGAAGTTGTAACATAGCCAATTAGCTTTTCAGAAAATGAGTAATCATCCATTACTAAACAAATTAGCACACCGATTACAAGTCCCATAAAAGTTGAAACTGGGAATCTTGAAAGGGTATTTTCAAAATTCATAAAATTTTTCTTTAGAAATTTTTTCATTTTAATCCTCCACATATTCTAAAATATCTCCAGGCTGACAGTCTAGCGCTTCACATATTTTGCTTAAGGTGTCGAAGCGAACTGCCTTTGCCTTGTCATTTTTCAAAATGGATATATTTGCCATAGTTATACCCACCCTTTCAGAAAGTTCCGTTACAGACATCTTTCTCTTTGCAAGCATTACATCAATATTTACTCTAATCATAGTATCACCTAAATAGTTAAGTCACTGTCGTCTTGAAGGTTAACAGCGTCACTCATCAACATGCACACAAGGGACAGTGCCGCATAAACCATTGCTAACATCAACAGAAAAGTTATATTAATAATCATCAAATGCATAGTTTGTAAAGATAAAATAAATGCCAAAATATTACATAGGATTACAATAAAAATATTTGTAACTACTGCAAGTCTAATGACCTTTAAATAGCCAAGGTTATCTGACGTAAAGATTTTGTCCTTATAAATATTTTCATAAATACAGATAAACATAAGCCCGCAGTATAAAATAGGCAAAAGTTCTACCCATGCAATTATGTTCCATATAAGTTTGCCATTATCATTATATTTAAAAATTAAACCAATTCCCGCAGGAAATAACTCGAAAAGTGAAAAAGCTATAAAGAGTATTAAAAAAATGGAAATCAATTGTAAAGATCTACAGTAAAATTTTTTCATAAGAACCTCCCTTTTCTTAAATTATAACAAAAATTTATCGTAAGTCAATAAATAATTACCGAAAAAGGATAAAAATATCTTACATAATTTTTACAATTCCTTTAAAATTTCTTTACACTCAAGGAGGATAATATAAAAAAGGAGGGTTATATATGAAGACATTTAAACTAGTAAGCGAAATAATGATATTTTTTGCAGTAGTGGCAGTGTTTTTAGAAATATTTTTATAAGGATGTGATAAATTGAATAATGTTTTTTTATGCGACAGTTTAAAGGGCAGAGTCAGCATAGACCTTGACGACAAAGTTTTTTTAACAGTTGACGGCGAGAAGATACTTTATGGTGAGTTTGAAAAAGAAAACTATGAAAACTTTACAAAGCTCAATCCAAAGGAGATTAGAAAAAACTTTGAAGAGGTTTCAAATCTCAACATAGAAAACGCCGTTAATTCACAAGATCCAGTAAAAGTTGCCTTTGCCTTATTAGACAAGAGACTAAGCCTAAAGGAGTTAAAAAAACTTAGAGAAAAATTTGAAAACAAAGAAGGGGTACTACCTTTTCTATACAACATAAGATACCAGGCGGAAGGATTCTATTTTTAATTGCAAATAGGGTCCTTTTAATATATTCTTTTACATAGGTGATGAAATGAATCTTATAATAGAAAAGGCTAAGCCACAACAGGCAAAAGAAATTTTAGACTGCATAAAAAAGGCGGTAACAGAGTCAGACAATCTAATAGTGACAATGGACAACTTAAAGAATTATACGGTTATAGAAGAAAAGTTTTTAATCGAAGGCTACAATAGGTCAAAGACGGGACTTATGTTAGTTGGCATGGTGGACGAAAAAATAGTTTCAATTGGAACATTACAAGGAAACGATATAACTTCCAAATCGGGACATAGGGTAACCCTTGGAATCTTTGTACTAAAAGATTATTGGAATATGGGAATAGGAAGACAGATGATAACAGCCATGTTAGACTACTGCGTGGAAAATCCATATATTGAAATAGTAGACCTAGATGTTAGGGCGGACAATGAAGCTGCCATTGGACTATACGAGAGATTTGGTTTCGATAGAATTGGTTACTACGAAGACTACTTTAAAGACGAAGGTGGAAACTATGGAGATGCCATACTTATGGCGCTATATTTATAAGAAAAAGGTGCTTATCTTAAGCACCTTTTGTAATTACTTTTCATTTAAATATCTTACAGTTTGTAAGTCGTGATACTTCCAAGTGTATACTCTTGAGTATTCTTCAATAATAAATCCACCAGCAAGTGTTGCATGGGCAGTCATTGGTCTTCCACCGTTTTTACCGATGTAGATTGCACCGTGACTATAGTGTCCCGCTCTTCTTGAAGAGTAAGGAAGATCTCCAGGAAGTAGGTTGTTAAAATCTGTTTTAATATATTTTCCACCATACTTTGGAGCTTGTTTATATTGAACTTCTACCATCTTGTATCCGCCATCTGCTTTAACATCGCAAAGGTTAGGTCCTGGAACAGCAATTCCATTTTCCTTATAAGCAGAGTAAATTGCACCAACACAGTACACTCCAGACTTATCGTTTAAGTCGAAGCCATACCATTTGAAAGGAATTCCTGCTCTTTCACAAGCGTAGTTAGCGATTTTTTGTCCAAGGAATCTATTGTCTTTGTTAGAACCTTCAAGCCAAGTGTTTTTTAAATCTTCTGCTGTAGGCATTTCCCATTTAACAGGAATGTCCTTTTTATATCCAGACATTCTAGTTCCAGATTTTATTGCACCGTCATCGCCGAACCAATAGCATGTAAGTCCAGTGTTTCTTGGTCCACCCTTATACATATTGTAGTCAACTGGGTCAAAGTAATATATCTTTTGACCTTCTTGCACGAATCCCCTTGCAAGACCGGTTTCAGATTTTGCAAAGTAAGTCTTAGCACCTTCCTTAATAAAGCCAAGTTTTAATGAACCGTCTTCATTAATTAGGTATCTATGACCATCAACATCCACAACGCCCTTGTTGTTTTCATCTTTTACAATAACTTCACCAGATTCAACATTTCTTAAGAAAGTTTTTGATCCATCGTCAATAACTTGAATATTGCCAAAGTCCTTAAATATTTTTTCGTAATAGCCATTAATAGCAAGTTCCATAGCTTCTTCAGAAACTGAAGAGTTACCACCAACTACAAAGATTTCTTCTGCAGCTTCACATAGAGCCATAGTTCTTTCGCTCTTAGCTCTTGGAGCAAATACAACGTCAACACCCTTGGCATTTACAACGTTTACAGCAGAAAGTGCATCAGGGAAGTCCATTCCATTTACAAATGCAAGGTTATAGCTTTCAGTAGCTTCAGCAATCTTTAAAGCTGTGTCATATCTATCCTTACCAGCAAATACAGTTTCAGCAGCAACATCAACAGATGACTTTCCACCAAAAGCGTATTTAACAACAACATCTTCTACAGGAAGTTTATTTGAAGGAGGTACAAGTACAAGACCTGCATTATTTTCCTTTAATAAACCAGTTGAAGCAAGAGCGTCGGCAAAGTTTTCACCACTTGCTACACCAACTTCACTAAGACCAGATTCTTCAATAGTCTTTGCGTTTGTTAAGTATCTATTTGAACCTGAAAGTCTCTTAACCTCTACAGAAGTAGCCTTTAATTTTTCTTCAAACTCCTTAGAAATTGATGAAGTTCCACCAATGATATAAACTTCTTCAATTCCATTTTCCTTAACGAAATTAGAATAATCTTCATTTCCGTTAACTAAAATAAGTTTACCATTTTTAGTATTACAAATATTTGCAGAAGAAAGTGCGTCAGGGAACTGTCTTCCATTTGCGAATACTACAGTTGTTGATTCTAACATATGTGAAGCTTTAATTGAGGTTTCAGTTCTGTCTTTGCCAGCAACTCTTGTCCATGTTGTAGCAGCATGAGAACTAGTTACAGCTGTAACTGAAAACGTTATAGCTAAAGCCACAGAAAGAATCTTTTTACCAAAAGAATGCTTTTTCATAAGTCCTCCTAATAAATTATTTGACCTCATTATACCCTAAAGTTATAAAAATATCAATGTAAAAAAACTATAAAATGAAAGAAAAAATAGAGTGTGAAAAAATATAATAGAATATTTAAAAATGGGATTTTAACAAATAGAATAGGATTTTATTTTTTATATACATCATAAAATTGAGTTATTTTTATATGAATGATAAAATTATTTAAAGGAAGGTTATTAATGAAGTTAAATCAAACTTTATTGCATTGCTTTGCTTATATTATTAATATATTATGGAAGAGGAGGTTAGAATAAATGAAAATTATAAAAAACATTTTCCTTTTTTGCTTTTTGATATTTGGATTTATTATGCAATCGGAAATTTTTCAAAATGAGCTTTTTAATTTCTCGACAGCTTATTATAAAGCGTCTAGTTTTGAAGTTTCAAGTGAAAACATTCAAGATTTTTTAGATGATGCACAGAAGGCTTCATCTAAAAATAATGTAGAAGTCTTTTCTTATTATAGAGAAATAAAAAGCAAGTTTCGCTTCACGCTCCACATTTATGGCGATTCAGATGTGATTCGAAAATCGATTAAAGATGTGGCAAATGTTGAAGAGAAGCAGTACACATCATTAATTTCTGGAATTACAGATGTTAAATACCATGATTTGAAAGAGCTTGAAACAGAGTCCGTTAACTACGAGAACCTCATATGCTATATAGGAGATGAAACGGCCGTTAACTCCACATATAAGGACTTAGAAGCAAAGTATAACTTAACTAGCCCACAATACTGGAATGCAACAGAAAAAGATATGATGATAATCGTATGGGGAATGATTAGTTTACTTATGATAATAATGAACTTAGTGGAGGTAATTAGAAGAAAGAAAGAGATTGCCGTAAGAGTTTTATTTGGAGAAAGTGTAAGTTCAATTGTGTTTAAAACGGCGATTATTAATTTGGTTTCTTCTATAGTCATATTTATTTTGGCAAAGCTATTGATGTTAAACTTTATATCAGGAGCTTATGAAAATAAATTAATAATTTTAATTTACCTGGTAGGAGTAGCACTTTCAACACTTCCATATTTTATTTTTTATTCTATGGACATTAAAAAATTGCTTTCAAATGCCACTGACTCAAAGGTCTCAATGTACTTACTGTATGCACTTAAGCTAATTGCAGGAGCTCTAACTATAATAACGCTTATTACAAATATCAGCAGTATCAATGGCAATTTATTTGCTGACGGAAGTTTACTTAAATCATATTACAACGCAAATTATCTTAGAGTACAAACTGAAGGCTTTGACTACGACAAGGAACAAAAATTTTGGGATGAGGTTTATGAAAAAGAATATTCCGTAATAAATCCTTCCATATGTATAAATATTTCAAGTGGCAAGAATGACGTTGTTTTTGTGAATGATAATGGAAAGGATATGCTACAGGGTTTTAAAGAGAGTGTGGAGAAAGAGTCTTCGGATGAAAATGATTTAATTATTTTTATCCCTAAGGGAAAGTCATATGAAGAAAATAAAATGTTAGCATATGACAGGTTGGATTTTTGTTTTAAATATCCAAAAGAAGATTTCAAAGACTGGAAAATAAAATATGTGGAGTACTCCGACTCTAAATATTTTTCCTATCTTGATAACAACTCAATAGACGGAGTTGAAAGGACAAAAAATCCTATACTAATTTATCAATTAAATAATGATTTGAAAATTGATGGGGCAAATCTTCAAAGCTATAAAGGAGAAGCTATATTATTTAACACAGCCAGAGAAAACTTGGAAGAGATTTGTAGCAAATATGAAGATATATTAGGAAATTATAATCAAGTAATAACCAATGTTGAAGATCAATATAACTACAATCATACTTTTTTTGTTAAATTGCTTGCGTTTTTAAGCTCACTTTGTGTGGTTATTATATTTTTAGACATTGCAATTATTTTGGCAGTAAGTCAATTGGAGTTTAGGCGAAATGCAATGAAAATTTCACTTATGAAAATTTTGGGATATGGAATATTTAATCGTCACAAGTCATTCCTTAGACTTATTATGATAGAAAATCTTGTGATATTTACAGGTTTTTTAATACTTTCCTTAATATTAAAACGAATTGATACAGAAATTACTATTTTAGTAAGTGCTTTAGTAATTCTGATTGAGTTCATAATAATTATATTTAATATAATAAGGATAGAAAGAACAAATGTGCAAAAGTCGTTGAAAGGAGGATGTCTATGATAAAAATAAATGAAATTTGTAAGAAGTATGATGAAAAAGTGTTGTTTCAAAACTATAGCTTAGAAATTCCTGACGGGAGTTTTGTCATAATCAGAGGAGATAGCGGAAGTGGTAAAAGCACTTTACTAAATATGATTGGCGGCATAGAATATCCAGATAGCGGTTCGATTATTGTAAATGGCTTTGATGTATCAAAAAGGAAAAAGCAAAAATACTTCTCGGAAGTTGTAGGATTTTTATTTCAAAACTTTGCCCTTTTAGAAAACAAGACCGTGTTAGAAAACTTAAATTTGATAAAGAAGACAGGAAGAACGGACATATCAATAGATGAAGCTTTAAAAAAAGTTGGTTTAGAAAAAGAGAAAAATAAAAAAGTTTATAAACTATCAGGAGGAGAGCAACAAAGAGTTGCCTTAGCTCGTCTTATGATAAAGAAGTGTTCTGTATTATTGGCAGATGAACCAACAGGATCCCTGGATAAAAAGAACAGTGAAATTGTAATGAAAATTCTTCACGATTTAAATAGACAGGGAAAAACTGTAATTGTTGTAACCCATGATGATAACATTATCGAAAAGGAAGATATGGTTATATATTTAAGTTAGATTTTATGTGAGACTTCAAAAGTATATATTAAAAAATCCCGGTAGATCACTACCGGGAAAAATTTTACTTATTTAAAGGGCGGATTTCTTTAAATACTTCGCCGTCTTCTTTTATTTTTTCGTTGTTTCCTATTGTTGCAATATAATCTTCCTTCATTGCTCTTTCAATTATATCTGCAACTTTTTCAAAGTCTTCCACTTTTGTTTCAAGGGCTTCTTTAAGATTTCTATTAAGGTCTTCAGTTGTCTTTCCTGAAAGGTACATTGTAAGTGCAACATTGCCCTTTTGCATATTTGTAAGTGGTGGATTGAATTTGTTTAAGGATCCAATTATAAAGCTTGAAAGTTCTTCCTTTGAAAGCTTTAAGTTTCTCAAGTACTCTGCCACTGAATTGTAAACATCAACGGTGTTTTTAACATTAGGGTCTCTAAATGAGTACATGTGAACTGTTCCAGACTCGCTAATTCCCATTCCACATCCATATGCGCCACCTTGGGCTCTAATTGAGTTGTAGATATAGGTTAGACTTAACATTGATGAAATCACAAACATCGATCCGTCAAACTCAAATTCACTTGGGTCAAAGGTAAATGACTTTGCAACATAGTTTACATTTGATGAAGAAGTTATTCCTTCGTTTTTCTTTTCTAAGTCAAATACTAAATTTACACTTGAAAGTTCCTTATTTGAAAGATTCTTTATGAATTCTTCTCCTTCTTTTTCAACCCTTTCAAACTCCTCTCTGTCTGTTGTAACATTTAAGATAAGTTTATTTTGGTTAAAGGTCTTTTCTTGAACTTCCACAAGTTTTTTCTTAATTTCTTCAAATTTATCATCAAAGTTTTTGTTTAAATCCCTTACAAAGTCATAGTAGGAAACTCCACCAACTAAGTCATTGAACATTCCAACTTGGCTTTGATATGACTGTGTTCTAAGGATTGCAATGGAATGTCCGTGTGATAGGATTTGATTTTCCAAGTTTATTAAAATTTGGGATATTAACTCTTTCATTCTAGCTCTGTCGTCAAACCTACTTCCTAGTAGCACATCTTCTACAAGGCCAAACATATCCTTTGATTTTTCGCCGATTGCCTTTGAAGAAACTCTAAACTTCTTGTAGTACTTCTTAGGATTTTTATAGTCCACTATGGAGCTAATGCTAGTGTCAATTCCACCGGTCTTTAGGAAAAGTTCCGTTTCCATATCCTTGTAGGAGTGGTTTTTAGTTGAAACCTTTGTAAGCATATCGGAAAGTAGTGCAATATATTGTATGTCTTCCTTTTCTGCCCATTCTAAGTCGAAGGCAAGGGTAATATAGTTTATCTTACCTGTGAAAAGGTCGTGATAAAGCACAACATGGTTATCCTTTTTTATCTCTTCTGTAGGAATTTCTAAAACTTTTCTTTCGATGTCGTCAAGATTAAGTTTTGGAATAGTATTTTTTTCTTCCTCTGTATCTTCTGAGTTTTGGAATTTTTCAAGAACTCTATTTTGTTCCAAAAGCTCTTCCAATTCCTCTTCGCTTAGGCTTGCCTTATACTCTTGAAGTTTTTTATCCACTTCTTTGTCCTTTTCCATATTCATTCCAGGAGTGGCTTCAAGGGAAATAATAACTTTATTTGGATTGTTTAAAATCTTTTCTTCAATATACTTTTCAAAGTAATCTGTTCCAATTTTTTCTCTAATCTTTGAAAGCACATCTTCAAACTTGAAGTTAATAGTAGGGTCCTTGTCATATAGCCAAGTGTCAAAGCAGTTTATAAAGTAGATTATACCTTTAGTGGCAAAGTTTTCAGCCTCTCTTATGTTATATTCCATCTTGTTTATGGCAGCTTCAATCTTCTTAGAGTCCATACCCTCTTTAACAATCTTTTTAAGTTCATCTTCTATTATCTTTTTGAACTCATCTTTTTTGTCCTTTGAAGTGTTAATAGCCACAAGACCAAGGCCCATTTCCATTCCGTCGGTGTAAAGGCCGTCAATGTCTTCGCCAATGCCACTTTCCAGTAGGGCAAGCTTTAGTGGGGAACCGTCGTTTTCAAACAGAGTGTCCCTAATAATGGAGTTGGTTAATGCATCCACTGGGTCATATTTAAATCCAGATCTAACGCCATAGATAAGCATGTCCTTATTCTTAGGATCTTCATCGGAAGAGATTGAGTATGAAACATTAAAGTCTCTCTCCTTATCAAAATCCTTTTGGATTTCAATCTTTGAATCAATTTCGTCCTCTTCAAAATGTGCTAGATATTCTTCGTCAATAAACTTTAACTGCTCATCGGTGTTCATGTCACCATATATAAAGATAAATGAGTTTGATGGATGGTACAATTTGTCGTAGAAGCCAACAAATTCTTCATATGAAAGATTTGGAATATCATATGGATAGCCGCCGGACTCGTTGCCGTAAATTGAGTCAGGGAAAAGTCCCTTTGCAAACTCTTGGTACATTATAGTGTCCTTAGAAGAGTAAGCTCCCTTCATCTCGTTATACACAACACCCTTGTAACTTAACTTGTCGTCCTTGTCCTTTAATTCATAATGCCATCCCTCTTGTAAAAAGATTTCTTTTTTAGTTCTTACAGCAGGGAAGAACACAGCGTCTAGATACACATCCATAAGGTTGTGGAAGTCCTTGTCGTTTCTGCTGGCAATAGGGTAGATGGTCTTATCAGAAAATGTCATGGCATTTAAAAAAGTTTGAAGAGATGTCTTTAACATATCCATAAAAGGCTCTCTCGTCTTAAACTTTCTTGAACCATTTAACACACAGTGTTCCAGTATATGGGCAACTCCCGTAGAGTTATGAGGTGGAGTTCTAAATCCAATACCAAAGACTTTGTTGTCATCGTCATTTTCAACGGCCATTAGCCTAGCCTTTGTCTTCTCATGTTCAAAAATTTTAACATTTGAAGAAATATCATCTATAAATTCTTCAGAAATTAATTTAAATCCATTTGTAGTCATAAATACCTCTCTTTCTATAAGTTATTATAACATTTGAAAAAGAATTTTACGACTTTAACATGGTTGGACTGTTTTCTTCTTTAATATATAATAGAGTAGTAATGGATATAATAATGATAAGATAATAAAATTGAAATATGGAGGAAAAATGAAATTAATATCATGGAATGTTAACGGGCTTAGGGCTTGTATGAAAAAGGGATTTATGGACTTCTACAATGAAGTAGACCCAGATGTTATTGGGCTACAAGAAATAAAGATGCAAGAGCATCAATGGGAGTTTGAATTTCCTGGAAAATTTGTCTATATAAATGCGGCAGAAAGACCAGGGTATTCAGGCACAGCTGTAATAAGTAAAATAGAACCACTTAGTGTAAAATACGGCATTGGAATACCTGAACATGACGACGAAGGTAGAGTAATAACCTGTGAGTTTGAAGACTTCTTCTTTGTTACATGCTACACACCAAATTCAAAGAGAGGCCTTGAAAGACTAGAGTATAGAACAACTGTGTGGGAAAAACTATTTAGAGAATATTTAAAAAGTCTCGAAGAGTCAAAGCCAGTTGTACTATGTGGTGACTTAAACGTGGCACATAAGGAAATTGACCTTAAAAACCCAGATACCAATAGAAGAAACGCAGGCTTCACCGATGAAGAGAGAACTGAAATGACAAAGCTTTTAGACTCAGGCTTTATAGACACCTTTAGATATTTCTATCCAGATGCAATAGACAGATACAGCTGGTGGTCATACTTTGCAAAGTCCAGAGATAGAAACGTAGGCTGGAGGATTGACTACTTTTTAGTATCAGAAGCTTTAAAAGATAATTTGGTTTCTGCAGACATATTGGACCAAGTTATGGGTTCAGATCACTGCCCTGTGGAATTAAATATAAAATTCTAGGAGAAAGAAATATAACCTCATCCACAGTCTCAATGACGGGATAAAAGAACGTAATTTAGAAGTGGGAATGTTGCCTACGCAGTTATAAAAGCCACATCAGTAATGGTGGGAATAGACGAATAGAGAATATCCGGTACTTAATGTGAATTAGGTATCGGATTTTTTAAATTTAATTCAAAAGTAATGTTTGCAATCGGTATCATATTTGACTATAATTAATTTAACAAATTAAATTATTAAAATAAAAAGTAATCCAGGAGGAAGTTATGGAAAGTAAACCAAGGAAGAAGATATCTTTAAGAAGTCTTGACCAGGTACAATTTTTCGCCACGGCGGCCATGGCGGTGCTTTCAATCATTACGATTATTACAGCCATAGTTATGGGGCAAGCCGCTGACAGAATGGGCTTTGACAACTTAGATGGCATTGACAAATCAATTAAGGCAATTTATCGTGTTTATAATTTTTATAATCTAATACTCATAGCTCTTGTGGTGGCGCTTTTAATATTTTTATATACCACCTTTATACGAAACAAACTTGGAAAAAATTTTCTAACGGTGCAAAATATTATTTCCTGCATAACCTATGGAATTTTTGTAATTGACTTTATACTGTTTAGACCAATATTAAGCGTTTTAAGAGCCAGCAAGAGGGCTTTAAAAAACATTCAAAATTTAGACTTTGGATCCTTTGGACAAATAGAGCAGTTTATGCAAAATCTTATGAGAATTTCTGAAGAGAGAGTTGCAGCGGCGGGAATATTTTTTGTAATTGCCATGATTCTTGCGATAGTTCTTTCTATAATGCTTTATAGGAGAATCTACCATGGACAGCGTTCTATAAATGTGGAAAGGGAAGTGTCAGGATTTACTGAAGCCATAAGAGAAAAAAGTCAAGTGGCGAAGGAGTTAATTCAAAATCAAGTAAATGAATTTAAAGAGACTGACTACGAAGACTATGTTGGTGAAGAAAAACTTTCAGATAGAAGAGAAAATCCTGAAAGAAATAATCTTGTGCCTTCAAATGAAGAGATACATGTAACAAGTGAACTTCCAAAAAATATAAATGCATATGAAAACTATCAAGAGAATAAAAGAGCATATCAAGAGAATAAAAGAGCATATCAAGAGAATAAAAGAGCATATCAAGAGAATAAAAGAGCATATCAAGACTATGACAGGGAAGCTCAAAACTATTATAACGAAAACAGAAAACCCGTTAATAAAAAATTATTGGCGTCAATTTTAATCGTAGGAATACTTCTTATATCTGCCATATTTATAGTTCCAAAGGTGCTTTATGCAATGAAGCCCGACGCGGTAATTTCATTGGATAATATGGACATTGAAATAGAAGTAGCGGGCTTTGATGGAAGTGGAACGGCAACGGCAACCCTTGTGGGAGAACCTGAAATAATAGAATCTAAAAAAGTTATTGATGAAGATGCGCTGTTACAATATATTAAGGAACAAGAGGTTAAACTTTCTAAATCTGAAGGCCTTAAAAACGGCGACAAGGTAAAGGCAGTATTTGAATTCAAACCTAGCGACCGATATAAAATTGAAATTGATAAAGAAAGAATCGAAAAAGAAATTGAAGTTGAAGACTTAGAAGTATTTATAAACTCCTACAAGGACATAGATCCAAATATTATTAAGAAACTCGACCAGGAGTTTAAGTCTAGAATCAATAATGACACAGGATTTTGGAATGTTGAAAAATTACGAATCCAAAGACTTGGCTCATATGAATATAAAGTTGATGACAACGACATCAAGACTGGAAACTTCTCAAGGAATGATTATACTTTTACAAATGTGTACAAGGTAAGCTACAGATATTTTGATAATGCTGAAACGGAATATGTGGCATATGCTGCCAACAACTTCCAAGAGGCCAATGGCGCATATAGATACAATGTTAAAAATCTAATCACAAGGGACGACCTAGATGACTTACTAAACTCACTACAGTTTGATGGCTATACAAAAATTGATGAGCTTAAAGAGGAAGAGGCTCTTAAGGAAGAGCCAACGGAAGCTACAGAAGTCACTGAAGATGAAACTGAAAAAGAAAATAGTGAAGTTATAGCAAGTGACAAGCTTAGTAGAATTGCAGCAAATTATGAAAACAACACAAGATATGTGGGCAATGTGGCAAACTTAAGAAGTGGTCCATCGGTAAATTCTCAACTAATAAAGACTTTCCATGCAGGAACACCGGTGCAAGTTCTATACACAGATATAAACGACAACATAAGAGTATGGTGTTATGTTAGAGTTGAAACCAGCGACGAATTTTATGAAGGTTGGATATCACATAGAGTTATACATTAGAAATGAAGCATATGATGGAAGAAAAGATTAAAGAGTTTTGGAGAAAATTTTGTGAAGAAAAAAATATTTCTATAGATACTTCATTTGATGCGTGGTCATTTGGAAATAGCAAGGACATAGCAGACGAACTCTCTGATTTAGTAAACAGAGGAATTAAAACTGCCACCACTTCAGCATATGAACTTTATGAAGAGGGAGAAGCCATACCAAAAGTTGGAGACTATAGTATTATATTAAATGGTTCAAGTGACCCAGTATGTATTATACAAACCAAGGTTATATATGTTATTCCCTACTATCTAATAACTCCAGAACACGCGTATCATGAAGGAGAGGGAGACAGAAGTTATAAATATTGGAGAAAGGCCCATGATGATTTTTTCATTGAAGAATATAAAAATTATGGAAAAGTTTTTTATGAGCAAGCTCCAATGTTATGCGAAGTTTTTGAAAAAGTTTATTAAGGAGACCGACACTTATAATAGGTGTCGGTTTTGTTATATAATCATACTAGAGGTGCATAATGAAAAGACAGGACTATGATATGGCTTTTATGTTGCAATATGAAAATGTGGCTTGGTATGAAGATGGGCGTGTTCGCATTTTGGACAGAAGAGTGTATCCAGTGGAAGTTTCCTTTGTGTATTGTAATAGCTACGTTGATGTTGCAAAGGCAATTAAGGATATGGTTACCCAATCTGCAGGACCATACACCGCATGTGGTATGGGTATGGCCCTTGCTGCATATGAATGTAGAAATAAAAGCGAAGAGAAGCAACTTGAATTTATGAAAGAGGCTGCCCATGCTCTAACCTACGCAAGGCCAACAACTTCAAATAGAATGGGGAAGGTCTGTAGTAACTCATTAAAAGTTTTTGAAGAGGCATTAGCTGAAGGGGTTGACGCGGACAAAGCTATTTTTGATTTGACAATTGAGTCTTTAAACAGGCGCTACTCCACAATGACAGTTGTGGGGAAGTACTTAGTCAGTTTAATGGAAAGAGACTTCAATGTTATGACCCAATGTTTTGGAGAGACTATTGTTGGCACAATGCTTCGTGAGGCAAGGGAGATAGGACTAAATCTTCATCTATGGGTTCCAGAGACGAGACCCTACTTTCAAGGTTCTAGACTAACCGCATCGGTGTGTCATGATATGGGCTTTGACACAACTGTAATAACGGACAACATGGTAAGCCAGGTGCTTAAGGAAAAAGATATTAACATTTTTACATCTGCCGCCGACTCTATAACCATGGACGGCTATGTGGTAAATAAAATTGGAACTTATCAAATTGCAATCTCTTCAAAGTATCATCATGTACCATATTTTGTAACGGGGATTCCAGATATTGATAAAAAAAGTATAGATGAAGTAAAGATAGAATATAGGGACGACAGGGAAGTCCTTGAAGCAAGGGGAGTTAGGAATGCCATGGAAGGCGTGAAGGGATATTATCCTTCTTTTGATATAACACCACCACATCTTGTTTCTGGCGTGGTTACTGACAAGGGCATCTACACCCCATATAATTTAAAGGAATATTGTGAAAGTGAAGTAAAGGAGTTTTATTAATGAGATTTTTAGAACAGAGACAGGAGCTTGTTGATGGAGGTAACGACCTTTTAAATCTTGGATTAACCAAGGGGACGGGAGGAAACCTTTCAATATTTATAAGGGAAGAAAAATTAATGCTTATAACTCCATCAGGAATTGAGTATCCAAAGTTAAAACCAGAGGATATGGTGTTAATGGATTTAAATGGCAATGTGATTGAAGGAAATTTAAAACCGTCATCAGAACATAGAATGCACTCAATTATTTATGAAAACAGAGACGACATTGATGCAGTGGTCCATTCCCACACAACTTACTGTGCAGCGGTTTCATGTTTAAGACAGAGCCTTCCAGCGGTTCACTACATGATTGCTGTGGCCGGGGGAAAGGACGTTCCATGTGCAGAGTATGCAACCTTTGGAACTGAAGAATTGGCACAAAACGCAATAAAGGCAATGGGTGACAGACGTGCAGTTCTTCTTGCAAACCATGGACTTTTAGCAGGGGCAAAGGACATAAAAAATGCAATTAATATTACTGACGAACTTGAATTTGTTTCGAAGTTATACTTTTTAACTAAGTCTGTTGGTAATCCCGTTATCCTTCCAGATGATGAAATGGAACTAATGCTTGAAAAGTTTAAGACCTATGGAAATATAAAGGAAAAGTAATGGATTATAAATTGCTTGATAAAGAAAGTGGGGTTGAATACGCCAAAAGTAAAAAGTTATTTCAAAGTGATGAAAAAGTAACTTGCCAAGAGATTGGTGACGGAAATATAAATTATGTGTTTAGGCTTAAAGGGGAGAAGAAGTCCTATATATTTAAACAGGCGGACGAATTACTTCGTTCATCACAGAGACCACTGAGCCAAAACCGTATGGATATTGAAGCCTTTATGCTTAATTACTACAACAAGTCCACGCCGAATTTTTCTCCAAAATTATATTTCTATGACAGGGACTTGAAGTTAATTGCCATGGAAGATCTATTTGATTATAAAAATCTTCGACATGAGTATATGAATGGCAATTTTTATCAAGGTACAACAAAAAGGCTGGGAGAATTTTGTGTAAAGAGCCTTCTTCCCACAACGATTTTTTACATGGATTTAAACAAGAGAAGAAAATTACAGTCTATGATATGTAATGAAGACATGTGTAATATTACAGAGGACTTGGTTTTAACGGAGCCATTTATAGATTACAAAAAGAGAAATGTCATTACGGAAGGTCTTGAAAAATACGTTGAAGAAAATATTTATAATGATAGAAATTTACAGCTTAGGGCAGCGGTGTTAAAGGAAAAGTTTGTAAATGATAAACAGGCTCTTATCCACGGTGACCTACACACTGGATCCATATTTGTAAAAGAAGGGGAAGTAAAAATAATTGACCCAGAGTTTGCAACCTTTGCGCCAATAGGCTACGACCTTGGCAATGTACTTGCAAATCTATTCTTCGCCCTTTTATATAATGAAGAGGTTTTGAAAAGTGTTGATGGGGCAAATGAAATAAAACAGCAAATAGAAATTTTTATTAAGTCACTTTATAGAAGTTTCACGGAGTATTTTAAAAAGAAAAAGATAATTGACCCAAGTTTTAATAATTCTAACTTTATAAATAAGACTATTCAGGACTACATGACCGACATGTATTCATTTTGTGGAATGGAGCTTTTAAGACGCACTATAGGCGACTCTAAAGTTTTGGAACTAACTACAATAGAAGATTTAAATAAAAGGCAGATGGTGGATAAAATACTGATTAATTTTTCTAAGAATTTAATTACTAGTCCAGAAAGTTTTATGTCTACAAATGTTATAAAAGCTTATGAGGGTTGGCATAAAGCCATTAATCTAATATAATGATATTTATGTTTAAAGCATTAGAAAGAAAAGGGAATGTACATGAGACAAGATGAATTAAATAATAGGATTGAAGAACATTTAGAAAGATATAAGAATGAAGTCTTAAAGATTGATGGTGAGGGAACTTTAGTAGAGTTAAAGGATAACTTTATTAATGACGGTTTCAATGTTTTTGAAAAATATTATCATGGCGATGAAATAAAAAGATATGGTAACGACTTAAAGTCCTCTAAGGTAATGGGAATGAATTTATTTCTTCCAATTTTGGAAAACAAGAAACTTGCTACTGATTTTATTTCACATATCTTAGAGAGAGATGACCTTGGAGAAGTTACCCATGTTGAATTTGACAAGGTTGTAAATAACGACGTCAATAACAGTATGGATTTATATGTGGAGATGTCTTCAGGAGTTAGAATCTATTTTGAGTTTACCTACTGGGAGGACCACTTCGGTTCATTCAATGGAGAAAACAACCAGGATATGTGGGAGAAAGAATTTTCAAAGCAAGTGGAAAAGTCTTTTAATTTAGGGGATATTACGAGGGAAGATTTTTGTAAAAATTTCAGAATAAATAGAAATGTATCTATTCTTGAAAATAAAAACGACTACACTGTGTTTATATATCCATTTGAAAACGACCCTCTTAAGGAGAGAATGGAAGAGTTTGATTACGAAAATCTAATTGAAATTGATTTACATGAAATACTTTACTTCATTTTGAAAAGGGATTTAACTGAAGAAGAGGAAGAGTACTTTAGAGAATTTTCAAGAAAATATTTAATTTACTAAACTGGCTGCTCAGAGGAGCGGCCTTTTTTATTGCACTGTTTTGTTATTTTTACAGTAGGGTATAAAGAATATAGTGTAATTTTAAGAGAAAGGGAGTAAATAAATGAAAATAGGTTTAATTATAAATCCAGTTGCAGGTATTGGTGGCTCTGTAGGACTTAAGGGAAGTGACGGAGAGGAAACTCAAAAGCTTGCCCTTGAAAGAGGTGGAAAGTTTTTATCAAATAGCAAGGCAAAGACAGCCCTTAAAGAGGTTGTGGACCTAAAGGATAAAATAGAATTTTTCACCGGCGCAGGTAAGATGGGTGAAGATGTTTTAAAGGAACTTGGTTTTAACTACAAAGTTATTGGAGAAAAGAAAGAACACACCACTTTCCAAGACACTGAAGACATAGCTAGAGAGTTAAAAAAGGAAAATGTGGACTTAATTCTATTTGCCGGAGGAGACGGGACTGCAAGAAATATATTTAATGCGGTAGAAGTTTCCATTCCATGTATTGGTATTCCAGCAGGTGTTAAGATTCACTCTGCAGTTTATGCAAACAATCCAAAGGACGCAGGTCTTGTAATAAGAGAGTATGTTCAAGACAAAAATTCTATTGTTACAGCACATTCAGAAGTTATGGACATTGATGAGGAAAAATTTAGACAAAATGTTCTTCAAGCAAAATTATATGGCTATTTAGATGTACCAAGGGTTGAAAAATTAATGCAATCATCAAAGTCAAGCTCATCATCTTCTGTTGAAGAGATTGAAGGTATTGCAGAAGAATTAGAAAAGATTATGAATAACAAAGACGACGACATGGTTTATGTTGTAGGTACCGGTGGAACTGTAAACTCCGTTATGAGAGATATTGGATATGACGTTTCACTTCTTGGAGTTGACATAATCTATAAAGGCGAAATCGTATTAAAAGAAGCTACAGAAAATCAAATCTACGACTTTATTAAGGACAAAAAGGCAACGCTTATTGTTACAGTTATAGGTGGTCAAGGCCATGTGTTTGGTAGAGGTAACCAACAACTTAGTCCAAGGATTATAAGACATATTGGCAAGGACAATATAATTATTATTGCAACCCATGCAAAGCTATACTCCATTGCCGATGGAGTTATAAAAGCGGATACTTCCGACCCAGAACTTGACGAAGAACTAAAGGGATACTGGAAGATATTGATTAATTACAACCACACAATAGTATTTAAATTAGACTAGGAGATAAAATGTTAGATAGATTTTTAAAATATATTAGTATTGACACACAAAGTGACGACAAAAGCAAAAGCTGTCCATCAACAAAGGGACAGCTTGAACTTGGTAAGATACTTGTAAAAGAGCTTAAGGAAATGGGAATAGATAACGCAGAGCTAGACGAACATGGTTACATCTATGCGTCAATTGAAGGAACTGTAAAGACTGCGCCAAAGATTGGACTAATTGCCCATATGGACACTGCCCTTGAAATGCCGGGGAAATGTGACAACCCACAAATCGTGGAAGAGTATAAGGGCGGCGACATTGTACTTAATGAAAAGTACAAGCTTACGGAAGAGGAATTTCCATTCTTAAAGGACCTCATTGGACACAAAATTGTTACAACAGATGGAACTACATTGCTTGGTGCTGACGACAAGGCAGGAGTTTCCATTGTAATGGAAGCGGCGAAATTTTTCATGAATAATAGAGATTTAAAATTTGGCGACATTAAAATCGGCTTTACTCCTGATGAAGAAATCGGCAGGGGAGCAGATTTATTTGATGTGGAAAAATTTGGTGCCGACTTTGCATATACAATTGACGGCGGTCCAGTGGGAGAGCTTGAGTACGAAAATTTCAACGCTGCAACTGCCACATTGGAAATTGAAGGAAAGGCAGTTCACCCAGGTTCTGCAAAGAATGTTTTAATAAATGCACTACTACTAGCTCAGGAGTTTAATCAAATGCTTCCTGCAAACGAAAGGCCAGAACACTCTGAAAAGTATGAAGGATTTTATATGCTTCACGGAATCAAAGGAACTTCAGCACAGGCAGAAGTGGTTTATATAATCAGGGACTTCTTTAAAGATAGCTTCCAAGAAAAGAAGGATTTGATGCAAAATGCCGTGGACTTTTTAAATAAAAAATATGGCGAGTGCATAAAGTTAAATATAGAAGACTCCTACTACAATATGAGAGAAAAGGTTGAACCACATATTGAAATAGTTGACCTTGCAAAGGATGCAATTTCACAAGCGGGACTAACTCCAATTATAAAGCCAATTAGAGGTGGCACCGACGGAGCAAGACTATCTTTTATGGGGCTACCAACACCAAATCTTTTTACAGGTGGCTACAACTATCATGGAAGATACGAAATAGTATCTGTAGATTTAATGGAAAAATCTCTTGAAGTGATTAAAAATATTATCCTTAACAACGCAGAAGGTAACTAAATGGAAAATTTAGAAAATTTAAAACCACAGAGAGTCTTTTACTATTTTAAAAAGCTAATGGATATACCAAGGCCCAGTGGACATGAAAAAGAAGTTTCAAACTATTTGGTAGAAACTGGGAAAGAACTTGGCTTTGAAACCTATCAAGATGAATATTTAAATGTAATTTTAAAAAGATGTGCCTCAAAGGGCTATGAAGATGCGCCGAAGGTGGTATTACAAGGCCATATGGACATGGTGGGGTCAAAACTTTCAGACTCCAACCACGACTTTACTAAAGATCCAATCATCCCAGTTGTGGAAAATGGATTTTTAATGGCAAAGGACACAACCCTTGGTGCAGACAATGGAATTGCCATTGCCATGGGCCTTGCCATAATGGAAGACTGTAACTACACCGGCCCACAAATAGAACTTCTTGTTACAACGGAAGAAGAAACCAGCATGAATGGTGCGTTAAAACTTTCCGACAAAGTTTTAGAGGGTGACTACCTTATTAACATAGACTCGGAAGAAGAGGGCATCCTTACAGTGGGATCTGCAGGAGGGCTTACGGTTTTCGTTGAAGAAGAAATTCAAAATGACGGCGACAAAGAGGGCTTTGAAATAAAAGTTCATGGCCTTAAAGGCGGCCACTCTGGAATGCAAATTAATGAAGACAGAGGCAATGCAGTAAAAGTTTTAGGAAGCTTCTTAGCAGAACTTAAAGATATTTCCATTGGAGAAATTAATGTTGGCACCTTGGACAATGTTATTCCTTCCGAAGGATTTGTAAAGGTCTATGGAATTGACAGAGGAACCCTTGAAGAAGCCAAGGACAAAACAATTTCAGAATATTCCAAACTTCTAGGAGAACTTCAAATAAATATAATTGAAACCACAGGGCAAAGTTATTCAAAAGAGCAATCACAAAGGCTTATTAAAGCAATAAATGAACTTCCAACGGGAGTAAATTCCTTTATGAATGACGGAACAGTGGAATCTTCCAACAACCTTGCCTTTATAAAGGAAGAAGACGGCAAACTAAAGAGTGAAATCTCCCTACGTTCATCGGAAAACCATGTGTTAGAAGAACTAAAAGAAAAAATCACAAAGGTTTTAGAGGAAAATGACTTTGATTATGAAATCGGCGCAAGATATCCAAGTTGGGAGTATAAAGAGGATTCAAAACTTCGCACACTTGCCCAAGAGCTATATAAAAAAATTGAAGGAAGAGACTTTGAAACAATTGTAATTCATGCAGGACTTGAATGTGGAGCAATTTATGAAAAATATCCAAACATGGATATAATTTCAATCGGACCAAACATAACGGGAGCCCACTCCGTAAAAGAAAGACTTGAAATAAAATCAGTGGAAAGAGTGTATGACTACCTGGTGGAACTGTTAAAGGAAATAAAATAAATTGAGCATGGTGAAAGCCATGCTTTTTATAGTATGACGGGCATGTTCTAATGCTGGGTGAAATTCCCTACATAGCGTAGTTACCAACGAATCTAATAGCGACTTGCAAGTTTTAGATGGCGACATCTAGGAGAGAAGAAGCAATAGCGAAATCGTGGCTTGACGAACAGGAACAGAATATAAGGCGTAACAGGTGGGCAAGCTAGCTATAGATAGCGAAGACCCAAAAGGTAACCGTAAACCCAAAGCGTAAATTCTGCAAGTAAACGATGAAAGTATTAGGGCTTATCCCGTGAGATCTCATAGACGACTCAGTAGTAACAACGAACTATGAGAAGTCAGCAGACTCCATAGTAGTGAAGAAATTTCTGTAATGGAAATGGAGCGAAGGGAGGAACGATATTTATTGTAATATTTGAAAAGGATGTACTATGACTTGATGGAACACAAGGAATGACGTATTCATTTCTCAAGGTTCGGATACAAAAAGAATAAAGTTAAATAGATACATCAGTAATAAATAATATGATACAAGAAGATATTGAACCGCCGTATGCCGAACGGTACGTACGGGTGGTGTGAAAGGGGCTAGTTCATAGCCCCTATTCGATTTTTTGAAAATAAATAATAATTAAAAATAATATGAATTTCAATCATCATAATCAAAACGCTCGTTTTTAAAAATGAAAATGTCTTTGTCCTTGTATTGGTCAAAGATTTCATATATAAGATAAAATTATTTTAATCTAATAGCATGCCCGCCTACGAAACCAGTAACAGGGATACCAGGTATGGCATAAGCATATTGTTTATTTTCTATATCGACATATATCCAAGGACAATTCGGAAATACACCTTTATTAGTGTTTAACTTATAACCATCATCTCTTAAAAATTTAAGAAAATCAATATCAGGATTCATTGCATCATCGGTTGCTACTAAAAATACTGACTTACTAAATTCTTGATACATAAATTCCTCCTAAAAATAGAGAAAAAAACACCCATCGTCTGATGGATGCCAAACCATCATACAAGCATTAGCACCTTTCCTAATGGTAGGTTGCTGAAGGATCGATGAGCTTGTCTCTCGCCTTCTCTTTATGGTGATTTTATTTTATCGCATTTTATTAACAAAAGTAAGGCCTTTCATCAGCCGATGATAATTATTATCAAAAAAAAGATTGACAAAAATAAAAACAGGGACTACAATATAAATAGTTAGGCGTGCCTAACAAAATATTTATAATTATTGGAGGAAATATGAAATTAAAAAAAATATTAATTGCCCTAGCGATGCTTATTATTGCTAGTTCTTGTTCAAAAAATGAAAATCTAGGAAGTTCAGAGGTAAAGGATAAAGAAAGTGGCAAGAAGATAGTGACAGTTACAACTTCTTTCTTGTATGATATGGTCGATAATCTGGTTGGGGATAAGGTTGAAAAGGAGCTAATAATCCCTGCTGGTGAAGACCCACATTTATATACTGCAAAACCTCAAGATTTAGAAAAGATTAAAAAGGCTGACCTTCTTTTATACCATGGCCTACACTTTGAGGGCAAGATGGTAGATGTTCTAGAAAAAAGAGGTTCAGAAGTTTCTAGGACCTTTAAAAAAGAAGATATCGGAGAAATGGATGAAGATGGTAAGACTGTTGTAGACCCACATTTTTGGTTTGATATAAATCTTTACAAGGAAGCTACAAAAAATGCTGCCGAAGACTTAGAAAAACTTCTACCAGAGGAGAAAGAAAATATTGAGAAAAACCTAGAAGCCTATCTTGCAAAGCTAGAAGAACTTGATAAGGAAAATAGAGAGAAAATAAACTCTATCCCAGAATCTACTAGGTATCTAATCACTCCTCACGATGCTTTTAATTATTTTTCTAGGGCATACAATATACCAGTTAAGGCACCGCAGGGAGTGTCTACAGATAGTGAAGTTGCAAATAAAGATATAGAAGATACTGTCAATTTCATCGTAGATAAAAAAATAAAAGCTATATTTGCAGAGTCTACTACAGATCCAATGAGGATGGAAAAATTAAAAGAAGCTGTAAAGGCAAAAGGCTTTGATGTAGAGGTTGTATCTGGTCAAGGAAAGGAGCTTTTCTCAGACTCTCTAGCTCCTCTTGGTCAAGATGGCGATAATTATATAGATATGTATAGGCACAATGTTGATCTTATTGTAGAAAATCTTAAGTAGGTTGAATTATGAAAGATGTAATAATAAAAGTAGAGGACATGACAATTGCCTATGCTGACAAACCTGTTCTTTGGGATAATGATATCGAAATAATAAATAATTCAATAACTGCTATCATAGGTCCCAATGGAGCTGGCAAGTCCACGCTTATAAAGGGAATCTTAAATTTGCAAAAAAAGTTATCAGGTTATGTTAGTATCATGGGCAAGTCCTTTGATGAGGTTAAGAAACAAATTGCCTATATACCACAGATAGCTTCGGTAAATTGGGATTTCCCAACTACAGTTCTAGATGTGGTGTTGATGGGTAGGTATGTCCACCTTGGTTGGATAAAAAGGCCAAGCAAAGAAGACTACACCCTAGCTAGAGAGGCCTTGGAAAAAATTGGGATGGCTGATTTCGAAGATAGGCAGATATCAGAACTATCTGGTGGTCAAAGACAAAGAGTTTTTATAGCCAGAGCTATATGCCAAGATGCGGACATATATTTTATGGATGAGCCCTTGGCAGGAGTCGATAAGGTTACAGAAAAAATCATATTTGATTTTATGAAAGATGCACAAAAAAAGGGCAAGACATCTATTGTTGTCCACCACGACCTAAATACAATAGAAAAATACTTTGACCATATAGTGATACTAAATAAAAAAGTCATTGCCCAAGGCAAAGTTGCTGAGGTTTTTACAAAAGAAAATGTAGATAAGGCTTTTGTGAGGTAGGATATGGATATTTTTAGAAACTATTCTTTTATAATAGTAGCTCTCGGTACGGTGATTTTGGCCATGGCTACTGGCATAATTGGATCAATTAGCGTCCTTAAAGGCAAGTCCCTAATAGGAGATGCTATCGGGCACTCTACCTATCCTGGTATAGTCCTTGCCTTTATGTTATCAATGGAGAAATCACCGATTATACTTCTTTTAGGTGCAGCCCTTGCTGGAGCTATATCATTTTTTCTAATTGATACTATATCAAATAATTCAAAAATAGACCTTGATGCTACTTTGGCAATAATTTTATCTAGCTTTTTTGGCCTGGGTATGGTTCTAAAATCATATATCCAAGGTAATCCATCCTATGCAGGAGTATCTCAATCAGGGCTTAAAAATTATATTTTTGGTCAGGCCTCATATATTATGAAAAAAGATGTAAAGATAATTTTTGTAGTATCAATTTTATCAATTATACTTCTCCTTTTCTTTTATAAAGAGATAAAAGTTTATGTATTTGATGAAGTCTATGCCAAAACTATAGGTATAAATCCTATATTGATGAACACAATCCTACTGATAGCCACCATGCTATTAATCACGACAGGTCTAAAACTTGTAGGTGCTATTTTGATCTCATCAATGCTTATTGTACCTGCAATCACAGCCTTGCAGTGGACGGATAAATTTCATGTTATGTTATTAATAGCAGGATTTTGTGGAGGACTATCAGCTTTTTTAGGGACCTATATATCCACAGTCTATGATGGAATGAGTACAGGATCTACAATTATTTTGATAATGAGTTTTATATCTTTATTATCTATGCTAGTTGGTCCAAGAGGGATGAGAAAAATGATTGTGAGGAAAAAATATGATTGATTTTCTAAGATACTCATTAATGTCTAATTATGAAACCTTATTAGTACTCTTGGTGACAGCTATAGCTTGCAGCATCATTGGAGTTTTCTTGGTCCTAAGAAGTCTTTCAATGCTCGCTGATGCTATCAGTCATTCAATTTTACTAGGTATTGTCCTTGCATATTTTATAGTGAAGGATATCACATCAGTCTATCTAGTCTTTGGTGCGGCCCTATTCGGAATTGTAACGGTTTTTTCAATAGAGTCCTTGTCAAAGACCAAAC
Source organism: Mediannikoviicoccus vaginalis (assembly GCF_928097925.1). Taxonomy (GTDB): domain Bacteria; phylum Bacillota; class Clostridia; order Tissierellales; family Peptoniphilaceae; genus Mediannikoviicoccus; species Mediannikoviicoccus vaginalis. The sequence continues at coordinate 1,425,508 of NZ_CAKMRI010000001.1, forward strand.
TTGTAAAAAATGATGATGCAGTAGGGATAATATTCCCAATGTTTTTTGCTTTAGCAGTAATCCTTATCACAAAATATGCCAGAAATGTCCACCTGGATGTAGATGTTGTCCTTATGGGAGAGGTAATAATGGCTCCTTTAAATACAATGAACTTTTTTGGTTTTGAGATCCCAAAATCACTTTTTCAAATGTCGGTAATGGGGCTTATCAACTTGGCCTTTATAATAATATTTTTTAAAGAATTGAAGTTAACTACTTTTGACGGGGAATTTGCCAAGATTGCGGGATTTTCGGATCTTATTTTGTTTTATAGTCTTATGACCCTTACGTCATTTACAACTGTAGTAGCATTTGAGGCGGTGGGGGCGATTTTGGTTATATCATTTCTAATCACACCTGCCGCGAGCGCCTATTTGATAAGCAAAAATCTCAAAACCATGATTATAATATCGGTTCTATACTCTATCATAAACTCTGTACTTGGTTTTGTGTTTGCCATGTATTATAATCTTTCTATGTCGGGTATGACTGCCACAATAGCAGGGATAACATTTCTTCTTACATTTTTATTTAATAGAAATGGTTTGTTGATGAAAATTTTCACTCAAAAGAGAAAACACAAAGAGTTTAAAAAAGATACCTTCTTGATGCACGTAGGCAACCATGAATTAGAAACAAATTCTAAAGAGGAGCTAGGATTATCTACAATAGACCAACACCTCTCTTGGAAAAAAGAAGAAATAGAGAAATACAGTCAAATCCTTATTTCTGAAAAGAAGATTAGAATAGAGGATGGGATTTATAAACTGACTGAAAAGGGTAGAATCTTATATATAAGTTTATTAAAAGATTATGGACTATGAGGTAAGCCATGAATTACATTAGACAAGACTACATTCAAGCAATATACAGACTGTCAAAAGAAAAGGGATATACTAATAACAAAAATATATCTGATTATTTTTCCATTAGCAGGCCATCGGTAAGTGAAATGATCAAAAAACTCGTAGAAGATGGGCTTGTAATCCAAGATAAGACAAAAATTTACCTAAGTGAATCTGGAGACAAGAGTGCCAAGGAAGTTCTCTCCAAACACAGAGTTTGGGAATGTTTTTTGGTGGATGTATTGGGTCTTGATGGAAGCATCGTCCATAACCAATCTGACTTATTAGAACATGTCACAAGCGATGAAATGTTTGCAGCCCTTAATAAGTTCTTAGACTACCCTAAAAAATCTCCTAACGGAAAAAGAATCTACACAAACGAAAATATTTAAAACATAGAAGTCAAGTCCAGTTCTTATCTTATTACTTATTGAAATTGGGCTTGGCTTTTTCTTTAAAAAATTTACAAAAAATACTTTTAAAATTATCATTTTTAATATAAACTTAAATCAGATAGGAGAAAGAATGAAACTAATAGAGACGAAACAAAAGCACATCATAAAAGTTTTAAGCATATATGAAGATGGAAGACTTATCCTTAAGGAAAAAGGCGTTAATCAGTGGCAAGATGAAGGGCCTAGTCTTGAGACTTTACTTAGAGACATGGAAAATAAATTTTCGTATGTGCTAGAAGACGAAGAAGAAATAGTCGGAACAACAGCAGTTACAGAAGGCGTTGACAAGACCTATTTAGAAATTGATGGCGCTTGGCTAAATGGAGAGGACTATGTGACGGTACATCGATTTGCCGTGTCTAGAAATTCCCGAGGCAAGGGCTATGGCAAGAAGATGTTTGAAGAAATTGAAGAACTTGCGAAATCAAAAGGAATAAAAAACATTAGAGTGGACACCCATAAAGACAATGAAAGCATGAAGGGGCTTTTAGAGAGTCTAGGTTATAAATACTGTGGAATAATTCGCCTAGAGAATGGCGATTTAAGAAATGCATATCAAAAGGAGTTGAGATAATGAAATATGAAATAGTTGGAGGAAACCTTCCAGTACTTAAAGTGAAACTTGAAAATGGAGAAAGCATCATAACAGAAGGCGGCGGCATGAGCTGGATGACACCAAACCTAAAGATGGAAACCACAACAAGGGGAGGAGTTGGAAAGGCATTGGGAAGACTGTTCACCGGTGAAAAGATGTTTCAAAACAGATACACCTGCGTCAACGGAACGGAAGGAGAAATTGCAATTGCATCGTCATTTCCTGGAAGCATTTTAGCCTTCGACATAGAAGATGGAGATATTGTTGCACAAAAGTCCGCCTTTTTAGCAAGCGAAGAAATAGTTGACCTATCAGTTCAATTCCAAAAGAAACTAAGTACAGGCTTTTTTGGTGGTGAAGGATTTATAATGCAAAGACTGTCAGGACATGGCAAGGCATTTATAGAAATAGATGGACACTGCGAAATTATAAACCTAAACCCTGGAGAAAAAATAGTTATAAGCACAGGCAACCTTGCTGCAATGGATGCAACATGCGACATGGAAATAAAATCAGTAGAAGGCCTAAAGAATATGTTTTTAGGCGGCGAAGGCGTGTTCAATACAGTTGTTACAGGTCCAGGCAAAGTGTACCTACAAGGCATGCCAATATCTCAAATTGCAAATTTAATAATGGCAAATAGCATTAAGGCAAATGATTAAAAAGGAAAAACTGTTGGATATTTGTCCAACAGTTTTTAAATTACAATAAAACTTTTACCTCACCAACAACTTCCTCACGGTGGTTTTTAATCTTGTTTGTAAATAGATTTTCAAAATAATCATAATCCTCTTGTGGGATAACTTCGAATTTCTTCATTAGTTCAATTAAAATAAGATTTCTTACGGAGCTTATTCCGTCGTAGGTCTTAATACAGAAACCGTATTTTTTGTCTGGAAGGTATCCTCCGAAGTAGCCATTTGCTCCTGATTTTACAATTATTTTTCCAGGGTATCTTGAGATTAGATAGTGATCTATTCTGTCAGATCCGGAAGTGTATTTGGAATGTTTTGTAATTGCGTTGTAAATATCTTTTGAAGCTTCTTCAAATCCTTCTAAATTTTCAAAGTCACTCATCTTCTGCATGCCATGGGCAAATTCCCTCATGGTCATTGCATGCACTGGAACGCCACAGCCATCTACTGAAATATGTTCCAGAGGGATTTTACACTCGCAAACTCTTTCTATATTTTCTGTAATCTTTCTTTGAACTGGGTGGTCAATCTTATAATAATCTTTCATATCCCAGCCCATTATCTTACATGCAAGTAACATCCCCGTGTGTTTGCCGCTGCAGTTGTTGTGAATGTCTTTAGGTTTGATGCCATCTTTTTTCATTTTTTCTGCAACATCTTCTTTGAAAGGATAGTGGGGTCCACATTTTAAATAGCTTTCATCAAGACCAGCTTTTTTCAAAATATTTCTTATGGTCTCTATATGAAAGTCCTCTCCTGAATGGGAAGCGCAAATAACTGCAATCTCTTTTTCTGTAAGGTCAAACTCCTCTTTAGCACTAAGGGCTAAAGGTGTTAGAGCTTGCATTAATTTTGCGGAAGATCTTGGAAAGGAAATTTCCGAACTGTCTCCCTTTTCATAAATTATTTTATTGTTTTCGCCGACTACCACAATATTACCAAAGGTGTACATGTCTTCGATGCTGCCTCTAGTTGTAATTGCGAGTTTTTCCATATTATACCTCTTGTAAATTCATTTCTCTCATTTCTTCTTCTGTGTATCTTGCAATGCCGATGCCTGTTAAACCACAAAGTAGGTTGAAGATTGGACATAGGAAGCAGAAGAATGTGTATGGGAAGAAGGTTGCAAAGTCGATTCCCAAGGTGTCAACGATAAATAGGGCCGTAACTCCATATGGAATTAATGTAACTCCAAGTGTACCGCAGTCTTCTGTTATTCTTGAAGCATTTTCTGGCTTAAGTCCATTCTTTTTATAAAGGTCTAGCATTGTTGATTGAACCATGATTGATGCAAACATGTGAGAACCTGTAAGTGCAATGGATAGGTATGTTATAAAGATTCCTGAGAAGATTAGTGCAAAGTCTGACTTTATCTTCTTTGAAATCGGATCTACAAGAACTTTTAAAATATCCATCTCTCTAAGCATTCCACCAAGTCCAGTAGTAAAGATTAGGGCTTGTATTGTCCTTGTCATGGAGTCCATGCCGCCTCTGTTTAATAGTTTATTGAAGAATTCGTCATTGAATTCGTAGTTAAATCCTGTTAGTCCTGAACCAATAACCATTTTTGCATCAAAGCCTTGATAGAATATAGCAAGGGCCATTCCAAGGATTGCACCAATAAGAATTGACTGTGATGCTGGTCTTTGCATAATCAACAGTACTATAACCACTATTAAAGGTATTAGTGTAATAAAACTGATTTTGAAAAATGAATCTAATTGACCTGTAATCTGTGTTATTACAGTGTCGTCAAAGGATGCAGCGTTACCTCTACCTAATATAAAGAAAAGTATTGCTGAAACTATAAAGGATGGCACTGTGGTGTAAAGCATGTGCTTAATATGGGTCATAAGCGGAACTCCCATTACTCCTGATTGGAAGTTTGTAGTGTCTGATAGTGGAGAGAGTTTATCTCCAAACCATGAACCTGATATAAGTGCACCTGCAATCATTCCAGGATGAATTCCCATACTTATTCCAATTCCTAAAAGCGCCACACCTACTGTCCCAATAGTTCCCCATGATGTTCCTGTGAACATTGAAACTATGGCACAAATAACCAAAGTTGTTACAAGGTAGTAGTCGGGATTAATAATCTTTAATCCGTAGTAGATTATTGTAGGAACTGTTCCCGATGCAATCCATGATGATATAAGCATACCAACTGCAAGCATTATAACCACCGATTGAAGTGAGTGGCCAACTTGTTTAATTGCAATTTTTTCAAGCTCTTTATACTTGTAGCCAAGTCTTATGGCAAATAGATTTACAACAATCCATGCAATAAACATAATTACAGCAAGGGGAGCTTTGATTACACTAAGTCCATAGACTAAGATAGCTGCCAGTGTTAATAAGATTATAATGGCATAACCAAACTCCGGTCTTTTTTTCTCTTTAATATTTTCCATAATGTCCTCCTTTTAATAAGATATAATAGTATAGTATGATATAAGTAATCGCATTGTCAATGATGATTTAAAGCAGAAAATTGTGAAAATTTTAATGGATAGGAGGAGTAGTTATGGGAATAAAAAAAGAAATCGGTATGTATAAAAAAGGCAAAAATAATTCTATAACAGATGTTGAAGGTGTTAAGGTAGGACAAGTTACAATTAAAACGGGAGATGTTCAAACGGGAGTAACTGCCATAGTGCCAAAGGAAAATATATTTAAAGAAAAACTTTTAGCCGCAAGCCATGTGGTAAATGGGTTTGCAAAGCCACAGGGGCTAATTCAAATTGATGAACTTGGAACAATTGAAGCTCCAATAGTGCTTACCAATACCCTTTCAGTGGGAACGGCACTTACAGCATCTGTAAAGTATATGCTTGAACAAAATCCAGAAATTGGAGTGGACACTGGAACCATTAACTGTCCAGTGCTTGAATGTAACGATATGAGACTAAATGATATTAGAGGACTTCATGTTACAGAAGAAAATGTGCTTGAAGCAATAACAGGTGCATCAGTGGACTTTGAAGAGGGCGCCGTTGGTGCAGGACGTGGCATGAGATGCCATGAACTTAAAGGGGGAATTGGAACTTCTTCAAGGGTGGTTCACTATGACAGGGACTACAACGTAGGAGTTTTAGTTCTAACTAACCATGCAAAGTTTCACGAACTAACCATTGATGGAAAAAATATAAAAGCACTTAGGGAAGACAGATTACAAAAAAAGTTACCTGTGGACAAAGAAAAGGAACAGGGATCAATAATAATTATTATTGCAACGGACCTTCCACTTTCATCAAGACAGTTAAAGAGGGTTTGTAAGAGAGCCATGGCGGGAATTTCAAGAACGGGAGCAAACTCTGGAAATGGCAGTGGAGAAATTGCCCTTGCTTTTTCAACTTATAATAAAGTGTTACATGAAAAAGACGATTTTGTAGAAATAAAATGCTTAAGTGATGACAAGATTGATGATGTTTTTTCTGCTACAATAGATGCAATTCACGAAAGTATTTTAAGCTCCATGATTCATGCAGAAAAGGTGAAGGGATACAAGGACTTTGAAGTGGAATCGTTAAGGGATGTACTGCAAGAGATTGGAGACTTCGAAGAATATTTAAAATAAAAAGAGTCAGTATTTTGGTAGTACTAAAATACTGACTTTATTTTTAGAATAAGATGTGCATAAAGATTGAACCTATTATGATTGCAAGTATTGTTCTTTCAATGAACACAACTACAAGCTCCCATAATTTTATAGGTAACTTCGCAGACATCATTACAACTATTGTTTCAGCAAAGAATATTATTTGTGAAATCGAAACTGAAACAACTAAGAATCTCGCTTGTGGATGAAGCACAGGTACCTTTTCTGCTATTAAAAGTACAGGCAAGAACATCTCTGCTATTCCAACAGGGAAACTTGCGGCAATGTCAGCTGCATTAGGCACTCTCAATAGATTTAGAAGTGGCACGAAAAGTTTTCCTAAAAATCTAAAGATAGGTGTGTTTTCTGCAAGTATCAAAGCTCCTGTACCAATTGCGCAAAGTGAAGTAACTACCTTTGGTATAACTTCCACGCTGTCCTTAAGACTTGATTTGATTTCTCCCGCAAGTGGTGGCGCTAAGAATGCTTTCTTAACTGCTCTTTTTCCACCAGTTGAAAAGATTCCATTTGATGAAGACTTAGTGTTGTCAATGTCTTCTTTAGTTTGAACCTTGCCATTTGGATAGACATCTCTCTTTTTGTTAAAAGGAGGGATTCTTCCAACTATTCCTGAAATCATAAGTGTCATAAAAGCAGACACAAGGTAAACAAGGGCAAAGTGATCTTGAAGCCCTGCAGTTTTAATTACCATGTAGGCAAAACCTACAGATACTGCAGAGAAACCTGTTGCAACTAGTACTGCCTCTTTCTCAGTATAAACTCCTCTACGGTATAACTTGTTTGTAACAAGTACACCAACTGAACTACTGGAAAGGAATGAAACTAATGCGTTTATTGCTGCTCTTCCAGGAAGTTTGAAAACCGGTCTCATAAGTGGCTCCATCAAAGTTCCTATTAAATCAATAAAGCCGTAGTTGATTAAAAATGGCATACAGAATGATGAAACCAATATTATCCAGAAAACTGCAACAGCTATTGATGGAATTACAGTACCCCCGGTTGATGGACCAACAATAACTTCAGGTCCATTAAATGAAGTTGTTGCATTCATTGTGTATAGTAGGGCAAATGCTGCACCGATTGTATAAATCAGTGGATGTATTATAGAGTCGCCATGAAAGTAGTCATAGATTTTTCCGCTCTTTGCAAAGTACTTGCCATATATACTAAGTAGCGCAGTCACTATGGTTATTAATGTTACAAACCATAGTCCATAATTTCCTGTTAAGTTCATAAGTCCGTTATAAATTATTCCAAAAGTAATATCGGTCTTGCCGTCAATTGTAATTGGAATAAAAAAGATAAAGATTGCTATGGCTGTGAAAATCAAACTTTTAGCAATCCCTTTTTTTCTATCATTTGGTTTTAAATCGAAAGAGTCTAACTGGTGTAAGTCTTCGAGATCTAAATTTAGATCTCGAATTTCTGACTTACTAAGAGCTCCTCTAAAATTAGTTTGCTCTTTCATTATTTTTGTTTCGCTTTCTTATTTAATGCAAGGATTGATAAGAATTCAAAGATTAAGTTAGCTGCAAGTAGAGAAGTTATTTCCGCATGGTCATATGGAGGTGCAACTTCAACTACGTCCATTCCAACAAAGTTCAATCCTTCTAATCTTCTGATAATGTCTACACCTTCAAGTGAAGTGTATCCACCAACTTCAGGAGTACCTGTACCAGGTGCATAAGCAGGGTCTATAAAGTCGATATCGAAAGTTAAGAATACTTTGTTATCTCCGATAATTTCTTTTGCCTTTTTAATTGTTTCAGGAATTCCCATTTCACGAACCTTGTGAGTTGGAATAAGAGTTAATCCTAAGTCCTTAGCTAGTTTAAATTCGCCAGCATCATATAGAGATCCTCTCATACCAATTTGTACAGATTTATGTGGATCGATTAATCCTTCTTCAATTGCTCTTCTAAATGGAGTTCCGTGATTGTACTTTTCTCCAAACACTGTGTCGTTAATGTCAGCGTGGGAGTCAAAGTGAAGTAGTGATACAGGTCCGTGTTCCTTTGCTACTGCTCTAAGTTCTCCAAGAGTTATAGAGTGGTCTCCACCAAGAGCTATTGGAATAGCGCCTGCCTTAATTATTTCGCTTGCAAATTTTTCAATTGCATCATAAGTTGGATGTATGTATCCAGGAACAACGTTAACGTCTCCAAGGTCTCCACCCTTTAGGTAGTCAAGGATATTAACTTCGTGTACAGGATTGTTAGTCTTCATCATTACAGAAATGTTTCTTATAGCTTGAGGACCAAATCTTGCCCCAACTCTGTATGAACAAGCTGTATCAAAAGGAATTCCGTAGATCGCAAAGTCTAATCCTTCTGCATTGTCGAATCTTTGCATACGCATAAAGTTTCCTGTGTTAACAAATCTTGGTGAAGCAAATGCTGTTGCCGGTTGTTTAATATTTTTTTCTGTCATTTTTCATTACCCCTTTTAAAATTTTTCTAAATTGTTTTCCTTGCAAGAAATGATTTACAAGCAAAGTATATGGGGTAATGCTTATAAATGCAAGTTTTAAAGGTGAAAAATGTGCTGAAAAACAAAGGAAAACATTCCCTCAGTAAAGATTGAAATTGGAAAAAATTCCAAAATAAAAGTTTTATGTCAAAGAATGGGAATTATGAATAAAAAAATTTTCGGAAAAAATTCCGAATGTTTGGAAAATTTTCCGAAAAGATATGTTACGAAAATGTAATATTTAAATTAAATCTTTCAATCTTCTTTCGAAGTGTGGATTCATTTATCCCCGCAAGGATTGAAAGTTCTTTTATTGAAGACACCTGCTTGCTATATTCAAGAATAAGTTTCTTCTCATAGCTTTCAACTTTTTCTTTAAAAGTTTTGCCGTCATCAATCTTAGTGTAAAAATTATTTATAAACTCTTCCACATGTTCCACGTCAATTACATCGGTGTCGCTGGTGACAACAAGCCTTTCAATTATATTTTCTAGCTCACGCACATTTCCAGGCCAACTGTAATTGATTAAAAACTTTTTACAATTTGGAGAAATTGATTTGTCTTCGTTGTAAAACTCATTGTACTTGTTTAAAAATAGATTGATAAGTGGAATAACATCTTCACCTCTATCCCTAAGCGGGGGAATTTTAATTGGAATAATGTTAAGTAGATAATATAAATCCATTCTAAACTTTCCATCGGAAATGTTTTTGCTGATGTTTTCATTTGATGCAGCTATAATTCTTATACTAGGACTATTTCCGTCTGTTGAATGTGATTCTTTAATCCTATTTAATTCATATACCAGTCTTTGTTGACATGGCAGTGGCATATCTGCAATCTCGTCAATAAATAGAGTTCCACCTTCCGCTTGCTTAAGTAGAGAACCGTTATAACTATTTTCGTCATCAAACATTTCCGTTTCGATAATTGACTTTGGAATTGCAGAGCAGTCTACCTTTATAAAGGGCTTGTCGCTTCTAAGAGAGTTGTCGTGAATGTACTTTGCAAACATCGTCTTTCCACATCCCGGCTCGCCGAGTAAAAATATGGGCGTTTCTAGCTTGGAAACTCTATTTGCAACTTTCATAATTCTCTGCATGGCTTTGGAATTTGAAATTATAATTCCTTCCTTTAAGTATTTCGAATTATATTTAGAAAGATTTTCTGCCATGGAGTTATTTTCAATAAGTAAATCTTTAAGTTGCAGTGTCATATCACGAAGAAGTTTTGAATCTTTAACAAACACCACCACAGCTTCTAAATCTCTACCCTTCATAATGGGAACGCCTGTAGCAATAACAATCTTGTCATTTATATGTTGAACAACCTCTTTTTGCTTGCCCGATTCAATTACATCAAGGGCGACGGATCTTGAAAAAAGTCCCGTCCTTACAAGGTCCTTCATGTTTTTGCCTAAAATTTCTTCCTTAGAAATGCCGTCAATCTCTTCAGCTAATTTATTATAATATAGAGTTGTCCCAGTAGGATCAACTATATGTATGCCCTGATTGGAATTGTCCAGAACTTTGCTTAAAAAATTCTTATTTATAATGTTCTTAGTCACAATCATTCACCTCTACAAATGTCATCATGTACCTTTTCTGCAATGCTAATTAGCTTTTCTCTTTCATTAATCTTAGGCTCTCCAATAACCTGTTTCAACAGATACTGTAAAACTTTTTTTATGTTTTCCCCTTCATATCCAATTCCAATCATGTCGCTGCCATTTATAGCAAGGTCCGAAAGTTTTGTTGGTCCTTCATAAACTTTTCTATAGGCTTCCTTTACCTTTTCTAGATTTTCCAAACGGTGGATATAATATGGATTTTGTGAAGAGATGTCCGCCTTTTCCATTTCAAGTAAATCTAAAAAGTCGTCATAGGTAAAGCTTCTATCTACAACAAACTTCATAATGGACCTAAGCTTTGTGTTTAGTACAGTGTCATGAAATTCAATTATTTTAAGAATGTGTTTCTTGTCTTCGTTTGAAAACTTTAGACGATTTAATACGTCTCGGGCAAGTTCAACAGAGTACTTGCTGTGAAAATAAAAGTGATCCGTTCCATCCTCACCAGTGGTCTTAGCAGGAACCTTGCCAAGGTCGTGAAGAAGGGCCACATACTTTAGCCTTACATCATTTTTAATCTTCGTCACCGCCATCAAGCTGTGATCCCCTACATTATAAACATGAAAACTGTTGTTTTGAGTGGTCTTAAACATGGCGTCAATCTCTGGAAATAACACCTTAAACACGCCGCAGTTATATAACATACGAAGATTTTCAAAATTTGATTCAAGAAGAATCTTGTTAAGTTCCTCTCTAATACGCTCCATGGAAATCTCTTTTAAAAGGGGAACGGAATTACAAAGACTCGAAAGCGTTTTTTCTTCAATTACATAATTAAATCGACTGGCAAACCTAAAAGCCCGCATAATTCTAAGGGCGTCTTCTTCAAATCTCTTCGAAGGCTCGCCAACAGCTCTAATGATACCTTGTTCAAGGTCAAGCTTTCCATCAAAGGGGTCAATTACTTCATCATTAAAATAGTCGTAGGCCATTGCGTTAATTGTAAAGTCCCTTCGTTTCAAATCTTCAACAAGATCCGTTGTAAAACTTACAGCAGAAGGGTGCCTACTATCAACATAGTCGTGGTCATACCTCATGGTGGTTACTTCATATATCTTTTCATTTAAAAGAACGCCAATGGTTCCGAACTTTTCACCGAGGCGAATGGTTTTTTGCTCCTTAAAAACCTCCAAAGTTTCACTAGGAGTTGCATCGGTGGTAATATCAAAATCACCGGGAGTTTTTCCGAGGAGGCTGTCCCTAACGCAGCCTCCAACAGGATAGGCGGAAAAACCATATTCTTTAAATCGCTCTAATATATAAATTACCTCTTTAGGTAAGTTCATAAGACCACATCCTATTTAAAAATATCGTAATCTAACTCGTCATAACTTTTTATAAATTGATTTGCCAAAGACTTTATAATCTCCTCATCATGAAAAGAAGCCTCGTCGGATATTGCAATAATATTTCCATTTAGATTGCTAACGGTTTCGATACAGTATAGCGCATCTTCAAAGACAACCGTATTAGGCATGTCAGATTCAAGTCTTAAAGCTGCCTTTTTCCAGTACATCGGATCATTCTTGTGATGATTTATGTTGTCACAGGTTTGAACAAACTCAAAATACTTTATCAAATCCTTGGCCTTAAGAGCTTCCATCGCAATATGTTCCGGAGTTGCAGTTGCAACTGCCATCTTTATGCCATCAGCCTTTAAATTTTCCAAACAGTCAATCACGCCTGGCTTTAATGCAAACTCATTAATATATCCATGAAGCATAAGCCCCAATATATTATGATAAGAGTCATTTGGGTCTTCACTAAGACCAAAGTCAGTTTTAATATTATTTATTATATTATGCATGGACAGTCCAATTAAAGACTTTTTATAATCATCATCAAAGACAATTCCAAGGTCTTTGAAATAGTCTTCAATAACAGTGCCCCACTTTGGCATCGAGTCTATGATGGTGCCGTCCATGTCAAAAATTGCAGTTTTTTTCATTAAATACCTCCTTAGGTAAGTATAACATGAGAGAAAGTAAATTTGCGAATTGGTGTGGTGTAAAGGAAAATAAATTTTCACATTAAGAGATAAAATAAACACAACTAAATTTACTTATACAAAAATACCTGTTAAACATAACACAACAGTATAGAGTTATGATATAATAAAAAAGATAGAAATAAAGTAAAGTCTGATATAAAAATTTTATACGATTTTACTTTATTTTATAATAACCAAGGGGGTATATATGAAGAAAAAATTACTATCAATTCTGTTGATAGCAGCCTTCCTTTTTACGGCTTGTAGCCCTAAAACTGGAAATAACACGTCAACAGATGCATCTGGAGCTTCGGCTCAAACGCAAACTGAAGAAAAGGGTGACAAGATATTTACGCTTACTCTTTTTCAAAACCCAAAGACATTAGACATTCAAAAGACTAATGCAGACTACTTCATTCCAATTCAAATCTATAATAGATTAGTTGAAACAGAAGTAGGTTCCGATGGCAAACCAGAAATTGTACCAAGTCTTGCAGAAAGCTGGGAAATTTCTGATGACGGATTAGTTTACACTTTCCATCTTAACCAAGGCGTTAAGTTCCACAATGGTGAAGAACTTAAGGCAGACGATGTGCTTTTCACAATTGAAAAAATGATGGATCCTAAAGAAGCAACTGTAAACAGCTCTGTTTTTGAAAACATTAAGGGAGCAAAAGATAAACTTGATGGAAAAGCTGACAGTGTAGAAGGTGTTAAGGTAATTGACGATTACACTGTTGAACTTACACTAGAACAACCATCTGGTCCATTCCTTGCAGGACTTTCAGGAGCGCCAGCATCTATATTTAACAGAAAAGCTGTTGAAGAAGGAAAGGATAAGTTTGGTTTTGATCCTGAATACACTGTTGGTACAGGATACATGAAGTTCAAAGACTGGACTCAAGATAAAGAAATCAACCTAGTGAGAAATGACGATTACTTTAAAGAACCTGCAAAGGTTGATGGCGTTAGATATCTTATGAACATTGATAAAGCTACAGAAAGAATGATGTTTGAAAATGGCGAAATCGACTTTATGAGTCTTGACAAGACAAGTTATGAAAAGTACAAAGAAGATGATAAACATAAAGATAATATTATTGATTTCTTAGCTCCAAGTATGGACTATATGATATTTAATCAAAAAGATCCTAACATGGCAAAGGTTGAAGTTCGTCAAGCAATAAGCAAAGCAATTGACAGAGAAACTTTCAACAAAACTTTCTACGATGGAGAAGGTATATTATTAAATGGTGTAGTTCCTCCAGGAATGCCAGGTTATAAAGAAGATTTACCTGCAATTGAATACAATCCTGAAGAAGCAAAGGCTTTAATTGAAAAGGCAAACATCGACAAGAGCCATCCATTCGTAATTCTTCAAAATGGAGATTCAGACTATACTCATCCAATGAACGAAATGCTTCAAAAGATGTTAAAAGAAGTTGGAATTGACGCTGAAATCAAAAACATGGATATGACTAGCTATTGGGATACTGTATTTAGTGGCGAAGGCTACTCTATGACAATTGGTCCTACAACAGCTGACGTGGCAGATCCAGATGATTTCTATGCACAATTTACAGACGAAAACAGCAAGTCTGATGGATCCAATATTAACGACCCAGAACTTACTAAGAAGATAAATGAAGCAAGAGCTATTACTGATGCAAAAGAAAGAATAGCAGCGCTTAACGAATTAGATGAAGTTATAGTGAAAGAAAAAGCACTTTACTTCCCAATTGCTTCAAAAGTAAGACACTTTATAACTAGTCCAAGAGTTAAAAACCTTAACCTTTCATGGCAAGGTTGGGTAGCAGGAGCTACTTATGGAGTTGAAATTGTAGACGAATAAAAAACTGATATGAATACCCCGAAATCCATTTTAGGATGGAGGGGTTTTTCATGTGGATATGAAAGATAATGAGGATGATATGAAAAAATTTATTTTAAAACGCCTTGGTCAATCGATTTTAATATTTTTCGGAGTGATATTTATAACGTTTATACTAATGAATATTATTCCAGGTAATGCAGCAACGGCATTGATTGGAGAAAAGACAAATTCTGCAGTTTATGAGAGAGTGACATCGGAGCTTGAACTAGATAAGCCAGTAATGGAAAGATTTTTTAGTTACATAGCCAGATTGTTCAAAGGGGATTTGGGAAAATCCATTATAATGAATCAATCAGTGGTGGAAATTATTAAGAGGGCTTTTCCTAACACATTAAAACTTTCAATTGCAGCAATGATAATATCCTGGGGATTTGGGATACTATTTGGAGTAATTGCGGCGATGTATCAAGGTACAATTGTGGATAGAATATTTATGTTCAATTCAATACTTGGAATATCTATGCCATCATTTTGGATAGCCATACTTCTTCAATATATTTTTGCATATAAACTTAAGCTTGTTCCAATTTCTGGATTTGGAACTTTAAAAGAGTTGATACTTCCATCTATTGTACTTGGGTGGAGTTTCTCAGGAGAAATAACCAGAGTGTTAAAGACCAACATCAATCACATCTTGGCAGAGGGATATATAGATACTGCAAAGGTAAAGGGACTTTCTAAATTCCAAATAATATTAAAACATGCCTTGAAATCTAGTATGCTACCGATAGTAACCATAATGATCTTACAATTCACTTCACTACTTGGTGGTGCAATGATTACAGAGACAATCTTTGGAATACCAGGACTTGGAACACTATCTATTTCAGCTTTAACAAATAGAGACCTGCCTTTACTTCAAGGAACAATACTTCTTGCAACATCTGTAATAATATTTGGAAATTTCATTTCAGATATTTTATATTCGATTATAGATCCAAGGATAAGGGTGGAATAATATGAAAAACTTTTTAAAATTTGCGAAGAAGAGACCAGTTTTAATAATTTCCATGATTATAATTGTAATATTTATAGTTATGGCAATTTTTGCACCACTAATAGCTCCATACCAGGTGGATGAAACAAGTTTTTCAGCGCCACTTTCGCCACCATCTAAAGAATATCTTTTGGGAACTGACGAACTAAGTCGTGATATTTTTTCAAGAATTATATATGGACTTAGAATGTCGTTGTTTATAGGTTTTGTACCTACAACTATAAACATTATTATAGGATCTTTTATAGGAATGCTTGCGGGGTCTTCTAATAAGTTTTTAGATTCGCTTTTAATGAGAATTGTAGATATCGGCCTTTCATATCCATTTATGATACTTGCCATGGCAATTGTATATAACATGGGGTCTGGGACTGGGTCAATGATACTTGCGCTTGTAATCTTCGGATGGACATCTTCTGCAAGAATTATTAGGGCTCAGACAAAACAGATTATCAACTTACCATATATAGACGCTGCAAGAGCATCGGGAATAACAAAATATGCAATGATGTTTAAACATATTTTACCGAATATAAAACATACTATCCTTGTGCTTTACACAATGGGAATACCATCTTCCATACTTGCAGAAGCTGCCCTTAGCTTCTTGGGGTTTGGTGCACAAGCTCCAAGAACAAGTCTTGGTCTAATGGTTTCCAAAGGAAGACAGTTTTTATTTGATGCACCTTGGATATCTATAGCTCCGGGAGTGTTTATATTATTACTTTCTCTTAGTTTTAATTTTCTCGGAGACGAGTTAAGTGTATACTACGGCGTAGATAGAAAGGAGATTAAGTAATGGATATATCTTCATCTAAAGAAACAAATCTTTTAACTGTGGAACATTTAACCATTGGTGTTAGAAAAGATAAAAAAGAGATTTTACTTGTGGAAGACTTTTCCATGACCATAGAAAAAGGACAGGTCGTTGGAATGGCGGGAGAGTCGGGATGTGGAAAGAGTATGGTCTGTAAGGCAATTCTTGGAATCCTTCCACCGGGAGTGGAAATCTTTTCGGGAAATATTTACTTTGAAGGAAAGGAAATTAAAACTAAAAAAGATTTTAAAAATATCAGAGGCAAATTTATAAACATGATATTTCAAGAGCCTGTTTCGGCACTCCATCCATTAAAGAAAGTTGGTCACCAAATTGGAGAAGGACTTAAGCTTCACTCAAAATTAAATGGAAAAGAAATCAAAGAAAAAGTTATAGATACAATGATTTCAGTTGGCATAAACGACCCGGAGAAGAGATATAATCAATATCCTCATCAACTTTCAGGAGGGCTTTGTCAAAGGGTTGTAATAGCAATGGCAATTATAAACGAGCCAAAGTTAATCATTGCAGATGAACCAACAACGGCACTTGATGTTACAGTACAGTCAAGAATAATAAATTTATTAAAAAGTTTAAATAAAAACAACGGCACTTCCATTATTTTCGTGTCCCATGATTTGGCGGTGCTTTCGCAAATAGCAGAGAGAATAAATATAATGTACTGTGGTGAAGTGGTGGAAGAGAATTTATCAAAAAATATTTTCTCAAAACCAAAACACCCTTATACAGCTGACCTTCTAAATTCAATACCAGAGATTGGAAAAGAGTATTTAAAACCAATTAGAGGGTCGGTGCCGGTTCCAGAAGAATACCCGGCACTTTGTAAGTATGCCGACAGATGTGATGAAAAATTTTGCCTTTGTGATGAATTGAAACCAGAGTTTTTGGAGGTGGAAGATGGAAAAGTTAGATGCCTTAAATACAAATAGAGATGTGATTTTAAAAATTGAAAATGTTGACTTAACTTATGACAACAATAAAGATACAAAAGCATTAGATGACTTTTCTATGGAAATCTACAATGGAGAAATATTAGGCCTTGTTGGAGAATCGGGATGTGGCAAGACTACACTTGGTCGTGCTGTAATTGGACTTGAAGAGATTGATAGCGGAAAAATATCCTTTATGGGAAATGACATAAAGTACAAAGATAAAAAGGCAATAAAAAAACTTCGACAAAATGTACAGATGATATTTCAAGATCCATTTCTGTCTCTGGACCCTACAATGACAGTGGCAAATGTAATAAAAGAGCCGCTACTATATCTTCGCAAGGAGATGAAGGGCAAGGAAAGAGATTTAAGATTAAAAGAAGTTATGAAACACATTAATATGGACGAGAAGTTTCTTAATAGAAAATCTGGAAATCTTTCAGGAGGGCAAAGACAGAGGGTTGGAATAGGTAGAGCCCTTGCCATAGAGCCAAAGCTTATTATTTGTGACGAGCCGGTGTCAGCCCTTGATGTGTCTGTGCAGGCAAGCATTTTAAACTTGCTTAAGGAGTTACAAAAAGAATTAAACCTAACCATGATATTCATATCCCACGACCTTTCTGTAGTCAACTATCTTGCGGATAGAATATGTGTAATGTTAAAAGGTAAAATATGTGAAATAGGAAATAAGAAGGATATATTCGAAAATTCTAAACATCCATACACAAGATATCTACTAGAATCAATTCCAAAAATAAACCTAGACGAAGAAGAGGTTATAGAAGACGTTGAAGAAATAGAATATTTTTCAATAGGCTGTCCATTTAGAAGTAGGTGTAAATATGCAACGGAAATTTGTAAAAAAGATTTTCCAGAAAAATCAGAAGAAGATGGACACATTTGGTATTGCTATAATAGTGATGATATGAAATAAGATAAAAAACCTCCTATATCTCAAGGAGGTTTTTTATCTTACAGTTTCAAAATTTAATTAAAAAAGGTTTAAGTCAGAGGCGTTAAAACTAATTTTAATTTTTGTTCCAACATTTTCTTTGCTGTAAATATTAAAGGTGAATGAATTTGGAAACATCAATTTAAATCTGGAATATACATTATTAATTCCTACATTTTCGTTAAAGACTTTTTCATTTAATAGAATTTTATTTATTTCGTTAAGCTTTTCAGAATTAATTCCTATTCCGTTATCGATTATTTCTAAGTAGCAAACATCTTCCGGTTTTTGTAATATTATTTTTAGTGTTCCCATTTCTTCGGTATCTTTAAAAGCGTGTTTAAAAACATTTTCTACTAAGGGCTGTAATGAAAAATATGGTATTATTACATCAAGTGCAGATTCATCAACTTCTAAGCTATAATCAAATTTTTTGCTGAATCTAATTTGTTGTATGTTTAGATAGTCCTGAATACACCTAAGCTCCTTTCTAATGGTTGTCGAATTGTCGGTATAAGAAAATACATATCGCAGCATATTGCTAAAACTAAAAATCATATCACTGGCTTCGGGGCTTCTTTCTAATGAAATTAATCGGGATATACTGTTTAATACATTGAATATAAAGTGAGGCATTATCTGTTTTTGCAAAGTAGAATATTTCATTTTTGCAAGTTCTGATTCCAAAATTAAATTTTGTTTTTCCACTTCAAACAATATTTCTTTTTGTTTGCCAAGTTCCTCCGCATATATTCTATTGGCATTTATTTGTATTATATAGTCTGTAATATTATTTAATGCTATTACTGTGGATTCAATTTCTTCATCGGACATTTCTGGTATTTCGTTAAAGTAATTATCCAATAGTTTATTATCTAAATCAATAGGCCAATTTTTCTTAACTTCTTTATAATATTTTGAGTCCTTAGTACATCTAACTTGTCCAGCAGTCAACGCCCCTAATAGAACATCATTCAAATATAGGGGAATGGCTATATTTATCAATCCAGCATGGCAAAGGTAGACGCTTGGTTCGTTAGTAGTTTTAGACTCCTTTATTGCGGCTTTATTACATTCTTTGCAGTTATGAGATCCTTTTTCAGATGAGTTAATTAAAGTGCAAAATCTACAGAAATTACCACCTTTTCCTATATGATTTCCTTCTTCATCTACAAAAACAACCCCAAAACCTGTAGCGTGTCCAAAAGAATTTTCAAGTTCTTTTTGTTTATTTCTGGGAATTAATTTATTTATTGAATTTGTCATTTTTTTCTCTTCTCTCCATCGGTGTCATTTTAAATCTTGAATTAAAAGATCGATAAAATTGTTGCTTATTTTTAAATCCTGAAAGATTCCATATATCAGAAATCTTGAGATCTGTTGTATCAATCAGTTCCAAAGCTCTATTGAGTCTCAACGTTTCTATATAGCTGTCAACTGTTATATTTTCCTCTTGTTTAAAAACTCTACTCAAATAAGTTTTGTTCACAAAAAAGATATTGCTAATTTCATTTAGTCCTATTTCAGGATTAGAAAAATTGTTTTCCATAAAATTTTTTATGATTGTTATAGAGAAAGTTTCTTCAGATCTTATACTAAAGGATTCTATACAAATTTTCCTTAACGATTTATTTATGTTTGAAAATGTCAGGTCGTCTTCTAAAAATGAAGATAGATGACCGAATATATTATACTTTGTGCTTTTAATGTTCCTCAATGTGGTTTCTATTGATAATAGAAAATGATCAATATATGTCATTTTAGCTCTGTGATTTATTTGATTTGCAATTAATAATGAAAGGGATTCGACGATTTCTAGTCCCGCTGACAAGTTATTGTTTATTAAATTTTCGTTGAATAAATCAATTGTTTCAACTAATTTAAATCTATCTTCGGTTGAATTACTAAGAATGGATTTGCTTTCATCAATAAAATCAAATAAGTTTTCTATAGTTTTTATAATTTTAGATTCCTCTGTTGGCTTAAGTAAGTAATCATTAAATCCGTACTTTATGGCTTGTTTGGCATATTGAAATTCAGAATAGGCTGAATTGAGAATAATTTTAATATCTGGATTATATCTTTTTATTAACTTACCTGCCTCAACACCGTTTTGCAAAGGCATTGATATATCCATAATAACAAGGTCGGGGTTTAATTGTTTTGTCAATTTAACTGCGTCACGCCCATTGTTACATGTTCCTATGACCTTCATATTTTTGTTTTTATTTATTATGTATGACAAATACTCAAGCTCCAAAGATTCATCTTCGGCAATAAAAATTTTTATCATTGAACTTCACCTCAGTAAATAAATGATACTAAATAAGATAAAAAATGCAACTGCTAGTTGTTAACGTTTCCACTATAATAATATTAACATCAATAAAAAGAGATGGCAAAATATAGGAGGTAGGTTATGAGAGTAAATGAAAGACATTGTTCTTTTTATTATGAAAAAGAACAGATTAATGGAAAGTTGGAGTTTAATCTTGAAACGACGGCATTATTGATAGTTGATTTACAAAATTATTTTGTAAATAGA
Organism: Mediannikoviicoccus vaginalis; assembly: GCF_928097925.1. Taxonomy (GTDB): domain Bacteria; phylum Bacillota; class Clostridia; order Tissierellales; family Peptoniphilaceae; genus Mediannikoviicoccus; species Mediannikoviicoccus vaginalis. The sequence goes on from NZ_CAKMRI010000001.1 coordinate 1,446,007, forward strand.
CCAGATTATGACTTGAATAATCCGTCTGAAAAAGATGAAGCAGAAAGATGGAAATATTTTTATGACAGGATTGATAACGTTATTCTTCCAAACAACAAGAAGCTTCTTACTGAAGCAAGAGAAAAGGATATGTTAGTGTCATATGCAACAATTGTTACTCAACTTTCAAACGGAAGAGATAGATCATTATCTCAAAAAGAAAGCGGATTTAATAATCTTATGATTCCAAAAGGAAGTGAAGAAGCAAAAGTTCATGAGTCTATAAAACCCATAGAAGATGAATTAGTTATTGAAAAAACTACAGATTCTGCATTAACTGGATCAAATTTAAGATTATTATACAGAAATTGTGGCATAACAGATGTAATAGTTACAGGAGTATTTACAGATCAATGTGTGTCAGGGACTGTTAGAAGCTTAGCAGATGAGAGCTTTAAAGTTTGGTTAGTTGAAGATGCTTGTGCTGCAGCAACAGAAGAAATACAAAATCACGAGTTACAAGTACTAAATAATATTTATTGTAATGTTGTAAATACAGAAGAAGTACTTGACTTTGTAAGGAGCAAATAATGAAAGATAATAAGTTAAAGAAAAATTTATCAATATTTAATATGATAGCTCTATCATCTGGTGCAGTTATAGGAGGATGGTTAGCAGAAGCTCCATATTGGTTCAAAACAACGGGGGCCGGAGCAGCTTTCATATTTCCAATATTAGCAATATTATTGATTCCAGTTGGGTTAGCATTTGGCGAACTTACTGCAATGTTACCATTTGCTTCTGGGGTAGATATTTGGACTACAAATGCATTTGATCACAGAATGGGTTTTGGAGTTCAATGGATGATGTTTTTAGTTCAGGTTGTTGAACCACCTTTAATGGCGTTTATATTTGGTACTGTAATAAACCATTTTATTCCTCTAAGTCAAATGCAAATCTTAATAATTGCATTGGTAATTGTTACGATTTGGTTTATTGCTTCTAACTACGATATAAAGATTGCAGGAACTTTATCAACGATATTTTTTGTAGTAATGATTGCTGCAAGTTTAATAGTATCATTTACATTCTTATTCAGTGGAAAGTGGTCAATTGAAAACATTAACACTAATGGTGGATTTTTCCCTATGGGAGGTAAGGGAATTTTTATAGCCATGGCAGTTTTCTCTTTGAAATATATAGGTTTTGAAATGGCACCTACACTTATTGAGGAAACTAACTTCCCAGCTAAAGATATATGGAAGGTTATCGCATCTGCACTTCTTATCCCAGCTGTTCTATACTTTATTGTAGTAATGGCTATTGGAGGAATGGCTCCTTGGCAAGAGATTAGTGAAATGACTATGCCTGAACCACAACTTGTAGCTCTACATGGACTACCTAAAATAATAGGAATAGTTGCAATTATATCTGGGCTACTACATGCATTTACTACTCTTATGGGATTCTGGACATCATCTACAAGAGTTCTTTACGGAGCTGCAGAGCTTAATCAGCTTCCAAAAGCTTTCAGTAAGATAAATAAACATGGGCAACCATATATTTCAAATATTGTAGTTTATGTATTTACAATCTTATTCTGTTTCTTTAGTGGCAGTAACTGGGTTCAATATATTTATGCAATCTCTAGTATAGCGGCAGGTGTTGTATACTTTGTATCATGTGTTAATGTACTTGTATTAAGAAAGAAACATCCTGAATGGAAAAGACCTTTCAAGGCCCCAGGTGGAGTACCGATGATGATTGGTGGTATGATTATATCTGTTTGGCTTATGATAGGGGCTGGCTTGGAGTTAGATAAGGGAGGATATATTTCTCTATTGGCATTCGTAGTTGTAGGATTTATTGTATACTTCATTAATAAATCATACAGAAAGTCTGATCCGAATAAACAACCAATAACTTTAACTCCAGAGGATATAGACAAGTATTAATAAAATATTCTAAATAAAAAATCTACTCTAGCCTTACAGGCAGGAGTAGATTTTATTTATTTAAGCACTAAAAAGTCCTTTAATGTGTTTGAACTTTCTAAAAATGTTATTCGTCCTTTATTTTCAAGTCTTGTGCTTGAAACTGCATTTATAAATGGGGAAACTCTTCTTCCATTTACATAGTGGTAGCCATAGGAGTGAACCATCATTGGTATACCTTGTTCGTTTACTCCCAGGTACATTACTGTGTGTCCTGGCATGTATAGTGCACTGCCCGGGTTTTGTTTTTTCAATAGTTTTTCTTTTGCACTATTTCCACCGGAGATTTTAAAGTTTACTTTTTTACCAACAACGTCAGCTTCTTGTGCCGATGTGTTTCTTGCCATCTTTATTCCAAAGGATCTATACACATCTCTAATAAAGCCGGAGCAGTCTCTAGTGTTATTTGAATGGCCCCATCCATATTTTTCTCCTTGGAACTTTAGTGACTGTGCTATTACATTTGCCTGTGTAAATGGCATATAGCCCTTAACTGCGTCACTGTTTTTTATTGTAACTTCTGTTGTTTTAAAAGTATTTCCCGCCACTGGCATTAAAACTTTAAAGAAGTTACCTTCTTCACTTACTAGGGGAAGATAGGTTCCCATGTCAAGATAGCGACCATCTTTTAATTTAATCTGTCTACTGGTGATGGTTACAAATGACTTTGATTTAATATTTTTAATATTGTCCTTTGACACAATCATTATATCTTTTGATGGAATCCAACCTTCGTAGTCAGCACAAACTACATTTGCCCAGCTTCGGTCTTTGTTATATCCCTTAATTGCAACTTCGTCCCATGGGAATAGTCCTGTTTCCGCGTTGTAGTCGTCATATGTGGCAGGGTCTCTAAATGACTTGCCTAGAGGTTTTTTCTTTAATACGGTTCTCTTTGCAACATAGCCATACTCTTTGGCTTTTATTTCGAATGGTTCAAACATATATGGAGATAAAGAGATATTCTTTTTGTTTATTGCGTTTATTTCTTCTTCTGTATAGATAACATCCCTTGAGTAGCTGTTAAAGTAGTCGAAATATTCAAATGAAGTTTTGTTTTTTGGAACTTCTTTTTTAGTCGCTGGATTTACAACGCCATCGTCAACTGAAGACTTGCCACCGACAACATAGATTGAATCGCTTTTATTTAAAAATTCTCTGCTATTTGGATCTAAGCTTTTTCCGTCTGTCAATATAATTGCCGCCTCCTTTTTAAAACTTAATGTGCCTGCAGCTAGACCGTCGATAAAGCTATATCCATTTACAAGGGCGGTGTTTTTATAACCTGAGGCCTTTGAAATGTTAAGAGATGTTTCAAAACGGTTTTTGCCTGAAATTCTCTTAGTTGCACCAATGTATTTAAATGTATTTTCTGAAATGGAAGACTTGCCTCCTAGAACAGTTTTAGTAGCTTCTTTTTCTTTCAGATAAGCAGATGGATTGTTGTTATTTACTAGTATTAGTGGTTTATCTCCCTTTGCCATAGAAGAGGATGCAACTGCATCTGCCACTTCAGAAGCTACAAGATATCCACTAACATCAGAGTGTTTAGAAATTTCCTCACTGATAAGTTCCGATGTTTCGTATCTGTTTTTTCCACCAAGTCTAATAACATTATCTACATACTGCTTAAGATTTTCTTCCGTATCTTCAGAGATGGAAGAAGTTCCACCTAAAATGTATAAAACATTTGGATTAATTCGATTTATTTCATCCATGGTCTCCTTTGGAATTTCTCCTTGATTTGTTAAAAGTAATGTTCCAGAGGCAGAGTTTGCCAACACCCCTCCTGGAAGGGCGTCTATAAATGAATATCCGTTTGCAAGTACAACTTTTTTATTTTCATTTTCAAGTTCCTTTGCATCTAAAACTTTTTTTGAAATTTCCACAGCAGTTTGAAATCTATTTGAACCGCTTATTCTAGTAAACTGTCTATCTTTTGCATAGCCCGTTGAAGCTAAGGCAATTGTTAGACCAAGAGCTAAAATTATTTTTTTCTTTTTCATAATTCACCGTCCATTTCTATTTTCATTAAGCATACCACAATCTAAAAGCCATGTGAATTAAAAAAACCTTGGGTCTCCCCAAGGTTAGAATTAAAATGCCCAGTTACCATCTTTAAAGATGTATTCAACTTCTCCATTTGGAAGCTCGCCAGTTATTTCAAGGTCCTTTGAGCCAACCATAAAGTCTTCGTGGATTAGTGAGTCGTTTACACCGGCTTCAAGTAACTCTTCGTCGGATAGGTCAACGCCACCCTTAATACAAGTTGGATATGCCTTTCCAAATGCAAAGTGACATGAAGCATTTTCGTCAAACAATGTGTTGTAGAAAAGTAGTCCTGAGTTTGAAATTGGACTGTCATATGGCACAAGTGCAACTTCTCCAAGGTATCTTGCATTTTCATCAACGTCGAATAGGTCTGTTAGATGTTGCTTTCCAACCTTTGCGTCATAGTCAACTACCTTTCCATTTTCAAATGTGAACACCATTTCGTCCACAAGATTGCCCGACATATTAAGTGGCTTTGTAGAATATAGTTTTCCATTAACGCCAGTTCTCTTAGGAAGTGTAAAGACTTCTTCTGTAGGCATGTTTGCAATAAACACATCGCCCTTTGCGTTTTCAGATCCACCGGAAATCCAAATATGATTTTCTGGAAGTTCTACTTCTAAATCGGTTCCCAGTGAGTTTTTATAATGAAGTTTTTTATATTGCTTTTCATTTAATACAGCTGCGTGTCTGTCCATAACGCCAATATGTTCGTCCCATGCAGAAACAGGATCATCTTTGTCTGTTCTTGTGGTGTAGAAGATTGCGTTCCAAAGTTTTTCCATTGCTTCATCTTCAGAAACATCTGGGAAGACTCTCTTCGCCCATCCAACAGTAGGAACTGACACAACGCACCATGAGTTTAGGTCGTTCATTGTGTACTTCATATTTTCTTTGTTGGCAGCAGAGAAGGCCTTGCTCCATGTTGCAATCTTTTTAGGATCAACATCCTTTAAAAGCTCAGGATCTGTTGCTGCAACAGATATTACACATGCACCCTTTTCCATGTAGTACTTTGTTCTTTGAACCATCCAGTCTGGAACTTCTTCAAAGTGTTCCACCGGTGCGTTTTCAAACTTCATTAATGTAAGGGGGTCATCGGACCATTGCATCACAACTTCAACTGCGCCTCTTTCATATGCCTTCTTTGCAACAAGTCTTGCAAAATCCGCTCTTTCAACTGGACAACGTAGTAGTACAGGCTGTCCCTTTTGAACATTAACACCTTTTTTTACTACTAAGTCTGCTAATTTTTCCATATTTTTTTCGATATTTGTCATTTAATCACCTCATAATTCATTATTGCCTACTTAATTGTATACCCAAAAGATAAAGGGAGTAATATAATTATAGATGAAAATGTTTTATAATGTTTACATGGGTATATAAAAACTAGTGAAATATAAAGAGGAGGGCAACATGGATATACTTAAAATGGTAGATAGAAAAGATGTTGACGAAAGATACACTTGGGATTTAAGTCACATTTTCAAAAATAAAGAAGAGATGTTAAAACAGGTTGACGAGGTAAAGGTTTTAACAGAAAAATTTATTAGTGAATTTGACAAAGTGTATGAAGACAAGAAAATAGTCAAAGATGCACTTGATTTATACTGTGAAATTTTAGAAAAGGCCTACCTTGCATGGGACTATGTGTCACTGGATGTTGAAACTGATTACAATAATGGAGAAAAATTCAAACTGCTATCAGAAGTGGACAATATTTTAAGTGACCAAATGGCAAAAATTTCTTTCTTTAAGATTAGACTATTAAACACCGACGAAAAAGTTTTAAATGAACTAAAGGAAGATGAAAGTTACGGTTCATTTATCGAAAGGGCGTTGGAAGATAAGCCATATGTGTTATCGGAAGAAACTGAAAAGGCAATTGCAAAGATGACTCCACTTAATTCATTTTATTCAATTTACAATGCAATTAAGTTACAGGACATGGCATTTCCAGACTTTGAAGCAAATGGAGAGAAGAAACCTCTTTCATACAATCTTTATGAAGGAACTTATGAAGGTTCCAACGACACAGAAATAAGAAGAAATTCATATAAAGAGTTTTATAAAGTCTTAGAAGCACACAAGAACTCAACAGCCGCCGCATACCTTGGAGAGTGTCAAAAGATGAAGGTGCTTTCTGAGTTACGAGGCTACGACAGTGTGTTTGACTTCTTATTACACGACCAAAGGGTGGATAGAGAGCTATACAACAGACAACTGGACGTTATTATGGAAGAACTTTCTCCAATTATGAGAAAGTACGCAAAGATATTAAAGAGAAATCATAACCTGGACAAGATGACCTACATGGACTTAAAGGTTGATCCAATAACAGGATTTGAAAGGGAAATAAGCGTTGAAGAGTCAAAGGATTTAATTAAAGAAGGCCTTGCAGTACTTGGAGAAGAGTACGGCGAAATGCTTGAAGAAGCCTACAACGACAGATGGATTGACTTTGTAAACAACCACGGCAAGTCAACTGGAGCATTTTGTTCATCACCATATGGAACAAATTCCTTTGTGCTTATTAACTGGACCGGCACAATGACAGAGGCAATGACCCTTGCCCACGAACTTGGACATGCGGGACAGGGCAAGTACACCAACGAAAACTGCAACCTCTTAGACACCGACCTTTCGCTATACCTAGTGGAAGCTCCTTCAACAGCAAACGAACTCATTATGGGTAGAGAGCTTTTGAAAAAGGCAAAGAGCGAAGATGAAGCAAAGTATTTAAAGGGACAAATCATTGCAAGAACCTACTACCACAACTTTGTAACCCACTTTATAGAAGGATATTACCAAAGGGAAGTTCTAAAACTAATTGACGAAGGAAAGTCCTTTACTGCAGACGACCTTTCAGAAATATTCCTAGATACATTAAAGAAGTTTTGGGGAGATGACGTTGAACTTACAAAGGGAGCTGAACTAACATGGATGAGACAGCCACATTACTACATGGGACTTTATCCATACACTTACTCAGCGGGGCTAACAATAGGAACACAAGTTGCAAAGCTAATTGAAGAAGACGAGGCAAATGCAAAGAAATGGATTGAAGTTTTAAAAACCGGTGGAAAACTAAAACCACTTGACTATGCAAAGGCAGCTGGAGTTGACATTTCAACTGACGAGCCACTTAGAGACACAATAAAATATATCGGCTCTCTAGTGGAGGCGCTGGAATAATGTATACCCTTGGCTTTATTGGATTTGGTAACATGGGCAAGGCAATGGCCCTTGGTGCCATAAATAACGGTTATAATAAAGAAGAGATTGTGTTTTCGAAAGTGTCGGACATAAAAGCGGTGGAAGAAGATACGGGCATAAAGGGATTTGAAGAAAACACCGATGTTGCAAAAAATTCTAAAATAATTATCCTTGCCATAAAGCCCTATCAATATGAAAAGGTGATAGGTGAAATAAAAGATTACGTTGATGTAAATAGCATTGTGGTTCCCATAACACCCAGCTTTACAATGGAAGAGATTAGAGAACTTTTTGAAAGAGATGTAAAAGTTGCACGCATTATGCCAAACACCCCTGCCATGGTAAACTGTGGAATAACGGGAGTTTGCTTTACAGATAATATGACCGGCATCGAAAAAGAAACAGTATTAAAGTTTTTGAGATCCTTTGGAGAAATTATCGAAGTAGAAGAGCATTTAATTGCAGCTGTGTCTGCAGTAAGTGGTTCAGGGCCAGCGTACATCTACATGCTTATAGAAGCCATGGCGGATATGGCAGTGTCAGCAGGAGTAAAGAGAAAAGAAGCCTACAAACTTTCTGCAAAGACCGTTGAAGGGGCGGCGAAGATGGTTTTAGAAACTAAAAAACATCCGGGAGAACTTAAAGACGACGTTTGCTCTCCACTGGGAAGTACCATACAAGGTGTAATGGAACTTGAAGAAAATGGATTTAGAGGAAGTATAATAAAGGGGCTTAAAAAGACCTTAGATAGATTTAACGAGATGAACGAAGATAAATAGAGGGAAATTTCTTTTATCAAAGGAGGAAGACATGAAGGACTTATTAATAGTTGTAGATATGCAAAATGATTTTGTTTCAGGAAGCCTTGGAACAGAAGAAGCAAAAAAAATAGTTTCAAACGTGGTGGACGTTATAAAAAACTTTGATGGAGATATTTATTTTACAAGGGACACCCATGAAGAAGATTATCTTGAAACACAAGAGGGAAAAAATCTTCCAGTAAAACACTGCATTAAAGGAACCGAAGGCTGGGAAATAATCGACGATCTAAAGGGCTTTGTAAAGGACAATGTAATAGACAAAGTTACCTTTGGATCAAAGGAGCTTGTTGAAAAGCTGGACAAAATTAATCAAACTGAAGGAATAAAATCAGTTATATTAGTTGGCCTTTGCACCGACATCTGCGTTATATCAAATGCACTTATGCTAAAGGGCTTTATGCCAGAAGTTCCAATTAAAGTTATTGCAAATGCATGCGCTGGAGTAACACCGGAAAGCCACGAAAGGGCATTAGAATCAATGAAGACCTGCCAAGTTAGTGTGGAGTAAAAGATAAATTATTCGAAGTATTAAAATGAAATTAGAAATTAAAGAAGTAGTAGATGAAAATTCTAAAATAGAAATAAGCGAAAAAATTTTATACAATTTGCCAAAATGGTTTGGAAGAGAGGACAGCATAAGAGAGTATGTTAAAGAGTCAACTAAATTACCTTTTATTGCTTGCTTCTGTGAAAATGAATCGGTGGGATTTATTGTGATGAAAGAGACTGGAAAGGACACTTGTGAAATTTTTGTGATGGGAGTACTTGAAGAGTACCACAGAAAGGGCATTGGAAGTATTTTAAATAGTGCATATGAGGAACTTGCAAAGAAAAAAGGTTACTCCTATTCACAAGTAAAGACAGTGAAAGAAGGTAAATACCACGAATATGATATAACAAATAGTTTCTACAAATCTATTGGATATTCAGAATTTGAATGCTTCCCAACGCTCTGGGATAAAGATAATCCATGCCAGATATATGTAAAATATCTTAACAAATAAAGCGGAGATTTCTCCGTTTTTTTTATTGGAATATTTTGGGTTCGTAAGTATGCAAAGAAACTTATTCAAATAAAGCCAAATAAAGGTTGACAATATAAAAATTAAAGCTTATGATTATATGTAAATTTAACAGGTAAAAGCGTTAAAGCGAAAAGGAGATTTACATGAAAAATAATAAGTTTACATCAACATGGGGTTTTATCCTGACAACTGTAGGCTCTGCAGTTGGCATGGCAAATGTGTGGGGCTTTCCATACAAACTTACGGCAAACGGTGGAGGAGCATTTTTAGTAGCGTATTTATTCTTTATTATTATATTTGCTTACTTCGGCTTGTCAGCAGAATATGCAGTGGGAAGATATTCAGAAACTGGAACCATTGGATCATACGAAAAGGCATGGTCACATGTTAAGCTTTCAAAAGTTGGAAAGATTATAGGAATATTACCACTTTTAGGTTCAATTTGTATTGCCGTTGGATATGCAGTAATAATTTCCTATGTTTTAAAATCACTTTTACAAAGTTTAACAGGAAGCTTGATGACAGTGGACCCAGAAGTTTGGTTTAAGTCTTTTTCAGGGACAAACTTCAGTGTTATACCATTTCACTTTATAGTAATAGTTATGACACTTTTAACCTGTGTAAGAGGTGCCCACTCCATAGAAAAGGCAAATAAGATTATGATGCCACTTTTCTTTGTGCTATTTGTCATATTGGCAATTAGAGTAGCTTTTCTGCCAAACGCAGTAGAAGGATACAAATTTATGTTTAAACCAGATTGGCAAATGTTAAAGGATCCAAAAGTTTTAGTTGGCGCCATGGGACAGGCTTTTTTCTCCCTATCAATTACAGGAAGTGGAATGATTGTTTGTGGAGCGTACTTACACAAAGACGAAGACATAATGGCGGGAGCAAAACAAACGGCCGTTTTCGACACAATTGCAGCCCTTGTTGCAGCCCTAGTTATGATACCTGCACTGTTTTCATATAGCGCAAACCCAGAAGGAGGTCCGGGCCTACTATTTGTAACCCTACCAAAAATTTTACAAAATATGATTGGAGGAAGAATATTTGCAGTGGCACTATACTTGGCAGTACTATTTGGAGGGATTTCTTCATTACAAAATATGTTTGAAGTAGTCTGCGAATCAATCCTTCACAATTTTAAAAAGCTAAATAGAAAAACAGTATTAATTTTTATAGGCATTGCAGCATTTGTTCCAGGAATTTTCATGGAGCCAATAGGGGGAGTCAAAGGAGCAATCCTAGGAGGATGGGGCCCTTGGATGGACTTAGTTTCAATTTACATCATCCCAATGGGAGCAACCCTAGGAGCCTTTACATGGTTTTGGATTATGGACAAAAATGCACTACTAAATGAAATAAATACAGGAAGCAAAAAGAAATACACAAAGACCTGGTACTACCTTGGAAAATTCATCTATGTACCAATGGCAATAATTTTATGCTTTGTGGCATTGTATTTTAAAATTGCGTTTTAATAGAAACTGTCAGGGGCGACCTTGGCAGTTTTTTAATTGACCCAAATCTAGATATATAATATTATTTAATATATACTACAAAACTTTAAGGAGCAAAGATGATTACAAAAACTGTTGACTGTATAAATTTGGGACTAAAGCCTACGCCAATTCAAAAGCTTGAAAATATCTCAAGGGAATATGGATGTGAAATCTATATTAAAAGGGATGATTTAATTGGTGTTGGTCTTGGAGGAAACAAGGTAAGAAAACTTGAATATCTTTTAAAGGACGCTAAAGATAAAGGGGCAAAGGTTGTTTACACAAATGGTGCGTTACAGACGAACCATGGAATGTTAACTGCCACTTGTGCAAGCAAACTTGGAATGAAATGTCTACTATTTTTAAAGAAGGAAGATGAAAGGGAAATTGAAAAGCTAAGTGGCAATCTTCTTCTTGATGAATACATAGGCTGTGATGTAACTTTTATTGACCTGTCCAACATCAATGACAGTGCCAAGGCAAATGAAAAGTTCAATGAAGAGATTGAAAAGTGCGTTGAAGAATATAAAGCGAAACACTCTTTGAAAGATGAAGAAGTTTATAATATTCCATTTGGTGGAAGCACTCCCCTTGGAGTACTTGGCTACAGTGAGTGCATCAAAGAGATAATGGAACAAGACTCTAGCTTTGAATATATATTCTCTGGAAATGGATCTGGGGGAACCTATGGCGGAGTGTTTTTAGGATGCAAACTCTATGCGCCAAACACAGAAGCTATTGGTGTAAATGTTATGAATATGCCTCCGGACAAAAAGACTTTTATTAAGGGACTAATTGACGAATCCCTTAACTATTACGATGGCAAAGTTCAAATAGACGAAAGTGAAATGAAACTTCTTTCAAATAGTATTAACGAAGGTTATGCCATCCCTGACCATGAAACAATAAACTTTATAAAGAAGATGGCAAGGAGTGAAGGAGTATTTTTGGATCCAGTTTATTCTGGAAAAATTTTCAATGGAGCTTTGAAGTACATTGAGGAAAACTTAAAAGATTCTGGCAAAAAGATTTTAATTATCCACTCTGGAGGTCTGCCAGGATTATTTAATGAACCGATGATTGATTTCTGTTCTAAAAGTTCCGAAGTTTTAAAAATAAAATAAAGTTATGTAGAGGCAAGGTTTTACTTTGCCTTTTGTAATATAGAAAATCTTTGATATATTGTAGCAATTGCCATCTAGTAAAGCCTTTCCCATAGGTATATAATAAAACAAAGAGCAAGGAGGGTGCTATGAAAAAAATATTACTTACATTGTTGTCGCTGTTAATTATTTTTAATTTATCAGCATGTAACAAGGCAGAAGAATCAAAAATTGAAAGAAATATAGGTAAGTCTGAAAAGTTCTCCACTGAAGAGATAAACAAGGCTATGGTTACAGTTGAACAGTACTTTAAACTTAAAGACGCAGAGATTACAAAGATTTATTACGATGAAGAAAAAGCGAATGAAGATGTTGAAACATACATGACATATGGAAATGGGTCTAGTAATGGGATATCTCCTGATAATGTGTTGATTATATACACTGACTTCACTGTAACTAGCGATGCAAATGAAACTATTGATGCAGGTGACTACAAAGCTCAGAAATGGATACTTATAAGAGAAGATAAAAATAGTGATTGGAAAGTAGACGATTACGGATATTAAATAATGCAAATCCTTTAATATTGAATAAATTATAAAACTATCGGGTATAGTTATAATAGTTTGATTTTTTAAAGGGGGATAATATGAATAACGACTTTAAGGATATAGTCTTTAATAGACGTTCTGTTAGAGTGTTTGACGAAAACTACAAGATACCAAGGGATGAGATGCTTCAAATAATCAAAGAGACAACAGAAGCACCTTCATCAGTAAACTTACAACCTTGGAGATTTGTGGTAGTTGAGTCACAAGAGGGGAAGGACAAACTACGTCCACTTATAGAGTTCAATATAAGTCAAAACGATACATCTTCAGCAATGATAATTATCTTTGGCGATATGAAATGTTACGAAAAGACTGAAGAAATTTATGGACGTGCTGTTGAAAAGGGACTTATGACTGAAGAAGAAAAAAAGAAAATGGTAGACCTTATTATGCCAGCATACACAGGAGCAACAAGGCAAAAGATGAATGACATTGTAAAGATTGACTCAAGTCTCGCAGCAATGCAGATGCAACTTGTGGCAAGGGCCCACGGATATGAAACCTGTTTAATAGGTGGATTTGAAGAAGATGTTATTGCAGAAGAATTTGGCCTAGACAAGGAAAGATATGTTCCAGTTACCATAGTTGCCATTGGAAAGGGCAATGAAGATGCAAGTGATAGCGTAAGACTTGAACCAGAAGAAGTAACTAGATTTGAATAAATTTGCCACCACATGGTGGCTTTTTTATTTGTGTACACCTGAAGGCCTGAAATTGACAACATGTAGACAAATGGGCTAAAATATTCTTGGATTGATATAAATAAATAATTTTTAATAAATGATGAAATAGAAGGAGATATTATGACATTAACATTACCGGAACGTTTTGAAGAGCTTTCTGATGCAAGGAAGGAAGGCTTTGTCAAAGTTATGAAGTTAAAGGAAGAGGGCAAGGGCATTGCAGGGGTTTTCTGTGCATATACACCTACTGAAGTGCTAGATGCAGCGGGACTTGTTTCTGCGGGACTTTGTGGAACTAGCCAAGAGACAATTCCAATTGCTGAACAGACTCTACCTAAAAATCTTTGTCCACTTATAAAGTCATCTTATGGTTTTGCTGTTTCTGAAAAGTGTCCATATACTTATTTTTCCGACATTATTATTGGAGAGACAACTTGCGATGGAAAGAAGAAGATGTATGAACTATTAAGGGACCTAGGCAAGGACGTCTATGTAATGCAGCTTCCTCAAAGCAATAAAAGGTCCTATGCGGCACAAGTTTGGAGAGAAGAGATTAAGCTTTTGATAGAGTACCTTGAAGAGAAATTTGATATTGAAATTACTGATGAAATGCTTCGTGAATCTGCAAAGAAGATGAACAGACTTCGTAAGGCAAAGCATAGAATGTTTGAGCTTCAAAAGATGGATCCACCTCCAATGTATGGAATAGACATGGTAAAGGCAACGGAAGGTGAAGGCTTTAAACTAACTGTTGATGAAAGAATAAAAGTCGTTGAGGACCTATGTGATCATATTGAAAAAAACTACAAGGAAAATGGAACCGACGTGCCTAAGACTCAAAAGAGGATTATGCTTACAGGTTGCCCAATGGGCGGCGTTATGGACAAGGTTGTAAAGACTCTTGAAGACAGTGGTGGAGTGGTTGTAGTATATGACACTTGCGCTGGAACTAGAACTTGTGAAGACCTTGTTGACGAAGATGCTGACGATATATTACTTGCCATAGCAGAGAGATATCTAAAGATCGGTTGTTCTGTAATGGCGGACAACACCGAAAGAACCGACAACATGGAAAGACTTATTGAAGAGTACAAAGTTGATGGCGTTGTGGAAGTTGTTCTTCAAGCATGCCACACATTTAACGTGGAAGCAGTAAAGATAGAAAGAGAAGTTAGACGCGCGGGAGTGCCATACACAAAACTTGAAGTGGACTACTCCGACACCGACAGAGGACAAATCGCAACAAGACTTGAAGCCTTTCTTGAAATGATTGATAAATAGAGAGTGTGCCTTTAATAGGCGCACTTTTTTAGGAGGATAAAATGATTATATATTTTTCTGGAACGGGAAATAGTGAATATATAGCCGAAAGGCTTGGAGAACTTATAGAAGATGAAGTTATAAATCTATTTGATTATATTAAGAACAATGAAAATAGAAATTTTAATTCAGAAAAACCATTTGTACTAGTAGCTCCAACCTATTCGTGGAGAGTACCAAGATTTTTAACAGACCACCTTAAGAAATGTAAATTTAAAGGGAATAAAAATATTTATGTAATAATGAACTTTGGTGACTCCTGTGGCAATGCAAACAAGTACATAAGAGAAGATGTGAAAAGTTTGGGACTAAACTATAAAGGACTATATGGAATAAAAATGCCAGAAAACTATCTTGCACTTTTTGAACTTGACTCCGATGAAAAAAATAGAGAAATTGTAAAAGAAGCGGACATAAAAATTGAAAAGGCGGCAAAGATTATAAGAAAAGGTCTAGATTTTGAAAAGAAGGAAATTAAATTTCAAGACAAGATAATTTCAGGTCTTGTTAACAACCTGTTTTTCAAATTTATCGTAAAAGATAAAAAGTTTTATTACACCGACAAATGCATAGAATGTGGTAAATGCGAAAAAGAATGTGTACTAAATAATATTTCCTATGAAGACGGCAAACCAAAATGGAATGGAAACTGTACCCACTGCATGGCATGCCTTTCAAAATGCCCAACAGCAGCCATTGAGTACGGCAAAAAGACCGTAGGGAAAGAAAGGTATTTGCTTAAAAATATTATTGAAGAAAGAAAGTAGAAATGGAAAAAAATAATAACAATTTGGTTAATGAAAGTATGGAAAACTTATTTCATACTAAATTCTATATTAGAAAATCAATGGACTATCAAAAACTATTGCCACTATTTAAAGATGCGGGACTAGAAGTTGAACTTGACGACCCAAACCCAAAAGGACTTTTAACCTGCTTTGAAGTTGTTGATAAAAAAACTGATGAAATTATCGGCGCATCGTCAATTATAAATAACAATGGCATTTACCAAGTTAAAACCCTGGCCGTAACAAAAGAATATCAAGGTAGGGGAATTGGTCGTTATCTGATGGATGAAATGGTTCATGAACTAAGAAAGCTTGGAGCAAAGAAAGTGATACTTAACGCAAAAGAGCCGGGCTTTTATAAAAGAGTTGGCTTTATAGAGTCTCCCATGGACACAAATGACATTGAATATGATTGTGGAGACTGTGAACATTTTAATAGGTACTGCTTTCCAAAAATTATGGAAAGGGAAATTTAAAACCGGCATCCTGAGACGCCGGTTGTTTAGTTATTATTAATTTTTAGCATTTTTAGCTCTGTTTTCTTCTATAGTATCTTTAACATGTTGGAAGTATTCTTTTTCTTCGTCTTTATTGTAGTACATGCTGTTATTTTCTTCGAAGTATTTCTTTTGTTTTTCCCAGTATTCAGGATCTTCGTCTCCAACTTCTTCAATAACTTCGTCTAATGCTTCTTTATATAAATCAACAGTGATGTGGTCCCTTAAATCAATACTTTTAGCATTTTCATCTAAGAATCCAAGTTCATCAAGATAAGCCCAAGCTCTTACACATGAATTATATAGTGGGTCAGGGTGAATTTCATATCCTGAATCTAGTGTGTAAGCTTCTACAAATTCTAGAGGCACATCTAACTCTTCTGCAAGTAGTTTAGATGCGGCATTAGGATCTTTTTCATAATCTCTCATTCCTCTAAGAAGTGCTTTAAGTAGAGCCTTTGTTGTATTAGGTTTTTCTTTTATAAATCTTTCTGCAGTTTCCATTCTACAGCAGGAGTATTTATCCATAATATCGCCATATTTTGCAATTTCTTTTATAGCTGGGTCTGTTTTAACTTGGTGAGCAATTTCTGTACCTACACAAGCATAATCAACTTCTCCGCTTTTTAAAGCCGCCACAGCATCTGAACCTTTTCCTACTTGAACCCAATCAACATCTTCTTTAGGATCATATCCCATTTCAAGTAATGGACCAGTTATTACATAAGTAATAGGGGATCCAGCAACTTTTTTGCCTACTAAGGAACTCATATCTTTCCATTCAGAATCAGGCCTACCAATTAAGAACATTGCACCTTCAACCATATGACCACCAAATATTTGTAGGTCATCACCTTTTGCAATTCTTTGAAGTGGAGTTGAGGTACCAGCGTTTGAAACTATATCAACTTGGTTTCCTGCAACTGCCGCAAATGATTCATCTGTAGTTTGCATAGGAATTTGTTCAACTTTTAATCCGTACTCTTCTAAGTAGCCATTATGTTCAGCCATTGTCATCATTAGGTTTCCAGAGTGACCTCTTACCCAACGAACAACACCATCTTCACCATTTAATTTATCGGAAAAGTCTTTCTTTCCGCCGTTGTCTTTACTAGATACTTCGGTCTTATTGCCAGTACCCTCATTATTACCTTTTTTGTTATCAGGATTAGCACATGCACTTAAAGTCATGGTTAAAGCTAAACCCAATGCTAAGTATTTAGATTTGTTTTTCATATTTTCACTCCTTATTTTTTGGCTAGAACTTGAACTATTATTGAACATATTTTGTTCTAAAGTTCTAGTTTGAAAATTTATTAAATATCCCTACCCTAATAAACTTAATAAATAAGCACAAGGGATATCTTATTAATATTATAACATAAATTAATAAAAGTAATAAAATATTTCTAGGTGCATTATGTAAAATTAAATAAAAAACCGACATCACAAGATGCCGGTTTAACAAAATTATTATTTCTATTAATCCATAGTCCAATATAAGGCTTTATCCTTAAGTCCTTCAAATATTCTAAGCACAATTACAAGAACTACTACCAAGAATATAAATCCACTCCATACATTATTAAACAAACCAAAGTCTGCATTCTTTCTTACAAAGTAGCCCATACCATATTTAGCACCATACATTTCCGCAAAGACTAATATAGTAAAGGAACCTCTTAAAGAAGATACAAAACCTGAAAGTATAGTTGGTGAAGCCGCAGGTAAAATTACTCTTAATAATCTTTTTAAACCATGAATTTCAAGAGTATCTGCTGTATCCAAGTATGCTTTATCAATGGATGCAATCCCAAATATTACTCCAAAACAAGTTGGCCAAATAACATTGTATATTATCATTATTCTTGAAGCAGCTGCAAGACTTGGAGCAAGCAGTAGTAAGAAAGGTGATAACAATAGTGCAGGTATTACACTAAAGCTATATACTATTGGCATCATAACTTCTCTAGCTTTTCTATTTAATCCCAATGGAACACCTATTAAGAGTGCAATTATAACCGCAATAAATAGGGAAGGGAAAAGCAGTTTAAATGAAGAAAGCATGTTCATAAACATGGTTTTTCCATTATCTGCAAAAGATTTGTGAATTTCTTGGGTTGAAGGGAATAAGAATGGGTCTAGTAATTGTCTATTAGCCATTATTGCATAACCGATTATTAATAGAATTAGAATAAATACGGTTATCCAATATTTTTTGATTAAATTTATTACTTTTGACATTTTACTCTCCTAAAATATAACTATCTTATTTATTTTGAGCGTTTTTAGCTCTGTTTTCTTCTATAGTGTCTTTCATATGTTGGAAATATTCTTTTTCTTCGTCTTTGTTGTAGTACATGCTGTTATTTTCTTCGAAGTATTTCTTTTGTTTTTCCCAATATTCAGGATCTTCGTCTCCTACTTCTTCAATAACTTCATCTAGTGCTTCTTTATACAAATCAACAGTAATATGATCTCTTAAATCAATGTTTTTAGCATTTTCATCTAAGAATCCAAGTTCATCAAGATAAGCCCAAGCTCTTACGCATGAATTATATAGTGGGTCAGGGTGAATTTCATATCCTGAGTCTAATGTATAAGCTTCTACAAATTCTAGAGGCACATCTAATTCATCTGCAAGTAGTTGAGATGCAGCATTAGGGTCTTTTTCATAATCTCTCATACCCCTAAGAAGTGCTTTAATTAAAGCCTTTGTTGTATTAGGTTTATCATTAATAAATCTTGAAGCTGTTTCCATTCTACAGCAAGAGTATTTATCCATTATATCGCCATGTTTTGCTAATTCTTTTAATGATTTATCAGTTTTAATTTGGTGAGCCATAGATGTACCAACTGATGCAATATCAACTGATCCGTTTTTTAAAGCGGTTATTGCATCGGCAGCTTTACCTATCTGAACCCATTCAACATCTTTAATAGGATCATAACCCATTTCAAGTAATGGACCACTAAGTACATAATCAACAGGATTTCCAGCTACTTTTTTTCCTACTAATGAACTTAAATCTTTATATTCAGTTTCAGGTCTTCCAACTAGGAAAACTGCTCCTTCAACCATATGGCCACCAAATATTTGTAAATCGTCACCTTTAGCGATTCTTTGAAGTGGAGTTGAGGTACCTGCATTTGAAACTATATCAACTTGGTTTCCAGCAACTGCAGCAAAAGATTCATCTGTAGTTTGCATAGGAATTTGTTCAACCTTTAAGCCATATTCTTCTAAGTAGCCATTATGTTCAGCCATTGTCATCATTAGGTTTCCTGAGTATCCTCTGACCCAACGAACAACGCCATCTTCGCCATTTAACTTATCGGAAAAGTCTTTCTTTCCGCCGTTATCCTTACTAGATACTTCAGTCTTATTACCAGTACCTTCGTTGTTGTTTTTTTGATTATCAGGATTAGCACATGCACTTAAAGTCATGGTTAAAGCTAAACCCAATGCTAAGTATTTAGATTTGTTTTTCATTATCTTCGTTCCTTTCATTTTGTTCCGCCATACTTTGAACGTCTTCATTTATTTGATGTATAAGCTCGTTTCTAAGCTCAATTGTTTTAAGATTGTCGTCCCTTCCTCTAACTAGTCTTTGTTCGTCGGAAACTTTAGTTTCGAAAACTATGTCATTACTACCTTGCCCAATTACAAAAATTCTTTCTGCAAGAAGAAGAGATTCATCAACATCATGTGTTACGAAGAACACTGTTTTTTTGGGATTTGCATCTCTCCATAGCTCAAGTAACATATCTTGAAGATTAGATCTAGTAACCGCATCTAGAGCTCCAAAAGGTTCATCCATAAGTAAAATAGGGGAGTCTATTGCAAAGGCTCTAGCAATAGCACATCTTTGTCTCATACCACCAGAAAGTTCCTTTGGAAGCATATTGTATACTTCAGGCTTTAGTCCAACCTTTTCAATCCATGTTTTTGCCTTTTCTTCCTTTTCTTGCTTGCTCATTTTTGGATATCTTTGTTCAATAGCAAGCTCTATATTCTTCCCTGTACTCATCCAAGGGTAAAGACCATAATCTTGGAATACTACACCTTTTTCAAGACCAGGTCCTCTATGTGGGATTCCCCCAAAAAAGATTTCTCCATTTGTTGGTTTTTCAAGTCCTGCAATAAGTCTTAAAAGAGTAGATTTACCACAGCCTGATTGACCAAGTAAGCAACAGAACTGTCCGCTAGGAACTTCCATATTAGCATTTGTAAATATTCTTTTTTCGCTGCCTTTATAGCAGAAGCCCACATTTTTAACAGAAACACTGTTTACAAAAGTATCCATATTAAATTTCTTTTCACTCAACACTATCACCTTCCTTTCTTTTATTGAAACAGTTATTATGTAAGTCTTATCAACATAACTCATAAAACATAATGAAAAAAGTAAACCGACTTAAACGCCGCTGCTTTAAAGATTAAAGCAATACTAACCAGTGTCAAAAAAATATCATAAAAAAATTAAAATTTAGACACCTGCAGTATGAGGAGTCTTTAGTAGACTATATAAAATTTTTATTCACTAAAATCATTTGCTATATAAGCTAAATCAATAAAATAAATAAATCTTACATAGGGATTATAGCATAAAGGGAATCGAAATTCAAAAGTTTAAAATAAATAAAAAAATATTTAAAGAACAAATCAAATCATTATAAAGCTTACGATAGATTTCTATAGATTATTTAAGGTTAGAACTTATTTCATATGAAAAAGAAGAAGATGAATAAGAATGTGATTAAATTAGTGGTTAGTAAAAAAATAGTGCAATACACAAGAGAGCAAGATTAACATGATATAGCACTTTATAAATTGATTGTAAAAGAGTGCACAGCTCCTTTTGAATAATTAAAATCATAAATCCTTTTCAGAGATAGGCTAAATTAGCAAAAAACAGTTAGGTTTGAATGAGTTAATACTAATCAACGCCCTTAAATTCTGTTTGGTATCAATCAAGCTTATAGCCCATGAAAAAACCACCCGTTTGGCGGGTGGTAATGATTTAAAACTATTTTTATCAAATTTTATTAAAATATACAAATAATTAACATAAGATAAATAGCAAATATCTCTAGAGTTAAATGTATAAGACTCCATATAAGAATTTTATTAGGCTAGTTATAATATTATTTTAAATTCTTAGTAACATCTGTGAAGAACCATTTTTCACTTATCTCTTTAATAGTTCCATCATCAAGCATTTCCTTAATGGCTTTATTTACATCATCGAGTTTCTTTTTTGAATCAGGATCATCCTTTCTGAAAAAAGCTCCAATTTCAGTAGATTCAAATGCAGGAGGAATAATGTTGATTTTTACTCCTGCTTTTTCAGAGTCAAATGATAAAGTTATATGAGAGTCAAGCCAAGCATCAACTCTTTTTAGCGATAAATCTTGTACACCACTAGTTCCATCACCAAAAACCACTACCTCAAAGCCATATTGACTAGAAACTTCATTTGCAATTGCTTGTCCCCATGAACCTTCTGCGACGGCAACTTTTTTTCCTTTTAAATCATCTGCAGACTTTATTTCATTGTTTTCTTCTAAAACTGCACAACTAACTTCTTCTTGACCATATGAAGTAGTTGCATCATATTTGCTTAGTCTTTCTTTAGACTTTCCAAAATAGTTACTTGCACAGTCAACTTTTCCAGAGTCTACTGCTCCAAAAATACTACTAAATCCCATTGTTTCCATTTTAATTTCATATCCGGTTCTTTTTCCTATTTCATTCCATAAGTCAACTTCAAAACCTTTGTGTTCTCCATTATCAACAAATGAATAAGGTTCAGCAGTATTTGAACAAGCTACCACTATTGTTTTTTTATTCGAATTTTCAGCCGCACCAGCATTAGTAGGGGCAGTGTTTTGACTTTTGCAGCTTGTAAATACTATACTGGATAATACTACTAGCGCTGCTGCTAAAATATATTTACGCATTTTGTTCCTCCTTAGAAAGTTTAGTTATTAAGTATCTAATAAATTCGTATATTCTATTTGTAGAAGCTATATCTAGTTTTTCATCAGGCGAATGAAGATTGTATATATTAGGGCCAAAAGATATTGGATCTAATCCTGGATATTTATCGGCAAATATACCTGTTTCAATGCCAGCGTGTATTATAGTAACTTTCATATCTTTTCCTGTAAACTCTTTATAGG
Organism: Mediannikoviicoccus vaginalis; assembly: GCF_928097925.1. Lineage (GTDB taxonomy): Bacteria > Bacillota > Clostridia > Tissierellales > Peptoniphilaceae > Mediannikoviicoccus > Mediannikoviicoccus vaginalis. Next base: position 1,467,790 of record NZ_CAKMRI010000001.1, read on the forward strand.
CTTCAAGGGTTATATCTCTTAATTTTGAATTTTCATCAAAAGCCCATCCCTTAGAAGGTTTAGTTTTTTCTATATTTGCATTAGTATCTAAAGCTATTTTTTCAACTTTGTCTGCTAATTCATTATTTACATCTAGATTTATGCTTCTTATTGAGATGTAAAAAACAATTTTATTGTCAATAATATTTATTGTTGCAAGATTAAGAGAAGTATCTACTACATCTGAAAATGGATCATCTAAAAATGCATAAGGCCCATGTGGTATTGAGTTAATAGCGCTGATAACATTTTTAGAAATTTCTTTATCTATAGCGTTAACTTTAAGTTCTCCATAATCTTCAAAGTCGACAGCCATATTTGTTTCTTTTTCTTTAAACTTATGAATTAAATCATTTAAAATTTCAAAATTTATTTTTTTGTCTGAAGAAAACTTTATATATAGATCTCTTGGGATGGCATTGTGTTTATTTCCGGCATCTATATCAATAATATTGATATTATTTTCTTCCATGATTTTTGCCATTAGCTCTCCGCCACACTTAATTGAGCTTAATATGTCTTGATGGATATCCATTCCTGAGTGTCCACCTCTTAAATTAGAAAGTGCAATAGAATATACATTACCTTCGACATCTAGCCAATTTAAATCATAAAACAACTTTATTGTCATGCCTCCAGCACATCCGCAAATTAAACGACCTTCTCTTTCTGCATCAAAATTTAATAGGTATTTTCCTGTTATTTGGCCTGGCTCATATTTTTTTGCCCCTAAAAGACCTACTTCTTCCATTGATGTTGCAACAAATTCTAATTTTGGAGTTTTTAAAGTTTTATCTTCTAATATTGCTAAAGCATAAGCTATAGCTACTCCATTATCAGCCCCTAGAGAAGTATCTTTTGCTTTTAAAAAATTCTCATCATAAATTAATTCTAAAGGATCTTTGGCAAAGTCATGACTAGATTCAATGGTTTTTTCACAAACCATATCAGTGTGGCCTTGTAAAATAATGCCCGGTCTATTTTCATAGCCCTTATCAGCTTCCTTTACAATAGTTACATTAAGATGTTCGTCTTTAAATGCTTTTAGATTATGATCTTTGGCAAATTCTAAGAGATAATCAGCTATAGCTCCTTCATTATAAGATTCTCTTGGGATTTTTGATATTTCTTCAAAATAATAAAAAACTCTGTTTTTTTCCAAATTTAAACACCTTCCTTAAATTATTAATACTTAGAATTTAATCTAAACTCTAGTTTTCTTTGAAGAATAGTTAATAGATTAATAATGCACCAATATATAAGCATTACACTAGCGTACCCTTCAAAAAATCTAAAGGTCTTTGCAGACTCAATCTTCCCCATGCCCATGATATCTGGAACTCCAACAACAAAGGAAATAGAAGAGCCTTTTATAAGATCTATAAAATTATTAAACAATGAAGGGAAAGCAATTCTAAAGGCCTGTGGAGCAAGAACTCTTCTCATTGTTTGCCAATTAGACATACCTAAAGATTCAGCGGCCTCAATTTGCCCTTTATCGATGGCTTTCAAAGCTCCTCTTATATTTTCAGACATGTAAGATCCCATATTAAGGCTTAGTACTATGGCTGTTGCAGTAAAAGCTGATAAGTTTCTAACTGTTTCGCTAAAATAAGCTATTCCAAAATAAAAGAAAAAAAGTTGAGGAATTACAGGAGTTCCTCTAAATATAGATACATAAACTCTACTTAAACTTTTAAAGAATTTTACATTGTAAAATTCCGAAATAGCTGAAAAAACACCAATAATAAGCGATAATACTAACGATATTAAAGCCAAAGATAAAGTTATATTAATTGCTGACAATATCTTAACAAAAACACTAAGAAAATAATTAACGTCAAAAAAAGCTTGATTCATTACACTATCCTTTCCAACATTATTTGATTAATCTTATGAGTATAGATTAGCACCACTAATCTTCAATGTCAATAAATTAACCAAATTAACAATTAAACTAAGAATTATTTATTATTTTGTGATAAAATGTAATTATTGAAATGTATATTTATAAAAAGGGGAGCTATTATGAGCGAAAACAAACCTATAATTAAGATAGAAAACTTAAAAAAAAGCTTTGGACAAAATATTAAAGTATTAAATGGAATAGATCTTGAAATTTTTAAAGGAGAAATCGTAGCTGTAATTGGACCTTCTGGAACTGGTAAATCAACAATGTTAAGATGTATAAATTATTTAGAGATACCAGACGAAGGGATAATAACATTAAATGGATCTTCAATAGATGCCTCTAATTATAATAAAAAAGATATTACAGAAATAAGAAAGCATACAGCGATGGTGTTTCAACATTATAATTTATTTAAGAACATGACTGTACTAGAAAATGTAATGGAAGCACTTAGATTAGTGCACAAAATTAATAAGGAAGAGGCTGAGAAGATAGCGTTAGATTCCTTAGAGATGGTAGGAATGCTTGAAAAAAAAGATCAGTATCCATCTAGGTTATCAGGAGGACAACAACAAAGAGTCGGAATTGCGAGAGCTATATCTGTTAAGCCGGATATCTTACTTTTAGATGAACCAACATCTTCACTAGACCCTGAGCTAGTAGCAGGAGTTTTAAGTACAATAAAAAAACTGGCAACTACTGGAGTAACTATGATTATAGTTACACATGAAATAAATTTCGCAAAGGAAACGGCTACGAGAGTTTTATTCATGGAAAATGGAAAAATTGCAGAAGATGGTAGCCCTGAAGAGGTTTTAAATAATCCTAGCAGCAGTAGACTTAGAGATTTTTTAAGTATTAATAAGTAAAAATCAAAAATTCTAATAGTCACACAAATTAATGAATTAAATTTTATTATTCTAATGTAATAAAAAAGATATCTCATCATAAAATATTAATTATAAAACCACAACACTTTGCCGCAAAAATATAAAAATATTGTTGATTTTTATAATTTATCATGCTACCATATAGATGTACTCTTTAATATTTTTTAAAAGTGTGGTTATTATGATTAAAAGAAAAGAAAAGCTTGTTGAAAAGCCAGATGATATTATTTTAAATGTAAATGAATTGATTTTTAAAGCTGTTCAAAGGGGCTGCTCTGATATTCATATTGAACCATTTGCTGAAAGTGTAAGGGTTAGATTTCGTATTGACGGAAGGCTATACACTGAAGATGCTATTTCTAGGCTAGAGTATGAGAGGTATGTTAGTAGAATAAAGGTAATGTCTAAGCTTAACATTGCGGAGAAGAGGCTTCCACAGGACGGTTCTTTTAATTTTGATTATGAGAATGTGAATGTGGATATTCGTGTTTCTACAATTTCAACTATCTATGGGGAAAAGGTTGTACTAAGAATTCTTGAAAAAGACGAGAACAAAATAAGTTTGAAAAACCTTGGACTTAATGAAGAGGATATGTATAAGCTTTTAAACCTGGCAAAGGTTGATAATGGTCTTATCTATTTAACTGGGCCAACTGGTTGTGGCAAGACTACAACTTTGTATTCTCTTTTAAGGGAATTAAATAACGACAGGGTAAATATTATCACTGTTGAAGATCCAGTTGAATTTAAGATTTCTGGTATTAACCAAATTCAGATAAATGAAAAGGCGGGCATTAATTTTTCAAATGCTCTTCGTGCAATTTTACGTCAAGACCCAGAGATAATTTTAGTTGGTGAAACCAGAGACAAGGAGACTGCACAAATTTCCGTTAGGTCTTCCATTACCGGGCACAAAGTTTTTTCAACTTTACATACTAATGACGCCTACTCTGCCATTGTAAGGCTACTTGACATGGGTGTTGAGGATTATTTGATTAGGGAAGTCTAAGAGGTGTTGTATCTCAAAGGCTTATTCGTCTACTATGTCCTAATTGTAAGAGGGAAGTTTCTTTAAGTTCGGAAAGAATTGACTATTTAAAATCCATAGGCATTTCTGAATTTCCCACAAAGGTTTATGAGCCATGTGGCTGTGAACACTGCAATGAAGGATATCTTGGAAGGAAGGCCCTTGTTGAAATAGTTATTATTGACAAGGATTTTAGGGAGCTTATTGAACCTGATGTCAATTTAGACGCTCTTAAGGCGCTGGGCAAGAAAAAGGATATTAAAAATTTACAGTACAAGGGTGGCGTTGAGTTTTTAAAGGGAAACACTTCCTTTGAAGAGCTTGCCAATCTTTCTATAGTATGATGATTGATTTTAAAGCTTTTAAAGAAGTACTTAATAAACCAATTTACATAAAACAAAATAATAAGGACCTATCCATCTTCCTAAATGAATTCTCTTCACTTTTAAAGGCGGGGATTAATTCTGAAGATGCGGTTTACATTCTTAAGGACCAAAGGGAGATTAAGAGTTTAAATTATATTTTAAATAAAGTGTATAACGATCTTCTAATGGGTCATAGCCTTTCTGAGAGCTTTTCCAGGCATGGGAATTTTGAAGAATTTTTTATTACCATGATTAAAACTGGAGAGGAGACGGGAAGGATTGAAGAAATTTCTAAAAATCTTTCTCTCTACTACAAGAGGACGGATCAGATTGACAAAAAGGTAAAGGGCGCTTTGGTGTACCCGATTATCTTAATGTTAACTGCAATTTGTGTTTTGTTTTTTATTTTTACATATGTTATGCCAACCTTTTTGGACTTGTTTAGGGAAAGCGAAAACACACTTCCTAAGTCCACGAAAGTTTTAATTGTAATAGTTTCATTTTTTAACAATCACGGCGCCACGCTGTTGGTTGCTATTTTAATATTCATTTTTATATTTGTGCTACTCTATAAGAAGACTGGATTTAAACTGGCAGTAGATAAATTTAAATTTAAAATTCCCATAGTTGGAAAGAATTATTCAAAGGTCCTAACGGGGAAGATTGCCATGGCCCTTTCAATTTCAACCAATGCAGGTCTTAATTTTATTGATGCGGTTTCAATAATCTCTGAAGGCATTGGTAATAGATATTTAGAAGAGAGAATAAAGATGGGGATTTTAGAAATTCAAAATGGAAAACGTATTTCTGAAACTTTTCACGAAATAAAAGAGCTTCCAAAACTATTTTCATCAATGATTGAAGTCGGTGAACAAACAGGAGAGCTTTCCGATATATTAAATGTTATTTCCACTCACTACAGCGAAGAGAGTGACTACGCCATAGACAACATGCTAAGGATATTTGAGCCTGCAATCATCATAGTGATGGCCATAATAATTGGATTTATAGTAATTTCCATTGCCACTCCTATGTTTGATTTAATAAATTCATATAACTTTTAAGGGGGAACTATGAAAAAACTTATCAGAAAAAAGACAAAGGGATTTACATTAATTGAACTGATTATTGTAATAGCAATCCTTGCAGTGCTTGCGGCAATTGCACTACCTAAGTACAACAACTCTAAGAGAAAGTCTGTAATAACTGCCCACAATGCAAATGTTAGGGCGCTTGAGTCGGCGGCGCTTAACTATGTTGCAAATGGTGGAGGGGCTGCAACTTGGCCAGGGGATGCAAGTCACAAGGAATATGTAAAGAATTATCCAAAGGTTCCAAAGGGAATAACCGAACTTAGCGGCGAAGCTGGACAAGATTATACTGTTACAATTACAGATAAAGGCGATGTTGAAGTTTCCCCGGGAATCATTGAACTAAAAGAATAATGAATTTTTTCTCCTTTATACTTGGTTCTGTTATGGGGTCGTTTTTGAATCTTCAAATTATGAGAAAAACTTCTCACCCTATAACAGAACCATTTTCAGTATGTGACCACTGTCATAAAAGGCTTCACTTTTATAATCTCGTTCCCATACTGTCCTTCTTATTTCAAAGGGGGCGAAGTAGCTGTTGCAATAAAAAACTTTCCATAAAGTATCCTATTTCTGAAATTCTTTTTGGTTTTTTATTCGTAATGGTAAATGCATTTGTGGATGATTTTTATAAAGGAATTTTTATGGCCACTTTAATTTCACTACTAATTGCCATGTCCATAATTGACTTTAAAACAAAAGACATCTACTATTCACATATACTAGGCGTGTTTTTTCTATGTGCTATTTTATCCTATTACAATTTTTGGTTTAAGGAAGAAGTAATCTATAAAATTATTATCTCAATCCTTCTTCTTATAATAGGTTATATGTTAAGCAGAAAAGAGTACGCCGGGTTTGGAGATATTTTACTTATTATATGTTTAAACCTAAGTTTGAATTTTTACGAAACCACAATCTTTCTTTTTCTTATGTCTGTGGTAGGTGGTTTAGTTGCCCTCGTGATATACTTAAAGAAGAGAGATAGGAAGATGAAGATTGCTTTTGTTCCAATAATCGCTTCGTCTTTTATCATACTGGAAATAGTAAAGGGCATGATAGCATGAAAAAACTACTTAAAGTATTTATTTTTTTAATGGTGTTAATTACAATCGCCTGTTCAAGGGAGCAGGTTAAAGAAGTTGAAAAGGAAGAATATACCGTTCAAGACATGGATGTAGACTATAGCATGATTGAGTATGAGCTTCCTAAAATAGAAGAAGAGTATGAAATTCTAAAGGCATATAAGAATAGACTCTATATCTTAATTCATGATGTAAAGGACGAGGACAGTGACAAAATAGTAGATTCCCTTATGATTTATGACTTCCAAGCTGAAAGGGAAGTTAAGAGATATAACTTCCAAAAGGGAATGAAAATTCACGACCTTATCGTTTATCAAGGGGATATTTACATTAGTTTTGGCGATGGCGGAAAAGATTTTTTTAATGAGAGAGCGGAAGCTACAGATATTGGAGAAACCGAAAATAAGTCTAAAGAAACCGTACAGGCCACTGAAGAGACAAAGCATAAAACTGAAAACAAAACGTTGCCAACAAATAATACACCTACAGATCCTTTCTTTGGGAAAAGTATTGAAAACAAAACTTATTCCATTGGAAAACTTCAAGACGGTGGGATTACCTTAGTAATTACTTTGGAAAAACAAAAGTTTGCACCAAAATTTTTGTATGCTTTTGATGACCTATACTATCTTAATTTGAAAGATGGTAAGTACAATGTATCTCCGCTACTTGATGAAAGTTCAAATGATATATTTTCATTTGACTTTGTGGACGAGATACAAGATAGGATTTATAGCAGCGGCGACCGTCTAATTGCTCAAGGCAAGGACAAGAATAACAGTTATTTTTATCTTGTTGATGAAGATAACAATGTGGAAAAAATTCCCATAGAGCCGTCGGAACAGTTCTTTTCATTTATTGCACTAAAAAATGGAATCTTTTCTTCATATACCGATATCTATGACAGAGAGTCCCTAAAGATTATGTATATTGACATAAATCCAAAGGGCGAAGAGAAGTATAAGAAAAAAATTGTCTCATCGGATAGTATCTACAAGTTCTATTCCAACAATACTGACAATATTATAGCTGAAGGATCCGGCGGAGGGATTTACTTTATTCGTGTTAAGAGAAGTCAAATCTATCGTGGAAAGGTGTCTGGAATTGGCGACAATAGATATAAGATATTTCCAAACGAAGACTCAAGATATGGCTTTGTAGATGAAGAACATGGAAAATATTTAGATATTTACTTTAATTAATTATGAAAAAGACAAAGGGATTTACATTAATTGAACTTATTTTAACCATTGCCATATTGGCACTATTGGTTGGAGTTGGGTCGCTTAGGTACGATTTTTTAACAAATTATCAAGAGAAAATTGAAATCCAGTCGGTTTTAAGGACCATAAACGAAGCGAGAAACGCGTCCATTACAAGTGGATATGTTCATACCGTAACATTTTCTAGAAATGAAAACATGGTGCAAGTTAACAAGGGTTATGAAGTGGTGGATAAGCTAGACTTAAATAAATTACAAGTGCTAGAACGAAATAGCTTTCGCTTTACCACTACGGGAGCGCCAAGCAAAGCGGGAACATATTACATTCTCGGACAAAAAAAGGAATACATTATTACTATTGAAGTTGCCACAGGGAAGGTGAATCTTGTTGAAAAAGAAATTTAAAGGATTTACATTATTAGAATGCCTTGTGGCACTTTTTGTATTAAGTATTATAGTTGCATTTACCCTTCCAGCCCTGGGAAATATTTCAAACCTTCGAAATAGACAAAAGAACTACTTGGAGTTTACGAATTATTCAAAAACCATTACAGAAAAAATAATTGCAGATATTTCCACAGACAGTACAATTTCCATACCGGAAGATGAAAAATATGTTGTGAGTTACGACATAACTTCACTTGGCGATTTTAAGAAGCTAAAAGTTAAAGTATTAGATAAAAATAGCGAAAGGGAACAAGTTTATGAAACCATCCTTCCTAAATAAAAAGACCAAGGGTTTTACAATGCTTGAAGTTATCCTTGCCATGGCAATATCCCTTGTAATCCTTTCAGTCATAGCAGTTTTGATGGGATTTTCACTAAATATTTTGAAAACCGACTTTGAATATAATAAAAAGAAGTCGTCCATCAGCTATGCCCAAAGCTATATAGAAAAGGAGATTTCAAGGTCCTACAAAGTTTATGAGGAAAGTGAGTTTCCCCAAAGACTTCGCTCCAACAACTTAGGATTTGTAATAGAAATACTTCCATATAAGGACATGGAGGAATATAGCCACGATTATGTGTATTACTATTTAAATAACGACAAGCTTCAAAGGGTGCTTTACAGTAGCTACCTTCCCATTGAAGAAGAGGGAAAGCTTTATTACCAAGGCACCAACACTATTTGTGAAAATGTAGAGTCCATTGATAAAACTTTCTTTGATAGAGCTTCCAACTACATAGAGTTAAACTTTTCCTTTGACGAAAGTGGAACAAATAAAGAAAGCACACTAGGCATATTTGTGGAGGGGCAAAGTGAAGAAGACTAGAGGATATATTTCAATTTACACCCTTATTATTTTTATGCTTTTAGTTTCCATAATAACCGTACTTATTTTAGGCGTTAAGACGGAGTCAAGGAAGGTCATAAACCAGGGGGACTACTACCAAAACAAATTAATTGCAAGGTCGATTTACTACATAGTAATAAACGACGAAAACTTTATAGAATTTACAAAAGATCCGTCAAAAGAAAGTCTTAAAAAAGTACAAATAGGAGACTTGGGCCTTGAAAGCTACAACGGACCAGTTCGTCTAGCATTTGGTGAAAACGAAAGAGGAACTGTAGTGTCCTATGAAGTGAAATATAAAAATACCTTCACAAAAAATAATATTGTGGTGGAAAAAAATAATTCAAAATTACTGGACGATAATTCCAAAGTTAAATTAAGTGATGAAGAAATTCAAAAGATAATTGAAAATGACTTGGAAAAAATCGGCGATGATATAGTTTTTTATCAAAAGGACGAAACCCTTTATTATTTAGATAGAAAAGATTATGAAGAGCTTCTTAGAGAAATAGAAAAGAGTTTTAATGAAGAAGACATAGAGGAAGATTACGAAGTGGAAGATGAAGAGGCAGAAGACCAAGAGGTAATAGAAATAGATATAGCAGACTACTTGGACAAGTTTAAAACTTTGGATGGCGACTACTTTTATAGTTTAAAAAGTTTCGAAGTGCTATCCGAAGATGCGCCACAGCTAAAGGGAATAGCCATGCTTGAAGAAGAGGGAGAAAAACTTGGTAGCATAACACTAAATGGCATACTAATTAACCACTCACCATATAAAGATGTAAAAGTTAATGGAAAAGTTGTGGAAGTTTCAAAATATGAAGGTATATCAACCACATCACAGGAAGAAATTTTAAGATTAAAAGACGCCTTCGGTCTCAACTTAAGACCAAAGGTTCACAGGCTTATGATTAAGTAACCTATGTTATAATTAAAATAGGTGAGAATATGAAGGATAGATTTGGAAGAGAGATAGATTATCTCCGAATTTCCGTTACAGATAGATGCAACTTAAGATGTAGGTATTGCATGCCGGAAGACGGTTTTCACAAGGTGGACTCCAGGCAAGTACTTACAATTGATGAATATATAGAAATAGTAAAGGCCTTCAAAGAGCTGGGCATAAAAAAAGTTAGAATTACCGGTGGGGAGCCACTGGTAAAATATGGCGTTGTGGACTTAATAAGGGGAATAAAAGAGCTGGGCATTGAAGATATTTCAATGACCACAAATGGAATCCTCTTAAAGGACATGGCGAAAGACTTAAAAGAAGCGGGACTAAATAGAGTGAATATCTCTCTAGATAGTTTAAAAGAAGATAGATATAGCTACATTACAAGAGGTGGCAAATTACAAGACGTTATAGAAGGCATCGAAGCTTGCAAAAAGTATGGCATAAAACCAATAAAAATAAACACGGTGGTACAAAGGTCATTTAACCTTGACGAGTACAAAGACTTTTTAGAACTTACGAAAGATGAAGACATTATCGTAAGATTTATTGAGCTAATGCCCATTGGAGAAGCCATAAAAAATAGAGACGACTACATTTCAAATGAAGAACTTATAAATTTATGTGGCAATTTAAAACCGGTCAAAGAAAGCATAGGATCAGGACCGGCGAATTATTATAAAATAGATGGCTACAAGGGAGAAATTGGATTTATAAACCCAATATCATGTAACTTTTGCAAAAACTGTAACAGACTAAGACTTACAGTTAAGGGCAATTTAGTACTATGTCTTCACTCTAAAAAGACAGTGGATATTAAGACGCCACTTCGAAATGGCGAAGACATAAAAAAAGTTATATTACAGGCCGTTAATGAAAAGCCCGAGAGACATTCTTTAATTCAGGGAAAGTACAACGAAACCGACATGAATGAAATTGGAGGATAAATGGAATTAACTCATATAAATGAACAGGGTAGAGCCAAGATGGTGGACGTGTCCTCAAAGGACGATACCCTTAGAGTTGCTACGGCAAAGGCAACCATAAGAATGAAAAGAGAAACCATTGAAACGATAAAAAGTGGTGGAATAAAAAAAGGAGATGTGCTTTCAGTGGCGCAAGTTGCCGGGATTATGGGAGCAAAGAACACTCCGCAACAAGTTCCCATGTGTCACACCATACTACTAACGGGAGCGGATATAGAGTTCGAAGTAAAAGAAGACTGCATAGACATATACTGCACAACAAAGACCACAGGCAAAACTGGAGTTGAAATGGAAGCACTGGTAGGGTGCTCCACTGCAGCCCTAACAATATACGACATGTGCAAGGCCATAGACAGAGGCATGGTAATAGAGGAAGTGAAATTAGTGGAAAAAGTTGGAGGAAAGTCCGGCCACTACAAAAGAGGCGTTGGAGAAGTAATAGACGTAAACATCTCAAAGGAAAAAGGCGTAATAAAAACGCCAGTAGAAGTTGGAAATTTAATAGAAAACTTTGGACTGGAAGGAGACGCCCATGCAGGCGACTGGCATAGACAAATAAGTTTACTTGCAGTTGAAAGCATAGACAAGATGAAGGCCATGGGACTACCGGACTTAAAAGACGGAGACTTTGCAGAAAATATTACAACAAAGGGACTAGTTCTACACGAAATTCCCGTTGGAACAAAGTTTAAAATAGGAGATAGCCTTTTAGAAGTTACACAAATTGGAAAAAAATGCCATAAGGGCTGTGCAATAAAACAAAAAGTTGGCAACTGTATCATGCCAACGGAAGGAATTTTTGCAAAAGTATTAAAGGGAGGGCCTATTAAAAAGGGCGACAAGATAGAGCTTTTAGACTAAGGAGTTATTATGTATTCAAAGATATACACCTGTTTTCTTGAAGGTTTACAAGGATATAAAGTAGAAGTTGAAGCAGATATTGCAAGAGGACTTCAAGCATTTAATATAGTTGGGCTGGCAGATGTATCAATTAAAGAAGCAAAAGAGAGAGTGCGTTCAGCAATAACAAACTCCGGATTTAAATTTCCCGTTGGAAGGATCACCATAAACCTTGCGCCGGCAAACTTAAAGAAGGAAGGTTCTCAGCTAGATATTTCAATTGCAATATCAATCCTTACAGCCTATGGAACCATAATAAAAGAGCCAAAGGACAACATTGCATTTATAGGCGAGCTTGCCCTAGATGGAAGATTAATGTCAGTTGACGGAGCACTGCCCATGGCAATATCACTAAAGGAAATGGGCTTTGAAAAAATAATAGTTCCCGTGGACAACAAAGAAGAGTGTTCATTAGTAAAAGGCGTTGACATAATCCCAGTGGACAATCTTACAAACCTCGTGGACTATCTAAACGAAAATATAGACATAGAACCGTTTAACGAAGACGTGTTTAGCGACTTTGAAGAAGAAGTAGAATACGACATAGACTTTTCAGAAATAAAAGGACAAAAAAATTTAAAAAGAGCCATGGAAATTGCAGCGGCAGGAGAACATAATCTGCTTATGATAGGGCCACCAGGTGCGGGAAAGACAATGGCAGCAATGAGACTTCCTACAATCCTACCACCACTGGACTTTGAAGAATCCATGGAATGTACAAAAATATATTCAGTTAGCGGCGAGCTAAAAGAAAATAGACTTGTAAAGAAAAGACCATTTAGAGCGCCACACCACACCAGCTCATCGGTGTCCATCATAGGTGGAGGACGAATTCCAAAACCAGGAGAGATTTCCCTGGCCCATAATGGTGCACTATTTCTTGACGAGCTTCCAGAATTTCCAAAATCAACCATAGAAGTTTTGAGACAACCACTGGAAGAAAAGACTATAACCATCTCCCGTGCTAACGCAACTCTTACTTACCCTGCAAACTTCCTTTTTATAGCGGGGGCAAATCCATGTCCATGTGGATACTACGGTTCAGAGGAACACGAGTGCACATGTAGCGCGTCACAAATACAAAGATACCTTGGAAAGATATCCAGACCAATCCTTGATAGAATCGACATACATGTGGATGTTAAGCCAGTAAAGCTAAAGGACTTAAGGGATAAAACGCCAGAAGAGCCATCCAAAGAGATTAGAAAAAGAGTAGTGAAGGCGAGAAATATTCAACGAGAGCGTTTCAAAGGGGAAAAGACCAAGACCAATGGTCAAATGAACAATAGACTTATAAAAAAATATGTTAAACTTGACGACAACTTAAACGAATTACTAGAAGCGGCGTACCAAAAATATAAATTCTCAGCCAGAAGTATCAATAAAATTCTTAAACTTTGCAGAACCATTGCAGACCTTGATGAAAGCGAAGAGATAAAAGAAAAGCATTTGCTTGAAGCAATACGCTTTAGAACTGTTGATACAAAGTATTGGGGATAGAGTATAAATGTTCAAATATCTAGTAAAGATTGTTGTTACAAATTAAAATAATAAAAAAAGGAACTGTTGGGTATGAACAAAACCTCAACAGTTTTTTGTTTGAAAAGTGCAAAAATATGGACAATAAGACTTTTCTTCCATATAATGAATAGGGAGGAATATATGACAAAGGACGAAAAAATAAGAATAGAAATTTTTAATAGAGTTTCCAAAGAACTTTTTGAAAAAGAATATGAAGAAACAAAAGTAGGTATGGGCATAGTTAAAGCAAATATAATTGTGCTCTTCATCTTCGCACCAATAATGTATTTGATTTTTAAATTCTATGTGAAACTTTATTCCATAGATGATTTTATAAATTTTTTGCTTGATATAAAAAAATTTATGTTTTTTATAATTACATCCATGGTGTTTATTGTAATACACGAACTACTGCATGGCCTTACATGGTCACTCTTTACTGAAAATGGCTTTAAGGACGTTGCATTTGGATTTATGTGGAAGTACTTAACGCCATACTGCTCATGCAAAGTGCCAATGAAAAAGGGACAATATGTCTTGGGACTACTAATGCCACTAATCCTTTTAGGAATAGTGCCAACAATTTTAGGATTTGCCATGGGAAGTGTTTTTTAACAATACTTGGAGCGTTTTATATTTTCGCCGCGGGAGGAGATATTATAATGGCATACTTGATTTTATCAAGGAATGTAGAGGGAAAAGATGTTTTGCTTTACGATAACCCAACAGAAATGGGCGTAAGTTTTTTTGAAAAAGATTTGAGTTAATAGAAGAAACAAAGTTCTCGCTAATTAAAATAGAACCCAAGTCTATAGGGACAAGGGTTCTTTTAAAAACTTTTTAACAAATGTAATCTTACTAAATTTGTACTATAATAGATTAAAGAATTAATTTGCCCACATGGGCAATATAGAAGGTGAAAATTGTGGATGATAAATTAAATAAAAAGGGCGGTTTTCATTACGCCTGGATAATTTTGGTGGTGACTACGCTCACTTTGGGAGTGTATGTGCCGGTGGTAAACTCATTATCGAATAGCTGGCAGATTGCTGTTACTAACGACTTGGGCTTTTCAAGGACTGCATTTTCCTTTACAGGAACCATTACTCAAGCTGTGGGAATTTTCCTTGGTCCTGTAATTTCTGTCATGCTAACTAAATATAATTTTAAACGCATTTGGACAGCGGCGGCAATTACTTTTGCTCTAGCTGTCTTTGGATATTCTATGGCTCAAAGTAAGTATCATTTTTATATTTTAGGTTTTGTGGTTGGTGCGTCCTATATAACCACTGCGCAAATTCCTATGATGATGCTCATCAACAACTGGTTTCAAGAGAAGAAGGGCCTTGCAACTTCCATCGCAGTGTCGGGAATTTCTGCGGGAGGTGCGCTACTAAGTCCTCTTATAAATATGCTTATTGAAAACATGGGCTGGAGAATGTCCTATAGGGTCTACGCTTTAATAATTTTGGTTTTAGCAATTGTCTTTGGATTCTTTTTAATTTATTTAAAGCCAGAGGACAAGGGACTTAAACCATATGGATATAAGGAAGAGGACGAGTCTGTAGGTAGCTTAGTGGACTCTAACAAGTCTTTAAATGTGGGGCTTTCCATTGGAGCATCACTATCATGCAGCTTTTTTATTTTCCTTTTACTTGGAACTGTTATGAACGGCCTTGCCAATGGTGCGTCACTTCAGTTTCCACCGGCGCTTCAAGAGGCGGTGGGCTTTCAAGTGGCAGGCACTGTAGTTTCAATCTATTTACTAGTTGGAGTTTTTGGTAAGTTATTGCTTGGTCGAATTGCGGACAAGTATGGTATTAATCATGCAATTATTTTTGGTGCTAGCACATTGGCCCTTAGTTTTGTTTCCATGCTTCTTGTTGATAAACCCTTTGGACCTTGGCTAGTTGCCATCGTGTTTGGTTTTGGCCTTGCACTTGGCTCGGTACTGCCACCTCTTGTAACTTCTTCAATTTATGGACGTAAGATGTATGGAGAAGCCTACGGGTTTGTACAGTCAAGTACTCAAGTTGGTGCGGCTTTTGGACCACTTCTAGTTTCCTTTATTTTTGATTCATCGGGAAGCTACAGGTTTGCATGGCTAATCAATATTGGTTTTGCAATTTTAACGGGACTACTATGGCTTCTTGCTCATAAAACTGCAAAGCCATATGAAGGTAAGAGTGAAAAATAGAGGAGGATTTCATGGAAAAATATATTTCTATTTTAAGGGACTTAATACAATTTGAATCGGTAAATGATGGAGAGGACGAAGTTGCAAAGTATATTGCAAATCTTTTCGAAGGCTATGACAATGTGGAAACGGAAATAATTCCTTCGTATCCTAGTCGCTCTAATGTTATCGTTAAGCTAAAGGGAAGTGAAAAGGGCAAAGTCTTTGCAATCTCTGGACATCTTGACGTTGTTGCAGCTGGCGAAGGCTGGACCTATCCACCTTTTGAAGGTGTGGTTGAAGACGGCAAGATGTATGGCAGAGGAACAGCGGACATGAAGGCGGGAGTTGCAGCTGGAATTTATGCACTTCTTGATCTTATTGAAGAGAAAAAAGATTTTCCTGGAGAGATTTGGTTCATTGGAACCGTTGGCGAAGAGATGGGAATGCAGGGAGCCCTTGACCTTGTGGAAGGTGGATACCTAAAGGATGTGGATGCAATCATAACACCGGAACCTACAAAGCGTGATGGAGAAAACCAAGGGATTTTTGCATCAAAGGGGTCAATTATGTATGCGGTTCACGCCGAAGGAAAGGCAGCCCATTCATCAATGCCAGAGATTGGGGTAAACGCAATTACGGCAATTGCAGACTTTATACAAAAGGTGCAAAAAAAATTTGACGAAGTTACGGCTAACAAAGATTTTCAAAATAAAGAACTGGGCTCTACACTAAATGTGTTTTCAATTATGGAAGGCGGAATTCAAATTAACTCTGTGCCGGACAAGGCCTTTGTTAAGGGGAATATTCGTACGGTGCCTGAGTTTGGATCAGAACAGTCCATTGGAATTTTAGAAAAGGCAATTGAAGAAAATAATAGGGACGAAAGTCGTGCAAAGTTAAGTCTTGAACTAATTCAAGTGTTGGACCCGGCTGAGGCTCAAAAAGACAATGATTTAATTAGAGCCTTAAAGGAAGCGGCTTTTGACAAAAATGTTCAAATAAGACCACTAATTGGAACCTGTGAACTGTCTCGTTTTATTCATATTTCGAACGATGTACAGCTTTTGGTGTATGGACCGGGACTAACAAAAGAGGCCCATGTGGTGGACGAGTACATTGAGCTAGATGAATATGTGGACACAATTCGTATTTTCAAAGACACGGCAATTAAATTTTTAAAGATGTAAAAGGCGGCTTAGGTCGCTTTTTTTAATAATTTTTTAAAGGCGTTGCTGGGTATCTATTAATAAAAGAATTAATTGTACCAAAATTTTCTTTATATTATAATATGGCAAGGTGATTAAATGAGATATTTATTTTTAATGAGTAAGAAGGCGGGAAGTGGTTACTTTGATGAACTTGAAAAAAGTATTATTTCTTCTTACGGTGAAAATAATTTAGAATATAAAATTATAAAGACGGAGCATAAAGACCATGCCAAGGAAGTGGTCTGGCAGTACCATGATGATGAAGAACTAATTTTTTATGTTTGCTCTGGAGATGGCACTTTAAATGAAGTTGTCAATGAAATGAAAAAAGTTAATGCAAAGTTTGCTGTGGGACTTATTCCTTCGGGAACTGCCAATGACTTTTCTAAAAATTTTGACTATAAAAATTTTAAAATAGAGGACACTATTAATCCAAAATTTGAAAACATCGATTTAATCAAGGTGAACGACAGATACTCAGTAAATGTTTTGAGT
Organism: Mediannikoviicoccus vaginalis; assembly: GCF_928097925.1. GTDB lineage: Bacteria > Bacillota > Clostridia > Tissierellales > Peptoniphilaceae > Mediannikoviicoccus > Mediannikoviicoccus vaginalis. The sequence continues at coordinate 1,484,960 of NZ_CAKMRI010000001.1, forward strand.
TTTGGTTTTGATACTGTAATTTTAAAGACTGCCTATGACCTTCTAAAGAAAAACCCAAAGCTTGGTCAGAGGGCATATCCAAGGGCGGTTTTAAAAAATATTTTTAAGATACCAAAATACAAATTAAAATGCTATGTTGAAAAGGATGGTGAGTCTTTAGAATTAGAAGGAGATTTTCTTCTTGGTGCCATTTGTAATGGCGGCTACTACGGTGGAGGTTTTAATCCATCGCCAAATGCAGATGTAAGTGACGGAGTTTTGGAAATCTGTTTAGCGGAGGAGATGTCTTTATTAAAACTTATTCCACTTGTCTTCAAATATAAAAAAGGAAAGCATCTTTCACATAAATTAATTTACTTTCAAGAGCTGACTAAGGGTCGAATCGAGTTTGAAAAAGAACTTATGGTCAATGTTGATGGTGAAATTTTTAAAACTGATTATTTAGATTTTAGAGTTTCACCAAAAGCTTTGAAATTTGCAAACATATGTAATGAAAAAATATGAAAATGTCTCCATACCATGTTATTTGGTAAGGAGACTTTTTATGCTTTTAAATCGTTTTAGATTTTAAAATCTCTGTGTAGTCTCAAGATTTCAAGGAGCATTCCATCTCTGTACTTTGTAAGACTTTCGTTGGTGTTTCCAATATCAGACGGTCTGTTTTTGATAGCTTCTTTAACTCCGTCTACAGTTTTTTTCTTTATATCATCGGTAAACTCGGTCCATGTGGCTGCGTCTTTTAACCAGGTTTCCATAGAAGGACCTATATGATCAAGAAGTCCTTGAAGTCCGCGTTCACCTCCGCCGAGTTCAAATATCTGTCCTGGTCCCATAATCGCCCATCTTATTGCTGGACCGAAGGTAAGTGCAGTTTCAGCATCTTCCATACTTACTACATCTTTATAAACTAAGTCCATCATCTCTCTTAATACCACAGCTTGAAGTCTGTTAGCTATAAATCCAGGAACTTCGTTTCTTATAATAATTGGTTTTTTGCCTAATTTTATAAAAAGTTCTTTTATTTCATCTGCCAATATTGGGTCTGATTTTTCTCCTTGTGAAACCTCTATTAGAGGGATTAGGTGAGGAGGGTTGTAGGGGTGAACTCCAAAAATTCTTTCAGGGTACTTGGCGTCTTCTGCTATTTTTGTAATGAGTAGTCCTTAGGTTGCAGAACATAGAACGCATTCTCTATCTGAAAAACTTTCAAAAGTCTTTACAAATTCTTTTTTTATAGCATAGTTTTCTGGAAGAGCTTCTTCAATTATGTCAGCGTATTTGATAGCATCTTCTTGACTATTGGTAAAACTTATTCTTGAAAGAATTATATTTCTGTCTTCTTCTAAAACTACATTTTTTTCCACCAATTCGTTTAAGTAGGTTTCGATATTATTTTTAGATTTTAGTTCTCCTTCGGCACTTCTGTTATAATTTTTAACATTCATTCCGCCCATCGCAAAAAGCAATGTAAAAGACGAACCGATTACTCCACCGCCTATGACGGATGCTGTTTTAAATTTTCTAACCATTATATTCTCCTTTTAAATTTCCTGTTTCATATTATATACCCAAACTCATAGAAGTTTTTACAATAGATTAATATCTTATTTAAAAATTAGAAAACATATTAAAAAAGTAGACAATTAACTAATAGGCTGGTATTATAAGTATGTAAATAAAATTATCAGGAGGTAAAAAATGAATTTTTACGAAAAATCAAAAGAATTTGCTAAAGAACACATTGCACCATTTAGTCGTCGTAGTGACGAAGAAGGAAAATTCCCAGTAGAATCTTTCGAAGCTATGGGAAAAGAAGGATATTTTAAACTTCTTATTCCAGAAGAAATGGGAGGATTAGGAAAAACTGCTGTAGAACATCAACAAGCTGTATTAGCTTTTGCAGAAAGCAATCCAACAGCAGGTCTATGCTACATGATGCACAACGTTGCACTTATGACAGTATTAACTAATGGCAATGAAGAATTGAAGAAAAAAGTTGTAGATGATATTGTGAACAACAATAAATTTATGGCTTTAGCTTATTCAGAATTTGGAACAGGAACACATTTTTATATTCCTGAAGTTAAAGTAACTAATAATAATGACGGAACATTTACATTTAATGGAACTAAGTCAATGGTTACAAGCGCAACAAACGCAAGTTATTACTTAATCTTAACTCCATCAACAGAAAAAGAAGGAGCAATTAACAACTGGTTAGTTCCTCTTGAATCTGAAGGATTGGAATTTAAGATGGAACACTGGAAAGGTATAGGCATGAAGGGAAATGTTTCTTGCCCAATGAGATTAAATGATGTAAAACTTGATGAAGTTAATAGAATCGGTGAAGAAGGTTCAGGACAAGACCAAGTATTTAATGTAGTAGCACCATATTTCATCTTAGGACTTGCAAGTGTTTACACTGGACTAAACTTAAAATTATCAAGTGTTACAAATGAATATGCACTAAATAGAAAATATCCTGATGGAAGCAACTTAGCTAATATAGAAACTGTTCAAATTCACCTTGCAACAATTTACAAAAATGCTATGAGTTCAAAGGCTCTTACAGAACTTGCTGCAAGATCTTTAGTTGACGGTGAAGCTGATGCAGTTGCTAAGATTATAGCTGCAAGAATCGCTGCAATTGACAATGCCATAGCTTCAGCAACACTTGCAATGAGAGTTGGTGGTGGAAAGACTTACAACAAGGCAAGCGAAATCGAAAGATTGATGAGAGATGCATATGCAGGACAAATTATGGCTCCATCACTAGACGTGCTTAATGTATGGCTAGGCAAGGCAATTACAGGACAACCATTACTATAGGATTAGGATAAAGGAGATACAATGAAAAAATTAAAGGTTGGAGCAGTTATATACGCTCCTCGTGTTACAGTTATTTGGGAAATGATTGAAAAGTTTTACAAGGATCGTGGAGCTGAAATTGAAGCTGTTTTCTTTAAAGACTACAAACTTCAAGTGGATGCTTTAGTTAATGGCGATATAGATGTAGCTTGGAACTCTCCACTTGCACAACTTGATGCAAGACTAAGACTTGATGGAAAGGAAAAAATAGGCTGCATGAGAAACACCGACCAAGATAGAAAGACCTATCTTGTTGTAAAGAAGGACAAATTCAAAGAAGTTGCTGACCTAAAGGGAAAGACAATTGGATTTGGTGCGATCGACTCACCTCAAGCAAGACTTATTCCTATCAACCACCTTCATAAAAAGGGTTTGGAATTTGGAAAGGACTATGAAGAAAAGAGATTTGACATAGGAGTTGGCCTACACGGAGACCATGTTGGTGGTGAACTTGATAGCATGAAAGCCATGTTAAATGACGAAGTTGATGCAACTTTCTGCTTAGACTTAAACTACGATGCATGGGTAGCTGATGGAACTATTGACAAAAACGCTGTTGAAGTTTTAGACAAGACTGACCACTTTGACCACTGCATATTCACTTTCAATCCAGAAGTTTCAGACGAAGACATAAAGGCCTTTGACGATATAATGTTCAAGATGGACTACAACAAGGAAGAGGACAAAGAAATTATGGACCTTGAAGGACTTACTGAATGGCTTCCTGGTAGACGTGACGGATTTAAACAAATCACAGAAGCGAATGAATATTTAGACAATTTTATAGAAGGCTTTAATAGTGGAAACTAAATTATTTAAAACTGCTTTAATTGGATCTATGCCAAGGGGCAAGGAGATTTTGCTTGCCCGTAGAAAGCTGTCTGCAAATTTAATTGATAAAGCTAGTTATGACAAGCTAATAGAAGAAAAGACTAGAGAAGTTATTAAACTGCAAGAAGACCTTGACATAGACATTATTACAAGTGGTGAAATCGAAAGAGACAATTACGTTTCATTCATATCTGAAAAACTGGGAGGAGTTACCCAGATGAGCATGGCGGAGATGCTCGACTATGTAGATGACAAGAGGGAGTTTGAAAACATCTTGACCACATTGGATGTTCCCGCTTCTTCAATAAAGAACGCTATTTGTACTGGTAAATTGGAATATAAGGGAGATATAGTATTAAATGAATTAAAACTTTTAAAATCCCTTACTAATAGGCCGGTAAAAATAACTATGCCAGGTCCATACCTTGTTACTAGAAGTATGTGGCTACCAAATGTCAGCTCAAAATACTATGATAGCAAGGAGGAACTGGGAGAAGATGTAATTAGAATCTTCAAAGAAGAAATAAAAAATCTACAGGAAATTGGAGTTGATGTAATCCAGTTTGACGAACCTGTTTTAACGGAAATTGTATTTACAGAAGGTAGACCGAGAACTTTTATGTGTGCATCTCTATCGCAAAGAAAGGATCCAACAGAGGAGTTGAAGTTTGCAACCCATCTTATAAAAGGCGTTATGGACGGAATTGACAGAGAAAAGTCCATTGCCTCAATGCATGTTTGCAGAGGTAACTGGAGTAAGAACGAAAGTATTTTACTAGAAGGACCATATACTCCACTTATAGAACTATTCGCAAATATTAATGCAGATTTACTTTCCCTTGAATTTTCGACACCGAGAGCTGGAGAGATAAAATCCCTTTTAAGTGACGATAGGATTAGGAACAAGGTTATTTTGGGACTTGGTGTAATCAATCCACGATTTGACGAAAAAGAAGATGAAGATGTGATATATAATAGGGCAAAAGAGGCTCTAGAATATATTGAACCAAAAAATCTTTGGTTAAATCCAGACTGTGGCTTTGCAACTTTCTCAAATAGACCGGTAAATGAATACGAAAATATCAAAAACAAATTACAATCCATGATAGATGCTCGTGACAGACTAAGGAAAGAATATGGAAGATAATATTAATTTCTTTGAGAAAAACTATAGAGCAGTAGTTAAGAGTGACGATGTAAAGGTATATAACGAAAAGTCGCAACTTACCATAGACTCCGCAATTTCATTTGACTCAGAGAAAGAAGAATTCACATCCATAGACTACTTTGTTTCAGCCATAGTATCTGAAATAATCCTTACTATGGAGAGAGTAGCAAAAAAACGTGGAGAAATTCTTCAAGATATAGAAGCGAAAGTGAATTTAACTATAAAAAATCCAATGTATCTGCTTAATGTAATTGGATTTGAAGAAAGCGCTTTAATAGAAAAGATAAATATAGATATCTATTTATTTTCGTTTTTAGAAGGCGAAGAATTAGAAGATTTTTTAAAAGAAGTTTTAGACAGGACATTAATCTACAACTCCTTTAAAGAAAAAATTGAGGTTAATTTTAAAACTGTCTTATAGGACTGTTGGAGTGTATGAAAGTACGCTCCAGCAGTTTTTTATTTATTTCCTTTTGTTTAAAATCTTATCATTTTGGTATAAATTTACTATAAACCTTAGAGGTGATAAGATGAATAGACATAAAGTTTTTATAATTTTCATGATAGTTTTAGTTATTATTGGAGTTAAGTTTTATAAAAACAATTCGAATACAAATTCAAACAAGGGAAATACAGAAGGGACTGATATAGATATGAGTAATGTAAAAAATAGAAATGAAATCTACTTAGCCGGTGGATGCTTTTGGGGAGTGGAAGGATACTTCAAGAAAGTTCCAGGTGTTCTTGACACTTCCGTTGGATATGCAAATGGAAAAACCAAAGATACAACGTATAGAGAAGTAAAGGAAACCGACCACAGTGAGGCTGTTAAAATAATTTATGATGAAGACAGAGTTTCGTTGCAGGATCTATTGGAACATTATTTTAGAATAATTGACCCAACATCTGTAAACAAACAGGGCAATGACAGAGGAAGGCAATATAGAACTGGAATTTATTATACAAATCGAAACGACAAACTCATTATTGATGAAATTATAAGACAAAAACAAGAGCTTTTCGATGAAAAAATTGCAGTTGAAGTTGAACCACTAAATAATTTTGTTCTCGGAGAGGACTATCATCAAGATTATTTAGATAAAAATCCGGGAGGATATTGCCATATTAATCTTGCACTGGCAGATGAGCCACTAGATACAAAGGGCAAAGTAATAGAGAAGGAGCAAGAAAAATTAAAGAAAAAACTTACGGAAGAACAGTACCGAGTAACTCAAGAAGATAAAACGGAAAGGGCCTTTACTTCTGAATACGACGACTTCTATGAAGAGGGAATCTATGTGGATGTAGTAAGTGGAGAGCCACTATTCTCATCAAGGGACAAGTATGACGCAGGCTGTGGATGGCCTTCATTTACAAAGCCAATCGATTCAAATATAAATTACAAAAGCGACAACTCTTTTAACATGAGCAGGGTCGAAGTGAGAAGTAAAACTGGCGACTCACATCTTGGACATGTGTTCAATGATGGTCCAAAGGACAAAGGCGGCGCAAGGTATTGTATAAATGGTGCGTCACTTAGATTTATTCCACTAAGCAAGATGGAAGAAGAAGGTTACGGCGACTATATTGATAAAGTAAAATAATTAAGAGGGAGACGAAGGTCTTCCTTTTTTTGTGATTTTTTTTAATTTCTAATTGATAATGGGTGTGAAATTTTTAAAATTTTAATGGAAATTTTATGATTCAAAAAATGAAAAATAAAATTTAGATTTTGGAATGATTTTAATTATAAAAAATATTCCTGAATTATCTAAAAGCTTCGGTTAAGTTCGATTAACAAGAAACAAATGGCTAAATTTAAAGGTTTAAGTGGAGTTTAAGTAAAATAAAAACTTTAATTCATAGCTAGCTGATAGGTATTATCAAAGATGGCTTAATTTCAATGTTTAAGCATGGTTAACAAAAATATTATAAAAAACATTTGCATTAAAGCAAAAATGGTGCTACAATTGTCAATGAGATGATAATCAATATCAATCCCAAATCAGATTGTCATTATTAATCCTTGCCATCTGTAGCAAATGGATTTTACATATTAAAATTCATAAAAGTAATTAACTTACCCCCTATAAGTTTGGTGCTATGGATGGCGAGGACAAATTTAGGAGGAAAAAATGAAAAATAGTTTTAAAATTCTTTTGGCATTTGCCATAGTTGGAATGTTTGCTTTTACAGGTTGTGAAAAGAGTGGAGACAAAGACAGCACCACTGCCGGTAATGTAACCACTGAAGAAAGTGCTGGTCACGACCACGACCATGATCACGACCACGACCATGATGATGAGGAAGAAGCTTCTCTTTCTGACTGGGAGGGCGAATGGAATAGTATAGCTACTTATGCTGATGACGAAAAAGTTCAAGGAGCATACAAGGAAGTGGCTGAAAGAGATAAGATTACTGAAGAGGAAGCAAAGCAAAACTTTGCAGAACATGTGAAAGTAGAATTTGGTGCAGTTAAGATTGAAGATGGAAAGATTACTTTCTATGACGCTCCAAATGGAAATGAAATTGACAGTTCAAATTTTGAATATGTTGACAAACATCCAATGGAACATGGTGGAAAGACTTACTACTGGTACGAATTCAAATCAGATGGAAAGTTTGAACATGTTTTATTAATGCCTGTTCATGGTGAAGAGACTATGCCTCACTTCCACTTAAGAACAGGAAGTGACGTTGAAAGTATGTTAGGAATGGATGACTGGTATCCTACTTTCGTTAGCCCAACAGTAACTCTTGACCAAGTTTATGAGGAGATAGCTGAATAAAAATTTTAGTTAAGGAGGTAGTATGAAAAAGAAAATAATTTCATTGTTTTTAATTTTACTGAGCCTTCTTACCTTTACGGGCTGTAAGACAAGTGGAAAGGATAAAGAAAAACCAATAGTCTACACTTCTTTTTATCCGGTTTACAGCCTTGCAAAAGAGGTTTTTGGAGATACGGTGGATCTTAGGATATTTATGCCACTAAGTCAAGATCCACATCTCTGGGAACCATCTCCGAAAAAGATGAAAGAGCTTGCACAGGCGGACCTTTTAATTATTAATGGTGCAAACCTTGAAAAGTGGGCGGACAAAATTCCACAGCTCTTACCGGATCTTGAAATCTTAGACCTTGCGGGAGGAGTCAATCTTATTTCATATAAGGGAGCCGCTGCCATAGGAGACTTTCAATATTTGGCAAAAGCTGATTTAACTAAGCAAGAATATAAAATAGAATTTGGTCACACACATGAAAAGAGCCTTAGGATGGCTTTTGTACCTTACGATGAAAATTTTTCGGAAAAGGAAATGATTAAAATAGGACGAGAGATTATGGAGTCAGAGGGTGAAGTGGTAGCTCAAGAGGATGTTATCAAGGTGGAAAAAAATAAGGTCTATGCCCTTGAGATGGGCCATGAGTCGGGAGAGATTTTCTTTAAACTTCCCAAGGCGGGCAAGTGGTTAATCTACACCGACAGAGTTTCATCGGACATGTTGTCCTATGAGTTTTATGACTCGAAGGAACAAAAATTAAAGCTTGAAACCCTAAGAGATAAATCTACAACCTCTGAGGACAAGATAACTTACGATCCTCACACTTGGATGAGCATAAGAAATGCAAAGCGATTTGTAAATGATATGGAATATGTGGCAAGTAGAAAATTTCCAAAGTATCAAAAGGTATATAGAAAAAATGCGTCCAAGTTAGTGCAAGAATTAACTACCTTAGATTATAAATATAGAGAACTTTTCGACAATGTGGATAGAAAAGAGTTTATTGTAAGCCACTATGCATTTGCATATTTGGCAAAAGACTTCTCCCTAGTCCAATATCCTCTACAAAGTTTAACCAGTATGGAAGCGCCAAGCATAAAAAAGATAGTAAGGGTAATAAACGAATCGAAAAACAAAGGCATTAAGACTATATTTTATGAATATGGAATGGCAACAAATGGTGCTGACATAATAGCAGAGGAGATAGGCGCAGATCTTAGAGGCCTAATATCCATGGAATATTTAAATAGGGATATGGAGAAAGTTGGAGACAGGTATATAGATTTTATTGAGTACAACTTGAAGTCCATATATGAGTCTTTGAGGTGAGAAGATGAAAGCAATAGAAGTTAAAAATTTGGATTTTAGCTATGGAGAAAATAAAGTTTTAAAAGACATTAACTTTACTGCAAATGTGGGAGATGTAATTGTAATCACAGGAGAAAATGGCTGTGGCAAGTCCACCCTTATAAAGGTGATGACTGGAGAGAACACTCCCGACAGAGGAGAAGTTAATATTTTAGAAGAACCCATAGATAATAAAAATATAAAAAAAATAGGATATGTACCCCAAAGTCAAGGAGATAACTTTATAGCATTTCCCCTGACATCAAAGGAACTTGTAGTATTACAGGCCTATGATGAGTTTGGATTTATAAAGATACCAAGCAGAAAGCTTTATAAAAAGGCGGAGGAATTATTAAAGACACTTGGACTTGAGGAATATATAAACACTCCCGTATCAGAACTATCGGGAGGGCTTAGACAGAGAGTGATGATTGCAAGAGCTCTTATGAACGAGCCATCTATTTTGATTTTCGACGAGCCAACAGCTGGTGTTGACGAAGATTCAAAAAAATATTTGGCGGAAATTCTAAAGAAGCTCAACGACAAACATGGTAGCACAATTATCCTTGTAACCCACGAATTAAGTTGGATTAAGGACAATATAAACACTCCTCATATATACAAAATAAGTCAAGGAGGGATATCATGTTAGCCTTTAAATTTATGCAGCGTACATTAATTGTTTCAATGATGATATCTATAATGATACCTTTAATTGGAATTGTACTTGTAAATAGAAAGACTTCAATGATTGGAGATGCACTGTCCCACGTTTCCTTGGCGGGAGTTGCCGCTGGACTGATACTAAGCATCAATCCACTTATCGGAGGAGTAATAGCATGTATAATAGGTGCCTTTGGAATTGAAGGCATTAGAAAAAAGTTTCCCCACTATGGAGACATGGCAACAGGAATGATAACGGCTGTTGGACTTGGTATTGCGGCGGTGCTTTCCGACTTTGCGCCGGGAGGTAATAGCTTCGAAGCCTATTTATTTGGAAGTATCGTGTCCATATCAAAGCTGGACCTAATACTTATTTCGATAACATTCTTATTGGTGGTGACTATGTCCATAATGTTTTACGGTGGTTTATTAAACATCTGTATCAGTCCAAACCTTGCAAGACTTGCAGGAGTGAATACGAAATTCATAAATGGACTATTTACTTTTCTAGCCTCCATCACCGTAGCATTGTCATCAAAAGTAATAGGAGCTTTGATGGTTACTTCATTAATAGTGCTTCCAGTAGCAAACGCATTAATGGTTAGTAAAAGTTATAAAGAAACCTATATTTACACCATACTATTCGGAATACTTCATACAATGTCGGGAGTTTTATTCTCCTACTACTTTGACGTAAAACCCGGAGGAGCCATAGTGGTGTTTGCAGGACTAGGACTTTCTATAACATTTATTATTACAAAATTAAGAGAAAGAGCATTAAAGAAAAATAAAGTAATATTAAGAGAACAACCGGAGAATTAATATAACCCTCATCCCAATGGATGGGGGTTGTTGCTATAGTTAAAATATTATGGTATTCTAGACTATGAAGTGTTTACTTGGCACCCACTTAAAAAATCAAGATGTGATGGATATCTGTCTCGTCTTTTGGCGAGACTTTTTTTATTTTAGATATCCGTGGTGTCATAAAACATAAATATTTTTTAAGGAGATGTTTTATGAACAAAAAATTTAATCAAAAATTCTTAGTTAGACAGGGAATCGTTGCGGCGCTTTACGCAGTGCTAACACTGGCATTCCCAAACCTTGCCTATGGACCATTACAGTTTAGGGCATCAGAAGCAATGACTCTACTTGCATTCTTTAACCCAGAGTACATTTGGGGACTTACTCTTGGATGCTTTATTGCAAATATTTTCAGTCCATATATACTGGATATAATTGTAGGAACATTTGCATCCTTCATAGCAGTTTACTTTATGAGTAAGTGCAAGAATATTTTTGTGGCGTCTATTATACCGGCCATAGCAAATATTTTAATCGGAGTACAAATCTACTTTGTAACAAAGGGAGAGGCGGCGTTCTTTTTAACAACAGGACAAATAATGCTTTCTGAGATAATTATTGTTACAATAATAGGAGTACCACTATTTAAACTACTTACAAAAAACAAAGAGTTCGTAAATATTCTAGACCTAGATAAGAGGGGACTCGTTTAAAGGAGAACAAAATGAAATGTATAGGAACCATCGGTAGATATTTCAATGGACCACTTTATAAATCTTCATATATAAAAGAAAATTCACTAAACTTGGCAAAAAAGTCAGACATAGTACTTTTTTCACTGCCAATTACAAAAAATGAAGCTATAATAGATGAATTACTTTTAAAACTTGACGGCATTTTCATTAGTGGAGATGAAGAAGTAAATCCATTTTTATTTGGACAAGACCCTATAGACAATAGAGGAAAGTTTGATCTTTTACAAGATGATGTGGAACTTCTCTACATTGAAAGGGCAATTAAAAATAATATACCACTTCTTGTTACAGGAAGGGGAGCGCTTTTATTAAATATCTACTTTGGTGGAAACCTATACCGAGATTTAGAAAAAGAATTTGGCGTAGAAGTGTATCACAAAGGTGAAGAGGAAGGTACATTTCACTTTGTGGAATTAGAAAAATCATTTTTAAAAGATGTCTTTAAAGAAGAAAAAATCGTAGTGCCATCAAACCACAGACAGGGAATTAAAGTCCTGGGAAGTGGCATGAAAGTTACAGGAAGATCTTTAGATGGACTGGCTGAAGTTATAGAACCTGAAGGGGACGAAAAATTTCTGGGACTACAATTTAACTTGGAAGATATGGAAATGGAAAGTGGCGTTAAGATATTAAAAAGCTTTTTTGAAGGAGGCCATTATGAGTAAGATAATCGGAATACCTCTTTGGACACATTCAGATGTAGTCAGGCGACAAGAAACAAATAATAGTTTTGTGGAAAAACTAATATCCCTAAATGCCATTCCATTAATGTATCCTCAACAGCCTGACGACAGGTCGGTGGATGAATTTATAAATCGAATAGATGGTCTTATCCTTACTGGAGGGGCAGATGTGTCTACAGTATTATACAAGGAAGAGATGTCTAATGAACTACAAGAGACCCAGTACCACAGAGACCTTGTTGAAATGAAAATACTAAAAAAGGCAGTAGAAAAACAAATCCCAATTTTTGGAGTGTGTCGAGGACTACAGCTAATAAATGTATTCTTTGGAGGAACCCTTTATCAAGACATCTACTCACAGTTTGATAATCCGTTCCTACATTCAGATAAAAATAACAAGGGATATGAATACCATCATATGATTGAAACTAAAGAAGGAAGTATATTAAGAAAAGTTCTTGGAGAAAGGGACTATGTAAACTCTATTCACCACCAGGCCATTAAAGACTTGGGACAGGGACTAAAAGTTACTGCCAAAGCATCGGACAAGATGATTGAAGGCATTGAACATGAAAGCCTTCCAATATTTGCAACACAGTTTCATCCCGAACTTGATAAGTACAATGAAAAGTATATAGATATATTTAAAGCCTTTTTAGAAATGATAAAGTAGCCGCGAATTGACGGCTACTTTTTTATTGACTCATTATGTCTTTTTGCATACTCTTTTAAAATTTCATAAAATTTCTCGCCTATGCTTGAAAGTGTTACGTCCTCATGGACGATTGTTCCAATAATAATCTCTTCATCTGCAGACACAGGGATTGAAATAATATCCTGATCGTGCAGGTACTCTGGGAATATACCAGAAGAGAAGGTGTAGGCGTTTAGGCCCATCATAAAGTTTACCACGGCGGCTCTGTCTGAAACGTTTATGGATCTTTCCACTGGAAGGTTGCTAAATACCTCTTCGCTATAGTAAAAGGCGTTATACATTCCCTGGTTAAATGAAATCTTTGGATACTCTCTTAGGTCTTCCAGGTCGATTAATTCTTCCTTTGCCAGTGGATGTTCTTTATAAAGAAACACATGGGGTTTTGCCCTAACAAGTTCTTCAAAGATTAAGTTGTTTTCTGTTAGAATTTTTCTTATAACTGCCTCGTTGTACTTTGAAAGGTATAGTATTCCAATTTCAGAGTAAAGTGTCTTTACATTTTCGATAACTTCATATGTAGTTGTTTCGCTAAGTGTAAAGTTGTAGTCATCTTCTTCATATTCCTTTACCAACTCCACAAAGGCATGGGACACGAAGGGATAATGTTGTGACGATGCACAAAATGATTTAATCTGTTTTGTCTTCTTAATATATTTTTCTTCCAAAAGGTCTGCCTGGGTTATAACCTGTCTTGCATAGCCTAAAAACTCCATCCCTTTGTGGGACAGAGTCACTCCTCTATTTGTCCTTATAAATATTGGGAAACCCAGTTCTTCTTCTAGCTCTTTGATTGAGTTTGAAAGACTCGGCTGTGATACATATAAATATTTTGCAGCTTCATTGATAGAACCTTTTTCTGCTACAATAATAATATAGCGTAATTGTTGTAATGTCATTTTCTTCTCCTTTGTAAATATCATACCACAATTTAGGGGTATAATATAAGAAGGGGGATGATCATGGTAGATAATAAAATTTTAAGATTCTTCAAAGTTATATTACTGGTACTGATTGCTTCATACATTATTTATCAAGTGTATGGGCTATATAGCAAATCATTTAAAAGTGTGTTTATTCATGTGCTTTTAATTGTTATCTTACTTTATGTTTTTTACAAGATAATTGTAGGACTATACAGGTATATTAAAGATAATAAAATAAAAAAATAAGACGGTCGCCCGTCTTATTCAAAGGAAGTTGTTATGAAAAAAGTCATCTCTCAATTATTATAGTAGTACAACTTGCTTAAAAATTTCTTAAAAGGAGAAAAGAATGGAAAAAGAGAAAAACAAAAAGAAGACGAATAGGCTTCCCATAGCCATTGGTCTTGGAGTGGTGTTTGCACTAATTTATTTTTATGTGGTGCTTCCACCGATAAACCTATACTCTGCAGAGTTTTATGTGTCACTTACAATTGTTGTGGCAGTGACATCACTACTGGTGGTGCTGTTACATACTAGAACATTTAGAAACTTTTTGCAGACTGGGAAGGTCTTTATTGGAATATTGGTTCTGGCATGGGGAGTTTTTATTTGCATGAACATAATATCCCTTCCAATCTTTCACGCAAAGGCCTATTCAAACCTACTTGGTATTAAGGAAGGCGTGTTTAAAGAAGATGTAACTCAAGTGGACTTTAATAGAATTCCCGTGGTTGACAGGGACACTGCAGCAAAACTTGGTTCAAGAAAGATGGGAGAGATGGGCGAACTTGTATCACAGTACAATATAGACTCCTCCTATAGTCAAGTTACCGTTGATGGGAAACCGGTTAGAAATACTCCGTTAGTGTATTCTGATTTAATAAAGTGGTTTCAAAATAAGAAAAGTGGAATACCATACTTCATCTCAGTTGATATGACAGAGCAAGATGTTACAATGGTTAAACCAGAAAAGCCGATTAAATATTCTTTCTCAGATAAGTTTGGAAGAGATATTCAGAGGTTAATCAGATTTAAATATCCAACTGCGATTATTGACGAAATAAACTTTGAAGTGGACGACAACAACAAACCGTATTGGGTTGCATCAACAGTTAAGCCAACCATTGGACTTGCTGGAGGATTTGACTCAAACTCAGTTATAGTAGTTGACGCTTCAACAGGAGAGACTAACAGATATGATGTGGGAAATGTGCCAGAGTGGGTTGACAGAGTATACTCTGCAAACCTAGTTATGAAACAACTGAAATGGAATGGTGCATTAAAGAGAGGTTTTATAAATCAATATATTGGACAAAAGGGAGTTAACCAACCAACAGACGGATACAACTACCTTTCAATAGATAACGACATCTATATGTACACAGGAATCACTTCCGTTTTACAAGACGAATCAAACATAGGCTTTGCACTTATTAACCTAAGAACAAAGGAAGCAAAGTTCTATCCTGTGTCATCAGCAGACGAAAAGTCTGCAATGGAATCGGCGGAAGGTGCAGTACAGGAAAAGGGATATAAGGCCACATTCCCAATCCTTATAAACCTATACAATAGACCAACCTACTTCCTTTCATTAAAGGACAACGCAGGACTGATTAAGACCTTTGCATTTATAGATGCACAGAACTACCAAACCGTTGCAACTGGAGCAACTGTAGAACAGGCCCTTAACGCATACGACAGCACTTCAATTTCAAAGGAGACACCTACAGAAGAGCTTGATGAAAAGACCGTTACAATTTCAGAAATAATTCCAGTGACAATTGATGGAAATACAAATTACTTTATTAGAAGTAAAGGAGATGACGTGGTCTATGTTGCACCGATTTCAGCAAGCAACAAATTGCCGTTTATGAAAGAGGGCGATGTGATTAAGATAAAGGGAGAAGACTTGGGCAAACAGTTTAATATAGCAAATATTGAAGAATAATTTATGAAAAGAAGGCAGAGATGTCTTCTTTTTTAAGTACAAAAAAATTTTTATGGTAAAAGGAAGTTAAAGGATAGTTTATTTGCTTAAACGATGTTTATTATTTTAAACAACAAATGATATACTGAAGTTGAAACTTTAAACTTAACTAGGAGAACAAATTGAAAAATACTTTAATCATAGAGGACAATAAAGAAATTGAAATGCAGATAAAAAAATTTCTTTTAAAAAATCAATATGAAGTTGATCTTGCGAATTCATATTTTGATGCCCTTAATAAAATTGATATTAAGTATGATGCTTGTTTGTTGGATATTAATTTGCCAGACAGAGACGGACATCATTTAATAGATGAACTTAAAAACAAAGATATTCGAATCATAATTACTACAGTTAAAAGCGATGAGAACTTTATTATAGATTCTCTCGATAAGGGTGCGGATGACTATTTAATTAAACCATTTTCACTTGCCATATTGAGGGCAAGAATTGATGCGGTTTTAAGGACAATACCTCTAAGTCAAGACAAAATAATTACTTACAAGGATATAAAAATAGATTTAAATCAGTCAAAAGTTTATTTTAAATCTAAACTTATAGAATTAACTCCACTTGAATACGAAATGTTATTATTATTTATCAAAAATCCTCACAGGGTTTTTACAAGGGGACAACTACTTGAAATGTTTTGGGAAGATAGGGATAGGTTTGTAAATGACAATACTCTCACATCAACTATTAAGAGAATCAGAGAAAAGCTTGATAGGGAAGTTATCACTACTGTTAGAGGAATTGGTTATAGGATGGATTAAGATGATATATATATTTTGGATAATAAGTCTGGGACTACTCTATTATTTTTTGGAAAAAAGAAAGAAAAATAGAATAAATGAACTTATAGATCTGATAGAAAATATGAAAAATCAGGACTACAAAATTCCTATGAAGCAAGATGATTTTTCAATTTTAGAGGATAAAATTTACAAGCTTTTTATAGAAATAGTAGAAGCCAAAGAGACAAGTACTAAAAATAGTGAAAAGCAAATAGAATACCTAGAAGATATCGCCCATCAAATTAAAACTCCCATCACATCTATGCTTTTTTCCATAGAGAGTTTGGAGATGGATTTTCCAGATAATGATGATATAGAGATTTTAAAAAGGCAAACAATCAGATTAAACTCTCTTTCCGATATACTACTTAAGCTTTCAAATTTAGATGCAAATAAGAATATGATGAAAAAAGAGTCTGTGAACTTGAATGAAGTTTTGATGTATGCACTTGACACTCTAAACGTAAAAAGCGGTATAGATGTAGTAGTAGATAACAGTTTAAAAGAAAAATATATTGAGGGAGATTTTTATTGGCTCTGTGAAGCTATAATAAATATTTTAAAAAATGCTTTAAATAGACCTGTTTGTGACAAGATTATTATTAATTCATATAAAAATCCTCTCTACACTTCGATTACAATTGAAGATAATGGAGGAGGAATAGAAAAAGAAAATATGAAAAAGATATTTAAAAGATTTTACAAAACTCCTGACTCAAATGGATTTGGTATTGGACTTGCCATGGCTAAGACCATTGTTGAAAAGAATAATGGAGAAATAGTTGTTAAGAACGTAGATGACGGGGCAGTTTTTGAAACAAAATTCTATAATGTCACTTAATAATCACATTTGTTTTATATGATGACCTTAGACAGGGAGGTTATTATGGAGATACTAAAAGTAGAAAATTTAAGAAAAGAATACGGCGAGGGAAATAATAAAGTTATTGCTCTTGATGGAATTAATCTTGAGATTGAAAGAGGAGAATTTGTCGCCATTGTCGGACCAAGTGGTTCTGGCAAGTCAACGCTTTTACATATCATTGGAGGGGTGGATAACCCAAATGATGGGAAAGTTTATATTGATGGTAATGATATTTCAAATTATACTTCAAAGGAATTGGCGTATTTTAGAAGGAGAAAGGTTGGACTAATCTATCAGTTTTATAATTTGATTCCAAATTTAACAGTCAGACATAATATAGAACTTCCTCTTAAATTGGATAAAAATAAAATTGAGACAGAATTATTTGATGACATTGTAAAAAAATTAGGTATTGAGGATAAATTAGACTCTTTTCCAAGTGAACTATCTGGAGGACAACAACAGAGGGTCGCCATTGCAAGGAGTTTGATTTATAGACCTTCAATTATTCTTGCAGATGAACCAACAGGTAATTTGGACAGGAAAAATTCTAAGGAAATAATTGAAATTTTCAAATACTTTAACAGAACTTTAAAACAAACCATCATACTTATAACTCATGATGAAGAAATAGCTCTACAAACAAAACGCATTATTACAATAGTCGATGGAAAAATTGTAGGAGATGAAAGAAATGAATAAGAAGAATTTTCCTATTTTTATTTCCTTATTTATTGTAAGTTTGTTCTTCACTGTAATTTTTTATTATGGATACAGAAGTTTGAGAGCTAACTATGGTTATTACATGGCTTCAAGCTTTTATCATGGGGAGATTAAAGAAGAACTTTCAAATGAAGATGTTGAAAAACTAAAGCCCATTGAAGATATAGATTTGGTCGGAAAAATGTCTCTTAATCCTGACAACGGAAAACTTGCTGACGATTTAGTCGTTATAAACTATCAAGACGAAGCAATCAATAAGATGAGAGAGTATTCAAGACTTATTAAAGGCAGATTTGCTGAAAAGGAAGACGAAATTGTACTATCTGAAAGCCTCGTAAAGAAAAATAAACTTAAAATAGGCGATCGTGTAGAACTTGATTTGGGCAAAAGGTTTCTAAATGGCGAAGAAATAGGCCCCACAAGTGCAAATACTGACAGGGAAAAATTTGAGATTAAAGGTTCTAAAAGTTTTACTTTAGTCGGTGTTTACGGAGATGTCTACAACAAGTACAGCAAACTAAGTTTTGCTCTAGGTCTACAAGATAAAATGCCTACATTTAGAACATTTATAAAGTTTAATTCTTTCGAAAAAGCTTACAGAGATAGAGATGAAATTCAAGAAGAAATCAATCAGACTTTGGGCAAAAAAGCTACTTTAGAATTTTCTAAAAGTCTTATAAACTATTATGGAGTAGAAAACGAACCCTTACAAAATATAATGAGCCAGGCTGTTCTTGTTCTATCAGTTCTTGGATGTATAGTAATCTTTGTATTTTTTATAAAAAACATCTTTTGGGTTTGGGGACTAAGGAAGATTCGAGAGCTTTCTATTTACAAGTCTATAGGATCTACCAATGGACAAATTTATCTCTTACTTCTAAAGGAAGGACTTGTTACAACTGCAATTCCAATACTTTTAGGACATATTGCAGGATTTTTATTTATATATTGTTTGTATAAAAACATAACAATAGGTGAAGGAGTAAGTGCCTTTGAAGTTATAAAATTTAATCCCTTATTAAGTTTGGTAATACTTTTCGTTTCCTTTTTGATTGTAGCATTAGCTATTAAATCCCCTGCGAAAAAGATTTCTAAAATAAATATTATAGACGGCATAAGAGGAAATATAGATTTTTCAAAATCAAAGAAGAAGAGAGCCAAAGATTTTTGGAAGGAATTAAAACTCAACAACTTGGCATCAATAAAATCACAACGATATATTTCTGCAATAGGGATAATTATAATTTCGGTTTTTATAATCATCATAGGCATCTCAACATACTACAGAGATTTTTCGCATTACGATGCTGGCTATAATTTTTCCGTGGACTATTATAGCGAAAATAACCAAGTCCCAAAAATATTAAAAGAAATTGTAGATAAAATTCCTAACGAGAAGTCTTATATTTCAAAAGATAAATATGTTCGAGTGAAAAACACTAACGAATTCTCAAAGGAAGCAAAGGCGGCAGGTTTAGACGAGGAAGCGAAAAAGAATATAGAAAAATATAAGAAAGAGGGTATGGATGGATTTATCATCGCCTTGGAAGAAAAAGACTTAAAAGAACTTGGAGGAAAGAAGGGTGAATTTGTCCTATACAATACAATTCAAGAAGATTCTTCTATTCCAATAGCTAAGGCAAAGAGAATTCCATATTTTGAAAATCCGCAGAGTTTAGATATTGTCTATGCAAATGATTATAATAAGACAATTGAAATTTCAAATACTATAACAGATTTGGAAAAATACAAGTCGAGAACAATGCCTTTTGATGTAAAAATTTATACAGATTTT
The DNA here is from genome assembly GCF_928097925.1 of Mediannikoviicoccus vaginalis. Taxonomy (GTDB): domain Bacteria; phylum Bacillota; class Clostridia; order Tissierellales; family Peptoniphilaceae; genus Mediannikoviicoccus; species Mediannikoviicoccus vaginalis. The sequence continues at coordinate 1,504,662 of NZ_CAKMRI010000001.1, forward strand.
GACACTTATTTTAAACTTATGGAAGAAGCAGGTGATGAGAAATATACAAACTATGCCTATACTTTAAACATGAAGGTAAAAGATTCTGATACCAAAGATGTAAAAGAATATGTAGAGGCCATGATTAGAAGTAAAATCTCACCAGAAGATCGCTTTAATATCACAACAGGTGAAGAAATCGAAAAAAATAGATATAATGACTTGAAAAGTCTAATAAAAATTGTAATAGGAATTGCATCAATCATCTTTGTACTAAATATCACCAACGGTTACTCGTCCATTAATTTAAGTCTCATGAGCAGAAAAAAAGAAATCGGCAGCCTTTACTCTTGTGGTATGGACGTGGATGAGTTAAAGAGTATTTATCAAAAGGAATTTATTGAAGAACAGGTAAAATCCTTTATAATTTCTATTATGGTGAGCTTAGGAGTTATGTTTATAATATCGATAATCGCTTCTGATTTAAGAATGAGTACTTTAATAAAATATTATGACTACAAAAGCTTCCTAGGATTCTCACTAGTGGTCTATAGTATTAATCTAATCATCTATCATTTTTCTTTAAAGAGAATTTTAGACAGACCGACTATTGATTTGATTAGGACAATTTAGAATAAGTGAAATAGCCCGTACAAAGGGCTATTTTTAGTATAAGAGATAATGGTATACTATTAGTAGCTATAGAAAAGGAGACTAAGTAAGTGAAAAATATTTTAATAATAGAAGATGATAAACATCTTAATAAGGGATTATCTATAGCATTAGAAAAAAACTATGGAGTGATTTCTACATTTTCTATAAGCGAGTCAAAAAAACATATTAATGATTCAGATTTAATTTTACTTGATATGAACTTGCCAGATGGAGATGGACTTGAAATAATAAAATATACGAGGGAAATTTCTACAATACCTATAATAGTTCTTTCTGCCATAGATTTAGAATCGTATATAATTTCTGCTATAAATTTAGGTGCAGATGACTATTTAACTAAACCTTTTTCTTTAGGAATCTTAGAAGCAAAGATAAATAGGGCATTTGAGAAAATTAACTCTGATGATTTAACTATTTATAAAAAAGATGGTATAGATTTCAATTTTAGTGAGAATAAGTTTTCAGTTGATGGTGTTAATTTTGATTTGACGAGAACAGAAATTAAAATTTTATATGTTTTGATAAAAAACAAAGGGCAGGTTTTAACAAAAGAAACACTATTTGATTTAGTTTGGGGAATAGATGATGAATTTATTGATCAGAATACTCTTAGCGTCAATATTTCTAGAATAAGAAATAAATTAAAACCCTATGACCCAATAGAAACAGTCTTTGGAGTTGGATATAAATGGAATTTTTAATAGGTCTTTTAGCTCTTATAATTGGAATTCTTTTATATAAATATATGGTCTTGAGAAATGAAATACGTGAACTTTCAGCTTATATTGATAAGGCTTTGGATGGGAATTTGGAAATTACAGAATTTGATGAGAAGGAATTATCTAAAATAAAATCAAAGCTCATTAAGTTTTTGTATGCCAGCCAAGTAAAAGAAGCAAAAATAAATACAGAGAAAGGTAAAACAAAAGGCTTAATAGCGGATATATCACATCAAACCAAGACACCCATTACCAACCTTTCTTTATACATCAGTCTTTTAGAAGATAGTCCTAAAGATGAGTACATTGAAATTATAAAGTATGAGCTTAATAAACTAGAATTTTTAATTCAAAACCTAGTAAAATCTTCTAGGCTCGAATCCGATATTATTTCCTTACAAAAACATCAAGCAAATTTAAAAGACATAGTAGAAGATGTTTTGAGAGAATTTAAAGTAATATTGGATGAAAAATGTATAAGCATAAATTTAAAAGACGAAGACTTGATTTTCAATTTGGACGAAAGATGGCTTAAAGAAGCTATCCACAATCTAGTAGATAATGCTATAAAATACTCACCCAATGGTTCTACAATTAATATTTCGGTTTATAAATCTTACCTAAACTATAATCTAGACATAGAAAATAAGTGCAAAGACCTATCAGAAGAAATTTTGCCAAAGATATTTGAAAGATTTTATAGAGGAAAAAATTCAGTTTCAAAGGACGGTTTGGGTTTAGGTCTTTTTATAGCCAGAGAAATTATAGAAAAACATGGTGGAAATATAAGAGCGTCTTTGGACGAAAATAGAATAAAGTTTTCAGTAGACTTCCCTTTGTGAGAAGTCTTTTTTCTTACAAAACTGTAAGAAGTCTCGTAAGTACTTTGTAAGATGCGAATGTTATATTAAATGTAAAGAGGTGATAGATATGTTAAAAGTAGAAAATTTAAAAAGATATTATAAAACAAATGACGTGGAAGTAAGAGCTCTTGATGGAGTATCTTTCGATGTGGAAAAAGGAGAATTTATTTCTATAATAGGAGCATCTGGCTCTGGAAAATCAACCCTTTTACATTTACTAGGAGGACTTGATTATCCTACAAGCGGAAAAGTTTTAATTGATGATACCGACATTTATGCATTGAAAGATGATGAGAGAACTATTTTTAGAAGAAGAAATATTGGTTTTGTCTTTCAAGCATATAATCTCTTGCCAATGTTAAATGTGTATGAGAATATAATTATTCCCTTTGGTCTAGATGGAGACAAAGTAGATAAAAAATATGTTGATTCCGTAATAGACATTCTAGAAATAAGTGATCAAAAATATAAAATGCCTAATGAATTATCAGGTGGACAGCAACAAAGGGTTGCTATAGCAAGAGCCTTGGTTACTAAACCCTCTTTAATTCTAGCTGACGAACCTACAGGAAATTTGGATTCAAAATCTTCTTCCCAAGTTGTTTATTTACTAAAAAAGATTAATAAAGAGCTTGGAAATACTATTCTTATGATTACTCACGATGATGCCGTCGCTCAAGCTGCAGAAAAAACTCTAAGAATAGAAGATGGAAGGCTGGTGGGAAATAATGAAAGTCAAAAATAAAGCTTATATAGCACGTCTGTCAAAAAATATTTTAAATGCGAATAAAAGCAGGAGAAATATTCTCTTATTAGCAATTGCTTTGACTTCTATACTATTTACAAGTCTGTTTTCTGTAGCCTTAGGTTTAGGAAAAAGCATGGAAACCCAAACGATGAAAACTATTGGCACAATCAGCCATGGCTCTTTTAAAGAACTTTCTGACAAAGACATAAGTATTTTATCAAAGGATAAAGACATAAAAGAATTTTCAATAAGGGAGAAAGTTGGGATTCTTGATGATGAAAAAGTTATGGCAGAACTATCTTATATGGATAAGAAAGGATTTGAATGGTCTCTAATAGAAAAAGTTAAGGGGGAGTTTCCAGAAAAAGAAAAACAAGTATTTATAGACATAGCTACTGCTAAAAAATTAGGTTATAAGGGTGAAATCGGAGAAGAGATAGAAGTTCCTTTTAAAATAGAAAAACCTTACACGGGAGAGATTATCGAAAAGAAAAGTGATAAATTTATTATATCTGGAACTTTTCAAAATCCAATTGACTCCAATGTTGGTGTAGGACAAATCTATTTATCAAAAGCTTATGTAGATAAATTATCACTTCCAGAAAATAATAAAGATTTGGAAGTAATGCTAAAGAATTCCTTTATGATAAGGGATAAACTTATAAAAATTGCAGAGAGAAATGGTTATAAAGTGGTAGATGACCCTGGAAATCTATCCGACAAAGAAATAAGAATTGGTGTTAACTTTGCATATCTTTTATCTGGTGATTCTAGTTTTGATTTTAAAACATTTCTACCCTTCTTAGCTTTTTTGATTTTGGTAATAGTCTCCGGATATTTGATAATAAATAATATTTTTAAGATATCCGTAAATGAAGATATTAAACTTCTAGGACTTTTAAAAACAATTGGAATGACAAAGCCACAAATCAAAAAACTTGTTCATCTAGAGTCTTTAGCAGTCGTACTTCCAGCAATAATAGTTGGAGACATAGTAGGGATTTCTATTGGAAAAGTTATTTTAAATAAAATATTTGCAAATAATGAGATGTTAACGGATGTAAAATTATCACTCATGGTAATAATCTTAATTATAGTATTTTCGACAGCCTTTACTTTGCTTACTGTATTTCTATCGGTGATGAGACCTGCAAGGTATGCGGCAAAAGTTTCTCCAATAGATGCCAGTAGATACAATGAAACCACGATTAAAAAGAAATATAAGAGTGAGAATATTTCTCTGGGCAAGCTTGCTAGAAGACAAATCTTTTCCAATAAATTTAGATTTATATCCATAGTTCTCTCCATTAGCCTTTCTGCTGTTATTTTGAATAGTGTCTTAACTTATACAGGCAATATTGATTTAGAAAAAGGAATATCTGATGTAATTGCAACAGATTATAATATAGCAAGCCCAAAATATTTTAGGTATATGTACTCAGGAAGTGAGGACGGTATCAAGGATAATTTCATTGATGAAATAGAAAATCAAAAGGGATTTAAAGCTGGGGGAGCATTATACTATTATGGTTATGAATACGATTATACAGATATAAAAATAGAAGACAAAAAAGTTGCACCAATTCTATTCGGTATGGATGAGTTTCTAATAAATAAACAAAAATTTATAGATGGAGAATTTGATAAAGAAAAATGGCAAACAGGAAATTATGTTATCATAGGAGAATATGGAGATAAAAAATCTGCATTTAACGCTGGCGATAAAATAAAGATTAATGTCAAAAATAAAGTCAAAGAAGTCCAAGTGATGGGGAAAGTTGAATATAATTTTTCAAATGGTCTTAGATATTTTCCTGTAATTAAGGAAGATATAAATGACGAATCTAGTCCTACTTTAAGTTTGGAATATATTTATATGAATCCGAATGAGTATAAAGAGCTCACAGGAGATAAGAGTATAATGTCCTATGGATTTGATGTGGAGGATAGTGAAAAAGAAAATTTTGATAAGTTATTAAAATCTTTTGAAAATGAACCAGGATTTTCCTACGATTCAAGGGATCTTCAGATCAAATCTACAATGGAATTCAAAAACCTAATAGAATTTGCTGGCTACAGCTTGTCTATAGTATTGTTCTTAATATCGGTGCTTAATTTTATTAACGTTATTGCTACTGAGATATTAAGAAACATGGTTAACTTATCAATTCTTGAAGCAATTGGAATGACAAAGAAAAATATTAAAAAATATTTGGTGAAAAAGAATTTGATCTATTCTTTATGTGGCTTAGTATTTTCTTTAATCATTATGCTTCTTGTAGACAAATATATCTTGATGGATTTTATGGCAGCAACTAATTGGACTTCCTATAAATTTGTAATCATGCCTCTTATCCTTGTAAATTTTGTAAATATAATTATTGGGATATTATTTACTGGCAAGTTCTATGAAAAGCATAGCCAAAATAGTCTTGTAGATAGAATAAGAAGTTTAGAATAATATATGAAATTCAACTTTAAAAGGCGATGAAGAAATCTCATCGCCTTATTTCTATTCTATTTCATTTAGTAATTGAAAAACTTTCTTTTTTAAAACTGGATGCACCAAGAAGGGTTCAATTTCATTTAGTGGCTCTAACACAAATTTTCTCTCTTCTATATATGGATGTGGCACTTTTAGTCTGTCGCTATAGATTATTTCGTCGTCAATGAAAAGTATATCTATATCGATTGTTCTTGGTCCCCACTTTTCGTGACGCTCTCTACCTAGTTCCAGTTCTATTTTTTGAGTAATATCTAAAAAGTCTAGAGGCTCTTCAAAGGACTCTACTACTACAACCTTGTTTAAAAAGTCATCTTGGTCCGTCTTTCCCCATGCCTTTGTTACATAGTCGCTGGACTGTCGTATTATTTCAAAATGTTTTGACAGTTCTTCTACGGCTCTACTCATATATTCTTCTTTGTTGCCAATGTTTGATCCAAGGGACAGGTAGTACCTTCTCTTTGTTCTTGAGATTTCAACTGAAACTGTATCCAGTGGGAGATGTACCGGTGCCCAAGGTTTTTTTAATTCCAGGTCAACTCTTTCAACCATTTTATATTTATGGAAGATAAATTCCACAAGTTTTAGACATGCCTCTTCAATAAGGTCATAGGACTCTCTTCTAAACTCTTCTGTTAGTTCCTCTGCCAAGACTCCATAGTGAATTGAAGCTTCTAGGTCGTTTTCTCTAGCGGCTTTTGTCATGTTATAGTATATATTTAAATCTAGCACAAATTTTTGTCCAAGATTTTTTTCTTCTTCAAACACACCATGCTTACCAAAAATTGTTAAATCTTTTATTCTGAGTGTATCCATAACTCTCCTTTAATAGGTGATTTTGTGATTTTTCTTTTCTTCAGACCAATAGCAAATATCATAAGCGGGGCATCTAAAGCAGATTCGTGAAAGCTTGTCCGCCTTGTAAAAAATTTCATTAAAAGGGGTGCTTGTTTGTTTTTCTCTATGCTTTCTGATGCAGTCTAGAATCATTTCTCTTTCTTCTTCGCTAAATGAAGTTAGTGGAAGTAATTTTTCTGCAATCTCGGCGGAGGCCTTGTCGTGGTCCGTTCCATCGCGGTACTGCATAACCCTTCCAATGTCGTGAAGAAGGGCAGTTGTATAAATTAAATCCTTTGATATATCCAGGCCCTCTTCCAAAACCATAATATAACAGATCCTTGCCACATCTAAAAAGTGGGCAAGGTCATGTTTACAAAATGGTCTTTCTCTTTCAAACTCCTCCAAGTCGTTTAAAAGTTTTACATACTCCTCATTAAACATTATGATATTTGTATTTTCCATATTACATCTCAATCAATCTGTAAGCTTCGTTTCTAAGGTCTAAATTAGTTTCCATTTCTCCAAGGGCTACTGAAGTTACTGTGTAGGAACCAGGCTTTTTAACACCACGCATTGTCATACACATATGTTCAGCTTCAACAACAACTAGAACTCCCTTTGCTCCTAGGTAGTCCATCATTGCCTCTGCCACTTGAAGATTTAATCTCTCTTGAAGTTGTGGTCTCTTTGCATAGGTTTCAACTGTTCTTGCAAGTTTTGAAAGGCCGGCAACTCTTCCATTTGGTACATAGGCGATGTGAGCCTTGCCATGCACTGGTAAAAAGTGATGTTCGCACATTGAGAAGAACTCAATGTCCTTAACCACTACTATATTGTCATCCACATATTCGAAGGTCTTTGAAAGATGCTCCTTGGCGTCTTTACCTAAACCTGAAAATATTTCTTCATACATTCTTGCCACCCTTTGAGGGGTTTCAAGAAGTCCTTCTCTATTTGGGTCTTCTCCTACAGCTTCAATTATCATCGATACTGCTTGTTCAATTTTCTTTTTATCCATTCTACATACCTCTTTCTAGTTTCTACAAATAAAATTAACCAGTACCAATAGGTACCGGTCTTCCGCAAGTATGATAATAATATTAGCGGAAGCGATAAGACACCGCAATTTAAAATTTTCGTTAAAGGGCAACTCCCTATCCCTTTACACTTAACGCGTCTTACCTACTCTATTCTGTATTCAATTATACCATACAAAGGGGGTATGGTATTCTATTTATTATAATACCCGTAAAATATTTTTTTTAACAGGAGTTATAAATCTAATAAAATAAATGTTATTGATTTATTAAGAGGGGTATATATTTTATGAAATAATTTACATAAAAAATTCAAGGAGGATGTTATGGAAAGTGTAAAGACTTCAAAGAAAGGCTTCACAGTTAAATTAATCGTTGTAATTGCTTTTTTAGCAGTACTGTATCTGTTCAGAAACACAACTTGGGTTCAATTGACATCCGTAGGTGCTTTTGGTTCTTACTTAATCTACGATGAACTTGCATCACATGGTGCTAAGGAATTGGCTTTACGTGTCATAATATTATTTTTAGTACTTGAAGCCATTACAATTTCAATTTTTATAAGGTGATAGGGTTACAAAATAGTTTACAAAAACCTAAACGTACATTATAATGTACTTGGAGGTGCATTCTATGAGTTACATTAATATTACAAATTTCAGAAAAAATGCATTCGAATATATTAACTCTGCCGTAGAATTTGGAGATGTAATTAATATAAGTACAAAAAATGGAAATGCAGTAGTGTTAAGTGAACAAGATTATAGAGACATGTTGGAATCAATATTTTTTGCTCAAAACAGTGCAATGGCAGACATTTTAATAGAAGGTAAAAACACTCCTCTAGAGGAATGTGAAGAATTCGAGTGGTAATGTACAAGCTTGTTATGACTAAATCCGCAAAAAAGGATAGAGATAAAATTAAAAATGAGAAGAACTTGAAGAATAGAGTTCAATCTCTTTTAGAAGTTATACAAGAAGATCCATATAAGAATCCACCGCCATTTGAAATGTTAAAAGGAAATTTTAAAGGATTGATTTCAAGAAGAATCAATATACAACACAGACTTGTGTATGAGGTATTTGAAGAAGAAAAGATAATAAAAATAATTAGCATGTGGACTCATTATGAGTTTTAGAAAAGAGAGCTGGTAAAACAGTTCTTTTTTTGTTTTAGCAATCAAAAAAAATCTTTTAAATATAACTCTCCATTTTACATTTTACTAAATTTGATGTATCTTTATCATAGAGTTCCCAAGGGAGGTATAAAGATGGAAAGAATATTTAAATATAGAGATAAAGTTATTAAATCCGGTGGCAAGACTATTTTATGTGGAATTGTAAATGTAACTCCGGATTCTTTTTCTGATGGTGGCAAGTGGTTTGGTACTGAAAAGGCCATTGAACATGGTCTTGAACTTGTAAAGCAAGGTGCGACCATGCTTGATGTTGGTGGCGAGTCCACAAGGCCCGGTGCTACAAAGGTTGATGTGCAAGACGAAATTGACAGGGTCGTTCCTGTAATAAAGGGACTTAAGGAACGTACTGATGTATTAATTTCCATTGACACATGGAAGAGTGAAGTTGCAAAAGCTGCAATAGATGCAGGTGTTGATATTATAAATGATATTACTGGCATGCTTGGAGACCCTAACATGGGTAGTGTTGTTGGAGACTCAGACGTTGGAGTTGTTGCCATGTTTAATCCAGTAATCCTTAGACCAGAGCACAAGTCATCAAAGGCATTTATGAAGTTTGGTGGCGACGGCGTGTTTACAAAAGAGGAAGAAGAAAGTGCAATGAGTGATTCAATAGTTGACTCATGCAAGATGTACTTTGAAAAGACTTTGGAAGTTGCTAAGAAAAATAATATTTCTAAAGAAAGAATCATGCTTGATCCAGGAATTGGATTTGGACTTACAAAGAGAGAAAACCTTGAGCTAATTAAAAATTTTAAATTCATTCATGATTGGAATATGTTTGCATTTATCGGTGTGTCAAGAAAGAGATTTGTTGTAAATATTCTTGAAGAGGGTGGATTTAATGTGGACTCAAATACTGACGAAGGATTTATAAATAGGGACGACGGCTCAGCGGCGCTAACATCCATTGCAGCCGTTATGGGTGCAGAGGCCCTTAGGGTACATGTTATTCCAAGACATAAGATTGCAGCGGATATTGCAGATGCCGTAAGGATGGCGGAAGAAACTGAAGATATAAATTTTGACGCATATAAAAAATAAATTCCATGGGCGACCATGGTCTTTTTTTTGATGCCCCACGAGTAGAAATATGTTAAAATATATCTGGAAGGGGAGGGCGTATGAAGGTTAAAAAGAAAGATTTAGCAAATTTAGAAAAAAAATCTACAAGAAAAGAATACATAAATATGGCAATAGGAGTTATTTTAATTGCCCTTGGTATTCATCTGTTTTTGGCTCCAACTAAACTTACCCTAGGTGGTGGAGCGGGGCTTGCAATAGTACTTAATTCGGTATTTCCTATATCCACAGGGGCATGGCTTGTAATTATAAATGTTGTTCTATTTATAATTGGCTTTATTTTCCTTGGTCCTTCCTTTGGGAAGCGTACCATAGTGGCATCCCTCGGACTATCGGTGTTAGTATGGATATTGGACATAGCATTTCCGATTAAAGAACCAATTGTTGATAATCTATTCATCCAACTGGTGGCATGTGTGCTTATGTATGGACGTGGGGTTGCCATGGTGTTAAATAGCTATGGCTCCACAGGAGGATCAGACATATTTGCAAAGATTTTAAACAAGTACTTTGGACTGGACCTCGGTAAGGGATGTCTAATAGTGGACTTTTCCATAACACTACTGGCATGGTACCAATTTGGTACAGAGATTGCACTTTATTCGCTGGTGGGAGTTGTGCTTAATGGAACTGTTATCGACAACACTATAAACGGACTTAACACATCTAAATTATGTTTTATAAATACATCGAAGACGAAAGAGGTATGTGAATTTCTTACGGACAACTTAACTCGTTCTGCCAATGTGTACAAGGCAATTGGAGCTTACACTGGAGTGGAGAAAGATGTTATTCAAACAGTCGTTTCAAATAGAGATTACATTGTATTAAAAAGATATATAAGGGATATTGATCCACTGGCCTTTATTGTAGCAGCTTCGGCATCAGAGACATTGGGCTGGAGATGGAGAAGTATTGTAAGATAGACGGAAGTGAAAACTTCCGTTTTTTTATGAGTAAATTTATTCGTAGGCTTTATCTATGCTATAATGAAATAGTTGAGGTGATAAGATGATCGTTGTTGAAAATAATAGTGTAAATCCTGCTTATAACCACGCACTGGAAGAATATTTTTTCAATAATTATGATGATGACATCTTCATCATATGGAGAAATAGACCGACGGTGTTACTTGGAAGGAATCAAAATATATATAAAGAAGTAAACCTAGACTATTGTATTGCAAATGGAATTGACGTGGTGAGAAGGCCTTCAGGTGGAGGCACAATCTATTGCGACCTAGACATTATACAATATAGTTTCATAACAAAGGAGAGAGAGGGAGATTCTTTTAGATACTTTACTAAGCCGATTATAGACACTTTGGCGAAATTTGGAATACATGGCGAGTTTACAGGAAGAAACGACCTTGTTATTGACGGCAAGAAATTTTCTGGAAACGCCCAGTATCATAACAAGGGGAAAGTATTACATCATGGATCCATTCTTTATGGTGGCAACGTTGAAGTTATGAAACACTGCCTTAGACCAAATCCATTAAAATTTGTGGGGAAAAATGTTTCTTCAATTGCAAGTAGAGTTGGATTTTTAAAAGAGTTACTAAATATTTCCGTAACTGAATTTATGGATGAAATTTCAAAGACGGTTATGGAAGACTTTAACATTACAGAATTTATAAAAATTGATGAAGACATAGACCGAGAGATTAGAAAAATAGTTGACACTAAGTATGGCTGCGACGACTGGAACTATGGCAAGAACCCTAAAGCAAATATAAAATATTCTGTTAAGCACGACTTTGGCATAGTTGAGTATGCTATATGCATAGAAGAGGGTATAATAAAAGAAATGGAAATTTTTGGAGATTTCTTTGGCATGGAAGATGTAAAGGAACTTACGGACAAGCTCAAAGGAATTAAATTTTCAGAAAAACATCTAAGAGATGCATTAGAAGACGAAGAACTCTCTTGTTACATAACAGGCCTTTCAATGGAAACACTTATTAAAGACCTGTTTTATAAAGAGTTAATAGACAAAGAACTAGTTATAAATGAATAAGGATGGTGACGATGAAGATAAAAAGAAAACCAGAATGGATGAAGATTAAAATTCAAGGTGGAGAAAAGGCTGCAGAAGTTAGAAATTTAATTTCTGATTTAAATTTGAATACAGTTTGTTCAGAAGCCAACTGTCCAAATAGAATGGAGTGTTTCGAGTCAAGAACTGCTACATTTATGATACTTGGAAGTAAATGTACAAGAAATTGTAACTTCTGTGATGTTATTCATGGAACTCCAGACATGGTAGACAAGGACGAGCCGGCACACATAGGAGAGGCAGTAAGAAGACTTGGACTTAAACATGCTGTAGTAACATCAGTTACAAGGGATGACCTTCCAGATGAAGGAGCTACTCAGTTTAGAGATGTTATTAGAGAAATAAGAAAGAAAAACCCAGACACAACTGTGGAAGTATTAATTCCAGACCTACATGGCAAAGAAGAATTCATGGATATAATCTATGACGAAAAGCCAGATGTGCTTAACCACAATATTGAAACAGTTCCTTCACTTTATAAGAAAGTAAGACCAGGAGCAAATTTTGATAGATCACTAAAGGTTTTAGACTATGCAAAGAAGAAGGGCCTTGTAACAAAGACAGGTATCATGGTAGGCCTTGGAGAAACTGAAGAAGAGATGATAGAAACATTTAAGGCACTTAGGGAAATTGATGTAAATATGCTTACCATCGGTCAATACCTAAGACCATCTCTTGACCACTTGGAAGTTGAAGAGTATGTAACACCAGAACAATTTGACAAGTACAAGGAGATAGCTTTAGACATGGGCTTTAAAGAAGTTGCATCAGGTCCATTTGTAAGATCATCCTACAAGGCAAAGGCTATAAAATTAGATGAATAAAAAGAATTATTATATAGAATTCGAGAAGGTGATTAGGGGGATAGATTTAGAAAATCCCCCTTCTTTACTTTTGCACTCCTGCTGTGGGCCATGTTCCACATCGGTGCTAGAGCTAGTTAGTAACTACTTTAAAGTTACACTATTATATTACAACCCAAATATCTATCCCAGTGAAGAGTACTATAAGAGGCTGGAAGAGCAGAAAAAAGTTTTAGAAAAGGTTAATGGAAGATTTGAAATTGAATTTTTAGAAGGAAGATATGACCCTACAGAATACTTTGACGCAGTTAAGGGAGTGGAACATCTTCCCGAAGGATCACAAAGATGTTTTAACTGCTATGAGCTTAGACTTAAAGAAGCGGCGCAGTTTGCAAAAAATTTAAATATGGATTACTTTGCAACAACCCTTTCAGTAAGTCCATATAAAAATGCACAGACAATAAACGAGCTTGGAGAAAAAATTGCGCAAGAATATGAAGTAAAGCATTTACCGAATGACTTTAAGAAAAAAGATGGATACAAAAAGTCGGTGGAACTTTCAAAGAGTTGGAACATCTATAGGCAGGACTATTGTGGATGTCCATTTTCAAAAAGAGAAGCTGAAGAAAGAGAGAGGGAGTAGCCTCTCTTTTTTTAATTATTACAATTTGTCTAAGTCGAATAAATAAAGTTTTAATAATGTATAATAAAGTCAGGAGGGCAATATGAAGATATTTATTGTAGAAGACGAAAAGAAAATCTGTGAAGAGTTACAGTTTCAACTTCAAACCTGGGGATATGAAACAGGGACAGTTAAAGACTTTAAAAATGTTGTGGAGGAGTTTAAAGAGAAAGACTACGACTTGGTGCTAATGGATTTAAAACTTCCATACAAAAATGGATTTATATTTTGTGAAGAGATTAGAAATTTTTCAAATGTACCAATAATCTTTTTAACTTCCGCCGGTGACGACATAAATTTAATTAACGCCATTAATTATGGTGGAGATGACTTTTTGGCAAAGCCATTTCAAATGCAAATACTTCGTTCCAAAATAAAGGCGCAGCTTCGTCGTGCATACACATTTAACAAAAGCTCCAACTCTCAAATAAAACATGGAGACGTGGCACTGGACCTTGACGCCATGACAATAATATATAAGGGAAAAGAACAGCCGCTAAGCAAGAACGAATATCTAATTTTGGAAATACTTATGGAAAACATTGGCCGAGTTGTAACAAGGTCGCAAATTATGGATAAGCTTTGGGCAACAGACTCTTACATTGATGACAACACCCTTACGGTAAACGTGACAAGGCTTAGAAAAAAGTTACAAGATGTGGGAATAGAGGAATTTGTAGAAACTAAAAAGGGCGTAGGTTATATAATAAAATGATTGATTTTTTTAAGATAAATAAAGGCTATGTAATATCATACATAATCATGTGTGTGGCATCTGTGTTGGTGTTCTTTGCCTTTGAAATAAATTCTAAAATAACAGCCTACTATATGGGACTGTCACTATTTTTTCTATGCATCCCCATGATAATAAGGTATTTTATATTTAAATCAAAACTTAATTCAAATGAATATGTGGTTTTAGATAAAGATTCATTAAGTTTGAAAAATAAAAAGGCATATGAAGAACTGGAAAGGGAAATAATTGAAATAAATAGTAGAAACCAAAGTGAAATGAGGGATTTAAATTCATACCTAACACTTTGGGCACATCAAGTAAAGACACCACTGGCGGCGATTTCCCTTATGGCAGAGAGAAGTGCGGAAAGTTCTGTGGAGCTTGAAGTGCAAAAGACAGAAGAATATATTAGTCAGATGATAAACTATATGAAGTCCATGGAAAAATCAAAGGACTATAGCTTTAAGAAAGTAAAACTTGAAGGGGTTATAAAAAAGACCATTAGAAAGTATAGACTATTCTTTATTGAAAAGAATTTAAAATTGATTTTAGACATTAAGGACATCGAAATTGTCACAGATCCAAAGTGGTTTAGTTTTGTGCTAGACCAAATTGTGTTTAACTCACTTAAATATACGGAAGATGGCCATATAAAAATTACAAATAGCGAAGACCCCAACGTGCTTGTTATAGAAGATAGTGGCATTGGTATTCCAAAGGAGGACTTGCCAAGGGTTACGGGCTTTGGCTTTACTGGCGAAAATGGTAGAGAGTTTTCAAACTCCACAGGAATTGGACTGTTTTTAGTTAATGATATACTTCATAAATTAAAATATGATTATACAATAGAGTCAAAAGTAGGAGTAGGGACTAGGTTTAAAATAAATTTACAAAGAAAAGGTCTTATTGAAGATTAAGAACGAAGCCCATCGTCTTGTCATCTTGAGCGGAAAAATTCCAGAGGAATTTTGTATTCGAAGAATCTCTTATTAGAAGTGAGAAGTGAGAAATGAGAAGTTGGAAAAGAGGTAGCAAAAAAGCGTTGCTTTTTGAGGTCCTTCGAGTCGCTTCGCTCCCTCAGGATGACAAGTATTTTTATTGTAGGTCAAATGTGGACCTTGTTTTAATTTCTAGTAGTAAAGTGTTATCGGAGTTGGCAACTATGCACAGTAGGTATGATAGCATCGCGTGTGTCATCTTGAGCGAAAATTTTTGCAAAGCAAAAATTGAAGTCGAAAGATCTCGTGAACTTTCTATTAGAAAGTTCACGCTAAAGTATCCTGAAATTTTTTTTCAATTTCTCCAACCTCCAACTTCTAAATTCTCACCTCTAGCTCCTAAACTTACAACTTGTAAGTTTACAAAAAAACTGTAAGGTTAAATTTGGGATTAATTCCACAAAAAACTATATTATAATCTCAACTAAATAATCAGGAGGTTAAAATGAATATTCTTGAAGTAAAGAATTTGAAAAAAGTTTATAGAGGAAAGAAGACTTCGGTAGAAGCCCTTAAGGACGTTAACTTTACAGTTGAAGAGGGAGAGTTTGTTGCAATTATGGGAGAGTCTGGTTCGGGAAAGACCACATTACTAAATATTATTGCAACTGTGGATAGCCCAACTT
The DNA here is from genome assembly GCF_928097925.1 of Mediannikoviicoccus vaginalis. GTDB lineage: Bacteria > Bacillota > Clostridia > Tissierellales > Peptoniphilaceae > Mediannikoviicoccus > Mediannikoviicoccus vaginalis. The sequence continues at coordinate 1,520,211 of NZ_CAKMRI010000001.1, forward strand.
ATGGAGAGATCAACTTAAAGGGCGAGAGCATTTTTAAAAAGAGTGACGAAGAAAGGGCGGCCTTTAGAAGAAATAATTTAGGTTTTGTATATCAAGACTTCAATTTATTAAATTCATTAAACAACAGGGACAATATCTATCTTCCACTGGTGCTTTCAAATGAAAAAGTATCTCTAATGGAAGAAAGGCTTAACAAAATTTCAAAAGAGTTAAGGATAGAAAGGATTATTGATAAATACCCATACGAAGTGTCTGGAGGGCAAAAACAAAGAGTTGCCATAGCCCGTGCCATGATAACAAATCCAAAGATACTACTTGCAGACGAACCTACGGGAGCTCTTGACTCAAACTCCAGCATGGAACTTTTAAATGTATTTGACGACTTAAATTTAAAAGGGCAGACCATACTAATGGTAACCCACTCCACCATGGCGGCAAGTCGTGCGTCAAGGGTTCTCTTTATAAAGGACGGAATAATCTTTCACGACATTTACAAAGGTGATATGACTAACGACCAGATGTATAAAAAATTAGTTCAAACACAAATGATGTTACTTGCGGGAGGTGGAAGCCTTGAAGAAGCTGGAATTTAAATTAGCCCTAAGTAATATCAAAAACAACAAGCTTATATACATCCCATACATCTTTGCATCATCGATTTTTGTATACATCTACCTTTTGCTTTTGAACTTGGACGGCGCCGAGTTTATTAAACAAAGCGAAGGATCAAGAACCATATTTATGGTACTGGGATTTGGAACATGGATTATAATGATTTTTGCAGTGCTGTTCCTACTATACATTAACTCTGTCCTTAGAAAGAGTAGGCTCGGAGACTTGGCACTTTATTCCATGATTGGCGTTTCAAAGAAGAGCATTGGCAAAGTCATCACCATAGAAACTTTTTTAACCGCTATTATATCAATGATTATAGGAATAGTTACAGAGATTATAACCTATCCATTGGTGTTCAGGATGGTTGTTAAAATACTTGATGTAAAGGCCGTCGACGTGTTTTCAGTAAACAAGTTTTTTATTTTTGAAACAGTTAGAATATTTCTAATAATCCATTTGGTTTTAGGTTTTATAAATATCATCTCCACAAGAAAGCTAAATCCAATTGAGCTTATGCAAAAGAGCAGAGAGGGAGAGCGTGAGCCAAGGGCAAATATTATAGGGATAGTTATAGGAATGGCCCTTTTAATCTTTGGTTACTATATGGCCCTATCCACAGACTCCATATTTACAAGTTTAAAAATATTTTTCGTTGCAGTAATAGCAGTTATAATTGGAACTTTTTTTCTCTTTGGCTCAATATCAGTGATAATTTTAAAGGCGTTAAAGAAAAATAAAAGAGTTTATTATAAAGAAAAGAACATGAACTTTATCTCTGGACTTTTATTTAGAGTTAGAGAGTCTTCTGCGTCGTTAGCAAGTATATGTATCATATCAACAATGTTCTTAGTTGTGTTTACTTGCCTTACAGGAATGTTAAAGAGTAGAGATTTCTTTTTAGAAGACGCCTTCCCGGCGGACTACGACATAACCTACTATGCCTTTGATGATCAATTGGAAAAAGAAATAGAGCAGGAATTACAAAAAATTTCTGAAGAAACTAATATGCCCATAAAGGATATTAAATCCGTAAAGACAATTAAGTTTGAAGCCAAAAGTGAAAAGGAAAACTTTACACCAAAGCTATATGTAGATGGGTTGGAACAAAAAATGGAAGAAGACACCGACTTAATCAGTGTAGTTGACATAGAGGAAATGAATAAGATGTCAGAGGAAAAGTATGAGCTTGGTGATGGAGAAATTTTAATTTACTCAAACAAGAAAAAAACTTTCGAAAACTTCCATATGGGAGATTTAAATTTCAAAGTAAGAAACTTAGAAGAAAAACCAAAATATATTTCAGATCCTGCCCAAGGACTATTTCACAATGTAATTATTGTGACAAAGGACACTAAGGCATTTACCGACGAAATCGACAAGATGATTGATGGACATGAAGACAAAGGAAGCTACCATAAATTCACGGAAATTTTTATTGACCTAGTAGACAATAAAAATGCAAAGAGCAGTTTTTATAATGGAATCGCTGAACATATTGTTATAGGTCTTATAGATGGAAAATATGAAGCATCATGTGGTAATGATATTTCATCAAGACAGGAATTTAAAGAGATCTATAGTGGAATCTACATTGTTTCCACACTGCTTTCCATTATATTTATAATAACCACTTCCATAATAATATTTTACAAACAGATTTCAGAAGGAATTGAAGATGGGAAAAATATTTCCATTATGAAAAAAATCGGAATGAGCAATAGACAGATTAAAAACCAAGTGGGAAGACAAAACTTTTTTATGTTCTTTGCACCGCTTATAGTTGCCTTTTGCCACACCATGGGTTCGTCTAAAATAGTCTTTGACATTGTAAAGATAGTAGGAGTTATGGACAAGACGACATTTATTAAGTCCACAGCCATTGGCATAGGATTATACCTTGTGGTTTACTTTGTAATGTTTAAGCTTTCAACAGTGGTGTATTTAAAGATGGCAAAAAGATACGAAAATAGATAGTGTCCGAAAGGGCACTTTTATTTTATATTTAAAATAAATTTGAAAAATAAAAATAAAAATATATAATAGGATTGAGGTGATAATATGAAAAAGCGTAAAAAAATAATAATTATTATTATAGCATTAATCGCAATTCACATTGGCAGTAGACTAATTACAGGCTATGTTGTTGAAAATAGAATAGATGATTATATTGCAAAACAAGGAATAAAAAAAGAAGATATTATAGTTAGGAACGAATTTGGCTTATCGTTAAACTTACTTGAGTATACAAAAATTATAAGTTTAAAAGATTATCCTGATACAGAGCTAAGATATAGTCACATAATATACGACCCTCCTATAATAGTAATACCAAAAAAATATACAGAATGTTACAATGGAGTGTATTATAGTCACATTAACAGTAAGCCTTTAGAAGAGGGACAAAAATATGAAGAAGGTACTTTAGGGAAAGATGGGAAATTCTTAAGAGAATTTGAAACTATAAAGATAAAGTAAAAGCGACCGATTGGTCGCTTTTTAATATTTTTTTGGTTTTCTAATATATTTTCGAGGTCTAACCTTTATATACTCTTTTATATTCATGTATACTTTTAGCTCCGCGAGGTCGACTTCTGACACTTTCTTTCAGAAAGTGAAACGAGATCGACATTTGACCTACAACGAAGACTTCGTCTTCTGTTAGGTCAAGAATACTTCGACTCGCTACGCTCGCTCAGGATGACAATTACGTCATATATTTGTTGAATATAGCGGTTATATCCCTTGAATGTCATTCTGAGCGGAAATTTTTGCTTTGCAAAAATTGTAGTCGAAGAATCTCAAAAAGCGATAGCTTTTTGTTACCTCTTCTCCAACTTCCAACCTCTCACATCTAACATCTCAACTCTTTATTCAAAAGTCAATCTATTCTACTTGCTTTCATGCAAAATCTTTACAATCTGTTCTGCCGCGTTTCCACTTCCATAAATATTTTTTTCAAACACCACATCGTCATTACTCATAATATGTTTATAAATATCTTCCGGAGCGGAAAGCATATTTATTCCCTTGTCCGTAAGTTCTCTCCATGAAGTATCTTCCATAACTACTACTGCACGCTTTCCTGCAAAGTAGGACTCTTTTTGAAATCCACCGGAGTCTGTTAAAACTATTTTACATTTTTCCGTAAGGCCCATTAGACTTAAGTAGTCTATTGGATCTAACACCTTTACATTTTCAAGAAGATGGGACAGGCCAAATTTTTCAACTCTAGACTTTGTTCTTGGATGAATTGGAAACACCACTGGTATCTCCTTTGAAACTTTATCAACCTGTGTAAGGATTTCTTCTAAAGTCTCTTTTTTATCCACGTTAAAGTCCCTGTGTAGTGTCATTAGTATAAAGTTATCTTCTTTAAGTGACAGTTCCTTCATTAGTGAGTCGTCAAAGGAAGGTCTCATCTTTAAGAAGATGTCATACATAACGTCGCCAGTAAAGTAAACATTATTTGTGATATTTTCCTTTTTAAGATTTTCAAGGCCATATTCACTTGGAACAAATAAAAAGTTTGAAATTCTATCTGTAAGAACTCTATTTATCTCTTCAGGCATTGTCTTAGGTTCCTGTCTTAGGCCTGCTTCAATATGGCAGACACTTATACCTAACTTTGATGCTGCAATTGCTCCAGCCAAGGTGGAGTTGGTGTCACCGTATAGGATTAAAAGGTCCGGCTCTTCCTTTAGTAAAATCTTTTCTATTTCGATAATCATATTGCCGGTCATTTCACCATGGGTCATGCCATTGATGCCCAAGTTGTAGTCGGGCTTTTTCATCTTTAGAACATCGAAGAACACTCCCGACATATTTTCGTCATAATGTTGTCCAGTGTGAACAACAACTTCTTCAATATCGTCATATTTATTTATTTCATGTTGCACAATGGCCTCTTTTACAAACTGAGGTCTTGCACCTATTATTGACATTATCTTCATTTACTTAGATCCTCCTTTACCTTCGTTGCCCTTGCAGTCCAAGTGTTTTGTGGAATAATTTCTTTTGTATTTCTCGTCTTAACTTCGATTTCGCTTTTATCTTCAAAAAGCTTTGTAAGTAAATTTTTTAGTTCATATGAAGAGTAGGGCAGTACCCAACCAATATCATTTTTTTCTACAAAATTTCCAACAGCAGAGCCTTTGACGGAAAGAATTGGCTTTGAGTATTTAATATATTCAAATAGCTTTACTGGAATTGCAAAGTCCCAATACTTTATTGGCTTTACAAAAAGAACTGCTATGTCTGCTTCTTTTAAGTATGGAGCATAACCAGAAGGACCTTCATGAATAACATTAACTCTTTCATTTAAGTAAGGAGAATATCTTTCTTTAATATTTTTCCATTCATCTTCTCTTGTGCAAACTGTGACCTTTACAAAATCAAGGGAGCTTACAGCTTTGAAAAACTCATCAAGCTGGTAAAGCTCTCCCATGCCACCGACATAAAAGAGTTTTAATTCTTTATTTTCAGATTTTTCATATTCTATTTCCTCATCAATGGCCGGTGGAAGCTCTTTAAAATTAAGATTTTGATTTATTGGGATATAGCTTTTCATCTTTAAACTTGGCAAGTAGATTACATCTACAAGGTCAACATACTTTTTCAAGTCGTATTTATAAAAGTATGTTGAAACAGCTCTTTTTAAAAATGAAACATTGTTCTTGTACTGCTCAAAGAGCCAGTGTATATCTCTATAAAAAAGTCCAATCTTTATATTTTTTGATTTTAAATATTTAAAGAAGCCAAAGTCTAAGTTTGGATACTTAGGTAAGTGATTTTTTTCTGTAAGTAGTGTTGGCATGGTGGAGCTTTCGCTGTAGCAAAAGTCATATGAAACTCCCTGTGCAATATTTTTTTTAATATTTTCTATTTGAGTCTTTCTTTCGGCTCCATAACCCATAACCACATCCACATTAAATCCAATCTTTTCAAAGGCTTCAATCATCTTATATGGTCTTATATTTGAACCACTTAAATGGTTTTTGTCCGCATAAAACGGAATGTGAAATATAATATTTTTATTCATAATAATCCTTTCTTTCCGTATGATTATAACATAGCCTTTCAAAAATTACATTAAAAAAGGACAATCGGAAGATTGCCCTAAACATTATAAATCAACTTTATTATCTAGCATGTATCTAGTTACGAAGTAATATACTATGCATAGCACAGTAAATAATATTGCTGTTGCTAAGTTAAATGATAGTAGTACACTTTGAGGAGATCCCTGTGCAAACATATCAAAACTTTTGTAAACCAATTCTATTCTCTTAAAGAACTCAACTCTATATGGCACCATTAGGTTTATAAAGTAAGCTGCTATTGAGTGTGCAATAGAGAAAGCAAGGTAAACTAATAGCCAAAGTATTCCTGAGTTTGAGTTTTTAAACACTGCCTTTGTAAATGTTATTGAAAAGTATAACAACACAAAGGAGAAGATAGTTTGTAAAAACTGAATAATGGTTGCAAATATTACATGGCTAATATTAATTTCGTTTGCTGTCATTGCCATACGAAGTGACTTTACAACTGCTTCATGAAGATTTGGGATTAAGAACTTTGAGAAAAAGTAAAATCCTGCTGTTATGGTCACATTTAATATTATGGTCCATATAGTTATATTAATTAGCTTTGAGTTTAAAAAGTCCTTTCCATTTATTGGAAGAGTAAACTTTAATAGAGATTGGTCGTTATATAAATCCCTTTTGTAATTTGAAACCACATAAAATATAAAACATATTACTATTGCCGTAGCGATTACTATGGATACTATTAGTGTTATTGGAAAGATTAATCCAGTGTCATTAACTGTGTTTAGTCCTGGTTCAAGATTGTCTCCAGTAAAGGTTTTAAGACCGAGAAGTAGTAGTCCTGAAGCTACGAGCCCTCCTATTATTAGATATAGGAAGTAGGACGCAGTCTTTTTAAATTCATATTTTAAAAGTTTTCCCATTGCAAACCTCCAAATACTCTTTTGTATTTTTCTTCAACGGATGATCCATCTTTTTCTCTGATGTTCTCTGTAGTATCAAAAAGAGCTATCTCTCCGTCTTTAATAAATATAACTTGTTCAAAGATGTTTTCGATGTCCTTAACCAAGTGGGTTGATATAATCATAAGACTTTCCGGCGCGATATTGTCTATTATGGTGTTTAAGATTTCGTCCCTAGCCACAGGGTCAACTCCTGCAATAGGTTCGTCCATAATATAAATCTTTGCCTTTCGTGAAAGTACCATGGCAAGGTGAAGCTTTTCGTTCATGCCCTTTGATAGTGAAGAAATCTTTTGACTTGGATTAAGTCCAAGGCTTTCTAAAATCTTTACAGATTTTTCTCTGTCGAAGTCTTCATAAAAGTCTGCATAGTACTTTATGCAATCGGAAATCTTGTTGAAAGTGTATAAGATTTCTCTGTCTGCAAGGTAGGACACAAATGCCTTTGTGGTCTTTCCTGGTTTGAAGTCATCAAGTAGTACTTCGCCCTTATAGGTGTTAATAAGTCCTGCAATAATTTTTATTAAAGTAGTCTTACCAGAGCCGTTTGGTCCTAAAAGGCCAATAACTTTGCCCGACTCTAAAGACAGGTTAACATCTTTTAGGGCATAGTTGCTACCATATTTTTTATTTAATTCTCTTATTTCAATTAGATTGCTCATGTGCCTGCCACTCCTCTTCTAATAAATTGAAACATTCTTCTTTATTAAGTCCAAGGCTTTTTATTTCGTTATAAAAATTTGAAATAATCTCTCTGCCTTTAACGACTTTTAATTCTTTTAATATCTTTTCATCTGATGTTATAAAATTTCCAAGTCCTCGTTGAGAATATATAATCCCTTCATTTTTAAGCTCTTGAAAGCTACGTTGAACCGTATTGGGATTGACCTTTAAAACGGAGGACACGTCTCTTACAGATGGAATCTTTTCGTTGGGATTTAGTTCGCCCCTAATAATCTTGTACTTAAAGTAATCCATAATCTGTACGTAGATGGGTTGAAAATCGTTAAATTCCATATTACACCTCCTACTGTGCTATCTTAATAATACAGCAACATGAAAGTGATGTCAATATTTTTATTCCACATATAGATTGTTTAAGTCCTTTGAAAAGTCTGTAAACACCTTAACGCCATTTTCAAATAGATCCATTAAATAGGAAATGTCTTCGCTCTTTATAACATCGCCCTTTTTAAGGTAAATATTTCCCGGTGGATAGATGATTATATTTTCCTTTAGCTTTCGTCCTTCTGAGTTACGAAGGGAAACTCTATTATCTTCACTTACACTATCTATATCTTCATGGGTTACAAAGTCTTTGTAGTCATTTATGTTGAAGGACATAATTGCCTTTGAAAGTGCTTTAAAGTCTTCCTCTCTATCCATGGGACTTGTGATTAATACCATAATATTTTTTGTAATCATCTCGATAAAAATACCGTGACGCTCAAGATGATGACGAAGATAGATGGAAGGACTTGTGGTCTGTAGTATTATCCTTGAAAAGTCCTGCTCTAATTCTTTTTTAAAACTTGGATAGAACACAAAGTCCAGGTCTTCAATTGACTTATAGAAGTTATCCACATAACTCTTTAATTTTTCAAACCTTTCTTCTCCATGCTCTGCCATATATGCACTTGCCAACTCCAAAGACATCATAAAAATGTATGAGGGAGAGGAGGTTTGAAGTTTTTCAATCATAGATAAGACCCTTGCAATATCTTCATCACTCATATGGTGACCGAAGTTTATAACCGAAGTCTGTGTCAGTGCAGGTAAGGTCTTATGAAATGAGTTTACTGAAAGACTTGCTCCAAGCTCCATGGCGTTAATGGTTAAGTCCTCATGATACTTAAGATGGGACCCATGGGCTTCGTCCACAAATAGATACACATCATTTTCTCTGCAGTACTTTGCAAGCTCCCTAATGTCCCTAGACAGTCCAAAGTAGTTTGGTCTTGAAAGGATAACCATCTTAATGTCTCTGTCTTTTTTTAAAACCTTTAAAAAATCTTCTTCTGCAATTGGAATTTCAAGTCCCGTATCTGTGCTTTCATGTTCTAAGATAATTGGCACCAGTTCATTAAGTTCAATTGCATTGTAAACCGACTTGTGGCAGTTTCTTGCAATTAACACCTTGTCCTTATGTTTTGTAAGTGCCATTATGCCTGCAAGAATCCCCACGGTGGTACCATTGGTAAGGTAAAAAGATTTTTTAGAACCCCTTTCCTTGGTCAAAAGTTTTAGCGACTCTTCAATAATTCCATTTGTGTTATAAAGATTGTCTGTACCGTCAATCTCTGTGAAGTCAAGTTGCAGTAGATTATCTATTATAGGTTTATAAAGTTCAACAGCATGGCCCTTATGTCCCGGCATGTGAAATCTTATTTTGTCGCTGTCTTTAAGTTTCATTAGACCAGACAGTATTGGCGTATTCAGTTTCGTCATCTAACTATCCTTTAACATCTTTTCAACTTCTGTATAGATTGCACATTCAGTTCTCTTCTTTTGCATCTCGCAGCCAACTTCATATGGCTTGTGAATGTCGCCATTAAAGTTATATGCATTGGCATGACATCCTCCAGAGCAATAGAATTTATTCCAACAGTCCTTGCAGTCTTCCTTTTCAAACACATGGGCTGAGCCGAAAAGTTTTTGTGTCTCTTCAGGCATTGTAAAGTCTTCGTCTAAGATATTGCCCATTTTAAAATCTTCGTTACCTACAAATTGATGGCATGGATACACGTCTCCTTCTGGAGTAACAGCCACATATTCACAGCCGGCTCCACATCCAGAGACCCTCTTTAAGATACATGGACCTTGGCTTAGGTCCACCATAAAGTGGAAGAATTTAAAAGGATCTCCTTCAACTTGAAGGTCTGCATAGGTCTTTGCATAGTCTTCATATTCCTTTAAGATAACTGGCAAATCCTCTTCTGTAATTGCATATGGATTGTTGTCAGGGTCTACCACCGGCTCCACAGAGGATAGGTTAAAACCGAGTTCTCTGAAAAGTTCTAAGTCCTTTGAAAAGTCTAAATTATTTTTAGTAAAAGTTCCCCTAACATAGTATGATTTCTTTCCTCTTTTCGAAATCAGCTTTTGATACTTTGGAACGATTATGTCGTATGAGCCCTTGTCGTTTAGAGTAGGTCTCATCTCGTCATTAACTTCCTTACGACCGTCAAGACTTAGCACCACATTGTGCATATTTTCATTTATATAGTCGATGATTTCGTCATTTAATAAAACTCCATTGGTGGTTATTGTAAAACGGAAGTACTTTCCATTTTCTTCTGCAATTTTATTGCCGTACTCCACAAGTTTTTTTACAAGTGGGAAGTCCATAAGTGGTTCGCCACCGAAGAAGTCAACTTCTAGAGCCTTTCTTGTTCCAGAGTGGTCAACAAGGTACTTAAGCGCCTTCTTACCAACCTCTTCAGTCATATAGGCCTTGTGTCCACCAAAGTCCCCTTGGGATGCAAAACAGTATTTACATTTCAAGTTACAGTCATGCACCACATGAAGGCACATTGCCTTTAGAACAGGCTCTTTATTTTTAATTGCATCAAAGTCGATGTAGTCATCTGATGAGTAAAGCAGACCGTTTTTCTCCATGTTTTCAATTTCGTCATAACAGTCGGACACGTCAGACGCATCGTATTTTGAAAGTATTTCTATTATCTCTTCCTTATTCTTATCTTTATAGTAGTCTAAAATATCAAATGAGATGTCATCAAAAACGTGAACAGCTCCACCATTAACATCAACTACGATATTTCTACCATGCATTTTATATTTATGAATCATAAAATCTCCTTCATTAATCTATTTAAATCTATAAAGTAAAAAAGGGATGAAATTAATCAACCCCTTCTCAGTTATCTGTTTTCGTTTTCACACTCTTGGTTACCTACAGTACAAGAAGTCTTGCAAGCAGATTGACAAGAAGTTTGGCATTCTCCACATCCACCTTTACAAGCAGATTCTTTAAGAGAATTACCTGAAATAGTAATAATATGTTTTTCCATTATGTACCTCCTCATTGGTTTTATTATAACATATAAAAGTTCAGTAGGAAATTAAAATTTTAATAATGTGAGAATTTGTGTATAAAAAAGGCAATCCATGTGGACTGCCCTAAAATTATTTTATTTCCTTAGCGCCTTCAGGCTTAACTACCTTTTTAGGTTGAGAGTTTTTTGTAAAAATATTTACATCATCATATTTTGGTTTTCTCTTAATAGACGACTCATCAATCTTATATTTTTTAATATCCTTCTTAGATGCTTCAAACTCTTGGATGTCCAGCTTGTTTAAATGGGTGAAGAAGGAACTTCCATTTGCAACTGCTTCTTCAATATTTATAATTCTGTCATCTGTAGCAACAATTTTATTTGCAAAGAATAGAGGATACACCGGCTTGTCTTCATTTATTATACTTTGAATATCGCCATAAGTTTCGAGTCTTTTTTGAAAATCCTTTTCGCTTTGTGCCTCTTGCCAAAGTGGATCCAGTTCGGCGTTACTATATCCAGAATAATTTAAAGCACCGTCAGTTTTAAAAAAGTTTTTAAAGTAATCTGGGTTATCATTTGAATCGTATTCGTAAAGGCAGAAGTCAAATACCTTAGAGTTTGGATCCTTTAGCTCTTCCAAATACTCCTCTTCATATAGTGCCACCAACTCTATGTCAATTCCTCTATTGATAAAGCTCTCTTGAATGGAAACTGCAAACTTCTCCTGTGGCTCTCCTGGGTCAAGAATGAAACCCATTTTTAAGGTGGAGTCTTCATGTTCCCTTTGATACTTTTTAATATATTCAATAGCATTTCCGCTTGCCATTTCATCCACCAAGTTGTCGTTGTACTTATAGAAGTTGTTATGACCAAACACTGAGTTTGCCCTTGATACATTTGTATTGTCTCCAAATATTGAAGATAAATTATAAGAGTTTACTAAGTTACATATGGCATTACGCATTCCTTCGTCTTTAACAACAGGATTATTTACTTTAAATAATAGTGACTTTACATTTCCCGCTTCAACGGTGTTTATATTGTAAAAGTCCTTTACAAAAGCACCTACGTCATTTCCTAAAATATAACCACCTTGTATATTGTAGTCGAGCATGTCGTATCTTGTGGAACTGTAGTGGGCCACGTTTTTAATGGACAGCTTTGGTATATTGGCAAGCCCTTCAAAGTATTTGTCAAAGGCTTTAAACTTAAATTCGTCCACATTGAAATAATCGTCATGGACCTTTTCGTCAAATACATATGGACCAGATCCGATTAAATGATTTTTGTCTTCAAAAGTAAATTGCTTTGGAGCGTCTTTAAAAGTCTTTGCCGGCACTACCTTTAAACTCTCCAGGGAATATTTAAATGTGAAAGATGGTTTTGGTAGTATAAATTCAAGTTCCGTATCTGAAACCTTGTTCATTGTAATTTCTTTGCCATCAACTAAAAAGTTATTAAGATATACCGTGTCCTTATTTTCGTAGCTATATTTAATTGAAAAGATAATGTCATCCACCGTTATCCTATCTCCATTATGCCAATAGAGATTGTCCTTTAATTTTAAATTATAGACAGTTCCATCTTCAGAAGAGGTTAAACTATCTGCCAAAAGATAATTGAACTCCTCTTGGTGATGTGACTCCTCAATGGTAAAAAGATTTTGATAGAGCATAGATGTAATTATCTTTGAAGATTCGTCTTCGTTATAAAAAGGATTTAAATTTTCTACAGTTTCAACAACTCCAAATTTTATTTCATCCTTTAAAGGGGTTTGAAAAGCGATTCTCTTTTCCAAGGCCTCTTTTTCATCTTCGAAAATTTTTTTTGCATCGTTATCCGCCGCAGTTCCTGCACAAGAAGTAAAAACTAAAGTCAGGGCGAATAGCGTTATAAGTTTTTTTAATTTAGTCATTGGTACCTCCTGTTAATTATTATTGCAAAAAAACAAGATGGTTTCAATAGCGATAATATTATGTTCTGTATGCTATAATAAAAAAGAAGGAGGTTTATATGATAATCAATCTACAATTCACTTATATTATATTTTTCTTTATAATAACGACAGCAATTTCAATTTATTTATATAAAAAAGCAGCGGGAACATTGTCCCTTGAAAAACTGGGACCAATATCACTTACATTTTACTTTTTGTATTTCCTATCATACCTAGGAACTACATTATTAAATTTAAGACTTGCCAATCACTCCATGATGCGTTACATGAGACATTGGCAAATGGTTACAGATGCATTTTTTATTATTTCAGCACTGATGATAATCTTTCCAGGAGTAATAATTCTCTGTAACAAAATATTTAAGTATGACCCTTTGACCTATCAAGAGTACAGGACAAAGAAGCTTAGTTCAAAGTCATCTGAAGACGCTCAGTTTACCACAATGGTATTGGCGTCAATCGTCTGTATAGCGGCGGTAATATTTGTCTTTGTAAAACTTGGTACTGAACACAATCCCTACCTTGCCATGATAAGAGGAGGAAGTAAGGACCAACTTGCTGTGCTAAGAAATGTAATTGCAAATGAATTTACTAGAATTTCTGGATATATAAAAAATATTTTTGCGCTGACCATGACACCTTTTCTGTCCTATGTTGCATATGTGCATCTTAGAAACACAAAGGAGAAGAGATGGCTAGTGCTATTTATCATCCTATTCATGTTTTCAAATATGATGGTGTTTTACAATCTTCAAAAGGCAACCCTTGTAATGTACTGGCTAAACTTTATAGTTCTTTCACTAATATATGGGGACAGAGTAAAAGTAAAGTACCTTATTGCCTTTGGACTAATAGGATTTATTACACTGAACTTGATGTACTACTTTATATCTAAAGTTGAACTTAGCAAGCTCTTATCAGCGGACAATCCAATATTTTCGAGACTATTTATAACAACACCAATGGGCTTTTTGCTTCACCTGGAAGTATTCACATATAGAATGCTTCCACTAGCAGGGGCGTCACTGCCAAAGATTATAAGTGCTCCTCTATTTGGATTTAGTGAAGTTATTAGATCATCATCAGTTGTTATGCAGTCCGTAAACTTTATTGGAGAGAGGTCTGGCCAAGCGGGAGTGTATAATGGTCTATTTTTAGGAGAAGCCTATGCCAACTTCCAAATACCAGGAATATGGATTGCGATGATACATGTGCCAATAGTATTCTTTTTACTAAATATGATTTTCACACGTTTGCCAAAGACTGCAATAAATGTATCGCTGTTTTCATATTTAACAGTGGCGTTTTTATTAACTTTACACGGAGGATACGCAGACTATGTGTTCAATATGATTTGGGCAATAGTAGTTGTGGCTAGTATATTGATGGGAGTTTTTAGTAATCTTTTGGATAAGTTGATTTTTGAAAAGAGACAGTCTAAAAATGAAAATGAAATAGTTTAATCAAATTTAAAATCGGCGGAAATTTCGCCGATTTTTTAGTGGAATGTATTAAAAAATGGAAAAGAAATATTTACCATAACTGCGTTTTGTAGTAAAATTAAAACAAGAAACATTGATGTTTCCTAATTTGTCAAAGGAGGTAGAATATGAAAAAAACTTTGATGTTTATTTTGGCTGCTCTATTTTTAGTTAGCTGCACAAAAAAACCGGAATCAGAATTGTTTAAAACTGGATTTGAAGAAATAAAAGAAAGTGATACAAATTATGCTGAAGTAAAAGAAGAAATAGATAATAGGTATATTGATATTTCAGTTTTAGACAGAGAACGAAATGACCTAGCTGTTGAAAAGTTAAAGGCCTTTGACTTTTTATCTAAAGAGGACTCGCCTGCAATATATAAGAATGAAAAAGGTTCAATAGTAGTTCTTGACGCTAAGGACAAGTTGGTCTTCTATCATAAAGGTAATGGCGATACTGATTTAAAACTTAAAGACATAATGGATTCAAATTTTTTAGAAGAGGGATATGACAAGGTTAATGAAATAAAAAATGATAATGGCAATAGAGTTTTATTAACAGATTCTAAAAAATCCATAACTAATTACTTAGACTCCTATGAATTTATCTTTGACGGTGAATATGTAACTGACATTGTAAAAAGAAGGAACGAAGTATTAAAGGATGAGCCAAAGGTTTTAAGTTTGGATGTTGTACTTGATAATCTGTTTAAAGAGTTAGGTCAAAGTGAGAACAATGACATTAAACCTGAAGATATTGATAAAGATAAATGTGAGTTATTAGTTACAAATATGTTTTATGAAAGTTTGAAAGTAAATGGGGAAGAGATTCTAACTATGGGAACCCCTTCAGAAGATTTTAAAAGTGAATTTGGAAACATGTTTTATAGAATACCTACTAAGGACAATGAAAAATTATTTTATGTAGATCCATTTTCTGGAAAGTGGTTAGCAACCTTTGACAAGGATATCCTAGGCAATTAAAATTCAAAAAGAGCGGCGTTAATGTCGCTCTTTTTAGTTATATATAATGAAGGGAACGAAAAAAAGTAAAATTTTCAAAAAAATTTAAAAAAACTTTGAAAAAGACTTGCATTAATCCCATATGTCATATATAATGTATGAGTGTCAAAAATAGGAAAAGCGTAGAAACGGTAGGTTGCTGAGGTTTCTCAGGGAATTTCCGTGGAGTAAGTCTGACACGATTCAGGCGAAAAAGATTACTTGGACCGAAAGGTCTTTATAAAATGTTTGACACGATACACCCGGATGGGTTGACGCCGAAAGTAATCAGACGCTTCCAAAATTTTAAGGAGGTGCCTATAATGGCAAAACAAAAGATAAGAATTAGACTAAGAGCTTATGACCATGAGTTAATCGATCAATCTGCTC
Organism: Mediannikoviicoccus vaginalis; assembly: GCF_928097925.1. Taxonomy (GTDB): domain Bacteria; phylum Bacillota; class Clostridia; order Tissierellales; family Peptoniphilaceae; genus Mediannikoviicoccus; species Mediannikoviicoccus vaginalis. The sequence continues at coordinate 1,535,681 of NZ_CAKMRI010000001.1, forward strand.
ATAAGATCGTGGACGCAACTAAGAGAACTGGTGCACAGGTTTCAGGACCTATTCCTCTTCCAACTGAAAAGGAAATCATCACTATCTTAAGATCTGTTCACAAACACAAAGACAGTAGAGAGCAGTTTGAGCAAAGAACACATAAAAGATTAATCGATATCGTGGAACCAAACCAAAACACTTTAGAAGCTTTAAAGAAATTAAATCTTCCTGCAGGTGTTGATATCGAAATCAAGCTTTAATCTTAGTATGATTGTAAGTGGACAATCCGCTGTAAGTAATTAGGAGGTGTGCTCATGAAGAGTATATTGGGAAAGAAAATTGGGATGACTCAAATCTTCGCTGAAGGTGGAGAGGTTGTTCCTGTAACTGTTATAGAGGCAGGCCCTATGATAGTTACTCAAATTAAGTCAGAAGAAACTGACGGATATAATGCAGTTCAAGTTGGTTATGTTGATAAGAAAGAACATAGAGTTAGCCAACCGCTGAAAGGTCACTTTGACAAAGCAAACGCAGGATACAAGAAGTACTTAAGAGAGTTTCGTGTAGACGATGTATCTTCTTACGAACTTGGTGCTGAAATTAAAGTTGACGTATTTAATGATGTAGAAAAGGTTGATGTATTTGCAACTTCAAAGGGTAAGGGAACTCAAGGTGCTATAGTAAGACATAACTATGGTAGAGGACCTGAAGCTCACGGATCTAAATCACATAGAGTTGCTGGTGCAAGATCTGCTTCTGCATATCCAGGACGTGTATTTAAAGGTAGAAAAGGTAGCGGTAAGATGGGTAATGAACGTGTTACTGTTCAAAATCTACAAGTTGTTAGAATTGATGAAGATAAGAATCTAATTTTAGTTAAGGGAGCTGTTCCCGGACCTAAAGGTGGACTTGTAACATTAAGAGAGTCTGTAAAGGCTAAATAGTTTAGGAAGGGGGATGGAATATGCCTAGCATTAAAATGTTAAACCAACAAGGCGAAGCTGTTGGTGATATAGAACTAAGTGAAGCTATATTTGGCGTAGAAGTTAATGAACATGTAGTTTACGAAGTTGTTAAGAATCAACTTGCAAATAGAAGACAAGGCACTCAATCCGCAAAGACGAGAGCTGAAGTTAGAGGCGGAGGAAAGAAACCTTGGAGACAAAAGGGTACAGGACGTGCTCGTCAAGGTAGTATCAGAAGTCCTCAATGGAGAGGCGGCGGTGTGGTATTTGCACCAAAACCAAGGGACTACAGCTACAAACTACCTAAGAAGGTTAAGAGACTTGCTATTAAGTCTGTTTTAACTTCAAAGGTTAATGAAGAAGAATTAATCGTGTTAGATGCTTTAAAATTTGACGATTTCAGCACTAAGGCAGCTAAGGGTGTACTAAACAACGTAAAGGCTTTAAAGAAGGCTTTAGTAGTTGTTGGGGAAGACGACAAGAAGGTTATGAAATCTTTTGGAAATATTCCTGGAGTTATCGTAGCTACAGCTGATAAGATAAATGTTTATGATATCTTAAAACACGACTCACTTATACTGACAAAAGATGCAGTTGAAAAGATTGAGGAGGTGTTCGCATAATGATGTCACCTTACGATATTATTATAAAACCTATTATAACTGAAGCTTCCATGGACAATATGGACAAGGGAGTTTATACATTCAAGGTTGATAGAAGAGCAAATAAATCAGAGATTAAAAAAGCAATTGAAGTTGTTTTCGGCGAAGGAGTTAAGGTTGCTAAGGTTAACACTATGACTGTTCCTGGTAAACTTAAGAGAATGGGCCAAAACCAAGGTAGAACACCTAGTTGGAAAAAGGCTATCGTAACTTTAAAACCGGATTCAAAAGATATTGAATTCTTTGAAGGAATATAGTTAGGAGGTAATTAAATGGCTATTAGAAAATACAAACCAACCTCTGCCGGCGTACGTGGAATGTCCGTACTAAGCTTTGAAGAAATCACAAAGAATAAAAAACCTGAAAAGTCACTACTTGTTGACTTAAAGAAATCAGGTGGTAGAAATTCATATGGTAGAATTACTGTTCGTCACAGAGGCGGCGGTGCTAAGAGAAAATATAGAATAATTGACTTTAAGAGAGATAAGGATGGAATTCCTGCAACGGTAGCTTCCATCGAATACGATCCAAACAGAACTGCAAACATTGCACTTCTTCACTATGCAGATGGTGAAAAGAGATACATCCTTGCACCACAAGGACTTAAAGTAGGTTATAAAATAGAATCTGGGGAAGATGCAGATATCATGATTGGTAATGCATTAAAATTAAAAGACATCCCAGTTGGTACTACAATCCACAACATTGAGTTAAAACCTGGAAAGGGTGGACAACTTGCAAGAACTGCAGGTGCTGAAGCTCAATTAATGGGTAAAGAAGGTAAGTTTGCAACATTAAGATTACCTTCCGGAGAATTTAGACTTGTTCACCTTGAATGTCGTGCAACAATCGGCCAAGTTGGTAACACAACTCACGAACTTATTAATGTAGGTAAGGCTGGTAGAAGCAGACACTTAGGTAAGAGACCTCATGTAAGAGGTTCTGCGATGAACCCGGTAGATCACCCTCACGGTGGTGGAGAGGGAAGAGCGCCAGTTGGTCGTCCTGCACCATCTACACCTTGGGGTAAAAAGGCTATTGGAGTTAAGACAAGAAAGAAATCCAAGAAGTCTAATAAGTACATTGTAAGAAGAAGAACTAAGTAATAAGGAGGGGTTTTAATGGGAAGATCCGTTAAAAAGGGACCATTTTGTGATGAACACCTTATGAAAAAAGTCGAAGCGCTAAACGCTGAAGACAAGAAGAAGGTTATTAAGACTTGGTCACGTAGATCTACAATATTTCCACAATTTGTTGGACATACAATTGCGGTACATGACGGAAGAAAGCATTTACCGATTTATATAACTGAAGATATGGTTGGTCATAAGTTAGGAGAATTTGTTTCCACTAGAACTTTCAAAGGCCATATAGGAAGTAAAGAAAAAGGTAGTAAGGTTAGATAGGAGGATTAAGATATGGAAGTAAGAGCTATTTCTAAATATGAAAGAATATCACCTCTTAAAGTTAACTTTATTTGCAAAGAAATTAGAGGTAAAAATGTTGATGAAGCTTTGGCGATTTTAAAGTTCACTCCTAAAAAGGGAGCAAGACTTTTAGAAAAAGTTTTAAAATCTGCTATTGCCAACGCTGAACACAATTTCAACTTAGACAGAGATGAGCTTATTGTAGCCCACGCATATGCAAATCAGGCTCCAGTTATGAAGAGATGGAGACCTAAGGCTAAGGGTTCAGCTTATCCGATCTTAAAGAGATCAAGCCACATCGGCGTTGTTGTTAAGGAAAGAGAATAAGGAGGGTAAGCGAATATGGGTCAAAAAGTTAATCCCCACGGTTATAGAGTTGGTGTAATTAAGGACTGGAGCTCAAAGTGGTTTGCCGACAAAAAGGACTTCGCTGATTTACTTGTTGAAGATAATGAAATTCGTAAATTAGTTAAGAAAGAAGTTTATTTAGCAGGCATTTCTGAAATCAAAATCGAAAGAGCTTCAAATAAGATAAAAGTTACAATTGAAACTGCAAAGCCAGGCATGGTAATTGGTAGACAAGGTGCCGGCGTTGAAGTATTAAGAAATAAATTAGAAAAATTAACAGACAAGCAAGTTATTATAAATGTTGAGGAAGTTAAAAGACCTGATCTTGACGCTCAACTTGTAGCTGAAAGCATTGCAGCTTCTCTTGAAAGAAGAGTTTCTTTCAGAAGAGCGATGAAACAAGCTATTCAAAGAAGTATGAGAGCAGGAGCAAAGGGAATTAAGACTTCTGTTTCAGGTCGTGTTGGCGGAGCTGATATGGCTAGAACTGAAGGATACAGTGAAGGAACTATTCCTCTACAAACTCTTAGAGCTGACATAAGCTATGGATTTGCTGAAGCAGATACAACTTATGGTAAGCTGGGTGTTAAAGTTTGGATTTACAAGGGTCAAGTTCTTCCAGGAATGAAGGAAGCTGAACTACCTGAAGTAAAGGATAACAGAAGAAAAAACAAGAGAAATAGAAAACAAAACCCAAAGAGAAATAACAGAGGTCAATTAGAAAACAAATAGTTCATAGGAGGAAAGAATCTATGTTAATGCCTAAAAGAGTTAAGCATCGTAAGGTTCACAGAGGCAGAATGACTGGTAAGGCTCACAAGGGCAATACCTTAGCTTACGGAGATTATGGTCTTCAAGCGTTAGAACCTTGCTGGATGACTGCTAATCAAATAGAAGCCGCAAGACGTGCGATGACTAGATATATAAAGAGGGGCGGAAATATTTGGATTAAGGTATTTCCGGACAAGCCGGTAACTGAAAAACCTGCAGAAGTACGTATGGGTTCCGGTAAAGGTAATCCAGAGTACTGGGTAGCGGTTGTTAAACCAGGTAGAGTTTTATTTGAAATGGCTGGTGTTCCTGAAGACGTAGCTAGAGAAGCTATGAGACTTGCAGCACACAAGCTTCCAATTAAAACTAAATTTATAGCTCGTGATAATATGGAAATGGACGGTGAAGCTAATGAAAACTAAAGAAATACGTCAAATGTCCGACGCTCAATTACAAAGTTCTTTAAAGGATTTAAAGGCTGAACTTTTCAATTTGCGTTTTCAATTGGCAACCGGACAGTTAGACAACCCTATGAGAATAGGTGGAGTTAAGAAGGATATAGCCCGCATTAAGACCATCGTAAGAGAACGAGAACTTAATATAGGTAAGGAGGCTTAATCTCATGGAAAGAAATCAAAGAAAAACAATAATTGGTACGGTTGTATCAGATAAGATGGATAAAACTATCGTTGTAGCTGTTAACACTTTTGTTTCCCATTCGCTTTATAGTAAGCAAATGAAAAAAACTACTAAGTTTAAAGCTCATGACGAAAATAACGAATGCAACATTGGGGACAAAGTTAAGATAATGGAAACTAAGCCTCTTTCTAAACAAAAGAGATGGAGATTAGTTGAGATCCTCGAAAGAGCAAAATAATCTTATACTAGAAAGGAGAAACTAAATGATTCAACAAGAAAGTCGTTTAAGAGTAGCGGATAACTCCGGTGCAAAAGAACTACTAGTTATAAGAGTATTAGGGGGTACAAAAAGAAAGTACGCCAATATTGGGGATATAGTAGTTTGTAGCGTTAAGACTGCAACACCCGGAGGAGTTGTAAAGAAGGGTGATGTTGTTAAGGCTGTTATAGTTAGAACAAAGACAGGTGTAAGCAGAAATGACGGAAGTCATATCAGATTTGACGACAATGCAGCGGTAATCGTAAAAGAGGACAAAAATCCGGTTGGTACAAGAATTTTCGGTACTGTAACTAGAGAGTTAAGAGCCGGAAACTTCATGAAGATAATTTCTTTGGCACCTGAAGTTATATAGTTGGAGGTGTATCACATGAAAATTAGAAAAGATGATACGGTAATTGTTATTGCCGGTGCTGATAAAGGCAAAAAGGGTAAAGTTTTAAAGACTTTTCCTAAAACTAACAAAGTGATTGTTGAAGGTATAAACATTCAAACAAAACACAGAAAGCCAAGAGGACCTCAAGATCCAGGCGGAATTGTTAAGTCTGAAGGTCCAATAGACGTATCAAATGTAATGTATTATGATTCTAAGCTTGGTAAGGGCGTTAGAATAGGATATAAAGTTGAGTCTGGCAAGAAACAAAGAGTTTCTAAAGCGGACAATAAAGCTATAAAGTAGTGAAGGGGGTAATTTAGTGACTTCCAGATTAGTTGAAAAATATAGAAATGAAGTTGTTCCTGCAATTACAGAAAGCTTTGGATATGAAAATGTAATGCAAGTTCCTAAACTTGAAAAGATAGTTATAAATATAGGACTTGGTTCTCACAAGGACAATCCAAAGGCTGTTGAATCTGCAGTTAGAGATTTAACTACTATTACAGGACAAAAACCTGTTGTTACAAAGGCAAGAAAGTCAATAGCTAACTTCAAATTAAGAGAAGGAATGAGCGTTGGTTGCAAAGTAACTCTTAGAGGCGAAAAGATGTATGACTTCTTCGACAAGCTAGTTAGCATTTCTCTTCCAAGAGTTAGAGACTTCAGAGGTGTTTCTTCTACATCATTCGACGGTAGAGGTAACTATTCTCTAGGTATTAAAGAACAACTTATATTTCCTGAAATAGAATACGATATGGTTGATGAAATAAGAGGAATGGATATCGTAATAGTAACAACTGCTGAAACTGACGAAGAGTCAAAGAAGTTGTTAGAGTTAATGGGTATGCCATTCAAGAAGTAGACCGAGGAGGAATAACGTGGCAAAAAAATCAATGATTGCTAAACAACAAAAGCCAGCTAAGTACAGCACTAGGGCTTATAATAGATGTAAAATTTGCGGTAGACCTCATGCTTACTTAAGAAAGTATGGAATTTGTCGTATATGCTTTAGAGAATTGGCTTATAGAGGCGAAATCCCAGGCGTAAGAAAAGCAAGCTGGTAAAATAGAGAGGAGGAAGCTTTTATGATGACAGATCCTATAGCAGATATGCTAACGAGAATAAGAAACGCTAATAATGCTAAACATAAATCAGTTGAAATACCTTCTTCTAAGATAAAGAAAGACGTTGCTTCAATCCTATTGGATGAAGGATTTATTAGCGGCTTCAATGTTACAGAAGATGACAAACAAGGTATTATAACTTTAGATCTTAAATACGGTCCAAACGAAGAAAGAGTAATCTCTGGTATTAAGAGAATTTCTAAACCTGGTTTAAGAGTATATGTAAAAGCTCAAGAACTACCAAAAGTACTTGGAGGTCTTGGAATAGCTATAATCTCTACATCAAAAGGCGTTGTAACTGACAAGGTTGCAAGACAAGAAGGTGTAGGTGGAGAGGTTATCTGTTACGTATGGTAATGGATAGTATTATTAGGAGGTAAAAATGTCTAGAATTGGATTAAAACCAATAGAAATCCCAAGTGGCGTTGAAGTAAATGTCGGCGACAAAAATCTAGTTCATGTTAAGGGACCTAAGGGAGAACTTACTCAAAAGCTAGATGGGGAAATGACTATAAATATAGAAGATAATGTAATATCTATATCTCGTCCTTCTGAAGACAAACATCACAAATCTATTCATGGACTAACAAGAACCTTGTTGGCAAACATGATTGATGGTGTTACTGAAGGTTATAAAAAGACTTTATTAATTGAAGGTACTGGTTATAGAGCAAGCAAAAGTGGAAATAAACTTGTAATGAACTTAGGATTCTCACATCCAATCGAGATGGAAGAGCCTGAAGGAATTACAGTTGAAGTACCTGATGCACACACAATTGTAGTATCAGGAATAGACAAACAATTGGTAGGAAGCTTTACAGCTAAGATTAGAGATCACAGAAAACCTGAACCATATAAAGGCAAAGGTGTTAGATATTCTGATGAATACGTTAGACGTAAAGTTGGTAAAACTGGTAAGTAAAGGAAGGAGTATTAAATGTTAAAGCGTATAGATAAACAAAAAAATAGAAAAGCAAGACATATAAGAAATAGAAAAAATCTTTCCGGAACTTCTGAAAAGCCAAGACTAAACGTATATAAGAGCAATACCAATATATATGCTCAAATTATAGATGATGCACACGGAAAGACTTTAGTATCAGCGTCAACTCTTGAAAAAGATATTAAATCTGGTTTAGAAAATACTTCTAACAAAGAGGCTGCTAAAGTAGTTGGTAAAGCTATCGGAGAAAAAGCTGTTAAACTTGGAATTGAAGAAGTAGTGTTTGACAGATCTGGATACCTATACCATGGTAAAATTAAAGAATTAGCAGATTCCGCAAGAGAAGCTGGACTGAAATTCTAGGATACGGAGGTACAATATTGGAACTTTTAACTAAGAATGTAGAAGGTTTAGAATTAGAAGAAAGAGTTGTTGCTATCAACCGTGTTGCGAAAGTAGTTAAGGGTGGTAGAAACTTTAGATTCACAGCCGTTGTAGTTGTTGGAGATAAAAACGGTAAGGTTGGAATCGGTACAGGTAAGGCACAAGAAGTTCCTGAAGCTATCAGAAAGGGAGTTCAAGATGCTAAGAAGCATATGATTGAAGTACCTTTAGTTGGAACAACAATCCCTCATGAAATAACTGGAGTATTTGGAGCTGGAAGAGTATTCTTAAAACCAGCATACGAAGGTACTGGAGTTATTGCGGGAGGACCTGTTCGTGACGTATGTGAGCTTGCTGGAATCAAGGACATTCGTTCAAAATCTCTTGGAACATCCAACCCTAGAAACATAGTAAACGCAACTATTGAAGGATTTAAAAATCTTAAGAAAGCAAGTGATGTTGCTAGATTAAGAGGAAAATCCGTTGAAGAGATCATCGGGTAAGGAGGCTTTTATGAAGAAGCTTAAGATAACTCTAAAGAGAAGTTTAATTGGTAGAACTGATAAGCACAAAAAGGCTATTAAGTCTTTAGGTCTTAAGAAAATCGGTTCACAAGTAATTAAAGAAGACAATCCTGCTTTAAGAGGTGTACTACAAAAAGTAGGGTATATGATAGATGTTGAAGAAGTAGAATAAAGGGGAGGTGTACTTTACAATGAAATTACACGACTTAAAACCTGCTAACGGTGGTGGAGTTAAGCCAAGAAAAAGAGTAGGTAGAGGTTATGGTTCAGGCCTTGGACACACTTCAGGACGTGGACGTGACGGACAAAATTCAAGATCTGGCGGAGGAGTAAGACCTGGTTTTGAAGGGGGTCAAATGCCTTTATTCAGAAGACTTCCTAAGAGAGGTTTTACGAATATATTTAGCAAGGTATATGGTGAAGTTAACGTAGAACAATTAAATAGATTTGAAGACGGTACTGTAGTAACCGAAGAACTTCTGATTGAAGAAGGTATAGTAAAGAAATCTAAAGCTAAAGATGGAGTAAAGATACTTGGAGCAGGTGAATTAACAAAGAAACTAACAGTTCAAGCTACTAAGTTTACTAAATCTGCTATGGATAAAATTGCCCAAGCCGGAGGAAAGGCTGAGGAGGTATAAAATGCTTCAAACGCTGAAGAATGCTTGGAAGGTAAAGGAAGTTAGAGATAGACTAATTTTCACCTTCCTAATGCTGGTAGTATATAGATTGGGTAATGTAATCCCAGTTCCATTTATGGATGCAAAAGTCGTTCAAGCTCACATGTCAGGGCAAGACGCGGGACTTCTTTCTATGCTTAACGCATTCTCAGGAGGAAGTTTATCAAATATGAGTATATTTGCTCTAAGTATATATCCTTATATTACTGCTTCCATCATAATCCAACTTCTTACTATTGCAATTCCAAGACTTGAAGAAATTGCAAAGGACGGAGAAGAAGGAAAGAAAAAAATTGGACAATACACAAAGATAATGGGTGTTGTACTTGGTTTTGTACAAGCCTATGCAATGGTAAACGTACTTTTCAGCGATGCTGTTCAAATAGCAAAAGGTAATGCCCTTTCAAAAATAATCATGTTACTAACATTAGTTGCAGGAACAATGTTCCTTGTATGGTTAGGTGAAATGATAACAACTAAGGGAATTGGAAATGGAATTTCTATAATAATCTTCTTTGGTATTATCTCAGGAGCTCCAAGAGCTGTTCAAACCATGATTGCTCAAAAGCAAGGTGGAATGGTAGCTTGGTGGGCGTTTGTAATATTTGCACTTGTTTCAATTGCAATACTTGTTATAGTAATTGAGATTAACCAAGGTGAGAGAAGAATTCCTGTTCAATATGCAAAAAGGGTTGTAGGAAGAAAGATGTATGGTGGACAATCTACACATATTCCAATTAAGGTTAATATGTCAGGGGTTATGCCAGTAATCTTCGCATCATCAATTTTGCAATTACCAAATACTATAATTTCACTTTTTGGAGCTAAGGCACCTAAGTGGTTAGAATATTTGTTTAGCATGCAAACTATAAGCGGGTTGATACTATACTGTTTAATCAATCTGGTTTTAATCATAATATTTGCTTACTTCTACAGTGCTATTCAATTTAACACAGTAGAATATGCGAAAAACTTACAACAATATGGTGGATTTATTCCAGGAATCAGACCTGGAAGACCAACAGGTGAATACCTACAAAATATTTCTGGAAAGATTACTTTGATAGGGGCTTTAATCCTTGCAGTTGTTGCAACAGCTCCATTCATAATAAACTATGCACTAAAGCTTAGAATGATCTTTGCGGGAACTTCACTAATCATCGTTGTAGGTGTTATATTAGAAACAATCAAGCAAATTGAATCAATGTTGACAATGAGACATTATAAAGGTTTTTTAAATAAATAGGAGATATAAATGAGATTGGTACTATTAGGACCACCGGGAGCAGGTAAAGGCACTCAAGCGGAAAAAATCGTAGATGAATTTGGAGTGTTACATGTTTCTACGGGGGACATTTTCAGGAAGAATATCAAAGAGGAAACAGAACTTGGTAAAAAAGTTAAAGGTTATTTAGCAGAAGGTAAACTTGTTCCAGACGAATTAACAATTGACTTAGTATGGGACAGACTTGATCAAGACGATTGCAAAGATGGATTTATGCTTGACGGTTTTCCAAGAACAATTGCTCAAGCAGAAGCCTTAACAAAAGGTCTTGAAGAAAGACAAATCAAATTAGACTCTGTAATAAATATCGACGTAGACTCAGAAGTGCTTGTAAAGAGACTTGCAGGAAGAAGAGTTTGCTTAAACTGTGGAGCTTCTTATCATGTTGACAATAAGCCTTCAAAGGAAGAGGGAATTTGCGACAGATGTGGACACGAAATTGTTCAAAGAGAAGACGACAAGGAAGTGACTGTTAAAAACAGAATCGACGTTTATAAAAAGCAAACAGAGCCTTTAATTGAATACTATAGTAACCTTGGATTAATCTTTAATGTGGATGGAACTTTAGGACCAGACGATGTGTTTGGTAAAATCAAAGACCATCTTACACAACTGAAACGAATGTAATATTCTCGGGAGAGAAGATGGACCAATTTAAAGAGTTAGTTGAAGGTCAAGTGGTTAGATCCCTGTCAGGACGTGATAAAGGAAAATTCCAAATAGTTATAAAACTCTTGGACGATAATTTTGTACAGGTCGCAGATGGGAAAAGAAGAAAACTTGAAAGGCCTAAGCTGAAGAAGATAAAGCATTTACAAAAAACAAATAGCGTCTTTGACATGACGAATGTAACTAATGACAGTCATATAAGAAAGCTATTAAAAGAGTTTATGGACGACAAGGAGGCTCATTAACTAATGGCGAAAAAGGACATAATCGAAGTTGAAGGTAAAGTTGTTGAAGCTCTACCAAATACGATTTTTAAAGTACAACTAGAAAATGGACATGAAATAACGGCTCATATCTCCGGAAAACTAAGGATGAATTACATTAGAATTCTTCCCGGAGATAAAGTGGTGGTAGAGCTATCACCATATGATTTAACAAAGGGAAGAATAACTTGGCGTAACAAGTAGGAGGTTAGCATGAAGGTAAGATCATCAGTTAAAAAGATGTGTGAAAAATGTAAGATTATTAAACGTAAAGGCCGTATAATGGTTATTTGCGATAATCCTAAACATAAACAAAGACAAGGTTAAGGAGGGACAATAGTGTCAAGAATTGCCGGGGTAGATTTACCCAGAGAAAAAAGAGTAGAAATCGGGCTTACAGCTATATATGGCGTTGGAAGAGCTCGTTCATTAGAAATTCTTAAAGCTGCCGGAGTTAATCCTGGAACAAAAGTAAAGGACTTAACTGAAGCTGAAATGGGAGCTATAAGAGAAGAGCTTGATAATTATGAAATAGAAGGTGACCTTCGTAGAACGGTTGCTATGAATATCAAGAGATTAAAAGAAATCAATTGCTATAGAGGAATTAGACATAAAAGAGGTCTTCCAGTAAGAGGACAAAACACAAAGAACAATTCAAGAACTCGTAAGGGTCCTAAGAGATTAGCACAAAAGAATAAGTAAGGAGGGGATTTAATTGGCACAAAAGAAAGCAAAAACTCGTTCAACTAAAACAAAGAGAAGAGTTAGAAAAAATATTGATAAAGGTCAAGCACATATTGTATCATCATTCAACAATACTATGGTTAGCTTAACAGACCTTCAAGGCAATCTTATTTCTTGGGCATCAGCAGGTCAATTAGGCTTCCGTGGATCAAGAAAATCCACTCCTTTTGCAGCGCAAGAAGCAGCACAAGAAGCGGCTAAAAAAGCTATGGAACATGGATTAAAAGTAGTTGAAGTATATGTTAAAGGACCTGGTTCAGGAAGAGAAGCAGCTATAAGATCATTACAAGCTTCAGGTCTTGAAATCAGCCTTATTAAAGACGTAACACCAGTTCCTCATAATGGTTGTAGACCACCTAAGAGAAGAAGAGTTTAATATAAGTAAATTAATATTCCTAACTCAACGTACTTCATAGGAGGCGCAAATTATGACACAAAACTTAATGGCTAAGATTGAAATAGCAGATATCAACGAAGAAAAAAATCATGGAAAATTTGTTATAGCTCCTTTAGATAGAGGTTTTGGAACTACACTTGGGAATGGATTAAGAAGAGTACTTCTTTCATCTCTTCCCGGAACTGCAGTTACCAAGGTGCATATACAAGACGTACTACATGAATTCTCAACAGTAAAAGGTGTTTTAGAAGATGTTTCAGAGCTCATATTAAATATCAAAGCAATATCTTTAAAGAGCTTAACAACAGAGCCCATAGATATTGACATAGATCTTAAAGGGCCATGCATCTTCACAGCAAAAGACTTTGAACAAGATGTAAACTTGGAAGTTGCAAAGCCAGACCAGTATATTGCAACACTGAACGAAGATGCACATTTAAAGATGAGTCTTCGAATAGAAAATGGAAAAGGCTATAGAGTTTCCGATTTAAACAAATCAGAAGAAGATCCAATAGGAGTTATTCCAATAGATTCTACATTTACACCAGTTACAAAAGTGAACTTTGAGATTACAGAACTTGTATCTAACAAAGAAAAACTAGAACTGGACATATGGACAGACGGAACAATATCAGCTCAAGAAGCACTAGCTCAAGGAGCACAGATATTAACAGATTATCTAGCTATATTTATAGATTTACCGGAATACACTTTTGAAGAAGAGGTAGAGGACGAAGAAGAGTCTGCTATAGAAGATTTACTATCTACAAGCATAGAAGAGCTTGACCTTTCCCTAAGATCATTCAACTGCTTAAAGAGATCGGATATAAATACAGTTGGAGATATAATATCAAAGGGCGTTGAGGAATTAAGCAAGATAAAGAATTTTGGTAAGAAGTCCTTTGAAGAAGTGGAATCTAAAATCCATGAATTGGGCTTAGAATTTTCAGAGAAAGAAGATTAGGAGGAGGCGTAAATGGCAAACCTTAGAAAACTTGGTAGAAGATCAGACCATAGAGATGCTATGCTTAGAAACCAAGTTCAATCTCTTCTTGAACACGGAAGAATAAAAACTACTGTAACTAGAGCAAAAGAAACTAGAAGAGTAGCAGAAAAGATGATCACCCTTGCAAAAAAAGGTGATTTACACTCAAGAAGACAAGTAATGGCTTATGTATATAGAGATGACATTGCACATAAGTTATTTGAAGAAATAGCTCCGCAATACGAAGAGAGAAACGGTGGTTACACTAGAATTTTAAAACTAGGACCTCGTATGGGCGATTCAGCTGAAATGTGTATATTAGAACTTGTTTAATATAAACAAGTAGTAGGAAAGATAGATTTGAACTGTGGCTTAAAATTATCCGCGGCAAAATAATTTTAAGGAGATTATGATATGGCAAAAATGATGCAACCAAGATTCAAGCAAGCAAGAAGACTTGGATTAAACGTTTCAGGACATCCAAAGGCTGAAAAGAGAATGGGAAAAGGCCTTGGAAGAGAAGACAAGAAACTAACTGAATATGGTAGACAATTACTAGAAAAACAAAGACTTCGTGCTTATTATGGAGTAATGGAAAAGCAATTCTTTAACTACTTCAAAAAAGCATACAAATCTCAAGAATCTACAGGTGATGCTCTAGTTAAAATGTTAGAAACAAGACTAGACAACCTAACATATAGAGCAGGATTTGCTTCATCAATCAGACAAGCAAGACAAATGGTAGTTCATGGACATATTTTAGTAAATGGTAAAAAGGCAAACATCCCTTCATACCAAGTACAACCAGGAGATGAACTAGAACTAAGAGAAAAATCAAGAAAAAATGAAATGTTCAAAGAAAACTTTGAAACTAATTTCAGCTATTCACTTCCATACATTTCAAAAGCGGAAGGATTTAAAATCAAATTAGATAGAATGCCTGAAAGAGAAGAAGTACCTATTGAAATCACAGATTCATTAATAGTAGAGTTCTACTCAAGATTAGTATAATCATTAAGCCGGGAAGTTAATCTTCTCGGTATTTTTGTGCCCAAAAACAATAACTTTTCATACATAAAGGGTATATAATAACTTGAAAAGAAATATCAAAGAACATATAATTATTTAATAAAGGAAAATAAAAGAGGAGATAAAAATGGAAGACAGACTCTACATTGTTATGCAAAGACTAATAGACGAAAACGACCAATCAGGACTATCAGATTACGTTATACAATTCCCATTCGGAAATATAGAAAATGTAAAAAAATTTAACGAAATAGCAAAAGAACTTTTCAGCTTAAAAGATATAGAAAAAACAGACAGAAAATTTACAATAGATATAAGTTCAGACGACTACCGCATAAAAATGTCATCACCAACAAAATACGATACACAGACAATTCAAATCGAAGACATTAAAAATGGAAAAGACAATGCAAAATTAAAAATCGTAGAACTAAATAAAGAAGAAATTAGAAACTTCTTTAAAAAACTTGTGAAAGCAGCAAAAAAAGAAGAAATATATCCACAAGAAGAACCAGATGTAAGACTAAAACACCCACATCTATTACAAGGGGGAATAAACCCACCAAACACATCAAGAGAGTAGGTTGAAAATGAAAAAAAAGATTATAATACCAATAATAATTGCGGTTATATACCTGGGAGGAGCTTTTTACTTTAAAAACTACTCATACCCTAAAACAACCGTAAACGGAGATAAAAAAGGATTTGTAGCAATAAAAGAAATAACAAATCCAAAATATGACGACTACACACTTAAAGTAAAAGGGAAAAATAGCAAAGAAGAAGAATTTACTCCAGAAGACTTAGACTTCAAAGTAGAAGAGGAAAAGCCATTAGAACTAAACCAAAAAGAATTTTTGTGGTTTGTCGAAGCCTTTAAGAAACATGACTACAAAGTTTCGTATAACTACTCACTAAACGAAGAAAAACTAGAAGAGTCAATAAAAAATTCAAAACTTAACCAAGGCGTAGAAAAATCAAAAAATGCAGAAGTAGAATTAGTCGGATCAAAATATGAAATCATACCAGAAAAATATGGCGACGAACTGGACATGGAAAAAACAAAAGAAAGCATAGTGACAGCTTTCAAGAACAAAGAAAAAGAAATAGAATTAGACGAAGAATATATAAGACCAACAATAACAAAAGAAAGTAAAGAGATAAAGGAAGAACTAGAAACAAAACAAAAACTCTTCTCAACAATACTGACCTTCGACTTTGACGACAGAAAATTTGAAGTAAAAGGCGATGAACTAATTTCATTTTACGATAAACTTCAAGAAGGATATCAACTAAACAGAGATAGAGTTAGAGCATACGTAGCAGACCTTGCAAAAAAGACCGATACATTTGGAACCGATAGAAAATTCCAAACAACAGGAAGAGGCGAAGTTACAGTAGGCGGAGGAATATACGGCTGGCAAATGGACGTAGACAAAACAACAGACAACACAATGAAGGCCATAGAAAAAGCCGAAAACCAAGACGTGGAAATAGAATATAAACTACGTTCCCTAACAAGGGCAGAAAACGACATAGGAAACACATATATCGAAATAGACCTTACAAGACAACATCTATGGTTCTACAAAGAAGGAAACCTAGTAGTAGAATCAGACGTAATAACAGGAGCTCCATACGGTGGAAGAGAAACACCAACAGGAGTATTCAAAGTATGGTCAAGAGAAACAGATAGAAACCTAACAGGAGAAGACTATAGTTCACCAGTTTCATTCTGGATGCCAATCAACTGGACAGGCGTAGGACTACACGACGCCTCATGGCAAGATAAATTTGGAGGAGAGCTTTACAAGTCAAGAGGATCAAGAGGCTGTATAAATCTTCCATACGAAGTAGCAAAAAAAGTTTATACAGAAGTAAAAAACGAAACACCAGTAGTCATATACAAATAATGTAAAAACATTTGACAAAAGAACACAATAATGATATTATAATTAGGCACTCAGCGAAGTGCCTTTTTAAATTCAAAAAAATGTTAAAAATATTTGACAAAGAGAAATTAAATTGGTACTATATATGAGTTGTCACTCAAGACGAGTGCAAAGAACCTAAACAAGTAAAAAGTGTAAAAAACTTTTGAGTAAGTACAACCAAACAATTTCGGTGAAAAAAATAAAGTCAGCGAGAGCTGATCAAACATTTAATAGAGAGTTTGATCCTGGCTCAGGACGAACGCTGGCGGCGTGCTTAACACATGCAAGTCGAACGATGAACCTCGAAATGATTTCTTCGGAAAGATTTTTGAGAGGATTAGTGGCGAACGGGTGAGTAACGCGTGAGCAACCTGCCTTAGACAAGGGGATAGCCTCGGGAAACCGTGATTAATACCCTATGAGACTCCACTTACGAGTGTAAGAGAAGTTAAAGCTATTGCGGTCTAAGATGGGCTCGCGTCTGATTAGCTAGTTGGTGAGATAAAAGCCCACCAAGGCGACGATCAGTAACCGGCTTGAGAGAGTGAACGGTCACATTGGAACTGAGACACGGTCCAAACTCCTACGGGAGGCAGCAGTGGGGAATATTGCACAATGGGGGCAACCCTGATGCAGCGACGCCGCGTGAGCGATGAAGGAATTCGTTTCGTAAAGCTCTGTCCTTGGAGAAGATAATGACGGTAACCAAGGAGGAAGCACCGGCTAAATACGTGCCAGCAGCCGCGGTAATACGTATGGTGCGAGCGTTGTCCGGAATTATTGGGCGTAAAGGGTACGTAGGCGGTTTAACAAGTCAGATGTTAAAACTTGAGGCTTAACCTCATGTTGCATTTGAAACTGTAAAACTTGAGTAGTGGAGAGGAAAGTGGAATTCCTAGTGTAGCGGTGAAATGCGTAGATATTAGGAGGAATACCAGTAGCGAAGGCGACTTTCTGGACACAAACTGACGCTGAGGTACGAAAGCGTGGGGAGCAAACAGGATTAGATACCCTGGTAGTCCACGCTGTAAACGATGAATGCTAGGTGTCGGGAGTCAAATCTCGGTGCCGAAGTTAACACATTAAGCATTCCGCCTGGGGAGTACGGTGGCAACACTGAAACTCAAAGGAATTGACGGGGACCCGCACAAGCAGCGGAGCATGTGGTTTAATTCGATGCAACGCGAAGAACCTTACCAGGGCTTGACATATGGGTGAAAAGTATAGAGATATACTCCTCTCTTTTAGAGACATCCATACAGGTGGTGCATGGTTGTCGTCAGCTCGTGTCGTGAGATGTTGGGTTAAGTCCCGCAACGAGCGCAACCCCTATATCTAGTTGCCAGCACTAAGGGTGGGGACTCTAGATAGACTGCCGGTGACAAACCGGAGGAAGGTGGGGATGACGTCAAATCATCATGCCCTTTATGTCCTGGGCTACACACGTGCTACAATGGCAAGTACAGAGGGAAGCGAAGCAGCAATGTGAAGCGAATCTCAGAAAGCTTGCCCCAGTTCGGATTGTAGGCTGCAACTCGCCTACATGAAGTCGGAGTTGCTAGTAATCGCGAATCAGAATGTCGCGGTGAATGCGTTCCCGGGTCTTGTACACACCGCCCGTCACACCATGGGAGTTAGTAATACCCGAAGCCAGTGACCTAACCAATGGAAGGAGCTGTCGAAGGTAGGATTAATGACTGGGGTGAAGTCGTAACAAGGTAGCCGTATCGGAAGGTGCGGCTGGATCACCTCCTTTCTAAGGAGTACAATAGAGTTTTTTACACTTAACTTAGGTTCAAACCTTTAACCATGTGGGGGTGTAGCTCAGTTTAACATGCTTACCCGCAAGCGAAGCGAGCGGCTAGGAAGCATTTATGCAGCCTTTTCCCAAGAGAAGCAAAGCTTCGATTGGCAAGAAAAGCACGTAGGGAGAGCGGAGCTTCGAAGAAGCTCAAACATCCAAAAACAAATTAAATAGCAAAATAAAAAACCTATGTGGGGGTGTAGCTCAGTTGGGAGAGCGCCTGCCTTGCAAGCAGGAGGTCAGGAGTTCGACTCTCCTCATCTCCACCAACCCTAATAAGGGTATAGAGTCGCAGCGTCAAATCAAAGATTTGTTAGTTAGCGACCATTTTAATACAAAAAACACAAGTATTAATATAGAACATTGAAAAGAGAATACAGAGACAAAAGCAAGAAAATGGAAAAGTAAAAATATTTCCGGTCAAGCGACAAAGGGCATAAGGCGAATGCCTTGGCACTAGGAGGCGAAGAAGGACGTGACAAGCAACGAAAGCGACGGTTAGGAGCAAATATCCAGCGAGCCGTCGGTATCCGAATGGGGAAACCCACTTAGACAAACTCTAAGTATCTGTAGCCCAACCAATTAAGCTACAGAAGCGAACCGGGCGAACTGAAACATCTAAGTAGCCCGAGGAAGAGAAAGAAAACTCGATTCCCCCAGTAGCGGCGAGCGAAGAGGGAAGAGCCCAACTTAAGGAAAAGATAGGAAGAAGTTAGAAGAATCAGCTGGAAAGCCGAGCCAAAGAGAGTGACAGCCTCGTAATCAAAAACAGACACCTACACCTTAGAAAGAGTACCACGGAACACGAGAAATTCCGTGGGAATACGGGAGGACCACCTCCCAAGGCTAAATACTACCTAGTGACCGATAGCGAATAGTACCGTGAGGGAAAGGTGAAAAGAACCCCGGGAGGGGAGTGAAATAGAACCTGAAACCTTATGCCTACAAGCAGACAAAGTCGAGCACTCAACTTTGCAAAGATTTGGAGGAGCTAAAATGTTTTACGTATACGTACTAACCATGAATAATGGAGAAATTTATATAGGATTTTCAACAAATCTTAAAAATAGAATCAAACAGCATTACGAAAACAAAGTGATATCCACAAAAAACAGAGAACCAAAATTAGTTTACTACGAAGCATATACGTCAAAAAAAGATGCAATGGAAAGAGAAAAGAAACTAAAGCAAAGAGGAAATGCTAAAAGATGGTTAAAAGAAAGAATATCCAATAGCTTAAACCAAGCAACAAATAAAGAATAAGATTTGTGTGCAAAGTTGAGTGCTTGATGATGTCGTACTTTTTGTAGAACGGGCCAGCGAGTTACGATATGCAGCAAGATTAAAGATTTAAGATCTGAAGTCGTAGAGAAATCGAGTCTTAATAGGGCGTAAGTTGCATGTTGTAGACCCGAAACCAGGTGATCTATCCATGTGCAGAGTGAAGTAGAGGTAAAACTCTATGGAGGCTCGAACCGGGTAACGTTTAAAAGTTATCGGATGACATGTGGATAGGGGTGAAAAGCCAAACGAACTTGGAGATAGCTGGTTCTCCTCGAAATAGCTTTAGGGCTAGCCTTATCGTAGTAATTGAAGGGGGTAGAGCACTGAATAGTCTAGGGGCATATAATGTTACCGAAACTTATCAAACTCCAAATACCATCAAATTAGCGATAGGAGTCAGACTATGAGGGATAAGCTTCATAGTCGAAAGGGAAAGAGCCCAGACCACCAGCTAAGGTCCCAAAATATAGATTAAGTGGAAAAGGATGTAACACTACTCGGACAACCAGGATGTTGGCTTAGAAGCAGCCATACATTTAAAGAGTGCGTAATAGCTCACTGGTCAAGTGGTGATGCGCCGAAAATAAACGGGGCTAAAATCTAATACCGAAGCTGTGGATGCGCATAAGCGCGTGGTAGAGGAGCATTGTGTAAGGAGCGAAGACAAGCTGCAAGGCGAATTGGACCAAACACAAGAGAGAATGCTGGCATGAGTAGCGAGAAGGTGAGTGAGAATCTCACCCGTCGAAAGCCAAAGGGTTCCTGGGGAAGGCTCGTCCACCCAGGGTAAGTCGGGACCTAAGCCCAGGCCGAAAGGCGTAAGCGATGGACAACAGGTAGAAATTCCTGTACTATCTCAAGCGTTAAGAGAGAAGTGTTGACGCAGGAGGATATGTGAAGCGTGCGAACGGTAGAGCACGTTCAAGTAAGTAGGAGGTAGAAGTAGGCAAATCCGCTTCTACAAAACTTCGAGATACGATGAGGAGCGAAAAACAAGTAGTGAAGTCACAGATTCCACACTGCCAAGAAAAGGCACTATCCAGCAAAGAGATACCCGTACCGTAAACCGACACAGGTAGGCGAGGAGAGAATCCTAAGACGCGCGGAAGAACCTTTGTTAAGGAATTCGGCAAAATGACCCCGTAACTTCGGGAGAAGGGGTACCGAGAATTGTATATGTTAAACACAAAAAGCAAAACTTGGTCGCAGAGAATAGGCCCAAGCGACTGTTTACCAAAAACACAAGTATCTGCTAAATCGAAAGATGAAGTATAGGTGCTGACACCTGCCCGGTGCTGGAAGGTTAAGGGGAAGACTTAGCGCAAGCGAAGGTTAGAACTTAAGCCCCAGTAAACGGCGGCCGTAACTATAACGGTCCTAAGGTAGCGAAATTCCTTGTCGGGTAAGTTCCGACCCGCACGAAAGGTGTAACGATTTGGGCACTGTCTCAACAAAGGATCCGGTGAAATTGTAGTAGTCGTGAAGATGCGACTTACCCACGGTAGGACGGAAAGACCCCGTGGAGCTTTACTGCAAGCTGACATTGGATTTTGGTATTGAATGTACAGAATAGGTGGGAGACTGAGAAGTTAGGTCACAAGACTTAATGGAGTCCCAAGTGGGATACCACCCTTTCAATGCTAAAGTTCTAACTTGGCACCTTGAAACAGGTGTGAGGACACTGTCAGTTGGGCAGTTTGACTGGGGCGGTCGCCTCCTAAAGAGTAACGGAGGCGTTCAAAGGTTTCCTCAGAATGGTTGGAAATCATTCAAAGAGTGCAAAGGCAAAAGGAAGCTTAACTGCGACACCGACAAGTGGAGCAGATACGAAAGTAGGACTTAGTGATCCGGTGGTACCGAGTGGAAGGGCCATCGCTCAACGGATAAAAGCTACCCCGGGGATAACAGGCTTATCTCCCCCAAGAGTTCACATCGACGGGGAGGTTTGGCACCTCGATGTCGGCTCGTCTCATCCTGGAGCTGGAGAAGGTTCCAAGGGTTGGGCTGTTCGCCCATTAAAGAGGCACGCGAGCTGGGTTCAGAACGTCGTGAGACAGTTCGGTCCCTATCCACCGTGGGCGTAAGAAATTTGAGAGGAGCTGCTCCTAGTACGAGAGGACCGGAGTGGACAGACCGCTGGTGTATGAGTTGTACCGCCAGGTGCACAGCTCAGTAGCTACGTCTGGAATGAATAAGCGCTGAAGGCATCTAAGCACGAAGTCAACCTCAAGATGAGATTTCTTTGTAGAAATACGAGAGAAACCAGGAAGAAAATCTGGTAGATAGGTCAGAGGTGTAAGAGTAGTAATACTTTAAGCTAACTGATACTAATATATCGAAAGCTTGACCGGGAATATTGTTACTTTTCAAAAGTTGCAAAAAATGGGCGAAGATAGCGGAAGGGATACACCTGTTCCCATCTCGAACACAGAAGTTAAGTCTTCTAGCGCCGATGGTACTATGGGGGAGAGCCCATGGGAGAGTAGGTATTCGCCCGTCTATAATCCTAGGTAGCTCAATGGTGGAGCACCCGGCTGTTAACCGGTAGGTTGTGGGTTCGAGTCCCACCCTGGGAGCCAACCATGCCGGAGTGGCGGAACTGGCAGACGCACAGGACTTAAAATCCTGCGATCCTTAAAAGATCGTACCGGTTCGATTCCGGTCTCCGGCACCAAGGCAATATGACGCGGGATGGAGCAGTTCGGTAGCTCGTCGGGCTCATAACCCGAAGGTCGTAGGTTCAAATCCTGCTCCCGCAACCAAAAATTCAATAAAGTATTAATAGTATATGGCCTTGTAGTTCAGCAGACTGTTTCAGCCAATCGGCTACGCCTCTTGGGAAACAGGTTGCATCAGTCCTACTAAAGCTCACTACGTTCGCTAAGTTAGGTCTAGAAGTTGGTTCCCAACATCTAATCCAAACAGCTTACAATTCAATAATGTTTAATAAAGTATAGATATATGGCCTTGTAGTTCAGTTGGTTAGAATGCCAGCCTGTCACGCTGGAGGTCGTCGGTTCGAGCCCGATCAAGGTCGCCAAAATACTTTATTAAAATAAGACAGATAGGGCAAGCGTGCCAGGCGAGCCTTTACAGACTGTTTCAACCAATCGGCTACCGCCTCTTGGGAAACAGGTTGTATGTGACCTACTAAAGCTCACAAAGTTCGCAAAGTTAGGTCAAAAACGCTTAAGGTCGTCGGTTCGAACCCGATCAAGGTCGCCAATTACTTTATTAAAATAAGACAGATAGCGCAAGCGTGCCAGGCGAGCCTTTACAGACTGTTTCAGGGGGTCGGCTATCGCCTCTTGGGAAACAGGTTGTATGTGACCTACTAAAGCTCACAAAGTTCGCAAAGTTAGGTCAAAAACGCTTAAGGTCGTCGGTTCGAGCCCGATCAAGGTCGCCATTTTATTTTTTTTTGAAATAGATTAAGCTAAATATTAAAAAAATACTATTATTTTGTTAAATTTTATGCTATAATCTAATAGTAACTTTTAGGTTGGTGTAGGAGTACCCTAACTAAATAAATATGCTGATGTAGCTCAATTGGTAGAGCAACTGACTTGTAATCAGTAGGTTGGGGGTTCAAGTCCTCTCATCAGCTCCATGTGGCGGAGTAGCTCAGGTGGCTAGAGCATGCGGTTCATACCCGCAGTGTCAGCGGTTCAAATCCGTTCTCCGCTACCAAATCAAATTGGAAAGTTTGAAGTGATATCGCTTCAACTTTCTAATTTATATGGCCCTATGGTCTGTGGTTCTTGATCCTAACCCAAATCACGAAGTGATTTGTAGGTAGGTCAAATGTCGCGAAATAGAAATCTTTGATTTCGTTATGAAGCGACTAAGACATTTGCAGCGAAGCTGCAATCTTAGAAATACGAATTTATATAATATAATAAACTGTAATAATATGGCCCTATGGTCAGCAGACTGTTTCTACCAATCGGCTTCGTCTCTTGGGAAACAGGTTGCATCAGACCTACTAAAGCTCACTATGTTCGCTAAGTTAGGTCTAGAAAGCGGTAACCGCTATAAAAAACAAAATCTGACAAATCAATAAACATAAATTATGTATATATTTTATGGCCCTATGGTCAAGCGGTTAAGACATCGCCCTTTCACGGCGGTATCCCGGGTTCGAATCCCGGTAGGGTCACCATACAATATGGGCGGTTAGCTCAGCTGGGAGAGCATCTGCCTTACAAGCAGGGGGTCACAGGTTCGAGCCCTGTACCGCCCACCATATTGATTGTACAAATAAAATATGCGGAAGTGGCTCAGTGGTAGAGCATCGCCTTGCCAAGGCGAGGGTCGCGAGTTCGAGTCTCGTCTTCCGCTCCATTAAGACTCAGAATATTTCTGAGTTTTACTTATATGCGTCATTAGCTCAGCTGGATAGAGCGTTCGGCTACGGACCGAAAGGCCAGGGGTTCGAATCCTCTATGACGCGCCATAATGGGAATGAAGTTCTCCCTTGTTAATCTAAACCGCAATTTTGCTGATGACTTCTGCTTAGCGCAGGAGTTGTCGGCTTTTTTTATTGCGAATAATCATGGAGGAAATATGATTTTATCTTTATCACTTGCTCTAATTATGAGCCTTATTGCTGGAAGTATTTGTGAAAAAATAAAACTTCCAAAAAATGTTGGAATGATACTTACGGGAATTCTCTTAGGCCCCTTTGTATTGAATTTATTTGATGAAAAACTTTTAAGTATTTCAGGTGAATTAAGAAAGATTGCACTAATAGTTATACTTTTAAAAGCTGGACTTGCCCTAGATTTAAAGGACTTAATTAAAGTTGGTAGGCCCGCCATACTACTTTCCTTTTTGCCTGCAACTTTTGAGATTATAGGCTATAGTATCTTTGCAAAGTTTATATTTGATATACCACTAGTTGAAGCGGCTCTTATGGGTACAGTGCTTTCTGCGGTGTCTCCTGCAGTTGTAGTTCCTAGAATGGTAAATCTAATTGAAAATAAAATTGGTACTGAAAAAGCAATTCCTCAGATGATACTTGCTGGGGCATCCATGGACGATATTTTTGTAATAGTTTTATTTTCCACATTCTTAGGTCTTGCACAAAATAATTCTTTTAACTACATGGAGCTTTTAAAAATTCCCGTTTCAATAATCATGGGAATAGTCGTTGGAGTTATTTTTGGAATTGTACTTTGCAATATTTTTGAGTATAAATTTAAAAATTCCAATTATATTAGAAACACAACTAAAGTAATAATAATTCTTGCCACATCTTTCTTTTTAGTTTCCTTGGAAGATATTGTTAAAGATTACATTGCCATATCAGGTTTACTGGCGGTTTTAAGCATGGCCATTACAATTAGAATAAAAAGTCCCGACATTGTAGTAGGTAGGCTTTCTGAAAAGTTTGGAAAGATATGGATTGGGGCAGAGTTAATTTTATTTGTACTAGTTGGTGCAGCTGTGGATATTAGATTTACTTTTAACTCTGGCATTGGAGTTGTTATAGTTATTGCCATAGCCTTGGTGTTTAGAACCCTTGGTGTAATTCTATCCACTGCAAACACAGGACTTACACTACAGGAGAGAATATTTTGTACCTACTCATATCTACCTAAGGCAACTGTTCAAGCGGCCATTGGAACAGTTCCACTTTCCATGGGAATTAATTCGGGAGATATAATTCTTTCTGTTGCAGTTGTAGGAATACTTTTAACAGCGCCTATTGGAGCATTTTTAATCGATAGAACTGCAATGAAAGTGTTGGAACAAAGTTAATAAATAAAACCCGGTGGGAGATTCCCGCCGGGTTAATTTTATTTTCTTATTATTTTAACTTTGATACAGATCCATTACCACCAACAACTGAGATATTTTCAATATCTTTTCCTCTAACAAATGTGTTTACAGAGTCTTTGCTATTGTTCTTGTTGGTTAGAATAATATTAGCATCTTCTTTTTGAAGCATTCCAGCAGATACTAAAGCATCTGGATAAACCTCTCCTGAAACTAAGATTATATTCTTAGAATCGCTGTTAAATGTTTTTCCAACATTTAATGAAGTTTCATATCTGTCCTTGCCAGAAGTTCTATCGACTTTAGCTATTTTACCTGCTTCTTTTTCAGTTTCCGCAGTAACAGAGTCTTTACCACCGATTATGTGGATATTTTCAATTTTAGCATCTTTTAATGTCTTTTCAGTTAAATCGTCAATTCCCTTTGTAGAAGCGTATAGTATTGGAGCGTCTTTCTTGAATGAAGCAACACCAGCAGATAGAGCATCTGCAAATCCATTTCCATCTACAAGAACGGCGTTTTTAGATTTTGTTTCTCCAAGAACATACTTTGCAACTTCAGCAGCGGTTTCAAATCTAGTCTTACCTGAAAGTCTGTTTACAGAGTAGCCTTTCAATTGTTCTTCAGCTTTTTTAGATACTGATGAATCTCCACCAAGAATAAATATGTTCTTAGCACCTAGTCTATTAAGTTCAGCAAGTACTTCTTGTGATATTTCGGAAGCCTTAGTCAATAGTACAGGAGCATCTTTCAAATCTGATATAGATGCAGCTACAAGTGAGTCAGCAAAAACTTCACCGCTTGCAATTACAACATTTTCAGCTTTATCATAGTGGTTTCTTGAAACATCAAGTGCAGTTTCATATCTGTCCTTGCCATAGTAGTAACTAGTTGGTGCAAAACCCTTAGCGTTAGTATCAACTTCTTTTTCAATTACAAATGAGTCTACAAGTTTTAGCTCTCTGTCTTCATTTAAGTCTCCACTGATTTGATATAATTCAGTAGTTAATTTTCCTTCGCTTACAATGTATCTTGCAAAGTTTTGAACCTTAGAGTCTCTGTTATTGCTATGGGAGTTTTCGAATTCCTTAGGTTGGGATGGTTGTCCACCATAAGCAAAGAGATTATTGTATTCATCAAGGGTTTCTTGAGTTAACCAGTTTAATTTTTTTCTAACCTTCTTAACATGATCAAGACCCTTGTCATAGATTGCATCATAGGCCTTAGTACCACCAGTGTTTGGAAGAACGAAAGTAGTTCCAGTAGGTGACTTCAAATAGTCTACATTATCAACCTTTTGAGCTTCTTCAGCCACATAGGCATTGAATACGGATTTTGATTTTGGAGCGTATTTCAAAGACTTAGTTCTTGAAATAACATGGTCATGGCCTTGAAGAGCAATATCTACATCAAATTCGTCAATTATCTTCATAAACTCATCTTTAACATTTTGTACGTCTGCATCTTGTAGAGAGTGATAAGACTTAGAGAAGATTGGTTTGTGATATTGTAACACAACCCATTGAGCGCCATTTGCCCTTGCAGCTTTAATATCTGCTTTTATCCAAGCTTGTTGTTCATCTCCAATAGATTTGTTTTCTTTGTTCTTGTAGTCATTTGTATTTAGCACAACGAAGTGAACTCCGTTATAATCATAGGAATAATAAGTTCCACCATCATCTTTTCCATCGGAAGGAACGTTGAAGTGATCAGTATATTTATGAACAAATCTCTCGTCATAGGAAAGACCATACTCATCGTGGTTACCAGAGTTTCCAGCAATTGTAGTCTTCAAGAAAGATTTTTCAGATTGACCCATTAAATCCACCCATTCATCTTCCACTTCAGAAGTTTCCACAAAGTCTCCAGTATGGATTACAAAATTTGTGTTAGGGAACTTTGTAAGAGCTTTGTCAATAGTATCTGCCGCATATGCCGCTTCATCTATAATATTTTCATTCCAGTAAGCGTTTTGAGTATCAGTGTATTGAATGAACTCAAAACCTTCTTGCTTTACAGAAGAAGTTTTAAAAGTACCAACATTTGACTTTCCACCCTTTTCAGAACCGACTTGGTAGAAGTAGGTAGTGCCAGGTTTTAAGCCCTTAACAGTAGATTTATAAGAAAATTCCTTAACGCTTTGAACCTTAACATCATACTCTTCTTTTTCGCTAAGTTCGTCAGATGCGTTCCATCCTTCAGCTCTGTCCTTGTCTGTGAAATATCTTGTCACCATTTTCTTTTCAGTGTCGTAAACACTATAGATGATATAACCTTCTTCGTCCTTTTCTAAGTAGTGAGAGTCCTTTTCGGAAAAGTTTGCCTTAAAAGCCTTTGCGTTAGACATGTCTTCACTTTCAGAAACCCAAACATAAGAATCAAATTTGTCGGTAGTGTACCAGTTGAAACCCATTGAAGTTCTAGTATCATCAACAAAAGTTGCCACAATTCTATTTGGTTTATTTTTAACTTCAACTTTTCCAACCTTTGGTTTTACAGCTTCTACTGAAGTCTTAGTATCAGCGGATAACATTGCAGGGGAATCCTGTCTATGAATCAGTGCGTCAACATGAGCCTTTTCTTTTTCGATTTCTGTAACTTCAGCAGCAAAGGAAACAAAAGGTGCTGCTACAATTTGACTTGCCAGTAAAACAGACATACCAGCGAATAATATTTTTTTCTTTGACATATAGTCCTCCTCTATTTTTTATCAATATCATATTAGCAGAAAAGGTGTAAAACAAAACAAAATCTATATTAATAAAATGTTAAATAATAATGGATATCAAAATATTTTACGCTGATTTTTTTACATCAAAATATAAAATTCAATATTCTATTAGACATTAAATTAATGTATAATAAAATAAGCCTATAGCATAAGCTATAAATAAAAAGGAGGAAGAAATGGGAGTAAACTTAAGAGGAAGAAGCTTTTTAAAATTATTGGATTACACAACAGAAGAAATTGAATATCTAATGAGTTTATCAGAAAACTTCAAAGACTTAAAACGTGCGGGAACACCACACAAGTACTTAGAAGGAAAGAACATAGTACTTCTATTCGAAAAGACTTCAACAAGAACAAGATGTTCATTTGAAGTAGCAGGATACGACCTAGGAATGGGAGTTACTTATCTAGATCCAGGCAGCTCTCAAATGGGACATAAAGAAAGTATCAAAGATACAGCAAGAGTTCTTGGAAGAATGTATGATGGAATCGAATACAGAGGATTCTCACAAGAATTAGTAGAAGACCTTGCAAAATACTCAGGAGTGCCAGTATGGAACGGACTTACAGATATGTTCCACCCAACACAAATGATTGCAGACTTCTTAACAGTAAAAGAAAACTTTGGACAATTAAAAGGACTTAAATTCGTATACCTTGGAGACGCAAGAAACAACGTAGCAAACTCACTAATGATAGCATCAGCAAAACTCGGAGTAAACTTCGTAGGATGCTGTCCAGACGAATTAAAACCAGAAGAAAGTTTAATAGAAGAAGCTAAGAAAATAGCAAAAGAAAATAGATGTACAATCGAATTTGAATCAGATGTTATGAAGGCGACAAAAGACGCACATGTACTATACACAGACATCTGGGTATCAATGGGAGAACCTGCTGAAATTTGGGAACAAAGAATAAAACAACTTAAAGCTTACCAAGTTAACAAAGAAGTTATGGATAACGCAGACGAAGACGCAATCTTCTTACACTGCTTACCATCATTCCATAACCTAGAAACAACAACAGCAGTAGAAGTAAACGACAAATTCAACATTCCAGAAATGGAAGTAACAGACGAAGTATTTGAATCAGCTAAATCTAAAGTTATGGATCAAGCTGAAAACAGAATGCATACTATAAAAGCAGTTATGTATGCAACATTAAAATAAAACTCAAGCCCGGTTCGCCGGGTTTATTTTTTTATTTAGACGACCTTTTATCAAAGCCACTTATTTGTGATATAATTTTATCTATGATACAAGAGAGGATAGAATGAAATACTGTTTTTTACTTAACTTTACACCTCACCCAAGAATTATAAAAAGAATTGATCTCGTTAGGGATTACTACGATACTTTTGCCATATATTGGGATAAGGGTGAAGACAATTTTGATTTTAAAAATGACATAAAAAAAATAAAAATATCTGTAAAGGCCAATAGAAATAATCCTATTAAGAGAATTATTCCTACTTTTAAATTTTCAAGCCTTGCATATGAAAAGCTAAGGGAAGAAATGCCTGACTTTATTCATCTGCAGAGCTTCGACATGCTTAGGATTGCATACAAGTATAAGAAAAAAGTAAATCCTAATTGTAAGATAATATACGAAGTTCCAGACATTCACAAGTACTTAACCGACGACAAAAAGGTTTTTTTAGAAAGCATTATATCATCCTACATCAAAAGTAGCGAGAAGAAGATGCTCGAAAGTGTGGATATTTTAATCCTTACGTCCATGAAGTTTTGGGAGCACTTTGAAGGCAAGTTCGATAAAAATAATATGATATTTATGCCAAACATTCCAAACCCAGAACTTTTTAAAGACTACGAGGTCCTTAGGGAAGAAAATTCTAATAGGAAGTTTACCATAGGCTACATTGGAGGACTAAGATACCTTGAAGAATTAAAATGTCTCGTATCTGCCATAGAGGACTTGGACATTAGACTATTAATGGCGGGCTTTGAAGATGGAGATTATTTTAAAAGGCTTGCAGAAGAAAAGGACTTTATAGAGTATCATGGTAAGTTTTATTACGATGACGATATTGCAAGACTTTACTCCAATTGTGACATAATCTTTTCTGTATACAATTCGGATATGAAAAATGTAAGGATTGCACTGCCAAATAAGCTCTATGAATCCATTATTGCAAGGCTTCCAATAATTGTTTCCACTAACACCTACTTACAGGAGCTGGTGGAACAGTGGAAGGTTGGTTTTGCAGTAAATCATCTTTCATCAGAGGAGATGAGGGAAGTTGTTATAAGGCTAATGGAAGAAAAGGAGCTTTATAAAGAAATTCAAAGAAATGAAGAAATAGCATGGAAGGAACTAAACCCTGCTAGGAATAACGAAAGATTATTAAATCTCATAAGAGAGAAGGAGAATATATGATAAATGTAATTGGATTGGGATATATAGGACTTCCCACCGCTTTAATGCTAGCGAAGGCGGGCAACAAGGTATATGGAACAGATATAAAAGAATCTACTGTAAAGAAGCTTCAAGAAAGGAAACTTACCTTTGAAGAAAAGGGAATGGACGAGCTATTTAAAGAAGCTTTAGACAAAGACATACATTTTGGCGTTAAGCCTATTGAAACAGATATGTACATTATCACAGCTCCAACACCTTATGATAAATATACAAAGAAACTGGACTGCTCCTATGTTGTAAAGGCTGTAGAGTCTGTTTTAGACTATGCACTGGAAGATTCCATTATAGTTGTGGAATCCACAGTGTCTCCTGGAGCTATCGACAAATATATTAGACCAGTTGTGGAAAGCTACTGTAGCGAAAATAAAAAAACAATTCATCTATGCCATGCACCGGAGAGAATAATTCCTGGAAATATGGTATATGAACTTATAAATAACTCAAGAACCATTGGCGCAGACAACGAAAAGGTAGCAAAAAAAGTTAGTGATGTGTATAAGACATTTTGTAAGGGAGAGATAAACTTTACAAATATTCCAACTGCGGAGATGACAAAGGTAATAGAAAACACCTTTAGAGACGTGAACATCGCCTTTGCTAACGAGCTTGCGAAAATTTGCAAACAAGGTGGCCTTGATGTAAATGAAGTTATAAGGATTGCAAACAAACATCCAAGGGTAAACATTTTAAAACCAGGTCCTGGAATTGGTGGTCACTGTATTCCTGTGGATCCATGGTTCTTAGTGGGAGACTACCCACTAACAACAGAACTAATCTACAAAGCAAGACAGATTAACGACTCTATGCCAAACTTTGTATTAAACGAAGTTTACGAAATAATGCAAAAAGAGGGCATAAAAGATTCTTCAAGAGTTGGACTATATGGACTTACTTACAAAGAAAACATAGACGACATAAGGGAGTCACCAACACTACAGATTTTGGAACTACAAAAAAGACATCTTGGAAATCCACTAAAAACCTACGATCCATGGGTTAAGGAAAAGATTACAGAAAATCAAGTCTTTGACATCCATGAGTTTTTAGACTCCGTTGACATGGTGGTAGTATTAGTTGCCCATGATGAAATTGTAAAACACCAAGAACTTTTAAAAGATAAAGTTGTGTATGACACTAGAAATGTAATAGAAGGGGATAAAGTTTACAGACTGTGATTATATGAAGAAAATAATGGTAGTATTTGGCACAAGACCAGAGGCCATAAAGATGTGCCCCCTGGTGCTTGAACTAAAAAAGAGAAAAAAATTTGAAACTGTAGTTGCGCTTACGGGACAGCATAACGAAATGTTAAGCCAGGTTATGGAAGTTTTTAATATAAAAGAGGACTACAACCTTAAGGTCATGAAAAAAAACCAAAGCCTTACAGATATTACGGTAAATATAATGAAGGGCATGGAGGACATCTTAAAAAAAGAAAAACCAGACCTAGTACTTGTTCATGGAGACACTTCCACGAGCTTTGTAGTTGCCCTAACTTCCTTTTATAACCATATTCCCGTGGGACATGTGGAAGCGGGCCTTAGAACATATAATAAATATAGCCCATATCCAGAGGAGTTCAACAGACAGTCCATTTCGTCACTTTCAGATTTACACTTTGCACCAACACAAAAGGCGAAGGAAAATCTTATTAATGAACAAAAGGACCCAAAGAGTATATTTGTAACGGGAAATACCGTTATTGACGCTTTAAAAACTACCATAAAAGATGATTATTACAACAGTGAGCTAGACTTTGCAAAGGGTAAGAAGCTAATACTTTTAACTATGCATAGAAGAGAGAACTTGGGAGAAAAAATGATGTCTTCATTTAAAGCCATAAAGAGAGTGGTGGATGAAAATGAAGACATCGCCGTACTATATCCCATACATCTAAATCCAAAAGTAAGACAGATTGCAAGAGAAGTCTTTAAAGACAACGAAAATATAAAACTTATTGAGCCAGTGGACGTGTTCGACTTTCATAATATTATGAAAAACTCGTACTTAATTTTAACCGACAGCGGTGGTATTCAAGAAGAGGCGCCGGCAATTGGAAAACCAGTTCTAGTTCTAAGAGACACCACGGAAAGACCCGAGGGAATCAAGGCAGGCACGTTAAAACTAATTGGTACAGAAGAAGACAAAGTGTACAAAGAGCTAACGCATATCCTTTCAGATAAAGAAGAGTATGAAAAGATGACAAAGGCACAAAATCCATATGGAGATGGGAGAGCAAGCATTTATATAACAGACATAATAGAAGATTATTTTAAGTAGAGTATCCTTATATAAGGTTAGATAGGAAGATTTAATGATAAAAGAAAAGAAAATTTATTATAGACACGCATTTGAAATGGCCTGGCCATCGGTGTTGGAAAGTTTTTTCATAGCCATGGCGGGGCTAATAGACACCTACATGGTGTCTTCCCTGGGAAGCTTTGCAGTTGCAGCAGTTGGACTGACAAACCAACCAAAGTTTATTGGCTTTACAATATTCTTTGCAATAAACGTTGCAGTTTCTGCCCTAGTTGCAAGGCGTAAGGGCGAAAGGGACAAGTATAGGGCAAACGAAGCCCTACTTACGGCCTTTTTAATTACCATGATATGTGTAGTGTTTATAACAATAATAATGGTGAAATTTGCATCACCATTACTAAAATTTTCAGGAAGTAACAAGGACACCCACGCCCCAGCAATGATGTATTTTAGAATAATCATGGGGGGAATGGTATTTTCAACCATAAGCATGGTTATTAACGCCGCACAAAGGGGAAGTGGAAACACCCAAATTGCATTTACTACAAACCTTGTATCAAGCGTTGTAAATATAATATTTAACTACCTTCTAATAGGAGGGAATTTAGGATTTCCAAAACTAGGTATCGCAGGTGCAGCAATAGCAACGGTGCTTGGAACTGTGGTTGCAACAATAATGAGTATAAGATCTCTATTTAAGAGAGATTCATTTGTACAAATTAGGTACATGATAAAAGAAAAGATAAAACCGGGAGTAGAAACTGCTATAAGTATTGCAAAACTTGGAGTAAACCTACTGGCAGAAAACCTTGCAGTTAGAGTGGGTTTTATGACTACGGCGATGATGGCGGCAAAACTTGGCACCGACGCCTTTGCATCCCATAACGTAGGAATGAGTTTACTAAGCCTTGGCTTTGCATTTGCGGACGGAATGCAAGTGGCAGCAGTTGCACTTACAGGTTCTGCCCTAGGTGCTGGTAAAAAAGAAGAGGCAAAAAACTATGGAAAGACCTGTCAGACAATTGGACTTGCTATATCCATAGTACTTTCCATAATACTCTTCGTATTTGGAGAATCCATCTTTAGACTTTACTTTAAAGAAGAACATATTATAAAAATGGGAGTAATGATATCAGAGTTTTTAATGATAATAATACTTCTTCAAATTTCCCAAATAATATACGGTGGCTGTTTAAGAGCCGCAGGAGATGTAAAGTACACATTATTTGCATCAATAATATCCGTAACCATAATAAGAACCTTCGCAACCTACTTTTTAGTAGTTGTAATGGACCTTGGACTAAAGGGAATATGGCTTGGAATACTTTCAGACCAATTTACAAGATACATCCTAATGTCCTTTAGATTTAGAAGAGGCAAGTGGGTGGATATAAAAATATAGGAGGACCTATGTATATAGATTTACACTGTGACACGGTTTTAAAATATATAGAAAAGGGAGACCCAGAAGAGATATACCAGGGAAAAAAGTCACATCTTGGACTAAAAGAGCTACATGACCTAGAAGTAAAGGCGCAGTTTATGGCGATTTTTCTTCCAAGCGAAGAAGAATTTGAAAAAGTAAAACTTAAAGGCATATCCGACTGGGACTATGTGGAAAAATGTTTAGACTTCTACAAGCACATTGAAGAGACATACCCTGACAAATTCAAAGTCACAAAAGATTACAACGAATATACAGAAAATAGAAAAAATAATATAGTAAGCCTATTCCCAACTATAGAAGACGGAAGGCTAATTTCAAAAGTAGAAGATGTAAAGACTTTAAGACAAAAGGGCCTCACACTTATAACACTACTTTGGAACAACGAAAACTCTCTAGGTTTTCCACATAAACTAGAAGGCTATGACAATGACTATGGATTAAAAAAATTAGGCATTGAAGTTATTAAAGAGATGGAAGAACAAAAAATAATTATAGACGTGTCCCATCTAAACGAACATGGCATAGAAGATGTTTTAAAAAATACCACAAAACCATTTATGGCAAGCCATTCAAACGCAAGGGCTATTACAGACGTAACTAGAAACCTCTCCGACAAACAACTAAAAGACCTAGGAGAAAGGGGATGCGTGGCAGGCCTTAACCTCTGTCCACGCTTTGCGACAGAAGAAAGGGCGGCAATCTTCAGTGACTACGAAAAACACATTAGACATATGTTAAACCTTGGAGGAGAAGACCTAGTTGCAATAGGAAGCGACTTTGACGGCATAGGCGGCGAGTTTGAAATCAAAAATCCACATAAGATGATTGATTTTTTAAACTACCTTAATATGAATGGGGTGTCTGCTGATGTGGTGGACAAAATAGCCTATAAGAACGTAGAAAGATTTTTCAAAGAATATTACTAATGAAATTTTTTTATATAATCTGGGGAATTAACTTAATTGTTTGGATTATATCTATAACAATGGGTTACTACCTTGAAAACATAAAGACAAATGAAGAAGAATTTAAAAAGTTGGACCAGATGTTTGGGGCTTACCTTAGCAGATTTTCCTTGGCGCTACTGCCCATAATAATCTTGTCCATCTTTTTATCTAGGGGAAAGAGTGATATTGTAGTTGCGATTGTGGGAGCTTTTATTTTGCTTTTACAAATTGCACTGCCATCAATGCTTATACTTTTGTTTTTGAAATCTGATAGTAAAGATGATAGAAAGTCTTGATTTAAATGATGATAGATTTTGAAAAAAAGTTTAAGATAAAATAGGAGAAGCTAATGATAGAACTACAGAATGTATCAAAGACCTATGATTATAAAAAATCCATAGGCTTTCTAAAAAAGGAACATGTAAAAGTTAAAGCGGTGGAAGACATAAGCTTTAAAGTAGATGAAGGAGAAAAGCTGGGATTAATAGGACTTAACGGAGCTGGAAAGTCTACTACAATTAAGATGATGACAGGGATACTTGAAAGAGACTCAGGAAATATATCTATAAATGGTTACGATCCATCAAAGAGAGAAAGAGATTTACTGAATAACATCGGTGTCTCCATGGGACAAAAGTCAACTCTATTCTTTGATATAAGTCCGTTGGACTCCTTTAAATATTACAAGGAAGTTTATAGAGTTTCTGATAGTGACTTTGAAGATAGAATGGAGAAATTTTCAAAAATTTTAAAACTTGAAGAAATATTACATACGCCAGTTCGAAAGTTATCCCTGGGACAAAAGAGAAGATGTGAAATAGT
This sequence comes from Mediannikoviicoccus vaginalis, assembly GCF_928097925.1. Classification (GTDB taxonomy): domain Bacteria; phylum Bacillota; class Clostridia; order Tissierellales; family Peptoniphilaceae; genus Mediannikoviicoccus; species Mediannikoviicoccus vaginalis. The sequence continues at coordinate 1,571,603 of NZ_CAKMRI010000001.1, forward strand.
TTCATCCCTTATTCATATGCCAAAAGTATTGTTTTTAGACGAGCCAACCCTTGGCCTTGATGTGGTGACACAGGGAAATATTATGGACTTTCTGGATGAGATTAATAGAGAGTTTAATATAACAATAATCCTAACAACCCACGAGATAAAAAACATAGAGAGATTTTGCAAGAGGATTATCATATTAGAAAAGGGGAAAATTATCTATGATGGTGATCCTAATAAATTTGCTGATAGAAATAATTTTAGAAAAGTCAGAATACCTATAGAAATGATGAAAGAGTTTCCAATTGAGCCAGATAAGATTATTCTAGACAAGGTAGAATATGTTATTGATTTAAACCAACTTGAAAAAATGGATTTGAGCAGATTTAAATTTTCAGAGTATACCATAGAGGAACTATCCTTGGAAGATGTTATATGTATGAAGTATGGTAACTAATATGAAACTAATACTAACATCAATAAAAATTCAAATTAAAAAGATAAGAGCATATCCAAACGAGGCAAAGATGCTATTTTTGTATGCTTTGTTCAACGTCTATTCCATAATGTTTTTCTGGAGCATGATATTTTTAGTTACAGGAGTAAACAATAAAGATAGAAATCTCATATATTTGTTAGTAATGATGGGGACTTTGTCCCTTGGCATAGGAGAAATATTCTTTGGGCTTAGAGATTTTGAATATATGGTTCAGGACGGAAGTCTCGACAAGTATCTATATAGACCTAGGAATATGCTAATGATGATACTCATGGAAAAAGTACCATTTACAAACATGGTTCAGCAGATAATAATAGGTGGATTTGGAATTCACTATATAATAACAAAATTTGACATTGACGTACAAACAGTAAATGTATTTAAAAGCATGGGATTACTTTTATTTGGAAATATATATTATCATTTGATTTATGGGATGATTACAATGTTAAGCATTTGGATAGAAAAAATATCAACTTTAAGAGATTTAATATTTAATTTTTCAATTGCAAAAAACTATCCTTTAAAAATATTTCCTAAAACCTTACAAAATCTATTGACCTATGTAGTGCCAATAGCACTTACAACATATTATCCAACAGTAGTACTTATGGGCGGAAGAGTTAAGGAGTTTAAATACATTATAATTTCTTTCTTTTTCTTATGCTTCCTATTTACAAAGGTCTACAGAAATTGTATTAAGAAGTACAGTTCAAATGGAGGTTAAAATGCAAAGATATTTAAATAGATCCAAGATAGAAATATTAAAAGCAAGAGAATATGCTCTAACTTTTTTTACATCTATGCTATACGCTCCAATAAGCATATTGATACCGTTTTTTCTATGGAAATATATTTATAAATTTCAAAATGATTTGTCAGGAATGGAACTTAGAGAAATTCTATTTTATTTGATAACCATTGAAATTGTTCAGCTATCCTATTCAGATTTGATGGCGGAAGTTTATTATATTTTTCAAGATATAAACACAGGTGCTTTAGACATTGCAATTACAAAACCTATAAATTACTTATTAAGTAGATATTTTTCTGCTGTCGGAAGAGTTACAATAACATTACCCATGGGACTTATAAGCTTTATAGCTGTAGGGATATTTTTTAAAGCTTTAAATATAAATAATATAATATTTTTTACGCTATCACTGTTTTTAGGATTCACAATATTTTTTACAGTCCTTGGAATCTTAGGAATCTCTACCTTTTGGCTCAAGTCAGTACTAACATTAAGAGATATATTTTGGTTTATACTCGCAATATTTTCGGGACAGATATTTCCCTTAAAGATAATTGGAGATGGATTTTTCAAACATAATCCACTTGCTGGAATCTACTATATACCAAGTATAATAGTTCAAGAAAAAGACAAGATTTCACTTCTATTAGAACAGTTAATGTACTTAGGGATTTTTGTTGCTATACTTATGATAATGTGGAAAATTGGAATAAAAAAATATGAAAGCCAAGGCGGCTAAAATAAAAAAATAGAAATGTCACACAAATTTTTGTTTACTTTGAAAAAATAAGTGAAAACCATGTAAAAAACATTGAAAAACTTGACAATCACAAGCTTCGATGTTAAAATGTACTGGTGCAAAAGTGAAATGTTAGACATTTCTATTTTTTTGCTAAATAATTACACGGAGGTGAAAAATTTGCCAACAATTAATCAATTAGTTAGAAAAGGTAGACAAAGTAAGACTTACAAGTCAAAATCACCGGCTTTATCTGTTAATTTCAACACTTTGAAGAAAAGAAATACAACAGTTAACTCTCCACAAAAAAGAGGAGTATGTACTGCCGTTAGAACTGTAACACCTAAGAAACCTAACTCAGCCCTACGTAAGGTTGCGAGAGTTCGTTTAACAAATGGTATGGAAGTTGCTTCCTACATTCCAGGTATCGGACACAACCTACAAGAGCACAGCGTTGTTCTTATAAGAGGAGGAAGAGTAAAGGACTTACCAGGGGTTCGTTACCACATCGTTCGTGGTGCACTAGACACTGCTGGAGTTTCAGGTAGAATGCAAGGACGTTCTAAATACGGAGCTAAAAAGCCTAAATAAGAGATGGAAAAAAGATGCTTCAATGTTAAAATTTTAAGATAAATTCAGTTTATACTTTAATATACATTTGAGCACAGCGACAATGACAAATATGTCGAGTACCAATGAAATACTATATAGTAAGGAGGGAAGCGAAGTGCCAAGAAAAGGACATGTACCAAAGAGAGATGTAATGCCTGATCCAGTCTACAATGACAAAGTGGTTACAAAGCTAATCAACAACATTATGTTAGATGGAAAGAAGGGTGTAGCACAATCAATTGTTTATGGTGCTTTTGAAAAAGTAGCAGAAACTACTGGAGAAGACGCTTTAGAAGTATTCTACAAAGCATTAAACAACATTATGCCTGTTCTTGAAGTTAAATCAAGAAGAATAGGTGGTGCGAACTACCAAGTTCCTCTAGAAGTTAGACCAGAAAGAAGACAAACACTAGGTCTTAGATGGTTAACAACTTACTCTAGAAAAAGAGGAGAAAGAACTATGGTGGAAAGACTTTCAAAAGAAATCTTAGACGCGGCTAATAACACTGGTGGTAGTGTTAAGAAGAGAGAAGACGTTCATAAGATGGCAGAAGCAAATAAAGCATTTGCACATTATAGATTCTAATTACTGGGAAGGAGTAATAAGTTTTTATGGCAAGAGATTATTCTTTAAAAGATACTAGAAACATCGGAATAATGGCTCATATTGACGCTGGAAAGACTACAGTTACAGAACGTATTCTATACTATACGGGAAAAATCCATAAAATCGGTGATACTCATGACGGTGCAGCTCAAATGGACTGGATGGTCCAAGAGCAAGAAAAGGGTATTACTATTACTTCAGCTGCTACAACATGTATTTGGAAAAATAATAGAATTAATATTATTGATACACCGGGACACGTTGACTTTACAGTTGAAGTTGAGAGATCGCTTAGAGTATTGGACTCAGCAATAGCTTTATTTGATGCTAAGAGCGGTGTAGAACCTCAATCAGAAACCGTATGGAGACAAGCGGACAAATATGGCGTTCCAAGAATTTGCTTCATCAACAAGATGGATGCAACAGGAGCCGATTATTTCGAATCAATCAAGACAATAAAAGATAAATTAGGAGCTAATCCAGTTCCTCTAGAAATACCTATAGGAGCAGAACAAGATTTTGTAGGTTGTGTAGACCTTATTAGAATGAAAGCTATAATCTACAAAAACGACCTTGGAACAGAAATTGAAGAAACAGACGTTCCAGAAGATCTTAAGGAATTAGCAGAAGAATATAGAGCAAATCTGCTTGAAAACATAGCAGATCATGACGAAGATTTAATGATGAAGTACCTTGAAGGTGAAGAAATCACAGAAGAAGAGATTAAAAGAGCAATCAAAACTGCAACAGTTAATCTTTCAATGAACCCTGTATTCTGTGGTTCAGCATATAAGAACAAGGGTGTTCAACCACTACTTGACGCAATCATTGACTATATGCCATCACCATTAGACGTACCAGCAATTAAGGGAATTGACCCAGATACTGAAGAAGAAGCAGAAAGACATTCTTCAGACGAAGAACCATTCTCAGCACTTGCATTTAAAGTAGTTACAGACCCATATGTAGGAAAGCTAACATACTTCAGAGTTTACTCAGGGGTATTAGAAGCAGGATCATATGTATATAACTCATCAAAGGGCAAGAGAGAAAGAATGGGTCGTATCCTAATGATGCACGCAAACAAGAGAGAAGAAGTTGACGCAGTTTACGCAGGAGATATTGCTGCAGCTGTAGGACTTAAAGACACAGGTACAGGAGACACACTATGTGACGGGGACAATGAAATCGTACTTGAAAAGATGGAATTCCCAGAACCTGTAATCTCAGTTGCAATCGAACCAAAGACAAAAGCATCACAAGAAAAGATGAGTGTTGCACTTTCTAAACTAGCAGAAGAAGACCCAACATTCACAACACATACAAACGAAGAAACAGGTCAAACAATAATCTCAGGTATGGGAGAGCTGCACCTTGAAATTATCGTAGACAGACTACTAAGAGAATTCAAAGTAGAAGCTAACATCGGTAATCCACAAGTAGCTTACAGAGAATCTATCACAAAAGAAGCTGAAGCTGAAGGTAAATACATTAAGCAATCAGGTGGTAGAGGACAATACGGACATGCTAAGATTAAGATTGAACCACAAGAGCCAGGCGCAGGATTTGAATTTGTTAACGCAATCGTTGGAGGGGTTATCCCTAAAGAATATATCGGTTCCGTACAACAAGGTATCGAAGAAGCAGCTCAATCAGGTATACTTGGTGGATACCCAGTACTTGATATCAAAGTTACACTTTACGATGGTTCATACCACGACGTTGACTCTTCAGAAATGGCCTTCAAGATTGCAGGATCAATGGCTCTTAGAGCAGCGCTTGCAAAGGCAGGCCCAACACTACTTGAACCAATGGAAAAAGTAGAAATTACAACTCCAGACGAATACCTAGGAGACGTAATGGGAGATATCAACTCAAGAAGAGGTAAGATTCAAGGAATGAACCCTAAGAATGGAGTTCACATACTTGATGCATATGTACCACTTTCAGAAATGTTTGGATATGCAACAGACCTACGTTCAAACACACAAGGTCGTGCAACATATTCAATGATGTTTGATCACTACGAAAAAGTACCAAATACAATCGCAGAAAAAGTATTAGGCGATAAAGATAAAGAATAACTTCAATTTAGGAGGATTAAAATGGGAAAAGAAAAATTTGAGAGAACCAAACCGCATGTTAACATAGGAACAATAGGCCACGTTGACCACGGTAAAACAACATTAACAGCAGCAATCACATACGTATTAAACAAGAGATTCGGATCAGGAGAATTCGTTGACTATGCAAACATAGACAAGGCTCCAGAAGAAAGAGAAAGAGGAATCACAATCTCAACATCTCACGTAGAATACGAAACAGACGCTAGACACTATGCACACGTTGACTGTCCAGGTCACGCTGACTACGTAAAGAACATGATTACAGGAGCAGCACAAATGGACGGAGCAATACTAGTAGTATCAGCAGCAGACGGTCCAATGCCACAAACAAGAGAACACATTCTACTAGGAAGACAAGTAGGAATTCCAAAGATAATAGTATTCCTAAACAAAGAAGACCAAGTAGATGACCCAGAACTAATCGAATTAGTAGAAATGGAAGTTAGAGACCTACTAAACGAATACGACTACGACGGAGACAACACACCAATCGTAGTAGGATCAGCACTAAAAGCATTAGAAGAACCAGACGGAGAATGGGGAGATAAGATCGTTGAACTAATGAAAGAAGTAGACGAATACATCCCACAACCAGAAAGAGACACAGACCTACCATTCCTAATGCCAGTAGAAGACATCTTCTCAATCACAGGAAGAGGAACAGTAGCAACAGGAAGAATCGAAAGAGGAACCCTAAAAGTTGGAGACAACGTAGAAATCGTAGGACTAACAGAAGAAAAGAGAACAGTAGTAGTAACAGGAGTAGAAATGTTCAAGAAGCTTCTAGAACAAGCAGAAGCAGGAGATAACATCGGAGCACTACTAAGAGGAGTTCAAAGAGAAGAAATCGAAAGAGGACAAGTATTAGCAGCTCCAGGAACAATTCACCCACACACAAAGTTCGAAGCAGAAGTGTACGTATTAACAAAAGATGAAGGTGGAAGACATACACCATTCTTCTCAGGATACAGACCACAATTCTTCTTCAGAACAACAGACGTAACAGGAGATATTCAATTAGAAGAAGGCGTAGAAATGGTAATGCCAGGAGATAACGCAAAATTCACAATCGAATTAATCACACCTATCGCTATAGAAGAAGGACTACGTTTTGCAATCAGAGAAGGTGGTAGAACAGTAGGAGCAGGTGTTGTTACAAAAATTCTTGGATAATTAAATTTAGAGAGAGTCCCTATGGGGCTCTTTTTTTCGTTAGCTTTAGAGATCGAGCACTCAGCCCACTTATTGATTTAAGATTCTTAATAGAATTAAATTATAAAAGTAAGATAAACTTTGATTTTAAAACTGAGTGCTTGGTTTTCTGTCAAGCACTCAAATTGTTATACTAAAATTTTTTATTACCACAATGCTTGCTTAATTGAAATATTTATTTTCAAATAGTGGGTTGAGTGCTCGATGAATGGAATTCAGCCCCTGATTGATTTAACATTCCGTATATAATTAAAATTTGAAAGTATGATAAACTTTGATTTCAAAACTGAGTGCTTGGTTAAACAACAAATAAAAACTATCATAAAGAAATATTATAAGAAAGTGGACCAGTTTTCAATTATAAGAGTGGACTATTTTTCAGTTGACATTTACATGTTTTTACTGCGTAATATCTTGTTTGCAATGTGTTTGGTAAATATCAGTGTTTTTTTGGTACAATATTATTCATAGAGAGTATCCTTTCTTTTGTTTTTTGATTACTTCAATTATAAAGGATATCTCTCTATTTTTTATTTAATTGGTCTCACATCAATTGTAACGCTACATTAAAAAAATTAATTCAAGGAAAACACTTGCACGATTTATTTATTTGTATTACAATTTAATTAAATAAAATATTTTGAAGGAGGATTCTTATGGGATCATTTATTAGTGCCGAAAGTACTTGGATACTTTGGGCTGTGTTGGCATCATGTGCTGCTCTTGCAATATTCTTGGAACAAAAATATACATGGGCAAGCAAGGTTACAGGATGTATTTTGGCTTTGACTTTTACTTTAATTTTGTCAAACCTTAAAATTATTCCAACAGAAGCACCTGTTTACGATGCTGTTTGGGATTATATAGTTCCTTTGGCTGTACCAATGTTGTTATTTAACGCTGATATCAAAAAAATTGGTAGAGATTCAGGAAGAGTTTTAATTATTTATTTATTTAGTGGTATTGGAACTGTTTTAGGTGGATTTGTTGCATACTTTGCTTTGAAGAATGCAATTCCTGCTTTGAACAACATCGTTCCAATGTTTGTGGGTACTTATACTGGTGGTTCAGTAAACTTCGTTGCAATGAGTCAACAGTACGAGGTTCCTGGAGCTACTGTATCAGCTGCATTAGTTGCAGATAACTTACTTATGGCTTTATATTTCTTCACATTGATGGCGCTTCCAACAATGGCTGTTATCAAAAAACATTACAAGATGCCTCTTGTTAACGCTTTGGAAGAACAGTCAGAATCTGACAAGGAAGCTAATAAAACTATGGCTGCAAAATATTGGGGAGCAAAAGAAATCTCCCTTAAAGATATTGCTTTCACAGTAGCATTATCATTTGTTATCGTAGCTATTTCTGACAAATTAGCCACTGTTTTTGGAAACTTATTCTCAGGCGAAGGAGCTGGAAGTGCAATTTTAGGTGGATTATTGGGAAATAAATACTTGTTAATGACTACATTTACTATGATAATTGCATCAGTATTCCCTAAACAAATTTCATCTATCAGAGGTAGCCAAGAAATTGGTACTTTCTTGATTTATTTGTTCTTTGCAGTTATTGGAGCTCCAGCTTCAATAGGATTGATTTTGAGAGAATCTCCATTGTTATTAATATTCGCATTAATCGTTGTATTAATCAACTTAATAGTTTCATTGATATTTGGAAAACTTTTCAAATTCAACATCGAAGAAATCATTATCGCATCAAATGCGAATGTCGGTGGACCAACTACTGCAGCAGCAATGGCTGTATCAAAAGGTTGGACAGAACTTATCGTTCCTGCACTTCTGGTAGGTACTTTAGGTTATGTAATTGGTAACTATTACGGTGTTCTTTCGGGAATATTGTTACATTAATTTAGAAATATGAACACATTCTTTGGGTTAACCTCAAAGAATGTGTTTGTTTGAAGAGTAATTTGAAAAAAGGAGAAAATATGTTAGAAAATTTAAAACCAGAAAGAGTGTTTCATTATTTTGAAGAATTGACTAAAATTCCTAGAGAATCTGGAAATGAACAAGCAGTGAGTGATTTCTTGTACAAGACTGGTAAAGAACTAAGACTTGAAACAATCCAAGACGAAAGCAACAATATTATTATTAGAAAACCAGCTCATCCAGACTATGTGGATCATCCTTCAGTTGTAATTCAAGGCCACATGGATATGGTCGCAGAAAAAGCTGACGGAGTTGAACATGACTTTTCAACAGATCCTATTCCTCTTGTTGTAGATGGTGACTGGGTTAAAACAGAAGGTACTACTTTGGGAGCAGATGATGGTATTGCAAGTGCTATTGGACTTGCAATCATGGAAGATAAAAATGCTAAGCACCCTGCACTTGAGTTGTTGGTTACAACTAATGAAGAAACTACAATGGTCGGTGCGAGAGCTTTGAAGAGAGAAAATATCAAAGGCAGAAAACTTTTGAATATTGACGCCGAAGTAGAAGGAATTTTGTTGTCTGGTTGTTCCGGTGGACACAATATAATTGGTACGAAAAAACTAAATTATGTGGACAATAAAATGAAAAACACTTTTGTGATGAACATCAACAACATGCTTGGTGGTCACTCAGGAATGGAAATTCACCAACAAAGAGGTAACTCCATCAAATTTGCACGTGAAGCTTTGAAATTGGTAGAAGAAAAATCTCCTGTAGCACTTGTTAGCATCGAAGGCGGAACAAAACACAACGCTATTCCAAGAGATGCGAAGGTTGTGTTCAGTTCTAACGAAGACGATTACGATATTGATTTTTCTGATTTGATTGCAAAATATCCATTGGATAAGGATATGAGAGTTAAAATCGAAAAATGTGAAAATGCCGAAAAAGTTTTGGATGAAAATGACAAAAAAGATATCTTATCTTTCATAGAAGATGTTCCTCACGGAGTTTACAGCATGATGAAGGAATACCCAGATATCGTTGAATGCTCAAATAACTTGGCGATTTTCGAAATAAAAGATTATGTGTTGAAGGTAACCATTTCTCTTAGAAGTTCAAACCCAGAAACTTTCGATGCACACACTGAAGATGTGTCAAAAGTTTATGAAAAATACGGATTTGAAGTTAAAAAGGAAGATTATTACAAACCATGGGCATTTGCAAAAGATTCTGAATTGAGAAACTTGGCGCTTGAAACATATAAAGATTTGTTTGGAAAAGAAATGAAGGTTGAAGTAGTTCACGCAGCATTGGAACCAGCAGTATTTATCGACACATTCCCAGACATGGAAATGATATCAATAGGACCTACAATGAAAGACGTTCACAGCCCTAAAGAAAGACTTTCGGTAGAATCAACACAAAGAACTTACGAATTTGTGAAATCACTTTTAGAAAGACTTTAATATTTGATAATAAATCACACCAATCGCTATAGAAGAAGGACTACGTTTTGCAATCAGAGAAGGTGGTAGAACAGTAGGAGCAGGTGTTGTTACAAAAATTCTTGGATAATTAAATTTAGAGAGAGTCCCTATGGGGCTCTTTTTTTTAACCTACAACTCAAGATTGATTAATTTTATATCTTGAGTTGTAGATTAATCGAGCACTCAGCCCCCTGATTGATTTAAGATTCTTAATAGAATTAAATTTTAAAAGTATGATAAACTTTGATTTCAAAACTGAGTGCTTGATGTTTTTAATTTTATCAAGCACTCAAATTGTTATACTAAAATTTTTTATTACCACAATGCTTGCTTAATTGGAACATTTATTTTTAAATAGTGGGTTGAGTGCTCGAAGTGCTCGACTTGGTTTTTTGCGAACACACAAATTTCCAACCTCTAATTTCTTATTTCTCACTTCTGTACAACAGCCCAGCACGAGAAAATATTTACAAACTTACAAGACAATCAATGAAAACGTTTTGTAAAAAAACAAAGCTATGATATAATAATATAAATTTAAATAAAACATAAAGGAGGCTACTATGAAAAAACAAAACAGAATAATTGTAATACTGCTATGCTTTGTTTCAATATTCCTAGTATCATGCGGAAAAGACGGTGGTTACAAAAAGAACTTTGCAAACAAAGACTATGTGCATCTCTTTACACCGGAAGACAAAGAATACTTTAGTGGATCCATAGCAAACGCCATTATGCTTAAAGAAGACAAATTAATAATAAGTGAAATGGTTGAAAATGAAATGTATAAGCAAAAGAAAAGCAAATCAGAATCAGGGCCGGAATTTTTTTTAAACGAAAGAGAGTACTTAAACCCAGTTTACGACAAAGAAAATAATCAAATAAAAGCAGATGAACTAGAAGAGATAATCAAAGTAAACGAAAAGGGCGAAATAGAATATAAAGGAAAAATTTATATAAACGACCCAGGAGTAAAAGAAACAGAAAATAAATAACTATATTTAAATAGGAGAAGCTATGAAAAAGTCAAAAATATTATTTCATTTACTGTCAATACTGCTTTCGGTATTGCTACTACTTAACTACTATAAGGTTTTTTACAAAGCATTCCCTACTCGTGCAGGAATGGAAGAGTTAGTAATAGCACTGTTCACAATATATGCTATGGAAAAAATCTTAAACTTTATTAAATACTTAATTGAAGGAAAAGAAGAAAATGTAGAAAGTTTTTTAGATTCCTTAAAAGGAGAAGACGTATAATTAAGTAAAATGAAGACCAAACACTAAAACTTTGATGGTGTTTGGTCATTTTATTTCTCGAGTCTAGTTAAGTGAGTCAAGTCGAGTCGAGCACTCAGCCCACTGTAAATGAATTTATAATTATCATTAGAGCAAATATTATAGGAACAATAAACTTTAGTCAAAAACTGAGTGCTTGAAGTGCTCGACTTGATTAAAATTGAAATAGCGTGGTATATATAAATAAGGAGGAGAGTATGAAAGACTTAACAAAAATATTATTAGAATACTTCGAAGGAAACAAAGTTAGCCCAAACGAAGTTTCATCCATACTAGAAGAATTAAAAATAGACGTTCTAGACAAGATGTTTGGCGATGAAGGAGAATGGGTTCTAAAAAAACAAGGTAATGTAGAAGCCTTCGACAAAGAAAAGATTTATAATTCCATTGCATCCACATCAGATGAAGCGGGAGCAGGAATGACAAAAGGAGATATTTCACTTATTACAGAAGATGTTCTTAAAAAAATGAAATCCATAAGGAGAAATGTCTACCCAACAAAAGAAATTAGAGGCTATGTGAAAGAGGCTCTAGAAGAAAACGGATATAATAAAGTACTTAATCAATATAATAAAAAGTAAAAAAGTCTTCAAATGAAGGCTTTTTTCTTTTTCTAGGTAATTTCTACAGTTAATCCAAAATCAACAACATTTCAACAATTAATTTTTGCCCATTTTTTCAAATAAAAATATGATACTATTATTATAACGATAGAAAAATTTTCAAGGAGGCATTATGAAGATAACAATTTTAGAACCTCTTGCTGTTAAAGAGGATATATTAAAAGATATTTTTAAAAAGCTTACTGAAAGTGGACATACATTAGAAATTTATGATCATCTTGCAAAAGACGAAAAGGAACAAATTGAAAGGGTAAAGGACACTGACATCCTAGTTATTGCAAATAGCCCTCTTAGGGAAGATGTTATAAAAAGTGCGAAGAATTTAAAGATGATTGCAGTTGCATTTACTGGCTTTGACCATGTGGATATGGAAGCTTGTAAGGAAAAAAACATTCTTGTTTCAAATGCTTCCGGATATGCAAATACTGCCGTGGCGGAACTTTCCGTTGGGATGGCCCTTGAACTATATAGAAATATAATTGCAATGGATGAAAAAACAAGGGACCTTAAGACAAAAGCTGGATATAGATTTAGAGAGCTTAAGGGAAAAGTTGTTGGTGTTATAGGAACTGGGGCAATTGGTTCTGAAACTGCAAAACTATTTCATGCCTTTGGTTGTGATATTCTTGCATATTCAAATAGTGAAAACAAAGAGGTTTTAGATTTAGGCGGAAAGTATGTAAGTCTTGAAGAACTTTTAAAAAGTTCAGATGTTGTAACGGTTCACCTACCTTATAATAAAACCACGGAAAGACTTATTGGGGAAAAGGAATTTAATTTAATGAAGGAAGACGCAGTCTTCATTAACTGTGCAAGGGGTCAAGTTGTGGAAAACGAAGCGTTAAAAAATGCACTTAATAATGATGTGATTGCAGGAGCTGGAATAGATGTGTTTGATAAAGAGCCACCTCTTTTAGAAAATGATCCAGTAATAAATTCCAAAAATGTTTTGGTAACTCCACATATAGGTTACTTTACAGAAGAGGCCATGATAAGTAGAGCAGAGATTACTGTAGACAATATTGTTGGATTCTTGAATAATAATCCAATGAATGTGGTTTCATAGGTAATGGAGAAAAAGACTTATGAAAAGAGAAGAGGCTAGAGATTTTTTATTTTGGATTCTTTTTATTATCATTTGCTTTTTCTATATTAAGACTGAAGGTTCATTTATGTTTAAAAAGATTCACATCGGAGATGAAACTTTAACTTATAACGAAGTTCAGGGTAATTCCGTATTCTCTACAGGAAAAAAGTTTGGTATTGGAGAAAAAATTACAGGTAGATACTTGGATGTAACACTACAAGATGTTTCGGTTACATCAGATATTTCCAATCTAAAAGTTCCTGGAGGAGAGATGGACCATGTTATAGATGGAAGACTTGAAGAAGGATATAAGGTGATTAAGTTACGCTTTAAGGTTGATAGTAAGAGTGATGTGACTGAAGAAATATACTTCAGTGATGAGTTAAAGCTAAGAGATAAATTAAAATTAAAAGGGGCTAACTCATACTTGGTTTTACAAAGTGAAGTAAATAAAGAATTACCCAATCAACCAGCTTTAATAAAATTTCCGCCTAATGAAAGTAAAGACTACTATATGGCATATATATTTCCAGAATCAGAAATAAACAAGTTTTATGGTTCAAATGCGACTTTTAATTTATATTTGCCATTAGAGGAAAAATATAAATATGACCAAGGTGAGAAAATAGTTTTTAAATTGGAGGAAAATTATGTTAAATAAAAAGAAAACACTAATTCTTATAACCATATTAATTTTAGTAATACTATCACTTGCGTATATATTAACTGGAGGAGGAACTTCTCTTAACAAGGTTGAAGTAGGTGGAAAAACTTTGAAAATCAAGGACAATGAAGGTCTATCTGGATTTACAAGTGGAGAAAAATATGGGATTAAAAATACAATAGTTGGAAGATATTTAGATGTAACTTTAGACGGTGTTGAAGTTACAAAGGATTTGTCCAATATGAAAAGTCCCAATAAAGATGATGAAGAATTTTTAGAAAACGGGAACTTAAAAGATGGATATAATATTATTCGCATGGATTTTACTATTAAAAACAAAGGGGATCAAGAAGAAGAGTTAAATTTATTCAGCTATTTAAAAGGAGAAGAATATTCTGAGTGGAAAAAGGTTGCAACTGAGCTAAATGAAGAAGATTTAATTCACAGTCCATTTTTGTATAAAATGAAACCAGGAGAAGTTAAAGATATATCCATAGGATTTGTATCTTCTGATGAAGATTTTGAAAAAGCAAAGAATAGTGAATTAAGTTATCAGATTCGACTACCTCTAAGGGAAAAAGTTAAAGATAAGGAAGAAGATCAAGTAGAATATCAAGTAGAATATTTTTATTTTAATATAGACAAATAATTGTCGGGAATAAGAGATGAAGCAATTACTAAAAAATAATTTAAAAAACAATTTAAAACAATTTATGCCCTTAGTAATTCTTGCCATAGTAATAGTTTTGAAATTTTCTTCTATAAGTGGTGGAGAGTTAAGGGACTATTACTTTTATTTTTATGAGGGAATGGATTTGTTCGAACCAGGTGGTTCTCAAATTTTTGAGTTGCCATATATATGGTTTTTGTTACACTCATATATACTTTTTCTTGTAGGCCGAGACTGTAGTGACGAACTTAATGTACTTGAGACAAAATTATTATTTGAAAAGGGAAAGTTTAAGTTTCAAATTATGAAATTTGTATCGTTATTACTTAAAGTGCTATTTTCTATGATTTTATTTTTAGGATGTATTTTTATTTTTAAAGAAACCATAGGAAGATTTATACAAAACTTTGAAGAGATAAATTATTTTAGTGAAGAATATTTTCCTGTGGAGCTATATAAGGATGTTGTTCTATATAAAACAATTATGTGTTCAGTTCTTGGCATATTGATATTTGGATCTTTATTACAGATTTTATCCTATTTCACAGATAGCAAGATAGCATTTTTAATAATAAATCTTATTATGATAACAGGTCTATTTACTGGAAAATCTTTTTTACTGATAAATGGAATGATGATAAGGAGATATTTTTACTCTTTATCCACAGGGGTATATTTATTGTTATTTGTAGCTATTTGTTTAATAGCCACTTTGACAATTAAATTTAAAGAAAAACATAGAGACTATTTGGGAGTGTTTAGATGATTAAAATAGTAAATGTAACAAAAAAGTTTGGAGAAAACAAAGTTCTTGATGATGTGAACTTAATATTTGAACCAGGCAAGATATATGGAATACAAGGGAAAAATGGTTCAGGAAAAACTATGCTTATGAGAGCAATTTCAGGATTGCTATCATTAAATGAAGGCGAGGTTGAAGTCTTTGGAGAAGTTATTGGTGTTGACAGAGATTTTCCTAAGAGTGCAGGCATACTGATTGAACACCCAGGGCTTCTACCGGAAATTTCTGGTTTTGAAAATTTAAAGACGGTAATGAGTATAAATAAAATTGTAAGTGATGAGGAAATTAAGAAGGCTATGTCTAACTTTGATCTTGATCCAAACTCTAACTTAAAAGTAAAAAAATATTCCCTTGGTATGAAACAAAAAGTTGGAATCTTGATGGCTATTTTGGAAAGACCACAGGTTGTTATTTTAGATGAACCTACCAATGGGTTGGATGAAGCTTCTGTTGAAAAGTTTAAGGATATGATTTTAAATTTAAAAGATGACTCAAGAGTTATTATTGTGGCTTCCCATGACAGGGAAGGGCTTGAAGAGATTAGCGATGAAATAATAAAAATGGAACTTGGGAGGGTTATAAGTTGAAAAAGAGGCACTTAAAATTAACTCTTCTGATTGTAATATCGCTTTTTCTTTTATATGTAATTATTGGAGCTTATAGGATAAACAAAAAATATCCAGATTATATAAATGAAAACTACAAAATAGGAGATGTTTTTCCTTTTGGTTTAAATGAGGATATTATAATCAAGACTACAGACATGAGGTTTGAAGATTATCCTGAAGAGATGAAAGAAAATGAAGATTTTGAAAAAGTGTTATTGGTGGATTTTGAACTAGAGAACAAGAGTGACAAGGAACTTGGATTTACGCCATTATTATGTTCTTTTAGAAATGATAGAGGTTATGTAAACGGTGTAAACTATGAACTTTTTTTTTACTATAATTCAGAGGAAGAATATAGCAAATTCGAAAAGCAACAATTTAAGGGCAAAGCAAAAGCAAAAATTACTCTGGCATTTACTACGGACTACCATGAGAGCAGGGAGTTATCAGAAGAAGAGCTTGAAAAATATTATATTGTAGTGGCAAAATATCCCAAGTATCAAAGAATTTTTTTAAGGAGATAGTATGGAAATTTTTAAGATTGAATTAAAAAGAGCATTTAATAATAAAAAGTTTTGGATTGCCATAGGGATTGGTTTTTTGCTATCAATATATAACTTTTATTCTAATTTTGGGCTTAATGAGTTCTATGAGTTTGGTGTAGAGTATCAAAAATATACTTTGGAAGCACCAAACAACTTATTCGTTTCAAATATAATAAGTTCTCCATTGGAACTTCCAATTACACTTTTTTTATATTCTGTAGTTATACTTGGAGCTTTACCATTTGCAGATTCCTATGTGGAAGACAAGGTCACAGGTTATAGTAAAAATCTTTTAAGTCGTTCAAATAGAAGAGATTATTTTGTTTCAAAGTGGATTAATGTATTTATAACTGGTTTTGTAGTTTCAATGACAATAATCATCTTTAACTTCATGTTAAATATTACAATAATGCCACTGCTACATCCATTTATTGAAGGTGCAGGAAATAGTTACGATCAAGAAACATCAGAGTTTTTAAAGTTTCTATTTGTTGAACATCCAGTGTTACATCACTTTTTATTTGCAACCTTATTAAGCCTATATGTGGGAACTTTTTCAAGCTTTGGACTACTTACATCTGCTTTTAGTGACAACAGATTTATTGCTATACTTACACCATTTTTGTTAACTCAAGCCATATCAGTTATTCAAAATTCATTAAGAATAGCAAATCTTTATACACCTAAGGATATAAACACTGGAAATGGTCAGATAAATTTGAAGTTTGCAATACTTGAAGTGGTAGTGCTTTCCATTATCTCTTTTGTAGTTTTTACATTTGTTGAAAACAAAAGGAGGCTTAAACTTGGAGTTTAGATTTAAAATGAAATATTTTCTTTCCACCTGTATATTACTATTTGTTGTAATATTCATATTGAGCTATTTAAAATACACAACAATGATACTTCCTTATTCAAATCCAGGAACACCCCATTGCTATATGGACCTTGTAAACTTTATTTATAATGAATCAACATTTTTTGGATTTTTTATGCTCTTTCCAATTTTTCTGGAAGAGATACTTGAAAGACGTGAACTATATAGTGAATCTATGATAGTAAGACATAAAAGTTTTAAAGAGATTTTTGGAAGGGAAATAAAAAATATTTTTCTAAAGAACTGCGTATATATGCTAATTATAATTATTTCTATTTTTTTAGTTGTAAAGTTATTAGGAGAGTCGCCTAATATTATTAACTGGAATGTGGAAGAGTCTTTTTTTGTGAAAAGTGGAAACCCATCTACAAATAATTTGGGCTTAACAGTGACATTATTTTTCACTGCAATATTTTTAATCAACTTTCTAGTGAGTTTTATTACAAAGCTTGGATATTTTTATAATAGAAACTTTTATCAGGGATTTGTTTTTTGCTTTATGATGATGGTTCTTGATATTTTAGGTTCGAACTTTTTGAAAAAAATGATTTTCCCAGTACTTGGATTTAGTAAAGGTTTTGTAGTTTCAATAATAAGTCAATTGATTTTACTACTCTTGATAATAGTAGTAACAAAATTATTTGAAAGAAAAGGTAAGGAAAGATATTTGAACAATATAATAAAAGATAAAAACATGGATTAAAAAAGACATCTCGTGAGAGATGTCTCTATTTAAGTTTATTAAAGTCAATAACTTCATCAAAGCTATTTAAGTATTCGTCAGTGTAGTGGTGGGTGATTACAATTTTTATTGGAACTTCGATGTCTGCGATAAGTTTTGTAATTCCCTCCACATTTACAGGGTCCAGGTTTGCAGTGGGTTCATCCAGTATTAGGCAGTATGGATTGTCCAAAAGTGCCCTTGCTATTGCAATTCTTTGGTACTCTCCCGATGAAATATATTTTCCTTCGTTTCCAAGGCTTTCTTTTTCTATAAATGAGTCATCAAAGCCAACGAGTTTAGCAACTCTCCTAACCTCGCTCTCTGGAATATCTCGATACATTCTGATATTTTCTTTTATGTTATCGTTTAGGATAAAGCTATTTGTTCCAATATAACGAACGTATTCGTTTAAACTTGACGGCTTTATATCTCTCTTTTCGGTGCCGTTATAATAAATATCTCCCAAGTAGTTTTCGTAATAGCCAGCCAGTGATTTTGCCAGTACCGACTTTCCTGATCCAGATGGACCTATAATTGCATAGGATTTATTTGGTTCGAATTTAAAATTTAAATCCTTCAAAACTTCCTTTTCATCAAAGCTTATACCATAATCTTTTAGAATAATTTCGCCCTTGCTCATTTCGGTTCCCTTTTCATCAATGTCAACTAAAAATGGTTCAAGCTTATCTCTAATAACTTTATTTGACTTCATAAGATTACGATATTGTGCAATTTCACTAATGGGGCTAAAGACAAAGTTTAAGATTTGAACAGCTGCAATAAGCATTCCAGTTGTGATTTCACCTTTCATAGTAAAGATTGCACCAATCATCATGCAGCCTATATGTGAAAGAAATGAAATTCCTGAAATTGCGTATAGGGTTCCATAGTCTGCAAGCTTTTTATTCATTCTTGCATTTTCCATCTTAGCGTCTTTAGATAAAATTTTGTTGTAAATTGCCTTTGTAATATTAAGTAGTTTGATTGACTCAAAGCCAGAAAGAATATTGTCCAGCTCCTCAACATAGCTTTCGTACTCATTTGAAAAGTTTTCTGCTGCTCTAGTTTGTATTCCAACAAAGAGCTTAGGGACTAGGGATACTATAAACATCATGGCTAAGAATAACAGTGACATTTTTATGTTTATATAAAAAAGAGCTGCCAAACTTACAATTAGTCCACCAAGGGAAACTATTATCTCATATGTGAAAGAAAGGTAGTTTGTGTTAATCTGTTCCAGGTCTTGAGTCAAGGTGTTGTAATAATACGAAACCTTTTTCTCTTGAAACTTGTAGATTGGACTTGTGAAGATATTTTTAAAAAACTTTTCCTTTGTGTC
Organism: Mediannikoviicoccus vaginalis; assembly: GCF_928097925.1. Taxonomy (GTDB): domain Bacteria; phylum Bacillota; class Clostridia; order Tissierellales; family Peptoniphilaceae; genus Mediannikoviicoccus; species Mediannikoviicoccus vaginalis. Next base: position 1,590,760 of record NZ_CAKMRI010000001.1, read on the forward strand.
AGTAAGTATCTTTTCGCTAAACTTTCCACCAAGGTATGAATACAATATACCAAGAACAATAATTGAAACTAATATGACGACTGCATATATACCGATACTTTTTAAATCCTTTGCAGTGCCCTTGGTAATGGTGTCAATAATTGATGCCAATATGTAAGCTACGCCTATGTTTGCTGCTTTAAGTAAAATTCCCACAAAGATTGTAAGAAGCCATAGGGCTCTGTGTTTTTTAATTATATTTTTCATTGCGCCTCCTTTTGTAAAAAAACGATTACATATGTAATTGTAAACTAATAGCTATAAAAAGGCAAAGACATCTGTGTTTTATTTAAAATTATTTAACTTTTAATTTCTTATATCTAACTTCTCACCTCTCATTATTTGGGTATAAAAATAATAGTTGGAAAATAAGTAAAGAAAAAATAAAGGAGGATATTATGGCATTTTCAATGAAGGACAAGAACGTAGTCATTACTGGTGGTAATAAGGGAATCGGTGCAGGTATTACAGAAGTTTTCTTGAAAGAGGGAGCAAATGTAGTCTTCACTGGAAGAGATGAAGAAGGTGGAAAGAGCTTTGAAGATGAGTTAAAAGAAAAAGGTTATAATGCAAAGTTTTTTAAGGCTGATGTAACAAGTGAAGAAGATACTAAGAAACTATATGAATATGCTGAAAAGGAAATGGGAAGTATTGATATAATTCTTCTTAATGCGGGATATTTTCCAGAAATATCTTTAGAGGAAATGTCTGTAGAAGATTGGGATAATGTAATTGGTATAAATTTAAAGGGAGTATTTTTAAATACTAAAGAAGGTGTTAAATATCTTAAGGATGGCGGAAGAATTGTCGTAACATCATCCATAACTGGAAATAGAGTTGGAAACTCTTCGCTAGTTCACTATGCTTCTGCAAAGGCTGGTGTAAATGGATTTATAAAATCAGTTGCCCTTGATCTTGCTAAGAAAAACATTACAATAAATGGAGTGGAACCTGGAAATATTATGACTCCGGGAATGGAAAATGTACTTGGAGAAAGATATATTGAAAACCAAGAGAGGGTTATTCCAATGGGATACCTTGGAGAACCTGAAGACATTGCCTATGCAATAATGTTTTTAGCATCTGATGAAGCGAAGTATATTACTGGACAAACTATTGTTGTTGATGGTGGACAAATCCTTCCAGAGTCACCACTTGAAATGTAAATAAATATGCCAAATATTTCGGATCTTTTTAAAAATTTAACAAAAGAAGAAATTGATTCTTTTATAAAAGAAAATAAGGGTCTTAGAATAAGTCTTAAAAGAGGGGAAGAGGTTTTTTCTCAAGGAAAGATTCCAAACTATTTATTTATACTAGAAGAGGGTTCTGTTGTTGTAGAAAATATATCTGAAAATGGCAACAGATCCATTGTAAATAGGTTTTCAAATCCGGGAACTGTTTTTGGGGAAGTCTACCTTTATCTTCCAGAAAGGCCCTATGACTACAGCTGCGTTTGTGATGTTGATTCAACAATACTAGCCATTCCAAAAACTGCATTTGTTATGAACAGTGACAATTTTAAGAATAGCAAAGTGGTTAACAATATGCTCTTGATTTTGTCACAGAAAGCTTTTTACTTAAACCAAAAGCTTCTTATACAATCGGGAAAGACTTTACGGGAAAAGCTGTCTCGTTTCTTTTTAAGTAATTCAAAGGAGTCCTCTTTGGAACTTGAGTTTAATAGGGAAGAGCTTGCAGATTTTTTGGGTGTCACTAGACCATCTATTTCTAGAGAGATTATGAATATGAAAAGGGATGGTCTTATTGATGTGGTTGGAAATAAGGTAATCCTTAATAAAGAAAAATTAGAAAATCTTTTTTAATGTAACAATTGTTACAGAACTTGCCTTCTTATAATTGATAAAATCAATAACAGGAGGGGAGAATATGAATAATATGTTTTGTTATCAATGTCAAGAAACTTTTTGTAATGAAGGATGTGTAAAATCTGGAGTGTGTGGAAAGAAGCCAGAAGTAGCTAATAAGCAAGACTTACTTATATGGCTTACTAAGGGACTTTCTCAAGTAACCACAGCTCTTAGGGCTGAAGGTAAGAAGGTATCTCAAGAGATTAACTCCCTTGTTACTCACAATCTTTTTACAACTATTACAAATGCGAATTTTAATGAAGATGCAATCGATGAAAGAATTGAAAAGACTATTAAGACTACAAAGACTCTTAAGAGTGAGTTAAGTGAAGAAGTATTTAGTGAAGCTTCAAACTATGAAGATTTAAACAGGGATAATTGGGCTGAAATTTCCAAAAAAGTTGGAGTTTTAAGCACAGAAGATGAAGATGAAAGATCACTTAGAGAGCTAGTAATCTATGGATTAAAGGGGCTTTGTGCATATACTGTACACGCAGAAGTTCTAGGAAAGACAAATGAAGAGATAGATTCATTTATTCAAAGAGCGCTAAGTGAAACTCTAGAAGAAAAAAGTATTGATGAATTATTTAACCTCGTTGTTGAAACTGGAGAATATGGAGTTAAGGGAATGGCTCTATTAGATGAAGCCAACACTTCAAGTTATGGAAATCCAGAAATAAGCAAGGTAAATATCGGCGTTAGAAATAACCCAGCCATACTTATATCAGGACATGATTTAAAGGATATGGAAATGCTTTTGGAACAAACTGAAGGCACAGGTGTTGACGTATATACTCATAGCGAGATGTTACCAGCTAACTACTATCCTAAGTTTAAAAAATATGATCATTTTGTTGGAAACTATGGTTCATCATGGTGGAATCAAAGGGAAGAATTCAAATCCTTTAATGGACCAGTGCTATTTACAACAAATTGTATAGTGCCACCACTTGATGAATATAAAGATAGAATCTACACTACTGGAGCTGCGGGCTTTAAGGGCTGTAAACACATTGAAGGTGGTGTTGGAGAGAAAAAGGACTTTAGCGAAATAATAGAACATGCAAAGAGATGTGAACCTCCAAAGGAAATAGAAAAGGGAGAAATAGTTGGTGGATTTGCTCATAACCAAGTTATGGAGCTTGAAGACAAGGTTGTTGAAGCTGTTAAGAGTGGAGCCATTAAGAAGTTTGTCGTAATGGCAGGATGTGACGGTAGACAAAAGGGAAGAAACTACTATACAGAGTTTGCAAAGGCCCTACCAAAGGACACTGTAATACTTACTGCTGGATGTGCCAAGTACAGATACAATAAATTAAACCTTGGTGATATTGGAGGCATACCAAGAGTTCTTGATGCGGGACAATGTAACGACTCATATTCTCTTGCGGTAATTGCACTAAGACTAAAAGAGGTATTTGGCCTAGATGATATAAATGACCTTCCAATTGTATATAATATTGCATGGTATGAGCAAAAGGCAGTAATAGTTCTTCTAGCGTTATTATCACTGGGAGTAAAAAATATACATTTAGGACCTACACTACCGGCGTTTTTATCAGAAAATGTAACTAAGGTGTTGGTGGATAAGTTTAATTTAGCACCGATAAGTAATGTTGAAGATGATTTAGCCCTACTTGGGGTAAATTAATAGAGATGAGAAGTTGGAAAAGTTTATAAATCTCACAAACAATGATATAATAATGGTGAATTATTAATAAAGGAGGCAAAAAATGAGCAAAATAGATAAAGATATGTTAATAGGTCAACTTGTTGCAGAATATCCACAAGTGGCACCAGTTCTAATGGAAATTGGAATGCACTGCCTAGGATGTCCAGCATCTCAATCTGAATCAATTGCTGAAGCAGCTATGGTTCACGGAGTTGATGCTGACGCATTAGTTAAAGCTTTAAACGAAGCGGCACAAATGTAATATGAAAAGTATAGATGTGCTTGTCAAGGAGCATGAAGAGATTTCAAAACTTCTTGACAGGCTTGAAGTAGAGTGTATAAAAATACTTGAAGGTTCTTCTATTGACTATCCTTTTTTTGAAGCTTCAATAGAGTTTATAAGGGACTATGCAGACAAGGTCCACCATAAAAAGGAAGAGGATATTCTCTTTAAGTATATGGTGGAGGAGCTTGGAGGAGCTGCGCAAAAGCTTATTCAACATGGTATGCTTGTGGAGCACCAACTGGGCAGACATTATATTACAGAACTTGAAAAGCATTTAAATGAATATGAATCAAATGGGGATGTGCATGACAGGTTACAGATTATTTCGTACACCATGGCCTATGTAAATATTTTAAGAATGCATATTGAAAAGGAAAATTCTGTAGTATATCCATTTGGAGAAAATAATTTAGCATGTGGAACAAAGGAACTTATTGAAGAGGAAACTAAAGAAAGACTTAGTGAAGATGAAAAAATTTCCGAAAGGAAGGAAGAACTTTTAAAGATAATATTTAAATAATTGGACCGAGGATTACCTTGGTCCTTTTTTTGCAAATAAAAAAGATGCTATTTTATTTCAATGGCATCTTTTTGTTGGAGGCAAATAAAATTATCTTACATATATATTAGCACATATTTTTGCTTTTGCAAACCTTTTCTCGTAAAATTTGCGTAAAAAAACACTCACCAAATGATGAGTGTATATTTTTATTTTGTTTCAATGTATTTTAAACAAAGGTCAATTGTTGCTTGAATACCTTCCATGTGGGTTCTTTCCATGGCATGTGAAGCGTCAACTCCCGGTCCAATCAGTGCAACTCTTACATCTTCTCCTGATCTAAGTGCCGCTGAACCGTCTGATCCATAGTATGGATAGATGTCGATTCTATATTCGATGTCATTGTCCCTTGCAAGTTTAACAAGTCTATTTTTTAGTTCTAAATCGTATGGGCCACTGGAGTCTTTAGGGCATACTGTACATGCAAATTCTGAAGAAGTTTGTCCCATGCCAGGAGCTGCCATATCCACAACTATAAATTCGTCTGTTTCCTTTGGTAGTCCTGCACAAGCTCCATGACCTATCTCTTCGTAGTTAGAGATAAAGAAGTTCATTGTGTGTTTTGGCTTAATATTGTTTTCTACTAAGTGCTGTGCAACTTTATAAAGTATAAATACACATGCCTTGTCGTCTAAGTGTCTTGACTTAACGAAGCCTGATTCTGTTATTTCAGTTCTTGAATCAAGATAGATAAAGTCTCCAACGTTTATTCCTAAATTTTCAGTTTCTTCACGGGAGCTTGTAACTTCGTCAATTCTTATTTCCATTGTGTCTTTATTTCTATCTGCTGTAGCTGCGTCTCTATAAACGTGGCAGGAAGCGTGCTCATGTAGACAAGTTCCTGTGTATTTCTTTCCGTCTATAGTTGAAATTGTAACGTACTCGCCCTCTACTGCAGGGTAGCCATAACCGCCAATTAAAGTTGTCTTAAGTCTACCATTGTCTTTAATCTCTTTAACCATTAGACCTAAAGTGTCCACATGGGCTGCAAAGGTAGATTGTTTTTCGTCACTTTCTCCCCTTAATGTAGCAATCATTGCTCCCTTGTTTGAAAAGTTGATTTCAAGTCCCAAGTCTTCAAATTTTTTTCTTACGATTTCCATAACTGCTTTGGTATCGCCACTTGGTGATGGGGTGTTTAAGATTTCTTCTAAAAATTCAATGTCTTTAATTTTTTCCATATTTCCCTCCTATATTATCAAGTATATTATACCCTAAAATATTAGAATACACATTTTGATATAAAAAAACCGTTAGCTAGTAACGGTTAATTGACTATATTTTTTCTGAAAGTCTTCTATGAGAAACGAAGTCCTCTTTCATTTCCTTTTCTTTTTTATGTTGAACTTTGTATTCTTGCTTAACTGACTTTTGAGTAAGTCCTACAAAGCCCTGCATAAATAATAATGAGATTAGTGAATATATTCCTGTCATTAAATCAAATGTAAAAAATCCGGCTAATATAATTGATCCATCAATCAGTAAAACAGAAATATTTAGTGGTATGTTTGTATAGTTTGTAAGTGACTGTTCAAGTATTGCAGTTCCTCCTGTGGAGCTTCCTGCTCTAAACACAAATCCAAGTCCAAGGCCTGCCATTATACCACCAAGTACTGCCGCCATTAGTTTTGATCCAGCAAATGGAGCCATTCCATTTGTTGCCTTAACCAAAGCTGGAAGTAAAAATGAACAATAGATTGTGTTTATTGTATATTTTTTTCCAAGTAAGATTAGGCTAATGGCCATTAGTGGGAAAGTGGTCCAAAAGATTGTTGATTCAGCTGTAAAACCAAAAAAATGTTTTAATATAACTGCAACTCCCGTCACTCCACCGGATACTAGGTTAAAGGGAACATAGAATAAATTTACGCTCATTGCGAAAAGTAAAGTTCCCAGTGACATCAGTATAAAGTTTTTAATAAAATGTTTAAAGTCGTTTTTCTCTCTGAATTTCATGACATACCTCTCATAAGAAATGTTCTAGAAAACATTGTATCATATTTGACAAAAAATGTGAATATTTTAAAAACTTCGTTAATTTACCACACAATAGCGAATTGCTATTTAAATGTATTATTATTTTCTCTATTTATCATAGGGAGAGTTTAATTCATTAAAATCCCAAAGGCTAATCTGAACTATATCATCATCGGTAAGGTTTGAAGCGGTCAGTCCAAGTAGACGAACTGGCCTTTGTATATCCACTGTTCTTAAGAGGTAGTAGCCTCTTAAGTAGATTTCTTTAAATTCATTTGTGGGATTATCTAATGTCATGGATCTTGTTATGGTTTCAAAATTATTAAATTTTATTTTCAAGGTGATGGTGTGGCCAAGAATATTTCTCTTTTTCAAATCGAAAGAAAGCTCCTCTGCAAAACTCTTTAAAAGTTTTACAAGCTCCGAAGCCCTGTCTATGTCCTTAGGAAAAGTTCTTTCTATACCAAGGGACTTTCTCACTCTAGTGGTTTCAACGGCTCTTTCGTCTACGCCGCGAATTCTATTATAGATTACCTCTCCCTGCTTACCGAAGTTTTTCTTTAAAAAGGGAAGGGACAGCTGTAAAAGTTCACTAACCTTATAAACTCCAAAGGCATTTAATTTTTCCTTGGTCTTTGTACCAATTCCTGCAATTTTTTCAATGGGCAGGTCCTCCAGTATCCTTGGGACCATATTTTTTCTTATTACAAAGACGCCTTTTGGCTTATTCCAGTCCGATGCGAGTTTTGCCAGGGACTTGTTGTAGCTTATTCCAATGGAAAGGGTCAGGCCGGTTTCTTTATACACATCCCTTTGAATATACCTTGCAAGTTTAACTGGATCTTCATCAATGTGGCTAATGTCGAGACAGGCTTCATCAATGGACATCTTTTCAATTGTATTAGAATATTTCTCCATGACCTTGAAAACCTGGTCGCTCTTCTTTCTGTACTTTTGATGATTTGTTGGAACGATAATCACATGGGGGCAAAGTTCTTTTGCCATAAAAATGGGCATGGCAGAATGGAGGCCATATTTTCTCGCCTCATAATTTGCAGTGGTTATTATACCTCGTCCACTTTTTCCGCCAACCACCATGGGGTGACCCTTTAGCTTTGGATTGTCTAGTTCTTCCACGGAAGCGAAGAATGCATCCAGGTCCATATGTAAAAAATTTAAATCATCTCTCATGAAATCACCAATATCATTATATCATTGAAAAAATATTATTTACCTTTGTGAATAAACTTTGTTTAAATCTTTAAAAATTTCATTAAATAAGTTATTATATATCTAAGAGATGCTAAGGAGGTTACATCACGAATCCAAATGGAGAACAATTCTAATCAATTGAATGAAAAGGTTGCTGAGTTTCTTGGAAGTAAAAGAGAGTTTGCAAGAACCATAACCGCAACCATTATAGGAGATTTTATTTGTGCGTTTGCAATGACGTACTTTTTCCAACAAAAAGGTTTTTTGAGTGGAGGAGTAGGAGGTATAGGCCTATTACTTAAGTTTTTATATGACATACCAACAGGTATTACGGTGTTTGTACTAAATGTTCCACTTGTAATATTGGGATATTTTTTAATAAATAAAAAGTTTACCACATATGCCATGGTATCAGCATTTGTTTTATCCGGCGCACTTCTATTCTTTGACCAATTCAACAATCCTTTTTTGCTTGATGACAGTTTCTTAGTGGCTGTAATCGGTGGAGCTATAAATGGAATTGGAATGGGAATGCTATTTAAAAATGGAAGCTCTCAAGGTGGTCTTGACATAGTGGCTGCCATATTTAAACAACGTTTTAATGTAAATATAGGAAATGCACTTTTTGGCATGAACATGGTCATAGTGTCCATGGGATGTATTGCATTCTCACTTGATAGGGGACTATATACAGTTATAGCTATGTATGTTGGCTACAATTTGTTAGATAGAATTCAGATGGGCCTTGGCGAAAGAAAACAAGTTATGATAATTTCGTCCCAATATGAAGAAATAAAAAGACAGATTATACAAAAGGTTAATAGAGGAGTTACCTTCCTTGACGGATCCGGTGGCTACAAGCACACCAATTACAAAGTAATCTATACCGTTGTGGGAAGAAGACAGCTTGCTCAAGTAAAAGAGATAGTTGCCCATGCAGATGGAAATGCATTTATGGCAGTTACCGATGCATATGAAGTAAGGGGCAAGGGCTTTAATACTTCAGAATTATAAATAAAAAAGGTAGTAAGAGAATTCTCCTACTACCTTTTTTTAATATTTACTTTTTAGTTTTTCTAAAACTTCCATGTCATTTCCACCGTAAAACTCATTTACATAGGAGCTGTGACTGCTCTTACTTCCACCAAGGGCAATTATTTTATAATTTTTAAACTTGGAGTAGTCGAAGTAACCGGACATGGTCTCCACTAGATAAAAATTATTTTTTGTCACATCCCTCAAGTATTCTATGGACTTTGACACATCCACAGACTTAAGCTTTGAAATAAGAACAATCTCCTTTGGTTTTGAAGCGGGCTTTGCGGTGTTAAGATTTTTACTTCTTATTATTTTAGGATAATCTCTAAAACACACATTCATATCAAGTTCTCGTCCCGCCATGCCTATGCCTACAAAACTTCCCTTATTTGTATACTGCCACATTCCAGTATTTGAATTTACATATCTGGAAGTGGAATTTTTATTGTGGGTCCAGTGGGCAACCCAAAAGTCAAAGTCATTTAAAGTTTTGCCTTTGTAGCGGTGGTTTAATAAAAACTTTTCTCTAAACCACGACCCCATGGAATAAAGTCCCACATAGTGGCCACTACTTTCAACCTTTAGCAAAAACTCAATTGCAATTTCAGTTAAAGTAACCCTGGAAAGTTTTGACTGTGATGGATCTTCAAGGTCAAGATAAAGAGGATATTCAAAAGTTTTTCCAGAAACTGCATTTAAAAACTTGTCTGCTTCATACCTTGCCCCACTAACATCTCTCGCATAAAGATACCAATAGGCTCCCTTTGCAAGTCCCGCACTAACGCAGCCGTTATAGTTTCTTTCAAAGGAAGGATCTTTTACAGTTTTGCCACTTCCCGCCCTAAGAATTGCAAAATCAAGGCCATTTGCCTTAGCCTTTGCAAAGTTCGATGGACTATTCCACATGGATAAATCAACGCCTAATTTCATATAATCACCTCCAGGTATAGATGTAAAAAAAGATATTTATTTACTATAAAAAGATTTTAATTATTAAGATTTCGCGTTATAATATATTTATGGATTAAAAACTTATCCTCGCAAGTTGAAAGTAAAGGCTATATACATTTTAACTTAAAGAAACTGCAAATATTATTTAATTAATAAAATCTTGTGCTTACAATTAGGAAATAAAAATTAAGACTTTTTTCAGTTTTGTTATGTAAAATCTTAATTGATGGAATAGATGTTAATTGATTAAGTAATATTATGACGGGTATATATCATTTATAGTATAGTGTGTTAAAGGTTGAGAAAATATATCTGTTTTATCTTAATTGAAAGCCACTACATTAATAAATTTTTCAAATGGAAGGTGATTTTATGGAATGGAAAGATTATGGAACAGAAACTGCTCAGTTAGTTAGAGAAGCAGCAAGAAAAATAGATGCTATACTTCTTCCAATAGCTGCGGCAAATGGATTGACTAATATGAAACTTAAAGTACTTATTGAAGTTTCAAGATTAGAAAATGCAACAATAGGAGAACTTGGTAACTCTTTAGGCGTTGCAGGCGGAAATATTTCTAATATGTGTAAGGGACTTGAAAAAGAAGGTTTCTTACAAAGAACAAGATCTTTGGAAGACGAAAGAGTTGTTCATGTTGAAACAAGTAAAAAGGGAAATGAAATAATAAAAGAAATTGGAGATGAATTAAGAAGCAAACTTCATGACAAATTAGGTTCTATGAATGAAGCTAAGTACAAAGAACTTGTAGAAGTGCTAACAGAACTTAATGATAGTTTAGATCTTCTTAGTAGAAACTAGAGGAAGGTGAGTGGATGAAAAAAGGGAATTCAAAATTTCCTAACGATTTTAGACCCAATTCCATCACTATGATTTTACTTGGACTTATTGTATGGAGCTTGATATTTTCTGCAATACTTCCTATGTTTTCAAAAGGCGCAGTAAGTGAAGTGACCTACGATAAGTTTTGGACCATGCTTGAAAAGGGACAGGTAAGCTATGTGGAGTTAAGTGACCCACTGGAGTTTACTGCAAAGGACAAGGATGGTACTGAAAGAAGATATAGGACGCCATACACAAACTTCGGATACGATAAAGATCTTATCCCTAAGATGAAGGAAGTGGGAGGAGTCTCTTGGAAATCAGAAGGTTCAAATATATTTACTAAGGTTATCATACCTTATATATTACAAATTTTAGTGTTCTTGGGGCTTATTATGCTCTTCTCAAGGTTCTTGACCAAGAAGATGGGCGGAAACTCCATGAGCTTTGGAAAGAGTAATGCAAAAATTTACGTTCAGTCCAAGCCGGGAAAGAGATTTACAGACGTGGCAGGACAGGACGAGGCGAAGGAAGATCTTTTAGAGATAGTAGACTTTTTGCATGATCCAAAAAAATATACTGAAATCGGGGCGGTGCTTCCAAAGGGGGTACTACTTGTAGGACCTCCAGGGACAGGTAAGACTTTACTTGCCCAAGCGGTGGCAGGAGAAGCTAATGTGCCATTTTTCTCCATGTCCGGTTCAGAGTTTGTAGAATTATTTGTTGGGATGGGTGCTTCAAAAGTTAGAGATCTTTTTAAGCAAGCAAAGGAAAAAGCACCTTGTATTGTATTTATAGATGAAATTGACGCCATTGGTAAGAGAAGGGACACCCATGGAGTTGGTGGTAATGATGAAAGGGAACAAACCCTTAATCAGTTACTAAACGAAATGGACGGTTTTGAAGGAAACACTGGAGTGGTAATTTTAGCTGCCACAAATAGGCCAGAGATACTTGACCCTGCCCTTACAAGACCGGGACGTTTTGACAGACGTGTTCCAGTGGAACTTCCAGACCTTGCAGGACGTGAAGCCATATTAAAGGTTCACGCAAGAAAGATTAAGGCAGAAGAGGATGTGGATTATAGACAAATCGCCCTAATGACTGCCGGAGCATCTGGTGCACAGCTTGCCAATATTATAAATGAATCTGCACTACTTGCAGTTAAACATAGCAAAGCTAAGGTTTCTCAAGTGGAACTTACAGAATCTGTAGAAGTTGTAATAGCGGGACAGCAAAAGAAGGGCATGGTTATATCACCACGAGAAAAGGAACTTATTGCATATCACGAAGTTGGTCATGCACTGGTTGCTGCAACTCAGACCCATCAAGCGCCGGTTACAAAGATAACCATTATTCCGAGAACTTCGGGAGCACTTGGTTACACTATGCAAGTTGAACAGGAAGAAAAATTCCTAATGTCAAAGGAAGATATATTTAACGAAATAGTTACACTAACAGGTGGTCGTTCTGCAGAGGAAGTGGTGTTTAATACAAAGACAACGGGAGCTTCAAACGACATTGAAAGAGCTACAAAACTTGCCCGTGCCATGATAACACAATATGGTATGACTGAAGAGTTTGGTATGGTTGCACTTGAAACTAGAACAAACCAATACTTGGATGGAACAACTTCAAGTACAGCATCACCTGAAAAGGCGGCACAGGTTGACAATATGATTGAAAAGATTATAAAGGATGCCCAAGCTAAGGCTATTTCAATTCTTGAAGAAAATATAGACAAGCTTCATGAGATATCTAAGTATCTATTGAAAAAGGAAACCATAACTGGAGAAGAGTTTATGGAAATCTTAAATAGAAAAGATGGCGAAGCAGAAGAAGTTCAAAATGAAAATGAAGTAGAAAAAGATTTTGAACAAGAAAATAATGAAGAGTAAAGAAGAGGGGCGACCCTCTTTTTTGTTGCTTTGCTATAAAATAACAAAAGTGATATTATTAATTGTGGTGATTTTATGACTTATAGAGAAACTTATGAAGTAGAAGTAACAAAAGAAATGTTAAACTATTATGACTTTCTCCATGGTGGAGAAGGTTTTAAAATTATGGATCAAACTGCGGGCTATGTTTCAAAACACTATATTGACGGTGAGACGGTTACAGTTGCCTGTAAGGAAGTGGTCTTTAAAAACTCCGCTTATCATGGCGAACACATTGTCTCTACGGGAACTATTTTGAAGATAGGAAACAGTTCCATTACCGTTGAAGTTACAAATGTAATTAAGGAGAGAGGAGTAACCGCATCTACAGGTGTTTTTACAATGGTAAGTGTTGACGAAAACTTTAGACCAAAGAAGATTGATAAAGACAAATTAAAATTAGGAGGTAATATTGAGGAAGAATAATAAAGTTCATTCAAATAGAGAACTAATAAGTATATTCGCTCCATACTTCAAACCTTATAGAAATATTTTATTTTTTGACTTGTTTTGTGCATCCCTTACTACGGTAAGTGAAATTGTACTACCACTTATACTAAGGTACATGACAAATATGGGGCTTGAAGATAGGGCTTCCCTAACCATGGGAATTTTATTAAAATTAGGATTTTTATTTTTGGTTATTAAGACCATCGAAGTCTTTGCTGGCTACTACATGCAAAGAACGGGACATATTATGGGTGCAAGAATTGAAACTGACATGAGAAAGGATCTCTTTGATCATCTTCACAAATTGTCCGACTCATACTTTAATGATGCAAAAATCGGACAAATTATGGCGAGGATTACAAATGACCTCTTTGATGTTACGGAGTTTGCCCACCACTGTCCTGAAGAGTACTTTATAGCCGCAATAAAGATGATAATTTCATTTATTATCTTAGTTAGGATAAATGTTCCTCTTACAATTATTATCTTTGCGCTTATTCCAATAATGATAGTTGCCACAACCACCTTTAGAAAGAAGATGAGAAAGGCCTTTAAAGCACAGAGAAATCATATTGGAGAAATAAACTCACAAGTGGAAGATAGTTTACTTGGAGTAAGAGTTGTAAAATCATTTACGAATGAAGAGGAAGAAACTAGAAAGTTCGATAAGGGTAATAGAGAGTTCTTACAAATCAAGAAAGAGTCCTACAAACAGATGGCAGGCTTTAATGCAGTTACAAGAATATTTGAAGGGCTAATGTACCTAACGGTTTTAATCCTTGGTGGATACCTAATGATGAAAGGTTCAATCGATCCAGGGGACCTTGTGGCATATGTACTATTTGTAACTACTCTGCTTACTACAGTTAGAAGAATAATAGAGTTTACGGAACAATTCCAAAGAGGAATGACTGGAATCGAAAGATTTTCAGAACTTATGCAAACTGACATCGAAATATTTGACGAGGAAGGAGCCGTTGAACTTAAAGAAGTTAATGGCGACATAGTACTTGATGATGTATCTTTTAAATATCACGACAATGATGAATACATTTTAAAGGACTTAAATATGACAGTGGAACATCACACCAATGTTGCGCTGGTAGGCCCTTCCGGTGGAGGAAAGACCACCATATGTAATCTTATTCCAAGGTTCTATGATGTAACCGATGGCAAGATAACCCTTGATGGCCGAAATATAAAAGACTTTACACTTAAGAGCCTTAGAGAAAAGATTGGAATGGTACAACAGGATGTGTATCTATTCTCTGGAACAGTGTTTGACAACATTGAATACGGAGCGCCAGGTTCATCAAAGGAAGAGGTAATAGAAGCTGCAAAACTTGCAGGAGCCTATGACTTTATAATGGAACTTCCTGAAGGTTTTGAAACCTATGTAGGTGAAAGGGGAGTTAAACTTTCCGGTGGACAAAAGCAAAGAATTTCAATTGCAAGGGTGTTTTTGAAAAACCCACCAATTCTAATACTGGACGAGGCAACTTCTGCCTTAGACAACAAGAGTGAAAAGATTATACAGGACTCACTGGAGAAGTTGTCAAAGGGAAGAACCACACTAACCATTGCCCACAGACTTACTACTGTTCAAAATGCAGATAAGATTATTGTGCTTACAGAAGATGGCATTGTGGAACAGGGAAATCACAGTGAACTTATGGAGAAGAAGGGTTATTACTACAATCTCTATACACAGGGTGGAAAGTCACTTGATACAATGGACTTGGAAAATTTCAAATAGAAAAAGGCTGGCCCAAAGGGTCAGTTTTTTATTTTAAAAGAAAAAGTCAAAGATGTATAAATGGTGAATAAATACTCAAAAAAAGAATAGAAAAGCAACTTGATGAAAACGATGGCTAAGGGTGGGTTTTAATATAATATGCAATTAAGGATAATGTATAAAATAATGGATATTAAAGACTTTGTGACAAAGCGGCAGAGGAAAAAAGGATAAATATTAATTAAAATTAGAAAATTTACGGAAAAAGACTTGCAAAATAATAAAAAATAGTTTAAAATTATTCGTAATTATTATTATGAGGAGAAAGCTATGAAAAAGAGACAGGGATTTAGTTCATCCGTAGGGATGATGATGGCAACCGCTGGCTCCGCGGTTGGAGTTGGAAATATATGGAGATTCCCCTATATACTGGGAGAATATGGTGGAGCGGCGTTTTTGATTGTCTACCTACTAATGGTTATGCTAATAGGTATTCCACTAATGGTTACAGAGATGGCCATAGGTAGAAGAGGTGGAGAGGATGCATCAAAGAGTTTTAAAAAGATTGCGCCAAATACAAAGTGGTATTTGTCAGGGCTTCTTGGAATAATTGCAGCCTTTATAATACTTGGATACTATAGTGTTGTTGCGGGGTGGACTTTAAAATACATCGTAAATTCAGCCACAAATGTATTTACCAGTTCAATTACACCACAGCAGACAACATCTCTATTCCAAAATTTTGTTTCAGCAGGCCTTGAACCAATTGTGTACACATTTATATTTATGGCTGCCACAATGTTTATTGTTTACAAGGGAGTTGAAGAGGGAATTGAAAGAGCGTCAAAGATATTACTGCCAATACTTGCATGTATTTTAGTTATACTTGCTGTAAGATCTCTAACATTACCTGGAGCATATAAGGGAATAGAATTTCTTATAAAGCCTGATTTTAATTTATTTTTTGAAAAGAAAGACGCAATACTTGTTGCAATGGGCCATGCCTTTTATTCACTTAGCCTAGGTATGGGAATAGTTATTACATTTGGTTCATATACACCAAAGGATGAAAATCTTAGCAAGATAGCTTTGAAGATTGCAGCTATGGACACTGTAATAGCAATACTTTCAGGACTTGTAATATTCCCGGCGGTATTTTCCTTTGGACTTGAGCCATCTCAAGGGCCAGGACTTGTGTTCATTTCATTACCAAATGTGTTTGGTGGAATGGTTGGAGGAAGAGTGTTTGGAACATTATTCTTTATGTTACTTTCCTTTGCAGCACTTACATCAACAATTTCACTACTTGAAGTTGTAGTTTCCTATTTAATTGATAGCAAGGGCCTTAAGAGATCCACAGCAACCCTATTATCAGGAGGATTAATATGTATAATCTGTGTGCTATCAAGTCTTTCAATGGGAAGTCACCTTGGAGATTTTACACTATTTGGTAAAAATATTTTTGACTTCCTTGACTATATAACTGCAAATATATTCCTTCTAATATCTGCGTTTTTAGAAGTGCTATTTATAGGATGGTTTTACAAGAAGGGCGACTTTGTTGACGAGATTACTGAATTTGGCGTTGACAAGTCAAAACTTACAGACTTTATATACTTTTCAGTAAGATTTGTAATACCTGTAATGATTGTAGTTTTATTCATTGCAAACAATGGATTAATAAAATAAAAAACTCGAAGCAAGTCTTCGAGTTATTTTTTTACCCTTCTTGACCTTCTGTATTGAAGGTATGAGGAAGTGAAGATTATTAAGATTCCAATAAGTGAAAATATATTTATAACTTCTCCGAATAGGACAAAGCCTAGAATGGTCGTAAAGACAACAGTGAAATAGTTGAATATACTAACCTCCGAAGCTTCTCCAACCCTGTAAGAAAGGGTTATGAAAATTTGTCCAAGGCCAGCGCATATGCCTATGCCAAGTAGGAGTAAAAGTTCTTTTGTCGTTGGAACTACAAAGGAGTTCACCATCAGTGGAATAGACACTAAAAAAGAAAACAGCGAAAAATAAAATATGATTGTATTTGGCTTTTCGTGTTTATTCAAATGTGCCAACACCGTATAGGCTCCACCAGCAAATACTGCAGATAGCATACCAACTACTGCAGGACCAAAGTCCATATGAAAAGAAGGCCTTATTACAAACAACGCTCCTATAAAGCAGAGTATTAGATTAACTAGCTTTCCCTTTGTCATCTTTTCCTTTAAAAATAAAACTGCAAAAATAGTTACAAATATAGGTGATGACTTTTGTAAAATTGTAGCGTCCGCAGAGTCCAAATGGTTAATTGCATAAAAGTATGTTACCATTCCTAAATAGCCTAATGCGGAACGAGCAATCAACTTGAATTGATTTTCCTTTTTACCAAGTAATGGATCACCGTTTTTTAAACATAGATACCCACATAAAAAAAGTGTTACTAAATTTCTGAAAAATACCTGTTCAAAAAGTGGAATTGTCCCTCCAGTTAGTTTCACAAAAATTTGCATAAGGGCAAACCAAACGCAGGACAACACCATGTAAATAATTCCTTTTCTTCTATTTTCTATTTCCAAAACTTACCTCCCGTTAATATAATAAAAAAGAGCAGAGTATATGAGAACTGAAAGTATAATCACCAATTTAAAATAAACTTTTTTAGTCTTATGGTGAAAGTGCTTCATGCCAAGGCTACTTCCCACAAATCCTCCCAGTAGGGAAAGGGAAAGTAGATATGCCTCGCTAATTCTATATCTATTCTTTATTGCACGCCTTTTGTCGATGCCATATGAAAAATATGCAACGACATTGATGATTAAAAAATAAGCATAAATAATTTTATTATCCATAAATTTCTCCTTTGAACCATTCAGTGTTATTATAGCAGATAGATAAGTATATGCAATGAGGTGAGTTATGGAAAAAGTTTGTCCATGGGCTTTAAAGACTAAAGAGCTTAAAAAATACCATGATGAAGAGTGGGGTAAAATTTCTACAAGTGAAAATTATCTCTTTGAGATGCTTGTGCTTGAGTCGGCGCAGGCGGGGCTTAATTGGGATACGATTTTAAAGAAGAGAGAAGGCTATAGAAAATCATATAAAGGCTTTGACCCGTCTAAGGTGGCTAAGTTCGGCGAAGTAGAGTATAATAGATTAGTTAGTGACAAATCTATTATAAGGAATAAGAGAAAGATTGAATCATCAATTAACAATGCCAAGGCCTTTTTGAAGGTACAAGAAGAGTTTGGAAGTTTTTATAATTACATTTGGAGCTTTACAGATGGAAAACAGATTGTAAATGAATTTGAAAGGGAAGATGAAATTCCAGCAGAAAGTGAACTTTCAAGATGCATTTCAAAGGACATGAAAAAAAGGGGCTTTACATTTGTTGGGCCCATAATAATATATTCCTATCTACAGGCTATTGGGGTTATAGATGATCATATAAAAGGATGTGTTTCAAAATGAGTTTAGTTTTTGCTCACAGAGGAAGTCGGGGAAACACTCCCGAAAACACGCTGGCTGCTTTTAAAGAAGCTGTGAGGGCCCTAAGTGACGGCATCGAGCTTGATGTAAGACAGACCGTGGATAAAGAGATTGTAGTTATTCACGACGAAACAATTGACAGAACCACCACAGGAACGGGGCTTGTGGAGAAGATGACTTTAAAAGAAATTCAAAGCTATGACGCAGGTGTGTATTTTGACGAAAAATTTAGAGGGCAGTCCATTCCTACTTTAAAGCAGGTACTAGAACTTCTTGAAGAATTAAATTTCAAAGGTATTTTAAATATCGAGATTAAAACTGAAAAGTATTTCCATAGGGGCCTTGAAAAAAGAGTTGCAAAAATCGTAAATGAAAGGCCGCTGCCATTTAAAATAGTCTACTCTTCCTTTAATAAAAAGAGTCTAAAGTTAATTCGAAAGTACGACAGAAAAAATGAAATATATCTTTTATTAAAGGATGTTCCTAAAAATAAAAAGATTATTCTAAAGGCCCAGAGAAAGAATCTTTATAATGGAGTTCATTCAAGCTTGGGCAAGAGTATAAGAAATATAAATTTCTTGCCTAATTTAAAGAAACCCACAAGACTTTGGACCATAAATAAAGAAAAGGATATGATTTATTGCTTTAAACAAGATTTTGACATTATAACCGACTACCCACATATGGCAATAGAACTAAGAAAAAAGCTTAATAAAGGAGAATAAAAAATTAATGATAGAACTAAATGATATGAAGCTGTCAAAAGAAGTTATAAAGGCGGTTTCAGACATGGGATTTGAGGAGTTTAGCCCAATACAAAAAAGCTCCATACCACTACTTTTAGAAGGTCGTGACGTAATCGGACAGGCTCAAACAGGCACGGGAAAAACTGCCGCATTTGGCATACCGATTATTGAAAAAGTAAATCCAAGGTTAAATAAAGTGCAGGCCCTTGTGCTATGCCCAACAAGAGAACTTTCCATACAGGTTTCGGAAGAAATATCAAACCTTTCAAAATACAAGAAAAACATTAGAGTTATGCCAATATATGGTGGCCAACCAATAGAAAGACAACTTCGCGGACTAAAACAGGGAGTTCAAATAGTTATAGGAACACCGGGACGTGTTATGGACCATATGAGAAGGGGCTCTTTGAAACTTGATAACCTTAACTTCTTTGTGCTTGATGAAGCGGACGAGATGTTCGACATGGGCTTTAGACAAGATATTGAACTTATATTACAAGATGTTCCAGAAGAGAGACAATCATTATTTTTCTCTGCCACCATGGCAAAGGAGATTATGAACTTTGCTAAAAAGTACCAAAACAATCCTGAAGTTGTAAAGGTTGTAAACAAAGAACTTACAGTGCCAAAGGTTAAACAAGTGTACTTGGAACTTAGAAATGATATTAAGACAGAGATACTATCAAGGCTTTTAGATATAAAAAATCCAAGACTAACTGTAGTTTTCTGTAATACAAAGAAAAAAGTTGACGAGCTTACTTCAGAACTTCAGTCCCGTGGTTATTTTGCCGATGGTCTTCATGGTGACTTGAAACAAAATCAAAGGGACACTGTAATGGACAAGTTTAGAAATAACACCATCGACATCTTAGTTGCCACAGATGTTGCCGCAAGGGGAATTGACGTGGATGATGTGGATATGGTGATAAATTACGACATGCCACAAGATAATGAGTACTATGTGCATAGAATAGGACGAACTGCAAGGGCAGGACGTACAGGTACTGCAATTTCCTTTGTAACTTCAAGGGAGTATGGAAACCTAAGACAAATCGAAAAGTATACTAAGACAAAAATAGAAAAAATATCCATTCCAACGATAAAAGATTTGGAAAAAAATAGAAGTTCCATACTTTTAGATAAGATTAGACTTATTCTTGATGGAGATAATTTTGAAAAAGAACTAAAATTCTTATCCCTACTTGAAGAAGAGGAATATTCTCAAAACCATATTGCAGCGGCGGTACTAAAGATGTTTTTAAATGAACAAAAGTCATCTAAATATAAAGAGATAGACTCTGTGGACAACAACAAGAGGGCAAGGTTTGGAAACAAGAGAGATAGAAATAAAAATACTGGAAGGGATAGAAATAATAGGCAAAGGGACAAGAGAAATAAAAGAACTGGTGGACCAAATAGCACGAGAATTTTCATAAGCACTGGAAAAAAGACTGGGGTTTCTGCAAATCATATTCTGGCAGCTCTATGTAACGAAGGAAAAATTCGTGGAAAAGATGTTGGTCAAATAGATATCTTTAATGACTTCTCCTTTGTAAATGTGGATTCAAAAGTTGCGGCAAAGGCAGTGAAAAATTTAAACAATAAGCATATTAGAGGAAAGAGAGTAACTGTGGAGATAGCAAAAGATAAATAGTGGTGAGAAGATGAAAATCAGAGTGGACAAACTTATAGCAAACATGGGCTTTGCTACAAGATCTGAAATAAAAAAGGCGTCAAAGAAGGGCGCTGTCTTAGTAAATGACGAAGTTGAAAAGAACTTTGGCAGAATTGTAGACACTGATATAGATAGGGTTTCCTACTTTGGAGACCCTGTGGAATATAAGGAGTTTATATATCTTCTTATGAATAAGCCAAAGGGAGTTATCTCCGCAACGGAAGATTTCTACGACAAAACCGTAATAGACCTTCTTTTAGAGGAACATACTACATTTAATCCATTTCCAGTGGGAAGGCTGGACAAGGACACCACAGGGCTTTTATTAATAACAAATGATGGAGAGTTAAACCACAACCTGACATCACCAAAAAGAGAAGTTCCAAAGACCTACAAAGTCACCCTGGAAAGTGATATAGAAGAAGAGGATTATAATTCTACTTTTGAAAAGGGAATTAAACTTATGCCAGAAAATATAATAACAAAGCCAGCCACCATGGAAGTCATAGATAATAGACATTGCTACCTTACGATAAAAGAAGGAAAGTATCATCAAGTGAAGAGAATGTTTGAAAAGGTTGGAAATAAAGTTATAGAACTGGAAAGGGTAAAGTTTGGTGCCTTAGAACTCCCAAGTGATTTAGAACTTGGTGAGTACATTGAAATAACAAAAGAAGATATAATAGATTAAGAGAGCGTGTTGCTCTCTTTTTTTATGGTTACATCCCTTCGATTTAAAATACAAATCCATTTAAAAGTGTTTTTGGTATAATTAAGAAAAGGCGGTAGATATGAAAATAAAATTATTAAGCGAAAAAAATAGACTTGAAATATATGAAACACTAAGCATTTTTATGGCAACTGAAGACATCGAAATAACCTTTGATGATATTGATGAGGGACTTGTCATAGATACTGAAGGTGAAATTAATATATCCTATTTAGAAGAAGGAAAAGTAAAATATAATTTAATTAAAAGAGAGGAAGACTTGAAACTTGACAGTCACTTCGGTTTCAAAATGGCCGTGAAGTATTCTATTATAAAGTTTTTCGAAAAATATTTTAAAAAAGAAGCTCCATGGGGTGTGCTAACTGGCATAAGGCCTGTTAAAGTTGTAAGAAGCCTTATGGAAGAAAAAAGTGAAATTGGAACAATGGAGTACTTGAAAGAAAAATTACTTATTAATAATGAGAATATTAAACTGTTATTGGAAATTTCAAAAATCCAAGATGAAATCATTAGAGATATTAAAAAAGATTCCTATAGCCTCTATGTGAACATTCCATTTTGCACAGGAAGATGTTCCTACTGCTCCTATTCCACATTGATTTTGGAAAAGAATGGAGAAAAGGTAAAGCCATATATTGAAGCGCTAATAAAGGAAATGAAAATTTTAAAGAGATCCTATGGTTATAATCCTACTTCTATATATATAGGAGGAGGCACTCCAACTTCGTTAAAAGAAAATGACCTTAGAAGGCTTTTAACTGAAATGGGTAAAATTTTTGATTTTAAGTCCTTGCAGGAGTTTACCGTGGAAGCGGGCAGGGAGGACTCATTAACGAAAGAAAAGCTTGAAATTTTAAAAGATAATCATGTTTCAAGGCTATCACTAAATCCACAGAGCTTTAAAGCGGAGACTTTAGAAAAAATTGGTAGAAAGCAGGACAATGACAATCTAATAAAGATGTATAACGTTGCAAGGGATATGGATTTTTCATGTATCAATATGGATTTAATCATTGGACTACCAGGGGAAGACTTAAATGACTTCAACAATACCTTAGATGTTATAAAGAAACTAAACCCAGACAACTTAACAGTTCATACCCTGGCCATTAAAAAGGGATCAAAGATAATGCAAGAAAATTCCATGAAAGAAGAATACCTGGAAGCGGAGAAGATGATGCAGCGTGCTTTGGAATTTGCAAAGAAAGAAAATTATCTTCCTTATTATCTATATAGGCAAAAGAGAATTTTGGGCAATCTTGAAAACATAGGTTTTGCAAAGAAGGATAAAATATGTAAGTACAATATCTACATGATGGAAGAAGTTCAAGATGTGCTTGGCGTAGGCATGGGCTCAGCGTCAAAGTTTTTAAAAAGCAATGGCCTTATAGAAAATCATAGAAATTATTTAAATATGAGGGACTATTTAGGAAAGCTTGATGAAATAATAGAGGAAAAGGAGAATTTAATTGAAAAAGGAAGCAGAAGTTAAAAAAATAATAAAGTATCCCATTGACAAAGTTTATGAAATTTTCACAAATAGGGAGGACTACTCTTGGCGAAATGAAATTTCCGAATTTAAAAAGACAGGAGAGGACAGTTTTGAAGAGACAAATCACAATGATTTAACGACAAGATACAAGATAATTGAAAAAAGACCACTGGAGTATTTTAAAATTGAAATGGAAAATAAAATTATTGATGGATTCTTTGATGTGAGCTTCAAAAAGATAGATGACAACTCTACGGAAGTTTCGCTTCATCAAGTTAATATATACAAAAACTTCCTTTCATACTTGGCAAATTCTATTTTTCTAAGTCTTGATAAAGTGCTAAATCTCTACATTTATGAGGTGGAAAGGGAGCTAAAGAACAGAAATATTACAGAAATGTAATAAAAACCTTAAGAATTTTGTAA
This sequence comes from Mediannikoviicoccus vaginalis, assembly GCF_928097925.1. Lineage (GTDB taxonomy): Bacteria > Bacillota > Clostridia > Tissierellales > Peptoniphilaceae > Mediannikoviicoccus > Mediannikoviicoccus vaginalis. The sequence continues at coordinate 1,613,879 of NZ_CAKMRI010000001.1, forward strand.
TAATTTTGTAACTCTTTTGTAACCTTTAAAAAATCAACCAAAAGGTTACAAAAAGTGTTACGTTTTTGTAATAATCATGTGAAAACTTCGAGGAAAACAGCTAAAAAACCTTTATTTTTCAGCTTTAGAGGCGTTTTTGTTGACATGAAAACCTCCTTGGGCTAAAATATCCACGTAATGAAAAAAGGTTACAGAATAGTTACAAGATATTAAGGAGTGTTTTATTTGAAAATAAAAAATAAAATTGCTGGAGGGTTATTGGCTTTAGCAGTGACTATAAGTCCTATGACAACAACTTTGGCAAATGAAAATTTAGATTTAATAAGTGTTAATTCAAAGGAGCTGTCGGAAGTTTCTGAAATGATTACTAACTCAATAGAAGGATTGGAAAATGTATATATTTTAAATTCTGACAAGTTAGTAGATGGAATTTCAGGGGGAGTTCTAGCAGGTGAAAACAATGGAACAATTGTACTTTTAGAAAATGGAAAACTTTCTGAAAAGTCAATGAACATTGTAAATAGTGCAAAAAATGTTTATGCAATAGGTGGAGATCAAACAGTTCCTGAAGATGTTGTAAAAGGCTTAAACAACTACAGAGGAAGAATTTCAGGATTTTCAAGATTTGATACAGCTGCAGAGCTTGCAAAAAAACTTGATAGCCACAGAAACATAATGATAGCTGACGGAGAAGCATTAGCAGACTCACTTTCAGCAACTGCATTCGCTGTTAAGAATGATATGAATATACTTTTAACAAGTGGAGAAAATGTTCCGGAAGCTACTGAAAAGTACTTAAAGGAAAACAGTGTTCAAGAAATCTACTTTGTTGGTGGAGAATCTTCACTTCCAAGAGCAGCGAAAGAAAAAGTTTATGAAATAGCTGGTAAAGATAAATCAAGAATTGATGACAATACCATTTATGGAAAAGACAGATATGAAACTTCACTTGCTCTAATGAATAGATTTGGAGAATTTAACAACATTGTTATAGCAAATGGTAACAACTATGCAGATACAATCTTAGCTACAGTAGTTGGATCAAACAAGCAATCACCAATGTTACTTGTTAATAACAACAATGTTTTAGAAGGTGTTAAGAATTTAAATGTAGATAAAATCTATTCAGTATCTACAAATAACATCTCAAACAACTATTTAAAAAACTTTGTTGAAAAAGTACTTGATAAGTCAGGCGTAGAAATGCCAATAAAGGACTTAGAAGGAAATGTTATAGATAAGATTGAAAAAGAAGTTCAAAGAACTGGTTGGGTTTCACAAAACTTAAATGTAAGAACAAGCCCAAGCACAAATTCAAAGGTACTTGGAACATTAGCTAAGGGAGAAAAAATCTCAGGCTTTATCCAAGGAGACTGGTTAAGAATTTCTTACAACAATGGAACAGCTTATATTTCAAACAAATTCATTTCAGATACAGAAGTTAAGAAAGAAGAACCTAAAGAAGTAGAAGTTGCAGGATCAAACGAAAATAATGACGGCAAAGACTTCAGCTATAGTAAGGTAATGACAGTTAAAGCAACTGCATACTCAATGCACGAAGCTGGACTTAGCTGGCAAACAGCTTCAGGTATCGACCTTAGAAAGAACCCTAAAGTTATTGCAGTAGATAGAAGAGTTATCCCTCTAGGAACAAAAGTTTATGTAGAAGGATATGGATATGCAATCGCTGGCGATACAGGTGGAGCAATAAAGGGAAATAAGATTGATGTTCATATGAACTCAGTTGGAGAATGCTACAATTGGGGAGTAAGAACAGTAAAATTATATATCTTAAAGTAATTGAGTCGGAGATTAATTCTCCGATTTTTTTATTTTAATACGCAAAAAAGAACCCGAAGGTTCTTTTGCGAGATTTGGTTAAGATATTAAACTCTACTCAGCTAATGCCTTTCCGAGTTCTTTACATTTTTCAATTGCTTCTGCATCTGGATCGTCATAGGCAGGAAGAGGTGGATAAACTAGTTTTGCACCTTTACCATTTACTCTGCTTTCCCAGTCTACCATCCACTCACCATTGTTCCACTCGTAGGAACCAAATATGGCAATCTCTTTTCCAGATAATTTTTCTTCACAAGCTGTAAACATAGGCTCAAAGCTTTCTTCTTCAAGCACTTCGTCTCCCATTGCTGGACAGCCGAAAGCGACCCTGTCAAATTCGTCCATTTTTTCGGCGCCAAAGTCATCTGATTCAAATAGACTTACATCTGCTCCGTTTTCCTTTGCTGAATCAACTATGGCATTAGCCATTTTTTCTGTATTGCCCGTTCCTGACCAATACACTACTGCTATTTTCTTCATAAGTACCTCCATTATAGTTTTTTATAATGTCCATTGTCTCATAGCCTTTGTTATACAAATCCATAAAACAACTTTTGCAATTACAATAAGATTCAAAAATTTTTTTAGAAGACTTTGCATCTCCATACACTTTCCAAAGTCCCGTCACGATAAAATTATTTCCCTTATTGTTAATAAATCCTTCGACATCACATAGGGGGTAGTCTAAAAATATCCCTATTTCATGTGGAAATTCATCTTCAGTAGAAAGCCTTTCTTTAAGTTTTTCAAGTAGGCTGTCCTTATGAAAATCCGAATAGCCGAAGGTATGTAAAAATGCTCTAATTTTCGGACAATTCATCTTTTGTTCTAGTAGCTTTTCGTTGTAGACATAGATTAAAAAGTTTTCTTTTCGCTTCCGCACTATTTCGATTTGAATATCAATTGACCTAAGCTTTAAATTCAAATCTTTTATTTCCCTTTGTACTACAAACTCTTTTTTTATGCTGAACAGACTCCCAAGTTTTATTCCCGCCAGGGTAGGAGCGCAGCATTGGATTAAAAGTTTTTGAAAAATTTTCCTCACCACCTTAAATAACGATAATCATTATCGTTAAATTAATAATACCTATTTAAAATAAGAATGTCAAGGGAAAAGTAAAAAAATTTAGAAAAATAAAAAAAGAGGCCTAGCCTCTTTAATTTTTTGCCTCATAGATAGCAATAAGTTTTTTTACCGATTCTTCTTCGTCAATGTTTAAAATATTAATGTCCACATCTCTTTTTTTATATTTTTTGTCATAATAGTTTTCGCAAAGTTTTGTTGCAACAATTTTCAAATTGCCGTCAATAATATGTCTTTGAAATTCTTCGATATTTTCTTTTGATATATAACCTTGCAGAAGTCGTAGGGAGTCGAGCAATTCTTTTTTATAATCCAACTTTCCATATTCTTCTACTAAGTTTGAAACTCTATGATCCAGTGGTGAGTCTACGCCAATGCAATAGGATTTTTTCATGTTTTGTATTAATTGCTTAGGTAAATACACATCACCTATTTTTGAAGATTCCCCTTCTATAAAAATCTTTTTGCCATCATATTTTAAAAATTCTTCCAGTAATAATGATTCAAACATCTTTTGTGAAGGCTGGGGCATTAACCCTACATGACCCAGATTTGATCCTCTGTGTCTAGCGAGGCCTTCAAGGTCTACAACTGGGTAGCCTTTATCCCTAAGTGAGTGTAATATTTTTGTTTTTCCACATCCTGTATTTCCCGTAAGAACTATTAGGGAACAAGCTTCACAAATTTTATTTAAATTTTCCCTAACATACTTCCTATAGCCCTTGTATCCACTTTCAAGTCGGTGGACTTTTATATCCATGGCATTTAAAAGACTTGCAAATGACTTCGATCTGTAGCCGCCCCTTTGGCAGTATAGCACGAGGTTGTTGTATTCGTGCTCATACTTTAAAATTTCTTCAACAAGGAAAGGAAGCCTTTTTGAAACATAGGACACAGCCTTTGACTTAGCAAGTTCCTTTGAATGTTTCACATAGGTTTCTCCAACTACGCTTCTCTCTTCATCATTTAATAGATATAGATTTACTGACCCAGGTATATGTTCACTTTCATATTCAATTGGTGAACGCAGGTCTATATAAATTGTATTTTCAAGTCTTCTACTGTCTTCATAACTAATATCCCAATTCGTAATACCACCTCCTCATGTGGTAAAATATAATTATAAGACTAAATTAGAAAAATGTACAGGTGATTAGATGAGTTATGTTGAAATGATAAATAATGTGAAGACCTATCAGGTAGGTAGCAATAAAATATATGCAAATAACGAGATAAGTTTTTCCATAGAGAAGGGAGAGTTTGCCATAATCGTTGGGCCTTCCGGAGCAGGAAAGTCCACGGTATTAAACATCCTTGGAGGCATGGACACCAATGACTCGGGACAAATTCTAATAGACGGAAAAGATATTTCAAAGTATGATCAAACTGAACTCACCCAGTATAGAAGAGATGATGTGGGTTTTGTTTTTCAATTTTATAATCTAATTCCAAACCTGACTACAAAGGAAAATGTGGAATTGGCATCACAAATTGTTTCTGATGCAGAGGATGCGGTGGAGGTTTTAAAGCAAGTTGGTCTAGAACATAGAATGGACAACTTCCCGGCACAGCTTTCTGGTGGAGAACAACAGAGGGTTGCAATTGCAAGGGCCCTTGCTAAAAAGCCGAAGTTACTTCTATGTGACGAGCCTACAGGGGCTCTAGACTATAGGACTGGAAAGTCCGTACTAAAGCTATTACAAAACACCTGTATCGAAACGGGAACAACCGTAATTTTAATTACTCACAATCAAGCCATAACTCCAATTGCGGATAGAGTTATAGAGATTAATGATGCGAAGGTTAGAGATATTATTATAAATGAAAATCCAAAATCCATAGATGAAATAGAGTGGTAGTATGAAAGCGATAAATAAAGACATTTTAAAAGAGGTTAAAGGGTCTAAGGGACGTTTTTTATCCATTTTAATTATGGTGACCATTGGTGTTTTAGTGTTTGTGGGCCTTAAGGTCACAGGGCCCATAATGATAAGACGTGGAGACCAGTTTCTAGAAGACACCAACATGGCGGATATAGTTGTAAAATCCAGCCTTGATATGGATAATGAGGATTTGGACATTATCAAGGGCTACGAAAACACCAAGGACTATGAAAAGACATTTGAAAAGGACTTTTATAACGGCAAAAAGGTTATGAGAGTTTCTTCTTTGAATGAAAAAATATCTAAGCCACTTCTTGTTGAAGGTAATTTACCCACAAAAGATGACGAAATTGTGCTAAATATAACCTCTAGAGAAAAATATAAAATTGGCGACAAGATAAAATTAAAAAAAGAAGAGTTAAACCCCTATGGATTTGAAGAGGGTGGAGAAGAATATATTCTTAAGAACTATGAGTACACAGTCACAGGTTTTGTTAAAACTCCAAAATACGTTGATACTGTGGATCTAGGTTCCACAAACCTTGGCGCCGGTGCAGTGGAGGAACTAGGTTTTATTTTAAGGGACAATTTTAACACTGACGAGTTTACATCGGTGGACATTGTTTTAAAGAATATTAATGATAGAGGGTTTGAAAGCGAAAGTTATAGCAACATATTAAAGAAGTCTCGAGCAGACCTGGAAAATCTTTTTATAGATAGACGTGCAGAGGTATACGAAAAACAGCGTACTGAAATAACTGACAAGATTAAAGACGGTGAAAAAGAGATACAGGACGCCAGGGACAAGATTAAAGAGGGCAGAGACAAGATAAATGACGGCTATAAAAAGCTTAACGAAGGTTACGACACATATGAAAAGCAAAAGGAAAAGTATGACAATGCCCTGGTTGAAAATAAAAAACAACTTGACGAAGCAAAGGAAAAATTAAATTCTGAAAGGCCAAAGCTTAGTAAGGGTAAGAAAGAACTTGACGATGCAAAGAAGAAGCTTGACGACGCAAAGGGTGAAATCGACAAGGGAAGGGCAGAACTTGGCAAGGCAAAGGCAGAATATGATGCAAATGTAAAAAAGGTTGAAGACGGATTTGCTCAAATAAATAGCAAAGAGAGCGAGATAAATAACGGCATTGCTCAAATAGACAGTGGAATATCGCAAATTCAAGAAGGGAAGAGCAAACTTCCAGAACTACAGTCAAAGCTTAGTCAGTCCAAGCAGTGGAAGAAGGACCTTGAAACGGGAATTGCAAATTTGAAAGCTGGTATATTACAGGTTACTCAGGAAATAGCAGAAGTTGATGCAAAAATAAATGCACTAGAGGCTAGCCTTGACCCAGAAAACCCTGATGAAGGGGTTAAAGCAAAAATTGAAGACCTTAAAGGGCAAAGAGATGCACTTGTGAAGCAAAAGGCTGACCTAGAGTCACAACTTCCAGGACTTGAAGCAAGACTTACTGAATTAAATAATGGAATTACACAGTTAGAATCTGCCATTTCAATGATTAGTGGTGGAGATGCAAAGATTGAAGAATTAAAATCAAAAAGAGCCCAAGCCGCCCTAGGACTTGAAAGGCTTAGGGAAGAGAGAGGAAAGCTTCAAAATGCAAAGGAAGAACTAGCTAAAGGGAAAAGTACTCTAGATGAAAAAGAGGCTGAGTTTAAAAAGGGCCTAAAGGAATATGAAGACAATCTAGCAAAATGGGAAAAAGAAAAGAAAAAATTTGATGATGGATACGGAAAATTTGAATCATCAGAAAAGATTTTAAACGACAATATAGCTCTTTATGAAAAGGGAAAGGCTGAAGGAAAAGCCCAGCTCGACGATGCACTAAGAAAGTTACAGTCTTCAGAAAAAGAGATTAAAGAAAATGAAAGAACTTTAGACGACAAAGAGAAAGAGGCTGAAGAAGAAATTTCAAAGGCACAAACAAAACTTGATGATGCCAGAAGATTTTTAAAAATACTTCTTGAACCACAGTTTAGTGTTGTAAGTAGAGATAGCGACGCTGTGCTTTACAACTTCTTTGACGAAGCCAGTCGCCTAGAGATTATAAGTAATGTATTTCCTGTGTTTTTCTTCTTTATTGCAATTTTGGTTTCCCTTACAACAATGACCAGAATGGTGGAAGAAGAGAGAATTCAAATTGGTACACTAAAGGCCCTTGGATATAGCAACCTAGACATCATAAAAAAATATTTCATATATGGTGGTCTAGCATCATTAGCAGGGTCCATACTTGGTGTTATTCTAGGCCATAAATTAATCTCGCCTATAATATTTTCTGCATATGCATCACATTATATCTTTGAAAGCGGAAACATTCCATACAATTTAAAATACTCCATGCTCTCAATTGCAATAGGAGTGCTATGTACCACATTTGCAGGAGTAATCGTCACTACAAATTCACTTAGGGAGAACGCGGCGTCACTACTTAGACCAAAACCTCCTAAGTCAGGAGTGAGAATACTTCTTGAAAGAGTTGGCTTTATATGGAAGAGACTTTCATTTATGCAAAAGGTTACAATGAGAAATCTTTTCCGTTATAAGAGAAGGATGTTAATGACCATAATAGGCATATCTGGATGTACGGGACTTATATTTATGGGATTTGGCATAAGGGATTCACTATCATCCGTTCTTGAAAAGCAATACAGTGAAATCTACAAATACGACACCATTGCAGTTTATAATGAGGACCTTAGTCCAAATGCATTTAAAGAATATAAAGAGCTTTTAAAAGATGACAAGAAGATAAAGAATTCCAAGTCAATCTATATCGACAACTTGTCAAGTGAAGCGAAAAAGGGTCCTGATCAACAGATAACCCTTATAGTTCCAGAAAATACAACGGACTTAAAGGACTTTATAAAACTTAGAGAGAGAAAGGGTGGAAACACCGTAAATCTAAAAAAAGACTCCGTTGTAATAAATGAAAAGCTTGCAAAGCTATACGACCTAAAAATTGGCGACGAAATAGATGTAAAGACAGAAAAGAATAAACATTATACGCTAAAGGTTGGAGGAATATCAGAACTTTACGCCGGCCACAATATGTATATGCCGAAGGACTATTACGAAAAGGTATTTGGGGAAGAGTTTGAAACCAATGCAGACCTTATAATTCTTCAAAGAGATAAAGATGGAAAATCCTCGGACTTAATTAGACAGATTAACGACAACAAGTCGGTGGTCTCCATTATAAATATAGAAAAGCACTCAAATATTTTTGATGCCCTAATCGGCTCACTGGACATGATAGTGTTCGTTATTATAACCTTCGCCTGCATACTTGCATTTGTGGTGTTATATAACTTGACCAATATAAATGTATCAGAGAGACTACGAGAGCTTTCCACCATAAAAGTTCTAGGCTTTTACGACAAAGAGGTCACAGCCTATATCTATAGAGAGACATTTCTTCTAACCATCCTTGGAATACTCCTTGGATATTTAATAGGCTATTTAATGCACAAAATTATAATAGAAAGACTTATTCCAGATAGCGCAATGCTAGATCCGAAATTACAAATATCAAACTTCCTATTGTCAGGAGCCATTACACTTCTATTTGCAGTAGTTGTAATGTTTGTAATCCACAATAAACTTAAGAAAGTTGATATGGTAGAGGCGTTAAAGGCAATAGAATAATTAAAATTTAATAGAAATAAAAGCCACTCCGCGGAGTGGCTTTTAATCTAGAAGCCTATTTCTTTTCCTTCATAGATGTATTCTAATATTTTCTTCATGTCTTCAAATTCAGTTTTTCTTGGATTAGATGATGTACAAGCGTCAGCTACAGCTTCCTTTGCAATTCCATCTAATTTTTCTCTAAATTCTTCTTCGATTATACCGAAGTCTTTTAAATTATTTTTAATATCGAATTTAACAGCGTTTATCTTTAAAATTTTTAGTTTTCTACTTCCTGGACAGTAAGTCCATTCTACATTAAAATAATAAATAGAAAGGAAATAGAAATGATAAAAGGTTTTTACGACAAATACATGTATACTCCAATGCCTGAGATGCATAATGAAATGATTCCAGTAACCGACGGATGTTCCTATGGCAAATGCATTTATTGTGACTTGAATATGGGCAAAAAGTTTCGCGTATTTGATTTAGAAGATATAAAAAAATATATAAGGAAAAGAGCGAGGTTCTACGAAGATAAGAGATTTACTCCAAATAAATTTACCCTTCTTGAAGGAAATCCACTTTGCCTTAAAACAGAATTTCTTGCAGAGATTTTGAAGGAGATAAAAGTGAATTTTCCAAATATGAAATATGTCTCCTGCTTTGCCCGTTCTGAAGATGTACTTAGAAAAACTAAAGAAGATTTAAAGTATTTAAAGAGCTTGGGACTGGATAGACTTTGCCTTGGCATAGAATCGGGAGATGATGAAGTTTTAAAATTTCACCATAAGGGAGTTACCACAGAGGAACAACTAAAGGCCATTAGAATGCTTGAAGAAGTGGGTATAGACTATTCATGCTATATTATGCTTGGCCTGGGAGGAAAAGAACGTTCAAGGGAACATATACTAAACACTGCAAAATTTTTAAATAAGACAAATCCATTTGAAATAGTAGTGGTAAACTTAGTGATTTTTTCAGGAGCAAATTTAGTTGATTATGTTAAAAGTGGAGAGTTTAAAAGAATTTCATTAAAAGAGCAGATAGAAGAGGAGATACTACTTCTAGAAAATTTAAAAATTCATACAATTTACAATGGAACCCATAAGACAAAAATACTTCCCCTTACAACGATGATTCCAGATAGAAAAGATGATTTGTTGAAACTATTAAGAGAGGAAGACAAAAAGACAAATAGAGAATTGTTAAAGGAAGAAAAAAAGAAATGGGGAGTATGGGATAAAGAATAGTGGAAAGTGAAACGAGATCGACATTTGACCTACTACGAAGACTTCGTCTTCTGTTAGGTCAAGAATACTTCGACTACAATTTTTACTTCGTAAAAATTTTCGCTCAAGATGACATAAGAGTGGATAATATTCCTAGGAAGAAGGAGTACAAAATACACTATGTGCCGTAGGCACAAGCAGGAAAGCCTTAGCTTTCCAACAACTTTTTAAAAGGGGTCTTGGGGATATCCCCAAGTCGTTGGGAGGTAAAGGGGGTTCTCAAGGGGGATAGGAACCGTACGAAACGGTGCCTTTTCCCCCTTGGTAGAATAAAAAGAAAACATATATTAGAAATAAATAGGTAGTAGGGCAAAGCCCTACAAAACAAACCCTGAAAGTTAAACTTTCGCAATTAAAAAGTGAGGGCATTCCCTCACTTCTTTAATTGCTTTGCTATTTCGTCTAGGATATTTTTTGTTTTTTCATCTAATGTTACCATGTTCTTTTGTTGATACTCTGGTTCTTTTACCTTCATTCTGGTCATTTGGTTTTTCAAATTGTTGTATTCTACCAACAGCTCTCTTGATGAAAGTCTTGTTCCACCACGACTAAGTATGGTCTGTTGTATAAGGCTGTCGTCGGTGGCAACTCTAATAACATCTCTTTTTCCTGTAAGATCCAATACTCTTTCTATGTATTGGTCGGCGGTTTCTTTTTGTTTTGTAAAGTAGACTGTAATGTTTTTACAAACTCTTTCGCCGATTGTTCTCTCTCCTGTGGCAAGGTAGGCGTCGAATACGAGATATACTTTTTCTTCCCCTAGGGACTGATATTCTGAAAGTATATTTATAAGCTCTTCTCTGGAAGCGTCAAGGCTAATATTGTCTTTTATGGCAATTAGTTTTGGCCATGCGTTTATAATGTTATATCCATCCACAAAGATGATTTTCTTTTTAGACATCTCTTTGCCTTAGGACTTCGTAGCAAACCACTGCACATGCATTTGATGCATTCAGTGAAGTTATCTTTCCACGCATAGGTATCTTGATTAAATCGTCGCAGTTTTTCTTTATCTGCATTGAAATTCCCTTGCCCTCGTTGCCGATAACTATTGCAATTGGTCCTGTTAAATTGGTTTTATTGTAATAACTTTTCGCATCGCCATCTGTTCCATAGACAAATATATTTTTTTCTTTTAGTTCATCAATGGTTCTATTTATATTTGTCACTTTGGCAACTTTCAAGTAGTTGCATGCTCCCGCTGATGATTTATAAACCGTAGAGTTGATGCTTGCAGATCTTCTCTTTGGAATAATCACACCATGCACTCCTGCGGTTTCACAGCTTCTTATTATTGCACCAAGGTTATGTGGGTCTTCGATTTCGTCCAGTATGACGATGAAGGGGTCTTCTTCTCTATTCTTTGCCTCGTTTAAAATATCTTCAACTGATGAGTATTCAAAAGAAGATATTGAAGCGATAACTCCTTGGTGAACTTCGCCTTTTGCCATATTGTCCAAGGTCTTTTTATCTACGGTCTTTATTATTACATTTTTATTTTTTGCCCTGCCAATTACTTTTTCAATTGAGCCTTTTAAATTGCCCTTTTGGATGTATAGCTCTTCAACTTTTCCTGTGTTCAAAGCTTCCAAACAGGCATTTCTTCCATATATTAATTCGTCCATTTTCTCTTCCTTACTTAGCTTCAAAATTCATTATCTCTAAATAGTTTTCGGTACTTTGTGAACCTTCAATTTTTTCTCCCGAACTAAGAACTATTGTTGGGATAAGATTTATTCCTTCTGATTTTGCTATTTTGCTATCTTCTAAAACTTTTTCTAAAAGTGTATCGTTTTTTAAAATATTTTCAACATCGCCGTTTAATTCTAATTTATTTAAAACTTCTTGTAGTACCTTTTCATCGTTTATATTTTTTGCTTCCACAAAGTAAGCTGTAAATATTTCGTATGCAAGGTCTAGATATTTTTCGTCATTTTCAAAGTTTTTCAAAAGCATATGTGCCTTTGTGGTGTTTAATTCATCTATTTTTAAAAAATCCACATCAAGTCCTTCACTCTTTAATGTATTTGTTGGTCCCATGGTCATTTGCATCGCTTTTTCCATGTTGACATTGTACTTTTTACTTAAACTTTCTATATAGTTAACATTTTCTTTTAATTTAGGACTTAATCTAAAGGATGAAAGTTTAAAACCTCCTAATTTACTGTCCTTTAAAGCCTCTTTCATTCTCTTGAGCCCGATTAAACAAAAAGGGCATGTAAAATCCATCCAAACTTTCATTTCTACCTCCTAATGTTCCTATTATATCATTCTTTTATTATTTTAAGGCATATTATACAATTATGTTGGAGGTAATTATGGAAAACGCAGTTATTTTACAAGGATTTGAATGGTACTTGCCGGACGATGGCAACCATTATAATAAATTAAAGGAAATGGCGGAACATCTTGCTGAAGTTGGATTTAATGCAATATGGCTTCCACCATTTTGCAAGGCCACTGGAACAAACGACGTAGGTTATGGAATTTACGATTTATATGACCTTGGTGAGTTCGACCAAAAGGGCAGTGTTAGGACCAAGTATGGCACTAAGGAAGAATTAAAGTCTTTAATAGACACTCTTCATGAAAAAGGCATTTTAGTTTATGGAGATATTATTTTAAATCACAAGGCAGCGGCGGACGAAGAGGAAGTCTTTAAAGCTATTCAAGTTGACGAAAACGATAGAAATAAAGAGATTGGAGAAGTACATGACATCAAAGCCTGGACCAAGTTTACATTTCCTGGACGAAAGGGAAAGTATTCTGAATTCACATGGTTTTTTGAACACTTTACCGGCGTGGACTACGACTCTTTAAATGATGTTAAGGGAGTTTTTAAAATTGTCGGCGATGGTAAGGGATGGGACTGGGGTGTGTCCAATGAAAAGGGCAACTTCGACTATCTTATGTTTGCAGATATTGACCACAATCATCCGGATGTTAGGAAAGAACTTTTCAATTGGGGCTATTGGATTATTGACGAACTGGGCCTTGATGGAATGAGGTTTGACGCCTTAAAACATATTGGAGACCAGTTTATTTTAGATTTTTGCAATCATATTAAGGCGAAGGAAGATTTAAAGGAAGGCTTTTATCTATTTGGCGAGTACTGGCTAAGTGACCCGGGCACGGTGAATGGGTATCTATATGACACCAAGTACGATATAGATTTATTTGACGTTGGGCTTCACTACAATATGGTGGAGGCATCAAAGAACGGCGACTACGATATTAGGCGTATCTTTGACAACAGCTTGGTAAAGGAACATCCTGGCCTCGCCGTTACATTTGTGGACAACCACGACTCACAACCGGGACAGGCACTGGAGTCCTTTGTGGATGATTGGTTCAAAAAGATTGCCTATGGAATAATTTTATTACAGAAGGATGGTTATCCTACAGTGTTTTGGGGCGACTACATGGGCATGGGAGAGCCTGTAAATTCAAATGGCCACAAAGACATGATTGAAAACCTTATGTATATTAGGCGAGAGTTTGCATATGGAGAGCAAGATATGTACTATGAGTCAGACAAGCTACTTGGCTTTGTAAGACATGGGGACGAAGAGCACAATAAGAAGCTTGCGGTACTAATATCCACTGGGGACATGGCCACCTTGAGGATGTTTGTAGGAGAAGAGGAAGCTGGAAAAATTTATAAGGAATATACTGGGGACAACTTAAATGAAGTAACCATTGACGACGAGGGCTTTGGTGAATTTGAAGTTGGCCCGGGAACTATAACTTGTTGGAGTGAGAAAGATGAATAAAAATAAAACTAGAAATATTACACATTACACCATGGAGGAGCTTCGTGAAGCAACACATAAGAAGCTTCATGACAGAGATGTTCATGTACAGGACATTGCAGACATCGTGTTTGAATTGCAAAAGGATTACTTTGAAGACCTAACACCGGAAGTTTGTAGGGAAAATGTTATGGCGGTGCTTTCAAAGAGGGAAGTTTGCCACGCCATATTAACAGGCATTGCCCTAGACGAAATGGCGGAGAAGAACTTACTTGAAGACCCCCTTCTTACAATTGTAAAAAATGATGAGGGGCTTTATGGAATTGACGAAATAATTCCCCTTTCAATTGTAAATATATATGGATCCATTGGTCTAACTAACTTTGGTTATCTGGACAAGGAAAAGCTTGGAATAATAAAGGACTTGGATGAAAATAAAAATCCGAAGACTGAAGTGAACACATTTATGGACGATATTGTGGCGGCACTGGCGGCGGCTGCAGCAAGTAGGCTTGCCCATGGCAGGAAATAATTTTTATGCAGTAAAGGTTGGAAGAAACCCCGGTGTGTATAGAACTTGGGATGAATGTAAAAAAGAGACTGCAGGTTTTAGTGGCGCCGTGTATAAGAAATTTAAGACCAGGGAAGAGGCTGAAAACTTTATTAGTGGTGAAAAGCCTTTAAATAAAGAAGTGGAGTGCCACCATGTTCCTGAGGACGAATTAGTTTCATACGTGGATGGCTCATACAATGTTAAGACTGGTGTATGTGGCTACGGCGTGGTGTTTTTATTAAAGTATGGAGTTAAAGAACATTTTGGCAGGGTAGAAAGGCCTGAGTATGCACAGTATAGAAATGTTACTGGTGAAATTTATGGAACAGTCTACGCCATAAAAAGTGCTATCGACATGGGCTTTAAAAAAATCCACATCCACTACGACTACGAGGGCATCAGTGCATGGGCACTGGGAAATTGGAAGACAAACAACGAACTAACTGCCTCATATAGCAGGGAGTTTCAAAGGCTTAGTAAGAATATAGATGTAAAATTTATAAAGGTAGAGGCCCATAAGGGCGTAAAATATAATGAACTGGCAGATAAATTAGCAAAAAAAGGTGCGGGAGTTAAATGAAAATATTAATTGTCGGTGCAGGAAAGCTTGGTGTTTACCTTGCCAGCTTTCTTGAAGAAAAGGGTCATGAAGTAGATATAATCGAAAATGACAAAGATAGATTAAGTCGTGTTTTAAAATACGATACATTTAATATAAGCCTTGGAGATGCAACGGAGACCAATGTGCTTGAAGAGTCTGGTATTGAAGATACCGATGTGTTCATAAGTACAACGGCCAATGGGGAAATGAACATGATACTTTGCCTTATGGCGAAAAAACTTGGGGCGAAGAAGACAATTTGTATTTGCGACAACGACAGATACCTGGATCATGTGGAGTTTATGGGAGAAATTTTAAACATAGATTTGATTATAAATCCAAAGCTTGAAACAGCCAGGTACATTCTTCGTGAAATCTATTCCCCTGAAGTCATAAGGGTGGACACCATCGACCACGGCAGGATGCGTATGGTTGAGATGAAGGTTAAAAAAGATGACGAGATGGCGTCTAAAAGTCTTTTAGAACTTTCCAACATACTACCAAAGCACATGCTTGTAGCAGGTATATCCAGGGATTCAAAGGTAATTATCCCTCGAGGTGATGACGTAATTTTAGAAGGAGATATAATTTATCTCATTTCAAATAACGACAACTTCATTAAGTTCTTCGGTAGGAGAAATGGAATTGAACCTGGGGAGACCTTCTTTATAATTGGTGGGGGACTTTTAACCTACTTCCTTGTGGAAAGGCTTGAAAGGTTTGGCCACCAAGTGAAGGTTTTAGAGAAAAATAAAAGATTATTAAACCTTTTAAGACGTGACTTCCCAAATTGTGAAGCGATTTACGACGAAGGCTTTGACATCAATGTGCTTGAAAAGGAAGATATTACAGACTATGAAAATCTAATCTTACTTTCAAAGACGGACGAAGTCAATATGACCCTTTCACAAATTGCAAAAAATATTGGGGTTAAGAGAGTCTATGCAAATATCTACAGTAAAAAAATTTTAGAGGACATTTCACAAAATTCCATTGACCTGGCCTTTTCAGAGCAGGATGTGGTTCTAAATATAATTAAAAACTTTATTGAGACCAACCAAAGTACAAAGGATTTAACCATAGACACTTTAAAGAACATCTCTAAATCAAAAATCAAGATAGAAGAGGTAGTGGTGGAAAAGGACAGTGAATATGTAAATAAATTAATTTCCGATATTTCCATTCCAAAGGAAAAACTTATTGCATTTGTGTCAAGGAAGAATAAAATATTGATTCCAAATGGAGACAATATTTTAAAACCTAAGGACGTGTTAATAATAATTTCCAAAAGATAAAAAAATAATGCAAGAAATTTAAATATCTTGTATAATTTCTTATGTAATCAATATTAGGAGGGGAGAAATGTCAGAAAAATTAACTAAGTTTTTTAACCTTAATGAAAAAAAGACAGATGTTCGTACTGAAATCATGGCAGGTATTACTACATTTATGACTGTGTCATACATACTTGTTGTAAATCCATCCATACTTTCAGATGCTGGAATGGACAGAGGTGCAGTGTTTACAGCAACCATACTTGCGTCAGTAATTGCAATTTTACTTATGGGGCTATATGCCAACATGCCATTTGTATTGGCGCCGGGCATGGGACTAAATGCATTCTTTACCTATTCCGTTGTACTTAAGATGGGAAAGAGCTGGCAGTTTGCACTAACGGCAGTATTTTTAGAAGGATTAATATTTATACTACTATCATTTTTCAAAGTTAGAGAAGCAATCTTTAGTTCCATACCACTTTCACTAAAGAAGTCGGTGTCAGTAGGTATTGGTATGTTTATTGCCCTAGTGGGACTTACTTCAGCAAACCTTATTGTTCAAGGTGACGGAGTTATACTTGCCCTTGGGGATATTTATTCCAAAGAGGCCATAGTTTTCTTCTTTGCATTTTTAGTTATGGGAATACTTTCCACAAGAAATGTAAAGGGGTCACTATTAATCGGTATAGTTTTATCCACAGTGCTTGCACTTATACTTGGAGTAACAAAGCTTCCTGAATCTGGAAGTATCTTTTCACTACCACCAAGCCTAAGTCCAATTGCATTTAAACTTGAACTGCACAATGTATTTACATGGGAGATGTTGATGGTTGTATTCACATTCCTGTTCGTAGATATATTCGACACAGTTGGAACACTTACTGGGGTTGCGGCAAAGGCGGATATGCTGGATGAAAATGGAGATTTGCCAGGTGTATCAAGGGCATTAATGGCAGACGCCATTGGAACAACATTTGGTGCACTACTTGGAACATCTACAATTACAACCTTTGTTGAATCTGCTTCTGGAGTTGCAGAAGGAGGAAGAACAGGCCTTACATCACTATCAGCAGGGGCACTATTCCTAGTTTCACTATTTTTATTCCCACTATTTTCAATTGTGCCACCGGCAGCAACATCAGCGGCACTTGTAATAGTTGGAGTGTTTATGATGAGTCCAATTTTAGATGTGGACTTAAATGACTATTCAGAAGCAATTCCATCATTTATAACAATCATAATGATGCCTTTTGGATATTCAATAGCTGAAGGTATCTGCTTCGGTATGATATCATATGTAATTTTAAAACTTGCAGGAGGAAAGAAGAAAGATGTTTCTCCTCTAATGGTAGTACTTGCCATAGTATTTTTAATAAAATTACTTGCACCAAAGATTTTTGGATAATAAAAGGGGGTTACCAATGGGTAGCCCCTATTTTTTAAAATATTTTTGTTTTATTAATCATTTCATTTTTCATTTCCCAAAGTTTTTGAGAAAGGTCCACGATGTAGATGTGTGGAAATTCAAAACGTTGAACTTCTTCCCAAAGTGTATTTACTTCTCTTTCCTTGTTCTTTTTAATATCTTCAAGGGAAGGTAGATTATAAACTAGCTTTCCGTTTTCAAAGATTGGAACTAAAAGTTTTTTTGCGTGGAAATTTGTTAAAGTCTTTCTCTTCCATGTGTGCACTGGATGAAATATTTCGATTTCATCGTCAGTTATCTCTTCTTCATGAAGACATACAAGATCTGCGATGGCCTTGTTGTCGTCATTGTCATAAAATCTATAAACCTGTTTAAAACCAGGAGTAGTTATCTTTTCAACATTTTCACTGATTTTTATCTTTGGAGATATGTTGCCATCTTCTTCCGTTGCAACAAGTTTATAAACGCCACCAAACACTGGATGGGACATGGATGTAATAAGTCTTTCACCAACGCCAAAGGAGTCCACCTTTGCGCCTTGGTCCAGCATATCCTTTATCTTAAATTCGTCTAGAGCTGAAGATGCAACTATTTTACAGTCTTCATATCCAGCTTCGTCAAGCATCTTTCTTGCCTTCTTAGATAGGTAAGCGATGTCGCCGCTGTCAAGTCTTATTCCCACAGGTCTTTTGCCCATTGGTTTTAAAACTTCGTCAAATACCTTTATTGCATTTGGTATGCCTGACTTCAAAGTGTCGTAGGTGTCCACGAGTAATGTAGTGTCGTCAGGGAAGGTTTCGGCGTAGGCTCTAAAGGCTTCATATTCGTTTTCAAACATCATAACCCATGAGTGGGCCATTGTACCAAGGGCTGGAACGCCATATAGCTTGTCGGCATATGCATTGGCACTTCCCACAACACCACCGATATATGCGGCCCTTGCACCAATTGTGGCAGCGTCTGCACCTTGGGCCCTTCTTGAACCAAACTCCATAACAGCACGTCCATCGGCGGACTTAACAATACGATTAGTCTTTGTGGCAATTAGAGTTTGATGGTTAATTAGTATTAGTGCCATGGTTTCAATCATCTGTGCTTGAATGGCAGGGCCTCTAACTATAAGAAGTGGTTCATTTGGAAATACCACAGTTCCCTCTTCCATTGCCCACACATCACATTCAAATTTAAAATTTTTCAAATAGTCGATAAATTCATCGGAGAAGATGTCCTTGCTCTTAAAATATTCAATGTCATCCTCTTCAAAATGTAAATTTTCAATATACTTTACAAACTGTTCAAGACCTGCGAAGATTGCAAAGCCTCCCTTGTCGGGAACAGATCTAAAATATAAATCAAAATAGGTTATATGTTCATGTACTTTTTCTTTTAGGTAACCATTTGCCATTGTAAACTCGTAGAAGTCTGCAAGTAGTGACAGGTTACGCTCCTCTTTCCAATTAATCATTTCGTCCTCCTTATGGGTATAGATATATTATACCCCTTTTATTAAAAGCTGTAAGGGGTATAATATAAGTAGTAACAATTATCAATGAAGGAAGGGTGATGCTTTGAAAAAGTTAAGTATAAGAGTAGAGGGAATGACATGTGAAGCATGTTCTGCGAGAATTGAAAAGGTACTTTCAAAAATGGAAGAAGTTGAAAGTGTAAATGTAAATTCTGTCACAGGACTTGCCACAGTGGAATTAAATTCGGAAGAAAATATAAATGAAATTCCACAAAAAATTGAAAAGGCAGGGTATGAAGTGCCTATGCAAACCGTAAAGCTAGATATTACAGGTATGAGCTGTGAGGCATGTGCCGCAAGAATAACAAAATTATTAAACAAGCTTCCCATTGAAGAAGCCGTTATAAATTCAATAACAAACTCTGGCGTGGTACGTTTTAAAAACGGCCTTGTAACGGAGGAAGAAATAATAAAGCAGGTTGAAAAGGCGGGATATGGTGCTACTGTTGTTAAAGATGAAGACAATGTTATAAATCGTGATGACAAAGAGCTAAAGGGATTAAAGAGAGATTTAATTATTTCTTTAATCTTCACCATACCACTTTTTTCTGCCATGTTTTTCCACATGGCGGGCATGCATATATTTTTATTAAATGGATGGGTGCAACTTGCCCTTGCAATTCCAGTGCAGTTTTACATTGGAAGAAGATTTTATAAAGGTGCCTTCAACTCCTTAAGAGGTGGGGGAGCCAACATGGACGTACTAATAGTCATGGGGACTTCTGCGGCGTTTTTCTTTTCACTATATCACACCATTATTGGATCAAGTGAACTCTATTACGAGTCCTCTGCGGTAATTATAACTTTAATACTCCTAGGAAAGTATTTTGAAAAGAGGGCAAAGACTAGAACCACCGATGCCATTAATAAGTTAATGGAGCTACAGGCAAAGACTGCGGTGGTGGAAAGAGATGGCGAAGTTATAGAGATTCCCATAGAAGAAGTTGTTGTGGGAGATATAATTGACGTTAGACCGGGAGAAAAAGTTGCAGTAGATGGAAAAATTATTTTTGGAGAAACCTCCATTGACGAGGCCATGGTAACTGGAGAGTCCATACCAAGGGAAAAGACAGTTGGCGATGAAGTTATTGGTGGAACCATAAATAAAAATGGTTTTATAAAGTTTGAAGCCACCAAGGTTGGTAAGGACACCATGCTTTCACAAATCGTAAAGCTAGTAGAAGAGGCGCAAGAACACAAGGCGCCGGTGCAAAGACTGGCAGATAAAATTGCGGGAGTTTTCGTACCATCCGTAATTGTAATTGCAATTTTAACCTTCGCCATTACTTGGTTTGTAAAAAAATCAATTGACCCTGCCATAATGCACGCAGTGGCAGTTCTAGTAATCGCCTGCCCATGTTCACTGGGCCTTGCCACACCAACGGCCATTATGGTTGGAACGGGACGTGGAGCAAACCTTGGAATACTAATAAAGTCCGGCGAGTACCTAGAGAGGGCATGTAAAATTGACTCGGTGGTATTCGACAAGACTGGAACACTAACGGAAGGAAAGCCTGTAGTAAAGTCTGTTGAAAATTATTCGCACATGAGTGAAGAAGAAATGCTTAAAATATTTTCATCATTGGAAAATGCATCACAACATCCACTGGGAGAAGCTGTGGTGAACTATTGTAAAGAAAATAAAATCGAAATGGTGGAAGTTTCAAACTTTGATTCACTTACTGGAATGGGAGTTTCTGGGCGTATTGATGGAGTTCTTTACTTTATTGGAAATAAAAAGTTAATGAACGAAAAAAATATTCCATACTCTGCTGAAGAAATAGAAAGATTGCAAGAAAAGGGTGAGACTCCACTAATGCTCTTTGATGAAAAGAGTCTTCTTGGAATAATCTCCGTTGCAGACGAAGTTAAGGAAAGCTCCAAAGAGGCCATAGATGGGCTTCATGAAATAGGCATAGAAACCTATATGATTACAGGAGACAGCAAGAGGGCGGCAAATGCAATTGCAAAGAGCCTACACATCGAAAGAGTCTATGCAGAAGTGCTGCCACAGGACAAGTCGGACAAGATAAAGGAAATAAAGAAGGAAGACAAAGTTGTTGCCATGGTGGGAGATGGAATAAACGACGCACCAGCACTGGCACAGGCAGATATTGGATTTGCCATTGGCACAGGTACCGACGTTGCCATAGAGGCCTCAGACATAACCATAATAAATGGAGATATAAACTCAGTTGTTAAGGCGATAGAACTTTCAAAGAGAACCATGAGAACCATAAAACAAAATCTATTTTGGGCATTCTTTTATAATGTAATCGGAATACCAATTGCAGCCCTAGGATTTTTAAATCCAATGATTGCCGGGGCAGCAATGGCATTTAGTTCTGTTTCAGTTGTAACCAATTCACTTAGATTAAAATCATTTAAATAGGAGGAATATATGGAAACATTATTAATCGTTGATGGAATGACTTGTTCACACTGTGAAGCTTCAGTGACAAAGGCGCTGGAAGAAGTTAAAGGTGTGGAGAAAGTAGATGTGGATCTTTCCACAAAAGAGGTTAAAGTAACTCATAATGATGTATCAAATGAGAAACTAAAAGAGGCAGTGGAAGACATTGGCTTTGACGTTTCAGAAATAAAATAAATGTGGGGAAGTGAAATACTTCCCTATTTTTTATAAAAATACTTGACATATGCTTTAAAATTTGATGTAATATTATGTTTACCAAACTTGATTTATATATTATAATGATAGTAGAGGTGAAAAAATGTTTGAAATAGGTGACAAAATAGTCTATCCAATGCATGGTGCTGGAGTTATAGTTGAAAAGACACTTAAGACCATACTGGGCGTGGAAAAAGAATATTATATTCTTTCAATTCCTGTTGGAGAAATTAAAATATCTGTACCAATAGACAAGATTAACGACATGGGAATACGAACAATTGTAGACGAGTCTGAAATCGAAGACATTCTAAGTACGTTGAAGTTAGAAGATGTTGAAATCAATTCTAATTGGAATGCAAGATATAGAGAAAACTTAGAAAAACTTCGTCTGGGAGAACTTAAAGGCATTGCAGAAGTATTTAGAGATTTATACACTCTCGATTTGGACAGAGGACTATCAATGGCAGAAAAGAAACTTTTACACAGTTCAAAGAAGATGCTAATTTCAGAACTTTCAGTTGTGGAAGGGAAGAAGGTAGCAGAAGTTGAAAAAAATTTAGAGAACCTATTTAAAAATGAAAACAAATAGAAGGAGGTGCTACTTTGGCTAAAAGAGTAGTCAATGTACTAATGACTCTCTTAGGGGCGATTTTTGGTTTTACCATAGTCTACTTAATTGACAAGACAAAGGTTGTTTCAGGGTTACCCACCTACTGGAGAATTGGCATATATGCTATAGGAATTATACTTTTTGCTATTATTTTTTATAAATTCTTTCCAAAGATGCTACAAGGATTGGAAAAATCTGCGGAAAGAGCTTCGACATATATGAAAGGACTCTCCGTTCAGGAACTTATTAGCACAGCAGTGGGAACGATTTTAGGAATTTTCGTGGCGTTTTTAATCTCCATGTTAATTATCCAAATCAAATTACCTGTTGTTGGTAATGTTCCATTTATTATACTTTCAATAATAATTTACATTACCCTGGGCTACATTGGAATGAGACTTGGTATGCAGTGGTTCAAAGAAACGGGAAGTATTTTTGAAAAGATTAAGGCGGGCATAGACAGACCGGCAAAGGAAACGGCAGACGGCCTTATAAAAATACTTGATACCTCTGTAATCATTGACGGTAGAATCAAAGACATAATAGACACTGGATTTTTAGATGGAAAGATTGTAATACCAATATTTGTATTGGAAGAGCTACAACATATTGCAGATTCTGACAACGACTTGAGAAGAAAGAAGGGGCGAAGAGGCTTAGACATTCTTCGTATGATCCAAAACGAATCAAGTCTACCGGTGGAAGTGTCCCATAAGAGATATCGTGAAATTAAGGAAGTTGATTCAAAACTTCTACAGATGGCAATTGACGTTGGTGGAAAACTTGTAACCAACGACTACAACCTAAACAAGGTTGCAGCAGTTAGAAATGTTCAAGTATTAAACATAAACGAACTGGCAAATGCAATGAAGTCCATAGTTATACCTGGGGAACAGATGACGGTTACCATAATCAAAGACGGTAAGGAGTCCAATCAAGGTATTGCATACCTAATAGACGGCACCATGGTGGTGGTGGAAGATGGTAAGAAATACATTGGGCAAACTGTGGATGCAACTGTTACATCAGTTCTTCAAACTGCAGCGGGCAAGATGATATTTGTAAGAATTAACTAGGACCTTTTGGGTCCTTTTTAATATTGAGGAGGAGACATGTTAACAGAAAAAAATATTTCGAGATTTTTATTTCTCGTTGGAATTTTGATTTTAATTATTTCTTTTGTATTTAAAGATGCGAAACTTTCTTTTTTAGGCGGAATTAGACCCATAGGACTTGCAACGGTAATTATCTGTCCAATCCTTGGAGTAATAGGTCTATTATGTGCAAGGAGTCAAAGGGACTATGCATTTATGTTTCTAAATTTTCTACTTATAATTTCATTTTTCATAATTATGTCAATTGGATACATGATTGCGGGAGCATAGGTAGATATATGGTATAATTTTCATATGGACGATAAGATTTTAAATAAAGGCATCTCCGTTATTATTACTGCTGCCGGTAGCGGCACGAGAATGGGAACGGAGCTTCCAAAACAATTTTTAAAACTTAATAATCGAGAGATAATTCATAGAACTGTTGGAAAATTTTTCCACCTTTCCTTTGTAAGGGAAATCATAATAGTTGTTTCAGAAGGGGAAATTGAAAGATGTTCTGAAATATTGAAGGAATACTCATCAAAACTAAAATTTGCAAAGGGTGGAGACACAAGAGAAGAGTCTACCTTTAACGGGCTAAGTCAGGTGTCAAAGACTTCAGAAATCGTAATTACCCATGACGGCGTAAGGCCATTTGTAAAGACGGACACCATAATTGGTGCATTAAAAGAAGTTAAGGAAAACGAAGCTGTGGTGGTATGCGTTCCCATGAAGGACACCATAAAAAATGCAAAGGCGGGCTACATTGCATACACGCCCAATAGGGAAGAGCTTTACAACGCCCAAACGCCACAGATTTTTTATAAGGACTCCCTAGTAAAGGGATATGAAAAAGCCTTTAAAGAAAATATAAAAGTTACCGACGACTCCTCATTAATGGAAGTTATTGGACAAAAGGTAAAAATATATATTGGAGAATACGACAATATTAAGATTACAACTAAGGAAGATTTAATCATTGGAGAAATTCTTGCAAAGATGGAGGACGAAAATTGAGAATTGGATTTGGATACGATGTTCATAAACTTGTGGAAGGAAGAGACTTAATCCTTGGAGGGAAAAAAATAGAATTTGAAAAGGGACTTCTTGGCCACTCAGATGCAGATGTGTTGGTACATGCTATAATGGACGGCATACTTGGGGCGCTTTCAATGGGAGATATTGGAAAGTTATTCCCCGACACGGACATGGAGTATAAGGACATAGACTCTATGATACTTTTAAAGAGAGTATTTAAAGTTATGGACAAAGAGGGATATAAAATAGGAAATATCGACTCCACCATTGCATGCGAAATGCCAAAGATATCTCCACATACCATTAATATGAGAGAAAATATTGCGAAAGTTTTAAACACGGATGTGAAAAATATTTCCATAAAGGCAAGTACAACAGAGAAGATGGGCTTCGAAGGAAGAGGCGAAGGCATAACTTGCTATGCGGCGGTGCTATTAGAAGAAAAAGTTGAACATCAATATAAATAGTGTTATAATTTAATAACGAATTGAATATTACTTATTAAGAGTGGTGGAGGGAAAGGCCCTGTGAAACCCGGCAACCTATTAAATTAGGTGCTAAATCCTGCAGTTTATCTGAAAAATAAGATTTTAGAACCTTGCTTTTCAGCGAGGTTTTTTTTATGAAGGAGGAAAAATGACAAAAAAATTATTCACATCAGAATCAGTAACAGAAGGTCATCCAGATAAGATTTGCGATCAAATTTCAGATGCAATACTGGATTCAATATTAGAAAATGACGAAAACGCTCGTGTTGCCTGCGAAACCCTGACAACAACAGGAGCGGTAATAGTAGCTGGAGAAATTTCCACAAACACATATGTGGACATACCGTCAATAGTTAGAGAAACAGTTAGAGAAATCGGTTATGACAGAGGTAAGTATGGATTCGACTGCGATACCTGTGCAGTATTCACTTCAATAAATGAACAGTCAAAAGACATTGCCCTTGGCGTTGACAACTCCATGGAAGCAAAAGAGGGAGACGAAGACAAATTCGATAAAATCGGAGCGGGAGACCAAGGTATGGTGTTTGGTTACGCTTGTAACGAAACAAAAGAATTAATTCCACTTCCACTTTCACTTTCACACAAGCTTTGCAAAAACCTTACAAAACTTAGAAAAGACAAAGTATTAGACTATTTAAGACCAGATGGCAAGTCTCAAGTTACAGTGGAATACGAAAATGGAAAACCAACAAGAGTAGACGCAGTAGTAGTATCATCACAACATGATCCTAATGTAACAACAGAGGACTTAAGAAAAGACATTAAAGAAAAATTAATATTAAAGACAATTCCACAAGAACTTATAGATGAAAACACAAAATTCTACATCAACCCAACAGGTAGATTCGAAATCGGTGGACCAATGGGAGATGCAGGACTAACAGGAAGAAAGATTATCGTTGACACATACGGTGGCTTCTCAAAACATGGTGGTGGAGCATTCTCTGGTAAAGACCCAACAAAGGTAGATAGATCCGGTGCGTACATGGCAAGATACATCGCTAAAAACCTTGTTGCATCAGGACTATGCGAAAAGGCAGAAGTGGGCCTTGCATATGCAATTGGAGTTGCAAAACCAGTTTCAATATTTGTAGATAGCTTCGAAACAGGAAAGGTATCGGACGAAAAACTAGCAGAAATAATTAGAGATAACTTTGATACAAGACCGGCGGCAATAATAGAAAACCTAAATCTAAGAAGACCAATTTACAAAAAGACTGCAAGCTACGGCCACTTCGGCAGAGATGACGAAGGCTTCCCATGGGAAGAAGTAGACAAGGCAGAGGAATTGAAAAAATATTTATAATAGGGGTGCGAAGGCACTCCTTTTCTTGTGGTGAAACATTTTTTGTGACAGATTAAAAAATAATTCAAAATTTTTCGCAAAAACTTTTATTAAACTTCCCCTTCACCTGCTTCTTTCGTTGATTTTTATCAATTTTCACTTTATAATCAAATAAGAATAAGTATTAAGGAGATATTATGTGCGGTTACGTTGGAATATATAAAAATAATTCATATACAGAGGAAGATGATGAATTTCTAAAAGTTATGTCTCAAGAAATCGAGCACAGAGGCCCGGACTCTGATGGATATTTTTCTGATGACAGTCTTGGCTTTGGCTTTAGAAGGCTTGCCTTTTTGGATTTAACTCCAAATGGAAGGCAACCTCTATTTACTGATGACAAGAAGAAGGTAATTTGTTTTAATGGAGAAATTTATAATCATGATGAAATAAGACAAGAGCTTATTAAGGAAGGTTATACTTTCCACACCAAGACTGATACGGAAGTCCTATTAAAGGGATACGACAGATATAAAGAAGGTGTTTTAGACAAATTAAGGGGCATGTTTGCTTTTTCTGTGTGGGACTTGGAGGAGAAGGAACTTTTTATTGCAAGGGACTTCTTTGGAATTAAGCCAATGTACTATACTCAAAACACTAAGGACGGTTCCCTTTTATTTGGTTCTGAGATAAAGGCCTTTTTAAAAAATCCAAATTTTAATAAGGAATTTAATGAAAAGGCATTAAAACCTTTCTTGACCAATGAATACTCTGCCTATGAAGAAACTTTCTTTAAAGGTGTTTATAAACTTGAAGCTGGTCACTACCTAAAGATTAAGGATGGCAACATGGAAAAGGTTCAGTATTTTAAACCTGACATAAAGCCAACTAACAAGTCTTTGGACGAGTATGTGGAAGATGTTGAAAATGTGGTTAAAGAAACTGTTGAACTATATAAGAGAAGCCATTCTCCTCTTGGATGTTTCCTATCCGGTGGTGTTGACTCTTCATATATCTTTTCACTGGCTCAAACTGACG
Source organism: Mediannikoviicoccus vaginalis (assembly GCF_928097925.1). GTDB lineage: Bacteria > Bacillota > Clostridia > Tissierellales > Peptoniphilaceae > Mediannikoviicoccus > Mediannikoviicoccus vaginalis. The sequence goes on from NZ_CAKMRI010000001.1 coordinate 1,640,972, forward strand.
AGACTTTCAGTGTAGGATTTAAGGATTATGACAAGGACTATAACGAAACTGATTTGGCAAAGGAACTTTCTGAGATAAATGGAAAGAAAAATTACAAGGTTTTAATTGATGCGGATGACTGTTTTGATGCTCTTCCACAAATTCAATACTACATGGACGAGCCTCATGCAAATCTTTCTGCAGTTCCAATGTTCTTTTTGTCAAAACTTGCAAGGGAACATGTAAAGGGTGTGCTTTCTGGAGAAGGTGCGGACGAATTTTTCGGTGGCTACTTCAGTTATGGTGAAACTGCAAATATGCATAAGTATAGAAAATTACCATTTGGATTAAGACATTTCTTAAGAAATAGAGCCATTAATATGAAAAATGGTAGAGTTAGAAGATTTTTAATTAAAGGCGGATCTGAGTTACATGAAGAGTTTATAGGTCAAGCAAAGGTGTTTGAACCAGAACATGCAGACGCAATTTTAAAACCTGAGTACAGAGATGCTCAAAATCCATTTGATGTGGCAAAGAGATTTTACAAAAGCGTTCAAGGCAAGACTAAATTACAAAAGATGCAACTACTTGATATGAAGTATTGGCTTCCAGGAAATATTCTTTTAAAGGGAGACAAGATGAGTTCATGTTCAAGTCTTGAAGTTAGAACTCCATTCCTAGATCCAAAGGTTTATGAAGTGGCTTCGTCAATTCCTGACAAGTACAAGATAGACGGAGACGACTTTAAGATTGCACTTAGAAAAGCTGCGGAAAAAGTTATGCCACCGGACTGGTCCAATAGAAAGAAAGTTGGTTTTCCTGTACCAATTAGATATTGGTTAAGACAGGACAAGTACTACAACATGGTTAAGGAAGAGATTACTTCCGATGTGGCAAAGAAATTTTTTGACACCGACGCCCTTGTGAAGTTACTTGATGACCACTACCATGAAAGGGCAATGAACCAAAGATATATTTGGACTGTTTATGCTTTCTTGATTTGGTATAGAGAATATTTTATTAATAGATAGGGCATGTGCAAACATGCCTTTTTCATATGGAGGGCAATATGGAATATAAATTTATTGAAATCAAAAATAAAGATAATTTAAAAATTCGTGGCGTGTTAAATTATAATGGTGAAGTGGACAATAAGAAGATTATTTTAATTCTACATGGATTTACAGGCAATAAACTTGGAAATTCCTTTTTCTATGTTCGCATGAGCAGGGAGTTTGTAAAGAGGGGCTACAAGGTGTTTAGGTTTGACTTTACTGGCTCAGGAGAATCGGAAGGGGACTTTAGTGACATGACCCTTAGCTCTGAAATAGAGGACCTAGACTCTATTATGAACTATATTAATGGTCTTGACATAGCAAAGGACAATGAAATTTATATAATGGGCCATAGCATGGGTGGACTTATTGCAACACTTACTGCGTCAAAATATAATCCAGACAAGATGGTGTTACTGGCGCCGGCAAATAATATGCTGGACCTAATTGAAGATAAGATTAGGGAGTTTGATAGAAAAGAAAATAGAAAAGTGGAAAGCTATAAACATCTTGGCATGCTTGTAAAGAGAGAGTTTATGGAGGACTTAAAGAAGTATCATCCAATTGAAAAGGCGAGGGAATATAAAAATCCTGTGTTGATTATGTTGGGAGACAAAGATCCAATTATTACTAAAAAGATTTGCGAAGAAACAAAAAATTCCTTTGGAGAGGAAGCCACGTTAAAAATAATTAAAGGCGCCGACCACAGCTTTGTGGACTACGACATTAGAACTGAAATGATAAAAGATATAATAGAATTTTTCGAATAAAAAACCAAGTCGAAAGACTTGGTTTATCTATTTTCCTTTATTGTACCTTGTTTATATGCATCCAGTAAATTTGTTAGGTCATTTATCTTTTCTTCCATAATTGGTCCCTTGTCCGTATCCTTTACCAAAAGCCTTTGAGGAAATCTTTCGGTGATGTATAACTTTGGTGTATAGGCGCCGTGAACCGACTGCATAACTTCATAGTTGCTATGTTCTGCAAGGGCAAGGTAATGTGAGTTATAGATTAGGGTGTAGCCTGCAATGCCCGTAGTTGGTTGGTAGGCCTTTGAGATACCACCGTCTATTACATACATCTTTCCATTTGCAGAGATTGGTTTTTGTCCGTCTTTGTACTTAACAGGTATATGTCCATTTATAATGTGACCACATTCTGGATCTAAATCAAATTCCCTTAATATCCTATCAACATGGTCTTCTTCTTTGCTAAGTGTAAAGTAAGGGTCTGAAATCTCCTTACTAATAGGAAGCTTTCTACCGATAAAGAAGTTTTCAAATGTAGACATCTTATGCTTTCCAAATAGTGGAGAGATTGGTCCACACCACATATACCAATACAAATCCAGTACCTTTTCCCTCTCTTTGGAGTAGTATGAACGTGGTATATATGAAGCTTCCCTTGCTTTTTTATCGAAAAAGTCCATTAAACTTCTTCCTGAGTAGTATTCATTGTCATATTTTAAAACTCTAAAGGCTCCATCTTCATTCATTGGAACGCAGCCATGATAAAGAAGGTTTTTATTTGTCACCTTGTACACAGAGCCCTTGTCTAATAAAAATTTCAAATGCTCCTGCATCTTTAAACTATGTCTAAAGGATGTATTTAAAGCTTCAATAACTTCCACTTCCCCTTCCGTTAATTCGTAAGGGTTCTTAGGGTCAACTGTTGGGAAGTTTTTATCTAGCATTGGATACTCCTTGCCATCTTCAGCCTTGTAAATTCCCTTTTCAAAGTCTACAAAGTTAAAAGATTTTCTTCCTTCCATGGCAAACTCAGGGTTTCTGTCAATGGCTTGCCCTTCCAGCTTAAACTGAATTATGGAAATTGCCTTGTGCATCTTTGCAGTGGCATATTTATTTACAGAATAGAACTTGTTTTCATCTACAATCTTTGGCATAAACACTTCACAAGGATCTTCTCTATAGGTTTCCATTGCAAAAGAGTATAGAGGTCTTAGGTTTATACCATATCCATCTTCAAGGGAGTCAAAGTTATTATAGCCCAGGGCAATTCTTACAACACAGGCAACCAGTGGTCTTGACCCAAGGGCTGCACCCATCCAGATGATGTCGTGGTTACCCCATTGAATGTCCACATTTTTATGTTCCATCAATACGTCCATAATAATATCGGGACGAGGTCCTCTGTCGTAGATGTCCCCGACAATGTGTAGAGTATCTACAGAAGTGTCTTGAATGATGTGACAAAGAGTTATGATAATCTCCTTTGACGCATGGATTTCTATTATAGTGTCCACAATGGTATCAAAATATTCTTGCTTGTTTAGTTCCACATAGTCAATGTGGAGCATCTCGTCAATTAAATCCTTATAAACTGCAGGCATCTTACCACGAACCTTGGTCCTTGAGTACTTTGAAGTAACCATCTTCAAAAGGTCCAAAAGCCTTACAATGGTTGCCCTTATCCAATCGTTTGTAAACTTTCCAGACTTAATCTTCAAAGTGATAAAGTTTTCCGGTTCATAAATAAGGTTTGCCAGCTCGTTCATCTCTTCTTCAGCCATTTGGTACTTAAATTTTTGAGAAATCTTTTGTCTTAAGTTTCCAGAAGAAGACTTCAATATTCTTGTAAAAGAAGTGTACTCACCATGCAAATCTGAAAAGAAGTACTCAGTCTCTTTTGGAAGTACAGAAAGAGCCTTTAGCCTTACAATTTCACTTATGGTGTCTTCCACTGTAGGATATTCCTTTGAAAGTTGCTTTAAATATTTTTCGTAGTCCATATACTCCTCCTGCTTATATAATATATAATAATGAGAATAAAATAAAGTGCATTAATGAAGATTGGAAGAAAAATAGTGAAATTTTGCCAAGAAATATGATAAATGTTAAAATATAAGGAAGTTATATAGATGTTTTAAATATAAAAAAGTGTTTTTATTAGTTTGAAAGAGGAGAAAAAGTTGTTTAAAAAATATTTCAAGATTTTGGGCTACATAGGTCCTTACAAAAAAAGACGAACATTTATTATTATCCTAAGCTCCATTGCAATGATTGCAGGATGCTTTCTTCCATTTTTAATAGGTAAACTTGTGAATATGATAAATTCTGGTGTCGAACTGGACGAGATAATCGGCTTTGGTATTAAGGCTGGAATCGTTTCGATAGTAGCTGCCATATTGGAGTCTCTTCAGTATTACAACTGGCATATGTATGCTGTAGAGTACATAAATTATTTTAGGAGTTTGACTTTAAAAGCAGCTCTAGGAAAAGATATATCATACTATAGAGGAAAGCAAGAGGATTTTTCCACAAGAATTCTAATGGACGCTTCGATGATAGCAAATGATATAAGTGTTGGTTTTCCTGTTTTAATATTGAATGTTTTAAATCTCTTAGTTGTGTTTGGATTCATGTTCTATATGAATGCAAAGTTGACTTTGATTCCACTTTTTGTGGTCCCCATATTCATTGTCCTATTTCATTTTATAGACAAGGGGATTAGAGAGAAGTCAAAGACCGAAAGAAGACAGTTTTCTGAACTCTCCGATATGATTAAAGAGTATCTTGACGGAATTTTTGATATTAAAATTAATAAAAAAGAAGAGTACTTCATAAATAAATTTTCAGAGGATATTTCAAAATATACTTCAACGGAAAAGAAAATAAAATTGTACACAGCTCTGTCCTATGGAGTGAATATGATTGTGAAAAACCTCTTACCCATATTGGTGTTACTCTATGGTGTTATTCTTGTGAGCAGGGGAGAGCTTGAAATAGGTTATCTATTTGCATTCTATACCTACTTGGGATTTTTATATGAACCAATGTCTAATCTTGTGGATTGGTATACTTTAATAAATGTTTCTCTGGGCATGAGCGATAGAATTTTAGATTTTTTAGAAACAGAAGAAAATAATTTTGAAGGAGAAAAGATAGACAAGATAGAAAATATTAACATAAGAGATTTGAATTTTTCCTATGATGATGAAAAAACAATTTTAAATGATATAAATATAGATTTAAATAAAGGAGATGTGCTTGCTGTAGTTGGCCCTTCTGGATCGGGCAAGTCAACCTTTGTGGAAATACTTTTAAAGATTTGGAAAAATTATCATGGAAATATAAAAGTGAATGGAGTTGAACTGAAAGATATCGACAAGTCTGCATTTTATGATCAAGTAGCTGTGCTTGAGCAAGAACCTTTTATATTTTCTGGGACGATTGAAAATAATATTGCATTTGACTCTATTAATCCAAACTTAGAAAATATAATTCCAAGATCCAATTTAATAAATATAATTGAAAGCAAGGGAGGTCTTGGAGCTAAGATACTAGGAAGGGGAAAGAATCTCTCTGGTGGCGAAAAACAGAGAATAGCCTTGGCTAGGGTTTTATTTAAAGATGCAAACTTAATTTTTCTAGATGAATTTACTTCTTCATTAGACCTTGAAAGTGAGAGGGAAATTGTAGAAAATATAGAAAAGTTAAAGGCAAAAGACAAAATGATTATTCTAATAGCACATAGGGAATATCCACTCAAATTAGCAAATAAAATTTTGAAACTGGAAGATGGTATGGGTAGGGTAGAAGAAATTGTATAATAAAAGGTAGTGATTTAAATGTCACTACCTTATTTTTATTCTATCCCAAAACTGTCGCCACATTTTCAAGCATTTCTATAATCGGCAGATCATATGGACATCTCTTTTCACAGATTCCACATTTAATACAGTCGCTGGCCTTTTTTTCAAAGCCATTGTAGCGGGACATTGCCCAGTCCTTTAGGTCGTACCTTGTGTAGTAGCCTTCCATTAAAAAGTTTGTCGGGATGTCGATGCCAGCGGAACATGGGGCGCAGTAGCCACATCTTCTACAGAAGTTCTTTCCAAGGCCCTTTGTAAATGAATCCAGTTTTGAAATCTCTTCTTCGGTTAGTGGTTCTAAATTGTTTCCCACTGAACAGTTTTCTTCTATCTGTTCTATTGTATCCATTCCAGGGATGGCACAGGTTACATTTTCGTTATTCAAAACGAATTTCAAACATTCCTTTCCCATGGGGATGGCACCTCCCGCAAGGGGTTTCATAATTAAGACGCCGATATTTTTTTCCTTTGCCCTTTTAAATAATTCCTCTCCCTGTGTTTCAACAAAGTTATATGGAAATTGGATGGTGGAAAATTCATCTGTTTCTAAAAGCTCACTAAGGATGTCCACATTGTGACTTGTGATTCCAATTTCTTTTACAATGCCCTTTTTCTTCATTTCTTTTATTGCTTCTAAGGCGCCGCCTTTGCCAAGTAAAATATCCATGTCCTTCTTCTTGCTCACATTGTGAAACTGAAATAGATCTATGTAATCAACTTTTAAATTGTTCATGCTGGTGGCAAGTTCTCCTAAAACCCCTTCTGAAGTTCTTGCCATAGACTTGGTTGCAATGTAAAACTTGTCCCTTCCCACAACTTCCAGTGCTTCTCCAATACGGGTTTCGCTGTCGTTGTAGCCCCTGGCTGTGTCAATAAAGTTTATTCCCATATCTAAACATTTTTCCAAAAGTGTAGTTGCATCCTTCTTTGAAACATTTTGTATTGGTATGCCTCCAAGGCCAACAATTGAAATTTCAAATCCGGTTCTTCCTAAAACTCTTTTTTCCATAATTCCCCCTATTTTTATAAAAAATTATTAAGTTTTCTACTTATTAATATATCATAAGTGGCTAAAAAATACTTTATTTAGCCCTTGGTAAGGCTTTCAAACGAAAATAAAATAAATTTGTGTAAGTCCTACATATTGGGTATACTTTAATTATGCATTTTAAAAATATACAACATGTAGTAGGAGGGAAATTGTGAAAATAAAAAAGAGAAGCGGCGCTATTGTGGATTTTGACGTTGAAAAGATAATTGTTGCCATGAACAAGGCATTTATATCGGTGTCAAAGCCCGTTGAGAGAGAAGAGCTTGAAAAGATGGCAAATCAGGTTTGTGACAAGATTAATTCAAACTTTTCAAAAAATCATGTGGTAACTGTGGAAGAAATTCAAGATATTGTAGAGATTGTATTGATTGAAAATAAATATATAGAGGTTGTAAAGTCCTACATTCTTTATAGAGCCAGCCACCACAGGCTGAGAAAGACTTTGGAAGACTTTGCAGAATACTTTGACGAAGATGTATTAGATATTATGAAGGGAGTACAACAGGACTTTAAGGAAGATGTGTACGACCTACAGTTTTTATTTAACAAGTTCTCTTCATTTTTAACAAGGGATATGTCAGAAAGGCAACTGCTTGATGTACTTGTAAAGGCATCTTCTGAACTAACTTCAAAGGAAGCGCCTAAGTGGGAATATATTTCTGCAAGATTTTTAGCCCACAGCATCGAATTAAATATAAAAGTTGAAGAAGAAAAAATTGGAATTAATTCCTTCTATGAAAAGATAGACTACCTAACAAAGGAAGGTCTATATGGAGAATATATTTTAGAAAATTACACTAAGGAAGACATTGACGAACTTGAAAGCTATATGGACTTTTCAAGAAATTATAGATTTAACTTCTCTGGCCTTGACCTATTGAAGTCAAGATATTTAATTAAGAGTGGGGAAGGGATAATCCTTGAAAAAATCCAAGAGATGTTTATGGGAATTTCTATGCACTTAGCAATGCTTGAAAAGGAAAAAATATTTTATGCAAAGAAATTTTACGATATTTTATCAAAACTTCAAGTTACTATGGCAACGCCAACAATGTCAAATGCAAGGAAGCCATTCCATCAACTTTCATCCTGCTTTATAGACACGGTGGACGACTCCCTTGATGGAATATACCGTTCAATTACAAACTTCTCACAGGTTTCAAAACATGGTGGAGGAATGGGACTTTACTTTGGTAAGGTTAGAGCTGTTGGCTCCGACATAAGAGGATTTAAAGGAGTTGCCGGCGGTGTAATCAGATGGATTAAGCTTGCAAATGACACGGCAGTTGCAGTGGATCAGCTTGGTGTAAGACAAGGTGCATGTGCAGTTTACCTAGACGTATGGCATAGGGACATGCCAGAGTTCTTACAACTAAAGACAAATAATGGTGACGATAGGATGAAGGCCCACGACATCTTCCCTGCAGTTTGCTATCCAAATTACTTCTGGGAACTTGCCCGTGACGACATAAACGCAAATTGGTATATGTTCTGTCCACACGAAGTTAAAACCATAATGGGCTATAGCCTTGAAGACTATTACGGCGACGAGTGGGTGAGAAAGTATCACGAATGTATAAAGGAACCTCGCCTTGAAAAGCGTGTAATGACTGTAAAGGACATGGTAAGATTAATACTAAAATCTGTTATTGAAACTGGAACGCCTTTTGTGTTTAACAGAGACGCGGTTAATAAATACAATCCAAATCCTCACAAGGGCATGATATATTCATCAAATCTTTGTACGGAAATTTGCCAAAACACATCTGAAATAAAATCTGTTTCAACTGAAGTAATTGAAGTTGATGGAGAAGAGATTGTTGTTGAAAGAACTAAGCCGGGAGACTTTGTAGTATGTAATCTAGCTTCCCTTGTGCTTGGAAATATCGACCTTAAAAATGAACTGGAAGATGTTGTAAGTACAGTGGTTAGAGCTTTAGACAATGTTATAGATTTAAATTACTATCCTGTTGAATATGCAAGAATTACAAATAAAAAATATCGTTCACTAGGACTTGGTACTTCAGGGTATCACCACGCCATGGTTAAAGATGGTATAATGTTCTCAAGCGAAGAGCATATTAAATGGGCAGACAAGTTATATGAAGATATAAACTACTACGCTGTAAAGGCCTCTGCAGAAATTGCATCTGAAAAGGGATCCTACCCTTACTTTGAAGGTTCCGACTGGGATAGTGGAGACTATTTCGAAAAGAGAAACTACAAATCTGAAAGATGGAATGAACTAAGGGACTATATTGGCGAAAATGGAATGAGAAATGGATATTTAATGGCTGTTGCACCAACGGGATCAACATCAATAATCTCTGGCACAACTGCAGCTGTGGACCCAGTTATGATGAGATACTTCCTTGAAGAAAAGAAGGGACAAATCCTTCCAAGGGTGGCACCGGACTTAAGCCCACAAAACTTCTGGCTATATGAAAATGCCCACGAAGTTGATGGCCAGTGGATAATACGTTCTGCAGGAGCAAGACAAAGACATATTGACCAGGCACAGTCGGTAAATATCTATATCACTTCCGAGTACACAATGTCCATGCTCTTAAGGCTTTATATACAAGCTTGCGAAGAAGAGGTAAAGACAATTTACTATGTAAGAAACAAATCACTTGAAGTTGAAGAATGTGATTCATGTGCATCTTAAGGAGGATTAGATGGCAAAATTAATTAGAAAGGCACTATTTAACGAAAACGGCGACATAGAACTTTCAAAAAGAAGAATGATTAATGGTAACACCACCAACCTAAACGACTTTAATAATATCAAGTACCCATGGGTTAGTGACTGGTACCGTCTGGCAATGAACAACTTCTGGATTCCAGAAGAGATAAACCTAAACCAAGACGTGAAGGACTATAGAAAGCTTGACGAAAACGAAAAGAGAGCCTACGACAAGATACTTTCATTCCTTGTGTTCCTAGACTCAATCCAAACTGCAAACCTACCAAATGTTTCAGAGTTTATAACTGCAAACGAAGTGAATCTATGTTTAAACATTCAAACATACCAAGAGGCAGTTCACTCACAATCTTACTCATATATTTTGGATACTGTTTGTTCACCGGAAGAAAGGGACGAAATACTTTATCAATGGAAGGACGACCCACATCTACTTGCGAGAAATAAATTTATAGGAGACGAATACAACGACTTCTACGAAAATAGAACAAAATTCAACTTGGTTAAGACTTGCTTTGCAAACTTTATACTTGAGGGAATCTATTTCTATTCAGGATTTATGTTCTTCTACTCCCTTGGTAGAATAGGCAAGATGCCGGGAACAGTTCAAGAGATAAGATATATTAATAGAGATGAAAACTCACATCTATGGCTGTTTAGAAATATAATTCAAGAGCTAAGAAAAGAAGAGCCTGAAATTTTTACAGAAGAAAACAATGCCTTCTTTAAAGAGATGATTAAGAAGGGCGTTGAAGAAGAAATAGCTTGGGCAGAGTATGCAATTGGAGACTCAATCCAAGGGCTAACTATGGAAATGGTGTCAGGATATTTGAAATATCTTGGAAACTTGAGAAGTAAGGCGGTTGGACTTGGAAAGATTTACGATGGACATGACAAAGAACCAGAGTCAATGACATGGGTAAGCGAATATTCAGATCCAAACTTCGTAAAGACCGACTTCTTTGAAGGAAAAGTTTCAGCATATTCAAAGTCATCAGTAATAGAAGACGATTTATAGAATAAAGGAAAAAGAAAGTCTGTTGTGGTTAAACTGCAACAGGCTTTTTATTGTACTTATCTAGTTTTTAAGTTATATTAATTATAGAAATTAAAATATGGACAGGTGATTTGATGAAGGACATAGGTGAAGAAAAAAATTTAAGCATAATGAATTTGAATATTTCAAATGATTTCAATGACATATCTTCATATGACTACTGGAAGAAGTACAGGGAGTTTTATGAAGAGATTTCATCTGTCTTAAAGGACAATATTAATAAGACTTTAAAGAAGTTTGTGGTTACAAATTATTCTGCCATACCCTTGGATGTTTTAAGTTTTATTGTTGAAAACTTTCCCATATTTGAAGAGGGAAATATAAAAAGTGAAATAAAAAAACTTCCAAACTTTGAAGTCTACGACATAGCGGACTTGTCCAACAAAGAGAAGTTGGACTTTTATAAGACGAGGATGGAGATATACTTTTTACTTAAGAAGGGTTCCCTTAACTTTAATGAATATGATATTAGATTTTCCCATGGGGCAAAGCTAAACCACAAAGACAGGGATCTACTTGGACTAAAGGCGTCTTTCTTGACTTTGAAGGATATTGAAAGGGAAGAGGACTTTTCACATTTAAAGACCTTTTTAGAAAGATGGGAGTTTCCAAATTCAAAATTTTATGAAAATTATTTAAAACTCTTGGAGGAAAAGAGTACGGAAATTGATTTTGAAGATGTAAGTGTGGACCACTTGCCACTATATTTGGAAAACTTTTTAGAAGGCTATGTGTATTACAATGCAAAGGAATATGACACAGCCTACGAAATATGGCTTGAAGAAAGGGATAAAGACCCTCTTACAAAGACGAAGAAGAGATATATTTCAAGGATTTATGAGTACCTGTCAAATAATCTGGTGGACTTTTTAAGGGAAGAGGGAATTTTAAATGACTATGTGCATATTCCCGTTAAGTTTTCAGATATAAAAAGGCGCAGCGACTACGCTAGGGAGATTTCAAATTGGAAGGAAGCTCTAAACTTCAATTTGCTCTTGGAAGAACCTAGCCTAAAGGATGAGGTTTTAAATTATCTTCGTGAAAATTACAAGGTACTTCCAAAGGAAGTTGTTGAGTATATTATAAGAAAAGTTCCAATTGCTCCTTACGAAAATGTTTCAAAGGAAGAGTATGATGACATTGTGAATCTTCCAAATTTAAATTTCAAAAATCCAAATATCATCGAAGAAGTTGAAGAGGAGTTTTATAAAAAGAGATATGACTATTTTGAAAAGATTTTAAGGGGAAACTTTTCATCGGACTACGATGGTCTAATAGAATATGGCTTTGATTATTCAACGGAAGTTATTAGAGTTTCTGAGCTAATAGCAGGGGAAGTTTGGAATGAAAGGGAGTTTAACTTTAAAGACGCCAAGGGAAAAATAGAGGATATGAGATCCTTTGAAGATGGTAGCACCATAGAGTTTTATAAAATATATATTAGGGCCTATGAAGAAAATTCTATTTCAAAAGAGGATATGGATACGGTACTAAATATAAATCGTGAAGAGCTTGTGGTACCGCAGTTTCTATACGACTTTATTATGGCAAATTTATATAAGATTTATGGCGACAGGGAAGAAACTAAAAAGTATGTGGAGAAACTTCCTGATGAGTTAAAGGGCAAGTTTAAAATATCTATGCCAATTAAGAAGGGCTTTTTTAAAAATATTTTCAAAAAATAAGGGAGCAATCCCTTTTTTATTTGGAAAAAATATTTGCCCTCATATGATATAATTGTATCTATGTGGAGGGAATATGAGAAAGGCGATTTATAGAGAGTATAGACCAAAGACCTTTGACGAAGTTCTGGGACAGGAACAGGTTACGGAGGTTTTAAAAAATCAAGTTAAAAACAATTTAATATCCCATGCATATATCTTCTCCGGAACAAGGGGAACGGGAAAGACCAGCTGTGCAAAAATCTTGGCAAGGGCGGTAAACTGTCTTAACCCACATGACGGATCACCATGTAATGAATGTGAAAACTGCAAGATGATTTTAAGTGAAGAGAGTTTTGACATAGTTGAGATGGACGCGGCGTCAAATAGACGTATTGAGGACATTCGAAACCTTAGAGACAAAGTAATCTTTCCGCCGGCAAATCTTAAGTACAAGGTATATATTATAGACGAGGCCCACATGATTACAAATGAAGGATTTAATGCCCTTCTAAAGATTATGGAGGAGCCACCAAAACATCTTGTGTTTATCCTTGCAACTACAGAAATTGAAAAAATTCCTCAAACCATTCTATCCCGTTGTCAACGATTTGAGTTCAACAGGATGGATTCAAAGTATATCATTGAAAATATAAAAAAGATTACAAATGACCTTGGTGTTAAAATAGACGAGGAGTCTCTGGTAGAGCTGGCAAATGAAGCAGACGGCGCCATGAGAGATGCCCTTTCAAACTTGGATCAGGTTTTATCCTTAGGAAAAAAAGAGATTACCATAGATGACCTTGTAGTGGATCTTGGCCTTGCAGATAGAAGAAAGATTTTTTATCTGGTGGAAAAGATAATTGAAAATGACTACAAAAAGAGTCTAAAGCTGTACCGAGAAATAACAAAGGACAAGGTAATTGCAGGGGTTTTCAAAGATATACAAAATCAGTTTAGAAACCTACTTTATATTAAAGAAGGACTAGATGACTTTGTGGAAGAGACAGTTGAGTCGAAGAAGCTTTTGAAAAAGCAAAGCGAACTGATATCCACAAATAGGATTGTGGAATCTTTAAATATACTTTTGGATTACGAAGTAAAATTAAAAAACACTCAAAATCCAAATATACTTGGAGAAATCCTTATAGGAAGGCTCATTGACTACTACGAACCAAAGGAGGACTCAACAAAGATAAAGTTCTTAATGGAGAGAGTGGAAAGCCTTGAGAAAAAGTTAGAACAACTTAAGGACAGGCCGGTGTATGTGAGCAAAAGTTCTAGTGTAGAGCCTGTTGAAGATGTAAAATTACCGGTTCAAGAAGAATCTTTAGAAATTGAAGCAGAAGTAGACCCAGAACAGGAAACTGAAGAAACTTTTGACGAAGTTAATGAAGAATTAGAAAATATAGATAGTTCTGAAGTTTTAGAAGAACCAAAACAAATCCCTGACAAAAAATATAGAGAAATTGAAAACTGGGATGAACTTTTAGAAAATATCCCTGGCAAAATGCTTGCAGGTTTCGTGGACTCAGCAACCCATAAATTTATTGATGGCAAGAGGGTCTCCATATTATTTAGAAACAAAGACACAAGAATGGGCATGATAATAAATAATAGGGAGAAGGTTGAAAACGCAATAAAGAAGACATTGGGCAAGGACTTCAAACTATTTATTGGCCTTGAAGAGGACTACGAAGATCTGGCAAAGAAAAGAAGAGAAGAGAATATAGAGACGCTTAAAAATGTCTTTGGAAAAGAAAATATAGATTTTATATAGGAGGATTATTATGGCAAAAAGAGGTGGATTCCCAAGAGGCGGAATGCCAAACATGAACAATATGATGAAGCAAATGCAAAAGATGCAAAAGGATATGGAAGAGGCTCAAGAAAAGGTTGAACAAACTGAGTTTACTGCATCTGCAGGTGGTGGAAGCATAGAAGTTACCATGAATGGTAAGAGAGAAGTTGTATCTGTAAACATAGACAAAGAAGTTGTAGACCCTGATGATGTGGAAATGTTACAAGATCTATTAATGGTTGCAGTTAATGACGCACTAAACCAAGTTAATAACGCAACTGAAGAATCCATGGGTAAATTTACCGGAGGTTTAAATATTCCGGGATTATTTTAGGTGATTAAATGGCACTATATCCAAAAGATATGGAAGAGCTAATACTTAAACTTTCAGCTCTTCCTACAATAGGTAGAAAATCAGCAAGAAGACTTGCCTTTAAAATAGTTGAAATGGACGAGGCGGAGGTTCTAGACCTTGCCAAGACCTTAGTAAATGTAAAAGAAAATATAAAGCCGTGTAAGGTTTGTGGAAATATTACAGATGGCGACCTTTGCGACATCTGTAGCGACGACAGTAGAGATAAAACTACGATTATAGTTGTGGAAGATAGCTCCAATATAATCTCCCTTGAAAAAGCCAGAGAGTATAGAGGACTGTACCATGTAATAGGTGGACTATTGTCGCCAAGAAATGAAATTGGTCCAGAGAATTTAAATATAGACTCATTAGTTGAAAGAGTAAAGACGGGAGAAGTAAAAGAAGTTATACTTTCACTGTCCTCAACAACAGACGGAGAATTTACATCGGGACTGATTTCAGAAATATTAAAACCATATGGCGTAAAAGTTACAAAGATTGCCCAGGGTATACCAATAGGAGTAAGCCTGGACTACTTTGATGAAATGTCAATATTTAGAGCGATTGAAGATAGAAGAGAGATATAATCCCTCTTCTTTTTATTTCCTTATTGTTTTCAAATTTTTATAAACTTTAGGAAATAATATTCTACAACATTATTATTTCTAATTTTAGAGGCAGGAATTGGTAGTAAAGCTAAGGCTTTCCCTTTTTGTGCCTTACGGCAAATGATGTATCTCGTACATCTTCTTCATAGAAATGTTAATCTCTCCGTGATGTCATGTTGAGCGAGCGAGAATGGTATAATGAAATCATATACATCGCTAATGACAGACTAAATGATTTGCTGGCTCTTAAATTCTAGTTTTTTCAAAGAACCCGTCAAGGATCGCTTCGCTTTTCTCCTTGACAGAACCTTTAGAAAAAACTTCATAACAATTAAGAGCAAATCATTTTAATTACAAAATAGAAGGGAAAATTAAATGTCAAAATTAAAAAGAAGAACATTCTCTCAAGAATTTAAAATCAAAATAGTACAACTTAAGCTTTTAGGAAACATGAAAACATCAGAAATATGTAAAATGTATGACCTAGATAGACAAACAATCCATAGATGGGTTGATGAATATAATAAACATGCTGAAATAGGAATGTCTGGAAAAGGAGTAGTTCCAGGACGAGATCTTGAAATATATCAAAGATTAAAAGAACTTGAAATGGAGAATGAAATATTAAAAAAAGCCGAGGCATACTTTGCGAAGAAGAAGATAAGATAGTAGACTTTGCGGTGGAACATCTAACAGAATATCCAGTGCGCATAGTATGCCGAGTATTGAATATTAATGAGCAAAGATACTACTACAGAAGAAAAAACCCTAGGAAACCAAGATATACTGAAGAAGAAAAAAATCTAGTTAAAGAAATGTTCATAAAGCATAATAGAAGCTTCGGAAGAAGAATGCTTAAAGTGTGTCTACAAAGGGATAATATAGTTTTTTCAGAGAAGAAAATAAGTAACATTATGAAAGAACTAGGGCTAGTAGGTAAATATGGTAGACCTAGAATAAAGAACGTATATACATGTGAAGAAACTAGTGAAAAATACGTATCAGAAAACATATATAACGAAATGCCAGAAGAAGAACAAGATAAAGTAAATGCTTGGGCAATAGACTTTACAGAACAAAAAACAGCTGAGAAAAAGGTATATACTTGTGCAATAATAGACATAAAAAGGAAGGTGCTTGTAGGAAACAAACAATCATTTAAAATGGATGCACAGTTTGCGGTTGACACATTAGAAGAAGCGATAAGAAAGTATGGTAAGCCAGATATGATACTTTCAGATAGAGGACCACAGTTCACAAGTAAGTTGTTTCAATCAACTTTAAAAGAAAATGGGATAATTAGCAGTATGTCCAGACCATATAGACCAGTAGATAATATATTCATAGAAACATTCTTTAAGAGCATGAAAACAGAAATAGGGTCAGTGAAACATTACACTGTAGAACAATACAAGATGATAGTAGAATATTGGACTAATTATTACAATACTGAAAGACCTCATAGTTCAATAGGATATTTGACTCCGCATGAGTGTTTTTATGGGAAGCAAAGTTTTTGTCATTAATTTTAAGAGATTTATTTGAAAAAGGGGTACCATTTTCAGCGACAGCGAGTCGAAACATCTCGTGAACTTTCTAAAAGAAAGTTCACGCTAAAGTTTCTTAATATGTTATTTTATAGGTTTAATCTAACGTCGTATGAATTTCAATTTGCTTTATATTGACAAATATTCAAAACAAGGTAATTATTTTTTAATGATGGTATAATAAATTTAATTAGAATAATTCTAAAACTTATATAAAGAAAGGAAGAAAAAATGTCATACCCTAAGCCCCTATCAGAGAAGTCAATTGAAAGACTTTATAAACAATCTGGATTATCAGAAGAATCTCGAGATTATTTAAATAAATTTTTCTCAGCATGTGCAAATCTCTATGGAATAATTGAACTTAGACATGTGTGGGAAGTGTTTAAGGGTTTAAAAGATAAGCCAAATCTTCGTAGAAAAGATATAGTAGAATTTGCAAAGATAGCAAGAAGAGAGGTTAAACCATATTATATATACAAATTTTGTGAGCTATTCATCGATGAAGTTGACGAAGATCTTAATATGTTTATAGTGTCGGAAAAGCTTGTAGGTCGTGGTTATGGAAAACATGCATCAATATATATTCTTCTTGAAGAACGTCACAATAAGCCATATGCAATGCCTAAAGATTTTCTTTCGTATGCAAATCCTAAAAAGACTCAGGAAGAAATTAATCTATATAATTTTCTTTCAAATTTAAAATCTACCGCTAAAACAATAATTGTTGATTATAAAGAAGAAATTCCAAATAAAAACAAAGGAAAGAAACTTTGTAAGTTCTCCTTTTTAAATTTACATGAACGCTTTGAAATAGATTATACAAAAAGAAAAAGTGAAAAAGAGTTCTTACGCCAAAAATATTCAGGAACAGAAGCGGAAAAGATTATGAGAAAAACAAATTATAAATTAAATATTGGTCATTTCAATCCATTAGAAATATTTGAACATATTACAGATGAACTCTCTGAAGTGGGAGTTGAATTGACAGTAAAACAATTTGAAAGACTTACAGAACTTTTTCAAAAGTACAACAACAATACTCGCATGTGGTGTCAAAAAGGCTGGAAGCCATCAGAACAAAGAGCTAACCTTGACCCTAATAATCCGCCTACTATCGCCGTAGGACCGGGAATAAGAGAAGCCATTAAAAATGGTACTATAGATAAAGAAGAATTTATTAGAGGGATTAGAGAACAAGGATTTGAAGTTGACTTTGATTTGCGATATTAGAAGTAAGAAGTGAAAAGTGAGAAGTTAGAAGTAGGAAGTTGGAGATTTATATTTCGCGGGTTAAAGTACGAGATTCTTCGACTCGCTCCGCTCGCTCAGAATGACATAGCGGAGTATTTTATTCCTAATTTACAAAAGGTGTCTTAGAGATATTCTGTAATAGAAGTGAGAAGCTAGATGTGAGAGGTTGGAAAGATGTACACATTTGATAACTCAAATGTGAGGTCGCCTTCTGACACTTTCTTTCAGAAAGTGAAACGAGATCGACATTTGACCTACAACGAAGACTACGTCTTCTGTTAGGTCAAGAATGCTTCGACTCGCGGATGACAGTACCGAAGGAGTTACATCCTTATATAGAAGCATTATGTGCCGTAAGGCACAGTAAGGAAAGCCTTAGCTTTCCTACCACTTTTTAAAAGGGGTCTTGGGGATATCCCCAAGTCGTTGGGAGGTAAAGGGGGTTTCCAAGGGGGAAAGAAACGTACGAAACGGTTCCTTTTTCCCCCTTGGTGGAATAAAAAGTGAAAATATATTAGAAATAAAAAAAGTCGTAGGGTATAACCCTACAAAATAAAAACAAAACAAAAGAAAGATAGCAAGGAAAGACATTTCCTTGCTTCTTCTTCACGGCTATGATATACTAAAGTAAATTAATATTGATGTTGAAAAGAAGTAGTAGGTAGGAATGCTTTTTAGAGAGTGGCCGGGTGGTGCAAGGTCATATGCTGAACTATTGAATCCGTCTTGGAGTCAAGCCAAATTAAGTGACATTTTGTAATTAGGGTGGCAACGCGGGTAATCTCGTCCCTTGGTGGAGCGGGATTTTTTTATTCCAAAATATTAGAAATTTTTGAAAAAAATAGCTTATTTGAGGAGGAGTTATGTTAGATATTAAGAGGATTAGAAATAACAAAGAGGAAGTTGTTAAGGCGCTTTCTACAAGAAGAGGAGACTTTCCAATTGAAAAGGTAATTCTTCTTGATGAAAAGAGAAGGGAAATCATAGCTGATGTTGAAAGCAAAAAGGCGGAACAAAATCGTATTTCAAAACAAGTGCCTATGATGAAAAAGGAAGGCAAGGACACTACTGAAATCTTTGCTCAAATGAAAGAGCTTTCAAATGAAATTAAGGAAATGGATGAAGTTGTTAATGACCTTGATGAAAAAATAAAAGAGCTTCTTCTTTCAATTCCAAATACTCCTGACAAGTCTGTTCCTGTTGGTGAGGATGACAGTGAAAATGAAGAGATGAGAACTTGGGGCGAACCTACAAAATTTGATTTTGAACCTAAGGCTCACTGGGATATTGGTACTGATTTAGGTATTTTAGATTTTGAAGCAGGTTCAAAGATATCTGGAAGTAGATTTTCTGTGTTTAAGGGAATGGGTGCAAAGCTTGAAAGGGCATTAATGAACTTTATGGTCGACCTTCATGTTGAAAAGCATGGCTACAAGGAAGTTTGGGTTCCTGCACTTATAAATAGAAAGTCAATGTTTGGAACAGGTCAACTTCCTAAGTTTGAAGAGGACATGTTCTATGTACCGCAAAAGGACATGTACCTAGCTCCAACTGCAGAGGTTCCAGTGACAAATTTACTTGCTGATGAAATTATAGACGGAGAAGAACTTCCGATTTACTACACTGCATACACTCCTTGTTTCAGAGCGGAAGCGGGATCTGCAGGAAGGGACACGAGAGGTCTTATTCGTAACCATCAATTTGACAAGGTGGAAATGGTTAAGTTTGTTAAGCCAGAAGATTCCTTTGATGAACTTGAAAAATTAACTGACAACGCAGAAGAAGTATTAAGACTTTTAAAAATTCCATATAGAGTTGTAAAACTATGTAGTGGTGACTTAGGTTTTAGTTCAACCATGACCTACGACGTAGAAGTGTGGATGCCAAGCTATGGAAGATTTGTAGAAATTTCTTCATGCTCAAACTTCTTAGACTTCCAAGCAAGACGTGCCAATATAAAATATAGAGATGAAAACAAAAAGGTTCAATACCTTCACACTCTTAATGGATCAGGCCTTGCCATAGGAAGAACCTTCGCAGCCATATTAGAAAATTATCAAAATGAAGATGGCTCAGTTACAATTCCAGATGCACTAGTTCCTTACATGAGAAACTGCAAAAAAATAGAAAAATAATTATGAAATAGTCCTTATATAAGGGCTATTTTCTTTGCAAAGACCTCCTTTGTGATATAATATAATATATTGTTATTGGGAGGAAATATGAAAAAGAGGATTTTATCATTAGTCTTAGCTTTTATGTTACTTGTTCCACAAGTTGCATTTGCACAGTCTCCACTTCACTTTGGCCCAAGAACCAAGGGATATATGATCTTAGACTACGATACAGATAGCTTTATAAGTGGAAACAACATGGACGAAGAAGTGTACATTGCAAGTATCACAAAGCTTATGACATATATAATAGTAAAGGAAAAAATTTCCACAGGAGAACTAAAAGTATCCGACATTGTAAAAATTACAAAGGACATGGCACAAGTACCAGGATCTTCAATGCATTTACAACCTGACATGGAAGTAACTGTAAATGATTTACTAGAAGGACTTATAGTAGTTTCAGGAAATGACGCTGCATACACATTGGCAGTTAAAGTTTCAGGAGACGAAAAGAGTTTTGTAAATCTTATGAATGAAAAAGCAAAAGAGATTGGACTTGAAAAGGCAAACTTTATAAACTCAACTGGCCTTCCAGAAGGAGACATAGAAAACTCCATGACAGTAAGAGATGTTTATAAAATGTCCAAATACGTTCTAGACACATACCCTGAGATTATTGAACTTTCATCAATGACAAGATATGTAAATACAAAATACAAAATAGATAAACCGACCACAATTCCACTAGTTGGCATAGAACCAGGAGTGGACGGACTTAAGACAGGGACTACAGACCTTGCAAAATACTGTGTTATTTCTACATTTAGACCATTAAAAAATGAAACCTTAAAGAATGAAAGATTTTTAGCAGTTATAATGGGCGCAGGAAGTCCACAGGACAGACAGAAAATAGTTGGAGAGATAGTAGACTATATTACAAGAAACTACGTTAACGGACCAATCATAGATAACGACAAAGTGTATCAAAAGATATATGTAAACTCAATCGACCAAGGATATATAGACATCTATCCAGAAACCGACCAAAAAGCTGTTTACGACAAGAACAACAACTTTATCGTAGGACAGAAATATCAAGTGACAGAAAGCGGACCTTTCAAAGCTGGAGACAAAGTCGGGGTATTGAATATTACAGGCAATAATGGTAAAGTATATGATGTTGACCTAGTTGTTAGACAAGATTACAACAAAGCCAGCTTTTCAGTTAGACTAAAAAGACTTGGCAGAGATGTACGTCTAAGAACAAAGAGTCTACTAAATATATATTAGCCCCCATAATTAAGCTGGATATAATACTCCCCTCCTAAGGGAGATTCACTGGTTCGAGTCCGGTTGGGGGTGCCAAGAATAAAAAAGCTCTTTAAAGAGCTTTTTTTAATGCAGAATTTTATTTGTGTTATGTAGGGCTTTACCCTACGACCTTTTTATTTCTAATATGTTTTCACTTTTTATTCCACCAAGGGGGAAAAGGCACCGTTTCGTACGGTTCCTATCCCCCTTGGAGAACCCCCTTTACCTCCCAACGACTTGGGGATATCCCCAAGACCCCTTTTAGAAAGTAGTTGGAAAGCTAAGGCTTTCCTTTCTGTGCCTTCGGCACTGTAAATATGTTGAACATCTTTTTTTGTACAAAGCCAATACACCTCGCCATGTCATTCTGAGCGTAAGAGAATGGTATAATGAAATCATATACATCGCTAATGACAGACTAAATGATTTGCTGGCTCTTAAATTCTAGTTTTTTCAAAGAACCCGTCAAGGATCGCTTCGCTTTTCTCCTTGACAGAACCTTTAGAAAAAACTTCATAACAATTAAGAGCAAATCATTTTAATTACAAAATAGAAGGGAAAATTAAATGTCAAAATTAAAAAGAAGAACATTCTCTCAAGAATTTAAAATCAAAATAGTACAACTTAAGCTTTTAGGAAACATGAAAACATCAGAAATATGTAAAATGTATGACCTAGATAGACAAACAATCCATAGATGGGTTGATGAATATAATAAACATGCTGAAATAGGAATGTCTGGAAAAGGAGTAGTTCCAGGACGAGATCTTGAAATATATCAAAGATTAAAAGAACTTGAAATGGAGAATGAAATATTAAAAAAAGCCGAGGCATACTTTGCGAAGAAGAAGATAAGATAGTAGACTTTGCGGTGGAACATCTAACAGAATATCCAGTGCGCATAGTATGCCGAGTATTGAATATTAATGAGCAAAGATACTACTACAGAAGAAAAAACCCTAGGAAACCAAGATATACTGAAGAAGAAAAAAATCTAGTTAAAGAAATGTTCATAAAGCATAATAGAAGCTTCGGAAGAAGAATGCTTAAAGTGTGTCTACAAAGGGATAATATAGTTTTTTCAGAGAAGAAAATAAGTAACATTATGAAAGAACTAGGGCTAGTAGGTAAATATGGTAGACCTAGAATAAAGAACGTATATACATGTGAAGAAACTAGTGAAAAATACGTATCAGAAAACATATATAACGAAATGCCAGAAGAAGAACAAGATAAAGTAAATGCTTGGGCAATAGACTTTACAGAACAAAAAACAGCTGAGAAAAAGGTATATACTTGTGCAATAATAGACATAAAAAGGAAGGTGCTTGTAGGAAACAAACAATCATTTAAAATGGATGCACAGTTTGCGGTTGACACATTAGAAGAAGCGATAAGAAAGTATGGTAAGCCAGATATGATACTTTCAGATAGAGGACCACAGTTCACAAGTAAGTTGTTTCAATCAACTTTAAAAGAAAATGGGATAATTAGCAGTATGTCCAGACCATATAGACCAGTAGATAATATATTCATAGAAACATTCTTTAAGAGCATGAAAACAGAAATAGGGTCAGTGAAACATTACACTGTAGAACAATACAAGATGATAGTAGAATATTGGACTAATTATTACAATACTGAAAGACCTCATAGTTCAATAGGATATTTGACTCCGCATGAGTGTTTTTATGGGAAGCAAAGTTTTTGTCATTAATTTTAAGAGATTTATTTGAAAAAGGGGTACCATTTTCTAAATTTTTGCAAAGCAAAAATTGAAGTCGAAGAATCTCAGTTGCTTTTCAATGAAAAGCAACTGTAAAAGTCTCCTGAATTGTTTTGTAAGGTAACCCTACAACCTTTTTACTTCTAAACAGTTTTATCTTTCTTTTCTTTCATATTAAGTTCATAATACTTTCCACGTTTTTTCATTAACTCTTCATGTTTTCCAATTTCTACAATTTTACCTTTTTCCAACACAATAATTTGGTCACAGTCTTTTATTGTAGAAAGTCTATGGGCAATAATAAATGAAGTTCTTCCCTTCATTAGGTTTTCAAGGCCCATTTGAATAAATTTTTCTGTCTCTGAGTCAATTGAAGCCGTTGCTTCGTCAAGTACTAATATCTTTGGGTCCATTAATATGGATCTTGCAAATGTTACAATCTGTTTTTCTCCTAGGGACAGTCCAACTCCTTCGCCATTTAAGTTACTATCAAGTCCGTCATTTAACTTTGAATACATGTAACTTCCACCGGATAACTTAAGTGCTTTTAAAATTTCTTCGTCACTATGTTCATATCCAAGGGCAATATTATCTCTAAGGTTTCCTTTAAATATAAAGGGATCTTGCAACACCAATGACATATGTTTTCTAAGTTCGCTGGAACGAAAATCTTTAATATCCCTTCCATCAATTAAAATCTTGCCGCTATCCACATTATAAAATCTAAAAATTAAATTTATAATGGAGCTTTTTCCAGAGCCAGTATCTCCTACAATTCCTGTTTTAGAACCTATTGGTGCATGAAAGTTAATGTTATGAAGAACGGGAAGTCCTTCAACATAGGAAAAGTTAACATCTTTAAATTCTACATCACCACTAACATCTTTCAACTTATTTTTTCCTTCATACTCAAATTTTTCATCTAAAACTTCTGTAATATGATGGGCAGAACCAAGGGCCTTTTCAAGTATATTCATACGTCTCAATGTATTTGTGATATTTTCATAGATGCTATTATTATATTGGATTAAAAGTAGCATAAAGCCAACTGTCATTACAGGGCTATCATTTAAAATTCCCTTGCCCACCACATACACAATAACAACTGTGGAAAGCATTCTCAAAAGGTCCGACAAGTTCCAAGAAAATAGCGAGTCAAACACTTCGATTTTAAGTCCAATTTTATAGAGCTTCTCGTTTTTTTCTTTAAATTCATCATAGGCTTCATCGGTCACTCCAAATGCTCTTATAATAAAAACTCCATTTAAGTTTTCGTTTAAATCTGCAGTTATCTTAGACCTCTTTTTACGATATCCAATGTGTAACTTTGCAGAATATTTATTATAGACCACAATCAATATAATCATAATTGGTACTGGAACACATAGTATAAGCCCGGCATAAAAGTCTTTGCTCATAACATATATAATTGAACCAATTATAAAACAGACTGAGGAGAATGCAGTGGCAAATCCATAGAAAAATATTTCCTTAACCTGGTCAATATCGCTAACCACCCTAGAGGATATTTTACCAACGGGAGTCTTGTCATAAAAAGATAGGGGAAGTTTCAAAGTGTGAAAGTAAAGTCTTTCCCTAAGGCTGTGGGCAGCCTTGTTTGAAGTTCTTTTAAGTTGCAACACCTTAACATAATCGAAAACATTGGTAAATAAAATTGACCCCATATACAAAAGAGAAGTTACAATAAAAGACTTTTTATTTACTATTCCAACCTTTGGAGAAATCTCCACATCAATTAGTTTCTTTAAAATAATAGGCGATAGAAGGCCTAAAAAAGTCGCCACTAAGGACAGGACAATTCCAAGGAATAAATCAAATCGTACATTGGAAAGAGTATCCAACATAAGTCGTCCAGTACCTTTTCGAAACTTCTTTTCATTATTTTCCATTTAATACCCCCTGACTCAAGGCCTGTTCATAAAACCATTTTTTATTTTTAATTAGGGTTTCAAAATTTCCTCTTTCAACAATCTTTCCATCATCTATTACAAGAATTTCGTCAAAATCTTTAATTGCACTTATCTTATGGCTTGTCATAACAACAATCTTATTGTTGAAACTAGATGAGAGATTATTTAAAATATTTTTTTCAGTATTGTTGTCAACGGCAGAAAGTACATCATCAAGCACAAGTAAATCAACATCGGTTAAAACTGCTCGTGACAGTGAAACTCTTTGTTTTTGTCCCCCGGACAAACTAACGCCAAGTTCACCACTTAAAGTGTCGATGCCATTGGTAAGATTTTCTAAATCTTTCTCAAAGTCAGAAATTTTTATGGCCTCCATTACACCTTCGCTATCCACATCTCGAAAGAATTTTATATTGTCCCCAATGGATTTACTAAATAAAAAGTGTTCTTGAGGCACATAGCCTATTTTCTTTCTAAGAGTATCAAAGTTAATTTCTTTAACAGCAACGCCATTAATATAAATTTCGCCACTAAAATCAGGGTACTCCCTTATAATCATACGAAGAATAGAGGACTTACCACTTCCAGTTTTTCCTACAACACCATATCTTTTGCCTTTTTCGAGACAAAGGTTAATTTCAGATAGTTTGAAACTGTCATTTCCAGGATAACTAAAGGAAAGATTTTTAAATTCCACAGAATCAATATTAGAAAGTTCAATGCCTTTGTCATATTCATCTTCAATTTCAATTAAATTTTCAACCCTCTTCAAACTGTTCTTTCCCGATTTAAAAATTATAATGCAGTCACTAATGGCAAAAGCAGGCCAAGTTAAGTACATTAGATACATGGAAAAAGTTACAAGGTCCCCATAACTAATTGAACCTTCCTTAATAAGTCTTGCACCAAGCACAAAAGAAACAACCGCCGCAATTCCAGAAATAATTTCAACAATTGGCATATATAAAGTGTTTATCTTTTGTAACCTAAGTTCCTCATCCAAGTTCTTATCAACCTTCTTCATAAACATCTTGCCCATAATAGAAGACAGATTAAAAGTCTTAATCACCTTAATACCGTTATAGGTTTCAAGTGCCGACTCATGTAAAGAGTCCATGGACTTCTTCAAAGAAAGATATCTCTTGTCATAATTTTTACTAACCAAAGTTATAAAATAAACCATAATAGGTAGGGCGATAAGAGGAACCACAGTTAAAATTGGCGAAATATTAAACATATAATAAAATACGAGGATGGGAAATAAAATCCCGTCCATCAAAGTCATAAGGCCATAGCCCGCCACATCAGCAATATTAGCAGAGTCTGAAGTAGCTTTGTTAATAATATCGGAAATTGGATTTACCTTAAAAAACCCCGGACTTTGGGAAAGGGCCTTAAAAAAGATTCGAACACGAACCTCACTGTCCACATAGTAGTAGTTTCTAAAGAAAATATAATTCCAAATTCCATTTGCTATGTAATTAAAAATCCCCACAGCTAAAATAATTAATGAATATTTTTTTATAATCGCTAGACTTAAGTTTCCAGACTCAATATAGCTAGTTAATGTTCCAATGATTTTTGGCAGTAATAAAGTTGTAAAAAGAGTTAATATTCCAATAACAAATCCAAAAATGATTTGCCATTTAAAAACTTTTACAAAATTAAAATACTTTTTTAAATCAGACATTTTACACCTCCAATAAAACTAGTATAAAACAATGTTGTAAATTAAGTAAAGGCTTTTTTATTTTACAACATTAAATTAAAGAATAAGCAGATAATCTATTTTTAAAAAGCTTTGAATTAATTCTTTAGGGTATAATACTATTACCAAACAAAGGAGGGCTATTATAAAAAACAAGGAAAAGGTTTTAGGGTTACTTCTAGTAATCTCTTTAGGCTTTAATGGTTTTTTTGCATATAAGTTTATAAATTTGGAAAAGACCGTTGCGAAAATGTCCATGGAAGAGCTAATTACAAATGTGGATAAGGCACAGCCTCAAGACCACAGTGGCACGGATGATGCCATGGAAGCTCTTAAGAGTGAAGAAAATGCTACTATAACTGAAAATAAGACTAGTAAGGATGTAACTGAAGAGTACAGGGATGAGCTATTAAAGTTATATGATAACAAGGATTATGACGGAATAACAGAATTTATGATTGAAAAAGATATTTCCATAGGATATGGTCAAAAATCTGAAAATAATTTAGATCCAGGGGATCCTAATGCATTTTAAGAATAAAAAGAATTTTATCTTGTGCCTTTCTCTAATTTTAAACTTAATTTTAGGAGGAAGTCTAATTTACAAGAACATAGAGATGGAGAATGTTAGAGAGGAAGTGGCTTTAAACACTTTTCTTTCTAATAACAATGAAAACAACGAAATACTTAAAAATGTTTTAGACAGATTCGCCGATGATGAAGATGTAAAAATTTTAAACAGCCAAAGTGAAGATGTTACTTCTGTCTATAAAGAAACCTTTCTTGAACTTAGGAAGGAAGGTAGGTTTGAAAAAATACAAGAAATAATTCTTAGTGAAAATCTGTCCATAAGCTTAGATTAAAAATCTCCCTAGAAGTGGGAGGTTTTTTTATGATTATATTTTATTTTTAAAATTACAATTATGTTTTAAAACATTTTTTAGGGGTAAAATGAACTAGGAAGGAGGGATATTATGTTAAAAGAATTTAAAGAATTTGCCATGAGAGGCAATGTAATGGACATGGCTATAGGGGTTATTATAGCTGGCGCTTTTGGTAAAATTGTAGAATCAATCGTAACTATTTTAATGAATATCGTATCTGCAGCAACAGCAGGGGTTAAGTTTGAAGATTTAATGGCAACTGTGGCAGGTGTTGAAATACCATATGGTGCAGTAATTCAAGCAATTATAAACTTTATTATCATTGCATTTATATTATTCTTGATTGTAAAATCAATGAATAAATTTAAGAGAAAAGAACCAGAAGCAGATCCAACAACAAAGAACTGTCCTCATTGTGAGACAGAGATACCAATAGGAGCTACTAGATGTCCTCATTGTACTTCTAAACTTGAAGGATATCAAAATTCATTAGAATAAAAAAGAGCCTTGGAAGTCCAAGGCCTATTTTTTTATATATCTTCATGATAGTCTTTTTGTTTTGATATAAATGACGATATTTTTTTCTTCTCAATTTTTCTTTCAAGTTTTTCTGTTTCATTTATTCCATAGCCATAGATCTTGCAAAGTATTGTGGCAATAAATTCTCCCGAGATTAGTATGCTAAGGACGATGTAATTTATCCAAATCAAAAATATCATTATACCTACCAGTGGACCGTAGATGGACTGCATATTGGAAAACTTTGAAACATAAATTCCATATCCCACACTTACTAAGGAGCAAAGTGTTGTTGCTAATAGTCCTCCTAAAAGGGCTGGTTTTAAAGGTATTCTATTTTTAATTGACTCCGATGCACCAATTAAATAGACTACGGTAAATACTAAAATCATCACTCCAAGTGGAATTAAAATTCTTAGTAAGTTTATAAATTGCTCGTTTATTATTTCCCTTGGAATATTTAAAACCTTTAGTATCTTCTTTAATAGTTCTGGGCCTGAAGCCATTCCAAATATAAGTGCCACTATAACAAGTGTGAGAAGCAGTGTAAAAAACACTGACAAAGCCTGGTCCTTAATAAATGATTTGCCATAGTTATCCTTATTGAAGGACTTGTCAAAAGCCTTTCTCATTGCCTTTATACCTCTTGACGCCGTGTAGAATGCGGCTAAAACTCCGACGGAAAGTATTCCTGTGGACCTTTGGGTTATTATAAAGTCAAGAATTGAATTTAAAAAAGGCTGTACTTGTTCTGGAAGTTTGTTCACAAGTTCATTTATATAGGCTAAGTTTTCAGACATAAATGCAATAATTATATTTATAATAATAACGAAGGTCGGTATGACCGCAAGTAGGAGATTGTAGCTTACTTGATAGGACATAACCATAATATCGTCAACTTTAATTCTAGTTAATAACTCTTTGAAAAAATCTTTAGTGAAGATTATTTTATAGTCTTTCTTTTTCTCCATTAAATCACCTATCTAATATAATAAAAGTTCTCATCTATCATAACATAAGTATGAAAAATTTCATAAGAATTTATTTTATGCTGTAAAAGGGCAATTAACTTATTCATCTTTTACACAATTTGTATAATTTTTACCTCAATTTACATACTAAAATAAGTTTTCCATAGACTTATAAACATAAAAGGGGTGAAGAATAACAGTTTTCCACAAAGTTATCCACATTATCCACAAGGAAATAATCCCAAGAAAAATTTAGAGATTATTGAATAAATATAGGGTTATAAATTTTGCCTTTGGGTATAAATAAAATACAACAAATAGTTAAAAAAACTATTAGAGGAGGTATTAGTATGAAATTTACTCATGTAGGAAAAAATTATAAAGTTGGTGACAACTTAAAAGAAATGTCTGAAAAGAAAGTAAGCAAACTTGAAAAGTACTTTGCAGAAGACATTGAAGCAAGAATCACTTATAGCAAAGAGGGAAACTCAGAGAAAGCAGAGGTGACCATACTCATACCAGGTGCAGTTTTGAGAGCGGAACAAGCTTCCGATGACATAAGAAATTCTTTAGACAGAGTTGTAGATTCCCTTGAAGCTCAAATTAGAAAGCATAAGACAAAATTACAAAAGAGATATAATAGTGGAAAGACTATTAGATTTGAAAATATAGAGGAAAATGAAACAAAGGCTCAAGAAGCTAAAAAAATTGTAAAAGTTAAGAAATTTGGTCTAAAGCCAATGGACTCTGAAGAGGCAATTCTTCAAATGGAACTTATAAGCCACGACTTCTTTGTATTCCTAGATTCAGAAACCGATGTGGTTAAAGTGGTTTATAAGAGAAAAGATGGAAACTATGGACTATTGGAACCGGATTTTTAATGAAAAGGTTGACAATAAGTCAATTACAAGTTAAGGTAATAAGGTAGAAAAGAGATATTTTAATATCTCTTTTTTAGTATTAAATTAAATGAAAGGAAGTACAAATGAAAAAGCAATCACAAATAGTGCTTATGGCAAGTTTACTATCACTTCTTAACCTTTCCATAGGCGAGAC
The DNA here is from genome assembly GCF_928097925.1 of Mediannikoviicoccus vaginalis. Classification (GTDB taxonomy): domain Bacteria; phylum Bacillota; class Clostridia; order Tissierellales; family Peptoniphilaceae; genus Mediannikoviicoccus; species Mediannikoviicoccus vaginalis. The sequence goes on from NZ_CAKMRI010000001.1 coordinate 1,670,882, forward strand.
AGACCTAAGAGTTTCTATGGGTATTATAGTTATGGTAGTTGGAATTTTACTTTTTGAAGACATAAATCCAATATCCCTTTCATGTGCCACAGGATTGGGCGTATTTATAATGAGACTAATAGAAGCTTCATTTATAACAGGTCTAGACGGTAAAATTATTTTATCTTACTCACTGGAAATCTTCTTCTATATTGCATATGGACTTTTATTTTATATTCTTGTTAGAAAAGAAGATCCAAAACAAAATAACCCAATTATCCTATTACTTATGATTTGTGACTTCGGTGCAAACGCAGCAGAATCACTGATTAGATTCTCAGTATCTGATTTTGGACTAGTTACTGAAAACTTTTCCGCAATATTTTTAGCAGCATTCGTAAGATCTGCAATCATATGGGTAATTTGGAGAATATCAGAAAGATATATAAAGAACAAGGAGGAAAGTACTAACTAAATGGAGTTAATCGAAAAAGTTATAAAAATTATAAACATTGCTCTTTGGGACTATATACTTTTATTTGGACTTGTAGGACTTGGTATCTACATGACAGTGCTATTGAAGTTCCCACAGTTCAAGAGAGTATTCCCTGCACTTAAGAGGATGATTAAAGATATAATAAATAAAGTTGAAGTACCAGCAGGTAGAATGACGCCATTCCAATCACTTTCAACGGCAATTGCAGCACAAGTTGGAACAGGTAACATAATTGGTGTTGCCACAGCAGTTGCATCTGGTGGACCGGGAGCAGCATTTTGGATGATGCTTTCAGCTTTCTTTGGAATGTCAACCATATTTGCGGAAGCGGTACTTGCACAAAAGTATAGAGAATTAAACAATGGAGAACTTGTTGGGGGACCAGCATATTACATTAAAAATGGTTTAAAAAATAAGACGCTTTCATATATATTTGCATTCTTCTGCGTAGTGGCCCTGGGAGTTGTAGGTATAATGGTACAATCAAACTCAGTTGCAGTATCAGTTAGTACATCATTCAACCTACCAAAAGTTTGGGTTTCACTAGGACTACTTGCAGTTGTAGCGGCAGTTCTTACAGGAGGAATGGAAAGAATTGCAGGCTTTACAGAAAAGGTAGTACCTGTAATGGCCTTTGCATATGTATTTGGAGCAATATTAATAATAATATTCTATAGATCAAACATAATACCAGCAATAAAGATGGTTTTCCAAGGAGCATTTAGCCCTAAAGCCATTAACGGTGGTATTCTTGGAATTGGAATACAAGAATCTATTAGATTTGGAGTTGCAAGAGGACTGTTCTCAAACGAAGCAGGAATGGGTTCAACACCACATTCACATGCGGTTGCAGGAGCAGACCACCCAGCAGAACAAGGTTTTATAGCCATGATAGGAGTGTTTATTTCAACTTTCCTAATCTGTATGTGTACAGTTCTAGTTTCATTAACATCAGGAAGCTATGACCCAACAATACCTGCAGCGACAATGGAAAAGACAGCGACACTTATGACACAAACTGGATTCGCTAATGGATTTGGTTCATTTGGAGAAATTTTCCTATCAGTAGCATTGTCCTTCTTCTCACTTACAACAATAGTTGGATGGTACTTCTTTGCAGAATCAAATGTAAAACTATTAGTGAACAAAAACAAAAAAGTAGTTGGAATGTTTAAATTCGTTGTACTTGCGTTCTTACTTTATGGAACAACATTACAAGAAGGTTTCGTATGGGACCTTGCAGATACAGCAATGGGACTAATGGCATTACCAAATGTTATAGCAATATTCTTCTTAGGAAAAGAAGCGAGAGATATATTAAGAGACTATGACAGACAAGTAAAATCTGGAAAGCCACTACATTTTGACTTCGAATTTGAAAAAGAATAAAACAAAACACCTGAGGATTACCTTGGGTGTTTTTTTATTGTGAGGTGAGAAATAAGAAGCGAGATGTTAGATGTTGGATGTTAGAGATTTTATATCAAATTATAAAATTATTTTTTTGATGGGGTATAATAATATTAACCACGAGATAGGAGGCAACTATGAAAACAAGAAAAAATTTGCCGGTTTTAATATTACTAATACTTTTAGTCCTTATGCCAAGCACTGCCATGGCAGATATGGGACCGAAGCCATCGGTGAATATTGAAGTAAATAATTTAAAAGAAAATCAAGAAGTATACATAACACTACTTTCAAAAGAAGAATCTACAGGACCATTCTCTAAGGACACTGAACTGCAAAGTCACGAAGATTATTTAGAAGAAGGTTTTAATAAATTTAAATCCATTAAAGACAAGGACGAGTACTACTTTTTAGGCAACTTAGACTTGCTTAAAGGTAACGGCACATACTCCTGGTCCTACTATCCACCACAAGATTTTAAAATTGCACTTTACTTTCCGGAGCAAAACCTCGCACTTATCTCAAAACCATATAGTCGCTATGCATTTAATTCGAATTTCAAGCTAAACTATAATGATATGGACTTAAAAGATGAAGTTTATTATTTTGATAATGAAATAAGTATTAAAAAGGTTAGGGATATAAATAAAGAGATAAAAAGTTTCATACTTAGACTTGTACTAACAATAATAATTGAATACCTTGTGGCCTTAGCGATGTTTAAACCGACAAAATATCAAACAAAGCTCATAATAAAGACAAATATTTTAACACAAGTTTTACTAAACCTTGCAATAAGTTTGATTTTGTATTTTTATGGCTTCCTCGCATTTGCCATAATACTTATACCATGTGAGATAGCGGTGTTTATAATAGAAGGAGTTATTTACAAGAAAAGACTTAATCAAAACTTGCCAGAAAATAAAAAACCTGCCATGCCTATGCTATATGCCTTTATAGCAAACCTAATTTCAGCAGGAGCCGGATATTATTTAGTAAGATACTTCGAATTCTTTAACAATATGTTGTAAGGCAAGAGTGTTTCAGCTTGTCTGACATAGCAGAGCTAATATTTCTAAAGAATTGTCGCTGTTAGCGACACTTTCCTAACGGAAAGTGAGATCTTTCGACTCCAAAATTTCTTCGGAATTTTTCCGCTCAAGATGACAGTAACGACATGGATTCTTTGTTATATGGCGAAAATCTTTCCTGGATGTCATTCTGAGCGGAAGAGAATGGTATAATGAAATCATATACATCGCTAATGACAGACTAAATGATTTGCTGGCTCTTAAATTCTAGTTTTTTCAAAGAACCCGTCAAGGATCGCTTCGCTTTTCTCCTTGACAGAACCTTTAGAAAAAACTTCATAACAATTAAGAGCAAATCATTTTAATTACAAAATAGAAGGGAAAATTAAATGTCAAAATTAAAAAGAAGAACATTCTCTCAAGAATTTAAAATCAAAATAGTACAACTTAAGCTTTTAGGAAACATGAAAACATCAGAAATATGTAAAATGTATGACCTAGATAGACAAACAATCCATAGATGGGTTGATGAATATAATAAACATGCTGAAATAGGAATGTCTGGAAAAGGAGTAGTTCCAGGACGAGATCTTGAAATATATCAAAGATTAAAAGAACTTGAAATGGAGAATGAAATATTAAAAAAAGCCGAGGCATACTTTGCGAAGAAGAAGATAAGATAGTAGACTTTGCGGTGGAACATCTAACAGAATATCCAGTGCGCATAGTATGCCGAGTATTGAATATTAATGAGCAAAGATACTACTACAGAAGAAAAAACCCTAGGAAACCAAGATATACTGAAGAAGAAAAAAATCTAGTTAAAGAAATGTTCATAAAGCATAATAGAAGCTTCGGAAGAAGAATGCTTAAAGTGTGTCTACAAAGGGATAATATAGTTTTTTCAGAGAAGAAAATAAGTAACATTATGAAAGAACTAGGGCTAGTAGGTAAATATGGTAGACCTAGAATAAAGAACGTATATACATGTGAAGAAACTAGTGAAAAATACGTATCAGAAAACATATATAACGAAATGCCAGAAGAAGAACAAGATAAAGTAAATGCTTGGGCAATAGACTTTACAGAACAAAAAACAGCTGAGAAAAAGGTATATACTTGTGCAATAATAGACATAAAAAGGAAGGTGCTTGTAGGAAACAAACAATCATTTAAAATGGATGCACAGTTTGCGGTTGACACATTAGAAGAAGCGATAAGAAAGTATGGTAAGCCAGATATGATACTTTCAGATAGAGGACCACAGTTCACAAGTAAGTTGTTTCAATCAACTTTAAAAGAAAATGGGATAATTAGCAGTATGTCCAGACCATATAGACCAGTAGATAATATATTCATAGAAACATTCTTTAAGAGCATGAAAACAGAAATAGGGTCAGTGAAACATTACACTGTAGAACAATACAAGATGATAGTAGAATATTGGACTAATTATTACAATACTGAAAGACCTCATAGTTCAATAGGATATTTAACTCCGCACGAGTGTTTTTATGAGAAGCAAAGTTTTTGTCATTAATTTTAAGAGATTTATTTGAAAAAGGGGTACCATTTTCGAAATTTTTTTGGAACAAAAAAATTGTAGTCGAAGAATCTCATATACAGTAAGACCTTGGTTGGAAATAAGAATCTGGTAATAATAATTTGTTGGAAACATAACTACAAAAACAAAGAAAATCCAACAAGATTTTCTTCATTTTTCACTGGGGTTTGGGGTGTCCCCAAGCGTTTTAAGGGTGTAAAAGGATGGGGTTTTAGGGGCAGGATATGAGGGGAAATCGCAATCTCCTTCATCCTGCCCCTAAAATTAGGAACGATATTGTTAATAAAACAAAATTTTTAAAAGTTAAAAAAACTTTAAGTAATAAAAAATTTTCATGGAAAGTTTTTTAAAACTTTCCACCCCTATTTGTATGCTGTTATTGTTGAACTCCTAATATAGTCCTTCAAATTAACTTCAGTAATACCCCACTTTGCGGCGTATTCATCAGTAACATCTTTAGTATCTATATCAATATTTACAAAGCCTGCATTTTTAAGAATTTCTACTAACCTATCCAAGGTTACAGATCCTGCAACTCATGTTCCATACATTCTAGGATTATCCAATACTGATTGAGGTAGCGGTTTTGCCTGTGTTATATCTGAAATTCCAATTCGTCCACCCTTTTTTAAAACTCTATGAATTTCATTGTAGACCTGTTGCTTTTGAGTGGATAGATTTATAACGCAATTTGAAATAACAATATCCAAAGTATTGTCCGCCACAGGAAGGTATTCAATTTCTCCAAGACGAAAGTCAACATTATTAAACTTTCTTTTCTTACCGATGTACCTTGCCTTTTCAACCATATCAATACTTGAGTCTACGCCGATTACATAACCTTCATCACCAACGGCCTTTGCGGCAATAAAAACATCAAAGCCCTTTCCACATCCAAGGTCAAGCACTGTTTCGCCTATGGCTGGCTTTGCCTTTTCATGAGGATTGCCACATCCAAGGCCCATGTTAGCTTCTTCAGGAACAGATTTAAGTTGTTCCTCTGAGTAGCCAAGGGCTCTATTAAGATTGTCGGAGTCAACCTTTGTCTTTTCCTTTCCAGTTGCAATATTAGTATAAAAATCTCTAACGGATTTTCTAATTTCACTTTCACCTAAAGTTTTATTTTTTTCTTTATCCATAAGACCCTCCTAACATTCACTTCTTTTTTTATCTGAGTACTTTAAATCATTTATATAATTTTTAAAATCTACAAAAACATCTTTATCAATCCTGTAGTAGGACCACTTTCCTACCTGTCTTACCTTAACAAGCCCACACTGAAGCATTATCTTCATATGATAGGACAGGGTAGACTGGGATATGTGCAAAAATTCTAACAATTCGCATGCACATAACTCTCCATCTCCAAGATAATTTAAAATTTGGAGCCTATTTGAATCGGAGAGGCATTTGAAAATTAAAAGTAGTTGTTTTTCTTTCATTTCACACCTCACATTGATATCTATCGATATATTTATTATATAACTCACATCGACAGTTGTCAATGTATCTGTGAAAATATATAATTATTTCACCAAGGAGGTAAAGATGAAGAGAAAAATTACTTTAATAATTGGAATATTGATTGTCCTTTCAGTTGCTTTTTATTTAAAAAGAGAGAACATATCAACCATAACTTTTTACAACAAAACGGAAGAAAGCATAGAAAATTTTGAAATAAAATATAGCAGTGAAGAAAACTGGAAAAAAGTTGGAGAGATAAAGGCAAAGGAGAAGTTAAAAATAAAATCAATACCACCAGAAAACTTTCAAGAAGGTACCGTGGATTTAAGATATTTTGATAAAGCAGGCAATGAAAAAATAGAAAATATAGTTGGCTACACTGAAAAATTGTTAAAATTTCATGGGAAGGTGGAAATTTTATCTGTAGACAAAGATGGAGTTTTTAAATTGGAAATAAGATAAAAAATTTAATGGGGTATTCCCTTAGGAAAATCTAAAGTTTTTTGAATTATACTTGACAAATAAAGTATAGAATAATACAATCGAAACATATTGATGAGGCGATAAAAATGAAAAACTTAAATAACTTTAAAAATTTCACAAGCCAAGCATTCTGTTGTTGTTCTATAAAAAATTTTATAGGACTTATTTGAATGTGAATCAATATTTTAAATTTTTTTAAATATTAAGAAAGATTTTAAGATTATATGATTCCATATAATCTCTTTTTTTTTAGAATTTATTGGAGGGAAGAAAATGACAAAATTATTAGATACAGTTGGAGAATCAAAGTTAGTACAATTAGAAAACATTGGTGGAGGAAAGATCTTTGTAAAAGTAGAAAAATCTAACCCAGCAGGATCAGTTAAAGACAGGGCAGCCCTTTACATGATTAAAGGTGCCATAGAAGACGGATCACTAAAAGAAGGCATGGAAATAGTTGAACCGACAAGTGGCAATACTGGCATTGCCCTTGCTATGATTGGCCGTGCACTTGGTTACAAGGTAAATATTGTAATGCCAGAATCTATGTCAATTGAAAGAAGAAGACTCATTGAAGCCTTTGGTGCCAACCTAATCCTTACAGGAGAAGGTGGAATGCAAGGGGCAGTGGATAAAGCAAAGGAACTTGTTGATACAGGAAACTACTTCATGCCAAACCAATTTGAAAATAAATACAATGCTGTGGCACACGAAGAAACAACAGGTCCAGAAATTTATGAAGACTTGAAGGACATCACAGGCTTTATGGCAGGAATTGGAACTGGAGGAACTGTAACAGGTGTTGGAAGATTTTTAAAATCAAGGGATGAAAATATAAAAATTTGGGGACTTGAACCAGATGAATCTCCACTTCTTACAAGAGGAGAAGCGGGACCTCACAAGATTCAAGGAATTGGAGCAAACTTTGTCCCAGGAGTTTTAGATACAAAATTATTAGATAAGACAATTACTGTTAAATCTGAAGAAGCAATAGAAATGGCAAGAAGACTTTCTCGTGAAGAAGGACTACTTGTTGGTATATCAGCTGGCGCTAATGTTGTAGGTGCACTAAAAATGCAAGAGGAACTTGGTGGAAATATTGTTACAGTGGCACCGGACACAGCTGAAAGATATATGTCCACTGAACTATTTAAGAATGATTAAGTATTTAAAAAAAATTAAGAAATATGGGGAATTTATATTACTAAAGGACCCAGCTTGTAAAAGTTTATTTGAAGCAATCTTTATGTATCCCACAGTTTCTTGCGTCGTGAGACACAGGATTGCCCACTACTTTTATGAAAAAAATCACACTACACTGGCAAGATGGATTTCAAAAAGAGCCAGGAAGAAAACAGGCATTGAAATCCATCCAGGAGCAAAAATTGGCAAGAACCTCTTTATTGATCACGGCATGGCTGTGGTCATTGGAGAGACTGCGGAGATTGGAGACAACTGTCACATGTACCACAACATAACCCTTGGAGGAACAGGTAATGAAAAGGAAAGGAAAAGACATCCTACGGTTGGCAACAACGTAATAATTGGAACAGGTGCAACTGTCCTTGGTCCAGTGGTAATTGGAGAAGGAGCAAAAATTGGGGCAGGTGCCTTAGTTCTCACAGACATTCCTGCCAACTCAACTGCAGTGGGAGCTCCTGCTAAGGTAGTTAAATTTCACGACCCTAGCGAGAATAAGTTCCATTAAACTTTTAGCAAGTTTTTTATATTATTAAATTTTATTTTATAGATGTAATATGTTTAAAGTAGATTTCCATCTTTCTACATCAGGGGACTACACAAATATGTGAAAAGATGGAGTTTACGAAATTGAATTAAAATATATAGAAGTAAGAAATGAGAAGTTAGAAGTTGGAGAAGCAGAACGCATTTGATAAATCAAATGCGAGCTTCTTCGACTTCAATTTTTTTACAAAAAATTTTCGTTTAGAATGACATTCATGGAAGAAAATAGCTATACTACAATGAAAATATTTCGTCATTGTCATGTTGAGCGAGCGTAGCGAGTCGAAACATCTCTGAAAAAAATTGAGATGTTAGAAGTGAGACAATAGAGAAAAAGAAAGTCTCCAAAACACAATTATAAAACTAGAAGAAAATCCAACAAGACTTTCTACTTCCTTTACTGGGGTTTGGGGTATCCCCAAGCGTTTTAAGGGTGTAAAAGGTTGGGTTTCAGGGATAGGATATGAGGGGAAATCTTAAGTCCCCTTCATCCTGTCCCTGAATGTTAAAAGAGAAATTATACTAGAAATAAAAAAAGGTAGTAGGTCCTAGACCTACAAAACAAAAAAATAAACTTTTCATAGAAAGTTTTTGAAACTTTCGCTCCTATTTTTAATTTGGTATCTTGCATTACACGGTAGCATGTATTATAATGTAATCAGGAGGTAGGGATGAATATACAATTCAAAAAAGGTGTACTTGAACTATTGGTACTTGCTCTCCTAAATGACAGGGACTGTTATGGTTATGAGCTAGTGGAAGAGATTTCCAAGTATGTGGATATTTCTGAAGGTACCATATACCCCCTTCTAAGACGGTTTAGTAATGGTGGATTGGTGGAGTCCTACTTGCAGGAGTCGGAGTCGGGGCCACCGAGAAAATATTATAGGCTTACGGAAGAGGGAAAGGAAAATTTCAAAGTACAGATTAATCAGTGGAATGACTTTATAAAAGGCGTAGAAGAATTATTGGGGAGGTTAGTATGAAAAGGGTCGAATTTATGGACCTATTAAGGTATTATTTATCAGAACTGCCTAAGACGGTGGTGGATGAAATTTTAGAAGAATACAATTTACATTTTCAAGAGGGCATGAGCCATGGCAAAACTGAAGAGGAAATTTCTAAAGATCTCGGTTCGCCAAAGACTATTGCCCATGAGTATTTAAATTATGAAAGCAGAAAACCAAAAGCTTCAAACTCTAGTACTTCTAAAAAATCAAAGGGATTTTTTAGAGATGGTGCGGGCAATTTAAACTGGGCGCTTATATTACTTTTAATTGTACTTTCACCATTTTGGGGTTCAATTGTAATTGCTCTTGCTGCTACAATTTTTGCGGTTATTGTTACTGTAGGTGCCTTAGGAATTTCAGCCATAGCGGCGGGAGTTGCAGTTTTAGTTGCAACACTATTTCCGTTTTTACCCTTTGTAGATGTAGGACCAGGGTTTACAATGTTAAGCCCGATTACAAGAACATTTTCTTCACTGGCAGCCCTTGTGCTAGGTGTGATTGTAATAAAGCTTATGATAAATTTAATTGCATTTTTAAGTAAGAAGATTAGAGACAAATACCGCACTTACAAATGGAAAAGGAGCAGAGAATGAAAAAGTTTAAAAATTTAGGCTCAAATGCAAAATTAGCCATTATATTTTTTATTTTGCTAGGCCTTTCAATAATATCCTTCTTTATTTTTGACTTTCAAAATGTAATGGCAGAAAGTTATAAGTATGATGATGGAGATGGTTTTTATATAAACTTAAAAAATAACAACGGAAAGATTAAGTATAAAGATGGAGAGTTTTCAATTAATACATCAAAGGGTTCTTCCCATGATGGAAAGACAATTGAAAAAGATTATGATTTAACTGGAATTGAAAACATAGCCCTTGATGGAAATTCCATTGATGTAGAAGTTATAAAGTCGGATAAAAACAACATGAAATTAGTGGCAAAAAATGAAAAATTCAAGGAAAATATTAGTAACAATTCCATTTCTTTAAGCACAAAGAACAATGACCTTATGGAAGTTGAAATCTACACCAATAACCCAGGCAAAGTTCACCTTATTTTAAATGGAACCAATATCAACCTAAGTAATAACATAGACTTAAGATCATTAGACATCGCTGGTACGAGTATTGATGTTGAAAGCAGTTCTGAAAACTCCTTTGACATAGACATAAATGGCACCAATGTTGATGCTGAAATCAATGTTAAAAATAATAACTTTGACATTGACATCAACGCAGTTCAATTTGATTTTGAAAGTCCACAGGGATCAAGTGATGGCATGGGTGAAATGAATAGAAAGTTTGGTACAGGGGAAAGTCGATTTGTAATTAATAGTGTAAATGTAGATTTGGAAATGAATTAAAAATAAAACACTTCGTCTATGATGGAGTGTTTTTATTTTGTAAAAAGAATTATCCTCTTATATTAATGGCCATTTTGTGATATATTTAAACTAGTATTTAGAAAGGGAAAAAAAGAATGGCAGATTTAAGAAAAAATATAGCAATAGACCTTGGGACGGCTTCCGTTTTAGTTTTTATGAGGGGAAAGGGAGTCGTAATAAACGAGCCTTCAGTTGTTGCAATGGACAGCTACACTGGCAAGGTTATATCTGTAGGTAGAGAAGCCAAGAAGATGCTTGGAAGAACTCCAGGTAACATCATAGCCACAAGGCCTATGAAGGACGGTGTTATTGCTGACTTCAACACAACTGAAAAAATGCTAAAATATTTTATCGAGAAGGCCATTGGAAAATCTTTCTTTAAACCAAATGTGGTCATATGTGTGCCTTCACAGATAACCCAGGTGCAAAGGCGTGCCGTTATTCAAGCTTCAAGATTTGCCGGCGCCAACAACACCTACCTTATAGAAGAGCCTCTGGCAGCGGCCATTGGCGCAGGGGTTGACATCTCCGACTCCGGTGGCAATATGATTATCGACATTGGTGGAGGAACCACTGACGTTGCAGTTATTGCCCTTGGTGGAATCATAATAAATAAATCTATACCAGTTGCAGGAGACGAATGTGACAAGGCAATTTCAAACTATATAAAGAAGAAATACAATATGATTATTGGCGAAAGGACCGCCGAAGACATTAAGATAAATGTGGCAAAGGCAAGCTCGCCAAATGACAACGACCTATTTGAAGTGAAGGGTAGAAATCTTATAAACGGACTTCCAATGCATGTGTTTGTAACATCCAGTGACATTGCAGAAGCACTTCACAAACCACTTAATCAAATTGTTGAAACCGTTCATTCAGTACTTGAACAGACACCACCGGAACTTGCGGCAGACCTTTTTGAAAGAGGAGCCATAATGACTGGAGGCAGTTCACTAATAAAGGGACTGGACAAGAGGATTGAAGAGAGAATCGGAATTAAGGTTCAAATAGCTGAAAACCCTGTACTAGCCGTTGTTAGGGGAACAGGCAAGTCACTTAACTGGATTGAAAAATTAGACTCCAGCGAAATGGGCGAAGAGTCCATGAGAAAAAAGGCAATTGAAGAAAGGCTTAAGAGGGACAGTTAATCAAAAATTAATAAAAAGCATATTTTAAACATAGATATTTCCCTTAATTAATGATAGAATGAAAATAGCAGTATAGAGCAATGAAGTGCAGAAGTATGTAATCATTACAAAGTTGGACTAAATACTGGCATTATAAAAAATTTTATGCTAGTATATAATTGTACAAAAATTTAATAAGGGGTGTTTTGTAAATGAAAGATATGACTCAAGCTAATTTAAGATCAGCATTTGGCGGAGAATCACAAGCAAGAAATAGATACGACATCTGGGGAGATGTTGCAACTAAAGATGGTTTTCCAAATGTAGGAAGATTATTCCACTGTACTGCTGACGCGGAAAAGGTTCACGCAGGCCTACACTTCAAAGCTATGAAGGATGTAAAAGGGGACTTCCTAGTAGCAAGCATGGCAGGATTCGGTATCGGAACAACTTCTGAAAACTTAGAAGCTGCTAAGGGTGGAGAAGTTTTTGAATATACAGAAATGTATCCAGCTTACATTGAAGTAGCAGAAATGCAAGGTGAAGAAGCAGCTGTTAGAGCAATGAGATTTGCAGTAGCAGCAGAAAAAGTTCACGCTGAGTTATTCGGAAAAGCTAAAGAAATAGTTGATTCTGGAAAAGACTTAGACGATGGAAAAATTTACTTATGTCCTGTATGTGGATTCGTATCACTAACAGGTGAAGAAGACAAATGCCCAATCTGTGGCGCAAAAAAAGAAGTATTTATTGAGTACTAAATTCTAGGGAAGCTTGGCTTCCCTCTGAATTTATTTATAGGAGGGAAGAAGTTGGTTGAGGAAAAGGTTACCTTGAAAAATGACGAGGGTTTATACGCAAGAACAGCTGCAAAGTTTTTACAAAATGCAGTTAAATTTAAATCCCAAATAACTTTAACTAAAGATGAGAAATCATATGACGGCAAAAGTATTTTATCAATACTTAGTATGGCAGGTTTTAAAGGAGATGAAATCGTTATTTCTTGTGAGGGAAACGACGAAGTGGACGCTCTCGACTGCCTTACAGCTTTTATAAACAGTATTTAAACTTAGTGATGTTACATATAGGTCTATTTCCATAGACCTTTTTTCTGTTTCCTTTGTAATTTAGAAATTTTTTATTTATAATGTAAATAGAAAAATCAAAAAATTGGAGGTTATATGAGAAAGTTAAAGTTTTTTTTAGATCCAATAAGTCAATTAGCCCCCTGGTTAAATAAATGGGAAAGTATAGGCTACACCCTAGCCAATGTAGATAAATATTCATATATATTTAAAGAAGAAGACAGAGAAGTTTTATACGAGACCATATATGTGGGAGATTATGAAATAAAAGAGCTAGACGGCTATAAAAAATATTTACAGAGTCAAGGTAAGAGATACTTTCACATTCCACTGGACCAAGGTGGTCTAATAACCGGAGACCTAGGTTTCCTACGACCTTTTACAAGACAGGCGGAGAAACTGGAAAGCACATTCTCCACAAAAAATAGAGAAGTTTTAATAATCGAGTCACCAAAGTCTAAGCCGGAAAACCCAGAAAATAACTATGCACATCTAAGCAAGGAGTATAAGTCAATAAATAAAAAATATATTGTCTCAATGTTATTTGTGTTACTTGGAATATTTTTAGTTTTAAGATCTATCTATAAAGATGGATTTAGACTCCTTGCAGGAATTGCACTAATACTTCTTGCAATATTTCTATTTGACTACCTAGTTTTAGTTATCTTTTCAAATAAAAATGCAGAAAAGTATAGAAAAAAAGCAAAGGAACAAGTTTAAGTTTTTTTAAATTCGGGTAAATTAATATTAATACTTAAGACATGAAGAGCCTAAGGGCTCTTTTTTTAGAATGGAGGTAAGTATGGAAAACTTTTTATCCGAAGAATTAAAAGAAATATTGAAGAGAGAATACTCTAAGGGAAATATTATTTTAAACCTTGGAGACATTACAAAGGTAGAAGTGGACGCCATTGTTAATGCCGCCAACGAAACATTACTGGGCGGAGGAGGAGTTGACGGAGCCATACACGCTGCTGCCGGCTCAGAGTTACTGGAAGAGTGCAAGACCCTTGGAGGCTGTAGAACTGGAGAAGCAAAGATTACAAAGGGATATAACTTGCCGGCAAAAAATGTTATTCATACCGTTGGACCAATTTATAACACCGACAAAAATGTGGAAAAGTTACTTTCCGACTGCTATACAAATAGCCTTAAGCTAATAGTAGAAAATAACTTAAATTCCATTGCATTTCCAGGAATTTCCACGGGAGTTTATGGATATCCAAAGGAAGATGCAGCTCGAATTGCCATAGAGTCAGTGCTATCTTTTCTTAAGAACCACAAAGGAGACATAAAAGTAATTTTTGTTTCATTTAGCGAAAGGGATTTTGATATATATAAGAAAATATTTGAGGAGAGCATGAAATAATGGATGGACTTAATATAAGAAATTTAAAAAAGTACAAAGACTTTAGCAAAAAAGAACTAGGCATAAGACTGGCAAGGTTAATGAGAATAGCAGAAACAGAAAAAATTCCAGTACTAGTAATCATTGACGGCTTTGAGTCCTCAGGCAAAGGCTATGTAATCAACGACTTAGTAAAAGAACTAAACCCTAAGTTCTATGACGTGGATGTGTTTGATAAGGCGTCAGAAGAAGAAAATCTATATCCATTTATTACGAGATTTTGGAAGAAAATTCCACGAAAGGGACACACAAAAGTCTTCGATAGGTCCTTCTACTTTGACGTTATGAGTGATCCAAACATGTCCAAGAAAAAGACTAGACAAAGACTTGAAAGCATTAGTGGCATCGAAAAAAATCTCTATGACGACTATACGGTTATAGTAAAAGTATTTTTAGACATATCACAAGAGACACAAAAAGAAACCATAAAAAAATATTTAGACTCAGAATATAATGCGTTTTACGTTGATAAAATCGACCTTGAACAAAACGAAAATTACGACAAGTACAAAGAACATATAAAATACGTTCTAGAACAGACCAACTTCGACTTTGCTCCGTGGAACATCGTAGACTCCACCGAAAGAAAACTTGCCTCAAAAGATGTGTTGGGACTAGTAATAGAAGAACTGGAAAAGGGAATCGAAAGAGTTTCAACAAAGAGGGAAAAAGGCATAAGGCTTAAGAGAAGTTACGAAGCAAAAAATAAGCCACTGGACGACCTGGACATGGACAAGTCACTAAGTGAAGAAGAATATGACGAAGTTTTAAAAGACTTACAAAAACAGGCAAGCTCACTATCTGCCCAGATGTATGTTAAAGGCATTCCAACCATGTTGGTGTTCGAAGGAGTGGACGCCGCAGGAAAGGACGGAGCCATAAAAAGACTTGTTAAGAGAATGGATCCTAGACTATACACAGTACACGCTATCTCAGCGCCGGACGAAACAGAAAACTCCTACAATTACCTTTGGAGATTTTACAACAAGATACCAGCCAAGGGCTACATGGGAATATTCTCCAGATCCTGGTATGGACGTGTCATGGTGGAAAGAGTGGAAGGCTTTGCACAGGACAACGAATGGGAAAGGGCCTTTGATGAGATGTTAGACATGGAAAAACAATTCCATGACTCACATGGGCTAATATTAAAATACTTTGTAGTAATAGACAAAGACACCCAATTGGAAAGATTTAAAGCAAGAGAAGAAGAACCAGATAAACAGTACAAGATAACAGAAGAAGATTGGCGAAATAGAAATAAATGGGATGAATATATAACCGCCATGAACGAAATGTTAGATAGAACCGACGTAGACTACGCTCCATGGATTGTAGTTGCAGGAAACGACAAAAAGTATGCAAGAATAAAAGTTCTAAAAGAATTTATAAAACATGCAGAAAAGAGAATTAAGGAGATAGAACAAGAAGAAAAATAAAAAAATATCATAAAAGAGTGGTTATTTAATGAAAAAAGATAAATTCGTAAGAATTTTGTAATATTTTATCGAACTATTTGGTGTATAATGGTACTAACAACAAAATGTTAATATAAAGGGAAAAATTTGTAAAATTTTCTTGAGAATATTAAAAAAACATCAAAATTGTGTTAAAATATATTTTCGTTAGAAATGAAATGAGGGGAAAGAATGAAAGAAAATAAAAATAAAAAAGCAAATTTGACATTTGTGGTTATTATTATGATGCTGTCCACCTTACTTATACTTACTACTCTTTATTTGACCTTAAACTTTAGAAACAAAGGAATTAAAGATTTAATATTTCAATTGAAAGGTGGAGTTGGCGGAACCGCACCCGTAGTGGTATGGGGTGTAATATTTGCAAACATATTACCATTTATAGGTATTATGGCGGCACTACTGGTACCAATATGGATAGTTTGGAAAAAGACAGGATTCAACACAAAAAGATCTAGAAGAATAAAAGCATTTTACCCAGCAGGAGTATTTATAGTTTCATGCTTGGCATTTTACATCTTCCTAGACGGTCCAGACTACCTAAAAGCAGTATTTCAAGAATCCACAATGATAGAAGAAAATTACGTTAGACCAGAAAATGTAAATTTAAAATTTCCAGAAAAGAAGAGAAATCTTATCCTAATCTACGCAGAGTCCATTGAAAGTACAGTTATGAACAAGGACATAGGCGGAGGATGGGAATACTCCATAATGCCAGAACTTGAAAAACTTGCATTAGAGAACACATTCTTTTCAAACACAGACAAAATGGGAGGCTTTTACCAAACAGAAGGAGCCTCATGGAGTATTGCAGGAATAACAGCAAGCCAAACAGGACTTCCAATAAAAGGATTTGTAAACAACCAATATAAATCAACAAACTTCTTAAACGGAGCCTATTCACTGGGAGAAATCCTAAGACAACAAGGCTACAACAACGAAGTAATAATGGGAAGTAAATCAGAATTTGGTGGTAAGAGACAATTCTTCAAAAACCATGGAAACTATGACATCTTTGACCTATACCATGCAATTGCAAATGGCTATATGACATACGAAGACAGAGTATGGTGGGGATACCAAGATAGCAAACTATTTAAGTGGTCAAAAGAAGAAATTACAAAACTTGCAAACAAAGACGAACCATTTAACTTTGTAATAGAAACAGTAAACACACACTTTACAGATGGTTACCTAGAACCAGGAGACGTACAAAAGTTCCCAACACAATATGAAAATGTTCACGCCCAATCATCAAAACAAATTGGAGAATTTGTAGAATGGGCTAAACAGCAAGACTTCTATGAAAATACAACCATAGTAATAGTTGGAGACCACTTGGGAATGCAAGACAAATGGTACTATGACAATATGGTTAAAGGTTACGACAGATCAGTTTATAATACATTTATAAACTCTGCAGTTCCAGCAGCAAACAATAAAAATAGAATTTCCACAACAATGGACTTGTACCCAACAATCCTAGCAAGCCTAGGAGTTGAAATAGAAGGAGATAGAATGGGGCTTGGAACAAACCTATACTCAGGAAAGAAGACGCTTGCAGAAGAAATGGGTTACAAATACTTTAACGACGAATTAAAGAAAAACTCAGCATTCTACAACGAACAAATTCTACAAGACGACGCACAAGATGCAATCACATTAAGAAAAAAGAAATAATAGCAAAAGACCATGGTAGAACTGTGGTCTTTTTTGTACACTAAACAAAGACATAACTATAATAAAATCAAGGAGATAGATATGGACAGATTAAAAGAACTACAAGAAGCAAGAGACCAAGCAGTCATAGTTATAGAAAAAATAGACAGAGCATTAGACACCCTAGACAACGCAAAGTTTTGGGGAATGTGGGACATGTTTGGAGGAGAGTTTTTCTCAAGCTGGAAAAAGAGAAATAAAATAAAAGAAGCTAACCAATACATCGAAGGCATTACAGATTCAGTAAAAGACCTGGAAAAAGAACTAAAAGACGTGGACATGGTCCTACCAGAAGAAATTAGCAACACCATGGGCGACAGAGCCCTCGACATTTGGTTCGATAATATCTTTACCGACATGAGAGTCCAAGGAGAAATAAAAAGTTCCATAAGAGAGTTGAGAGACTTTAGAGATGTGGTGGAAGACTTGGTGATAAGACTGGACCATGAGATTGAAAAGCTTGGGAAGTAAGGGATCTGTTGGGAACATAATGAGGTTTAGCATTTAGTAAAAATATGTTATTACTGTAACAAAACTTGGCAGTTGAAAAAGCCGAAACTTGGCAGTTGAAATCTTTAAATTGTGAGTTATGGAGAAAAATAAAAAATAAAAGCTGTTGAAAGGTATTGATAATGGTACTTACTTCAACAGCTTTTATTTCTATTTAAGTCTTTTAATGTGTCACTGTAGTTAATAAGCACCAGAAGTATGATAAAATATAATTGCGTCAATTTTTTTATATCGACGAGAATAATTTATAATAAAAAATACTATAATATTTGATAAATAGATGAATATTTCGAAATGTGTGAGGGAGAGTATGAAATTTTTAGACGAATTAGAAAAAGTGCTAAGTTCAGATAAACGATTTATTGGAGAAGATAATCAAATAATTAAGACAAAAGTGTCAGATGCGGCAAGAAGTAATGACGGAGAATTATTAAAGGCATTATTTAAAAATAAATTACTAAAAGAAGTCTTTTTTACAAAAGTTGATGATATTTATGTATTTGATAAAAATAAATTTGTATGGGTTTTAGAATCAAAAGAATTTCTTCCCGATTCATATACAATGTACAAAAATAAAATTGGTCTTGTAGACGCAATTAATAATATGATTAGTAAACAACAAGATGTGTCATTGGTATGGCCATATAAGGACTGTGTATTAGAAGGTGGACAAACTAAAGAAGATCAAAAGAGAGATGAAATTTTTTATAATGAAACTTTAGCACCGGACCAAGTAAATAGACTTCTTGCTCTAAAAGTTTTAGGGAATGCTAAAAGATATACAAAAGACGGTGTAGAAGAAGATATAGAGTTTAATGAACATGATAATTTAATTATTAAAGGGAATAATTTGCTTGCTTTATCTTCGCTATTGGAAAGATATGAAGGACAAGTCAAATGTATTTATATAGATCCACCTTACAATACAAGTACTGACAGTTTTGGATATAATGACAATTTCAATAGGTCTACATGGTTAACTTTTATGAAAAATAGATTAAAATTAGCTAGAAAACTATTGTCAGAAGATGGGGCTATTTATGTGCAATTAGATTATCATCAAGCGCATTATTGTAAAGTACTAATGGATGAAGTTTTTGGTGAAGACAATTTTGAAAGAGAAATAATATGGAGAATAGGCTGGATTTCAGGTTACAAATCAGTGGATAATAATTGGATTAGAAATCATGACACTATTTTATTTTATTCAAAAGATAATAAGAGACTAAGATTTATAAAAAATTATATTTTAAAAAATGAATTTAAAGAAATTGCAAAAAGTGAAGCTGAGCGTTATCCAATAGAAGATGTATGGAATGGAAATGAATATGATAATTTAAACAGTATTGCCATAACGTCGTTTTCTGGAGAAACAGTATCTAAAATGCTGGAAAAGTCAGATGAAGTTAAAGGTCAGAAGTCTGAAAAATTGATAGAAAGAATATTTAAAGCTCATACTACCAAAGGTGATTTAGTAATGGATTTTTTTCTTGGGAGTGGTACAACTGCTGCTGTTGCACACAAGATGGGATTAAGATATATAGGTATAGAACAACTTGATAAACACATAGATATTTCCTTACGAAGATTAAATAAAGTCTTATTGGGAGAACAAAGTGGAATTTCAAAAAAACATGATTGGAAAGGTGGAGGTTCATTTATTTACTGTGAACTTCTAGAAGACAATGAAAATCTTGTTAATGAACTTGAAGATGCCAAGGACTCAAAAGCCGTTAAAGAAATTTTAAATAAGGCCATAGATAATGGAAAGTTAATTCCATCTATCCTACCAAGTGATTTGAAAAACACAGAAGAAGAATTTAATAACCTTAGTCTTGATGAACAAAAAAATCTTGTTATGGAGCTTTTAAATAAGAATAAATTATATGTTAACTTATCAGATATGGATGATGAAGATTATGACGTTAATGAAGCTGATAAGAAGTTTACTAGAAGCTTTTACAATAAGGAGTAGTTTATGAGTGAACAATACTTATATCAAAAACTAGACGCTTTAAAAGAGATGGGTTTTTTAAAAGAAATACCATCATATATTGAATCAAATTTAAATCCTAATATAGTTCTTCGTGATTACCAGGAAGAAGCTTTTAAATATTTTATAACCTATGTGGAAAGTGATTTAATTAAAAACAAACAAATTCATAATCTTTTTCATATGGCAACAGGATCTGGAAAGACCGTTATAATGGCGGGATTAATTCTTTATTTATATGCGCAAGGTTATAGAAAGTTTTTGTTTTTTGTAAATCAAAATAATATTATCGAAAAAACAAAGGAAAATTTCTTAAATCCTTCTTCAATAAAGTATTTATTTACAGATAATATTGAGCTAATGGGAGAACAGGTTCAAGTTAAAGAAGTGGATAACTTTGCTTTTTATGATAAAAACGCAATTAATATTTGTTTTACCTCAACTCAAAAACTTCATTTAGATATGAATTTCCCAAAGGAAAACTCTCCTACCATTGAAGATTTTGAAGATGAAAAAATTGTTTTAATATCAGACGAGTCCCATCATATAAATACTGTGACAAAGGGACTTACAAAAACTGAAAAAACAAATATAGAAGAGAATGTTAAAAGCTGGGAGTATACTATTGAAAGAATTTTTAGGGCAAACAGGGACAATGCCCTATTAGAATTTACTGCAACGGCAGATTTGAAAGATCCAAAAGTGGAGAAAAAATATTTAGATAAGATTGTCTATGACTACACTTTGTCCAAATTTAGGGAAAGCGGATACACCAAAGACTTTAAAAATATGCAGGGAGATTATGATAGATGGACCAGAACTTTACTTGCTCTTGTTATAAGTGAATATAGGAGACATCTTTTTGGTGATAGTGGTCAAAATATTAAACCTGTTATTCTTTTAAAATCAAAAACCATTAAAGAGTCTAAAGAGTTTTATGACGAATTTTATAGTAGATTAAATAGTCTTAATCCTGATGATATATTAAGCTTTAAAGACTCTGACAATGAATATTTGAGAAATGCCATTGAGTATTTCTTAGAAAAAGATTCAAGTTTAAGATCTCTTGTTGCTGATATAAAACTTGGATTTGAAGTTGATAATTCTATAATTTTAAACTCTAAAAGTGAGTCTGAAGAAAAAGAAAAACAAGTTGCCGTTAATTCCCTTGAGGCGAAAAATAATCCTTATAGAATAATTTTTACAGTTGATATGTTAAATGAAGGCTGGGATGTGTTAAATCTTTTTGATATTGTTAGACTATATGAAACAAGGGATGGGAGAAACGGAAAGCCGGGAAAGACAACAATAAGTGAAGCTCAATTAATTGGTCGTGGGGCGAGATATTGTCCATTTAAAATTGAAGATGACCAGCCTAGAAATAAACGTAAGTATGATTTTGATGTTACAAATGAAAATAGAGTATTGGAAACTCTTTTATATCACTCAATGCAAGATTCAAGGTATATTGGTGAGCTAAGAAATGCTCTTAAGCAAACAGGTTTATTAGCTGATGCTCCAATGGAAATTGAATATATATTAAAGGACGAATTTAAACAAACGGACTTTTACAATAATGCATTTGTATTTTCTAATAGAAGAGTTGAGAAGTCGAGAAACAAGGTTATGGAAATTGATAAAAAAATCCAAAATAGTTTTTATCAGCACAAAGTATCCACGGGAAGTTCTTTTGTTTATGAGCTGTTTTTTGAGGATAAAGTTCAAAATTATGTTATGAAATACATTTCACAATTTAAATTTAAAGACATTCCATTAAATATTATTGAAGGAGCGATGGATAATTTTGAAATTTTAAAATTTAATACTCTTAAATCTTATTTTCCTAACCTAAAATCAAAAAGAGAGTTTTTGCAATCGGATAATTATTTAGGAAATATTACACTTCAAATTGAAAGTCCGTTTGATAAGGCACAGGCAAAAGATTTTTATGATGCAAGTGTAAAAATTTTAAAAGACATATCGTCATATATTCAAAAGATTGAGACAGAGTATGAGGGTACAAAGGAATTTTACTCTAATAGTATTCGTAATGTAATAAAAGATAAGAAAATTTATGTGGATAATCCTCATGGAGATGGATTGGGAATATCACAAGCTACACTTGTAAATGAGAATAGCTTGGATTTAGAGTTTGAACCTTGGTATGTTTACAATGATAATTATGGAACTAGCGAAGAAAAATCTTTTGTAAAATATTTTAAAGGAATAGTGAAAGAGTTAAGAGAAAAATATGATGAAGTTTATTTAGTGAGAAACGAAAGAATACCATCACTTGCAATTTATGAATTTGATACTGGAGAAAGATTTGAACCTGATTTTTTATTGTTTTTAAGAGATAGAGGTACAGATGGATATATTCAAGAGCAAATTTATATTGAACCTAAAGGAGGCCATTTATTAGATAAAGATAAATGGAAAGAAGAGTTTTTATTAAAAATAGAAAGTCAGGGTATTCCTGTAAAAAAATATGTAGATGATAATAAGTACAGTATATTAGGACTACCTTTCTTTAATAAGGAGCTTAGGATGGAAGAGTTTGAAAATTTTATATTAAAATAGGAGAAGAAGATGAGATTTTTAGCTAAAGAAATTCAAATTAAACATTTTCGAAAAATAGACAACCTTACTATAAATTTAGGTGATAAAATAACTGTATTATCGGGTATTAATGGAGTAGGAAAATCTAATATTATGTCTCTAATAGCGATGTCATTTGGGAAAATGGGAAGTCGAATTGCAGGAGGAAATTTTTTTCCTCATTTTGATGAATATTTTATAATAACGGAAGATGAATATAATAAACAAACTAGTAATAAGTATGAAGCTTATTTAAAGATTTCAGCAGATGATGGAGTTGTACAAAAAAGACTTGGTTTAAAAAATGACATTAAACAAGGCAGAGGGATTAGAGTATTACCAAGATCAACAAATTATTTTACAAAAGATAAAGCCTCTACTGAAGTCATTAGAGAGACAAAAGACAAATTTAATATTGGAGATTCTGCTAGAGTGCCAGTCCCCACGATTTTTATATCTCTATCTAGACTATTTCCAATGGGGGAAACAGAATTAGATGAAAAATTAATAAATAACAATAATGAAATTATAAAAGATGGAGTGGTAAATAAGTATGTAGAGTGGTATAATCGAGTGTTGCCACTATCTATAGATGTGAATAAGTATAAGACTAGCAATATAAAAAAAGTGGTTAATGCAAATGGAAGAATTCATGTAGAACTAGTTGATTCAGATGCAAGAACTGAATCGGTAGGTGAAGATAATTTGGGAACTATTATTTCTGCATTGGTTGATTTTTTCTATTTAAAAGAAAAGCAGAAAAGTGAATATGTTGGTGGGATTGTTTGTATAGATGAAGTAGATGCATCATTGCATCCTAGTGCTCAAATTAGATTGTTTGAACTATTAGAAGAATTATCAGAAGAACTTAATTTACAAATATTTATGACTACACATTCCATGACTATGCTTAATAAAATAATAAAAAAGCAGAATAGAGATAGTGAAAATTTCAAGTTAGTTTATATATTAGACCCAAGAATACCAAGAATTAAAGAGAATATCAATTCAATTGAAGATATTAAAGCAGATATGTATGATGAAAATACTTACTTTAAACCGATAATAAAAGTTTATTGTGAAGATATAGAAACGGAGTTTATTTTCAATCAACTAATAAAAATATTAAACCATGAAGAGAATCTTGCTTTGCCTGAATATAAAATATTTCCAATGGCTTTAGGACATACTCAATTAGAAAATTTAAGAGAATTTGATAAATATTTTGAATCGACAATAATTTTAGTAGACGGTGATGCTAAGAGCCGAGAAGGGGTTAATTTTCTAAACAAATATCTGGATGAAGATATTAAAGGTTTAAACCCTAGAGAGCTGAAGGAAAATGTATTGTCTCTACCATCATTCTTAGCACCAGAATCATACTATTATTATGTTTTGAGAAGACTTTTAGATGATAAACCTTTTTGGCAACAATTAGGAAGGCAAGATTTGCGAAGAGATTACACTTCACGTAATTTAAATATCATCTTAGATAAAGTGAAATTAGATAATGAAAATAACATTAAAAATGATGAACTAAAAAAAGTATTCTCAGGAGAGAATTTGAATCGAATAAAAGAATTCATAGATGAATCTCAATTGTTAACTTATTATTACAAAAAATATCCTGAAGAATTATTAGTTTTTAAAGAAGATGTAAAGAGAGTATTTGATATTATAGAAAATAAAGTTAAGGCGAATTTATAAAGAAGGAGGTTGTGCCATGCCAAGAACTTATTCGCCGTTACGATATCCTGGGGGTAAAACTCAATTATCAAGATTTGTAATGCAACTTTTGGAACTTAATAAGCTTGATGATATTGTTTATACTGAACCATTTGCAGGTGGATTTGGTGCTGGATTGGAATTATTATTTAAAAACAAAGTAAAGTCTGTAATAATAAATGATTATGATATTGCTATTTATTCAATATGGTATGCGATATTGAATGAGACTGAAAGATTTATTAATGATATAAACAATATTAAGATAACCATTCAGGAATGGGAAATTCAGAAAGATAAGTATAATAAATTATTTGAAGAGAAAAAGTACTCTTATGATTTAGCTTTAGCAACTTATTTTTTAAATAGGACTAATAGATCTGGAATCATAACTGGAGGACCAATCGGAGGGAAAAATCAAAAAAGTAATTATAAACTGGATTGTAGATTTAATAAAGATGATTTGATAAAAAAGATTTTAAAAATAAAAGAATATAAAGAGAAAATTCAATTATATAACCTAGAATCTAATGACTTTATTGAAAAAATAATTTTAAAATACAATCCAGATGACATATTTGTTTTTTTTGACCCTCCATATTATGAACAAGGCAAAAATTTATATACGAATTTCTTTAAACATGATAATCATGTAAAACTACAAAAAAAAATAAAATGTTTAACGGAATATTATTGGATAATGACTTATGATAATAAACAAGAAATTAGAAATATATACCAAGACTATAAAAAATACCTATATAGTATTAATTATTATGCTGCTAATGTTAGAAAAGCAAAGGAAATTCTAATTCATTCTGATAAGGTTGTAGTTAATAGTTGCAATGGGATTAATATGGAATCTATTTAAAATGTTGCAATCTAAAAACCATTTAACCATTTTATATTCCTAAACTTCACCAACGCATATTAAGCACAACTTAGTATGCGTCTTTTGGTTTTAAGCCTCTCTCTAAAAAATAAAAAATAGAGCATTCCATTAAGGTCTGCTCCATTTTTCAAGCGTATTATTCTTCTTCTAAATCTTTCGTATTATCTTCAAGTTCTAAGAACTTATCAAAGTCACTTTTGTAAAGTCTATCTTGTATAATTCTATATTTTTCAAACTCACTTTCTGCGTGCTTTTTTGCAAGAGCTGCAGATACTTTTCCTGCATCGTTTAAGATTTCTTTATCCCATAATTGTAAAAATCCATTTAGTCTATTTTCCCAATCTTCCATAGTCATTGGGATATGTCTTTCTGCTTGCATTTCTGCCATATCTAAATAAGCAGATACTATTCTTTGCATTTGTCTTAATTCTTTTTCGTTTAGATAATTATTTGCAACGACTACATCATATGTATGAATTTTTGAATCTGGAGAGCCTTCCCAAGTTGTAAGTCCCATATTTTTAGTTTTGTGATTGGCTCTATCTACAATTAATTCGGCTGCAGTTTTTCCATGAATTGCATAGTGCAGTTTATTTTGAATAGCAGCAAAAAATCTTTTAGTTGCCTTTGCAGATGGATCGTAGTCTAAAGATGTGGCATAAATATCTGTGATTTTTTGATAGAATCTTCTCTCGGATAATCTAATTTCACGAATTTTTACAAGTAATTTTTCGAAATAATCTTTGGTAAGTTTTGTGCCAGAATTTTTTAATCTTTCATCATCCATTGCCCAACCTTTAATTGTAAAATCTTTTACAATTTGGTTTGCCCACTTTCTAAATTGGACGGCACGTTCGTTATTTACTTTAAAACCTACTGCAATAATTGCTTGTAGGTTATAGTGTTTTGTATTATATGATTTTCCGTCGTTTGCAGTTATTAAGTATTTCTTAATAACTGAATTTTCGTCTAGCTCGTTATCGTCAAATATTTTTTTTAGATGCTGATTTATTGCAGAAACACTAACATCATAAAGAGCTGCCATCATCTTTTGAGTCAGCCAAATATTTTCATCTTCATATCTAACTTCAATAGCTTCTTTATCATCACCCTTAGCTGCAATAAAAGTCAAGTATTCAGCCGCGGAAGACCTAATTTGAAGTTCTTTTTTATTTTGGTTTTCATTTTTATCCATTTCTTTACTCACAATTATCCTCCAAGTACAACTGTAATTATAAACTTAAACTCGAATATTTTATGAAATTTAATTAAGTGTATTATAATTTGTTATATTTGTAAAGCTTGTTGAGATGAATTTGTTTTAGTGCAGTATCACAGTAAAAGTATGGTAAAATATATTTGAATTAAATTTTTAAAAGCATGGAAGCCTTTGGATTTTTCTGGGGTTTTTTTAAATCATAGATTAGAAAGGGGGTACATATGAGTAACAAAGAAAGAAATCATGGATTTAATAGACATGAGTTTAGCCTGGCCTTTAGAGATACTATTCCCATAATGGCGGGATATGTTTTTATTGGATTTGCATTTGGGATTTTGATGATTGAAGAGGGCTACCCAATATGGTGTCCAATTGTTATGAGTATTTTAATTTATTCTGCAGTGCTTGAGTTTGCGGCGGTGCCTCTACTATTACTTCCCTTTGATCCTCTAGGATTATTTTTTATTGGGGTTATGCTAAATGCAAGGCATTTATTCTATGGCATACCTCTACTTAGAAGGTATCAAAACATGGAGAAGGCAAGGCGTTTTTTAATCTTTGGTCTAACTGATGAAGTGTTTTCAATTCAATCTGCAAATATGAGTAATCCAGAAAAAAATAAACAGTATTGTATTTTTGTGACAATGTTTGGATATTTTTATTGGAATTTAGGAACTCTTTTAGGTTCTATCAGTGGGAAATTAATAACTGCAGACCTCTTTGGCCTGGACTTTGCACTAACGGCACTTTTTATAGTGATGTTAATAGAGCAATCTAAAAACAAATCGGGAAAGTTGAGTGGAATTACGGGAATAGTACTTTCTATTTTTGCACTTTTGGTGTTTGGTAAGGACAACATGGCCATTGCGTCTATGATTTTAATTTTAGTTACACTTATTTTAGGAAGGAAGGTATTTGACAATGAATAATAAAGAGATGATAATTGCAATTATTATACTGGCTATTTCCGTTCAAGTTACTAGGGCGCTGCCATTTATTATTTTCAGAGATGAAGCCAAAATGCCTCCTGTTATAAGTTATTTGGAGAAAGTTCTGCCAGCGGCAGTTATGGGAATGTTAGTTGTGTATTGCTTTAAAGATTATGACTACTCTTCCTTTCGAAATGTAGTTCCGGAAGTGTTGTCGGCGGCGGTTGTGTTTGGTGTGCACTTGTGGAAAAAGAATATGATTTTAAGTATTATATTGGGAACGACTTTGTATATGGTGTTAATTCGAGTGATATAAGTGATTAGAAATGAGATGTTGGAAGTGGGAAGTAAGGAACAAAAAAGCTTTGTTTTTTTAGAAAATTTTGTCTAAGTGTCTTAAAATGTTATGAAGGTATAGCCTCGCTTCGCTCGGAGATGTTTCGACTCGCTGTCGCTCGCTCAACATGACAATACTAGGCTTTACATTTCTAGTAAGGAAAAAGACGGGTCGCCTTCTGACACTTTTCTGTCGAAAAGTGAAACGAGATCGACATTTGACCTACAACGAAGACGCCGTCTTCTGTTAGGTCAAGAACTCGCTCACGCTAGCTCAGAATGAGGAGTAACATTTCTATGAAAGATAAGGAAGAAGTGGGAAGTGAGAAGTTAGAATTGAGAGGTGGGAAATTGCTAAAAATAATTATTTTACTATTTTTTATTACAATGTCCATATTAAATTATCGTCGTAAAAGAGAAAATATTGTAAGTGTAAAGAAACAGCCTATTATACTTCTTGGCATAGCTTTGTTTACAGTTATAACAAGCTACATTTGCTATAGATTCGACAATTCAGTTTTAGGATATATTATTGTTCTGTCAGCAGTAATCTGTGCGTGGACTTTTGCTTTTTATCCTGGAATCACAAAAGATGGAGTTAATATTTTTATGGGAAGTACACCAATTATTACATTTGCCAAATTTTCAGAGATTAAAAAAATTGATATTGTAGAAAATAAAGATAATGTTAAATTAAAAATAAATGTTTTTGGGAGTACATTTAGTCAGGTTTATAGATTAGAAGATAGAGATAAAGTAATTGAGAAAATAGAAAAGAAGAAATAGAGATTAGATGTTTTTATAAAATCAGAATTTGACAATTTGGAGGAACGAAATGTTAAAAGGAATTGGTTATCTATTATTTGGTATAGGTTTAGGTTTTATGTCTCCTAAATTTATCAAGCAATATAAAAAAGACAAAAACATTGAAAATACACTTGAAGTTATTGGAGTTTTATTATTAGCAGCTTCAAGCATTCTTTTAGGTGTTTTGGAATTTATGTAGAATTATAAATCCCAGTTTGCCAGATTAACAACTAAATAAAAATTAACAGAGTAACAGTAAATCAAAAATGGTTTACTGTTTTTTCTTTGCTCAAAAATAGAAAGAGAGGAACACAGAAAATGAAAAGCATAGAAGAAAAATCCATCAAGAGAAGTTAAGAAAATACAAAGAGTTACTTTTATATGGAGGTGGAATAGATGATTAATGAAGAAGTATCCAGGTCAAGTCTTAATCTTGAAGTAAGACTTGCAAAAGCAACAAGTAAAGCAATTCTTGATGCCTTAAAGAAAGTACACAAGCAAATAGAAGAACAAGGAGGTTTGAAAAATGTAATAAAAAATAACGGAGAAGAGGTAAAACTAAAAGATATGGTTAAAAAGGGACAGTTAGAAGAAATTAATCTAAAAGATCCTGAGTTAAAAGAACTAAAGAAAATTTTAAATAAACACGGAGTGAAGTTTTCTGTTATGAAAGATAAGGAAACTGGTAACCACTCTGTGTTTTTTCAATCTAAGGATATAAAGGTAATGGAACACGCCTTTTAAAAAGCAGTTAAGGCTTCTGAAAGAAAGGCCGATAGGAAAGATTCAATAACGAAGACTATAAATAAAATTAAGGATATGTCTAAGGACACCATCAGTAAAGATAAAGTTAAAAACAAACATAAGGAGCAAAGCTTATGATAAGTAATTTAAAAACATTTGAAAATAAGAATTTTGGAAAACTCACTGTTATAGAAAAAGACGGTGAGTTTTTCTTTATAGCAAATGAAGTAGCAACTATGCTAGGATATGTCAATCCAAGAAAAGCTGTTTATGACCATGTAGATGAGGAAGATAAGGGTGTAACGAAATGGAACACCCCTGGAGGAATACAGAATATTTCAATAATTAACGAATCAGGATTGTATTCACTTATCCTTTCATCAAAACTACCACAAGCAAAAATATTCAAAGCTTGGGTAACTAGAGAAGTCTTACCAAGTATTAGAAAAAATGGAGGATATATAGCTGGTCAAGAAAAGAAAACTAACGAAGAGCTACTTGCAGATGCAATTCTTGTAGCCAATAGAATTATTGCTGAAAGAGAGGAAGAAATTGAGGAATTAAGACCAAAGGCAGATTATTATGACAAATTAGTAGATTATAACCTACTTACAAACTTTAGAAATACTGCTGGTGACACTTTCCTGACGGAAAGAGAGATTCTTCGACTACAATTTTTACTTCGTAAAAATTTCGAAAATGGTACCCCTTTTTCAAATAAATCTCTTAAAATTAATGACAAAAACTTTGCTTCTCATAAAAACACTCGTGCGGAGTTAAATATCCTATTGAACTATGAGGTCTTTCAGTATTGTAATAATTAGTCCAATATTCTACTATCATCTTGTATTGTTCTACAGTGTAATGTTTCACTGACCCTATTTCTGTTTTCATGCTCTTAAAGAATGTTTCTATGAATATATTATCTACTGGTCTATATGGTCTGGACATACTGCTAATTATCCCATTTTCTTTTAAAGTTGATTGAAACAACTTACTTGTGAACTGTGGTCCTCTATCTGAAAGTATCATATCTGGCTTACCATACTTTCTTATCGCTTCTTCTAATGTGTCAACCGCAAACTGTGCATCCATTTTAAATGATTGTTTGTTTCCTACAAGCACCTTCCTTTTTATGTCTATTATTGCACAAGTATATACCTTTTTCTCAGCTGTTTTTTGTTCTGTAAAGTCTATTGCCCAAGCATTTACTTTATCTTGTTCTTCTTCTGGCATTTCGTTATATATGTTTTCTGATACGTATTTTTCACTAGTTTCTTCACATGTATATACGTTCTTTATTCTAGGTCTACCATATTTACCTACTAGCCCTAGTTCTTTCATAATGTTACTTATTTTCTTCTCTGAAAAAACTATATTATCCCTTTGTAGACACACTTTAAGCATTCTTCTTCCGAAGCTTCTATTATGCTTTATGAACATTTCTTTAACTAGATTTTTTTCTTCTTCAGTATATCTTGGTTTCCTAGGGTTTTTTCTTCTGTAGTAGTATCTTTGCTCATTAATATTCAATACTCGGCATACTATGCGCACTGGATATTCTGTTAGATGTTCCACCGCAAAGTCTACTATCTTATCTTCTTCTTCGCAAAGTATGCCTCGGCTTTTTTTAATATTTCATTCTCCATTTCAAGTTCTTTTAATCTTTGATATATTTCAAGATCTCGTCCTGGAACTACTCCTTTTCCAGACATTCCTATTTCAGCATGTTTATTATATTCATCAACCCATCTATGGATTGTTTGTCTATCTAGGTCATACATTTTACATATTTCTGATGTTTTCATGTTTCCTAAAAGCTTAAGTTGTACTATTTTGATTTTAAATTCTTGAGAGAATGTTCTTCTTTTTAATTTTGACATTTAATTTTCCCTTCTATTTTGTAATTAAAATGATTTGCTCTTAATTGTTATGAAGTTTTTTCTAAAGGTTCTGTCAAGGAGAAAAGCGAAGCGATCCTTGACGGGTTCTTTGAAAAAACTAGAATTTAAGAGCCAGCAAATCATTTAGTCTGTCATTAGCGATGTATATGATTTCATTATACCATTCTCTTCCGCTCAGAATGACAGAGCTGGGAGTAATATTTCTATGAAAAGGTACTCTAAGGCTAAAAAAGGAATAAAATTTTAAAAGCATTGGATATCCTCTGCTTTTTTTATTTGGAAAAAAACTTGCCAGCAAGTTAATGCCGGCAAGTTAATAAACTTTATTTTTTTAATATCTTTTTAATGTTCTCGTCGTTTAGGTTTTCAATTACTTTTACTGCCAGGTCAACTGCAGCTTCAAAGTCTGAAAGTCTGGCAAAGTTGTAGTGGCTGTGGACAAAGCGAGATGGAACGCCTAGAACTAGAACTGGAACTCCTTCATTTGATAGGTGGATGGCACCTGCGTTTGTTGAACCTGCTCGTCTAATGGCTGATTGGCAGCTAATATTATTTTCTTCCGCTAGGTCCTTGGTAAGTTTTATATATTCTGGATTTCCAATATAGGACTTGTCAAAGTGGCGGATCTGAACTCCTTTTCCCAAGACACCTTGAGCTTGTTTTTTTGAAAAGTACAAGTCGTCAGCTGGGGAACCTTCAAAGACTATGGCAAGGTCTGGTTTAACCTTTTGGCTTGTGACTTTAGCTCCTCTCATACCAACTTCTTCTTGGGCTGCAAAGGCTCCAACTAAGTTGACGTTTAAGTTTTTATCTTTAAGTCTGTTCATTGTTTCCACTATACAGGCACAGCCAAGTCTGTTGTCAAAGGCCTTGCCGCGGATTAGGTCGTGGGCCTCGTCGTATCTAAAATCTACTATTGGAGCCACCGGTGCCCCTGGCTCAATTTTAAAGTCTTCTATAACTTCTTCATAGGACATGGCTCCAATGTCTATAAACATTTTTTCAATATTTAATGGACTGTTTCTCTCCTCTTCAGTCATAAAGTGGGGAGGGGTTGATCCTGTTAACCCTTCAATTATTTTTCCGTCTCTATTTCTAATGCCAACTATGTGGGCAGGAACATTTGTAAGTACCCAGCCCCCTAGGGGAACGATTGATAAAGTTCCATTGTCTAAAATACTTTGCACCATAAAACCAACTTCGTCAGTGTGGGCGTCAAGTTGAACTGTAAAATTTTTCTTTTCTGAGTTTTTGTACTTGGCATAGACATTGTTCATTGAATCATTTTCTACGTCTAAGTCCACTAAGTTCTTCTTTAAAATTTCTACAAGGTCTTCTTCAAAGCCTGAAGGCCCAAAGGCTGTTGTAAGTTTTTCTATTAATTTTATCTTGTCCATAAGTCCCTCCATTTATAATTTCATTATAGCTTATTGGTTGTTTGCTCTCAATAGAGGAAGGGTTTTAAGTAGAAGTGAGAGGTGAGAGTAGATGAACAAAATAAGCAAAGCTTTTTTTAGAAAGTTTTGTCTAAGTGTCTTAAAATGTTATGAAGGTATAGCCTCGCTTCGCTCGGAGATGTTTCGACTCGCTGTCGCTCGCTCAACATGACAATACTAGGCTTTACTTTTCTAACTTTAATCATCTAAACTTAAACCTAAGCACATGTTTAATATCTTAAGTAAAAAAGTAAAGTTTATTAAATTTTCTATTGTAATTTTTTGCTGAGTTGCTATAATAATACTTGGGTTTAATATAGTAAACAAATTGTTTAATATCATGTGGAGGAGGAAGTATGGAAATAGGTTCAAGAATTCGAGATAGAAGGGTTTCTCTTGGTTTAACTCAGGAGGAATTGGCGGAGAGGTCTGATCTTACTAAGGGTTTTATCTCTCAGGTTGAACGTGATTTAACTTCTCCTTCTTTAATATCTCTTTGTGACATTTTGGATGCTCTTGGTACTAATTTACCGGAATTTTTTAAAGAGGAAGAGGATCCGAAACAAATTTTTTCAAAAGATGACTATGTGGTTATGGAGGACGAGGACAATGGAAGTGAAATTAAATGGCTTATTCCAAGTGCTCAAACTAAGTCCATGGAGCCGATTATTATAAAGATTAAAAAGGGTGGCTCCAGCAGAACTCTATCTCCAAGTGAAGGGGAAAACTTTGGTTATGTACTAAAGGGAGATATTAATTTATATATTGGCGACAAGAGTTACTGTCTTTCTGAAGGAGATAGTTTTTACTGTGGCTGTGAAGTTCCTAGAAGAATTTCAAATACTAAATGTAGCGAGGCGTTGGTCCTTTGGACAACGAATCCTCCAAGTTTTTAAAGGGGTGACATTATGGATTATATTTTAGAGCTTAAAAATGTTTCAAAGTCCTTTCAAGATGAATTGATTTTGGATAATTTAAATTTGAATATTAAACAAGGTGAGTTTTTAACTCTTCTTGGTCCTAGTGGTTGTGGAAAAACTACCACTTTAAGAATTATTGGAGGTTTTTTAAAGCCAGATGAGGGAGAGGTTATTTTTGATGGCAAGAATATTGCAAATCTTCCCCCTTATGAGAGAAATATTAATACGGTGTTTCAAAAATATTCTCTTTTTCCAAATATGAATATCTATGACAACATCGCCTTTGGATTAAAGATTAAGAAGATGCCAAAGGATGTTATCGATAAAAAAGTTGAAGGCGCATTGGAGCTTGTATCACTAAAGGGATATGGCAAGAGATCCATTGAGTCCCTTTCCGGTGGGCAACAACAGAGAATTGCCATAGCAAGGGCCCTTGTTAATGAACCAAAGGTACTTCTTTTAGATGAACCTCTTGGAGCCCTAGACTTAAAACTAAGACAGGTTATGCAGACGGAACTTAAAAGGATTCAAGAAGAGGTTGGCATTACATTTATCTATGTTACCCACGATCAAGAGGAAGCCCTTAGCATGAGTGACAAGATTGTTGTAATGAATGGTGGACTGGTTCAACAAATTGGCAGCCCAATCGACATTTACAATGAACCGAAGAATGCTTTTGTGGCAGACTTTATCGGCGAAAGTAATATTGTTGATGGTGTTATGTTAAAAGACTTGGAAGTTGTATTTTCAGGTCACAAATTCGTCTGTCTTGATAAGGGCTTTAAACCAAATGAAAATGTGGATGTTGTTATTCGTCCTGAAGATATCGACTTGGTTAAGCCAGAGGATGGAATGTTACAAGGTGTGGTTGAAAGTATTATCTTTAAAGGCGTTCACTACGATATTACTGTGAATGTAAAAGGGGAGAGATATTTAATTCAATCCATTTATGAAAAGCAAGTTGGTGAAGAGGTGGGAATGGTTATAATTCCTGATCATATTCACATTATGGAGAAGCAAAGAGATGAAATTTAGAAAATTATCATATCCATATTTAGTATGGATGGGAATTTTTATCTTAGTTCCACTTTTTATGATTCTTTATTACTCCCTATCAATAAAAGGTGTGGACGGATTAACTTTTGCAAACTTTAAGGAGTTCTTTGGGTCCATAAACTTGGTGGTGCTACTTCATTCAATTAAGATTGCATTTATAACTACGATTATATGCCTTTTAATTGGTTACCCAACAGCATATTTAATTTCAAAGGCGCCACTAAAGAGAAGGTCCATCATGCTTATTTTAATCGTTCTACCAATGTGGATGAACTTCCTATTAAGAACCTACGCATGGATGAATATTTTAGCGAAGAATGGAATTTTAAATAACTTTTTTAGATTTTTGGGGCTTTCTCCAAAGACCATGTTATATACACAGGGAGCAATTGTTGTTGGAATGGTTTATAACTTCCTTCCATTTATGATACTTCCAATATACACAGTGCTTGAAAAGATGGACCACTCCTTGGTGGAAGCGGCAAAGGACCTTGGGGCAAATAACTTTCAAACCTTTGTAAAAGTAATTTTTCCCATGAGTTTAACTGGTGTTATTACAGGAGTTACCATGGTGTTTATTCCAGCGATTTCAACCTTTGAAATATCGGCGTTACTAGGTGGAAACAAGGTAAACTTAATCGGTAATGTCATTGAAAACCAATTTAGAGTTATTGGAGACTGGAACTATGGGTCTGCAATTTCCATGGTGCTAATGGTTATAATCTTTGTAACAATGCTTGTGACTAACAAGTTCAATCCAGATGACGAGAAGACAGGAGGGGGACTATGGTAAAGAGATTAAAGAGATTTTATCTGTTTTTAGTTTTTGCATTTCTATATGCACCAATAGTCTTTCTTATGGTGTTTTCATTTAACGACTCAAAGTTAAAGTCATCATGGAATGGATTTACTTTAAAATGGTATGGAGAGCTATTTCAAAACTCCGAGATACTTTCATCCTTTTATAACAGTTTATTAGTTGCTGTTCTTGCCACCATAGTTGCAACAATTTTAGGCACAATTGCTGCAATTGGTATCTACTATATGAAAAATTGGCAAAAAAATATCGCCCTAAACGTAAACTATATTCCAGTTTTAAATCCAGATATTGTAACTGCCATATCACTGATGATACTTTTTAAAGTGGCAAGCATGGAGAATGGATTTTTAACTGTGTTAATATCCCATATTATGTTTACAACGCCATATGTGGTTTTGGCAGTACTACCAAAGTTAAAGCAGATGTCAAAGGCCCTGCCAGAAGCTGCCATGGACCTTGGTGCAACGCCAATGTACACACTTAGAAAGATTATTTTACCGGAAGTTAGCTCGGGTATTTTTTCAGGGGCAATACTTGCGTTCACCCTTTCCCTTGACGACTTTGTAGTGTCCTACTTTACAACTGGAAACGGCTTTACAACACTTTCGGTAACAATATTCGGCATGGCGAAAAAGGGAATAAACCCTGCCATAAATGCACTTTCAACACTTATGTTCTTGGGAATATTAATTTTATTACTAATAGTTTACAGGACCTCCAAAGATCCTGATGAGGAGAAATAAATGAAAAGATTTAAAATTTTAATCTGCCTAATCATTTCTGTAGTCCTACTTGGTGGATGCGGAAAAAACAAAGACATTGCCGGAGAAAAACTATATGTGTACAACTGGGGCGAGTACATTGACGAATCCATATTAAAAGATTTTGAAAAAGAGACGGGAATCAAAGTTATATATGAAACCTTCACCCAAAACGAAGATATGTATATGAGAATAAAGGAAGGTGGATCAAATTACGATGTGGTAGTTCCGTCGGACTATATGATTGAAAGAATGATTAGTGAAGATATGCTTATGGAAATGGATATGTCGAAGCTTTCGAACTTCAAAAACATAGGCGAGGACTATTTAAACATGGAGTACGACCCAGAGCAAAAGTATTCAGTGCCATATTTTTGGGGAACCGTAGGAATACTTTATAACAAGAAGATGGTAAAAGAAAAGCCCGAGTCATGGAGCGTACTTTGGGACAAAAAATATAAAGACAATATTATAATGATGGACTCAACAAGGGACTCCATAGGAATTGCGCTAATAAAAGACGGTTATTCAATGAATTCTAGAAATATGAAGGAACTTGAGCAAGCAAAGAATGATTTGATTGAGCAAAAGAAAATAGTTATGGCATACCTTGTGGACGAGATAAAGAGTCAAATGGTAAACGAAGAAGCAGCCCTTGCACCGGTTTATACGGGAGATGCTATAGTTGCAATGAACGAAAATGAAAACCTGGATTATGTTATACCAAAAGAGGGTTCAAATATTTGGTTTGACGCCATGGTTATACCAAAGGAAGCAAAGAATGTGGAAAATGCATATAAATTCATCGACTATGTACTGCGTCCAGAGGTTTCAGCAAAGATTGCAGAATATGTTGAGTACTCTACACCAAACACCGAAGCCTATAAGCTTTTAGAAAATGATTTGAACTTTAAAGAAGTGGCCTACCCAGACTTGTCACAGTATCCAAACTTAGAAGTATTTAAAAATCCTTCAGACTACAATAAGGTTTTTACGGATATATGGGCAGAAGTAAAAGCAGCAAGATAGGGGAGGAAAGTTTTAAAAAAACTTTCTATGAAAAATTTTGTTTTGTAGGGTTTCACCCTACTACTGCTTTATTTTTTATAAGCTGCCTTATTCTAAAAAAGGGCGAGGGACTTAGGAACGTTTCGTATGTTCCTATCCCTCGCCCTTTTAAACCCACACCCTGCACCTCCAACGATTCAGGACTGGCCGTCCTGAAAACCTGCTTAATAAGAGGAAGAAAATCTTGTTGGATTTTCTATTTGTGCCTATCGGCACATTATTCTTTTTCGTTATACGAAGTATGATAGCCCCACTTGTGTCATTCTGAACGGAAAATTTGCGTAGCAAATTTGTAGCCGAAGAATCTCGGACAGTTTTTATAAAAACTGTCCGTTTAAGTCTCCTGATTTGTTATCTAGTGTGTTACCATACAACCTTTTTATTTGCCTTCTGGCATTGTTATGAAAGTTTTATAAACTTACAGCAATATTTTTATACAATTTATTTTTTTCTAATCTCAGGGTAAGGATGAATGGGATTGCGATTTCCCCTCATATCCTTACCCTGAAACCCGAACCTTTTACACCCTTAACACGCTTGGGGATACCCCAAACCCCAATGAAAGAGGAAGAAAATCTTGTTGGATTTTCTTCTATTCTTTATTTTTGTTTTGTAGTTTTCAACCTACCTAGGAATATTATCCTCCCGCTATGTTATACTGAGCGAGCGAATGCGAGTTCTTGACCTAACAGAAGACGGAGTCTTCGTTGTAGGTCAAATGTCGATCTCGTTTCACTTTCCGACAGGAAAGTGTCAGAAGGCGACCGAAGTATCTCGAACGCTTTTTTTAAAAAGTGTTCGCTAAAGTCTCATAATATATTTTTCAAGGTATAATAAACTTATAACTTCCAACTTCCAAATTCTTATTTTACAAACACAAACTGCCCTTTATCCGACAATTCATCATCGTACTTATACCCATCCACATCAAACAACTTTATTTCTTCCAGGTTCGCAATTTTGTTTCTACAAATATAATTTAGCATTGCTCCCCTTGCTTTTTTTGATGTTGTTGAGTGTTGTTTTAATTTGCCTTCTCTTCTTTCGAAAAATTCAAAGTCATACATTTTAAATTTATTTCTATCTAATAGGCTTGAAAACTCATTTGATGCCAGGTTTAAAATCACTTCTTCTTTATTAAAGGCTTTATTGTATTCCTCTTTCCAAAAGTTTTTTAAACTTTCGCCATTTACTTTTAACTTTGTATTAAAGTCCAGGCGATATGGCCTGACTAATTTTTCAGGGCATAGAGGACCATAAAATGTGGAGAGTATTTTTAAATGTTCATCCATATATTTTCTTTCGTCTTCTTTTAAGCTTGTAACATCAAATGAACGAAAGGCCAGTCCATTATACATCTCTATTGCTCTATAGCTTTCGCTCTTTTCAAAGTCTTCTATATACATCAAAACTTCTTTTGCAACTTTATCTGAAATTTTGTAGATTTCTCTTATTTCTTCTTCTTTTAATTTTTTTAATTCATCAATTATAATTTTAGTTTTTTCATTAAATTCAGTTTTTTCTTCTATTGGTCTATTAAAAGCCATTTCTTTACTTGGGGAAAATATTATTTTCATTATCCACCTCCAAGATAATTATAACAAAGTTAAAAATTTTTTTTAATTCACGACGAAAGCATAGAAAAGTGAATAGATTTGTGTTATTATATTGATAGTGATTAAGGTTATCAATATCAGGGTATTTATTATCAATTAGAGGTGAGTGAATGAACTTATTAATGGCACCTTTGGAAAAGGAGCTAGAAATAATAAAGGTAAGAGATAAGTTTGCTGAACGCGAAGACAATGATCGCCATTTGAGTAATCTTGGGTTTGTTGAAGGAGCTAAAGTAACTATCATATCTGAACAAGGTGGTAATTTAATTGTGAAGGTAAAGGGATCAAGAGTTGCCATCGGTAAAGATATAGCAAAAAAAATTATAGTAGCTTAGGAGGTACATATGACTTTAAGAGAGGCAAAGGTTGGTTCTTATTATGTGGTCAAAAAAATTGAAGGCAAGGGACCACTAAAGAGAAGAATCATGGAC
The DNA here is from genome assembly GCF_928097925.1 of Mediannikoviicoccus vaginalis. GTDB lineage: Bacteria > Bacillota > Clostridia > Tissierellales > Peptoniphilaceae > Mediannikoviicoccus > Mediannikoviicoccus vaginalis. The sequence continues at coordinate 1,710,031 of NZ_CAKMRI010000001.1, forward strand.
ATGGGAATTACAAAGGGAACAAAACTTTATGTTAGAAAGGTTGCACCTTTGGGAGATCCTGTCCAAATAAACATAAGAAATTATGAGTTAAGCATCAGACGTGACGATGCAAACATGATTATTGTTGAAGAAACTGTGGATAATGATTAAGGAGAATTGAGAAATGAACATAACAATAGCATTAGCCGGAAACCCGAATAGTGGTAAGTCAACACTATTTAATGCCCTTACTGGTTCTCATCAATATGTGGGTAACTGGCCAGGGGTAACTGTAGAAAAGAAAACCGGTATCTACAAAAAGGATAAGGAAGTAAGTATAACTGACCTTCCAGGAATTTATTCTTTGTCACCATACACTTTGGAAGAGGTTGTATCTAGAAATTACTTAATGAATGAAAAGGTAGATGTAATCATAGACGTTGTTGATGCAACTAATATTGAGCGTAACTTATACCTTGCAACACAACTTTCTGAACTTGGTATTCCTCTTGTTATAGCTTTGAACATGATGGACGTGGTTAGAAGAAATGGCGAAGTGATAGACTCAAAGGAAATCGAAAAGAAATTAAATTGTAAAGTTGTTGAGATATCAGCACTAAGAGAAGAAAACATAGATAACCTGATTTCTACTGCAAAGTCTTATGCAGGCACAAAGCACTCTGAAATTAAGACATTCGATGAAGATGTAGAAAAGTACTTAACTGAAATTGAAGAAATTGTTGCTTCAATTAAAAATCACCCTTCAAAGAGATGGATAGCAATAAAGTTATTTGAAGAGGATGAAAAAATCACCGAAGAAATTGCAATAACTCTTGATGAAAAAACAAAAGTTGACGAAGTTATTAAGAGAGCCTGTGAAGAGTTTGATGACGACGGTGAAGGTATTATCACCGATGCAAGATATGAATATGTATCTGGAGTTACAAAGGACACTGTAAAGAAGAAAAAGAAAGGCCTTTCAAGGACTGACAAGATAGACAAAATTGTTACTAATAGATTTTTGGCAATACCAATTTTTGTAGTTGTTATGACATTTATTTATTATATAGCAGTTGAACTTGTAGGTGGTCCTGTAAACGACTGGTGGGCGGACGAACTTCTTGGAGAAACAATTCCAAATGCAGTTAATGGCTTTTTAGAAAACCATGGGGCATCACCAATGGTTTCATCCCTTGTAGGTAATGGTATAATCGGTGGTGTTGGTGCAGTACTAGGTTTCTTACCTGTAATTGCAACAATATTCTTCCTTGTATCCATCTTGGAAGATGTGGGATATATGGCAAGAATTGCATTTATCCTAGACAGAGTATTTAGAAAGTTTGGACTTTCAGGAAAATCTTTCATTCCAATCCTTATAGGAACTGGATGTTCAATTCCAGGAATCATGGGAACAAGGACAATTGAAAACGACAACGACAGAAGAATGACCATAACTGTTGCTTCATTTATGCCATGTGGAGCGAAGACTGAAATCATAGCAATGTTTGGTGCGGTTTTAGGTGGAGTTTGGTGGTATGCACCTCTATGGTACTTTGCGGGAATACTTGCGGTAATAATTTCTGGAGTTATCTTAAAGAAGACAAGCAGATTCCAAGGAGACCCGGCACCATTTGTAATGGAACTTCCAGAGTACCATATGCCAAGTATGAAAAATGTATTTAAAGCAACTGGACATAGATGTAAGGCATTTATTGTTAAGGCGGGAACCCTTATCTTACTATCAGCACTTGTAATTTGGTTATTTACTAACATCTCAATTCATGGAGAGTTTATAAGCTTTGAAGATAATGGAACAGAATCAATCCTTGCATTTATAGGAAGAAAACTTTCATTTATGTTTGCACCTCTTGGATTTGGAGACTGGATGGCAACAGTTGCAACCTTCTTCGGACTTGCTGCTAAGGAAGTTGTTGTAAGTACCTATGGTGTAGTTTCAGGAATAGGCGCTGAAGCCGGTGGAGATGCTATGAGAAGAGTAATCCTTGAAAACTTCAACACCGTTTCAATGTTCTCATTCATCCTATTTAACCAACTTACCCTACCATGCTTTGGAGCACTGGGAGCGATTAAAGAAGAAATGGGATCATCAAAATGGTTTAGATTTGCCTTACTATATCAACTATTCTTCTCCTACACAATAGCTTTCATGGTTTATCAAATTGGTGCATTTGCGGTTTTAAAAACAGGATTTAATATTGCAACTGCCATTGCATTTGTAATATTAGCGCTATATCTATACCTAATATTTAGACCAAATAAATATAAGAATAGCCAAGGAGCTTTAAACTATTCAGTAAGTGAATATTAAAAGAAAGAAGTGGTAGAATGATTGACTACATTATAATTGGGCTTGTAATAATATTAGCCATATTTGCAATAAGAAGAGTTATAAAGAACAAGGGCACTTGTGACTGTGGATGTGAATGCAGCAAAGGCTGCCACGGTTGCCCAGTAAATGAAAAAAAAAAATATTAAGCGTTCGTCTTATGATGGACGCTTTTTATTTGCCAATTTATTCCATAAGATATATAATTTATGTGAATAAAATTTAATACAGGGGAGCTCGTGTGCCGGGCTGAGAGGAAGTCAGAACTTCGACCCTTATACCTGATGTGGATAATGCCGCCGTAGGAAATTGAAATTAGGAGGACCTACGTGTCCTCTTTTTTTTATAAAAATTATTTGATAAGGAGTTAATATGTTTAAAGAAATTTTTGAGAATGTTAGAGAAAATGCGCCACTAATTCATAATATTACAAATTATGTAACTGTAAATGACGTTGCCAATATGCTTATAGCCTGTGGAGCAGCTCCAATTATGGCAGATGATAAGAAAGAAGTTTGTGAGATAACATCAATCTGCACTGGATTAAATATAAATATTGGTACATTAAACGAAAGGACAATAGACTCCATGTTAATTGCAGGAAAGAAGGCAAATGAAATGGGACACCCTGTCGTACTAGATCCTGTTGGAGTGGGAGCGTCAAACTTAAGGACGGAAACAGCGATAAAACTAATTGAAGAAATTCAGTTTGATGCTATTCGTGGAAATATTTCAGAGATAAAGACCCTTGCCCTTGGTAGTGGTAGGACAAAGGGAGTTGACGCTGATGCGGCGGATGAAATAAATGAAGGCAATATGGACAGTGTAATTGAAATGGCGAAGAGTTTTTCTAAAAACACCAAGTCAATTATTACCATAACTGGCAAGGTGGATATTATAACTGATGGCGAAAGGGTTTTTAAAATAAGTAATGGCCACGAGAAGATGTCCCATGTTTCAGGAACTGGATGTCAACTGTCAGCAGTAAGCTGTGCATTTATCTGTGCAAATAGAGATAGAAAGCTTGAATCGGTTGCAGCGGCAGTTAGCGCCATGGGCCTTGCTGGAGAAATTGCATATAAAAGGCTTGGAGAGCTGGATGGTAATTTAAGTTATAGAAATTATATTATTGACGCCATGTATAATTTGACTCCATTAGCACTTGAAGAAGGAGCAAAGTATGAAATTATCTAATACACATATGTTACTCTACGCAGTTACAGACAGGAGATGGAGCGAAGGTACGACTCTTTATGAACAGGTTGAACAGGCTCTACAAGGTGGAGTTAGCACACTGCAACTTCGTGAAAAGAACTTAGGTGACGAAGAGTTTTTAAAGGAAGCCTTAGAGATAAAAGAACTTTGCAAGAAATATGATGTTCCACTGATTATAAATGACAATGTGGAAGTGGCGATTAAATGTGGTGCCGATGGTGTTCATGTTGGTCAAGAGGATATGGAAGCTTCAAAGGTTAGAGAAAAAGTTGGACCTGACATGATAATTGGAGTTTCTGCCCATAATGTGGAAGAAGCAAGAAGGGCAGTTTCAAATGGGGCAGACTACCTTGGAGTTGGTGCAGTATTTAGTACATCCACCAAGGATGACGTGGATGTGTTAAGTAAAGAGACTCTTAAAGATATCTGCTTGGCAGTTGACGTTCCAGTGGTTGCCATAGGTGGAATAAATCAAAATAACATCTTAGAACTAAAGGGAACTGGTGTGGATGGAGTTGCTGTTGTAAGTGCCATCTTCTCATCAGAAAATATTGTAGAAACCTGTAAAAAACTTCGTAAGCTTTCAGAAGAAATGGTAAGGCCATGATAAAAAATATTATATTTGACTTTGATGGAACGCTTTTTGACTCCATGATAATTTGGGAAGATCTTGGAGAGAGATTTATAAAAAAGCTTGGCAAGAAACCAAAGGAGAATTTAAGTTTTGAAATAAGAAATATGAGTATGAAAGAATCTGCCATCTACCTTCAACAAGAGTATGATATTAACATTTCAGTGGAAGAGATAATTTCAGGTATTAATAAAATGTTAGAAGATTTTTATATAAATGAAGTTTTGCCAAAGGAAGGCATTGTAGAGTTTTTAGAAGAACTTAATCAAAGAAAAGTCTCCATGTGTATAGCCACAGCTACGGACAAATACCTTATTGAAGCAGCGTTAAAAAGATGTAATATTGAAAAGTATTTCAAAGAAATCTTCACATGTGGAGAAGTTGGAGAGAGCAAATATAGCCCAAAGATATATAGGGAAGCTTTAAAGTTTTTAAATGGAAATAGAAAGGATACCTTGGTGTTTGAAGATGCGGTATATGCGGCGGCAACTGCAAAAGAAGATGGATTCAAAGTGGTTTCCGTTTATGACAAGAGCGAAGAAAAACAGGAATTATTAAAAGAGATTTCGCAATTTTATTTAAAAGACTTTTTAAGTATAGACAGTTTATTAAGACAGATGGAGGAATAGATGAAAACAGCATTAACAATAGCAGGCTCTGACAGCAGTGGAGGAGCGGGAATTCAAGCAGATATAAAGACTATGACAATGAATAATGTGTTTGCAATGAGTGCAATTACAGCCCTAACTGCGCAAAACACCCAGGGAGTGAAGGGGATTTTAGAATCAAGTCCAGAGTTTTTAAAATCACAACTTGACTGTATCTTTGAAGATATATTTCCCGATGCTGTTAAAATCGGAATGGTGTCTTCAGGTGAGTTAATAGAAGTAATTGCAGAAAGGCTTGTTCACTACGATGCAAAAAATATTGTTGTGGACCCAGTAATGGTTGCAACATCAGGATCAAATTTGATGAAAACAGATGCCGTTGAAAAACTTGCAAAGCTCCTTTTTCCAATTGCAACGGTTATAACGCCAAATATTCCAGAAGGGGAAGTGCTTTCAGAAATCAAAATAGAATCTGAAGAAGATATGCTAAAGGCGGCCCAAAAAATTGGCGAAAAATACAATGTGGCTGTGCTACTAAAGGGCGGACATAGCATAAATGATGCAAATGACCTTCTCTATGAAGATGGAGAATTTACATGGTTTAAAGGAAGTCGCATTGAAAATCCAAATACACATGGAACTGGATGCACACTATCCAGTGCAATAGCATCAAACTTAGCAAAGGGATTTGACTTGAAGGAGTCTATTAGAAGAGCAAAGGACTATATCTCAGATGCCCTTGGAGCCATGCTAGACCTTGGTAAAGGCAGTGGACCAATGGCGCATAACTTCAATTTAAATGGAAAATATTCAAAGGAGGCTTAAATGAAGACAACTGAAATTTTATTGGAAAGAACAAAACAAATATGGGATAACTACAATGAACATCCATTTGTAAAAGGCATAGAGGAAGGAAGTCTAGATAAAGAAAAATTCAAATTCTACATCGTTCAAGACTATCTCTACCTGGAAGAATTCGCAAAGGCCTTTGCCCTAGGAGTTGTAAAGGCAAAGAGTTTAAAGACTGCAAACCTATTTGCGAAATACATTCCTGTAATGAATGGAGAGCTTGATGTTCACGATGGATTTTTAAAGGACTTTGGAGTAACGGAAGAGGAAATCAAGAATACAAAGCGTTCATTAATAAACCTGTCGTACACTTCATATATGTTAAGGGTTTCCTACGAAGGCGGAGAGGGAGAAATACTTGCTGCCATACTTTCCTGCGCATATAGTTACGAAGTTATTGCAAAGAAGATGATAGAGAGAAACCCTGACTGTGTGAATCATCCTTTCTATGGGCACTGGATAAAGGGATATGCCAGCGAAGAATATGGCAGGGATAATGTGGTGCTACTTGAAACGCTGGACGAAATTACAAAAGATTATACGGAAGAAGAAATAGAACACTTAGTCGAAATATTTGAAGCATGTTCAAGATATGAAATGGAATTTTGGGAAATGTCTTGGAATATGAGTTTGTAAAAAAAATAAGCTATTGGGCGACCAATAGCTTAACTTTATTTATGAAGTTTTTCTCCTGGAATAAGTGCATCAACACCACCAAAGATGATACCACCTATAAGTGCACCAAGTATTGATACAGTAAAACCAGAAATAAGTTTACCAGTAATAAAAAGTATAAGTGCAGTTACTAAAAATCCAGAACAGCCCTTAGCACTTCTTGAAAGTCCAAAGGCGGAGTCTAAAATTTGTTGAACCACTGCAATAGCAATTGCAATAAGTGCAAGGGTTTTAAAACCTCCAGCATACTTCATTCCTGGAACGAAAAATGCAGTAACGGCTACAACGACCATTGATACTACAAGTCTTAATAATAAATCAATAATTAAATTTCTCTCTTTCATAATTTTCTCCTTTCAAATCTTTATATTAATTATACCCACATAACAATTAATTAAAACAATTGGATATTAGATAAAATAAAAATTTTTTGCAATGGAACTTTGATGGTAAAATAGAACCAAGAAAGAAAATAGGAGGAAGTATGAAAAAGAAATTTAAAATAATGATAGGACTAGGTCTTGCCCTGGGAGTTCTATTATTAATTTTACAAAATGTTTTAAAGATAGATCCATCTACATTTATGGACTACTACTTGAAATTTGGTGTAGCACTAATTTTACTTATATTAATTGTAAACACTGTTTATTTTGTAATTATGTCCGCTAAGATAAAGAAAAAACTTGTGCTTTTCCATGAAGGTAAGTACGGTGAATTTAATAGTGCGATGGAAGAGATACTTAAAAAAGCAAAGGGCGAAAACTTAAAAAACATAATAAGGATTAACCTTTCAGCAGGATATATAGAAGATAAAGAGTATGAAAAGGCAAAAGAGACTCTGGAAAATATACATCCTTTAAAACTTAGGGACGAAAGAGTTAGACTTGTGTACTATATAAATTTATGCGTGTGCAATTTTAAATTGGATAACTACGAAAAATTCAAAGAACTGTATGGGGCAAATAAAAATTTATTTAAGAATTATAAAGATGAAGAAGGCTACAGCGAGTCGCTGGCGCAATTAGAAATAACCCACTATATAGTAGAAGAAGAACTTGACAAAGCAAGAGAGCTTCTAGAAGTGACGAGAGAAAAATACAAAGACACTAAATATAAAGATGATTATAATGAGCTGGAGAAGTTGATTAATGAGAATAGAAGTGAGAAATAAGAAGTGAGAAGTTAGAGAAGAGGAAACAAAAAGCATAGCTTTTTGAGGTCGCCTTCTGACACTTTTCTTTGAAAAGTGAAACGAGATCGACATTTAACCTACAACGAAGACTTCGTCTTCTGTTAGGTCAAGAATCCTTCGACTCACTACGCTCGCTCAGGATTACAAGTATGCTATGGTTTCGTTGTAATATAGCGATTTTATCTCCTGGATGTCATTCTGAGCGGAAAAATTCCGTAGGAATTTTGGAGTCGAAGAATCTCTTAAGAGAGGTTAGAGGTTGGAGAAAATGTACGCATTTGACTGAAGAGAAGAGAGAGGTGGGAAGTAAGAAGTGAGAAGTTGGAAGTTTGAGAAGAGAAAAATCAATAAGGAAATATCGAAAAAACAAAAAATAATAAACACATTAGAAATAGTTCTATTAGGAATAGTTTTAGGAATTTTTTCAAAGTACATTGAAGTGTTGCCAATAAATGAATTTCCGAAATTTTTTGAAACATTAGACATACCAAACTTTTTATCAGATTTTCCTTTTTGGATTTGCATTGCCATATTTATTTCGGTATTTAGTACTTCGCCAAAAAGAGCATCTGTAAATGTATTTTTGTTTTTTTGCGCCATGATTATAGGGTATTATTTTTGCTATGCATATTATGGATACAACTTACCAAGATCATATATATTAATATGGACGGCGTTTACATTTCTTTCACCTATTCTTGCATATATAACATGGTATACAAAAGGAGAAGATAAAATATCACTAATAGTTTCAGTATTAATTATTACGGTTATGTTTATTGCTAGCTTTGCAATGGGAGCTTTTTATATTGATATTAAATCCCCACTTCATACCATAACATTTGTTTTAACATTAATAGCTTTATGGAGAAAGAAAATTTTAGAAAATGTAATGATGATAGGACTAGGAGTTGCCATAGGATATTCTGCAATTTTAATAATAAAATATCTATTTTGAGCTTGAATAAAATTTAATTACTAATATGGAGAAATTCTTAGCTTTAGGATTTTCTCTTTTTTTAATGAAAGTTATTGTGAAGTTCAATTAATTTGAATTTGTTTTGTTAAAAATTAGAATGAGTAAAGAAATGCAATTCGCATTTCTTTTTTTTAATATATTGTTTGAAAATTTAATCCATCGGGTAAATTTATTTTGAGTCGAAATGAAAGGACTTTACTTCTCTAGATAAAACAAAAGTAAATTTAAAAATAAATTATTTATAAAGATATAAAAGTATAACAAAAGAGAGTTATCAAAACAAGATAAATTATAAAACTTCAAAAAATATGTTTAGAATTTATTTTGTGGGATATATATAGACTAGATAGTTGAAAAACATGGAGGTGTTGAATGAGAAAGTGGAAGAAATGGTTTAATGCGATATTGTCAATTATATTACTTTTAACCTTATTCACAACCTACTTTATTATTTTTGATTATGGAAAAGTTACAACCTACTTATTGAATATAAGTACTAAAAATTGGTTTTTCTACTTTTTAACAACCATAACCATAATAAGTGGATTGATTGGACTGTTTATGCTACTAAAAGCGATAATTAGTCCAACACTTAAAAATTATATTGTAGACAAGGACGAGACGGGACAGATTTTAATAACGCAAAATGCTTTAACTTCAAATGTAGAAAGTACTCTTGAAAATTTTAGACAAGTAAAGAACTCGGAAGTAAATGTTTTGGTTAATGAATCAAAATCTAATGAAATAACTGCGGACATCTTATGTGGTGTCTATGCAGGAGAGGACTTAGCGACACTTGGAGCGGCAATACAAAGATCTGTGAAAGATGAGCTTGAAAAATTTTCTGGCTATCCTGTAGAAGCGGTGAAAGTAGAGTTTTATAATATAAAATCAGAAACTGGTAAAAGAGTTGTATAGGAGGACATATGGATAATAGATTTAATAATTACCCTGAAAACTTTAACAATCCTCCACAAAACTCGGAATTAAATAAAAAAGAAACTGTATTTTCTGAACCGGAAAAGAGGATTAAAAATTTTTTAAAGTTTCATTGGTATGAATTTAAATGTGCATTAGCGGGGTTAATCATTGCAATACTTTTTTTGACCCTAGGATTTTGGAGAACTATATTAACACTATTACTTGTGACTATAGGCAAAGCCATAGGACAAGTAAAAGATAACAACCCAAGAATATTGTTCTTTTTAAGAAGGATATTTAACAAATATTAAAATATAAAATATAAAGGAGATGTAATTATGGCAAGTCAAGAAAAATATAATGAAATAGCAGGAGTAAACAAAAAGGCAGAAGAAAAGAGAGAAGCAAAGCAAAATAGAGAAGAATTTGTTGAAAATCTTAAAGATGATGTTAAAGATTTAGGTGAAAAAGAAGAACCAAAACATGAATCAAAATTAACTTTTGATGATTCAGTAGTTGAAAAGATTGCAGCTATAGCATGTAACGAAGTACCAGGTGTACTTGACATGAAGGGTGGATTCTTCTCAGGAATTTCAGAACAATTTGGTGGATATAATCTAACAAAAGGTATTAGCGCAGAAGTTGGCGAAAAAGAAGCGGCAATTGATGCATCAATCATATTAGAATATGGTCATTCAGCACCAAAGGTATTTGAAGAACTAAAGAGAAATATCAGCCAATCTGTTGGTCAAATGACTGGCCTTAAAGTTGTAGAAGTTAATGTAAGAGTTGATGATGTAATGACAAGAAAAGAATATGCTCTTAAAAATAAAAAAGAACAAGAATCAAATAACTACAACCAAGGTTCAAATTTAAGATAATAAAATTTACCTCTATCCACTGGGATAGGGGTTTTTTATTTTAAAAAACAAAACTATCATACCATCACTGTAGCGTGGTATAATATACTTGAGGTGATAATATGAAAAGACATAGTATTTTTATTGTACTTATTGCCATGTTACTTTTTGTATCATGCCAAGGAAAAGTTAATACTCAAAAGGAAATGACCATAATGCCATATGAATTTAGCCAGGTTGATGGTGGAATATTTAAATCATTAAACCCTGATTCTGCGGTGGTAAGTTATAAGCTAGATGACAAAATCGGAAATATTAAAATAGAGTTTTGGTCTGTGAAGGACTCCAAGTTAAATAAGGAAGATGTGCTTGAAATGGGCGAACTTATGAATAAAGAAGGAATCATTGCAGTAAGTATGCGTAAATCAAACCTTGATGTTTCTGTAACAGACATGAAGGGAGGATATACAAGCACATATAAAATGGAAAATCCCTACACAGAGCTTGAAGGTGGTTTTATAACTGAAGGCGCAGAGGAAGATGAAATAAAATCTTCTAAGCCCATTGCGATTTTTAAACAATATGAAAGTAATTCTACAATAACTTTTCAAGAATTTAGTGAAGAAAGTGTCGTAAAGCAAGTTAAAAATGGAAATTTTGTAGTTATTACATTTGAAAACAAATAAAGGCAGCCATGGAGGCTGTCTTTTGCTTTATAAACGACTTCTTTTAGTTTATACTTTAATGTAGGAGGAGTTATGGCGAAAATTGGAATTATTGGAGGGGGAGCCTCCGGAGTTTTTGCATCTATTCAACTTGCAAGACTTGGTCATGAGGTTCATATATTTGAACGAAATGACAAGCTTTTAAAAAAGATTTATGCAACGGGCAATGGAAGATGCAACTTTACAAATTCAAATATTAGTATAGAAAACTTTCATGGGCAAAATGAAAAGTTTCCCATGTCAATTATAAATAATTTTACTTACGACGACTGTGTAATGTTTTTTAATGGCCTCGGTGTAAAGGAGATTGAACTGGAGGATGGAAAGGTCTATCCAATGAGTCTTCAAGCAAAGACCATAGCCCAGGCTTTAATACAGGAGGCGGAAAATCAAAATGTGGTTGTGCATTTAAATTCTTATATAAAGAAAATAGATTTTAAGAGAAATGTAAGAATTTTAAAGTATGATAACAGTGGATATACTTTTGATTATTTAATCGTTGCAGCTGGGGGCAGAGCCATGGCAAAGTCTGGCTCCGATGGAAATGGTTATGGCCTTTTGGAAGACCTGGGACATAGTATCACAAAAACTTACCCTGGCATTGTGCAGCTTAACACCAAGGAGAGTCTGTACAAGACTATTCAGGGCACGAAGGTTTTAGGTGATGTGTACCTTGTTAAGGATGGAAAGAAGATTTTAAAACAATCTTCAGATATTTTATTTACCGACTATGGAATTTCTGGGCCTGGAATATTACAGATATCGGGAAGGGCAATTGCTGATATAAAAAAGGGCGAAAGGGTTTTTGTTTCTCTCGACCTATTGTCCCATATGGAGATGGAAGAGCTTTTTAACTTCCTTATCTCGTCCATAAGTCAAAATGGTTATAAGAGCCCAAGGGATTTATTAAGCTGTATACTTCATGATAATATTTCTGATTTAATCATAAGGGATTTAAAAATATATAAAAATCATGTTAGTGAACTTACTAATGAAGAAGTAAAATCAATTTGCCATAAGTGTAAGGACCTTCGTCTTGAAGTGACTGGATATAAGTCTGAAAAGGACGGACAAATAACTTGTGGTGGAGTGGACACTAAAGAGATTGATTCAAAGACTCTAAAATCAAAAATATATGATAAACTTTACTTAATTGGTGAAATAATTGATGTGGATGGTGACTGTGGTGGTTACAATCTGCACTGGGCTTGGGCATCGGCATTTGCATGTGCCCAGGGAATAGACGAGGTGGAAAATGTTTAAAATGACAAGAAAACTACAGGAGCTTACGGATAGAGGAGAAGAATTAAAGATTGCTCTTGTAGGAAGCGGCAAGATGGGTACGGGACTGGTTAATCAAATCAGTAGAATAAAGGGAATGAAGACTTCGATTATAGTAGAAGAAAAACCTGAAAAGGCAAAGCATGCCTACCTTTCTTCTGGAGTTAAAGAAGAGGATATTATCTTTACAAATAAAAAATCTCAGGCGGAGCTTGCCATGAAGAAGGGACAGTTTGTAATCACTGAGAACTATGAACTATCATATGGGCTGGACAAGATTCAAGGAGTTGTTGATGCAACTGGAAACCCTCCCTTTGGTGCAAAGCTTGCCATAGAATCAATTGACAACTATAAAAATATAATTATGTTAAATGTAGAATGTGACGCAGTGGTTGGACCAATTATATATGAGAGAGCAAAGAAGAATAAGGTTGTGTACACAGGTTCTGCTGGAGACGAGCCAGGAGCCATAATGGAGCTTGCAAACTTTGCAGTGGGAGCGGGCTTTAAGCTACTTGCAGTGGGCAAGGGCAAGAACAATCCCCTTAACTACTATGCAACGGAAGATGACCTTAGGGAAGAGGCTTTGAAGAAGGGGCTTTATCCAAAGATGTTGACTGCCTTTGTAGATGGAACAAACACAATGATAGAGCTTACTTCAGTTGCAAATGCCCTTGGATTTACTCCAGACATTCCAGGATGTCATGGACTAACCACGGACATAAAGAGCGTGGCAAGTCAATTTACCTTAAAGGAACAAGGTGGTATTTTAAATAGCTACCGCATTGTGGACTTTTGCTTCGGCATTGCCCCGGGAGTTTTTGCAGTGGTAACCCATGATGCAAATGAAGTGCATGACCTAATGGGATATTTGTCCATGGGTGATGGACCAAACTATGTACTCTATAGGCCATATCACTTAACAAGCCTTGAAACGCCCATTACAATTTATAATGCCATAGTTGAAAAGGATCCGACAATAGTTCCTGAAAAGGGACAGATTTCTGATACTATTACGCTGGCGAAGAGGGACCTTAAGAAAGGACAAACCCTTGAGGGAATTGGTGGCAAGGATGTGTATGGACAAATTATTAGCCATATTGACCAGAGAAAGAAAAATTTACTACCTATTGGACTTATAACAAAGAAGACAAAGTTAAAGGTGGATGTTAAAAAGGACGAGCCGATAACATACGACATGGTTGAACTTGAAGAAGACCAAGTGATTATAAAACTTAGAAAAAAACAGGACGAACTGGGACTATAGGAGATGAAAATGGAAAAATATGATAAAATTTTAGAAAATTTTGTAGATGAATTACAAAAGAGAAAATCCATAGACGACAAACTTATGTGGGTTTCAGAAATACTTTTCAGTAGCATAGAAAATGTTATATGGGCAGGATTTTATCTAATGAATAGAGACGGCGATTTAATTCTTGCACCATATGTGGGAGAGCCAGCTTGTATAAAGATACCTGTGGGAGCGGGAGTTTGTGGAACTGCTGCACTACTTATGGAAACAAAAAAGGTTTATGACGTGTCAAAGTTTCCAGGACATATTGTATGTGATGAGTCTGCAAAGTCTGAACTTGTAGTGCCTCTAATAAAAAATGACGTGTGCTATGGTGTAATCGACATCGATTCAGATATTATAAATAACTTCACAGTTGAAGACCAAGACTTTGTGGAACAAATTAGAACGCTTCTTGTAAATTCAATAGACTTTACAGATAAATAACTTGACAATTATATGTACTAATTATAAAATATAATGCATTGAAGACTGAAGAGTACGTTCTTTCGTGGAGGCTATAGAGAGATTCGGGTTGGTGAAACGAATTGCCAAAGTGTTAGATGGATCAACTTGGAGTCGGGTATTCGATATGTAGAGTATCCCGTTAAACGCGTTAAGTTTTTGAGTGGTGAAAAAAATTCACAATTTGGGTGGTACCGCGGAAATTTCGTCCCTAGTTTTGACTAGGGATTTTTTTTATTTTCTAATCAACCAAATTGTAATATAGAATGAAAGGAATAGAGAATGGCAAAATTTAAAGACCTTTCCAATAAGCCAGTAAGAGAAAGAGAGATAGCTACTGCAGAGTATTGGAAAGAAATTGACTTATTACATGAGACTGTAAAGCAAAGACCAAAGGAAAAAAACTATGTATTCTTTGACGGACCTCCTACAGCAAATGGAAAACCGGGAATACATCATGTTATATCTAGAACACTAAAAGATATGAACTGTAGATATAAGACCATGAGAGGCTACAGAGTTAAGAAAAAAGCAGGTTGGGACACACATGGACTTCCTGTTGAAATTGAAGTTGAAAAGAAATTAAACTTACAAAGTAAAAAAGAAATAGAAGAGTATGGCGTTGAAGCCTTTAACAAAGAATGTAAAAATTCTGTGTTCACATATGAAAAGGCGTGGAGAGAGATGTCTCATAGAATGGCTTTTATGGCGGACATGGATGACCCATATATCACTTTAGACAATGACTACATCGAAACCGTATGGTGGTTACTTGACAATATGTTCAAGAAAGGGCTTGTATATGAAGGTGCAAAAATACTTCCATACTGCCCAAGATGTGGAACTGGCCTTGCATCCCACGAAGTTGCTCAAGGCTATAAGAATATAAAGACTGAAACCATCACCGTGGCATTTAAGAGAGTGGACCATGATGAATACTTTTTAGCATGGACAACTACACCATGGACACTGCCATCAAACGTAGCACTTACAGTTGGCCCCGACATAGACTATATATTAGCTGAGTCCAATGGAAATAAGTTCTATGTGGCAAAGGCATTGGCAGACAAAGTTCTTGGAGAAGGTTACGAAGTTATAAAAGAACTTAAGGGCAAGGACATGGAGTACATGGAGTATGAACAATTACTTCCATTTATTAAACCCGACAAGAAGGCTTTCTTTGTAACAGTGGCAGACTATGTATCCATTAGTGATGGTACAGGTATTGTACACACTGCGCCAGCTTTCGGGGAAGATGACTATCAAACAGGTAGAAGATACAACCTACCACTTATAAACCCTGTTAATGAAGAAGGAAAGTTTGATGAAACTCCTTGGAAGGGCATGTTCGTAATGGACGCTGACCCTGAAGTTATTAAATATCTTAGAGAACAGGACAAGGTGTTCAAAAAACAAAAGGTTGAACATAACTATCCACATTGCTG
Organism: Mediannikoviicoccus vaginalis; assembly: GCF_928097925.1. Lineage (GTDB taxonomy): Bacteria > Bacillota > Clostridia > Tissierellales > Peptoniphilaceae > Mediannikoviicoccus > Mediannikoviicoccus vaginalis. Next base: position 1,725,497 of record NZ_CAKMRI010000001.1, read on the forward strand.
GAGATGTAGCACACCACTAATTTATTATTCAAAACCATCATGGTACATTGAAGTTACAAAACTTAAAGATAAATTTATAGAGGAAAATAACAAAGTAAACTGGTTCCCAGAATTCGTTGGAGAAAAGAGATTTGGAAACTGGCTTGAAAACCTAAATGACTGGGCTATTTCAAGATCCCGTTACTGGGGAACACCATTCCCTGTATGGAAGTGTCCAAATGGCCACACCACATCCGTAGGTTCAAGAAAGGAACTTAAGGAAAGAGCAATCGAAGATATATCTGAAGATATAGAACTACACAGACCATATGTTGATGATGTTCACCTAAGATGTGAAGAGTGTGGAGAGATAATGACGAGGGAAAAAGACGTTATTGACGTTTGGTTTGACTCTGGGGCAATGCCTTTTGCACAACATCACTATCCATTTGAAAACAAGGAAAACTTCTTTGAAGAACTTTTCCCTGCGGACTTTATTAACGAAGGTATCGACCAAACAAGAGGATGGTTCTATTCACTACTTGCAATATCAGTGTTAACTACAGGCAAGGCGCCTTATAAAAATGTTCTTGTAAACGACCTTATCCTAGACAAAGAGGGCAAGAAGATGTCCAAGTCAAGAGGAAATACATTGAACCCAATAGAGTTATTCGATGAATTTGGTGCAGACGTTGTAAGATTTTATTCACTATATGTGTCTCCACCATGGGTACCAACAAGATTTGACGTGGACGGCCTTAGAGAAGTTGAAAGTAAATTCTTTAGATCATTTAAAAACACCTATAACTTCTTCAAGCTATATGCAAACACAGACGACATTGACCCAAGAGAATTTTATATAGAACCAAAGGATAGACCAGAAATAGATAGATGGATTCTTTCAAGATACAACAACCTTATTAAAGAATACAAGGCAGATATGGACATATTCGAAGTAACAAAGGTTGTAAGAAAAATATCTGACTTCGTTATAGAAGACCTTTCAAACTGGTATATCAGAAGAAACAGAAGAAGATTTTGGAAGACTGAGGTTGATGACGACAAAAAAGCGGTTTACAACACAACTTACGAAATCTTACTCGGACTTACAAAGTTAATAGCTCCAATAACACCTTTTATGGCGGAAGAAATGTATAGAAACCTTACAGATAAAGAGTCTGTACATCTTGACTTCATACCAGAAGAAGACGAGTCACTTATCGACATAAAACTTGAAGAGAAGATGGATATCGTAAGAGAGCTTGTAACTCTAGGAAGGGCTTCAAGAGAAGAAGTAAATATAAAAGTAAGACAACCACTAAAGGAAATTGTGGTGGATGCAAAATATAAAGAGATTATTGAAGATTTAGTTCCACTTATAAAAGAAGAGCTTAACATAAAGCAAGTGGAATTTAGAAAAGATCTTTCAGAGTTTATGAACTATGAATTAAAACCAGACTTCAAAGTTGCCGGAAGAATTCTTGGAGGAAAGATTAAAGACTTCCAAAAGTTCTTGCAAGAAGTGGACGCTAAGGAATTTGTATCAAAACTAAACGAAACTATTCAAAAAGTTAAGCTTAAAGATGAAGATACAGAAATTAAGAGAGAGTACGTTGAAGTTAGAGTCTCAGCAAAAGAGGGCTTTGACGTAACAATGGACAACAATCTATTCGTAATCTTAGACACAACCATTACACCAGAGCTAAAGGCAGAAGGATATGCGAGAGAATTCATTTCAAAGGTTCAACAAATGAGAAAGTCTAACGACTACGACATCTTAGACAACATCATAATAGAGTACACACCAACAGCAGAAGTTGAAAGTGCCGTTGAAAAGTTTAAAGAATTTATTAAAGATGAAACTCTAGCAGTTGAAATAAAAGTGAATAATGACTTAAGTGAAGATTTTATAGACTTAAATGGTGAAGAGATTAAGATAAGATTAATAAAGAAATAAAAAATTTTCCCTTACTGTGAAAACAGTAGGGGATTTTTTTTATTAATGCTAATGAATGATTAATCTTGAAATAGTAATAATATGTTGATACAATACAATAGAAAAGAGATTATTTAAAAACCAAATATATAGTGGGAGAAAATTGATGGCAAAATAATTATACATATCTAATCAGCAAAAATAGAATGGGATTTTTAAAAAGGATAGAGCCATATGAATTAAATCAAGAGTTAGTTCCCCATTAATAATTAATATGCTTTCAAAAGTAGAAAAAAATATAAACCTAAAAAGGAATGATAAAAATGAAAAACAACATGAAAAAAAATTCTAGCAAAATTTATAATATTTTGGCAATAGTTGCATCAGTAGTTCTTATTATTGGACTAAAGACATTTGCAACACCATGCGATGGAATGATAGAGACAGCTAAGGGAATGGAAGTTCCTATGAAGTGCCATTGGACAGATGTAGCACTACTTTACTTAGGAATTGCCACAGCAGTTGTTGCCATTGCAAATATAATTAAAAACTCAAAGTCTACACTTGAACTTTTAGGCATGGGAGTTTTATCGATTGCCATAACCATGGACAATGTAGGTATTGGAGTATGTAAGATGGAAGGCATGGCATGCCACACAATGAAGACATTTGCTATTGTAATAGGCGTGGTGTACATAGTTCTTGGAATTTTACAATTACTTATTAAGAATGAGGTAGAATTATAGTGTTTAAACTGGCATTAAAAAATGTATTCAGAAGAAAAAATCAAGTTTTACTGGCAATCTTTGTGACCCTTCTTTCCACCCTAGTTTTTACCGTTGTGTACAACATCTATAGAGAAATTGACGATGGTTTAAAGCTAAACGAAGAGAGAATGGGTGCAGACGTTGTAATCTATCCAGCTGAAGCAGAGAGCAATCCTCAGGACTTTCTATATAGCGGCGCTGCTGAAATGAAGTACATTGAAGAAGATAAACTAATGGAAAGACTACCTAAGGACAAAATTGAAAAAGTGACTAATGAATTCTTCATAAAAACTCTACCAGGAGGAGTTTGTTGCGGAACCGACAAGACCTACAGAATTGTTGGAGTAGATGGTGAGTCTGACTTTTTAATAAAGCCATGGCTTGAAAATGAAAAAATAGAAAAAATCGAAGATGGCATGATGGTACTTGGCCAAAATATAGGTGCGGAATTTGGCAGAAAGGCATTTCTTTTAAATAATGTCTTTGATGTAAAGGGAAGACTTTATAGAACAGGAAGTGGATTTGACGAATCCATCTTTATGGACATAGACACCGTAAGAAAGCTAGGTAAAAATACATTTTCTTCCGACTATTTCGGCGAAAAAGATCCAGGAAAATTAATAACCACTTCATTTATAAAACTAAAGGATGGAGTGGATGTAAATGAATTTATAGACAGTTTAAAAATTGAAGACTTAAAAGCTGGCGTAATTCACGTTTCACAAGTTAGGGATATGGTAAAAGAACAAGCAAACACATTTCTACAACTCTTTTTAATATTTGCGATATTAGTGTTCTTAACAACTGCAATAGCCGTATCCACCTTATATAATATGATGGCAAAAGAGCGAAAGACGGAAATAGGATATCTTCGCTCCATCGGACTTAGCAAGAAGAAAGTGCTACAAGAGAGCTTCCTAGAAGTTTTAATTCAATCGGGAACAGCCGGACTTATTGGAGCAATTCTCGGTGGACTCTCAACGGTGTTTATAACAGAGAGAATTAGAAAACTTATGGCACTACCACTGGGCATGGACGTGAGACAAATAATTATTTCCATGGTGCTAAGTCTAGTATTTGCCATACTGATTTCACTACTTGCAACCATAAGACCAATAATGAAGAACTCATCCATAGAACCGAGCCAAGCTATTACAGGGGGTATATAATGTTGGAATTACAAAATATAACAAAGACATTTACAACTGGAGAAGCTGTAACCCCAATAAAAAATATCGACCTGAAGATAGAAAAAGGTAAAATAACAACAATTTCAGGAGAGTCGGGAACGGGAAAGTCCACACTATTAATGATAATAGGAGGGCTTTTAAAACCAACAGAAGGAAAAGTTCTAGTACAGGATAAAGACATTTGGAGCTTAAACGATGAAGAGATATCAAATCTTCGTTCAAAGACCTATGGCTATCTATTTCAATCCTCAGTAATGATAAAGGCGCTTACGATTGCTGAAAATATAGAATTTGCAGCAAAAGTATCAGGAAGAGAAATCTCCCAAAGTGAGATAGAAGAACTTCTAGACATAATCGGCATAAAAGATAAAAAGAATAGCCTTCCACATACACTTAGCGGAGGACAACGAAGAAGAGCAATGCTTGCAATAAACCACGCAAGAGACCCAGAAATAATTATTGCCGACGAGCCAACCAACGACTTAGACAAACACTGGAAGGAAAAGACCTTAGAATTTTTCAAACATTGGAGGGATATGGGCAAGACCATTATACTTGCAAGCCATGATCCAGAAGTAGAAGCCTTAGGAGAAATAAAGTACAAGATAGTTGATAGTGAATTGAAATTAAAATAAAAAAGCAGGAGATGAAATATTCTCCTGTTTTTTTAAATAAATTTTAAAAGAATGTAAAGTCTGATTTAATTTAGCCTGTTAATATGATATAATTATATATGCATGACTATTATTTAGTTATGCTATAACTAAACTTAGGAGGTTTTGATGAGAAAGGTAAGAAACTATTTTATTGCTCTATTGTGCCTTGCATTGTTAATCTTTTCACCTGAAAAAAACCTTGCAAAAGAAATCAATAGAATTGCAGGACCTGATAGGTATAAAACTGCGGTAGAGATAAGTAAAAGGTATGTTAAAAATACTGACAGAGTTATAGTCCTGTCTGGAGAAAATTATCCTGATGCAATATCAGCATCTGCACTTTCGTGTGAAAATGAATATCCTATTCTGCTAACAAGAAAGAATAAGGTATCCAAGGAAGTTGTTGAAGAAATCAAGAGAGTAAAAGCAAAAGAAATTATCTTGATAGGTGGAGAAAGCACAATTTCGAATTCAGTTGAAAAAGAGCTTTCAAAGGTAGCAAAAGTAAATAGAATTGCAGGAAAAGACAGATACCGTACTTCCATAATGGTATTTGAATACAAGAAAAAGTTGAATCCAAATTCTACAAAAGTAGTTTTTGCAAGTGGGAAAAACTTTGCTGATGCTCTTGTAGCAGCACCTTATATCTATAATGAAGGTTCAATAATACTTTATGATGATGGATGTGGAATAGATATAAACAGGTATAATCCTAAACTAATACTCGGAGGAGAAAGCAGCTTAAAAGGATTTAAAAATGTTAAAAGAATTTCAGGAAAGGACAGATATGAAACTTCATTAAAACTTGCAAAAGAGTTTAAAACTGAAAATGTAGTTATTGCAAGTGGAGAGGATTTCCCAGATGCACTTGCAGGTGGACTTGTAGCTAAAAAAAATAATGCCCCAATTGTCCTTGTAAAAAAGGACGAGATAAAAGACAATATCGTAGATTATTTGAAAGAAAAGAAATTAGAAAAAATTGTTATTCTTGGTGGTAAGACAACAATATCAAAAGATGTAGAAAATAAACTTGGGGAAAGTTCAGAAGCTGGTAAAAATGAAGGTAAAACAAAACCAACTAAGCCAAGTAAACCAACTGAGCCAAGTAAACCAACTGAGCCAAGTAAACCAACTGAGCCAAGTAAACCAACTGAGCCAAGTAAACCAACTGAGCCAAGCAAACCAACAGAACCAAGTAAACCGACAGAACCAACTAATCCAGTTCCAGAATTAAATAAAGCAAACTTAGAAAAAGAGATAGAAAAGGCTAAGGAAGTTTTAGGACTTGATATGGCTGACTCTGACAAAGATAAACTTCAAAAGGAAATATCTAACGCAAGTGATGTTTTAAAAAATGCAAAGTCACAAGATGAAATAGATAGCGCAGTAGAAAAACTTAAAAAAGCTATTATGAATTCAAGAAAAAAAATCTTTGTTGAAATAGAAGATCCATTGTTTAGAAAAGTATTAAATAAAAATATTTCAAGAGAGAGAAAAGATGATGATCCTATAACAAAAGAAGAGATGGAAAATTTAAAAGAAATTTCCATATTCTTAGATAAAAATGGCAATCCAACTTTTGGAGAAAGCTTTACTTATTCTATTTTAGGAGAACCAAAGAGCTTAACTGGAACAAAAGATTTTAAATTTGCAGTAACAAGAGGCATGAAGAGCATAAAAGGGATTGAGAATTGTGTTAACCTTGAAAAGTTAAAGGTAAATGAAAATGAAATCTCTGATATTACTCCTCTAAAAGATTTAAAGAATTTAAAATATTTAGAAATTCAAAGAAATAGGATAACAGATGTTAAGCCATTGGAAAATTTAAAAAATTTAGAGTTTTTAAAACTTTACAATAATCTAATAGAAGATGTATCCCCTCTTGCAGGCTTAACTAATTTAACGGGCCTTGATTTACATTACAACGTAACTGTGGAGGGAGATGAAAATAATAAAATAATTTCTAAGGGAATTACAGATATATCTCCACTAAAAAATCTTACGAAGTTGGAATTTCTTGATGTGTCAGCAAATAGAATTGATGACGTATCAATAATGAAAGACTTCTCAAAACTTAATCATATTGATTTTACTGGTAATAGAGTGTATGACTATACAGAATTGGCAGATTTAATTTCTAACCTTCTACCAATGCAAGATATGGGAATGGCAAGTATAGGTTTTTGGGGTCAAAAAGTTGGAGTTCCTGAAAAGTTAGTTTTCTCTTCAAATCCTTTAGCTTTTGATAATCCATATAAGGGCTTTGATAAACTTGAAAAGAAGCTTGGAGAAGTCTTTGAATCTGATGAACTAAATATTATGGAAAATATTGAAGCGGATGTTCCTGGTGTAACTGCTCAATATGATAAAGCAACAAATAAAATAAATCTTGAAATAGATAATGATACACTTTATGCAAATAGAGGAAAAGAATTAAAAGTAAATTTAAAAATTACTTTTGCAGGTGCATATATATGGAACATTGGTGAAATAACTATAGAAGTCCCAAATGACATTAAGTTAATGGACAAAGAAACAGAAGATTTTTATAAGGGACTATTGAATGATTATAGTAATTTCTATGGCAAGTATACAAATTTAACGGATGAAGCGAATAAAAAATTTTCAAAGGCCAATAAACCAATAGGTAATAGAGAAATAACTCCAGAAGACTTGGAGATGCTAAAGACATTTAAAGTGAAGGGCAGAAATGTAACTGATACACTGGTGAGCCCATTAAAATATGCGAAGAACTTAGAACAGTTCCATGTAACTTTAAATGACGCTTCGCTGAAGAGGGAAGTAAAAGATTTTTCTTTTCTAAAAGAAATGCCTAAACTTAAAGAATTTTGGTATATCAATAATGATTACAAAAACCTCCAAAAGGAAACGCTAAGCACAATAGATTTTTCCGCGAATAAAGAGATAGAGCATATTAATATACAAAACACTACTCTTTCAAATTTATTTGGACTTAGAGGAACTAATCCTAAATTTTTGAGCTTACAAAGTAATAATATAAGAAATATCTCTCAAATTGCAAAAATGACAAATCTTACAAGACTTGACTTAGATAGCAATAAAATAACTTCAATTAAAGGACTTGAAAATTTAAAGAACTTAATTACACTTTATCTTCGCGACAATCCTATTGAAGATATTTCAAATTTGAAAGGAGTTGAAAATTTAGAGGCATTACATTTAAGAAATACAAAAGTAAAGGATATAACACCTCTAAAAGATTTAACAAAACTTCATAGACTTTATATTGACGAAAATGAATTGAATGAAGACTATTTCGAAACTATTAAATCCTTCAAGGGATTAAATACATTGTTTGTAGATAAAATAAACATGGATGATTTTACATGGCTAAAGGAAAATAGTATAAGACCAGAGGACGAACCACCGGCTACTGAAGGTGAAGACCAGGCGAGAATGGCTACATTTAAAGAGTTAAGTGTTGAACTTACAGCTGATAAAAAAGATATAAAGAATGGGAAATTGACTATTTCAAATCCTATAACTGATTTTGAAAATAAACCAGTTGAACAGACTGATATGGATGAAGTGGGAAATCCAATTGAAGCAAATTCTAATTTACAGTTTGTTGGGGATAAAATAGAAATTACTGTTTCAGATGATGCAATAGAAAAGGGTAATATAAGTGAGTCTTACTCAATTTATTTTGAACATCCAGAACTTTTATTTGGTGAGTTTGGTGGACAACATCCAAGTGTTTTTGGAAAAGTAATATTAAACATTGAACTTACTGAAAGTGAAGAACCTGTTAAGGAGTTTGAAGCAGACGGAGTGACTCCTGTTAAATATGACCTAAGAGAAAAAGGGTTTGTAACTCCAGTAAAAAATCAATACAAGGATGGTTCATGTCGTTCATTTTCTTCCCTTGCAGCGCTAGAATCTTTTTATAAGAAGAAAACAGGGAATGACATTGATCTTTCAGAAAACAACTTTGAAACAAGACAGGGATTAGTATTTAATAATAGATCAAAATATGACCAACCAAGAAATGGGAGAGATAGAAATTCTGACTTTGGTTATTTGATGTCAGGTAATGGACCAATTCTTGAAAAGGAAGATCCATATAAACCATTTTCACAACCAGATATTAATATACCAAATTCTATAAGTGAAAGTGCTTATAGAGCTGGACTAAGTAATAATGGACCTGTTGAAACAAACCCTGCTCTAAGTGTAATGGGATTTGAGTTTTTAAGGGATATAAGTAAAGCTGATATAACTAGTCCAGAAGATGAAAATTTAAAACAAATTAAACAGGCAATAGTTAAATATGGTGCAGTGTCATCTAATATCTATATGTCTCATGATGGACAAAAAAGATTTCCATATCAAAATGACAAATGTTTCAACAAGGAAAAATCAGCGTATTATGTGAAGAAAGAAAAAAATATTGCTTCAAACCATGCCATAGCTATAGTTGGATGGGACAATAACTTTTCAAAAGATAATTTTGTAAGTACTAATAAGCCAACAATTGACGGTGCATGGATTGTAAAGGACGCACAAGGAACAGAATTTGGTGATGGTGGATATTTCTATGTTTCTTATCAAACTGAAGGAATCGGTGGAGACCCTTATGTGTTTACAAGAGTTGAAAAGGAAGAAACTTATGCGGGAATTTACCAACATGATGAAATGCCTTTTACAGGCTTTATAAGTTCAGGTGCTTACTCAGATATGGAAGATGGAAAAACTATTTTATTAAATGCTTTTAAATCTAATGTAGGTGAAGAATTAAAAGAAATAGGATTCTATACTACTAAAAGAGATGCAGAGTTCGAAATATATTTAATTGAAGACTTTGATAAATTTAAAAGGGAAGCATCAAATTGCTTTGATGAAGAAGAGTATGAAGATCTTATAAAAGACTATAAAATCTATGATAACAACATGGACAAAAAAGGCGAACATGTATATGCAGGTTATCATACTATTAAGTTAAGTGATTTAAATAAAGAATTAAAATTTTCTAACAATAAAAAGTTTGCACTGGGAATTTGGGTTAGAAATAATGATAAAGAAGATCCTAACCATGAATGGGATATGGTTGTAGAAAGCAAATCCCCATCTACAGGGAAATATGCAGAAGTAAATAATGGAGAAACTTTTGCATTTACTTTTAACGGATTTGCCGATGTAGGTAATTTTAAAAAAATAAATGCATGTATTAAAGGTTATTTCACCAATCAACATTAGAGTTAATATGTAGACATATTAAGAAAATTAATGTAATATAATATTTGTGAAAATTAAGGAGGAATTTATGCAAAATAAATCATTGAAAAAAATATTGGTTATGCTTTTAGTTTTCTCATTTGTATTGGCACCACTATCTGCCTGCAAAAAGAAAGATAAGCAAGGGGAAACAAATCAAAACGCAGACAGCACTGAGGCTGTTGCAGGAAAAACAGAAGAAAAGAACATGGATGAACTTGTATATGGTATTACATCTTCACCTGAAGGAAACTTTAATCCACTTTTCTCAAACACTCAATACGATGGAAATGTAAATGGATTAATTTACGATTCATTATTACAACTTAATTCTAAAATTGAGATTGAACCAGCAATGGCTGAAAAGTATGAAATGACAGAAGATGGTAAGAAGATTACTTTTACTTTAAGAGATGGACTAAAGTTTCATGATGGAGAACCTGTAACATCCGCAGATGTTAAGTTTACACTTGAAGCCCTTGCAAACAAGGACTATGAAGGAGATTTAGCATCTTATGTAGGATCAATTTCTGGATTTGAAGCTTTTAACAAAGGAGAAGCTGAAGAACTTTCAGGAGTTAAGACTCCAGATGAAAAGACTGTTGAAATAACATTTGATGTTCCTTATTCTCCTGTTTTAATCAACATAGGGACTTTAGGAATAATTCCTAAACATATTTGGGAAAAAATAGACTTTGCAGATTGGTCAAAATCTGAAAAGGAACTTACAAATCCTATAGGATCAGGTCCATATAAGATGGAAGAGTTCAAACAAGGTGAGTTTGTAAAACTAACTGCTAACGAAGATTATTATGGTGGAGCACCTAAATTAAACAAATTTACTTTTAAGGTTGTTAATGAAGACACTGTAACTGCAGAACTTATAAATGGAACTGTAGATTTAGCAGATGTTTCTGGAATTAAGACTGATGACGAAGAAAAACTAAAGGGAGAAAATGTAACTGTTAATAGATATCCTAACTCAAAGATTCAGTACATGGGCTTTAACCTTAGAAAAGATGAATTACAAGATGTTAAGTTAAGACAAGCTTTTGCATATGCGATTGATAGAGCTTCTATTGTTGAAGGACTTCTTGAAGGTAACGGAGAGGTTATAAACACTCCTATGGTACCAACATTATGGTCTTACCCTAAAGAAGGTTTAGAAGAATACAAATATGATGTAGAAAAAGCTAAAACACTTCTTAAAGAAGCGGGATATGAAGATACTGATAACAGTGGCTTTGTTGATAAAGATGGCAAGGACTTAGAACTTACACTTACTGTTCCAACAGGGGATCAAATTAGAGAACAAACTGGAACAATTCTTCAAAACTTCTTAAAAGAAGCAGGTGTTAAGATAAATCTTGAACCTATGGAATTTAAAGCTGTTATGGATAAGGTTGTAGGAAATCACGATTTCGATCTATACCTAATGGGTAACACTCTTGATGCAGATCCAGATCCAACTCCAAACTGGAGATCAACTCAAGCTTCTGACGAGCCGGGAGTTTACGGTTGGAATATTGCAGCTTTCAGAAATGAAGAAGCAGATAAGCTTATGGACTTAAATAGACAACAAACCAACCTTGATGAAAGAGCAGCAACTCTTAAAGAATTTGGTAAATTATTAAATAAAGAACTTCCATGGATTCCGCTATATGCATCTGACATTGTTAAAGCATATAATCATGGACTAAAGAACTATGAACCAAATACATTTGTAGATTTTTACAATGTTCAAAACTGGGAACTAGAAAAATAATTATTGGGGCTGGCCATAAGGTCAGCCTTTTTTAAAAGGTGGTAATATGAAAAGAGTTTTAAAAAAACTTATAAGTATAATAGTAATGGTTATGGGGATATCCATGTTAATGTTTGTTCTTATGCAGATGATACCTGGAAACCCATATTCAAGTTATATAAAACAAGGAATGACTCCTTCACAAATTGAAAATATGTTACAGTCAAAGGGATACTATGACCCTTTACCTGTGAAATTTGCAAAATGGTTCACATCCTTTATAAGACTAGATTTCGGATACTCAATTCAATATAACAAACCTGTAATAAAACTAATACTAGAAAGACTTCCAAATACCTTGAGATTAACAGTTCCGTCTTTAATCATTGCAATAGTATTATCTATTTTTATTGGAAGATGGGCGTCATTTAAAGAAGGATTTAGATACAAGGCGGTTGATGTGATTTCAATGATTGGTATATCCATGCCGACATTTTTAATTTCAATCATACTTATAAAATGGCTTGCCTTTGATCATAAAATATTTCCTATATCAGGAACGGGAGAGTTAAGTAAATCAAGCGACTTACCTCTATGGCTAAATAGGATATACCATGGTGTTCTTCCGATTATTGTCCTTACCTTTATCCAGTTTTCATCAATTGTTAGATATGTAATAGGCTATATGAAAAATGTGAAAAACGAAGATTATATCAAAACTTATAGAGGTTTTGGGATGACGGAGTACGAAGCTTACAAAAAGATTGGATTTAAAAATATTGTTCCAAAGCTAGTTATTTTGATACTTATGGAAATACCAGGAATAATTTCAGGGATGTTAATTACAGAAACAGTTTTTGTGTGGCCTGGAATAGGTCGTCTTAACTATGATGCGGCAATGGCGAGGGACTATCCTTTAATCCTAGGAATAATAACTATCATATCTTTTCTTGTGCTAATATCTAATAGACTTGCCGATGCACTTAGCCAAAGACTAGATAAAAGATTGGAGGTAAACCAATGAAAAAAGTATACAAGACAATAATTGCCCTGCTTTTAATATTCATTTGGCTTGGACCTGTCTTTTATAAAGTTGATCCCACTAAGCAAGATTTAAGAAATATTGAAAGTAAGCCAAGTGTAGAACACCTTTTAGGAACAGATGGACTTGGTAGAGATATAATGATAAGACTTATGCATGGTGGACAAAAATCTGTGGTTATTTCATTTACCTCCACAGTAATCAAAGTAGCTTTATCTTTGATTCTGGCATTCATAGCAAGTAGTGGGAAGAGATTTGAAAAAATAATAATGTCCATAGTCGATATTTTTATGTGCTTTCCGTTCTATGTGCTTGCCCTATGTGTGGCTGCATTTATAGGAGCAAATGTAAAAAACTTAATATTTGTAATAGTCATATTTACATTTGCACCTACCACAAGAATACTTGTAAACGAAATAAAAGTACTAAAAGAAATGGAGTTTATTCAGCTTTTAAAAATAAATGGAGTTAGAAATACTAAAATACTAACAAGACATATTATTCCAAATATATCACAGACACTCCTTGTTGTCTTTACAAGCTCTATGGCAACTGCCATACTTATGGAAGCGAGTTTATCCTTTTTAGGATTTGGAATAAAAGAGCCAGAAACGAGTCTTGGTACAATACTAGCGGTTGCACTAAATATATTAAATGTTAAAGACAAATGGTGGTTATGGCTTCCAGCAGGAGTTTTAGTTGTTCTTTTAGTATTTTCAATTCAAGGATTGGGTGAAGAATATGCTAAAAGTTAATAATCTAAAAATCTCATCTGACAAAAAGAGTTTAGTAAATGGAATAGATTTTGAAATTGAAAAAAATCAAATACTTTCAATAATAGGCCAGTCAGGGTCGGGTAAATCATTAACGGCTACTGCAATAATGGGTCTTTTGCCTAAAACTCTTAACAAGAGTGGAGAAATCATTCTAAATGAAAAAAACATAATGCAATTAAAAGACAAAGAAATTGCGAAGATTAGAATGAAGGAAATGGCTATGATATATCAAAATCCATTCAATTGCCTTGTGCCAGTAATGACAATTGAAAAACAGTTGAAATACATTTATAAAATTCAAGAACTTCCATATGACATAAATAGAATTAGGACTTTGATGGATGAAGTTAGCCTGCCATTAGAGTATTTGAAAAAATATAGCTTTGAACTTTCTGGAGGGGAGCTACAGAGAATTGTCATCCTAATGTCCATGCTGTTTAAACCTAGTCTCTTAATTTGTGACGAACCGACAACAGCGCTAGACAGTGAGACTGGGCTTAGAATTATAAATTTAATTAAAAATCTTAAAGATGAATATGGAATATCTGTACTTTTTATCAGTCACGATCTTCAATTAGCAGAAATTATAGCAGATAGAGTTATGATAATGCAAGAAGGAAATATTATTGAGCAGGGCGATGCTAAAGACATTTATAATAACCCTAAAGAGGACTATACAAAAGCGCTCCTTGAAGCTTCGAGATTTTAGGAGGATTTTATGACAAAAAAATTAATCGTAAAAGACCTTTCTGTAAAATATAATGATAAGAAGGTTTTAAATAATATTTCATATGAGTTTGAGACAAAGTGCTATGGTCTAATGGGAAAGTCAGGTAGTGGAAAATCTACTTTTTTAAAATCGGTACTTGGTCTTATACCATATAGTGGTCAAATTTTTTTAAATGATAAATTAATAGAAAAAGACAGAAGAGGATTTCAAGTTGTGTTTCAAAATTCATTTAGATCTTTCGATCCTACAAAAACTATAAAAAAATCCATAGAAGAACTTGAAAAGGAAAACAATACTAATTATGATTTGGAAGAACTTTTTGAAAAGTTTGGAATGAACAAGGAGTTGTTGAATAAAAAGCCTAAAGCCTTGTCCGGAGGAGAACTTCAACGTTCTTCCATCATTAGAGCAGTGGCACAAGATCCGAAAGTATTGCTTCTTGATGAGCCGACAGCTTCACTTGATGTAATAAATCAAAAGAAAGTTCTAGAAATGATAAATAAAATAGAAAACACAATTATAATCCTTGTTAGTCATGACTTGAAAACAATAAACTATGTTAGTGATGTGAAACTAAAACTAGATGAAGATGGAAAAATCAATTTAATATAAAAAGCAGGAGATGAAATATTCCCCTGTTTTTTATTGCTAAATTAAAAAGCACATTTTCGTATTTTTACAAAAGAAAATGTGCTTTGGTGCCGGAGGCGGGGGTCGAACCCGCACGATGTTGCCACCACGGGATTTTGAGTCCCGCGCGTCTGCCAATTCCGCCACTCCGGCGGGTCAATTACCTAATTATATTAACACATTTTCAAATGACCTTCAAGATTTTTTCGTGATATAATATTAGTATTAAGAATTTTGAGAGGAATACATGAAAAGATTAGAAAATATTTTTATAAATTCTAATGACGACTTAGAAAATCCCGATGTAAGAAATGGATATATTAGAAAGTCCGGCTACATAGGAGTGATTTTTAATTTAATACTATTTGGTATAAAGCTTACTGTGGGGCTATTTGCAAATTCCATCGCAGTTATATCAGATGCTTTCAATAACTTGGTGGACTCCCTTTCTTCCATTGTAACCATTGTTGGTGGTTACTTGGCAGGAAAGCCCGCCGACGAAGAGCATCCCTTTGGCCATGGAAGGTATGAGTACATTGCATCCTTTGTAGTTTCCATACTCATACTTTTAACGGGAGGTTTTTTATTTAAATCATCTTTGGAAAAGATTATCGAACCAAAGGCGCTAAACACTTCGTTAATTTCTTTAATCATGTTGGTGGTGTCCCTTTTCATAAAGATATTTTTATACATCTACAACAAGGTTGTAGGTGAAAAGATTAACTCCCTTGGCATGATAGGGGTTGCGGAAGATGCGGTTAACGACGTTATTTCATCCATTGGAATACTTGTTTCAATTTTGATATTTATTTTATTTGATATCAACATAGATGGATATGCGGGAATTTTGGTTTCTATTATTATATTTAAGTCGGGAATTGAAATATTAAAACATTCCACATTTTATATTTTAGGAAAAGCTCTCCCGAAGAATACCCAGGAAAAGATTATGGGAATTGCTAAAAGTGGAAATCATGTACTTGGGGCTCACGACCTGGAGCTACACGACTATGGCGAAGGAAAGGTTGTTGGCTCAATTCATGTGGAATTTCCCAGTGATTTGATTTTCAAAGAGGTTCACGAAATTGCCGATGGTTTGGAAAAGGAAATTTTAAAAAAGACAGGAATAGAGATTGTAATTCATATGGATCCGGTGAATGTAGATGAAGACAGAAATAATTAATGAAAATAATAAAAATGTTGTAAAAGAGGCTGTAAAGTTTATAACGCAAAATGAACTGGTTGCCATTCCCACAGAGACGGTTTATGGCCTTGGTGGAAATGGACTTAGTGACGAAGCTTGTAAAAAGATTTTTGAGGCGAAGAATAGGCCATCGGACAATCCGCTTATTCTTCATATATCAGAAGTCGAGGAACTAGACAGACTGGTTGAACAGGTCCCAGAAAAAGTAAAAAGGGCTTTAGATTACTATTGGCCAGGCCCCCTTACAATTATTTTAAAAAAATCAGATATCATTCCACACACCGTTACCTGTGGAGGAGATACTGTTGCTATTAGAATGCCCAATAAGGAAATAACAAGGCGAATTATAAGGCAGTCAAAAGTTCCTATAGCGGCGCCTTCTGCAAATCTTTCTGGAAGGCCATCGCCAACAACAGCCCTTGATGTGTATGAGGATATGCAGGGGAAAATTCCTCTAATAGTAGATGGTGGAGCTTGCAATGTGGGAATAGAGTCTACGGTTCTTGACTGCACCTGTGAACCGAATTTAATTTTAAGGCCGGGTTTTTACTCTAAAGAGGATTTGGAAATTTATTTTGGCCCTGTAGAATATGATAAATCTATATTAAAAGAAGGGGAAATTCCAAAGTCCCCTGGACAAAAGTACAAACATTATGCTCCAAGTGGTAGTATGGAAGTAATATTGGGTAATAGATATAGAGTGAGAGATTTTTTTAATCAAAGAGCTAGAGAATTAAAAGATAAGAAAACTGCACTAATAACTTTTGAAGATAATAGTGACTTAGCTAATTCCTTTTACAAATTTTATTCTTTAGGAAGTAGGGATAACCTACTTGAAATGGCGTCACTAATCTTTCGCATACTTAGACAATGTGACGATGACGGCATAGAAAATATTTTATGCGAAGGCGTGGAAGAGAAAAACTTAGGAATAGGAATAATGAATAGACTAAAAAAATCTTGTGGAGGCAATGTAAAGATAATTTAGCTTTTACAAAGGACCTTATTTAGTGTTATTATATTAATATAAATAGGAGGTAAGGATATGGATAATGTAACAATTTTTAATCATCCAGTTATAACTCACAAACTTACAATACTTAGAGATGTTAATACTGGATCAAAACAATTCAGAGACTTGGTTTCTGAAATTTCTATGCTTATGGCATATGAAGTAACAAGAGATTTTTCCATGGAAGAAATTGACGTAGAAACTCCTTTGGTAAAGACAAAGGGAAAAGTTCTTTCAGGCAAAAAAGTTGCTTTAGTTCCTGTACTTAGAGCGGGCCTTGGCATGGTTGATGGTATGCTTAGCATCATTCCAGCTGCAAAGGTTGGCCACATTGGTCTTTACAGAGACCCTGAAACATTGGAACCAGTTGAATACTACTGCAAGTTACCTACAGATATTTCAGACAGAACAGTGCTTGTTCTAGATCCAATGCTTGCAACAGGTGGTTCAGCAGCGGCGGCTATTCAATATCTAAAAAACAAGGGAGCAAAGAGTATTAAACTTGTAAATATAATTGCGGCACCTGAAGGAGTTGAAGCAATTCACGAACTTCATCCAGATGTTCATATTTACATTGCTGGCCTTGATGAAAAACTTAATGAACATGGATATATCCTACCTGGTTTAGGAGATGCTGGAGATAGACTATTCGGCACAAAATAATACTGATTTTTATTGAATAAAAGTTAGGAATATGTTATTATAATCGTATGGCTTAGTTTAGCACTTTAAAGCCTCAACAACTGATGGTTGATGGTTTGTGTTGACTAAACCAGAGATTATATATATTGTGAAATCGTTATCTAATATATAGGGGAGGTGAATGTATGACTTCAAATATGGTTGAAAAGATTAGCGAAGCTGAATCTAATGCTGACCAATTAGTAAAAGATGCTAAGAAGAAAGCAGATGAAATTCTAGAGCAAATCAAAACCGTAGGCAAGAAAGAGTACGACAGCATTATAGAAGAAGGAAAAAGTGCCAGAAGGGAAATGTTAGACAAGGCTCAAAAAGAAGGTGAAAAGAAAGAAGCACCTATTTTAGAAGCCTCCCGAGAAAAGGTTAAGAAAATACAAAGCATGGAGGACTCAAAAATCCAAAGTGTTTCAAATTCAATTGTAGAGAGGATTGTATCAGAATATGTCAATGGTTAAAATGAGTAAGTTTAACTTACTTGCCTTTGATTATGATAGAAGTCGACTTCTCAAAGAATTACAGGAATTTGAGTATGTCCATTTCAATAATCTAAATGACGAAAAGGTTCAAAGTGTTGAAGAGGTTTCAGGAAACGAACTCTTAGAAAGGGTAGTTCCAGACACTGAACTTCTACAGGCACAAGAGGAATTGCAAAGAGTTAGTTGGGCAATAGAGCTTCTTTCAAAGTATGAAGAAAAGAAATCTAAGCTCAAGGCTATGAAAGATGGTGTTCAAAATTATTCTTTTGAAGAAATAACTGAAAAAGGGAAAGATTTTGATTTCAAACCGATTTATGCCAAACTACAGGACTCTCAAAAGATTATTGATGATGCTAAACAGGATATTCAAAACTCAAAGCAAAGGATTGAAGATTTAAGACATTGGGATGGCTTAAATATTCCTGTAAAAGATCTTTACAATATTAAAAGAAGTTTTATCCAAACTGGAACAATACCAAACAAGTCCATTGAAGAACTAAAGATGGAACTAAGTTCTTTTGAAGATGTGTCTTTAGATGAAATGTCTCAAGAAAAAGATGTTTACTACGTAATCTTTGCAGGTCTTAGGGAAAACAGAAGACGAGACATGGAAGTTTTGAGAAGACATGGATTTACTCCAGTTACAATTGGAGCAAATAATATTGTAAGTGAAGAGATTTCTGAATTATCAAAGGTAATACAAGAAAAAGAAAATGAAATAAAAGTGGAAGAGGAAGTTTTAAAGGGCGAACTTGACAAGCTGGAAGACTTAAAGGTTTACTACGAATACGTTGAAAATCAAAGGCTTATTGAAGAAGCACCTGAAAACTTCAGAACAAGTAAAAAGGTAAACTTGATTCAAGGCTATGTGCCAACAAGACTTTTAAGCGAGTTCGAAGATAAATTAAAACAAATCCTTGGTGACAGATATTCAATGGAAGCAGAAGATGCAAAGAAGGATGACCCAAATGTGCCAATCATTCTTGAAAATGGCAAATTTACCGGCGCCTTCCAAGGTCTTACAGAGATGTATTCTCTTCCAAAGTATAACGAAGTCGACCCAACACCACTATTTGCACCATTCTATGCGTTCTTTGCGGGAATGATGGTAGGAGATTTAGGGTATGGACTACTGTTATTTATACTATGTATAGTAGGACTTAAGTTCTTCAACTTGAGAGAGGACTTTAAAAGAAATGTCAAGTTCTTTATGTTCCTAAGCATCCCGACAATGCTTTGGGGACTTATATATGGTTCATTCTTTGGAATAGCTTTACCATATAAACCGTTACTTGATCAAACTGAAGACTCCATGTTAATAATTTTAATATCACTTATACTTGGAGGTATTCATATATTCTTTGCACTGGGAATAAAGGCCTATATGATGATTAGGGACAAGGATTTAAAAGGTGCAATATTTGATGTAGGATTTTTATATGTAGTGCTTATAAGCATAATCTTATTTGCTGCATCAGGACCACTAAACCTATCACCAACAGTAAAAAATATTTCAAAATGGGTTATGATAGCTGGCATAGTTGGAATATTCTTAACAGCAGGAAGAGCATCTAAAAACTGGGGCGTACGACTTGCCGTTGGACTAAACGAAGTCTATGGACTTACAGGCTATATAGGAGACTTTGTATCCTATCTAAGACTTATGGCCCTTGGACTAGCAGGAGGATTTATAGCCCTAGCCATAAACATAATAGTAAAGATGCTATTTGGTGGAGGAATTATCGGAATAATTGGAGGAATTATAATATTTGTAGTCTTCCAACTATTTAACTTATTCTTATCATATCTAAGTGCATATGTGCATTCAGCAAGACTTATATATGTAGAGATGTTTAACAAATTTTATGAAGGCGGAGGAAAAGCCTTTAAAGGTTTAATTAATAAACCAAAATATTTTGATTTAGAAAAAAACGAAAACAAATAGGAGGAATAGAATGAAGGAGTTTTTTATTGAAAACGGAGGACTTATATTTACCGCATTGGGAGCTGCTTTAGCAGTATTCTTATCAGGTGCAGGATCCGCAAAGGGTGTTGGAATAGCAGGGGAAGCCGCTGCAGGAATTGTTATAGAAGAACCAGAAAAATTTGGTAAATCACTTGTTATCCAACTTTTACCAGGTACACAAGGATTATACGGATTCGTAATTGGACTTTTAATTCTTTTCAAGATTGAAGCAGGTATTCCATTAGAACATGGTTTATACTATGTTGCAGCTTCACTACCAGTAGGAATTGGCGGACTTGTTTCAGCTAAGTCACAAGGTAGAGTTGCAGTAGCAGGTATGAATATTCTTGCAAAGAATGAAGAACAACAAGTTAAAGGTATAGTTTACGCGGTAATGGTTGAGTTATACGCCATATTAGGTTTCGCATTCTCATTCTTAATGCTAACAAGAATATAGTTCTTGAGCTAAAGGATGTGATTAGATGTCAAATTTAGATAATATATTAAATCAAATTTTAAAAGATGCAAAGTCTGAGTCTGACCAAATTATTCAAGAAGCTGAAGAGAAAAAAGATAAAGAAATAGAAAAAATTATTGTCGAAGCTAAAAATGAAAAATCAGCCATAATTCAAAAGGCTGAAACAGAATCACAAAATCTTATTGAAAAAATTGTAAACTCTGCAACCCTTAGAGCAAGAGACGAAGAGCTTTCTGCTAAACAAACAGTGGTAGATAGAGTTATAGAAAAGACAAAAGCAGGCTTAGAAAAAATTGATGAAGATACCTATGTGTCAATTTTAAAAAGCGCTTTAAAAAATGCTAACATATCAGAAGACGCTACAGTTTCAGTACAGGAAAACATGGTGGACGCCTACAACAAACTAGGCCTTCCATACAAGTTATCCAAAGAATTTGTAAAAAGCGGATTTAAGTTTTATGATGGCAAGTCAATTATAAACAATGACTTTTCAAAGATTGTAGATTCAAAAAGACAGGATTTAGAAAGCTTTATTGTTCAGAACTTATTTAAAGAATAGGAGGTATTATGGATAGACAAGATTTTATCCAAGCTTCAGTAACTACTAGAGTTTATGAAAAAGACCTTCTTAATGAAAACTTCTTTGATAGAATGGCAGAATCGGAGAATCTGGAGAGTGCCATAAGACTTTTAAATGACACTTCTTACCATGAGTACTTTGCAAAGCTAGACAGACCAGAAGATTATGAAGTTGCTTTAAAAGAAGCCCTTCAAGATATTTATAGCAAATACAACAAGATGCTTAAGAAGTCAAAGGTAATTAAATTCTTGACATTAAAATATGAATATCACAATCTAAAGGTTATGCTAAAAGAAAAAATAAGCGGTATTGACTACGATAGAATGTTTATTGACGTTGGAAGCTTTGACTATGAAGAACTTAGAAAGGACTTTGAGTCAGGTGACAGAGCGAAGATAGACACTAGATACTCAGGAGTTGTAAATAGAGTTTATGATGAATATCTTGAAGATAAAGATCCTCAAAATATAGACATATATGTTGACGCAGAGTATTTTAGAAACCTGAAACAACTTGCACAAGAGATTGATTCAGAACTTTTAATGCAATATGCGGAAGACTTAATCGACTTTACAAATGTCAGAACGCTTTTAAGAGTTCAAAAACAAAATGTGGACTTACCATTCTTAGAAAAAATTATTATTCCAGGTGGAACCATAGGTGTAGAAAAATTCAAAGAAAATCTATTTAACAAAATAGACGAAAGCAGTACATTTATTAAATCTGCAAGAATTTACTACTACCTAAGGGACAGCATAAAGGAATATAACAATACACAGAGTCTATCCGCCTTTGAAAAGAGCATGGATGACTATATAGTAAGTCTTACTAAAGAAGCAAAGAAGATAAACTATGGACCAGAAGTTCCTTTTGCATATCTAATGGCAAAGGAGAACGAGATTAGAAATCTTAGAATACTATTAGTGTCTAAGCTTAATAATCTACCGAAGAATTTCATAAAAGAAAGGTTACGTGAGACATATGCATAAAGTAGCCGTAGTAGGAGATAGAGATTCTGTCTTAGGTTTCAGAGCTTTGGGAGTAAATGTTTTTACAGCATTTGAAGCGGACGAAACAAGAAGAATCGTGGACAAGTTGGCAAAGGATAACTATGGGATTATTTTTATAACCGAACAGCTTGCCAATTTGATACCAGAAACTATTGAAAGATATAATAACGCAGTTGTGCCGGCGGTTATATTAATTCCATCCAACCAAGGAACACTAGGAATTGGTATGGACAGAATTAATAAAAATGTTGAAAAAGCCGTTGGATCTAATATTTTATAAAGGAGAGCTTATATTGAAAGAAGGAAAAATAATTAAAGTATCCGGACCTTTAGTTGTTGCCGAAGGTATGGATAATGCCAATGTTTATGACGTTGTAGAAGTTTCAGAAGATAAGCTCATCGGAGAAATCATCGAGATGAGAGGCGACAAGGCCTCTATCCAAGTATATGAGGAGACTACAGGAATTGGACCTGGG
Organism: Mediannikoviicoccus vaginalis; assembly: GCF_928097925.1. Lineage (GTDB taxonomy): Bacteria > Bacillota > Clostridia > Tissierellales > Peptoniphilaceae > Mediannikoviicoccus > Mediannikoviicoccus vaginalis. The sequence continues at coordinate 1,748,104 of NZ_CAKMRI010000001.1, forward strand.
GACAAGGTTGTAACAACAGGTTCACCTTTGTCAATAGAATTGGGCCCTGGCCTTATTGAACAGATGTTTGACGGTATACAAAGACCTCTTCAAGCACTACAAGATGCAGCGGGAGATTTCCTTTTAAGAGGTGTTTCTGTAAAGGCGTTGGACAGAGAAAAGAAATGGGATTTTGTTCCAAAGGTTAAAGTAGGAGACAAAGTTTCACCAGGATTTGTAATAGGTACTGTAGATGAAACTCCAATAGTAGAACACAAGATAATGGTTCCGATGGGTGTTGAAGGAACAGTTAAAGATATAAAATCAGGTTCTTTTACTGTTACAGACACAGTTTGTATAGTTGAAACAGCAAATGGTGACAAAGAACTTACAATGATGCAAAAGTGGCCAGTAAGAACAGGTCGTCCATATGTTAAGAAACTTGACCCTACAGAACCTCTTGTAACAGGACAAAGGGTTATAGATACCTTCTTCCCAGTTACAAAAGGAGGAGCTGCAGCAATACCAGGACCTTTCGGTTCAGGTAAGACAGTAGTACAACATCAGCTTGCTAAATGGGCTGACGCAGAAATAGTTGTATATGTAGGTTGTGGAGAACGTGGAAACGAGATGACCGACGTACTTGGTGAATTCCCTGAAATCATCGACCCAAAGACTGGCGAATCACTAATGAAGAGAACCGTTCTTATTGCAAACACTTCAAACATGCCGGTAGCAGCCAGAGAGGCATCTATCTACACAGGTATAACAATTTCTGAATACTTCAGAGACATGGGATACTCAGTAGCCATGATGGCGGACTCAACATCAAGATGGGCGGAAGCACTTCGTGAAATGTCCGGTAGACTTGAAGAGATGCCTGGTGACGAAGGCTACCCTGCATATTTGGCATCAAGAATTGCAGACTACTATGAAAGAGCTGGTAAAGTTATCTGTAAAGGTGAAGACGAAAGAGTTGGAGCACTTACAGTAATCGGTGCCGTATCACCTCCAGGAGGAGATATTTCAGAGCCGGTTTCACAGGCGACACTAAGAATCGTAAAGGTGTTCTGGGGACTTGACTACGCACTTTCATACAAGAGACACTTCCCAGCAATTAACTGGTTGAACTCATATTCACTATATCAACCAAAAGTTGATAAATATTTAGACGAAAACATCGACTCTGAGTTCTCAAAACTTAGAATGAAAGCAATGGCACTTCTACAAGAAGAGTCAGGACTATTGGAAATTGTAAGACTTGTTGGTAGAGATTCACTTTCTGAAACTGACCAACTTAAACTTGAAGTTACAAAGTCAATCAGAGAAGACTTCTTACAACAAAACGCCTTCCACGAAGTAGACACATATTGCTCACTAAAGAAACAACACAAGATGCTTGATTTAGTTCTTGAATTCTATGACCTAGGACTTGACGCCCTTGACAAAGGTGCATACATGTCAGAAATAGAAACAATGGACGTAAGAGAAAGAATAGCAAGAGCAAAGAACATTCACGAAGATGAATTAGATAAATTTGAAGACATTAAAAAGGAAATGGAAGAAGAATTTTCTAAACTAGTAGCTAAAGGAGGGACTATAGATGCTTAAAGAATACAAATCGGTTTCTGAAGTTGTAGGACCTCTAATGGCCATAGAAGGGGTTGAAGGAGCTAAGTTTGAAGAACTTGTAGATATTGAACTTCAAAATGGAGAAAAGAGAAGAGGTCGTGTTATAGAAATTAACGGCGACCAAGCCATGGTTCAAATCTTCGAAGGATCTTCAGGAATTAACTTAAAGGAAACCACAGTAAGATTTTTAGGAAAACCACTGGAACTAGGTGTTTCAGAAGACATGATTGGTAGAGTTTTCGACGGACTTGGAAACCCAATGGACAATGGTCCAAAACTTATTCCAGAAAAGTCCATCGACATTAACGGTACACCAATTAACCCAGTAGCAAGGGACTATCCATCTGAGTTTATCCAAACAGGTATCTCAACAATAGATGGACTTAACACACTTGTAAGGGGACAAAAGTTACCGATATTCTCTGCATCAGGTCTTCCACATAACAACGTTGCAGCGCAAATCGCAAGACAGGCAAAGGTGCTTGGTGGAAAGGACAAATTCGCCGTAGTATTTGCTGCCATGGGTATAACATTCGAAGAAGCTCAATTCTTTATTGATGACTTTACAGAAACAGGGGCAATCGACAGAGCGGTATTATTTATAAACCTTGCAAACGACCCTGCCATAGAAAGACTTGCAACACCAAAGATGGCACTTACTTGTGCAGAGTACTTGGCATTTGAAAAGGACATGCACGTTCTAGTTATACTAACAGATATGACTAACTACGCAGAAGCCCTTCGTGAAGTATCTGCAGCTAGAAAGGAAGTTCCAGGTAGAAGAGGATATCCTGGTTATCTATACACAGACCTTTCAACAATATACGAAAGAGCTGGAAGAATTAAAGGAAGAAAGGGTTCCATAACTCAAATCCCAATTCTTACCATGCCAGAAGAAGATATCACTCACCCAATCCCTGACCTTACAGGATATATTACAGAAGGACAAATCATTCTATCAAGAGATTTATACAAATCAGGTATTGAACCACCAATATTTGTAATCCCTTCACTATCACGTCTAAAGGACAAAGGTATTGGAAAGGAAAAGACAAGAGAAGACCACGCAGATACAATGAACCAAATCTATGCAGGTTATGCTTCCGGTAGAGAGGCGAGAGACCTTGCGGTTATCCTTGGTGAAACTGCCCTATCAAATGCAGATAAGGCCTTTGCAAAATTTGCGGAAGAGTTTGAAAAAGAATATGTAAATCAAGGTTATTACAACAACAGAACCATTACAGAGACACTTGACCTAGGATGGAAGCTGTTAAGAATAATACCTAGAACAGAACTTAAGAGAATTAGAGATGAATATTTAGACAAATACCTGGATGCTCAAGGGGATGATTAGATGGCAAGACTGAATGTTAACCCTACAAGAATGAAATTGTCAGAGTTAAAAACTAGACTTGAAACATCTACAAGGGGACATAAACTTTTAAAAGATAAACAAGACGAGCTTATGCGTCAGTTTATTAGCCTCATCAGAAAAAACAAACAACTTAGGGAAGAGGTAGAAGAAGAGCTAAGTAAATCATTTGGAGATTTCTTACTTGCTTCAGCCATAATGAGTCCCGAGTTTTTGGAAGAGGCAGTTTCATTTCCAAAGCAAAGTATTGCTGTTGAAATAGAAGAAAAAAATATTATGTCCGTAAATATTCCCGTAATGGAATTTAAAAAGAGCGAGTCGGAAAACTCTACGGGCATCTACCCATATGGTTATGCTCAAACTTCTGCAGAGCTTGACAGTGCCATTGACGGTCTCAATAGCATAATGGACAAGCTATTGGAACTAGCAGAAGTTGAAAAAGCATGTCAACTTATGGCAGATGAACTTGAAAAGACAAGAAGAAGAGTTAACGCCCTTGAATATAGAACAATTCCTGACTTACAGGAAACTATAAAATACATCAGATCAAAGCTTGATGAAAACGAAAGGGCAACTATAACCAGACTTATGAAGGTTAAAGATATAATCAAAGATAGATAAAGGGGTGTAATACCCCTTTTTTTATGATATTATTTAATTAATATAATAAGTAGAGGTGTGTAAATGAAAAAATTAGTATTGGTAAGACATGGACAAAGCGAATGGAATTTACAAAATAGATTCACAGGCTGGGTTGACGTGGACTTATCCGAAAAAGGATATAGTGAAGCAAAAGAATCGGGAGAGCTTTTAAAAGAAGCAGGCTTTGAATTTGACTTAGCATATACTTCCGTATTAAAAAGAGCAATTAAAACATGTAATATCATCCTTGAAGAGATAGATCAACTTTGGGTTCCAGTAAAGAAATCATGGAGACTAAACGAAAGACATTATGGTGCACTTCAAGGCCTTAACAAAGCAGAAACTGCAGAAAAATATGGCGACGAACAAGTGCATATTTGGAGAAGATCATATGATACACTTCCTCCACTACTAGACGAAAAGGACGAAGGATACCAAGGACATGACAGAAAGTATCATGACCTACCAAAGGGCACAGTACCATTTGCGGAAAATTTAAAAGTTACCCTTGAAAGAGTTATACCATATTGGGAAGACGAAATAGCACCAAAGCTACTGGACGACAAACAAATTTTAATTGCAGCCCATGGAAACTCACTTCGAGCTCTAGTAAAACATATTGAAAAAATTTCCGATGACGAGATAATGGGACTTGAAATTCCTACAGGACATCCAATGGTTCTAGAACTTGATGACGATTTAAACTTAATAAAGAGATATTATTTATAAACTACAGGGACGAAAGTCCCTTTTGTTTTATACTAAATTAAAAATAATTTTAAAATATTTATTAAAGACAGGCTATTAAGAAGCCTGTTTTGTTTGAAAAGATAGATAACAACTCGCAATATCATTGCAAAATCAAAAAGATAGAGCTATAATATATAGTATAAATAAAGAAAAAATGGGAGGTAAAATATGAAAATTAAGAAAAAAGCATTAAGCACAGGTATTGGTATAGTGGTAGGAGCTGTTGGAGGTAAAGTTTTAACTTCAAAAGTAGCTAAAAAAGCAGCTGTTGCAACAGTTCAACAAGGATTAAAAGCTAAAAAAGCCGTTGACAAGACAGTAGAAAATATTAAAGTTTCAACTGAAGACATAGTAGCAGAAGCTAAAGTTAAAAATGAAATGGAAGAAAAGATGGAAGCTGAAGCTAAAGCTAAGTTAGACATTGAAGAAGTTTCAAAAGAAGATCTTATAAACGATTTAAAAGCAGAAATAATAAGTGAAATAAAGAAAGACTTAAAAGAAGAAACAGAAGAGGAATAGGATGAAAGCATCCATAAAAGCAAGAACAATTGGAAGAACTAGATTTTTATATGAAGACTATCTAAAGGAATCCAATGTAAATAAATTAAAATACAAAATTGAAGAACTAGATGGAGTAAAATCTTGTGAAATTTCTTATATTACTAATTCTATAATTGTAAAGTACGATGAAAAATATATAGGAAGTATTGCAAGGTTTATTCTTGATTTTGAACTTAATACTCTGGATGACTTTGAGATAGATGATGCGGACTTTGTTGAGCAAGAAGAAAGGACCGTATTTCATATAGTAAGAGACGCGGCATATAAAAGAATTCTATTTGGACATATTATGCCAATGCCTCTTAGACCATTTTTTACAGTAATACGTGCAATTCCATTTATAAAAGAGGGATTAAAGGCCATAAAGGCAAGAAAATTAAATGTTGAACTACTTGATGCAACAGCTATTTCAGTTTCACTCTTAACAGGAGAATTTGGTGATGCTGCAAGCATAATGGCACTTCTATCTCTTGGGGAAGATCTTGAAGAATATACCCTAAAGAAATCTAGAGTTAACTTAAGATCTTCCCTTGCTCTCAACATAGACAAAGTATTTGTAAAAGACGGGGAAGAAAGAGTTCTAAAAGATTTAAAAGATGTAGAAATTGGAGACCTTGTTTATATATCCATGGGAAGCAAAGTTCCCGTTGATGGAGAAGTTGTAGATGGATTTGGAATGGTTAACGAAGCTTCCTTTACAGGGGAAGCCATCGCAATAGAAAAGAAACATGAGTCAACAGTTTTTGCAGGAACAGTTCTTGAAGAGGGAGAGCTCTTAGTCAAAGCAACTAAAAAATATGACGAATCCCGATTAAATCATATTATGAATTTAATTGAGGACAGCGAGAAGAATAAATCACTTTCTCAAATAAAGGCTGAGTCCATGGCAGACTCACTAGTTAAATATTCTTTTATAGGTGCAGGTTTAACATACTTATTGACAAATAATTTCATAAAAGCAAAATCATTCTTAATGGTTGACTACTCATGTGCATTAAAATTGACCATTCCAATAGCTTATATGAAAGCAACAAGTCAAGCAGGTGAAGAGCAAGTCTTAGTTAAGGGTGGGAAATATTTTGAAAGTCTAGCAAAGGCTGATACAATTATTTTTGACAAAACCGGAACTTTGACAAAGTCTGAACCTGAGGTTAAGAAAGTTATTTCCTTTGGCATTGACGAAATGGAAGCTTTAAGAATTGCAGCTTGCCTTGAAGAACATTTTCCACATTCAATAGCAAGGGCGGTTGTAAAAAAAGCCAAAGAGAAGAACTTAAAGCATGAAGAGATGCATTCTAAACCTGAATACATTATGGCCCATGGCATAAGGTCCACAATTGATGATAAAGTTGCCTTAATTGGTAGTGAACACTTCATATTAGAAGATGAAAAAATTCCAATTACATCAAAGCAGTTACAGTTGATTGATTCTTTAAAAGAAGAGTATTCGCTACTATTCATGGCATACGACAATAATTTAATGGCTGTACTATGTATTGAAGACCCACTTAGGGAAGACGCAAGACAAACCATAGACTCACTTAGAGAACTTGGCTTTGGCCATATAGCAATGCTTACAGGAGATAACGAAAACGCCGCAAGGGCAGTAAGTGAAAAACTTGGTTTAGATTATTACAAATCACAAGTTTTACCTGAAGACAAAAAAGATTATATACAAAAGATGAAAGACGAAGGCAAAAAAGTAATAATGATTGGCGATGGAGTGAACGACTCCATAGCTTTATCAACAGCTGACGTTGGAATATCCATGTCTAAGGGCGCAGACCTTGCTAAAGAGATTTCAGATGTATCAATTAAAGCTGATTCTTTGAAAGAGCTAATAGATGTAATAAAACTTTCACGACAAGTAAGTGAGAGGGTAAAAAATGATTATCGAGGAATAATTGCAATAAATTCACTCTTAATATTTCTTGGATTAGGTTCATTTATTACAAATACTCAATCAGCTCTGCTTCACAATATGTCAACCGTAGCAATTGCAAGCAAGAACATGAGACAATATAATATTTAATAATCGATAAAAGACTATGAACTACGCATAGTCTTTTTCTTTACGAAAATTTAATAATAATTAAAAAAAGCTTTAACAAAATGGGTATATCTTATACAGAGGTGAACTATGAAATACGGAATAATAGATATAGGATCAAACACAATCAGATTAAATCTTTACCTAGTAGATGAAGATAAAAATATAATTTCACTTGCAAATAAAAAATACGTGGCAGGTATTGCGTCATATGTTAATAAGGGTTACTTAACAAAAAAGGGCGCAGACAAAATTGTGGACATATTGATTAAGCTAGAAAAGCTATGTGAAACATTTGGCGTAGAAAAGGTCTATCCATTTGCAACTGCATCCATAAGAAATATAAAAAACAAAGACGAAGTGCTTGAATACGTAAGCAAAAACGCAGGCATTCATATAGACCTTGTGTCAGGGGAAGAAGAGGCCATGCTAGGCTACCTTGGAGTAAAACAGGACTACAACATAGATAATGGCTACATCATAGACATCGGCGGTGGATCAACGGAAGTTACACTTATGGAAGATGGAGAAATAAAATATTCAAACTCGCTACCAATAGGTTCACTGTCCCTACAAAAGACCTACTGCAACAAGATAATTCCAGACCACGATGAAGCAAAGAAGATGGCAAAAGAGACAAAAAAATTACTAAAGAAGTCATCCATCCCAAAGGTTAAAAACCCAGTGGCCTATGGAATAGGAGGCACCATAAGAGTTTGTGGCAATGTGTGTATGGAAGTTTTTGAGCTACCAAGCCCCATGGAACTTGACACCGACCTTCTGGACTCCCTATATAAAAAGATAATTGACGAAAAGAAAAAAGTCTTAACCAAAGTGCTACAAGTTAACCCTGCAAGAATTCATACCATCACCCCGGGAATGATTATTCTAAAAGAGTTGTTAGACTATTTAAATATAAAAACCATCTATATCAGCAAGAAGGGCGCAAGGGAAGGATATTTAACAAAAGTTTTGAAATAAGGAGGCCTTTTTATGAGTAATGAAGATAATATTTCGAAAGATAAGACGGCAATTTTTAATTATTCGAAAAATAGAGAGATTTCATGGCTTGGATTTAACCAAAGAGTCTTGAGGGAAGCCCTAGACGATGACAATCCACTATATGAAAAGTTGAAATTCATAAGTATTTTCAACAGCAACTTAGACGAGTTCTATAACGTGCGTGTAGGTTCCCTTAACGACCTTACTCTACTTAAAAATCCTCCAAATGATAACAAGACCGGCATGACACCACAGGAACAACTTAATGCCATCTACGAAAACACCAGATACCTTTTAAAAGAAAATGATGAAATCTACCACAAAGTAATGGCAGAACTTGAAAAGTACGGCATAAAATCATATAGATTTGACGAACTGGATGGGGAACAAAAATCCTTTGTAAACGATATTTATGAAGATCAGATTAAACCCATATTGGCGCCACAGATAATAGACCAATTTCATCCATTCCCATTTATAGAAAACAAAAGCATCTACATTATCTGCGAACTAAGCTACAAAGACAAATTTAGTCTTGGACTACTTCCAGTTCCATATTCACTGCCTGACTATTATTTGTTGAGCGACAAGAAATGGATTAGGACAGAGCTCATAATAAAGGAAAAAGTCGGTGAAATATTTTCCAACTACAATGTGAAAAAAGTCTATATAATGAACCTTCACAGAAATATGGACCTAAACTATGAAGACCATTTGGAAGATCAAGTGGATGACTACAAAATCCAAATGAAAAAGCTTCTTAAGAAGAGGACAAGGCTTCAAGTTGTAAGGGTAAACACCGACAGCGAACTGGATGAAAAGACAAAGAGCTTTTTAAAAGAACATCTTGATATAAAGGACTACCAATTCTTCACAAGAAGTTCACCATTTAAAATGGGTTACGTATTTGCCCTGGAACAAGGCTTAAAAACAAAATGTGACCCAAGTATCTTCTATAATTCCTTCACACCAAAAATTGGCGAGATGATTGACCCGAACAGGTCGCTATTTGAACAGATAGAAGAAAAAGATAGACTACTAATCTATCCATACGAAGACATAGGAAGCTTTTTACAACTGCTTGAAGAAGCGGCGGAAAACCCCGACGTAATTTCAATAAAAATAACCATCTACAGACTTGCAAAAAACTCAAAAGTTGTAAAGAACCTTTTAAAGGCTAGAGAAAATGGAAAAGACGTTACAGTTATGATGGAACTTCGTGCAAGATTTGATGAAGAGTCAAACATAAACTACTCACAAGTACTATATGACGAGGGATGTACAATACTTTATGGTACAGAAAATTATAAAGTCCACTCCAAAGTTTGCCTAATAACCTATAAGGACAAGGGCGGAAACATAAAGTACATTAGCCAAATAGGTACAGGAAACTACAACGAGTCCACATCAAAGCAGTACTCAGACATTTCCCTTATGACCGCAAACAAAGAAATAGGAAACGACTGTTACAACTTCTTTAACCATATTAACCTAGAAAATGTAAACAACAACTATACACATCTTCTAGCAGCACCATATTCATTAAAAGTGACACTTCTACAAAAAATAGAAGAGCAAATACAAAAAGGTAAAGACGGTAAACTATTTTTCAAATTCAACTCACTAACAGACAAAGATATTATAAGAAAACTAGAAGAAGCCTCCAGAAATAACGTTGACGTTAGACTGATAATAAGAGGAATATCATGCCTTAGACCAAGAGTTCCAGGCTACACCGACAACATCGAAATCAGAAGCATTGTAGGACGCTACCTAGAACACCCAAGAGTATACATCTTTGGCGACAACGAAGACATCTACATCGGATCAGCAGACCTTATGACTAGAAACCTAGACAGAAGAGTAGAAGTTATAGTTCCAATATATGACGAAGATATAAAGAAAAAAATTGTTGAATATATGGACATACAGTGGCAGGACAACACCAAGGCAAGAATAATGAATAGAGATGGAATTTACGAAAAAATTCCAGTAGAAGAAGGGGAAGAATTAATAAACTCCCAAGAGCGTATGATGGAACTTGCCACAGCAAGGGAGAAAAAGAATGTGGAAAAACAAAATGAAGTAAAAGAAAGTAAGGAGCTTTCATTTATGGAGAAAATAAAAAATTTTTTTAAAAAGAAATAACGACTCAAATGGGTCGTTTTTTTCGTTATTAGAAATGAAAACCCCGTACTGTCATTCGAAGCGAACGCCCCTCTTACTGTCATACGAAGTAAAAACCCCCATATTGTCATCCTGAGCGGAAGAGAATGGTATAATGAAATCATATACATCGCTAATGACAGACTAAATGATTTGCTGGCTCTTAAATTCTAGTTTTTTCAAAGAACCCGTCAAGGATCGCTTCGCTTTTCTCCTTGACAGAACCTTTAGAAAAAACTTCATAACAATTAAGAGCAAATCATTTTAATTACAAAATAGAAGGGAAAATTAAATGTCAAAATTAAAAAGAAGAACATTCTCTCAAGAATTTAAAATCAAAATAGTACAACTTAAGCTTTTAGGAAACATGAAAACATCAGAAATATGTAAAATGTATGACCTAGATAGACAAACAATCCATAGATGGGTTGATGAATATAATAAACATGCTGAAATAGGAATGTCTGGAAAAGGAGTAGTTCCAGGACGAGATCTTGAAATATATCAAAGATTAAAAGAACTTGAAATGGAGAATGAAATATTAAAAAAAGCCGAGGCATACTTTGCGAAGAAGAAGATAAGATAGTAGACTTTGCGGTGGAACATCTAACAGAATATCCAGTGCGCATAGTATGCCGAGTATTGAATATTAATGAGCAAAGATACTACTACAGAAGAAAAAACCCTAGGAAACCAAGATATACTGAAGAAGAAAAAAATCTAGTTAAAGAAATGTTCATAAAGCATAATAGAAGCTTCGGAAGAAGAATGCTTAAAGTGTGTCTACAAAGGGATAATATAGTTTTTTCAGAGAAGAAAATAAGTAACATTATGAAAGAACTAGGGCTAGTAGGTAAATATGGTAGACCTAGAATAAAGAACGTATATACATGTGAAGAAACTAGTGAAAAATACGTATCAGAAAACATATATAACGAAATGCCAGAAGAAGAACAAGATAAAGTAAATGCTTGGGCAATAGACTTTACAGAACAAAAAACAGCTGAGAAAAAGGTATATACTTGTGCAATAATAGACATAAAAAGGAAGGTGCTTGTAGGAAACAAACAATCATTTAAAATGGATGCACAGTTTGCGGTTGACACATTAGAAGAAGCGATAAGAAAGTATGGTAAGCCAGATATGATACTTTCAGATAGAGGACCACAGTTCACAAGTAAGTTGTTTCAATCAACTTTAAAAGAAAATGGGATAATTAGCAGTATGTCCAGACCATATAGACCAGTAGATAATATATTCATAGAAACATTCTTTAAGAGCATGAAAACAGAAATAGGGTCAGTGAAACATTACACTGTAGAACAATACAAGATGATAGTAGAATATTGGACTAATTATTACAATACTGAAAGACCTCATAGTTCAATAGGATATTTGACTCCGCATGAGTGTTTTTATGGGAAGCAAAGTTTTTGTCATTAATTTTAAGAGATTTATTTGAAAAAGGGGTACCATTTTCAAAAAATTTCGAAGAAATTTTGAAGTAGAAGAATTCTTGACCTAACAGAAGACGAAGTCTTCGTTGTAGGTCAAATGTCGATCTCGTTTCACTTTCTGAAAGAAAGTGTCAGAAGGCGACCTCGGTTAATAGAGGTTAGATATATGATGTTAGAAAAGATGAAAAAAAAAAGCTTTTGCTTTTTTGAGATCCTTCGAATCGCTTACGCTCCCTCAGGATGACAAGTACAACATATTTTTGCTGTAATAAATTAACCTTCTTTCCACCATTTTTTACCACATTTCATTATCCTTTCTTAGAAGTAAACTACCTCCTACTGTCATTCTGAGCGTAAATTATTTCGAAGAAAACCCCCTCATACTGTCATTCTGAGCGGAAATTTTTACGAAGTAAAAATTGTAGTCGAAGAATCTCGAGATTTTCTTTTGGAAAATCTCGCTAACCCTCGTCATGCAAATTATTTCTCTAACTTCTAACTTCCCACCACTCACCTCTTATCAAGCAACTACCCTAAGCCCAATAAAACCCATTATTGTTACAAAATTGTAACAATTATAAATATACATCCAAAATAAAATACAAACAGCTAAATCAACGGCTTTAAATAAAAATCGAAAGGACTAAAAGGTATGTATTGTATAATTATGTTATAAATATGAAAAAATGGTAAAAAAAGACAACCAAATACCAAAAAGTAGTTTACAATAGTTAACAATTGTGTAAATATAAACAAAGTAAAATTGTAATAACTTCACAATATGATATAATTACAGATAAAGATAGGTTTTCATATGAATAATAAATTTTTAATTTAAAATTAAAACTTATAGATTTATTTCCGCTAATTTGGGGCTATAAGTTTATGACTTTAAATTTTTTGTATTTGAAAACTATCTAGGAAGAAAGGTTTAATTATACTATTGAAAGCTAAGTTAGTATGCAAAAAACTACTTGCTATGTAAATGTAATATATCTTATAGCAATTATAATGTATAACTTTATAAGCGAGATGGATGCCAAACTTAACTCAACAGTAACTTAATCTACTTCCTCAATGCAAGTTTAAGAAAGTGGCTTATCTTGCTAAATATTACATTGATTTGTCTTTAATAAATCATTGTTATGTAAAACCACTGACCATACTTTATTAAAGAAGGAAATTACTTCTTTAGTAAAACCAAGACATATAATCCTATTGTCTAGAGAGGCTAAGCCTTTGTATCCATGGACCAGTCCAAACCATGGAGAGGATATGGACAAATATAATATAAGAAAGGAAAGATTATGGAAAATTATAACAAAGGTAGCTTTAAGAGAATATTATCTTGGCTACTAGTAGTTGCAATGCTAATTGGCGCAACGCCAGTAAGAGCACTTGCAGAAACTCAAAAAGCTGACTGGACAATTAACGAAGAAAAAGCAGCAGAGATGAGTTATTGGAAGTTAGCTAACAAGAACAAAATTCTTGTTGTAGCTAACGCAGAAGGTATAAAGACGCCTTCAGTAAATTATATTGGAACATATATTAATGAAGAAGGACGTACTGTAATTAGAGTATCTTTTAGAATGTTCCAAAACTTAGCTTCAGGTGTATGGAATAAAGCTTTATTTAAATTTGATAATGATTTATATAATTTAATAGACTTTAAAAATCCAAAGACTGGTATGTACAAAGGTGCAGTAAATTATGGATGGCATGATGCAGCTGGTTATAGTGAAGTTTCAATGTTTACTAATGCTGGAAGCTCATTATCAGGTTCAGTTAATGTAAAAGAACAAAATCTAGATAATAATAAAAATAAAGTCGGTGCATCTTCAAGATTAGAAATCCCTATAGATTTAGTACTACAAGAAGGTAAAACTATAGATGATATAGTAGGTCAACCTCATATACAAATGAGAATTACTAATAAAGACTATACAGAAGTATTTTGTGTGGCAGGTACAGGTAAGGCTAGTTCTGACCCTAATAATAAAGATGATTCTAATGTAGATAAAGATACACTCATAACTCCATATAACTCATATACTTTTATGACTTATATCCCTTCAGCTAATAATAATGCAAACGTAGGCACTGTAGAAGATTATAGAATTGATGTACAATTTTACTGTGCCAACTCATATGCAAAATATAATGAAGCTGGTGGGTATCTAGATGTTTTCCATAAACAATCAAAGAAAGCCTCAGGAGATTTAATTGGTGGAGAAGCTTTTGCTTTTAGACAAGTATTTAACGAGAAATTTGCCAAAGTTTTAAAACCACAAGATGAATCAGGAACAGTAGCAGAAGTATTCCCAGCATCTCAACAAGGGGATCCGTGGAGTAATGTAGAACCTATTAAGATTACACAATCTGATTTAAATACTTCAGCAAATAGTGATTTAAACCCTGGTTTTACAGGAATTCAAGTAGCTACAAATAAAGAAGGAAATATTCCACAAAAATTTGCTGGATTAAATACTGTATTTACTACTGCAAGTGCTCAAAGTTCATATCTGAACAATACTACAACTGAATTTAACTCTGGTTTACCCACTATAACTAGATACTATGTAGATTCTGAAAAATTAGCATCAGCGGGATTAAGAAAAGATGACCTAGCTGCGTTTGACTTTTATTCTACCTTTATATTAGAAGGTACTAGAAAATTTATAGAGTATTCAGCGACTAATGACACTGGTTCAGATATAGTGATTCAACCAAATACAAAATTAACTTTAACTTATGATGGTGGTAAAACGGTTGCTCCAGATTCAAATGAGGATAACTATTCTCTAACATTTGGTGAAGAGCCTTATAAAATAGAATTAAGATCAAACTTCAAACATATAGGAAAAGCAGGAAGTACTTTCGGACAATTATACGAATATACTTTAATACCAGGTATGACTATTAAAGCTGGGGAAAAAATTATATTCAGAACAATGAAATATAAAACAGCTCCTAATAATGTAACTTTAACAATACCTACTAATGATGGAGATAAAAGCATTGTTCTAAATCCTGGCGAAAATGGTCCTGAAATGAACACACCTAGAAGACTTAACTATATTACAACTTATGCAGGTGGTTCAGCTACTCAAACTGCACTAAATCCAGATATTGACGAAATCTTTACAGACTCTACTAGTATCACAGGTAGAACTAAATATAGATTAGCTAAAATTAAGATAAACCTAAATAATAAAGATTTCGAACTATCTGCTGGAAAAGATGAAAAACCAGTAAGCATTAATGGTGTAGATAAAATAGGTGAAGATGAATTAATGGGATATATCTTCACTACTGAAGGAATAGAAAAATTCACAATGCCTACTGACCTTTTAAAGGATACACCTATAGGAATTAGTAATGAAGATATACAAAAGGTTGCTATAGCAAGTAGTTATGCAATAGAAAAGGTTCAAGCTAAAGTAACGTTTGATTTAAATGGTGGTAAATTACCAACTACTACAAAATCATTTGAAGGATTTGACACTGAACAGAAATCTGGAACTGAGTTTGCTTATAAATTAGAAAGAGCGAATGAAACAGATTCTGTAGTAAGAATTGCACCAATGAATGAGAAATATCTCTATATAGTAAAAAGCGATCTTGATGGATTTAAAAAAGAGTTATCAACAGAAAAGAACCCTGATTATGTCCCAAATGGATTCGAAGGTGAAAATGTAAGTTTAAAGGACCACAATGATGATGATTTAGTTGGCGATGCTTTAGAACTTAGAAAAATAGTAAAAGAAAAGCCAGAGCTAGCAGAGAGAAGCTTCCTAGGATGGACAACTCAAAAATTAGAAGGTACTCCTGAAGAAGTAAGTACTGCATTCAAAGCACTTCAAGAAGCTACAACTGCTGATCAAGTAAACAGTAAAGAAAACTTCAAGTTCGTAGCAACATCACCAATTACTGAGGCAACTACAGTATACGCGGCATATGGCCCGGAAGAAAAAGACGCGGATAAATATGACGTAAAATACGAAGAAGAAACAGGAAAAGTTGGAGAAAAAGTAACAGTAACACCAACTGTTATAGATAAGGACGGAAAAGCTACAAAAGTACCAGAAGGAACAAAATACACATTAGGTAAAGATGCTCCAGAAGGTGTAAAAATTAGTGATAAAACTGGAGAAGTAACTTACACACCAAGCAAAAAAGACGCTGGTAAGCCTGTAGAAATTCCAGTAGTAGTAAATTATAAAGACGGTTCAAAAGATGAAGTAACAGCAAAAGTTAATGTAGCAAAAGCACAAGAAGAAAGTTCAAAACCTACAGCTAAAACTATCGAAACTGTAGTTGGAGAAGTTCCAGATGCTAAAGATGGAATAGAAAATCTAGATAAACTTACTAACGTATCAAAAGTTGTATGGTATGAAAATCCAGACGTAAGTAAGGTTACAGAAGAAGGTATACCTACAAAAGGTACAGCTATGGTTATTTATGAAAATGGAACATTTGACAAGGTAGAAGTTCCAGTAACAGTTGTTGCACAAAAAGACACAACAGCACCAAAGATTGATAAAATTGGTGACCAAACTGTAGTAGAAAAGAAACCAATCAAAGAAATCGAAGTTAAGACAGATGACCCAGATGCTGAAATTACAGTAGAAGGACTTCCAAATGGAGTAACTTACGATAAAGATTCTAAGAAGATTACAGGTAGTCCAGACATCACAGATTGGAATGATGCTGACAAAGAAAACCCAGAAGAAGTCAGAGAAGTTACAGTAACAGTAACAGCAAAAGACGAAGCTGGAAATGAATCAAAAGAAACATTTACAATCACAGTTCAAAGAGATACAGACGGTGACGGTACACCAGATATCTACGACAAGGACGATGATGGTGATGGAGTATCAGATGAAGATGAAAAGAAAGCTGGAACAGATCCAAAAGATAAAGACTCTAAACCAGAGGAAAAAACAACAGTAGATGACTCAAACAAGAGACCAGTAGAACCAAATGGTAAAGACCAAGGTACAGGCGTTAAGGTAGAAAACAAAGACGACGATACTAAGGTAACTGCAAAAGATAAGAACGAAAAAGACGTACCAGCAAAAATTGATCCTGATACTGGTGAAATCATTGTAACTCCAGGCGAAGATACTGAAGGACCAATCGATGTAACAGTAACAGATCCAGACCTACCAAATGGCAAAACTGACGTTGAAATCGAAGTTAAAAAACCAGAAGACAAAGACACCTATGTTACAGGAAAAGCTACACCAGTAGATCCAACTGATGAAGAACAAGGTACTGGCTATGTAGTTAAAAACCCAGACAAAGATACAAAAGTATCTGCAAAAGACGAAGACGGTAATGATATACCAGTTAGAATCGACGAAAATGGAAACATCCTAGTAACACCAGGTAAAAATGTAGATGGACCAATAAAGGTAACAGTAGAAGATCCAGACCTACCAGACGGTTCAATCACAGTAGAAGTACCAGTAAACGGTCACGAAGCTGGCAAAGACGACAACAATTCAGATACAAAAGTTGATGAAACAGGTAAAAAACCAGTAGACCCAACAAATGATCCTCAAGATACTGGCGTTAAGGTAGAAAACAAAGACGACGATACAAAGATATCTGCTAAAGATGAAGACGGTAAGGATGTACCAGTTGAAATCGATGAAGATGGAAAAGTAATCGTAACACCAGGTGAAGACGTAGATGGACCTATCACAGTAACAGTAGAAGACAAAGACCTACCAGATGGAAAAGTTGACGTTGAAGTTGAAGTAAATGGTCACGAAAAAGGTAAAGACGACAACAACTCTGATAAAGTTTGTCTAACCCCACAAGGTTTAAGAGAAAAAGTTAAACCTGAAATTGAAGCTATGTTCGAAGGAATTAAGGGCAAAGACAAAGTATACGAAGGTACACTTGATTCTAAGAATGAAGAAGTTGTTGTAAAGATTCTTGACAAAACTCAAAGTGCTAAAGACTTAAGAGGAACTGGACTTGCAACAGGTCTAGAAAAATTATTCAAAGAACACAACCTAGTTAAAATTAAAGTTGGAAGCCAAGAAGAAAAAGACTTAAGACAACTTGCATTAGCTCAACCGACTTCAGGCATGACACTTCAACAGCTATTTGCATTAAACTTTGGTGCAGATGTAATGAATGAAGTTCAAAAAACTGGAGACAAGACAGGTAAACTAGCTGACTTTATAGATAAAGAAGTTAAACTAGTACTTTCATTCCAACAAGAAGGTTGTTCAGAATTTACAAGCTTAACTTACACAATTAAGGGTGTAAATGGAGCTAAAACAACAGTTGATAATTCAAATGTAACACCAGTAGATCCAACCAAGGATCCTCAAGATACAGGTATTAAGGTAGAAAACAAAGACGACGATACAAAAGTATCTGCAAAAGATGAAGACGGTAACGATGTACCAGTTGAAATCGATGAAGATGGTAAAGTAGTTGTAACACCAGGAACAGATGTAGATGGACCTATAACAGTAGTTATTGAAGATCCAGACATTCCAGATGGTAAAGTTGAAGTTGAAGTACCAGTAAATGGTCACGAAAAAGGTAAAGACGACAACGGATCTGACAAAGATACAACAGCACCAAAGATTGATAAAATTGGTAACCAAACTGTAGTAGAAAAACAACCAATCAAAGAAATCGAAGTTAAGACAGATGACCCAGATGCTGTAATAACAGTAGAAGGTCTACCAAACGGTGTAACATACGATGAAGAAACTGGAAAGATTACAGGTAGCCCAGATATCAAAGATTGGAATGACACAGACAAAGAAAATCCAGAAGAAGTCAGAGAAGTTACAGTAACAGTAACAGCAAAAGACGAAGCTGGAAACGAGTCAACTGAAGAATTCACAATCACTGTTCAAAGAGATACAGACGGTGACGGAACACCAGATATCTACGACAAGGACGATGATGGTGATGGAGTATCAGATGAAGATGAAAAGAAAGCTGGAACAGATCCAAAGAATAAAGATGATAAACCAGCTGACAAAGATACAACAGCACCAAAGATTGATAGAATTGGTGACCAAACTGTAGTAGAAAAGAAACCAATCAAAGAAATCGAAGTTAAGACAGATGACCCAGATGCTGAAATTACAGTAGAAGGACTTCCAAATGGAGTAACTTACGATAAAGATTCTAAGAAGATTACAGGTAGTCCAGACATCACAGATTGGAATGATGCTGACAAAGAAAACCCAGAAGAAGTCAGAGAAGTTACAGTAACAGTAACAGCAAAAGACGAAGCTGGAAATGAATCAAAAGAAACATTTACAATCACAGTTCAAAGAGATACAGACGGTGACGGTACACCAGATATCTACGACAAGGACGATGATGGTGATGGAGTATCAGATGAAGATGAAAAGAAAGCTGGAACAGATCCAAAAGATAAAGACTCTAAACCAGAGGAAAAAACAACAGTAGATGACTCAAACAAGAGACCAGTAGAACCAAATGGTAAAGACCAAGGTACAGGCGTTAAGGTAGAAAACCCAGACGACGATACTAAGGTAACTGCAAAAGATAAGGATGGAAACGACGTACCAGCAAAAATTGATCCTGATACAGGTGAAATCATCGTAACTCCAGGCGAAGATACTGAAGGACCAATCAAAGTTGTTGTAGAAGACCCAGACTTACCAGATGGTAAAACTGAAGTTGAAATCGAAGTTAAAAAACCGGAAGACAAAGACACCTACGTTACAGGAAAAGCTACACCAGTAGATCCAACAAATGAAGAACAAGGTACTGGCTATGTAGTTAAAAACCCAGACAAAGATACAAAAGTATCTGCAAAAGACGAAGACGGTAATGATATACCAGTTAGAATCGACGAAAATGGAAATATCCTAGTAAAACCAGGTGAAAACGTAGATGGACCAATAAAGGTAACTGTAGAAGATCCAGACCTACCAGACGGTTCAATCACAGTAGAAGTACCAGTAAACGGTCACGAAGCTGGCAAAGATGACAATAACTCTGACACAAGTGTTGATGTATCAGGTAAAAAACCAGTAGACCCAACAGATGAAAAGCAAGGTACAGGTGTAATCGTTAATAATCCAGACAAAGATACAAAAGTAACTGCCAAGGATGAAGACGGTAAGGACGTACCAGCAGTAATCAATCCAGACACTGGTGAAATTGAAGTAACACCAGGAAAAGATGTAGATGGACCTATCGATGTAACAATCACAGATCCAGATCTACCAGGCGGAAAAGTTGAAGTTGAAATCGAAGTTAATGGACACAAGAAAAACCAAGATGACAACGGATCTGACAAGAAACCAGACATACCAACTCCAACTCCAAATCCAAATCCAAAACCGGATCCAAAACCATCAGAAGACTCTCCAAGCAGAGAAACTGATAGAACTAAGGGTAAGGACAGAGTTGAAACAGCTATTGAAATTTCTAAGAAATACTTTGGACAAGCAGACACAGTAATAGTAGTAGATAGTAAAGATTTCCCTGACGCAATGACTGCATCAGTATTATCTAAGCTATTAAAGGCACCTATCCTACTAACAAATACTCATAAGCTTGACCCTAGAGTAGCTGCGGAAATTCAAAGACTTGGAGCAAGAGACGTAATAATCGTAGGTGGAAACTCATCAGTATCAGAAGCAGTTAAGAAAGAATTAGCTAAATTTGATAAAGACAATGTAGAAAGAATCTACGGTAAAGACAGATACGAAACTTCAGCACAAGTTGCAAGAAGAGTAGTTCAAATCACAGGAAAAACTGGACACGCAGTAGTAGCATCAGGACAAGTATTTGCCGACGCACTAGCAGTAGCACCTTACGCATCAAGAGAAGGCTATCCAATACTACTAGTAAAAGCAAATAACTTACCAAAATCAGTTAAAGATGTTATGACAGAACTAGCTATAAACAAAGTAACAATAGCAGG
The DNA here is from genome assembly GCF_928097925.1 of Mediannikoviicoccus vaginalis. Classification (GTDB taxonomy): domain Bacteria; phylum Bacillota; class Clostridia; order Tissierellales; family Peptoniphilaceae; genus Mediannikoviicoccus; species Mediannikoviicoccus vaginalis. Next base: position 1,768,659 of record NZ_CAKMRI010000001.1, read on the forward strand.
TGGATATTCAACAGTTAACAAATCTCTAGAAGCTTCACTACCAACAGTAGTAGAAAGACTAAGAGGAGACTCAAGATACGAAACAGCTATTGCTATAGCAGACAAGAAATTCAGCGGTTCAAAAGAAACATTCTTAGCAAATGGAGAAGAGTGGATGGATGCACTAGTAATAGGACCAGTAGGCGGAATGTTAAATATGCCAATCCTATTAACAGGAGCAAACAGCGCACCAAAATCACTAAAAGACTATATCGCTAAATCAAATATCGAAAAGATAACTGCAATTGGTGGTAGAAGTATGGTAAGTGATAGGGTTCTAAACGAGCTAAGTAAATAGGAATAAGAAAAAAGAGCTTGAGGGAAACCTCAAATCTCTTTTTTTGAATTTTTTGAAAAATTCAAACTTAAAATTTTGTTTTTGTAGGCTTTATCAAACCATTTTTTAGTTCTAGTATATTTTATCGTTTTATTCTACAAGGGGAAAAAGGCACCGTTTCGTACGGTTCCTATCCCCCTTAAAAACCCCCTTTACCTCCCAACGACTTGGGGCCAGCCCCAAGACCCCGTTTGGAAAAATGTATGAAAGCTAAGGCTTTCCTTACTGTGCCTTCGGCACTATAGTTTGAAGTAAACATACCCTACTATGTCATCCTGAGGGAGCGCAAGCGATTCGAAGGATTCTTGACCTAACAGAAGACGTAGTCTTCGTTGTAGGTCAAATGTCGATCTCGTTTCACTTTCTGAAAGAAAGTGTCAGAAGGCGACCTAGCATTTAACTTGACAAAAGCGTTCCTTTAAAGGATTTTTATTTAGGAGAAATTAATGTATGAATATTGTAAAGGAGTAATTGACAATTTACAAAGCTATAATATATAATGTAAAAACGAATTGAAAACAATAGTTTTGCGGGTGATGCATTTATGCGTCACTCGATTTTTTTATGCAGATTTTAAAAGATTGGTAAGTGACTGATGAGAAGTGAGAAGTTGGAAGGTTGGAAGATTAAAGTGAGATGAGAAATGAGAAGTTAGAGTAATGGTTAGCACGCAATTATAATGATGTTGTATTGACAATGCACGAACTTATGGATATAATATTTCAAAGGAGATGGTGTTATGGCTACAACTAATTTAAATATAAGAACTGATAAAGAAATAAAAGAGGCGGCGGAAAAAATATATGCTAGCTTAGGTTTAAATATGACTACTGCAATTAATATGTTTTTAAGGGCTAGTATTAGGGAAAGTGGAATTCCTTTTGATTTAAAACTAAATGTACCAAATGATGAAACTATAAAGGCAATAGAAGAGGGCAGAGCTATAGCAAGAGATAATAATATTAAGTCTTATGATAGTATTGATGATTTGAGGGCGGACCTTGAAGTATAAAATAAAGTTTACGGCGAGATTTAAAAAGGATTTAAAACTAGTTAAAAAACAAAGAAAAGACATTGATAAGTTATTTGACATAGTTGAAAGAATAGATGAATAATTATATGTTATGAGACTTTAGCAGATGCTTTTCAAAGAAAAGCATCTGAGATTCTTCGACTCCAATTTTTTGTGCCAAAAAATTTCCGCTCAGAATGACAGAGCGAGTGTTTTACGTTCTCATGTAGGAGAAAGAAGAAAGGATGTTACTGCTCGCTCAGTATGACTGAAGAGAGGTGGGAAGTGAGAGGTTGGAGGTTGGAAGATAGGGAATGATTACATGTTATGAGGCTTTAGCATTAACTTTCTAAAAGAAAGTTAATGAGATCCTTCAGCTACAATTTTGCTACGCAAAATTTTCGTTCAGGATGACAATACAGGGGCTTGTACTTCCATGAAGGGAAATAAGATTATTGCATAACATGGTGAGTTCTTAAAAAAAGAAAGCCTATACCAGCTTTCTTCTAAATTATTTTCTATTTTCGTTTCTCATTTCAACATAGTTTCTACTTGCGATTTTTAAAAGCTCTGTCACTCCATCGATAACTATTTTTCTTTGGTCCGATGGTAGGTCTTTCAATGATATGGTCAGTTTTCCTAGGGTTTTTATAACATTTCTATTGGTTAAATTCGGATTGAATTCGGTTTTTCCAATTTGCTCGAACAGGTCGTAGACTGCTTCGAAGAAAAGCTCCCTATTTTCGCTAGATATTTTTGAGATCCATTGTTTCAGTGTGAACTCTGCAAATTCGCTTTCTTTTGAAAGGTGGTCCAGATATAAAAAGTCTCGCCCTGATATTTGCCAATTATACATGTCATGTTGTTTTATCGGATCTTCTTTTGATGAAACTATTTTTACTTTGCCTTCTCTTTCTAGCAATGTTCCTACAATGGAACTTTGTGGTATATAGTTTGTCATTTTTTCTTTTGCTCTATTTCGAACTTCTTCTGTTAGGCTATCTTCTGTTAGGCCCGGGCCGTCAAAGTTAAATGCTTTGATTACTTTTTCATAGACTTCGCTTTTGCATTTTGTTAGGCTATATAGTGACAGGTTTCCACCTTTTGAGTGTCCGTTTATAATTATATGGTCATATTCTTTTGCGACTTTTTCTAAATAGTTCAGTGCAGAAAGTTGCGATGGAACTGAGTCTAAAAAGCTCATATTAAAGTCTTCTTTCCATCCAATAAGCTCCCTGTTTGTTCCTCTAAAGGTCACCATGGCAATTTCATTTGGTAGTAAAAAGGTCATGGCGGCAAATTGTTTTTGAATTTCTATATCGGTTTCGCTTTCAAATTTTACAATTTTAATATTTTCAAATCGCTTTGTCTTAATGACTTCTTTTAAAAGTTTTTTGTCTTCTGGGGTAACTAGATATTCTTCAAGTTTATCTTTTTTTAAAAGTTCATCTCCCATATCTTTTATGCACATGGATGAAAAGTCTGTTATAAGTTCCATTGGCATATATGACAGCCTTGCTAAAATCGATGCATCTACTGGGCTTAGTCCGTCCAGGTCTATGGTAATGTCGCCTCTAAAGTTTAAATAGTCGTAGTAGTGGTAGGGCATTAATCATCCTCCCGAGTTTTAATTTTTCTTTTTACTGCAAAGTAGACTCCAAATATTACAATGGCAAAGCAAATCAAGGCGTAGATGCTATTGTAAATAATTTGGTTTGATGTCTGTGACACTATATCTACTTTAATGTCGTCAGAAGCTTTTGAAATATCGTAGGTGATGTGGCTTCTGTCGTTGTCTTGATGTATTTTATAGTGGTCCAATTTTTCGATATTGTAATAGACCGAGTCCCTTGTATAAAGTTTGAATAGAAGGCTCTTGTTGTAGGTAACTGCTGTGTATGTGTCCCCAGTTTTAAAAATCAAAAGATGTGATGATTTTGTCTTTTCATCTAGTAGGAGTTTTGTGTCTGCCTGGTCTTCTGGAACGTATTTCAGTAGAAAATTAACTGCGTCCTTTTCTAAATTTCTTTTTGAAATTGTGTAGACTTTGCTTCCATCCAGGATAAAAATAAATATAAACACTGAAAGGACCATTAGCAGTACAATCTGTAGTCTCTCTTTATTTTTCATTAAATCGCTCCTTTAATGATATAATCAAAATAGGTGATTATTATGTTAAAAATTCTAATTATTTTGTTTATGATTGTTCTTGTAAGGGAAATAATTGAAACTTTGAGGAGTAAAAAAATTCCCTTCCCACTAAATAAAGTACTGAAGAGGGATAGATTCTATATTTTGTATACAGCTACTTTAACTTTAATACTTGCAGTACTTTTATTAGTTTATTTTAAGGGAAATCTTCCTACAGTTTAAGTTTGTGATTATCTCTCCACACTTCGTCTATAATGGCGCATCCAAGGCAGATGTCATCTTTATATAGCACTGCCGCTTGGCCCGGAGTAACCGACTTAACATGGTCGTAGGTTATTTCCACATGGCTTTCGTCTAAAAATTTTACATGAGCAGGGATATCTTTTTGTCTATACCTGAATTTTGCTGTGCAATCAAATTCCTTTGGAAGTTTTTCAACCAGTGGAGTTGAAAATTGTGATGCTAGCAGTCTATTTGAAAATAGATGTTCGTTTTCTTTTCCTTGGCATACGATTAGTTCGTTTTTTTCGATATCTTTTCCACACACAAACCAGGCTTCGCCGTCGCCGCCTATTCCAAGGCCACGTCTTTGTCCGATGGTGTGAAACATTAGCCCTTCGTGTTCTCCCATAACTTCGCCATCAACTGAAACCATTTTGCCCTTTTGTGCTGGCAGGTAGTTTGAAAGGAACTCGTTGAAGTTTCTTTCGCCTATAAAGCAGATTCCAGTAGAGTCTTTTTTTTCTGCTGTGGCAAGCTTATGTTTTCTTGCAATTTCTCTAACTTCAGATTTTTCCATGTCGCCAATGGGAAAGATTACATTTTTTATTTGCTCTTGTGAAAGCATGCTTAAAAAGTATGACTGGTCCTTGTTGTTGTCCACGCCTCTAAGAAGTAGCTTTGATGAGTCATCTGCCTGCCCAATTCTTGCATAATGGCCCGTTGCAACTAGGTCGAAGCCAAGGTCGTAGGCAAAGTTTAAAAAGGCTTTGAATTTTATTTCCTTATTGCACATAATGTCCGGGTTTGGTGTACGTCCCTTTTTATATTCGTCTAAAAAGTAAGTGAATACTCTGTCGTAGTATTCCTTTTCAAAGTTTATGGAATAGTAGGGGATTTCCAGTTGATTACAAACCTTTATAACGTCTTCGTAGTCCTGTTCTGCGGTACAAAATCCGTTTTCGTCTGTATCGTCCCAATTTTTCATAAATATGCCAGTAACGTCGTAGCCCTGCTCTTTAAGCACCACTGCCGCAACAGAAGAGTCAACGCCACCGCTTATTCCTAAAACAACTCTCTTTTTAATTTGAATCACCTTTTCTAATGTAAATTTCTTTTATCTTTTCTGCTGTATATTTTACGTCTTCGGTATTATTCGTAAAACCAAAACTAAATCTAATGGATCTTTTTGCCCTTTCCTCTCCATAAATCGCCTTTATAACATGGCTTTCTTCCAGTGACCCTGCGGAGCATGCAGACCCTGCAGATGCACAGATGCCATTCATATCAAGATAGGTCAATAGAAGATCTGACTTTATAAATGGAAAGTATAAATTTAGTATGTGGTCGCTGGAATTTTCCAAATCGCCATTAATTTCAAATGGAATTTCTAGGGATTTTAATTCGTTAATAAAACTTAATTTAATCTCTTTTATTAAATCCCTTTCCAAAACTATTTTATCATAGGACTTTGCCATGGAGTAGGCGCCCATAACAAAGGAAGTTCCACCACGACGCTTCTTTTCCTGTTCGCCAGCGTAAATTAGGTTGTGGATGTTTTTATTACAGTAGAGAATTCCAAAACCATTTATGCCGCCGATTTTATGTCCAGAAAGGCTTATGGAGTCGGCCCTTTCAAAGTTGAAGTCCATGTGGCCATAGCCTTGCACATTGTCGATGTGAAGGTGAACATCTCTATCTTTTAAAATGGATGAAATTTTATTAAGGTCTTGGCAAACTCCCGTTTCGTTATTAACAAGGGTTAGTATTACTACGGTTTTGTCATCCAGCTTTTTTTCCAAATCATCGATAATGATTCGTCCATGTTTATCAAGCTTTAGATATGAAAAATCTGAATTTAAATTTTTAAGTGAATTTATCACAGAAGGATGATCCGTTTCTGAACATAAAAATTTGTATCCAATATCAGTGAAGTGTCTAATAATGGTGTTGTTACCTTCAGACGCTCCAGAATTAAATATTATATTGTCTTTATTAACGCCGAGGGAGTTTGCGATTTTCTCCCTGGAGTCTTCTAAAACTTTGTGAGACTTTCTTCCCATTCCATGAAGGGAGTGGGGGTTAGCGTCAAATTTTTCAAAATTATTTAAAACATCCTCAAATATTTCTCGTCTTTTTATTGAAGTTGCTGCATAGTCAAAGTAAATCATAATACCTCCATAAATACTTATTTTATCACATTTTGGTGATGTACTTCCATAGGTTAAAAGCTTTTATAAGGGGTATATGATAATAGAGGTGATATTAATGAAATTTAAACCAATACACTCATGTATTAGAGTTGTTAATTTAGAAAAATCTGTAGATTTTTACAAAAACGCATTTGGATTTATTGAAACGAGAAGAAAGGACTATCCAGATGACAAGTTTACCCTTGTGTATATGGCGCCGGAAGAAGGAGCATTTGAAATAGAACTTACCTATAACTATGGACACGAGCCATATGACCTAGGTAATGGCTATTCACATATTGCAGTTGAAGTGGAAGACCTTGAAAAAGAACACGAAGAACATAAGAGCAAGGGATATAGAGTGACAGACCTGGGAGGCCTTTCCGATGCAAAGAGACCAAGCTTTTACTTTATAACAGACCCAGATGGATATGATATAGAGGTGATCAGAGCTTAGTAGGGAAGCTACGCACCCTGTCATCTTGAGCGGAAAATTTTTGTAGGGTTTTCACCCTACAACTTTTTTTTATTCCTAATCCACTTCCTTATTTAACCAAGGGGAAAGCTAAGAAACCTTTTCGTATGGTTTCTATCGCTTTCCCCTTGAAATCCCCTTTTTCTTACCTTCCAAACGATTCAGGACTGGCCGTCCTGAAAACCTGCTTAGAAAGAGGAAGAAAATCTTGCTGGATTTTCTTCAGTTTTGTAATGTGTTTTTGGATGTTTTTGTCTTTCATAGAAATATAACTTCCCAGTATTGTCATTCTGAGGGAGAAAATTTCAAAGAAATTTTCGAGTCGAAGAATTCTTGACCTAACAGAAGACGAAGTCTTCGTCGTAGGTCAAATGTCGATCTCGTTTCACTTTTCGATGAAAAGTGTCAGAAGGCGACCTCAGTTGCTTTTCGATGAAAAGCAACTGTAAAAGTGTCTTAATATGTTTTTTAGGGATAACATCGCTACGCTCGCTCAACATGACATTGCAAGGTGTAAATGCTCTTAATACAGTGCCGATAGGCACAAACAGGAAAGCCTTAGCTTTCCTACCGCTTTACAAAAGGGGTCTTGGGGATATCCCCAAGTCGTTGGGAGGTAAAGGGGGTTTTAAAGGGGGATAGGAACCGTACGAAAAGGTTCCTTTTCCCCCTTTTTAGAATAAAAGAAAAACATAATCTAGAAATAAACTGGTCGTAGGGTAGAACCCTACAAAATAAAACAAAAAAAGACATCCCAATTGGAATGTCTTTGGAGCTCACTGCCGGAATCGAACCGGCGACCTCTTCCTTACCATGGAAGCGCTCTACCTACTGAGCTAAGAGAGCATATAGTAATCATTATATAGTAGGGATTTTATTTTGTCAATGAGATTAAATTCCATTTATTTCATGTAAAAATATCCAACTAAATCTATAAGCTTTCTCTTGTTTTTAATTTTATTTTAAGTTAAGATTAAGGAGGAAGAAATTTTAAGAGAGGATGTGTAATATTGAAAACTCATTTCAAACGAGTGACCTCATGTTTTCTTGCATTTGCGATGATATTATCGACATTTGTAGGGACAGTGAGTTTTGCTCAAGAAGATGAAAAGGATTTCGGGAAGAGATTCAGCGAAAACCAAAACGTTGAAGAAATTGCCGAAAGAAAGATTGACTCTGACATTAAAAAAGCTAAAGATGATGAAAATGTTAGAGTTATTGTTGAACTAAAGTCTGATTCTATATTAGACAAGGCTATTAAAGAGAAAAGGTCAGTTTCCAGCATGTCAACAAGATCTGTTGGAAGAATGGCAAAGGCTTTAAGTAACGAACAGGAAAAGGTTACAGAGCAAGCTAAGGACGATGGAGTTGAAATGAAAAAACTAGACAACTTCACTGTTGCTCTTAATGGCTTCTCTGCGGAACTTAAGGCTAAGGACGTAGAAAAACTTGCTAAGCAAGAAGAAGTTGCAAGAGTTTATATTGCAAGAGAATACGAAAAACCTAAAGCACTTATGAACACTTCTAAAAATCTTATCAATGTTGTTGAAAGTGTTTGGGGTGAAAATTTAGAGTTTAAAGGAGAAGGCGCTGTAATTTCTATTATAGACTCTGGTTTTGATATTAAACATAAAGACTTTAACATAACTGATAAGTCAAAGGTTGCCCTTACTGAAGCTAAGGTTAATGAAATAATTGAAGCTTCTCAAAATAGACCTAGACCTCTTGCTGGTAAATATGGTAATGCAAAATTCCCATACATCTATGACTACCAAGATCTTGACACAAATGTTAAGGAACATAAAGACGGCGGACAACATGGTCAACACGTTGCCGGTACAGTAGCTGCAAATGGAGAAATTAAAGGGGTTGCACCGGAAGCGCAAATTCTAGGAATGAAAGTTTTTGGCGATGACCTAAACAACAGCACTGTTTTTTCTGATACTTATATTAAAGCTATTGAAGACTCTATTTTACTTGGCGCAGACGCTATTAACATGTCACTTGGATGGCCTGTAAGACCTTATGACAAGACTTCTTACGCAGTAGAAGAAGAAGCGCTATTAAAGGCAGAAAAAGGTGGTATATTAGTTTGTCTTGCTGGTGGTAATGATGGTAACTCTGGTTCTGGATTAAAAGGAAAAAGCGAAAACAATCCTGACCTTGGAGTACTTGGAACACCTGCAATGTATGAAGGACCACTTACGGTAGCTTCTTTTGAAAATGACTATACAATTGGATCAAAGGTAGTATTTAATGGTCAAGATATGGCAGGTTCCATATTTAACAGCGATGCAAATGAAAATCTTCCTTTGAATTTAGAGTATGTATATGTTGGACTTAGCAAAAGTGATGACGATTACAAAGGCAAAGAAGTAAAAGGTAAAATTGCTCTTATAAAAAGAGGAGACAACTCTTATACTGAAAAGAAAAACTTAGCCGTAGCACATGGAGCTAAGGGTATAATCATCTTTAACCACGAAGATGGTGGAGATGAACTAATGAATATGCTTATTGACCCTCCAGTGGATATTCCTGTTATCTTTATAGGTCATAGCGATGGTATGAAGTTAGTAGATGCTTTAAAAGATGGAAATCCTAAAGTTGAAATAGCTGAAATAGGACAAATAGATAATACTAACGCAAAGAAAATGAGTTCATTCTCATCATGGGGACCAACTTCTGACTTAAGATTAAAGCCAGAATTAACAGCACCTGGTGGACAAATTTACTCAACTCAAAACGATAACAAATATACAACAATGAGTGGTACATCAATGGCTACTCCTCATGTTGCAGGTGCAGTGGGACTTGTAAAACAAGCTCTTATGAATCCTGAAAAAGCTGGTTTAAATTCAAGTGCAATGTATAACAGAGCTACATTTGCACAAATTGCAAAGACAAGACTAATGAACTCTGCAGTTCCTCAAAAGTCTCCAGCTGGAGATTACTACTCCATTAATAGACAAGGTGCAGGTATGATGAATGTGGGTAATGCCATAAAGACACCTGTAAGAGTATATGCAACAGGAACTAACGACGACTTAGTTGATGCAAAACTAAACTTACAAGAAATTAACGGTTCTTTTGAAGCTACATTAGAATTAAAGAACGACAGCGATAGAGAAGTAACTTACAATATTTCAGTTATAGGACTTAAAGAAGGTACTGCTGAAGTAAGAGACAAAAAAGGTAATTTACAAAAGATAGTTTTAAATGAAACTACAGAAGAAATAGATGTTGATGTTAAAGGAGAAACTAAAGTTACAGTTCCAGCAAGTGGAGAAGCAAAAGTAAATCTTAAAGTTTCTTATAAGCCAGCAGAAGTTGGAGCTAACCAATTTGTAACAGGATTTATTCAACTTGAAGACGCTAACAAAAAAGAACCAACACTATCAGTTCCATATATGGGCTTTAATGGAGACTGGACTGAACTTGATGCACAAGACGGCTTCTTCCAATACGGCGAACCATGGGATATTGGTAAGGCTGGATTTGCATTTAATAACTTTAATGCAAAAAAAGGATGGAATAGTGGACCATATCTACCTTCAGGCACTGAAAAGATAGATGCAAATGGTAAGGTGACAGATGGGGAAGGTAAAGAAACAGATGTTGTTTACTTCGGTAAAGAAACAGGAGTTGTTCCAGTACTTTCTCCACTAAGAAACTTAAATGGTCTTGAAATATTTGTTGGAGACCACAACGACAACGAAATCTTTAAATTAGTTAGTAAGGGACTATTCTCAAAAATTAGTAGAATTGACCAAGGTAATAATCCATTTGTACCATTTGCTCCATGGGATGGAAAGCTTGATGGCGAATTTGTTCCAGAAGGACAAGTTTACAATATGATTATTAAGAGTAAACTAAACTATAAGGATAAAGTACAAACTAAATCATATCCAGTAGTTGGAGATTATCATTGGCCAGAAATTGAGGACGTTAAAGTTGATAAGGAAACAGGAAAGGTAACTGCAAATATTACCGATAATCTTTCAGGAGTTTATCATATTTGGTTAAGAACTCCAGATGCTGAAACAGGTAAAAATATAGATTTTAACATTTTTAGCTGGGGTAAACTTACTGAAGATGCAAAGAAAATAGGTGCTAAATATAATCCTGAAACAGGAGAAATTTCATTTACAATGCCAAAAGAATTTAGAGGCAAAGATGTTTTACTATGTGCAGAAGACGGAGTTTGGAACTGGGCATGGTATGAACTACCTGAAGTTAAACCTGAAAGAAAAGATATAAGAATTTCATTTGAAGAACCAAAAGTTTTAGGACAAACTAGAGGAGACGTAAATGTTAAGGGTCTTCTTTGGAATATAGGAGAAGAGGAAGAGCCAAAAGTTCTTATTCAAGAAATAGATCCAAAAACTGATAAACCTATTGGAGATCCGGTAGTGGCTGAAGTTGTTTGGAATGACAAAGACAAGAATTTTGAATTTAAAGCACATTTGGATTTAAAAATCTTAGGTCATACTAAGATAAAGGCAACTGTAACAACAAATGAAGAAAGAACACATGGGGCTGTTCTAGATTTATTTAATGATACAGAGCCACCTACAATAGAAATCTTAAAGATAGAATGTCTAGAAAACAATAAGGTTAAGTTTACAATTAAGGTAACAGATAATTACTGGTACACAGAAATTAAATTGTTCAGAGATGGATCTAAAACACCTGAAGCGGTAAAAAATTTCGACAACTCTTGGGGAACATTAGAAGGTAGACCTGTAGATGAAACATTTGAAGTAACTTACAATCTACACGAAGGCAACAACGAATTTAAATTTGTTGTAAATGATGATCACGGATTTGAAGCAGAAGTTACTAAGACCGTAGATCCTTTAAAATGCGAAGTTCCTAACAAGCCATCAGAACCAGAAAAGCCAGCTAATCCAGAAAAACCAGTTGAACCAGAACAACCGGCAGATCCAGAAAAGCCAACTAATCCAGAAAAACCTGTAGAACCTGAACAACCAGCAGAACCAACACAACCAGGAGATAAACCAAATACTCCATCTGTTCCAAAAGAAACAGATAAAAAAGAAGAAGAGACTGCTAAAGAAACAGTTAAAACTGAAGAAATATTTGGCAAAGACAGATACCAAACAGCTGTAGAAGTAAGCAAGAACACATTTGACAAGGCTGACACTGTTGTACTTGCATCAGGAAAGAACTTCCCAGACGCATTAGCAGCATCAACATATGCAGGAATTGCTAAAGCACCAATACTATTAACTTCAGATAGTGAAATAGCTCCGGAAGTATTAAAGGAAATTGAAAGACTTGGAGCAAAGAATGTAGTTGTAGTTGGTGGTACTTCACTTATTCCAGATAAAATACTAAAGGTATTAAAGGATAAGGGAATAACAGTTGAAAGAATATCAGGTAAAGACAGATTTGAAACAGCTATTAAGCTATTCAATTCAAAGGTAACAGATAGAGAAAATATTATAATTGCAAATGGAGATAACTTTGCTGACGCGCTTTCAATTGCACCATATGCTGGAATAAAGGGATATGGAATTATCCTAACAAATGGAAAGACAATTGATAAGTCAGTACTAAAAGATGCTAAGAATGTTACTATCGTTGGTGGAACATCATCAGTTTCAGAAGAACTTGAAAAAGAATTAAAGGATATGAAACTAGATGTTACAAGAGTAAAAGGATCCGACAGATACGAAACATCATTAGCAATTGCAAAGAAATTCTTTGGCGACGCTAAATTTGCAGTAGTTTCAAACGGACAAGACTTCCCTGACTCATTAACAGGTGCGGTTATTGGAATTAATAAAAACGCTCCAATGCTACTTGTTAAGAACAACGAAATCAACAAAGATATTGTTAAGTTCTTAGAAGAAAAAGACTTAGAAGAAATAACAATAGTTGGTGGTTCAACATCAGTGGGAGAAAATGTAAGAAAGAGTTTGAAATCAATAGAAAAGTAGAGAAAAAGGAATCTTCGGATTCCTTTTTTGATTTCCATGTTTTATATTATTTTGTAGGTCTATGACCTACGACTTTTTTGTTTCTAATAAAGTTTTTCTTTTAACCAAGGGGAAAGCTAAGAAACCTTTTCGTATGGTTTCTATCGCTTTCCCCTTGAAATCCCCTTTTTCTTACCTTCCAAACGATTCAGGACTGGCCGTCCTGAAAACCTGCTTAGAAAGAGGAAGAAAATCTTGTTGGATTTTCTTCTGGCTGATAATTTTGTTTTGTAGATTTTTATTCTGCTTAGAAATATAAATCCAGTATTGTCATTCTGAGGGAGAAAATTTCTGAAGAAATTTTCGAGTCGAAGAATCTCTTTTCTCCAACTTCTAACTTCTAACTTCCAATCTCTTATCTCTTATCTACGCTTTCTATAGCTGCCATGGCCAACCTTTTCACATTGTCTATCTTTATATTTTCCACAGCTACAGGGTACAGGTTTTTGTTTAACATAGGGAAGTTATCATCTTTCAACCCCAGGTCTGTTATAACGCAGGTGCCTATGGTGTTTTCGTCCAAGTATCCCTTTATGGTTTTAAATCGAAGGACGTAGTTTGAGTTCTTGCTAAACAAGATAAAGCAATCATACTCAAGGTTCATATTTATAAATTCTCCCATGTTTAATAGCTCTATATCAAAGTAGTCCCCTTCTTCTTTAAAGCTATAGGGGGTCATTTTTATATTTTTATTATAAATTTCCAATTCCAATTCTTTTTTAATCAAATCTTTTTCTACTTCTTCGTAAAGTTTATATAGATTTTTTATATGTCTTTCTCCCTGATGCAAAACTTTTTTTAATGCACTTTCATCATTTTTCTTTTCATATGCCTTTATAAGTTTTATTACTTCTTTTGCTTCCAGTTCAGAAGCTTCCTTTGATGTGAAGTAATTATACACATCTTTAAATTTATGGCTCTTAAGTTCCAGTAGCTTGTATGATTTTAAAAATGAATATAGGTCGAAGTTCTCTTTTACAGAAATTCCATTTGCATTTAGAAATGGTATGTCAAAGCTGTTGCCATTATAGGTAATAACTTCTAAATTTTTTATATCTTTTTCAAATTCTTCTCTGTCTTCTGGAAATTTATATTGTTTTAAATTTTCGCCGTCGTATAGGTTTAAAAGAAAGATTCTATTTTTATTTCTGTCTATTCCCGTTGTGATTATGCTTAAAGCTTTTTTATCATCACCAAAGCTTTCATTCATTTAATATCACCTCTCTTAGTGTTATAATTATTTTAACATAGTATGAAGGGATGATTTAATGATTTATTTTGATAATGCTTCTACTACGAGAGTTAGACAGGAAGCTGTTGATATAATGGTGAAGGCCATGAGGGATGATTTTGCAAATCCGTCTGCACTTCACAGTTTTGGACACAGGGTTGAAAAGGAGGTAACGGTAGCAAGGAAAAAGGTTGCGCATGCCCTTGGTGTTTCTGAAGATGAAATTTATTTTACTTCTTGTGGAACTGAGGGAAATAATATTGCAATTGCAACTTTCCATGGAAGTACGGGAGAGTTTATAACAACTGAGCTTGAACACTCTTCTGTTAAAAGGGCCTATGAAAATCATGATATTAAAAATTTAAAGATTCTTACTGTTGATAAACATGGTAAGATTAACCTTGATGAACTTAGGGACTCTATTAATGAAAACACTAAGATGGTTTCTGTTATGCATGTGAACAACGAAATTGGAATTATAAATGAAATTGAAGCCATTGGAAAGATTATTAAGGAAAAAAATCCAGACACTCTATTTCATGTGGACGGCATTCAAGGTTTCGGCAAGGTGCCCCTTGATTTAAAGAAGTCATTGGTTGATGTGTACACAATTTCTGGCCATAAATTCCACGCACCAAAGGGCATCGGCGCCATGTATATTAAAGAAGGTGTGAATTTAAAGCCTGTCATATATGGTGGTGGTCAGGAGAAGGGAATGTCTTCTGGCACTGAAAATGTTCCGGGAATTCTTGCCATTGGTGAAATGTGCGAAATCATGAGTGATAATTTGGAAGAAAATTATGAAAATGTAAGTAAGGTAAAAAATTATTTGATTGAAAGATTAGAATCATTGGGAGATGTTATTATAAATTCCAAGGGAGAACATCACAGCCCATATATTTTAAATGTATCTTTAAAGGACGTTAGGGGAGAGGTTTTACTTCACTACTTGGAGTCAAAGGAGATGTATGTGTCCACTGGTTCTGCATGTAATAAAAATAATGTTAGCCCGATTATTCAAGCCATAAAGGTTCCTAAGGAATATGGCCTTGGCACTGTAAGGATTTCTTTTAGTGACGAGTCAACCATTGAAGAGGCCGAGGAGTTCTTTGTTGAGTTTGAAAGAGCGGTTAATGATATTAGATCTATTGTAGGGAGAAGGTAATGAATTGGTATTTATCTGTAAGCTTTGGAGAGCTTGCACTTAAGGGAAAGAATAGAAAAACTTTTGAAGACAGAGCCGTTAAAAAAATTATGGATTCTGTTAAGGATTTTGAAATAGAAGATTTTTATAAGGATCAGGGAAAGTTATATATTAAGGCAAATAAAGAAGACTTTGACGAAATGATTGACCATATAAAAAAGGTCTTTGGAATTGTGTATATCAGTCCTGTAATTAGGGTTGGAAGATCCGTTGAAGAAATTGAAAAGGGAGCGATTCAATTAATTGAAAGCAAAAATGTTACAGAAAAGACTTCCTTTAAGGTTGAAGCAAAGAGATCTGACAAGAGCTTCCCAGTTAAGTCACCGGAATTAAATCCTAAAATAGGTGGAGCAATATTAAAAAAGTTCGGCTCTAAGATGTATGTCGATGTGCACAACCCAGACATTATGGTATATATTGATGTGAAAAATCATATTTATATTTACTCCGACAAGATAAAGGGCTATGGTGGCCTTCCAATTGGTTCTTCAGGAAGGGGACTGCTTCTTTTATCTGGTGGTATCGACAGTCCAGTTGCAGGATTTTTACTTGCAAGGCGAGGAGTTGAAATATCGGCGCTACACTTTCACTCATATCCATTTACAAGTGACCGTGCCTTTGAAAAGGTTCATAAACTTGCAGAAGAACTTTCATATTACACAGGTAAAATTACCATGTACTCCATAAATCTTCTTCCAATTCAAAGAGAGATTAATGAAAAGTGTAGAGCAAGGGAGATGACAATTCTCTCAAGGCGCTTTATGATGAGGATTGGTGAAGAGATTTCTAAAAAGCATGAGTACAACGCCCTTATAACTGGTGAGAGTCTAGGACAGGTGGCAAGTCAGACCATTGAGTCTGTTGGTGTAATAAACCAAGTTGTATCTATGCCCATATTAAGACCATTAATCGGCATGGACAAGACGGAGATTATTGAAATATCTCGTGATATTGGAACTTATGAAACGTCAATCCTTCCTTTTGAAGATTGCTGTACCGTATTTCTTCCAGACAGGCCAGTAACTAAGCCGAGACTTTCTGACATCTTAAAGAGCGAAGAAAATCTTGATGTGGGCAAGCTTGTGGAAGATGCAATAAACAGCATGGAGATTTACGAAATAGAAGTGGAGTAATGGGTTACTAAACTCTATTTGGGTAAATATATTATAGGTATGAACCTAAATTGATTAGAAAAAGGAGTGATAACATGAAAAAAGCTGGCGGAGGAGTGCTTGCAATTGTTATTATAGTTGCTATTTTGGCAATTGGAGCATTTAGCACATACAATGGACTTGTAGGACTTGACGAAGAGGTAAACAATTCTTATGCAGATTTACAAACAGCCGTTCAAAGAAGGGCAGATTTAATTCCAAACCTTGTAAATACTGTTAAGGGATATGCAAGTCATGAACAAGAAACTCTTACAAAGATAACTGAAGCAAGGGCAAAGGTAAATGAAGCAAATGGACCTAAGGAACTTTCTGAAGCAAATGCAGAACTTACTAGAGCCATTGGCGACATCAATGTGGTTGTTGAAGCTTACCCTGATTTAAAGGCAAATCAAAACTTTATTCAACTTCAAGATGAACTTGCGGGAACTGAAAACAGAATTGCCGTAGCAAGAAAAGACTACAACGGCGTTGTTAAGACTTTTAACAGCAAG
Source organism: Mediannikoviicoccus vaginalis (assembly GCF_928097925.1). Classification (GTDB taxonomy): domain Bacteria; phylum Bacillota; class Clostridia; order Tissierellales; family Peptoniphilaceae; genus Mediannikoviicoccus; species Mediannikoviicoccus vaginalis. Next base: position 1,785,184 of record NZ_CAKMRI010000001.1, read on the forward strand.
GTTAGAAGATTTCCTACAAATATCTTTGCAAAGATGTTAGGATTTTTACCAAGGGAATACTTTGAAGCAGATCCTGGTGCAGAAAATGCGCCATCAGTTAACTTTGGTTACAAAGTTATAAACGTGATTGGATAATATTATGAAGGATAGAAAATTTAAAAGATTTTTTCCTATCCTTCTCGTCCTTACAATAATTTTTTCAACTACATCGAGCTTTGCAAAACTAAATTTGCCAAGTCCCACAAAGGAGTTCTACTATTACGATGAAATGGGAGTTATTTCAGAAGATTTAAAAAGTGAAATACTAAAGACCAATATAGAACTTCACGGAAAGACCAAGGCACAGGTTGTTGTTGCAACGGTGGATGACCTACAGCAGTACCCAGTTGAAGAGTATGCCCTTGAGATGTTTAGAAAGTGGGGCATAGGCGATAAAGAGCTTAATAATGGAGTGCTTATACTACTAGGTAAAGAACCTACTACAGACAAGTACTCTATCTACATTTCAACGGGCTACGGCCTTGAAGGAAGGCTTAATGATGGTAAGGTTGGACGAATTATAGATGAATTTTTTATTCCTAATATAAACAGGGACGACCCAACTAGCTTCGACGAAGCTCTTAGAGAGACCTTTAGAGCGGTAATATCGCAGGTTATTTTGGAGTATGATGTGGAGCTTGATGGAGATTATGAAAAGTATATGGACAGGCTGGACAGTTCTGAAGAGGTGAATGGATGGGTAATCCTTCTAATCTTTATAATACTTATTCTCCTTTCAAGATACAGAAGGCCAAGGGGACCTCGTGGTAGAGGATATAGAAGAGGATACTACCCAAGAAGTTATGGAGGATTCTCTTCAGGTTCTGGTAGAAGCTCAGGTGGATTTGGAGGCTTTTCCGGTGGAGGAGGTTCCAGCGGAGGCGGAGGAGCAGGAAGAAGTTTTTAATAAAAGATAGGGAAGCTACGGCTTCCTTTTTTAATGAAAAAAACGAGCTTCTATTATGTTAGAAACTCGTTAGTAAGCTTATATGAATTTGTCTTTAATATTTAACCAATACCAGTTGTTGTTAAATTGTAATTTGTTAATCCACTTGTCGGAAGTCTTAATCTTTATGCTGTCAAAGTTGTCGCATAGTACATTTAGTCCGTCGTTAATAACCAGTGTTCCAGCCTTGTCCTCAGGACGTCTCTTTAAAGTAAGTACAGAGTCACTTGGTAACACCAATGGGTTTAGTAACGAACGATAGGCCTTGGAGTTAATAGGTGCAAGGGGCGTAAGTTGATAGCCCTTTAGTGATCTGTATAGCACGGCACCTCCGGCAGAATAGTTATAGGCTGTGGAGCCAGATGGTGTTGAAACTAAAAGTGCGTCTCCTGCAAAGGTCTGTAGATGGTTGTCGTCAATAAACACATCTAAATGGATTATAGAAGTGTCTTCAGATCTAATTACAAACTCATTTAGTGCGTTATGAAAATATTCCTTATGTTCTCTAGAATAGACTCTTCCTTCTAACAGGTCGAGCTTCTCCATGTCGTAGTCACCGGCAACAAAGTTTTTTATAAATTTATCTATTTCAAGAACGGATATTTCTTGGAAAAATCCAAGGGTTCCTGTGTTTATACCTACATATGGTGTGCTACTAAAACCGGTTTTGTGAACTGCCCTTAAAAAAGTTCCGTCGCCTCCAACGCAAATATTTAAAACTGCATTTTCATCTATGTCATAATTTGCCGTATATCCTAGGGCTTCAAATTTATGTTTTAACTCTTCTGCAATGATTAGAGATTTTTCTGAACCATTGGTCATTAAATTTATAATTTTATTTTCACTCAAAGGTATTACCTCCTAATATTTAAATTATAACAGAAATCAAAAAATTATGTTTAAAATGATTTCCTTGGGTATATATAAACAGAGTGGGTTAGAAAAATTAAAAAAATATAATAGGAATTTGAAATTCTACCTTGTATTTTATATAATAAAGGTAGCCTTAGTGACAAGTCCTGTTATATAAACCTACACTGACTATAAGGGATGACGGAAGTTCTTACTTTGATGGAAAGCCCCCAAGAGGGGACTTCAGAGATTTAAGACAGTTAACCCACCTTCACATACTGAAGGTTGTTATTTTGCAGGAGTCGCTAGGGTTTTTAATTTAAATTTTTTGGAGGTAAGAAATGAGTATAATTGATTACATTGATGAAAAGAGAAAACAAAAAGAAAGAGAAATCAGAACAGAACTAAGATTAAAACAATTAGAAGATGGACTTAAATCAGTTTCAACTGTAGCAGCTGGAGCATTAGCTGGACTTGCTGTTGGTGTTTTATTTGCACCTAAATCAGGAAAGGAAACTAGAAAGGACATCGCTGATTATACAAGAGAAACAAAGGATGCATTAGCAGATGAAATCGGAAATGCAAAGGATGCTATTGCTACAAAGACTCAAGAGATTAGCGATGACGTTAAAGATAAATATGACGAAATGAGAAATAAAGGATACACTGAACTTGAAAAAGTAGCAGGAGAAGTATCTGACAAGGCTCAAAACTTTGCTGACAAAACTGCTGACAAGGCTGAAGATCTTGGTAAAGATGTAGCTGACAAGGCTGAAAAAGCTGGTAAGAAGGTTGCAGAAAAGACTGAAGAAGCTTCTAAAGAAATAAAACATGACACTAAAAAAGCAGGAGATAAAGTTTCAAAAGCTGCTGATAAAGTAGAAAAAGAAGCTAAAGACAACAAATAGTCTAAGATATTAGAAAGGAAATAGATAATGGATTTAACACAATATTTTCTAATCTTGGTTTATGTGTGCTTAGCGGCGTTTCTTGTAGCATTAACGGTGTTTGTGTTCAAATTAGTTGCAACAATTAAAGAAATTAATAGCACAATCGAAAGAAACCGTAATGATATTGATGCCTCTTTGCGCAGTGTAAGGGAAACTACAGAAAATGTTTCGCTTATTACAAGAAAATCAGACAGATTGATTGAAGACATTTCTCCAGACGTAAGAAAGATAACAAACTCTGTATCAAATGTATCATCAAATGTTGATGGAGTTGTTTCTGATGTTACACATACAGTTGAATTTGTTGCAGAATCTGTAGTAGATGGAGTTGACAATATTAAAACTAAATTCACATCACCATCTAGAAGCATTAAGTCTGCATTTTTCGATAGCTTGAGTTCTGTGATTTCAATCTTTAAGAAATAGAATGTAAAGGAGGGCTATGCTCTCCTTTTGTTTTTTTTAATGCTTATTGATAAATTTTCAAATATTTGATAATATTTTATTGGTGAGAATAGTGCAAAAAATTAAAATAATATATAATCCCACTTCGGGACATCAATTATCAAAAACCTCTGCACATAACTTGGCACTACAATTATTGGATTTAGATTATATGGTGAAGTTGTCACCAACAATGAATGAATCCAGTGCATATGACGAAGCTATAAGTGCTAATAAGGATGGTTTTGATATAATAATTGCCTGTGGTGGAGATGGTACTGTAAATGAAGTCGTAAATGCTATGGCAGAGTCGAAAAGTTCCATGAAATTAGGTATTTATCCTACGGGTACTGTAAACGATTTCGCTACATATCTTGGACTAAATGGATTTACAAGAGACCTGGTACGACTTATAAAAAACGATTTTTATATTCCAGTGGACTTGGGGCAGGCAAATGATAAATATTTTGTAAATGTGGCAGCTGGTGGAAAGATTGCAAGCATCGCCCATGAAACCGACAAGGCATTGAAGACGGTTTTTGGGAAACTTGCCTACTATGCGGAGGGTGCAAAGGCTGTTCCCGATGCATTATCTTCTGGATTTAGGATGACCTACACAGTGGATGGAGTAAAATATGAAGACAACGCTTTAGTGTTTCTCGTATCAAATTCATCTTCCATTGGGGGATTTTCTAAAATAGCCCCTAAGGCATTAGTTACAGATGGTTACTTAGATGTAATAATCATAAAAGACACAGGCAATGTGAGAGATGTGGCCTCAATATTTTTCAAAATATTCTCTGGTGAGCATGTGGAGGACGATAGGGTTGTTTACTTCCACGCTAAGGACATACATGTGGAGTCGGAACAACCGGTGGAGCTGGATATTGATGGAGAGGCCTTTGGTACAACGCCTATTGATATTAAAGTCGCAGACTATAAACTAAAAGTTTTTACAAATATAAAGGAGTGAAGAAATTGTCATCACCTACAATAAAAGATGTGGCAAAACTGGCGGGAGTTTCTATTTCCACAGTTTCTAGGGTAATGAATGACTCAAAACCAGTAAGCCCAGAGTCGAGAAGAAAAGTTCTTGATGCAATTGAAAAACTAGATTTCAAACCAAATGAACTAGCAAGATCTTTAGTTATGAGAAGATCTAATCTTATTGGCGTTGTCGTAAAAGACATAGCCATTTCCCATATGACCGAAATGGTTAGGGGAATTGAAGAAGTTGGTAGAATGTATAATTATGACATTCTTCTATCCAGTTTTTATGGCGACTTGGACTTGGCGAAAAAAATTATAAACTTTATGTTCACTAAGCAAGTTGAAGGTATTATTCTTGTTTCTGAAGATGCCAACCCAGAGCTTGTTTATATGTTAAACAGCCACAAGGCTCCATTTATGCACCTAGACAAGTTCTACGACACTGACGACACATATTCAGTAAATGTGGACTATGTTAAGGCGTCAAAGGACATGACTGAATTCTTAATTGAAAAAGGTCATAAGAATATTTTATTCATCAAGGAATACAGTAATGCCAAGATTGGCCTTGAAAAATCAAAGGGATATAACGAAGTTGTAAAGGAAAATAATTTAAAATCATTTGAAATTTCTGTAGATGGTGTAACCGACAGAGAAGGTTATAATCATGGTGAAGAGATTTGGGAAGTAATTGAAAGGGAAGGCATAACGGCTTGTTTCTTCTCTGAAGATGAACTTGCCATAGGATTTTTAAACTATTGCTATGACAATAACAAAAATGTTCCTGAAGACATTTCTGTGGCTGGCTTTGGAGATATAAAAACAGCTTCTCTATATAGACCAAGACTTACAACTGTTAGGGAGCCTTATTATGATTATGGCGCCGTAGCCGTAAGAAAGATTATAAAAAATCTTAAGGATAAGGAAGACATGGATAAGGTTACAATTCTTCCAAGCAGTTTAATTGTTAGGGAAACGGTAAAGGATTTAAATTAGTTATTGTTGATAATTTATAAATCAAGTGATAGACTAATTATAAGGATAAATTTTAGGAGGAAAAAATGGTAGAAAAAACCTTAGTTGTAAAAAATGAAACAGGTTTACATGCAAGACCTGCTGCATCATTAGTTCAATTTGTTAAAAATTTTGAAGGCACTGTAGAGCTTATTAAAGATGGAAAAACTGCAAATGCTAAGAGTATTTTCAACGTTATGGCACTAGGTGTTTCAAAGGGTTCTGAAATTACCGTAAGAGTTTCAGGTGAAAACGAACAAGAAAACTTAGACAAGCTTGTTGAGTTCATAGAAAACTTAGCAGAGTAAAAAGTAATATATATTTAAAGGATGTTTATCATCCTTTATTTTTTTACTTGGCAAAGCTAATTGAGGTGAAATATGGCAAATACATTAAAGGGTATTGTTGCGTCAGAGGGAGTTGTTTTAGGAAGAGCATATCTCTTTATTAAGGACAAACTTGAAGTGAGCAATAAAAAGATTGACGAAAATGAAATACCTGAAGAAAAAAATAAATTTACAGATGCATTAGATGATTACCGTGAATATTTAAGTAATTTAGAAACCGATACCGATGCTCAAAGAAATGTTGTTGAAGCCCATATTGGAATGCTTGATGACCCATATCTAATTGACACTGTCAATGGAAAGATTGATGTAGGAGAGAATGTGGAAAGTGCTTTAGTAAATTCCATTTCAGAAATGGTTTCTACTATTGAGGGCTTGGACGATCCATATTTAAAAGAGCGTGCTGTAGATTACAAAGACATTGGGGAGAGGCTTCTTCATATATTAAAGGGAGTAAAGCCACAAAAATTATTTCCACTGCCAAAGGATAGCATAATTGTTGCACAGGAGTTAACTCCAACGGACACATCGGTAATGGACAGGGACAATGTTATTGGTTTTTGTATGGACCTAGGGGGAAAGACTGCCCACACTTCCATAATTGCACAGACATTGGGCATTCCGGCACTGGTGGGAATGAAAAATGTTACAAAGGTTGTTAAGGACGGGGACTTAATTATAATTGATGACTACAAGGGACAACTTATTGTAAACCCTGACGAAAAGACCGTTGAAGAATATAAAAAACTAATACAGGAGCAAAAGGAAGAAAAGGAAAGACTTGAGAAGTATAAAAACGAAGACTCTATTACCCCGGACGGAAAAAAAGTGGAAGTTGCAGTTAATATTGGAAATATTGAGGACCTTGAAGATGGAATTGAAAAGGGTGCAAGTTCTGTTGGACTTTTTAGAACGGAGTTTTTATACATGGGCAATACTCACTTTCCTACGGAAGAGGAACAGTTTAAAGTGTATAAAAGGGCGGCAGAACTACTAAAAGGAAACACTTTAGTTATAAGAACACTGGATATTGGTGGAGATAAGTCCCTTTCATACTTTGAGTTCCCTCAAGAGGACAATCCATTTTTAGGATGGAGAGCCCTTAGAATTTGTTTTGATATGTGTGACGTTTTTGAAACACAGCTTAGGGCAATTCTTAGGGCGTCAAAACATGGCAATGTAAAGATACTTCTTCCAATGGTTATCTCCGTTGATGAAATAATTAAATTTAATGAAATTCTTGAAAAAGTAAAGAGTGATTTAAGGAAAAGGCAGGAAGAGTTTAATGAAGATATAGAAGTAGGTATTATGGTGGAAACGCCGGCTTCAAGTATAATTGCAGACGATTTAATAAAATATGTGGACTTCTTTAGTATTGGAACCAATGACCTAACACAATATGTGCTGGCAGTTGACAGGGGAAATGAAAAAATTTCAAATCTTTATTCAACTTATAATAAGGCAGTTCTTCGAATGATAAAAAGAGTTATAGACATATCCCATGAACATGGCAAATGGACAGGAATGTGTGGAGGCTTTGCAGGAGATGAAAAAGCAACTAAGATGTTACTTGGTATGGGCCTTGACGAATTTTCGGTGCCTGGACCAAAGGTTGCAAAGATAAAAGATATTATAAGAAACACCTCTTTAAAAGAAGCAGAAGAGTTTTCAAATGAAATAATAAGTTTAACAACTACAGAGGAAATTGAAAAAAGAATAAAAAAAGAAACCCAAAGATAGATGGCTTGCCTAGGCAGGCCTTTTTAATTATAAAAAAATATTGAATTAGCTTTTATAACATACTAAAATATGGTATAATGAAATAAAATAACAATATAAACGAGAACATCAATATTTTTAAATGCAAAACTGATAGCAACTATTAAAAAAAGATACATAGATTATTCAATTTATCGTGTTGCAGACTTGGATTATAAAGATGATAAGGTTTTCGTTTTAATTTCAAGAAAGAGGGATATTATGTTAAAAAAATTTGCAGCAAAACAATTAATTTCTTATGTGAACTCAGATCCGGAGGAAAGTATTCCAAAATTAATAGAAAATGCAGAACGCTTTCTTCCAAATGTTGAAAAGGACGAAAAGTATAAAAAGATAAAAGAGTTTGCCATGGATAAGGATTCAAATTGGTATAAGTTAATTGAATCCCTATGGACTGATATTGATGACGAAGTTAGAAAGACGCTTATTGAAAACTTCTTTATCAATGGATATTTGGAATGGGCTGATAAGAGACCTAAGCTTATGAAAAAATATGGATGTAGTATTCCGTGGACCATTCTTATGGACCCAACCAGTGGATGTAATTTAAAATGTATTGGATGTTGGGCAAGTGAATATGGAAACAGACTTAACTTAGAATATGAGACATTAAACTCCATTGTTGAGCAAGGTAAGAAGCTTGGAATCTACGTATACCTATTTTCCGGTGGAGAGCCGATGGTTGCTAAGAAGAAAATTATAAGACTCTGCGAAGAACATCAAGACTGTATATTTATATCGTTTACAAATGGAACCTTGATTGACGAAGACTTTGCCAAGGAAATGTTAAGGGTTAAAAACTTTATTCCTACAATTTCCGTTGAAGGCTTTGAAGAGGCAACTGACTCAAGAAGGGGAAAGGGCGTTTTTAAACAAATAGAAAATGCAATGGATATTTTAAAGAAATACAAATTGCCTTTTGGTGCGTCATGTTGCTACACAAAGACCAATGTGGACTCACTAAGCAGTGAAGAATACTTTGACTGGCTTGTTGAAAAGGGAGCTAAGTTTGCCTGGTTCTTTACATTTATGCCAATTGGTATAAATTCAACACCGGAACTTATGGTAACTCCTGAACAAAGGGAAAAGATGTATCATAAAATAAGAGGATACAGAAAGACAAAACCTATCTTCACAATAGACTTCTGGAATGATGGTGAATTTGTAAATGGATGTATTGCAGGTGGGAAGTATTATCTTCATATAAATGCAAATGGCGATGTTGAACCTTGTGCATTCATTCACTATTCAAACATGAATATAAAGGAACACAGTCTAATAGAATGTCTTCAATCAGACTTGTTCATGCAGTATCAAAAGGGACAACCTTTTAACGACAATCTTCTAAGACCTTGCCCACTACTTGATAACCCGGGTAAACTTTCAGGTATGGTGCATGAATCAAATGCAAAATCAACGGATATGGAAGCGCCTGAAGATGTTGATGAATTAAGTAAAAAGACTTTAGAAGCGGCAAAGGCTTGGGCTCCAACAGCTGACAAACTTTGGAATGAAAGTCATGGTAAGGAAGAAGCCAAAACAAAATAAACTTAATCTACAATTAAACATTTAAAGAAGAGCCGACATGTTCGGTTCTTTTTATTTGAAATAGTTTAATAATATGTTAAGATTAAGTTGTATTCCTCATACATAGGGGGCTTGAAAATGAAAGAACAAAATTTGATAAAAACTTTAAAAAATTACAATATAGATGACATCAAAAATATTAGAGAATTAGACAAAAATCAATATGAAATCCTATTAAACTCCAACGAGAAATTTATCTTAAAAATTTTTTCAGGAGATGATTTGGATGAAAAGATTGAAAGGATGAAAAGTTTATTTGAAAATAATAAACTTGCGCCAAAGTTTCTTTATGGAAAACTTTCGGAAGACGAAAACTTTTTGATGTGGAAAGAGGGAAGTCCATTAAAGGAAAAGAGTTTTGAAATTGGTGAAGAACTTGGAAAGTTTTTGAGAGACTTTCATGGTGAGTTTCAAAACAGGGATGATGAATGGAAGAAAAACTTTGACCACAGAATAGTTTTACTTTTACACAACTACTATATGTCAAAGCACGAAGGGCCAAAGGACTACATCATCTTAGACTATTTAAATGAAAATAAATATTTGATTTCAGACAGAAAGCCAAGCTTGTTATTGGGGCTTCAAGATGTTTTAAATATCAATCTCGATGATGAAGGAAGGCTTTCAAATGTAGATTTAACTTTTGGACAAATGGCTGATCCATATTTTCAGTTTAAAAATTTAAATTTTTTGAAAAGTGAAGATTTGGATTATGTTAATGGCTTGATAAAGGGATATTTTAAAGATGGTTCCACGATTTTATTTTTTAAGACCATGGCCGTTTATACAATAGTGGAATATCTTTATGATGAGTTTGAAGACCATGAAAGTATAAATCATGAAAGAATAAATGAAAAAGTTGATAGAATATTAGAGATGTATGACGACTTTACAGATATCTATCCAAATTGGTATAGGAAGTAATATGGCAGGGGAGACCCTGCTTTTTTTGTAAATTATAAGTATTCTACCAACTTTCTACCAACTCTTGTGCCAACTTTATGCCAACTTTTTTTATTAATATATACTCCGTTAGACTTTAAGTACAAACAAAATAAAAACAGAACAGCTATTTTAAACTGTTCTGTATCACTACAAATTCTTGTAGATTTTAATGGTGGAGATGAGGAGAGTCGAACTCCTGTCCGAAAATACATCCAAGGGAAATTCTCCGAGTGCAGCTTATTGTGTTTTGTTCCCTACTACACTAAACAACAAGCAAATACATGTAATAGGTAGTTTCTAATACTTAATTCAAGGCGAAACGAACTTGAATCAGTGTCTCGCTAAATTTGAAGTCAGGCCTTGGACTGCGAGAAAGCCAAGGCGGACTACCGCCATACTAGGCAGCTAATGCTAAATTATCTTCAGCGTTTATATTTAGTTGTCCTTTTTTTACGTTTGTAGACGAAAACGACTCGCTATTCCGAATTCAGTATCCCCGTCGAAACCAGGTTCATCCCCGTATAAATTAATTATAGCTTTAAAGTCAGTAAAAGTCAATGTTAGAGGATTTTCTTTAATCGTCAACATATTATATAATAGAGATAATTGGAGGATTATATGAAGAAAAAATTTATGATAATTGATGGCTCAAGTTTAATCTTTAGAGCCTTTTATGCAATAAGACATTTAACTACTAAGGACGGAATTTTTACAAATGGCGTGTATGGATTTTTGTCAATGTACTACAAGGCCATAGATATGTATAAGCCTGATCATATTGCCGTGGTGCTTGACAAGTCGGGACCGACCTTTAGGGTTGAAGAGTACAAGGACTACAAGGCCAATCGTGACAAGGCTCCTTCTGAACTGTCTTCACAGTTTGGCATATTGAAAGACATTTTACAGGCCATGAATGTGTGTTATGAGGAAGAGTCTGGCTATGAGGCAGATGATATTGCGGGAACCCTTTCAAAAAAAGCATCTAAAGAGGGATACGAAGTACTTTTAGTTACGGGCGACAGGGACTACTTGCAATTAATAGATGAAAATGTAAATGTAATATTAACCGTAAAGGGAATAACTCAAACAAAACGATTTGGCATTGAGGAAGTAAAGGAAAAATATGGCGTAACGCCGATTGAATTAATTGATGTAAAGGGACTAATGGGAGATAGCTCCGACAACATCCCTGGTGTGCCTGGAGTGGGAGAAAAGACTGCCCTAAAACTGATTAAGGAATATAAGAGCATCGAAGAAGTTTATGAAAATATTGAAAATATTTCTGGAAAGGCACTTAAGAAAAATCTAACTGAAAATAAAGACATGGCATTTTTAAGTAAGAAGCTTGGAACCATCTTTACTGAAGTGCCAGTTGAGAGAGAACTTGACGATTATGTTGTTCAAGAACCAAATGTGGAAAAGACAAGGGAGATTTTCGAAAGACTTGAATTTAATTCCTTTTTAAAGGAGCTTCCTGGAACTGAAAAGGAAGTAAAGTTTGAAAAAGCTTTTCTTTCAAAGAGAGTTTCTTCTACTTCTGAAATAGTGAAAGAGCTTTCTGATGAAAAAAATATAACTTTCCATATGTTTTACAATGGGGATAACTATATTCACAGCAATCCTGAATATATTGCCCTTAAAGGCGAAGACAAAGATGAAGTTTTAATTTATGAATTAAAGGATGAAAAGGAGCTAAGTGAATTTAAAGAGCTTTTCTCATCAAAGGATAAAAAGTTTTTGTCCTACCATATAAAATCAGATCTCTATTATCTTTTGAGAAATGGAATTGAAATAGACTTTGAGTACGAAGATATTTCCATAATGGAATATTTAATTGATCCTTCAAACACTAACTACGAAATTAATAAGACTTGTGACCAGTACCTTAATAGAAATATAAAATCTGAAGAGGAAGTTTTTGGTAAGGGAGCAAAGAAAAAGGCTTTAAATGAAGTTGAAGATAAGGAATTAGATGAATACATTTCAAGTTTTATTTCAGTTTGTGAAGATTTAAGAAAGCCGCTTTTAGATATTATTAAAGAAAGGGACATGGATAAACTCTTTTATGACATAGAAAATCCACTTGTAAAAGTTTTAGCAGACATGGAAAATGTTGGATTTAAAGTGGATAGGGAATACCTTGACGAACTAGGAGAGAAGTTTAATAGCGAAATAGAAGAACTTGAAAAGTCCATTCACGATGATGCAGGGGAAGAATTTAATGTAAATAGCCCTAAGCAACTGGGTGAAATATTATTTGAAAAGATGGGCCTTCCTGTAATAAAGAAAACCAAGACAGGTTATTCCACAAATGTGGAAGTGCTGGAGAAACTAAAAGGCGAACACGAAATCATAGAGAAGGTGCTTCGTTTTAGAAGCATAAAGAAACTTCAGTCAACCTATGTTGAAGGACTGTCAAAACTAATATCAGAGGATGGAAGAATTCATTCAACCTTCACACAGACAATTGCAGTTACAGGAAGAATAAGCTCCATCGACCCGAATCTACAAAATATTCCTATTAGAACGGAAGAGGGCCGTCTAATTAGAAAGGCCTTTATTTCTGGAGATGAAAATACTTTAGTAGATGCGGACTATTCACAAATCGAACTTAGGGTGCTGGCACATTTAGCACAGGACGAAGTTATGCTTGAGTCCTTCAAAGAGGGAGTGGACATTCACGCAAAGACTGCGTCGGAAGTGTTCCATGTGGACCTGGACAAGGTAACAGCTCTGGACAGATCAAATGCAAAGGCTGTAAACTTTGGGATCGTCTATGGCATTGGAGACTTTAGTTTGTCACAGGATTTAAATATAACACGTAAAGAAGCGAGAAAGTATATCGATAACTATTTAAATACCTATGAGGGAATTAAAAAATATATGGAAGATATTGTAGAACAGGGAAAAGATATGGGATATGTTCACACAATTATGAACCGTAGAAGATATATTCCAGAGCTTAAGTCAAAAAACTTCAACATCAGAGCCTTTGGAGAAAGAATTGCACTTAATACTCCTATACAGGGTTCCGCGGCGGACATTATAAAACTTGCCATGATTTCAGTTCACAACGAACTTAAAAAGAGAAATCTTAAGAGTAAGCTTGTACTTCAAGTGCATGACGAACTTATTATAGACGCTTATAACGATGAGCTTGATGAAGTGAAGGAGCTTTTAAGAGATTTAATGGAAAATGCAGTTAATCTGGATGTGGATTTAAAAGTTGACATCAGTACAGGAAATAGTTGGTATGAATCAAAATAAAAAAAATTACATCATCACAGGGGGAATTTGCTCTGGCAAGTCCACTGTGATGAACTTCTTAAGAGAAAATGGATTTAAAACCTTCAGTGCAGATGAAATAGTTCATGAACTCTATGAAAGAAAAGAGGTTGCCATTGAAATTGCAAAAATATTTGACGGAAGAGATGTTTTAGATAGAAGAGGACATGTTGACAGAAAAAAACTTTCAAAATATCTATTTGATGAAAAAGAGAAAAGATTAGAACTTGAAAATCTAATTCATCCCATGGTAATAAGAGAGATAATCTCATTGGGAAATGAAAACAGACATGAGGCATATTTTTTCGAGATACCACTATACTCTCTAATAGAGGAGAGGTTACAAAATAGCCTTCTTTATGATATAATTTCTGTTGATTGTAAGAAAGATACACAAATAGAAAGATTAATGAAAAGACAAGATATTTCCCTTGAGGAAGCGGAAAAGATTATTTCGGTGAACGATATTTGGAGAAAATTTAAACAAAAACCACTGAAAATAATTTATAATGAGAAGAGCTTACAAGAAACTCAGAGGGAACTTAAACTCTTTTTAATAGAGGAGAAATTATTATGAAAAAATTTTTCAAAGGACTGTTAAAATTTATAATTGCCATACTAATAGTTGGGATACTTGCATCCTTTGCAGTTGTTGCATATGGAACTAGTACAAGACCTGTGGAACATGTGGAAGAGATAAAAAAATATAGTGAAGAGTATGCGGTGGATCCACTGTTGGTGCTTTCAGTTATAAAAGTTGAAAGTAACTTTAACGAAAAGGCACAGTCACACATGAATGCAGTTGGATTAATGCAACTTATTCCAAAGACTTCACAATGGATTTGTGAAAAGATGGGCATTGAATACACAGAAGAGATGTTACAAGATCCAGATACCAATATAAAACTAGGAACATATTATCTGTCCTACCTACTAAACCACTTTGGAGACACAGACCTTGCCATAATCGCCTATAATGGAGGTATGGGAAATGTGCAAGAGTGGCTTGACAAGGGAATAGTTGGAAAAGGTGGAGAAGGATTTGAAAATATTCCAATAGACGAAGCCAGATACTACGATGTAAAAGTAAAGAAGAACTACGAAATTTATAAAACATTCTACGAAGACAAAGAACTTAAAGATGGAATGCATAAGGATTTTAAAAACTGGCTTAACAACTATGGAAGACAGTTAAAGGAGTTTAAGAGAAACTTTTAAACTAAGCAGAGGTGGTGGAACTGGTATACACGCTATCTTGAGGGGGTAGTGGGAAATTCTCGTGAGGGTTCGAATCCCTTCCTCTGCACCATAGACCTTGTAAGTGGCTATTTCAAGCGATTGGAGTGTGCGAAAAGGGTCAATTGTTTGCTACCTGGTTGCTACCAGACAAACTGATATAAAAATAAAATAATAAATGCCCAGTCTTGTACTGGGCATTAGTTGTATATAAATAATGTTTTATGTTAAGTCCCTTCTATAATTTTATTTAGACTATGTTACTATTATTTGTTTTTCTCCGATTATACTCTTTACCATTCCTATTTTAGCTGCAACTAGTAGGGGACTTTTTATTATACTTATTTTTGTTCTATCTTTGGTAATCTCTCTGTAAATCCCAAATCATTTACAATTTTGTTGTATGCTAAAGGATTGATTTTTCTTTCTAATTTTCTAAACCTTTTACTAATTGAATTATTTAATTGCTTAAATTCTTGGTCCAATAAAAAACATTTCATTGTAATAAAGGCATTGAATATGTCGTTTCTTGGGGAGTCTTTTAACACTCCGTAAGATTCGTGCATAAAAGAATTAAATCTATTATGGTTTCTAAATTTATAATCTATAATTTTGTTGTTATGGGCTATTTTATTTCTTAATTCAACCAAGTTTATTAAATAAGATTCTAGTTGAACAGATTCCAATATCACTTTTTCACAAGTTGTATTAACTTTAAGAAAATAAGAAAGATCTTTTGCTATTCTATTTTTAAGACTCATGGGCATATATGAATATAACTTAGAAGTTTGCCCAAAGGTCAAGTTGTTTACTAAAACCCACATAGGTACATCTTCGTGTTTCAAAACATAGTGTTCTATCGAATTGTTCTTTTGCTTAATATTATTTGATATAATATTTGATAATTGGGATATGAATTTTGAAACATCCAAAATTTTATCGGTATCATAGTTATTAATATCCAAATATGGATATCTAATATCTTTGAAGTATTCACTATATCTATATGCAAAAATAGACTTAAAGGTTTTTTCGGACTCTATTAGATATGTGAAAAATATTGTTTTAATATTTTTATCAAAATGGTGCACATCAATTATATTTTTAAAATCAGTACCATCTATGTATTTCCCGTTGGAAGATAAGAAATATTTACTATAGCAGTTGATAATATTGTAGTAATTGTTATGCAACAGATAAACTTTTGCTTCTTCTTTGTTTGTAAATAATATATTTCTGTCTTCTAATATTTCAATTTGTTCATCTAGTGTTTTAAATGGTTTCATAAAAAAATACCCCCCATAATAATGGAGGGTATTTCCGCACGCATGTTCCCTTGGGAAGTATGATGCTAATCTCTAACTCCATTATATGATTAATTTGAAAATTTTACAAGTTTTCTTAGATCTTATACAAGTTTTCTTAAACTAAAGATAGTTTTTCATTAAATAAATTTCTTGCAATATTACGTTATACATTACAACTTTTCCTATTATCTCAACATTTTCTTTTGCTAAGTAATATACCATGTCTGTAAAAACAGAGGAAGTTGATTCTGGTTTAAATATAATTCTAGATTTGACTTTGTATTGTCTTTTGCACTAAAGTTATAACATTCATCATTAAATGTTACTATATCATAAACTTCCATCATATTAAGCTTCGAAGGTTGTATTCTAAAAAGGACTATTTTCCTTATGAATTGTATAGTTCTTTTCGCGTATTACAAAGCACTCCAGCAACCATTGGTCACTGGAGTATTTTTATTTAGAATATTCTTCCCAAGCCTTTTCAAATTCTTCTAAAACTTCAGGGCTTATGTTTTTAACTCTTAAATAGATTAAGATTGAATCTTTATTATCATCCTCTGGAAAGTTAGAGTCTGATTCTATTAGTTTTACAAGTTCACTAAATTCTTCTTTTGAATTTTCTGCCACCCAATTTTTAAAATTAATTTTGTTCAAAATGAACACCTCCTATTAATGATATTATATCATGGTAAAGTAAAAAAATAAAAATTGATTTAATAATTGTTATCATAATTTACATCTGCAATTTTTAGGAGTAAACTGTAAGTGTACAGAAAAATTATTTAAAAGGAGGACGATTATGGCTTGTACAACTTTACTTGTAGGTAAAAATGCTTCTTATGATAACTCAACTATAGTTACAAGAAGTGAAGATTCACCTTCAGGGGAATATAATGCGAAGAGATTTATTGTGGTTGAACCTAAGGATCAACCTAAAAGATATAAATCTGTAATTTCAGAATGTGAGTTTGATCTTCCGGACAATCCACTTAGATATACTGCCCATCCAAATTCAGATCTTTCAGAGGGAATTTGGGGATGCAATGGAACTAATTCAAAAAATATTTCAATGACTGCAACTGAAACCATTACTACAAATCCAAGGGTTTTAGGTGCGGATCCACTTTTAATAAACAATAAAGACAAAAAGGAAGGTGGACTTGGGGAAGAAGACTTTGTAACTGTTGTGCTTCCATATATTTCATCTGCCAGAGAAGGTGTTGAAAGACTTGGAAAACTTTTGGAAGAACATGGAACTTATGAATCAAATGGAATTGCCTTTCAAGATGAAGATGAAATATGGTGGCTTGAAACAATTGGCGGACATCACTGGATGGCAAGTCGTGTTCCTGATGACTGCTATGTAGTTATGCCTAATCAACTTGGTATAGACTACTTTGACTTTGAAGATGCATATGGCAAGAAGGAAAACTTTATGTGCTGTGAAGACTTAAAGGAATGGACTGAAGAACATCATCTTAATTTAAATAAGGACGACGACTTTAATCCAAGATTTGCATATGGCTCTGGAGAAGACTCTGACAGAGTTTATAACACACCAAGGGCTTGGGGTATGTTAAGACATTTCAATCCAAGATCCTTTGTATGGGATGGAGTTGATGCAGACTTTACACCTGAAGATTTAGACTTACCATGGGCAATGGTACCTGAAAGAAAAATTACAATCGAGGACATGAAATATGTACTTTCATACTACTACCAAGGAACAGAATTTAGTTCCTATGGCAAGGGAGAAAAGAGGGGCAAGTACAGACCTATAGGAATTAATAGAAATAATGTTACTGTGTTTACTCAAATCAGACCATATATTGGCGAAGGAAACAAAGTTGTGGAATGGCATGCCCTTGGATCAAATGCATTTAACTCTGCAGTTGCCCTTTATGCAAATGTAAGAACAACTCCAGACTACTTCGCAGACGATTCAAATACTGTAACTACAAATAACTTCTACTGGACAAATAGACTTATTGGCGCGCTTGTGGATGCACACTATAGTGATGCAATAGTAGAAGTGGAAAGATATAATCAAAAGATTATGGCAAAGTCCCACGAAATGCTTATAAAGACAGATAGAGAAGTAAAGGAAAAAGATTTAAAAGGCGACGCTCTACATGAAGTTTTAGAAAAGGCAAACCAAGAAATTTCTGACTTCACAGAAGGAGAAACTAATAAACTTTTAGACAAAGTTTTATATATAGCGTCAAATAATATGAAGAATGCCTTCTCAAGAAGTGATAACTAAAAAAGGGCCCATAGGGGCTCTTTTAGTTTATTTCATCAAGGTCTATTTTATCCAGGCCTTCATAATAATAGGACTGTTGTATTCCTCTCATATATACATTTCTATTCTTTATGTCTTCTGTTAGTGCACTTTTAAGTAGATGTTTTAGCTCTAAAGAGTTAACTGGAGAACGCTCCATTGCACTTAAATAGGAATATTTATCTATTTTTTCCCAATCTACACATTGACCAATGCTGTCTTTAAGCATTATATCTAGCCAAATTCTCATTGAACGGCCATTGCCTTCCCTAAAAGGATGGGCCACATTCATTTCCACATACTTATCAACTATTTCATCGAATGTATTCTGTGGCATCTTTTCAATTATTTTCAAATTGTCATTTAAAAAAAGCATTGGAGCAAATCGAAAATTGCCCTTAGAAATATTTACATTTCTAATTTCTCCAGCAAAATCAAAAACATCTTGGAATAAATATTTGTGAATATCTTGAAGACCTTTTAATGTACCTGGTTCGATTTTTTTAATTATATCTTTATCCCAAAGTTCTAAAGCCCTTTTTTTACTTAATTTTTCTTCATCTAGCATAATTTCACCAAACTTTCTATTTCTCAAATTCTATATTAAATAAAGCCTCGTCTCCAATCTTACTTCCGTTTTCGTCCAGTGCCTGTGGGATTACAAGTTTTAAGTTTTCATCTTTCGTTACGAATTCATCCACGAAAAAGGTCAAGTTTCCTTCGTCCATGGAGTTTCCGTTAAAGTCGCCATCAAAGTTGTCGGACTTTGTCATGTCGGGAAGGTACTCTTTATTATTTGAATCAACTATTTTTGCGTTTTTCATGTCCAGACTATGAACTTCCTTAGACATATGCTCTACAAAAATATTTACATTTAGGAAGTAAATCATCTTTTGACCTTTAAATTCATCTAGATGTTCATCTTTTACTTCGAGACTACTTAACTGAACTGCATTTAATTTAAAATTAAACGGGCCATTTGAAATTGTTTTATCCATTTCGTCTAGACTTTTAAGTATAGTCCTCTTTCCTATTTCAGTTTCAATCTCTTTACCTGTTACATCATGTTCGTGTTCATGATCATGTTCATGGTCATGTTCGTGGTCATGGTCATTTATATGATTTTCGCTGCTCTTTATATTTGATTCCACATTATTTTGGACTTTGCACGAAGCAAGGCCTATAAAAAGAAATAACAATAGAATAAATTTTGTAATTTTTTTCATCAATACCTCCAAGTATAATTCTAATACTATTTTATCATAGTGAATAAAAATATTGATTATGATTTTATGTTTTATCCTTGTGTTATAATTATAATGTTAAAACAATGAATTTATTGCATACTATGGAGGAAATAGAATGAAAGATGTTTACGAAAGAGCCTTAGAAGCTCACAGAAATTGGAAGGGAAAACTTAGTGTAGAATCAAAGGCAAAGATTGATTCCAAGGAAGAACTTGGACTTGCATACACTCCTGGAGTTGCGGAGCCTTGCAGAGAAATAGCAAAGGACAAGGACCTTGCTTATGAATACACTTGGAAGGGCAATTCAATTGCGGTTATCTCCGACGGTACTGCTGTGCTTGGACTTGGTGACATAGGACCTGAAGCGGCACTACCTGTAATGGAAGGAAAGTCAGTGCTATTTAAAAAGTTTGGTGGAGTAAATGCAGTGCCAGTGGTTTTAAATACAAAGGACACTGAAGAGATTATTCAAACTATAAAGAATATTGCTCCAACCTATGGTGGAATCAACCTAGAGGACATCTCCGCTCCAAGATGCGTTGAAATAGAGAGAAGACTTATTGAAGAGCTTGACATTCCAGTGTTTCATGACGACCAACATGGTACTGCCATCGTTGTTACAGCTGCACTGATAAACTCATTAAAGCTTGCTGAGAAAGAGGCGAAAGATGTTACCGTTGTTATTTCGGGAACGGGAGCTGCAGGTTTTTCAATAATTAATATGGTGAAGAGACTTGGTGTTAGAAATATTTATGCCTTTAATAGAAAGGGTGTATTGAAGAGATCTGAAATTGCATTTTATAACTTTGTAGAAAAGGAAATTGCAGAGATTACAAATATAGAAGACGAAGACATAACAATGGAAGAAGCCATGAAAAAGGCAGATGTCTTTATAGGAGTATCTGGGCCAAATGTTATTAACGCCGAAATGGTTAGAAGTATGAAGACTAAGCCTATAGTATTTGCCATGGCAAATCCTGAGCCGGAAATCCCATATGAAGAGGCCATTAAAGGCGGCGCATTTGTTGCTGGAACAGGTAGATCAGACTTCCCTAACCAAGTTAACAATGTACTTGCATTCCCAGGACTTTTCAAAGGTGCATTAAAGGCGAGGGCAAAGAAGATTACTGAAGAGATGAAGATGGCGGCGGCAGTTGGAATTGCAAATTTAATTCCAGAAGATGAATTAAATCCTGAATATGTTATACCTTCAGTTTTTGATGAAAGAGTGGCAGACTTTGTGGCTGAAGAAGTTATTAGGGTTGCTGAATTGGAAAGTAGGAGAAGTTAATGAAGATAAATTTTAATAAAGAAGACAATACAAAGCTCTTCTACAGACTTTTAACGGTCTTTATTTCCATACTTTTCTTTTTTATAATCTATCGCTTTGACGGTTTTAAAAAGGGATTTGGAAATATATTTAGTATACTTTCACCAATTATTTATGGTGGGGTTATTGCATATATACTAAATATGCCCATGGATTTTATTGAAAGAAATTTAAATAAGATAAGTGGATTTAGAAAGCTTTCTTTTAAAAAGAAGAGAATGATATCTCTAATAATTACTTACTTAATCGTAATTATTTTAATAGTTGTATTCTTCTCCCTTTTAATTCCACAAATAGTTGACTCGGTTTCAAAGTTAAGCGACATGATATCTGATTATTTAAAAAATAATGAGTTTGAGTCATGGGGAGAGTTTTTCAACAAGTATGGTGTTAATGAAAAAGTATCTGACTTTTTAACAGAACGAATAGCACAGTTAACAGAATATTTAAAGAGTATTTTATCAAAGGTTGGACCAAAATTAACCTCCTTTGCATCTGGATTTGTTTCAGTGCTTTTCAAACTTGGAATTGGACTTATAGTGTCACTATACCTTTTAAATGACAAAGAACACTTTGGAGCAATGTCAAAGAAAGCGACCTTTGCAATCTTTCCTAAGAAAGTCGCAGCAAAGTTAATAAGCATTGCAAGGGACATTGGAAAGACCGTTAAACAAACTTTAACAGGTGACCTATTGGCATCAATTATTTTAGGTATAGAAATATCTGTAGTATTACTTGTCCTAAAGGTTGAAGGCGTAATTATCATGGGAATACTAATCGCACTAACCAATATGATTCCATATATCGGACCGATTATTGGAGCAATCCCAGTGTTTATAATGATTGGTGTTCAAGATATAAAGGCGGCATTTATATTCTTAATAGCAATTGTAATAGGGCAACAGCTTGATGGAAATGTTATAAAGCCAAGAATTCACTCTGACTCCATAGGAATAAATTCATTTTGGATACTGTTTGCAATTATAATTGGTGGATCCATGTTTGGAATAATAGGAATGATTATAGGTGTTCCAATTTTTGCAGTCATTTTCGGCTTAGTAAAAGAACTTATAGAATACATCCTAGCTAGAAAAAACCTACCAGTAAACACATCTGAATATGAAGTTGATAAAAAATAGAGAAGGTCGGTACATTGTACCGGCTTTTTAAATGTAGATAATACATCTTTATAACAAAGCTCTATTAATCAATCATAAAAAAATTAGATTTTAATACAAAAGAAATTGTTTTCATGGTATAATCAGAGTAAGGTAAATTAACGGGAGGTAAAGATGAAAACATATACAACAGATAAGATTAGAAATTTATGTTTAGTTGGGCATAGTGGAGTTGGTAAAACTAGCTTAATCGAATCGATGTTAAACATCACTGGCGTGACTAAACGTATAGGTAAAGTTGAAGAGGGAAACACCGTTTCTGACTTTTCAAAGGAAGAGATAAAGAGGGGCTCTTCAATCAATACAACCGTTATCCCAATAGAATATGACGGTTTCAAAGTAAATCTAATAGACACTCCGGGATATTTCGACTTTAAGAACGAAGTTTACTCAGCACTAAGAGCTTCTGAAGCGGCACTTGTATTAATAGACTCTTCAAGTGGAATAGAAGTTGGAACTGAAAAAGTTCTTAATTATACAAAGGAAATTCAATTACCAAGAATAATATTCGTAAATAAGATGGAGAAAGAAAATGCAAATCTAAACAAAATAGTCTCCGATCTTCATATAAATTTTGATAAAAAAGTTATTCCTTTTACACTTACAATGGGTGAAGGCGAAAACTTTACAGGACTTATTGACGTATTAAACAAAAAAGCATATGAATATGATGGATTTACAAGAAAAGAAGTTCCTATTCCTGAAAATAGAGTTGACGAAGTTGAAGTTGTTTATGGCGAAATAGTTGAAATCGTTGCAGAAAGTGACGAAGAGCTTATGAACAAGTATTTCGATGGTGAAGAGTTTAACCACGAAGAACTTATGGAAGGTATAACAACTGCGCTTCTAGAAGGATCAGCAGTTCCTCTAGTGGCAGGTTCAACAGATACGGGAGCAGGTATCGATATACTTCTTGAAACAATAACCGAATTTATGCCAGCGCCTTCAGATGAAAGAGCAAAATATGGATTTAGACTTGAAGATGGAAACTACAGAGGAGTTCATCCTGATGAACCACTTTCAGCAGTTGTATTCAAAACTATAACTGACCCATTTGTAGGAAAGATTTCCATATTTAAAGTTGTTTCAGGAAAGCTTACTAAAGACACTGAAATATATAATGCAAATAAAGACAAGACAGAAAAAATTGGTAACCTATTCTACATTAGAGGTAAAGAGCAAATAGAAACAAACGAAGTTGTTGCAGGGGACATTGGTGCTATTTCAAAACTTAGCATTACAGAAACTGGGGACACACTTTGCACAAAGGCTCATCCAATAGAGTACAAGGCGCTAAAGGTTCCAAAAGCATCATACTACATTGCCATTGAACCGGTTTCAAAGGGAGATGAAGACAAGATTTCATCTGCACTTTCAAAACTACAAGAGGAAGATCCAAGTCTTAATGTTGAAAGAAATCCTGAAACAAAACAACTTGTAATCGGTGGACAAGGTAATGTTCAACTACAATCAATACTAAATAGACTTAAAGATGAATTTGGCGTTGGAACAGAAATAATTCCACTTAAGATTGCATATAGAGAAACTATCAAGGGCAAATCAGATGTTCAAGGTAAACACAAGAAACAATCTGGTGGTGCAGGACAATATGGTGATGTATTTATTAGATTCGAACCAACAGAAGAAGACTTTGTTTTCGAAGAAGAAGTATTCGGTGGTGCAGTTCCAAAGAACTACTTCCCTGCAGTTGAAAAAGGTTTAATAGAGTCACTTGAAAAGGGACCATTGGCAGGATACCCAGTAGTTAATATCAAAGCAACACTTTATGATGGATCATACCATCCAGTTGACTCAAACGAAATGGCATTTAAGATGGCAGCGCAACTTGCCTTCAGAAAAGGTATTAAAGAAGCAAAACCAGTACTACTTGAACCTATAATGAAAATAGTTATTACAGTTCCAGAAGAGTACATGGGTGATGTTATGGGAGACATGAACAAGAGACGTGGTAGAATTCTTGGAATGGATTCACAAGAAGACGGAACACAAGTTGTTACAGCGGAAGCTCCACATGCAGAACTTTTTGAATACTCAATTGACCTTCGTTCAATGACACAGGCAAGAGGGGACTTTGAAATGGAATTTGAAAGATATGAAGAAGTTCCATCAAATGTTGCAGAAAAAATTATAGAACAAGCAGGTACGGAAGAATAAAATTAAAGGTCGACCCATATGGGTTGACCTTTTTTGAAACCATTTTATTTCTCATTATTGAAAATTTATCTCATTATGATATAATAAACATACAGAGAAATTTTTTTTATAAACTAGGTCAAAGAAAGTCAAAGTTAGGGGTGGAACCATGGCAGGATTAAGTAATTCAATAGAAAGTTTTTTAAAAGAATTACTCTCACAAACTGAAGATGGAATTTTGGAAATAGGTAGAAATGACTTGGCAAGTCAGTTTAACTGCGCTCCTTCTCAAATAAATTATGTACTAACAACAAGGTTTACTCCATACAAGGGATATTATATTGAGAGTAGACGAGGAGGAAGCGGGTATATAAAAATTACAAAGCTTGCTTTTAGTGAAGTTGGTTATATTGATGAGCTTATAAACGAAGTTATTGGCACTAGTATAACTAAGGACAAGGCCAATAGTATAGTGAAGAGTCTATACGAAGAAGAAGTACTAACTAAAAGAGAAGGCAGGCTTATTATACATGCACTTGAAGACACTGCACTTACAAATGTGGACAACAACATTAGAAATGTTGTACGTGCAGATTTACTTCGTAACATGCTCTTAGCTTTTCTAAGATAGGAGGTAACTTATGAAATGCGATAAATGTAATAATGAATCTACTTTTGAAATTCATTTTTATGATGGAGAAAAACATAGAGTGATGAATCTATGTAAGGATTGTTATTCAAAATATATGAATGAAATATTTCCGCAAGATGAAAACGGAATAGATTTTAGCAAGTTTAAAGATTTTATTAAGAGTGATGAAGGTCAAGCTATTACAGATCTTTTAAAGGAAGCTCTTAATGTGAAGATAAACTTCGACATTATGAATATGAAAAATAATAGAGAAGAGCAAAAGACCTTGGATAAATGTCCAAATTGTTTTAAAACTTTAGAAGATATACTTGAAGACAAAAAGTTTGGCTGTTCCGAATGTTACACAACATTTAAGGACAGGCTTGATGACGAATTTTTAAAGAATATGGCAAATGGTTCTGAAGCCAACGAAGAAGAAAATGTGGAGATTAAAATTCTCGTTAATAAGATAGAAAAAAAGGAAGAGGCTCTAAAAGATTCTATTGAAAAGGAAGACTTTGAAGGAGCTTGTGAACTTCGAGATGAAATAAATAAGCTTAAATCGGACTTGGAGAACTTAAAGTAGTCTAAGAAAGGAGCTATTATGGCGAAAAATTTTGGAAATGTTGAAAAGCTCTTGAGCAGAGCTGCCCAGGAAGCTTTTAATTTTAAACACGACTATATTGGTACGGAACATGTACTGCTTGCCTTTATGAAACTGGAAACAGAAGATACGGAAATTTTGGAAAGAGCTGGCGCGGTATATGAAAATTTATATAAAGTAATCTTACAGAGCATTGGAATAGGAAATTCTGTTTCAGTTCCAGAAACTCTAACACCAAGGGTTAAGAGGATGATGGAGAGTAGCAGAAACTTTGCAAGAAATGCAGGCTCAATATTTGTTGGAACGGAACATATTCTAATGGCCCTTGTTGATGACGATGACTCATTTTCATCATACATGATGAATGTGACTGGAGTTGACAAAGATTTAATCAGACAGGAGTTAAAGAAACACTTCTCCGACAAAAAAGAATCTAATCAACAGACTGGTCAAGGTAAAAAAAAGGAAAAGTCCTTGGTGGACAAGTTTACTAAAAATTTAAATGAACTTGCTAAAGAGGGCAAGATTGATCCAGTTGTTGGAAGGGACAAGGAGATAGAAAGATTAATTCAGGTTCTATTAAGAAGAACTAAAAATAATCCAGTGCTTATTGGAGAGCCTGGAGTAGGTAAAACTGCAATTGCAGAAGGTCTTGCTCAAAGGATTGTTGAGGGAGATATTCCTGAAATTATTAAGGATAAGGAGATTGTATCTCTTGACCTTGCAGGAATGGTTGCAGGAACCAAGTACAGAGGTGACTTTGAAGAGAGAATTAAGGGCGTAATCGAAGAGTTGATGAAAAAGGATGATATAATCCTATTCATTGACGAGTTCCACACTTTAATCGGCGCCGGAGGATCAGAGGGAGCCCTTGATGCGGCAAATATATTAAAGCCAAACCTAGCGAGAGGGGACTTACAAATCATCGGCGCAACAACCATTGATGAATATAGAAAGCATATTGAAAAGGACCAAGCCCTTGAAAGAAGACTTCAACCAATAGTTGTGGAACAACCTAGCATCGAAGAATCAAAGACCATCTTAAAGGGAATAAGGGATAAGTTTGAAGCCCATCATAAGGTTAAGATTACCGATGAATCAATAGATGCGGCGGTGGAACTTTCTGCAAGATATATTACAGACAGATTTTTACCGGATAAGGCAATAGATTTGATTGATGAAGCCTGCTCAAAGATAAGAATAAAAAATTATATTGCACCACCTGATATAAAAGACATGCAAGAAGAAGTTGATATGTTAAAGAGCAAAAAAGAACAGGCAGTATCAACTCAGGACTTTGAAAAAGCGGCTAAGCTTCGTGACGAAATTAGAGAAAAGAGAGAGACTCTAGAAAAAGTTCAAGAGGAGTGGAAGATGCAAAAGTCCACAAGAGACATGAGCATTGGCTTTGAAGACATTGCCATCATTGTTTCTGACTGGTCAAATGTACCAGTAACTTCCATGACCAAGGAAGAAAGCGAAAAATATTTGAACTTAGACAAGAATTTAAAGAAGATTGTAATTGGACAGGATGAAGCTATCGACTCCATTTCAAAAGCAATAAAGAGAGCAAGGGTTGGACTTAAAAATCCGGACAAGCCAATAGGATCCTTTATATTTGTGGGACCAACTGGAGTTGGTAAGACCTACTTGGCAAAGAGCCTTGCAAAGGAACTTTTTGGTGGCGAAGAGGCCATGATTAGAATCGATATGTCAGAGTATATGGAAAAATTCTCCGTATCAAGACTAATAGGTTCTCCTCCAGGATATGTTGGTTATGAAGAAGGTGGACAGTTAACGGAAGCAGTTAGAAGAAAGCCTTATTCAGTGGTACTATTTGACGAAATTGAAAAGGCACATCCCGATGTATTCAACACCCTTTTACAAGTGCTTGACGATGGTAGACTAACCGATTCACAGGGTAGAGTCATCGACTTTAAAAACACAATTTTAATAATGACATCAAATGTGGGGGCAAGTGACTTACAAAAGAAAAACAGTTTAGGATTCTCTTCTGGAGAAGATGTTGAAAAGGAAGAGTATGAAAGAAATAAAGAAATAATCAGTGAAGCACTTAAGAGAAACTTTAGACCAGAGTTCTTAAATAGACTTGACGAGACAATACTGTTTAAAAACCTTACTGAAAAAGATGTGGCAAAGGTGTCTTCAATTATGCTAGATGAAATGGCAGAAAGACTTCAAAAGCTAGACATCAGCGTGACATATGGAGATAGTCTTGTTAAATTTGTTGCCAAGGAAGGCTTTGACAAGGAGTATGGAGCAAGACCTCTTGAAAGAGTTATTAGAACAAAGATAGAGGACTCACTGGCAGAAGCGGTACTAAGTGGAGAAGTGAAAAAATCTGACTTAATTGAAATAAAAGTTGTTAAAGGCAAAATCAAATTTAATAAAAAAGAAGAACCAAAAGAGGATTTGGAAGAGATAACAGTTTAGAAAGAGGGCCATGGGCCTTCTTTTTTTGACTTTCTATTATAGAAAATTTTTTAGCTTTAGTATGGTAGTAACTTAAAATTAAAAAATAAATGAATATAAATTAATTTGACTTAACCAATTAACTATTGGTATTATGAATATAATATAAAAAAGAAAGTAGGATCATCATGTTAGAAATAATTAATAGAAATATATAAATTGTATTTCCGTTATGTGGTATGTGATTGGAGCATGTGGCATTGGAACAGATCCTACAGGTTTACATTAATAATTTTGATTTTAATAATGAAATTAATCATGATTTTAGATTTATATATAAATTTATTTTCTTGAGAAGAATAAAAAATAAAAATGCAAAATGGAAATATTACTAATTCAGATATGACAAATGCACAAATTAAGATTAGTAATACATGCAATTTAACGGTTTATTAGATAACATGGAGGCTATAATTAGTGGAAAAAATTAAATTTAATTTTAAAGATATTACTATTTTTTTCTTGGTTTCTATTATTTCAAATTTCTTAACAATAAGATTATCCTTTATTTCAGGAGATATTATTAATAAGATATATGACAAAACTTTAATGGATAATTTGCTAATTTATAGTATGAAGTTAATTTTAATTGTAGTTCTTGCCATGGGTAGCGTCACAATTAAAAATTCATATAGAGTATATTTAGTTAGCAACAAATCAGGAAAATATAGGACTATTTTATATAACAAGATATTAAACAAGAAACTTGGTGAGTTTAAGAAAAACGCTCCGTCATATTATCATAATTTATTATATAGTGATATTGAAACACTTAGGGGTAATTATTTAAATTCTAAACTATTAATGATGGACAGTGTGTTGCTGTTATTAGGGGCATCAATTTCCATAACCAACATACACTATGTATTTTTAATCATAGCAATTCTTTCTGCCTTTATTCCATATTTAATACCAAAGTTTTTTGAAGGTTATATGGATAGACAAAGAGTCGTAAATTCTAAGGCATCTGAGGATTATATTTCTTTTGTCAAAGAAGGAGTTTTAGGCGTTGAAACTATAAGAGATTATCATATAGAAGATAATTTTATAGAAGATTTTTCAAAATACAAAAATAATTTATTAGAAAGTGGAAATAAGTTGATGGATATTCAAAATTTAATTGTCGCATCATCCATATTTTCTGGATTTCTAATGTATGCAGTTATTTTGTCAAGTGGTGTACTCTTACATAATAGAGGTTTAATATCAATAGGTGCAATTTTTGTGGCTTCCCAACTTACAAACAGTATTAAATCTCCAGTTATTGATATTATTAATAACAAAATTTATATGAATTCAACTAAATCTATTAGGGAAAAATTATTAAGTGAATTAACCGAAGATAAAATCATAGAAAAAGACAAGAATTTTAGTTTTAAAGATAAGATTAGTATTGAGAATTTAAGTTTTTCCTATGATGGAGAAAATAGAATTTTAGAAGATGTAAATTTAGAAATTTACAAGAACAACAAATATCTTATCATAGGAGAAAGTGGTAGTGGAAAATCTACGTTTTTTAAAATATTAATGAAATGGATTGAAAATTTCTCAGGTAATATTTTTGTAGATAGTAAGAATACTAATGAAATAACAACGCAGGAATGGAATAAAGAATTTGTTCCTGTATTACAAGAAACTTATATTTTTGAAAAGTCGGTTGGATTTAATATTACATTTGAAGAAAATTATGATGAAAAAAGATTAGCAGAAGCTATAAAAACATCTGGTCTTTCAGATTTTGTATCAAAATTAGATAAGGGTATAAACACAGTCATTAAGGGAGATGGTTCAAATATTTCTGGGGGAGAGAAAAAGAGAATCGGTATTGCCAGAGCTTTGTATAAAAATGGAAATGTATTGCTAGTGGATGAACCTTTTTCGTCAATAGATAAAAAGACTCAAGAGCAAATTGAAAAAATGTTATTAAGTCTTGAAGACAAAACAATATTAAATATAAGCCACAGTTATGATGAAAATTTTATTAGACAATACGATTATGTAATACATTTTGAAAATGGAATAGTTAGAGTTTTTGATTCAAAAAGTTACTGTTTAAATGATAAGGACGATGCATATGATAAAAATAAGTAAAAAATCTAAATTGATTATTTTTTCAATGCTTTCTATTTTAATTTACACAGCATTAAATATTTACGTGGTTTTTTCCCTTAAAAACATATTAGATTTAGTGGAACTGAAAAACAATTTAATGTTTAAAAATTCTGTACTGAAAGCTTTAGTAATAATATTTCTTATGTCTCTTTCGTATTTTTTAAAAAGCTTTATGCAAAGGAGGTTAACTGCCTTTGAACTTGGAGAAATTTCAGAAGAAATTTATTCTGAAATTTTGAGGTCTGCAGAAGTTAATAATTCAGGAGAAACTATTTCATTTTTAACAAATGATTTAAATCTTGCAGTTTCATCTAAAATAAATATGTGCTTTTCTATAGCTGAAAATGGTGTTTTGCTTATTTTTGCAATTATAAGTTTATATTATTTAGACGTAAAAATAGCATCTATGGTTTTGGTTTTTTCCATAATCTTAAGTATTCTTCCAAAATTATTTAGTAAAGGACTAAGTATTAGAAGAGAGGTTCAAGTTAAGGATATAGGAGAAATGAATAACCAAATTTCTAATACCTTAAATGGCATAGAGACGATAAAATCTTATTCTATTGAAGATGTGTTGGTTAGGGATGCATATTCATTTATTGAAAAATCTGAAAAAAGTTTGTTTAAATATAGTAGATTTAGCCAAATAGCTAATAATTCTCTTTTTGGTATTACTTTTATCAGTCAAATTTTAGTAATAATATTTACGGCAATACTTATTTTAAAAGGTTATTTAAGCATAGGGGTAATTTTACTAATAGGACAATTAATGAGTTTTATTCAGGAACCTATATCGAATATTTTAAGTTCTAAAAACGAACTAAATGCAAATAGTGAGATATTTAAACAAATAGAAAAAATAAAAACTCAAGATAGAAGGTATGGAGACAAGGAAAAAAACAATTTAGAAAATTCTATAGTTTTAAATAATGTGTCATTCTCCTATGGGGAGCATCAAATATTTTCAAATGCAAACTTAATTTTTGAGAAGAATAAGAAATATGCAATATTAGGAAAATCTGGCACAGGTAAATCAACTTTATTTAAACTGTTGATAGGTGAATTAACTCCTACCCAAGGAGAGATTTTAATAGATGACATTAAAGTTAAAGATCTTAATAAAAAAGCTATTAATAACATCTTTCAAAAAGTTAGTCAGAATCTGTTCATGTTTTCTAATACTTTAAAATATAATATTTGTCTTTACGATTTTTATTCTGATGAAGAATATAAAAAAGCTCTAATTAATGCAAACATTTATGATAGAATTAATAGTCTTCCAGAAAAAAGCGATACCATATTTGCGGAATCAAAAATTACTTTATCTGGAGGAGAAAGACAAAGAATTCAATTAGCAAGAGCGTTACTTCGAGATAGTGATGTATTTTTATTTGATGAAATAACATCAAATTTAGATATTGAACATGCATTATCAGTAGAGAAAACAATTAACAGTTTGGATAAGACTGTTATCTCAATAAGACATAAGATAGATGAGAGTTTAAAATACTATGATGAAATATTGCTTTTAGAAAATGGAAGCCTGAAGAAAATATCTTATGAGGATGTATTAGAAAAAATATATTAATACATTTAGATAAAAAAGAAGAACCAAAAGAGGATTTGGAAGAAACAATAGTTTAGAAAGAGGGCCATGGGCCTTCTTTTTTTACCCTTTAATATTGTTCAATTATCTTATAGAATAAGAGGGAGGTGCTATATGAAGAAAAAGACAACTTTTAAATGTAATAAATGTGGATATGAAACGGTGTCATGGACTGGCAAATGCCCTTCGTGCGATACATGGGGTTCACTAAAGGAAGTTGAAACCTTTGAAGAAGTATCTGCAGGAAAAAAATTAAGTACAGAATATAAAAAGCCTTTAAAGTTAAAGGATGTTGAAATAGATAACTCAAAGAGAATTATAACAGGCTCAAATGAATTCAACCGTGTGCTTGGTGGGGGAATCGTTCGAGACTGTGTCACAATACTTACGGCAAGGCCTGGTGCGGGAAAGTCCACACTGTTTTTGGAACTGGCAAACGACCTTTCTAAAAAGGGTATTAAGACACTTTATATTTCCGGGGAGGAGTCGGTGTCACAAATAAAGTCTAGGGCAAATAGGATTATGGATGAAATTAGAGACAATATTTGGATTGTGTCAACAAACTCCATGGACAATGCACTATTATCCATTAGAGATATTGACCCAGATGTAATCTTTATTGACTCCATTCAAACCTTTACTCTGCAAGAGTATACATCAAGAGCAGGTTCTCCAATACAAACTGTTGAGTGCGCCAATGCATTGGTGGAAGTGGCAAAGAACAAGTCCAGGCCAAGGGCGGTGTTTATGATTGGACACATGACTAAAAATGACGAGATGGCAGGACTTAGAACACTGGAACATCTTGTTGACACTGTAATTTACCTCGAAGGGGAGTCTGACGAACCGCTAAGGGTTTTAATGGCAACCAAGAATAGATTTGGTCGAACTGGAGAGATTGGTCTATTTAATATGACTGAAGATGGAATTAAAGAGATTGAAAATATGGCGGACTTCTTTATAACAAAAAGAGAAAACCCTGCGCCGGGATCGGCACTGTCAATTATAAAAGAAGGCTCCAGGATGATGATTGTGGAGATTGAAGCACTGGTTTCAAAATCATTTGCTCCATACCCAACGAGAATTGGGGACAGTTTACGAAAGGATCAACTTAATACACTTATCTCTATTTTGGAAGAGAGGGGTGGCGTTTCCCTTTACGACAAAAATGTAATTATAAAAGTAACGGGAGGAATTAGACTTTCGGAACAGGCAGTAAACCTTGCAATCATTATGAGTATTCTTTCGGCTATGTACAACAAGCCAATACCACTGGGCACTGTGTTTGTGGCAGAAGTTGGACTTACAGGAGAATTAAAGAGGACACCGCAAATTGAACAAAGGCTTTTGGAACTGGATAGACTTGGATATAGCAAAGCGATTATATCTAACAGCCATGAAAATTTAAAGTCATTTGAAAACTTAAAAGTCATTCAATGTAATAATTTAAAAGAGGTAATGGGAAAAGTTTTTAATTAGTATTGACAAAAATGTTTTAATGCTGTATCATGATAAAAAACCGATGATAGAGAAGAGTATATGTAAAGATATTTGACAGCGAGTTGCCGTAGGTGGAAGGGCGATGAAATTATTTGCATAGAATGGTCTCTGGAGGGCAGAGGGAAAGGAAACGAGTACTAGCTGACGGGAGCCTCATCCGTTATCAACGAGGGGGATATTGTGGTGTTTCTAATTGTATCCTTGGAAGAACTTACGGGTGGTATAACAAATAACTTTTGTCCCTTTTGGGATGAAAGTTTTTTTTATGATTTCTTCCAAGAAAATATAGGAGGAAGAAATGAAGAAAATATTAGGAATTTTATTAAGTTTATTGGTATTAACATCTTGCAATCAAAATCAAAATGGTGGTGGAGATAAAAATTATTCCATTGGCATCAATCAATTTGCACAGCATCAGTCGCTAAACAACTGTAGAGAAGGACTTATTGAAGGCCTTAA
Organism: Mediannikoviicoccus vaginalis; assembly: GCF_928097925.1. Classification (GTDB taxonomy): domain Bacteria; phylum Bacillota; class Clostridia; order Tissierellales; family Peptoniphilaceae; genus Mediannikoviicoccus; species Mediannikoviicoccus vaginalis. The sequence continues at coordinate 1,818,503 of NZ_CAKMRI010000001.1, forward strand.
GAGCGAAGGTATTGAAGAGGGAAAGAACTTGACCATCGACTATAACAACGCAGACGCGGATGTGTCAATTGCAAACCAAATCGGTCAAAAGTTAGCAAGTGGCAAAAATGATTTACTAGTTGCAATAGCAACTCCATCTGCCATGGCAACTTATAATGCGGCTATGGATAGTGATATACCAATGGTGTACACTGCCATTACAGATCCTGTGGAAGCAAAACTTGCAAATGAAGACAAAAGCCCAACGGGAAATGTAACTGGAACTTCAGACGAACTACCAGTGGAAGCACAACTTGCTACCATAAGAGAGATACTTCCAGAGGCAAAGAACCTTGGAATACTTTATACCAGCTCTGAGTCAAGTTCAATTTCAACTATAAAAATATATGAAAAGTATGCAAAGAACTATGGATTTAATTTAGTTGCACAGGCAGTTACTCAGTCTTCAGACATACCAATGGCAACTGATAATATTCTTTCAAAAGTTGATGTAATGACAAATATTTTAGACAACAATGTGGTAAACTCACTTCCATTAATACTGGACAAGGCAAATGAAAAGAAGATTCCAGTATTTGGATCAGAGATAGAGCAGGTTAAACTTGGTTGTATTGCAGCGGAAGGCATAGACTATTTGGAACTTGGAAAGCAAACTGGAATTATGGCGGCAAAGGTACTTAAAGGGGAAATAAAAGCGTCAGAGACAAAGTATGAAATTTTCAAAAACCCAAATCTATATATAAATAAATCTACTTTTGAAAAGCTTGGTATAGAGCTTACAGAAGAGATTGAACAAAGAGCAGTAGAAAGTTTTCAGTAGGTGAATGATGAATATATTACTTGGAATTTTAGAACAGGGACTAATCTTCGGAATAATGTCCTTGGGAATTTATATAACATATGAAATATTAGACTTTCCAGACCTTTCAGTGGACGGGACCTTTCCGCTGGGAGCTGCCATATCCACCTATTTTATTTTAAATGGATTTAGTGGAGTTGTTTCAGTTTTAATGGCAATTGTGGCAGGAGCCTTAGCAGGTTTTATAACTGCCATAATAAATGTAAAACTAAAAGTACAAGATTTACTTTCAGGAATAATTGTAATGACGGGGCTATACACCATAAATTTATTTGTTGCAGGAAAGTCTAATGTAGCAATATTTAACGAAAAGACAATTTTTAACAACGACTTTGTAAACAATTTAAAGTTTTCAGGGCAATATAAAAGGCTATTAATTTTATTTTTAATAGCAGCAGTTTTTAAAATATTTTTGGACCTTTATTTAAATACAAAGTCAGGATATTTACTAAAGACCACTGGGAACAACCAAACACTTGTAATACTTTTAGGAAAGGACCCGGGAAATATAAAAATACTTGGCCTTTCCATGGCAAATGCCCTTGTATGTGGGGCAGGAGCCATAATGATGCAGCACCAAAGATTTTTTGAAATCTCTATGGGAACAGGGACAATGATTATAGGCCTTGCATCAGTTATACTTGGAATAAAATTATTTAAAAAGTTTCCACTTAAGGACAGTAGCAAAGTTATCCTTGGCGCTATAATCTATCGTGGAATAATTGGGATAGCCATAATGATAGGCCTTTCACCAAATAGTTTAAAACTTATTACGGCGATTATTTTCCTAATAATACTACTAATGAGCAGAAGGGGTGAAGAAGATGTTAGAGCTTAATCACATATATAAGACTTTTAACAAAAACAAAAACCCCAACGAACTATTTAACGACCTTAACTTGAAAGTAGATACGGGAGAATTTGTAACGGTTATTGGAAGTAACGGATCAGGAAAGAGTACAATATTAAATTTAATCTGTGGTAACACCTTGCCCGACTCGGGAGAAATTATTTTTAATGGAAAAGACTTAACAAAGGAAAAGGAGTACAAGAGATATAGACAAATTGGAAGGGTGTTTCAAAACCCTGCACTAGGAAACTGCTCCAATATGACTGTACTTGAAAATTTAATGCTTGCAGAAAATAAAAACAAAGCATGGAATTTAAAAAAGATGAAGGACAGTTCCAGAGAAAAGTTTGTGGAGATGTTAAAGCCACTGGGACTTGGTCTAGAAAACAAAATGGACAGTACTATAAACGACCTCTCTGGAGGGCAGAGACAGGCGGTGTCACTTCTTATGACCACACTATCAGACATTGAGCTACTTGTGCTTGACGAACACACTGCTGCCCTAGATCCAAAGACAGGGGAGAAGGTAATGCAGATAACTAAAAAAATAGTTGAAGAGAGAAACCTTACGACAATTATGGTAACCCACAACCTGGAGCATGCCCTAGCATATGGAAATAGAATTATTATGCTTCATGAGGGGGAAATAATTTTAGACCTGTCGGGAGAAGAAAAAGAAAATACAAAAATGGATGACATATTAAATCTATTCAATCAGATATCAATTAGACGAGGAAACTCAATTTAGATGGAAATTTGCGATTTTATCATAGATTTATGCGCTTAAAGTTGATTATTTTTCAAGTCTATATTAGAATAAAAGAAAAAGAACCAATAAGGGGGAAAAAATGGGAAAAGAAAAATTTGAGAGAACCAAACCGCATGTTAACATAGGAACAATAGGACACGTTGACCACGGTAAAACAACATTAACAGCAGCAATCACACATGTATTAAACAAGAGATTCGGATCAGGAGAATTCGTTGACTATGCAAACATAGACAAGGCTCCAGAAGAAAGAGAAAGAGGAATCACAATCTCAACATCTCACGTAGAATACGAAACAGACGCTAGACACTATGCACACGTTGACTGTCCAGGTCACGCTGACTACGTAAAGAACATGATTACAGGAGCAGCACAAATGGACGGAGCAATACTAGTAGTATCAGCAGCAGACGGTCCAATGCCACAAACAAGAGAACACATTCTACTAGGAAGACAAGTAGGAATTCCAAAGATAATAGTATTCCTAAACAAAGAAGACCAAGTAGATGACCCAGAACTAATCGAATTAGTAGAAATGGAAGTTAGAGACCTACTAAACGAATACGACTACGACGGAGACAACACACCAATCGTAGTAGGATCAGCACTAAAAGCATTAGAAGAACCAGACGGAGAATGGGGAGATAAGATCGTTGAACTAATGAAAGAAGTAGACGAATACATCCCACAACCAGAAAGAGACACAGACCTACCATTCCTAATGCCAGTAGAAGACATCTTCTCAATCACAGGAAGAGGAACAGTAGCAACAGGAAGAATCGAAAGAGGAACCCTAAAAGTTGGAGACAACGTAGAAATCGTAGGACTAACAGAAGAAAAGAGAACAGTAGTAGTAACAGGAGTAGAAATGTTCAAGAAGCTTCTAGAACAAGCAGAAGCAGGAGATAACATCGGAGCACTACTAAGAGGAGTTCAAAGAGAAGAAATCGAAAGAGGACAAGTATTAGCAGCTCCAGGAACAATTCACCCACACACAAAGTTCGAAGCAGAAGTGTACGTATTAACAAAAGATGAAGGTGGAAGACATACACCATTCTTCTCAGGATACAGACCACAATTCTTCTTCAGAACAACAGACGTAACAGGAGATATTCAATTAGAAGAAGGCGTAGAAATGGTAATGCCAGGAGATAACGCAAAATTCACAATCGAATTAATCACACCTATCGCTATAGAAGAAGGACTACGTTTTGCAATCAGAGAAGGTGGTAGAACAGTAGGAGCAGGTGTTGTTACAAAAATTCTTGGATAATTAAATTTAGAGAGAGTCCCTATGGGGCTCTTTTTTTAATCTACAACTCAAGATATAAATTTAATTAATCTTGGGTTGTAGATTAATCGAGCACTCAGCCCCCTGATTGATTTAATATTTTGTATATAATTAAAATTTGAAAGTATGATAAACTTTGATTTCAAAACTGAGTGCTTGATGTTTTTAATTTTGTCAAGCACTCAACTTGTTAGGCTAAAATTGATTGTTACCACAATGTATACTTAATTGGAACATTTATTTTCAAGTAGGGGGTTGAGTGCTCGAAGTGCTTGGTATTCTGAAGGGAACTCAGCCCCCTGATTGATTTAACATTCTGTATATAATTAAAATTTGAAAGTATAACAAACTTAAATTTTAGAACTGAGTGCTTGATATTTTTAATTTTGTCAAGCACTCAAATTGTTAGGCTAAAAATGATTGTTATAACAATGTATACTTAATTAGAACATTTATTTTCAAGTAGGGGGTTGAGTGCTCGACTTAGTTTTCTTAAGGAAAATCAGCCCCCTGATTGATTTAACATTCCGTATATAATTAAACTTTGTAAGTATAACAAACTTAAATTTTAAAACTGAGTGCTCGACTCCAATTTTTGCAACTTATTCCCACTATGTTGTATAATAGTAAGGAGTTATGGAGGTGTGAACTATCGAAAATAAAGATATGATTCCGACGAACCTGGAACTTTTAGTTTCAGTACTAAGATCAATTACATTTGGGATTATTGGAACAATTTTTCCAGTGGTTTCATTTTTAATTTTCTTTATGCCTTCTCCTGCCATATGGCTTGGAGTTAAGAGAGGCGTAACTAAGGCACTACTATCCACACTTATAGTTTCTTTAGCTATGGGACTCATAGGTGGATTTACTTTTATGGCTATGTACTTATTCGTAGCAATACCAATAGTATTTATAACCATCACTTTAATTAAAGAAGAGAAAGAGAGCTATAAGATTATAGCCATTAATATGCTGGCAATAGTAATAATGGCAGTTGTATTTTTTATAAATTTCAAATACATTATGAAGATTGATGTAATTGCTGCTATATCCAAATCAATTGACACAGCTGCAAATGACTTTATAAAGATTATAGAAGAAAGAGGTATGCCCAACATTGCAATGAGCAAGGGAGAAATTCTAAAACTTGTTGATTTAATTAAACTTACTCTACCAGGTTCTTCTATAATATGTGCAATATCATTTGTGTTTTTGTCTTATATATATGCACTGAATATGCTTAGAAGAGACAATTACAATGTGAAGCATAGACTTAGATTTATCGACATAAGAATGCCGAAGAAAAGTCTTATTTTAATATTTGTAGCGGGGACTGTTTTAGCCTTGCTATATGCTTTAAAAGCACAATATTTTGATATAATCTTTATAAACACCGTTTCAGTAATAGGATTTTTATATATGATGGCAGGCATATTTACAATAGACTACTACTTTATAAACAAGATGCCAAGGGCCCTTCGTTTTATAATTCCGATGCTTGTAATAATTTTATTTTACGGCTCCTATTTGTATATGTTAGTTGGGCTATTGGATAGTTTTGTTAATTTCAGAAGGAGATTTGAGAGGGTAGAAAATGAAAAAATTTAATATTTTTAACTTAGGTGAATTGATACCTTTTTATATCTTTTTAGTTATACTTTCAGGTATTCTTTTTTACTACAATAAGATAATCGGTGTAATAGCCCTTATCGTTACAGCTTTTTTATTGATATATGAAATAAGAAATCTTTCTGACAAAGAAGAGCAACTTGAAAATTATATGGAAAACTTCAACGACAAATTTGATGAGATAACGAGAAGAGCAATTTTTTCAATGCCTTTTCCACTTGCTATCTTAAACCATGAAGGAAAGATTATTTGGCATAACACCAACTTAAAGACCATGGTTGACGAAGAGGAGCCGGTGCTAAATCTCTTTGTGAATGAAGTCTTTCCAGAAGTGGATGTAGAAAAACTTCCAGAGGACAATGACTATTTAAATATCGACTATAAGAACAAGAGCTACAAGCTATATGTAAATACCTTTGAAGATAAAAGGCATGAAAAGAATATTTTAATCTATATAGTTGAAAGTACTAAGGAAAAGAATTTAGAAAATCTTCTTTTAGATGAATCAATAGCTGTAATTAATCTAAATGTTGATAATTATGACGAGTTAATTGAAAATACCGATAGCTCCAATATACCAATGGTAAGGGCAAAGATTGACAATGTTATAAATAACTTTGCAAACGATCATGAAGGCTTTTCAATTAAGTATGAGCAAGAAGACTATACCATTATAATGTCCTACGAAAACCTATTAAAGGCCATAAAAGGAAAGTTTTATTTACTGGACGATGTTAGGGAGATTGAAGAGGGAAACAGAATTGCAGCAACACTAAGTATTGGTGTTGGAACTTTGGAAGAAAGTCCCCTTGAAGCATATAAATCTGCCAGGGCATGTTTGAATGTTGCCCTTGGACGTGGTGGAGACCAAGCTGTTGTTAAGCTTGAAGACCACTATGAATATTTTGGTGGAAAGAATCAATCTGTTACTAAAAACTCAACTGTTAAGGCTAGGGTTATGGCAAATGGTATAATAAAGCTACTTGAAAGATCAGGAGATGTTCTTATAATGGGCCATAGAAATCCCGATATGGACTCCCTTGGATCATGTCTAGGAGTAATGGAACTTGCAAAGAGAATGGACAAAAATTTCTATATAGTTCTAGACAGAGTAACTCCTGCAATTGAAAAGATATATAATGCACTTCTATCAGACTATCCGAAATCTGAAGACTTTGATATAAAGGATATATTTATTAAGCCAAATGACGCTGTAAATATATGTAAAAAGGAAACTGTAGTTGTGGTTTTAGATCACCACAACAAGTACAGTTCTGAAGCGCCGGGCCTTTTAGAAATTTCAAAAAATATAATTCTTATTGACCACCATAGAAGAGGTTCTGACTATATTGACAATGCAATATTAACTTACCTAGAACCCCATGCATCTTCAACTTCAGAATTAATAACAGAGATTTTATTCTATTCAACAGATAGACTTAAAATTCCAAGAGTTATTGCTGAAGGACTGCTTGCAGGAATAACGGTGGATACAAAGAATTTTATACTTCAAACAGGAGTTAGAACATTTGAAGCCGCATCCATATTAAAGAGACAGGGTGCAGATAGCATTAGAGTAAGACAGTTATTTAGAAATGATATAGAAACTGTTAAACACAAGGGAGAAGTTGTATATAATTCCGAGATTTATAAAGACAAAATTGCCATCGGAACACTAGAGCAAGATTCAGACGACAACATACTAATTGCAGCGCAAGCCGCAGATGAGCTACTGAACATGAATAATATTGAAGCGGCATTTGTACTTACAAATGTTAAAAATAAAATTCATATTTCAGGGCGTAGTCTTGGAGAGATATCCGTACAGTTGATTCTTGAAAAGCTTGATGGTGGTGGCCACTTGACAGCGGCGGGAACTCAAATGGAAATCTCCATGGATGAAGCGATTAGAGAGTTAAAACAAGTAATAGACGAATATTTACAGGAGGACAAAGATGAAAGTAATACTGATAGATGATGTTAAAAAACTTGGGAAAAAAGGTGAGCTAGTTAATACTAAAACTGGTTACGCTAGAAACTTTTTATTTCCAAACAACTTAGCAATAGAAGCTACAAAGGAAAACTTAGCTAACTGGGAAGAAGAACAAAAGAAAATTGAAGCTAAGAAGGAAGCTGACAGACAAGAAGCTTTAAAATTAAAGGAAGAACTTGAAAAATCCCAAGTTACAATCAAAGCTAAAGCTGGCGAAGGTGACAAACTTTTTGGTGCGGTTACTGCCATGGACATCTCTAAGGCTTTGAGAGAACAAAAGGGTATACAAATTGACAGAAAGAAGATTGAACTTAAGGAAAATATCAAAAATATTTGTGTAGTTAAGGTTCCTGTAAAGCTTTATTATGAAGTAACTGCCGATTTAAAAGTGGAGGTTGTAAAAGCGTAAATGGAAGGAAATTTGGAAAGCAAAATATTTCCAAATGACATAAATGCTGAGATGTCCGTTTTAGGGTCTATGATTTTGGATAAACATGCCATAGATACTGCAACGGGCATTTTAAAATATGATGACTTTTATGCAGGAAAAAATGCAGAAGTCTTTAGAGGTGTAATCAACCTTTATGAAAAAGGGGAACAAATTGACTTTATCACCCTTTCTGACGAGCTTAAGAAGGAAGGAAAGCTTGATTTTGTCGGTGGCATAGAGTACCTTATGACACTTACTGAAATGGTACCAGGTCCAACTAATGTGGAAGCCTATGCGAAGATTGTTCACGAAAAGGCAACCCTTAGGTATTTGATTAGAACCTCTGATGAAGTTATGAAGATGTCATATGGAAACAAAGAAGCTATGGAAGTGTTGGAGTTTGCGGAAAGCTCCATCTATAAGTTGAGCCAGTCCAATTCGAAGTCAGATCTTGAAAAGATTTCCCATCTACTGGGAAAAACTTTGGATCAAATAAATGAAATGAGTTTAAGAGAAGGCGGAATAACAGGAATTACTACGGGACTAACGGATCTAGACAAGCAATTGTCTGGTTTTCAAAAGTCAGACCTTGTACTTATTGCTGCAAGGCCGTCCATGGGTAAGTCCACACTGGCATTAAACATGGCACTATCCGCTGCACTTGAACAAAAGTCCGTTGCTATTTTCTCGCTAGAAATGAGCAAGATGCAGTTAACACAAAGATTTTTATCACAGTTGTCACATATAAATCTTCAAGATATTATCAGCGGAAAGATTCCAGAAGAGTCCTTTGAACAACTTGGTCAGGCCATAAATATTTTGGAAGATGCACCTATATATATAGACGACACTTCAAGTATATCTTTAACAGAACTTCGTTCAAAGGCTAGAAGGCTTTCATCTAAAGAGGGTCTGGACATATTATTTATAGACTACTTACAACTTATGACCGATGGTTCAGGTAGAGGAGAAAATAGACAACAGGAAATTTCAAATATATCCCGTGGCCTAAAGGGCCTTGCAAAGGAATTGAACTGTCCTGTTATAGCTTTGTCACAGCTTTCAAGAGCCGTTGAACAGAGGTCCGACAAAAGACCAATGCTTTCAGACATGAGGGAGTCGGGGGCAATCGAGCAAGACGCGGACATAGTTATGATGATTTATAGGGACGACTATTACAATCCTGAAACCACCGACAGACCAAATATAACTGATTTAATAATTGCAAAACATAGAAATGGTCCTACAGGATCAATTCAAATGTACTTCAATAAGGAACATTCTAAATTTACCGACGTAGAGTTTGACTTTAATGACAATGGAAGTTATGGACAGGAATAATATTATAATCAAAGACGATGATTTGGTTATTGATAAATTTACCCTTGAAGATGCCTTTTCAATGAGTAATTGGGATAACCATGACAACGAACTCTTTATTGACTACAATTTTAATGGCAATAACGAAAGCTATCTAACCCTTTGGTACCATTCAAAGAGAATTGGCTTTCAAAATAAGTATTATGGCGTAAATTTAAATGAAGAACTCATAGGTTATATTGCAATAAAGGAAATTAAATTTTTCAAAAAGACTGCTATTTTAGGTATTGTTTTTAATCCAAAGTACTCTTCCATGGGTCTTGGATATAGGTCAATGAGACTGTTTTTAGACTATTATTTTTACGAGTTAAACATGAAAGAGTTAACACTTGATGTAAATCAGTTTAACTACAGGGCCATTAATCTTTATAAAAAACTTGGATTTGTGTACAAGTACGCATACCTAGGTCTTTTTGAAAATCAGAATATAGATTTTACAAACCCTTTTTATGCACAGTTTAAGGATGATTTTGTTATAGATAAAGGGCGTATCTACTCTATAATTCACTTCATGACTTTAAACAAAATAGATTACGAAAGGAGTTGTAAAGATGACTTTTAACATTGACGAATTTAATATAGATTTAGGAGAAACCTCAATTGAAAATCTGTTTTTAGATTTATTTATGCCTTTAGCATCGGGGGATGATGTTAAGGTGTATCTATACCTATATAGACAGGTTACAAAAGAGGGCAATGGTTTTAAATTTGATAAAAATATAATTTCCAGAGACTTAAATATGTCCGTTGATGAAATAGATTTAAGCATAAGGCACTGGCTTGAAGAGGGAATTATAAAAAGAGAATTAAAACCAGGAACTAAGGAATACTCCTACTCCTTCTTATCCATAAGGGAGCTACAACTGGGACAAAAATCATTTTATGAGTATGACCAAAGGGACGACAATCCAAAGAGCTTCAACGAAAATGTAGAACTGTTCAACTGGATTGAAGAATTTTTAAGTATTCCCCTTGGTGCAAGTACGATTATGGAAATAACAGAGTTTCAACAGGAGACTGGAATTGAGTCGGAGCTTATAAAAAAAGCATTTCAATACTCCTTTGATAAGAGAGAAAAGAAAAATCCAAACTATGTAATGGGGATTTTGAAAAACTGGGTTGTGGACGGAATAAAAACAGTTGAAGACTACAACAAGATGATAGAAGAAGAAAAGACTCGAAAAGACAATATGAAAAAGAGAAGATCCTATTACAGACCTTCAGACAGCGACAAGGCAAACAAAGAAGTGGAACAAAGTCCTGAAATGGAAAACCTAATCAAGAAACTGAGAGAGAAAAAAAGGAACTTAAGTGATGAATGAATACGATAGAGCGGGAAAAATTTTAGAACAGAGAAGACTTCGTGGAGCCTTGCTTCAAGAAGAGAGAATAAAAGAAGTTTCTGAAAAAATCCCCGAATACGATTACTTAACAAAAAAAATCAGTCAACTTAATATAAAATATCTCTACGAGATGAGAAGTCCATCAAAGGAAAAAGTTCAAGATATTTTAGATGAAATAGAATCACTAAAAGAAGAAAGGGACAATCTCCTAGTTAAGAATGGATTTCCAAAGGACTACACCGAAAGAAAATACTTTTGCAATATTTGCAAGGACGAAGGCCATGTTAATGGAACAATTTGCAAATGTAAAAAAGATTTGGTGGTAAAGGAAAAAATAAAATCATCTTCACTTCATTCTGGAGTTAAAGAGGAGAACTTTGAAAACTTTAACTTTGAAATTTTTTCCGATGAAAAGGAAGAAAATAAACCATTAAGTCCGAGGGACCTTGCAAAGTTTTACTATGAAGAATTTAAAGAGTACTGCGAAAACTTTTCAAAAGACTCACGCTCGCTATTTATTTCAGGGCCAGTGGGTACGGGTAAGACCTATTTTTGTAACTGCATTTCTTATGAACTAGTTAAGAAAAATGTTAACGTGGTCTACTTAACTGCGCCAGACCTAATGAAGAGGCTTAGAAATTATAATTTAGGATCATTTGAATTTGAAGAGCAGTACAGACAGGACTATGACCTTATTGTGGACTCAGATCTTTTAATAATTGACGACTTAGGGTCAGAACAAGTTAGTCAGTACAATATGGCAAGTCTTTTCAACCTTATTAACGAAAGACTTATAAGAAAAAAACCGGTCATAATCTCAACCAATGTTTCATTTAACGACATAAGAGATTTATATGATGAAAGAATTTACTCAAGACTAAAGTCATACGAACTATGTACCATGTATGGCGATGACTTGAGAGACAGGGTATATTAGTCCATAGGAGAAGAAATGGATATAATTATAGAAAATTTAGAAATAATTGATATTACAGAAGAAGGCAAGGGCGTGGCAAAAGATTCAGGAAGAGTTTACTTTGTTGAAAACGCAAGCCTTGGAGAAGTAATAGATGCGAAAATTACAAAAGAGAAGAAAAATTTCATAGAAGCGGCAAAAACAAGGACTTTAAAACAAAGTCCTTATTTTGTAGAACCAATTTGTCCCTACTTTGAAAACTGCGACGGATGCACAACCATGAACTTGAGCTACGAAAAAGAATTGGAATTAAAAGTTCAAATGGTAAAGGATAAGCTGGAGAGAATTGGGAAGACAAAAGTAGATGACATAGACATAAGTAAATGCCAAAATAGAAAACACTTTAGAAATAAAATTGAACTGAAAGCAAATGCCCAGGGAGAACTTGGATACTATCTTTCAAGAAGCCACAGCCTTGTTAGCATAGACAAATGTATTGTAGCAGGAGAAAACACTAATAAGTTAATACCTGTAATAGAAGAAGAAATAAAAGAGCTTGGACTAAAGGGCTATGACAGAAAGAGTAAAAGTGGAGAAATAAAAAACATAACCATTAGAGAAAATAAGTTAGGAGAGTTACAAATTACATTAACCCTATCAGAACTTAATAAAAAGGTGGAGAAGCTCTTTGAAAAACTAATTGAAGAGAAAAATATAATTGAAATTCACTACTCCATAAATAAAGATCCACGCTCAGAGATAATGAAAAATACTATTTTAGTCCATAGAAAAAGAGAATACAAAGATAGTATTGATAACCTTCAATTTAAAATCTCACCAAGATCCTTCTTTCAAACAAATAGCATTATGACAGGAGAGCTTTATAAAGAAGCAGTTCGTCAAATGAATTTAACAGGAGAAGAAAAACTTCTGGATTTATACTGCGGCATAGGAAGCACAAGCCTATACTTTGCTAATTACGCTAAAGAAGTTATCGGCGTTGAAGTTGTAAAAGATGCAGTAGAAGATGCTGTTTTAAATGCAGAATTAAATGAAATAGACAATGTGAAATTTATCCTCGGAAAGAGTGAAGATAAAATTTCAAAATACTTAAAAGATGTGGACATCTTAGTGGTAGACCCACCGAGAAAGGGCCTGGACAAAAAAGTAATAGAAGAAGTTTCAAAGTCCAACATAGAAAAAATAATGTATATCTCCTGCAACCCAAGCACCTTAGCAAGAGATGTGGCGCTATTTAAAGAAATAGGATTTGAGATTAGGGAAGTGAAATTGGTGGATATGTTTAGTAATAATTTACACGTTGAGACGGTAGCATTAATGAAAAAAGTGGAGACTGAAAACGAATAAATATCAAGAGTAGTGTATTTATGAGCGTTTTTGAGACTAGGTAAAAGCTCAGGAAAGTCCGTATTTCTTATAGGGCATTGAAGACTGCGTGTGTTATTATGTTTTTAGCGGAATTACAAATCGTAAGTTGACGAACTGATAATCAACCTGAATTTTTGATATTCATCGCCTATGGCGCTGTAATAAATACACCTATGAAATGGTGGTTCATTATGAAGAATAATAATTTTGGTGTGTGGAGGACGCACGGTAAATAATCCTCCAAAACTAATTATGGAGGACACAGGATGGTATTAGAAACATTACTTCCTCAATTAGAATTTCAACCTAACATTGAGGATGCAGTAAAGCAAAAAATGATTAAAAGTAGACGGCAAGTTGAAGAAATCGCAGCAACCGCCTACAGTAGCAACGATTTTGATTTTCCGCTATGCAGACGAATGCCACTAACTCGCTTGGTGGTAGTTATATATTTATTGACGCAAAAGTATGCCGAGTATAAAGCCATTGGTGTAACAGATGAAATAATTTTGGATACTTTTAGAGATGTCTCACTGCGGGCAAACTTGTACTATAAACAGCATGGCAAAATTGGCATTTCTAAAGATGATGTTATTTGGTTCCGCCACATTATGAATGTGCACATTTTCAAAGTTGGAGTATTGCAATACCAAACATTCAATATGATTTATTTGGACGAGGAAACCATTGGAGAGCCTTATATGGTGTTTTCACAAGAACAGAAACGGACATTGCCCAATGGAGCGCCTGTGATAAATTGCCATATTCAAAAAGGTGCGAATATTAGCGATAGCTTAGTCGAGAAATCTCTTGACCAAGCAAAGGCGTTTTTCAAGGATTGCTTTTCATCTACAGAGTATAAAGCTTTTCTTTGTTATTCTTGGTTACTCTATCCTCCGATGCTAAACATACTTCCAACGGATTCGAATATCAAGCAATTTGCAAAACACTTTTCTATCATTGGTGCGTGCAACGATTCGGAACAGGCTAAAGAGAATTTATTTGATTACGGCAAGCATAATTTACATTGCAAACCAACAGTTCTACAAAGGATCGCAAAAGAACATAAAGAACTTCTTGGTTATGGGTGTGGAGTAATTATGCTATAGAGTACAGCAAATTCAAGTTTGCAAAGATGCAAATATTGGATAACTTACCAATGACACATGATATCAATGTTATTGCCTCAGGCCACGTTGAAGCCCTAACCCTATTGGTACGAGATTCTCAAAGCGAATTGAAGTAGCAATAGAGGTAGATCTCATGCAAAATTTTATTATCATCAGAGGTATGAAAATTACATTTAGATTCTAGTTTGTTTAGGCGTTATTTTCAAATTAAGGTTGAAAATAGTGCTTGTTTTATTAAATAAAATTATCAAGAGTATTCACAAAGAAAAAAGGTTTAGAAATTCTATCATGGTGATATAAATTAATATTTTGAGTACAAAATCTCCATAGAGGAGATATTAACTCATTAAATAGTTGTAATATCGCTCTAATAGGGATATAATCTATTAATACTAAATACTGCCAAAAGATAAATAGAAGGCTATGAAATAGACTTTATTTGTAAAAAAAATGAGGAGATAATTTATATTCAAGTAAGTTTGAGCTTGATGGATGAAAAGACTAGAGAGCGTGAATTTAGACCTCTTAAAATGATAAAAGATAACTATCCTAAGATTATATTAAGTTTAGATACTCTTGATTTTTCAAAATCAGGTATAAAGAATATTAATGCAGAACAATTTTTGAATGGTGAAATAGATTTATAAGGTACCGATACTAAGAGTCACATACTATTCTTATTAAAAGTTTCAATGGATTTTCCATTATGTCTACTATAGGTGCGTTTAAAGCTCTAACCCTGATTTCGCGTGATTAATACAGTTAATCGATGCGAAAAAGTGGTAGGTTTCATGCATAGCTTTCATAAGAGATACGGCTTGTGTAGCATCGATTGGAAAGAAAGCGAATGCTGAGAGTATAGTATTGATGACAAGAGCAAATTTGCAAAGAGAATTTGAAAGGTATTAGAAATTAATAGGTGAAATAATGAAATACACTTTTGAAAAGCTTAACAAAGATAATTTTAATAAGTATTATGATTATTTATCATTGGCTAGTAAACTGGAACCAGAACTTATGTGTTCCTCTGATATAAATAAAGAAGAACTTTATGAAAGATTGGATGATGAATTAGCAAAAAGAAGCACCTCAATACTTGCTATGTATGAGAGCAAAGTGGTCGGAAGAATAGAATATCATTTTTATTCTTGTTTTCAAGATGGATATAGAATATGCTATGTTGATTGGTTATATGTATTACCAGAGAATAGAAGTAAAGGGGTAGCGAAAAATCTGTTTAATGAAATGACTAAGGACTGTGTTAAAAATAATATTGATGAAATTAGATTAATAAGAGCTACAAATAAAAATGCGAATGGCTTTTACGAAAGTTTTAAATCTGCCAAAATTTGTGAAATGCCATTTTTTATACAACATTTACATTAAAATATTTAGATATTCAGGCAAAAGATTTTTTTTGAAAGTTCTAACCTACTATTAATATTTAAATCTTATAAATATAGAATAACATTGACAGTACCCGACACGCTTCTCTTTATTAAAGAGGACCAAGTCGGGTCTTTTAGTTGCAAAAAATTATCTACGACGTACGTTAACAGCTTGTTCATAAGTTTTTAGAATATAAAGATCTAAATATAGAACAGTGACCAAATACTTGAAGATAAATAGATAAAATGCTTTAACGAAAAAGTATAAAACAGATTTAAAAATATGTCCGATATGGAATTATTTCTAAATAGATTGAATTATATGACCTTACACAGTAAAATATACTTAGATTAAGTTCCAAAACGGAAATAAATCTAAATAGGAAGAGGTGTCTATTTATGGAAATAAAGCGTGATTACTATCTAGATAAATTAATACGGAAAAAAGATAATGGATTTATTAAGATTATTACAGGAATAAGAAGAAGCGGGAAATCTTACTTGCTTAATAATATATTTTATAATCATTTGATCCAAAGTGGCGTTGATGAAAACCATATTATAAAATTTGCCTTTGATTCAGGTAGGGATTTGTTAAAAATTGACGAGGATTTAATGAATTTAGATGTACTAAGTGGTGAAAGATTGGTAGATCCTAAAAAGTTTTTAAACTATATCATGAGTAAAACTAATGATAACGAAAAATTTTATATCCTCTTAGATGAAGTTCAATTGCTTAAATCTTTTGAGCAAGTATTAAATGGATTTTTGCATCAAGATAATTTCGATGTTTATGTTACCGGGAGTAATTCTAAATTCTTATCTAAAGATGTCATTACTGAATTTGCAGGTAGGGGTGATGAGATTCATATTATGCCCCTTGTATTTTCTGAATTTCTTCAGACATTTAATGGCGACAAAGAAGACGCTTTTGCTCAATATCAAGTTTACGGTGGATTACCAGCTGGAGCTTTAATGAAAAGGGATGAAGATAAGATGGATTATCTAAACATGCAACTTGAAAATGTATATTTGCGAGATATTGTTCATAGGTATGACATACGTTTAACTTCTGAACTAGAAGACCTACTTAATATTTTAGCATCAGGTATTTCAAGTCTTACGAATCCAAGTAAAATAGCTTCAACTTTTAAGTCCATAAAAAAATCTAAAATTTCTGCAAATACAATTGATAAATTTATAGGCTATTTTGAAGATTCTTTTATCGTAAAAAGAGTCTATAGATATGATGTTAAAGGGAGAAAATATATAGGCACACCTTATAAAATATACTTTGAAGATGTAGGACTTAGAAATGCAAGATTAAATTTTAGGCAGATAGAACCAACCCACTTAATGGAAAATATTATTTATAACGAATTAAGATATCGTGGCTATATGGTTGATGTAGGAATGGTCATGAAAAGGGAAAGTGTTAATAATAAAGATATAAAGAAGCAGCTGGAAGTTGATTTCATAGCTAACCTAGGAAGTAAAAGATATTATATTCAATCTGCATATAGTCTTCCATCCATAGAAAAAACAAATCAAGAAAAAGC
Source organism: Mediannikoviicoccus vaginalis (assembly GCF_928097925.1). Classification (GTDB taxonomy): domain Bacteria; phylum Bacillota; class Clostridia; order Tissierellales; family Peptoniphilaceae; genus Mediannikoviicoccus; species Mediannikoviicoccus vaginalis. The sequence continues at coordinate 1,835,432 of NZ_CAKMRI010000001.1, forward strand.
ATCCTTGTTAAATATTGATGACTCATTTAAAAAAATTATTATTGTGAGAGATCGAATAAAACCATTTTTAGATGAAAATGGAATACTCACTATTAATTTATTTGACTTTTTGTTAAACAAGGAAAGTTTAGACTTGTGATGAATAACTTAACTTACTAGTTATGGATATATTCCCACATACAAGGATTTTTAGAAATATGAAATTGTGTTCATATTGATCACTCAATCCATGTGGAATCAATATCTTTTATCAAAAAAATCAATAAATAAATTATAAGAATTTTGAAAGAACTTTAGAAGTCTTTTTATGTTAAAATTATCTTTCCTTAATATGAAATTTAATTTTATTTCATAAGGAATTATTATACCCAATTTAAGTAATTATTGAATACGTTTTAAATGAATTTTTAATTTTAAGGAGCAAAAAATGGTTAAGATATATATTCCAAAATATAAAGACCTATGGTTTAGAGAAAGGTTACTATCAGATTCAGATACTATGTCTTATAATAACGCATGGGGAGGAACTATTGATTTTTCGGAATCTAAGTGGCAAAGATGGTATAATTTTTGGATTGAAAAGCCAGAAGGAAAAAGGTTTTATAGATATTTGGTTAATGAAAATAATGAATTTGTTGGAGAGATAGCTTATCATTTGTATGATGAAGAGAATAAATATTTAGCAAGTGTAATTATCTATTCAAAATATCGTGGGATTGGTTATGGACGTGAAGGTTTGAAACTGTTATGCTCTTCAGCAAAAAATAATGGATTAAGAAACTTATATGATAATATAGCTTTGGGAAGTAGCGCTATAAATCTTTTTTTAGAATGTGGATTTACTGAAGAGTATAGAACCAAAGATATAGTTATGCTTAAAATAGATTTAGAGTAAAGACCTAAAACTTACTGGGTCTTATGTATAAATATGATAAGACTATTTTATTTAAGGGTAACTTTCTTTAGAAGACAGATTTGGTACGAATATCTTTAGTTGATTGTATTAAAAATAAAAGAATGAATTAAAATGATAAAAAAGAACTTATGGTTGATATTAGGGGTAGTTGCGTTTATCACACTTATAATGTCAATATATATGTCATATAAAACAGGAAAAACTGAGTATGCATGGATAATTGGCTCTATGCTTTTTGGTATAGGATGTGGAAGTAAATATAATAAGAAGAAGAAAGAAAAAGAAAATTAGAGGAAGTTGTGTGGTTAATAATTGGAATTGGGGTCATAATATTTGCAATTTAAATGTGACGGCAACAATAGAAAATAAAAATGCAGAACAATTTTTAAATGGTAAAATAGATTTATGATACGCCAACACTAAAATTTTTAAGATGTTTTCTGAAAAGTAATAATGGTATTTTATTCATAGTATGATTTTAGGCAAGTGGAAATGGTAGCGTTGTTAACAAGAAAATACACCAAAGGCTTACAGATGAAAGAAGCTAATGATATTATTAAAAATAGGGAGATAATATGAAATTTGACAAAATAATTAGAAAAATTTATTTCTTTTTAATTTTTTATGTTTTATCTAACTTGCTTAGTATAGAAGATGAATTTTTATATAGGCTTTTATATTCTGTGTTGTTAGTATGCACCGGATTTTATTTTTTTGAGAAATCTAAAGAGTAAGTTGATAGTGTAAAAAGTTAGTGATTGAAAAAGTACTTTATTACATGAGATAAAGATATTGAATAGGTTATAAATAATTTGAAGGGTAATAGAAATTAATAGGTTAATTTATGATAATAGACAGTTATGATAAAGACACAGAGCCGGTTATAAGTCTAAAAGACTTTTACGGAGAAAAGAAAAATATTGCAGAAAAATGTTTGATAATATTTTCGAAAAGCATACTAGAATATTTGCTTGATAACTTTGAATGCCAAGAAATTGGTAATATAGAATCTGTAAATGGTTCAAGGCCAGTATATAAAAGTACCTTTGAAGGTCAGGAATTTGCCTTCTATCTTACTATTATTGGTTCAGCTCTTTCATCAACAGATTGTGTAGTAGTTAATTGGATTACAGGTGCAAATAAATTTATTATGTTTGGCTCTTGTGGCAGTCTTGATAAGGAAAAGACTTTTGGAAAGTACATTATACCTACTGAAGCTTATAGGGGTGATGGGGCATCTTATTATTATAAAGCTCCTTCGGATTACATTGATATTAAAAACCATAATAAGGTAGAGGAGTTTTTTATTAGGGAAAAAGCTCCCTACACTAAGGGTAAGGTCTGGACTACAGATGTTATGCTTCGTGAGACTCGTGGACTTGTTTCAAAGAGAAAGTCGGAAGGGTGTATAGCTGTAGAAATGGAGCTTGCAGGCGTTCAAGCAGCTTGCGATTTTTACGGACTTGAACTTTATAACTTTCTTGAAGCAGGAGATGTCTTAAATGAGAGCTCTTATGAAGTTAAAGGACTACATAGCGCAAACCACGATCTTGGGAAGTTGTATTTGGCTTTAAAATTTTTAAAAGAAATATAACATTTGGGAAGTTTAAGTTAATGGTTCTATACAAAAACGGAGTAAATGGTCTTGTTGTCAAAAAATAAAATAAAAAAGGGACTGGCATTTAAATAATTTTGCCGGTCTCTTTTTATTATTTATTTTCGTATTTCAAAAATTTGTTAGAGAGGTATAGGAATATTATTAACTCTATTGCTGCAAAAAGAGTCAGTAAGCCAAAATCATGTGCGTTTATATATCTAAAGTTGTTAGCTTCAATTGCTAAAAAACTTAGTCCTACTATTTTTAAAGACCTAAATGCTGTAGCAAATCCAAATATTGTAAATATGCTAGATAAAAGGACTGTTATACCAAAGGACTTTATTCTTATGGCAAGTGAGCCAAAAATTCCTATGATGGGAAGTGCTAACAATATGCTAATTCCTATATAATAAAAATAGATACTAAAGTCTATGCTTGAAAAATTTCCTATATATTTTCCACCAAGGTAAAAAAGTATTATAAAATATATTTGACAAAGGCAAATTATAATAAAGGCTAAAATTAATTTAGCTATTACAAAGGCCATGTTTTTCTTTGGACTTAATCTTATAAATTTAAGACCAGCTTTATGTTCTGTCTCCCAAAGACTTGCTATGACAATGGCAATTAACGGTATATAGAAAAAGGAAAAATAAAATAAACTTACTTGTGTCCACAGACTTTGCCACTGGTTAGTTAATGTTTCTTTATTGCCCAAATAGTTTATGAGTCCAAATGCATTGGCTAATAAGGGGATTATAAGACTTACTAGCAAAATATTCATAAATTTTATTTTTTTAAATTCTAATTTTAACATTTTTCCTCCTATTCTTTCCACAAGTTGTAAGATTTCATTGCTTTCAAATAAATAATACTTAGTATTAAAAGTGTAATGGCAATGATTAATGTATAGAAATTTATTGGGTTTAATACTTGAACAAACTCATTTCCATCTTTTACATAAGAGATACTCATAAGACTGGACATCCAAGCAAATGGATTTAGATAGGATAAAACTTTTGATGTAAGCATGGTGATTATTCCTGTAAGCCCTCCTACTATAGAAATGAATGAAAGGGTGTAGACTTTTTTTGTCTTCATTTCTATTATCATAAAAATCCCTAGGAAGAATAAATTTATTATTAGAGCTGATATGTTAATTACTCCAAATCTTAAAATTATTTTGCTATTTATATTGAAATTAATAGACCTATTTGCCATCACAAGGAAGACAGTTGCTTCTATTATCTGTAATAAAATTAGTTTTAGAGATAAATTTTTAAACTTATCAAGAAGAATGGAATTGATTTTTTCACCAAGGATTATTTGCATCTGCCACATCTTGTTTTTTTCTTCTATTTCAATCACTTTTTTTACAAGCGATGATATTAATATTGGGTTTATCAGTAAAGATATAAACAAATAAGTGTCTAGGATGTAGGATAGTGGATATTTGCTATTTGAAAAAGATTTTGAAAAGCTAACTCCTGCAACCATTAGCATTTGAGCAAAGAATACTATTATTATTAAGAAGTTTATTCCCAGTCTTTTATATTTTTTTCTTTCTAAGTTTTTCATACTAAGACCTGCTTTCTTCGATAAATAGTTTTTCTAGACTTTCTTTTTCTTCTTCTATTCTATAAATATCTACTTTGCCAGCTAAAAAGTTTACTATATCTGCAATATCTTGATTAGTCATCTTACCTAAAATTATCTTTTTTCCATCTATATTATCTTCACCAAGGTCTAAAAGACTTAAAGTTTTTTTATTGTCCGATGTGAGTAAAGATATATATGGTGGATGTAGTCTTCTATATTCTTCTAGGCTTCCGTTATAAGTTAAATTTCCGTTTTTAAGTATACCTATGTGAGTGGAAATTTTTTCTATTTCATCAAGAATGTGTGAAGAGATTAAGATGCTTGTAGAAGTGTTTTTCACAATATTTTTAAACAAATTTCTCATTTCTTCGATTCCTTGAGGGTCTAATCCATTTATGGGTTCATCTAAAATTAAAAGCTTGGGACTACCTATTACTGCCATGGCTATACCAAGTCTTTGCTTCATTCCAAGTGAATATTCTTTAGCCTTCTTTTTACCTACATTGTTAAGACCGACCAGGTCTAAAGTTTTTAAAATCTCTTCCTTTTTTATTCCCTTCATCTGACATATTATTTCCAAGTTTTCATATCCAGATAGATGGTCATAAAATGAAGGGCTCTCAATTAGAGCGCCAAGATTTTTATTTAAATCTTTTTGGTTATTTGAATTTGTCTCTTGTCCGAAAACTTTTATTTCGCCGTCATCTTTTTTGACAAGACCTAGAATAAGCTTCATAAGGGTGGACTTACCGGCTCCGTTTTTGCCTATTAGTCCATAAATAGACCCTTCTTCAATTTTTAAAGAGTCAATATCTAAAACTCTTCTATTGTTATACGATTTTTTTAAATTTTTTATTTCCAATATTTTTTCCATAATCATTCCTCCTAAAAAATATAATAACCACCATAGATAAAAATAAAATTTACACAAGGTCACTTTTACATCACAAAGGCAAATTAATTAAAAGAGTATTGTATAATAGGGTTTGAGGTTGATTAAATGGATATTAGAAGAGAATTTAGTATATTAATAGTGGATGATGAAAAAAATTTGCTAGAAAATCTATATAATTTTTTAAAGGATAAGGGATTTAATAAAGTTTTTACAGCAAAAAATTTAAAGGAATCTAGGTTTAAATTAGAAAACAATAAAATTGATTTAATAGTTTTGGACTTAATGCTTCCAGATGGAAGTGGTTTTGACTTATTAAAGGAAGTAAGGCAAACTTCTGATATTGCTGTTATTATTTTATCTGCCCTTGATGGAATAGATGACAGGAGAGAGGGTTTTGAAAATAAGGCGGATGACTATATTGTCAAACCATTTTTACCCGACGAACTTCTCTGGAGAATTGATGCGGTTTTAAGAAGAAGTAAAAAGATTAAAAATGAAGAAAAAATAGTTTTGGGAAATGTAATTTTCGACAAATCTAAGGGCGTTCTTGAAAAAAATGGTGAAGAAATCCCATTGACTGCCACACAATTTAAAATTTTAGATTACTTGTCTGAAAATATAAATATGATAGTTTCAATTGACCGAATCTTAGATAATATTTGGGAAGATTCTTATGGCTATGAGAATACATTAATAACACATATATATAGACTTAGAGAAAAGTTAGAAGATAATCCTAGAGATCCTAAAATCTTAATGACTATTAAGGGTCTTGGTTATAAACTGGTTAAAGAGGAATAAAAATGTTTAATTATATTTTAAAAAGGTTTAAAAAAATTATCATTAGAATACTTTCTTTAATGTTTTTTCTAATACTTTTACTCATGATTTTTCTATACTTAAATTACAGGTTAAATGATGAATATCCAAATCCTAATGATATTTATTCATATGTGGAAAAAAATAAAAGTCAAACTTATCTCAATGAAAAAAATAAAGAGTTTTTAAAAGAAAAAGATATTTGGTCAATAAGACTTGATAAAAATGGGAAAGTAATAGAAAGTTTTAATAAGCCTAAAGAAGTTCAAGGCAAATTTGAAATTACAGATGTTGCAAGGTTCACAAGATTTTATTTGGCCGATTATCCTGTATTCACATACATTGTGGGAGATGGTTTAATTATATTTGCCTATCCAAAAAATTCTTTGGATAAATTTCCTGTGAATTACTATAATTATAAGAACTTTATTTTTAACCTAGAACTAGTATTGCTGTTTTTCATCTTGTTTTTAATATTCGTCTATATAATTTACAGGGTTGATGTTAAAAAAATTTTAAAAAACATATTACCATTTCAAAGAGCAATAGATAATCTATATGAAGATGATTATGAAAGGTTAGATGAATATGGTGAGTTAAAAGATCTTGCCATTAGCATAAATAGAGCAAACGAAAAATACAACAATTTAAAAGAGTCTCAAGAAAAGTGGATTAGAGGTGTAAGTCATGATGTGAGAACGCCACTTGCAAAAATTTCATGGGAACTAAGTAAAGAGAATAAAGAAGAATTTGACACCAAAAATATACAAGACCAGGTCATAAAAATTTCAAATATCTTAGAGGGATTAAATCTAACTATATCTCTTTCTAACATAGATAAAGAAAGTTTTAGAGAAGAAAGTCCATTAAAAGTAATACGAAAACTTATTGTAGATAAATTAAATGAAAACCCAGAAAGGGAAATTATTTTTAAAAATAATATAAAAAACCAAAATGTAAAAATAAAAATGGATCCGAATTTATTTTACAGAATGCTTGAAAATATTTTAAAAAATTCATTAATTTATACTGAAGGGAAAATTAGAGTTAAAATTTCAGATTCTGAAGATACATTAAAAATTTCTATTATAGATGAAGGTGGGGGAGTTTCTGAAAATATTATAGAAAAAATTCATAATGAAGATTTGACTAACATTACCACACATGGACTTGGAATTTTTATTTCGAAACAAATTACTGAACTACATGATGGAACTTTTATTATAAAAAATAATCATCAAGGTCTTGAGGTATCTTTTGTTTTTGAACACATGATTTAAAATTGTATTATGCTATAAACTAAAATAAGCAAAGTAAAAACCAGCGACAATGCGCTGGTTTTTGCTTGGGTTGGACTATCCACTTTGGATAGTCATGATTAGAAGGATAATCTAATCGAGAGAGTGATTAATAAAGAAACTATAATGAAAAGTTTTTTTTATTATAGTTGGTAGTTATTACGGGAACTCCCATGTATTTTGCATCGCCAAAACCAAGTATGGCATAGAAGATAGGAGTTAATAATATCAGTCCTGCAACAAAACCTCCGCCTTTTCCAAAGGACTTTGCTAGTTTGATTTGGGTTTTGATAAGTATAATGATGTTTACAATTGGTATAAGTAGTAGAAGGAATTTCATTCCGCTTCCCCATGTGATTTTAAATAGCACATATAGATTGTAAAGTGGAATTATAGCTGCCCATCCAGGCTCTCCTGCTTTGGTGAACATCTTCCACATACCAATAACTAATACAATTGCTACTACAACACTACATACAATACTGAGGGTACCACCTGCGCTTGAGGTTAATTCTTTAAAATTATCCATAATATACTCCTTTCGTTTTTATTTGCCATGTAAAATTTTTAAGATGGCTTAATTTATTTATAGAAACAATCAGCTTTTAATACTTAGATAGCTTATGTTGTCTATCGTGATATTGCTTAAAGCTCCTCCCAAATGTTACTTGAAAATTTTTTGTTTTTTGTATTTAAAATGGTTTTACCTTCAATTTACTTACTCTTCGTTTTGTTCTAGAAATTCTGCATTTTCTATAATGGTAGAAACCATGTCGATAATCTTTTGTTTGTTATTTTCGTCAGCTTTGTCAGCTTAGTTATCGCTTTCTATAGAGGTGAACATATCGAACACAGCTCGTTCGCCAGTTTCACCAGTGCCACATTCTACGGTTATCTGATCTTTTATATTTTCAAAATTGAATCGCATTGCTGCTCTATAACCTGCAATTTCAATTTCTTCAAAGTCGCCTTCATTTACAGTAGGATCTGGTCCAAAATAGGCTTCATCCATGTAATCTACACCGTCATTTTCTTCAGGGTCATAAATGAAATCGCTGAAGAGGTCAGCTTTGTAAAGGATATCTTGCTTTTCTGGATCTTGATATTCAAATTTTACATATACTGTTTTATTTCCTGCATAACTTTCAGCCTTTATTACTCCGTTTTCATAAGGTATTTCAAATGGCCATTTTACTACAAAGCTTCCTGCATAGGCTGCATCTGAATGGTCTGGTCTGCCTTCATAATTTTTGTTGTATTTGAAGCTGTTTATAACTGTATTTTCTATTTTTTCTAGCAGTTCGGCATCGCCCTTTTGTCCATCTTCCAGAATTCCATTTGGCATTATATATATCTCTGCTACATAGTAGCCATCTAGATAATCATCGAGGCAAGTTCCATAGGTGATATAATTGTCGTCGTGTTGATATCTTGCCCATTTAATTCCATTCTTTGCTTCCACCACGGTTTCGTTTTCGTCGGTAGGTTCTTCTCCATCAATAAGAACATCTTTATATATGGATGAACCTACAGTAACTGCTCCGTTGACAGTCCAGCTGTTTTTAGCGTCTAAATCCTTACCCTGGGGATAAATTGTATGACTTACCGTTGTTCCGCCACCATCAAAGTCTGACATTTCCCAATCTTTTTCAGTGCCAGGCAAGTTAAAACTAATTTCCATTCCGATTCTGTCGTTTCTAATTGTAAATTCTGTAACCTCATCAGATTTGCCGCCGCATGAGGAGAGTGTTACCATAATCGTTGTTGTTAAAATAAATGCAATAGCTTTTTTAAATGTAGAAAAATGTTTTTTCATGTCAAACCTTCCTTTCTTTTATTAATAAATTGGTTTAATGATGATGCCTTTCTTTTAGCTTAAATAAATTATAGCAACGATATCACTTTCCCACATCACTCTAAAGTATGATATTTGAAAAATTTTTTAAGTTTTTTACAAAAAAAATCATGCAGATTGAAATAGATTGTTAAATAGGGCTTCAACTAAAAGTTTTTTTGGTAGATTATTTTCGTGTTTCAGTAAAATCTAATTATAAAAACTTAAAGAAAATTTCTTGAAAAAACGGGGATAATGCACTAATCTTAATGTGAGGATATATTAAATAATAAAGTAAAAGGAGATTAAAGGTATTGATACTAAAAAAGAGTCATAAAAGTCTTTTATGAAAACTCAAAGGAGGTATGACTGTCAAAAAAGTAAGAAGAAGAAAAAAGTTAAGTAATAAAAGAAAGATACTTATTTTATGTATCATAATACTATTGTTATTTCCATTTCCAATAGGAAATAGGCAGGGTGTAGTGTCTTCCTACAAAGCGGTTTTGTATTCCTACACCACATATCGAGTAGTAGGCAAGGATGATTCCTATCACACTACTAGAGAGTTTTTAGTTTTCCCTTTTAACTTATTTAGATAAAAGGCAGGAGTTGCAAAATATCATGAAGAAATCTAAAAGAAAAATAGTACAAATTGTTTTGATAACTATATTTGTGATAATTATAGGTGCACTGTGGTTTTTGTCAGCATCTATTTATAATGATAATATCAATAAGCGTTTTGAAAGTTACAAACCGCTAATGTATAGGACCCAAGACTTTGAAGAATTGAATTGCTCCAAGTATGAGTTTCCTTCAGATAAAGGGCAAATGCTTATGGGATCACTATATAGTGCAGGAGAAAATCAAAAAGGAATAATTATTGTGGCACATGGTTTTGGTGGAGGTGGCCATAATTCGTATATGGACTGCATAAATTACTTTGCAAAAAATGGATACTATGTATTTGCCTACGACGCCACCGGAAATGATGAGAGTGAGGGAGAAGGCGTAGGTGGATTTCCACAAGGAGTGATTGACTTAGACCATGCTATTTCATTTGTGGAGGATAGCGAAATTTTACCGAATTTACCAATGGGACTGTTTGGACATAGTTGGGGTGGTTACAGTGTTTCCAGTGTACTTTCATATCACCCTGAAGTTAAAGCAGTTATCGCATGTTGTGGCACCAATAGTTCCTCTGATATCTTTAAAGCGGGAGGAAGAGAACAGGCGGGAGATTTTATTAATGTTCTGATGCCATTTGTAAAAGTCCATGAGTTTATGAAGTTTGGGAAGTATGCTTTGAACACAGCAATGGACGGTTTTGAAAGTAGTGATGCAAAAATTTTGATTGCCCATAGTGAAGATGACGATATGGTTCCCATAGAATATGGATACGATCTATTCTATGAGAAGTATAAAGACGACAAAAGATTTACATTTTTACACTTCACTGACAGGGGTCATAGTGATTTCTTCATTGATGGCAAAAATACTTACAAAGAGGAATTCAATTCTCTATTTGATAAATGGGAAAAGTCCCTTGACTATGATTACAAAGTGGAGGAAAACAAGAAGCGTTTTATGAAGGAAAAGGCAGAGTTTATCGAAAAAAATCTAGATAGAAAAAGTTGGAGTGAGAGACTGGATGTAGAACTGTTTGAACAGTTTGTGGACTTTTATGATGAGGCTATGACCTTAAATTAAAATTTACTTTAGTTTAATCATTATTTAACATGAAAATGAAACAAGTGTGTTACTATACTATAAAAGTATTGCGGAGGCGTATGATGAAAAGTTTAAAAGGGACATTTAGCAAAGTACTAGTATTCTTTATGTTGATTAGTATCATTAGTCAGATTACTATAGCTGAGGCTGCTGAAAAGACTTTGCCTTCAGGACTAAAGTATAGTGAATTACCTAGGGCAATGGAAGATTATGTGAAAGAACATAGTGACACGACTTGTGGAATGAATGTTATTGTTTATGATAGTGATGAAACAATTTATGAAAACTCATTTGGTTATGTGGATAAAGAAGCAAAACTAAAATCAGAGTCAAATTCTGTATATGAATGGGGTTCAATATCCAAACTGTTTATATGGGTAAGTGTTATGCAGCTTTATGAACAGGATAAAATTGATTTAAATGAAGATATAAAAAATTATTTGCCTGATGATTTTCTTAAGAATTTGAGTTTTGAAAAACCAATAACTATGCTAGATCTTATGAATCATAAAGCTGGTTTTCAAGATACATATTTTATTCAAACGCCAAATGCCTCTGACATAAAAAGTCTTGAGGAAGCCATTCGAGTAAGACAGCCAAAGCAAGCATATGAACCAGGGGAGCATACGGCTTATTCAAACTGGTCAGCGGCACTTGCAGCATTTATTGTACAAAGAATTTCTGGAATGGATTATGTGGACTATGTGCATAAGAACATTTTTGAACCACTAAATATGAAGCATAGCTCTATAAGTCCAATATATGCGGACAATGATTGGGTAAGGGAACAAAGGCTTAAGTTAAAGTGTTATGACAATGAAGGTGAGATTATTGATGGTGTGGGTATGTACTATATTCATCTTTATCCCGCAGGAAGTGCAGCTGGAACTATAAATGATTTAAAAGCTTTTGCTCAAGCAATTACGCCTAATAAAAAACATCCATCACCACTATTTATAAAGCAAAGTACTCTAGAAGAAATTTACAAAGCCACAAGTTTTTATGGATCCACAAAGATCCCAAAGAATTATCATGGTTTCTTTTCAAGTCAATATGGTGTAGAAACAATTGGTCACGGAGGAAACACTTTTGGATGTTCAGCCATGTTACAATTCGATCCCAAAAGTGGAGTTGGAATGGTAGTTTTGACAAATCAAGCCCATGAAACCATTTACAACTACGAGATGTATGAACTTGTTTATGGGAAATTCAAAGACTCTAAGCTTGCTCAAATCAAAAGGGAAGTACCAAGTGGTCTCATTCTAAATTCACGTGGAATACTAAAAGGTCCGCTGTCATTTTTGGGAGCCATGGGGGTCAGTTCCTACAGCGAAGAAGATTTAGAGAATTGGTGGTATGAGGAAGATGGAGTTGTTGAGACGCAGTTTTCAGACTTTATTACATCTACACCAAAGGCTATAACAAATGTACTGTGCATGTTGTTTTTTATAATTGCGGGAATCTATGGAATAGTTAAACTTATTGTTGGTGGTTTTATTATTGATGTAATAAAAAATAAGAGTGTAGGATTAAAAACAAAACCTATTCGTAAGTATTCCTATATTTTATCTGCATTAATGGCATTAACATTAATAAATTTAGTAATAATTTTTATGCGCCTTAATAAGGGATATAGAACAGGAGATATTGGTAGCATAGAATCCTATATAATTCAAAGCGTGGTATTTACTATCTTATTGATACTTATGGCTATTTCCATTTTTGTGGGGATGAAAAAATATTACAAGGACTCAACAAAGAAAGAAAAGCATAAGTTTTTTATTACAAGTCTTTTTGCCATAACACAGTGCTTTGTGATTTTAAGTTTTGAAATGTATAAGTTTTGGGGATTTTAAAACATCATGAAAAGAAAAATAATTAAAATACTACAAATTATCAGAGGATTACTTTAATAAGGTTATAGCACCAAAAAAAGAATTATATATAATGAATAATACAACACACGCACTTATGATATCAAAATCACAAGAGTTTTCAGATATACTTCACGATATTAACAAAAAATTTAAAAGATAGAATTACGAGGGGAAATTTACGGAATCTTCAATTATAGAAAATGAAAAAATAAAAAAAGCAGTTGAAGAAGAGATAGAAGAAGAGATACATGAAGAAACAAAAAGGAATAGAGAATAGAAAAGAGAGCGAAAAAATAATTAAAGAAAGCTGTTGGAGATAAAAGTCTTCAACAGTTTTTTGTTTAAAATTTATTAATCATAAAAACGATATTATATTAATTTAAATTATGATAAGATTAAATTGGCGAGATATTCGCATAAAAATTTTAGGAGGGAATTATGAAAGCAAAATCGAAAACTAGCTATAATTTATCGGTTATTTTACTTATACCCCTTGGTATAGCAATTAATTTTGTAGGTGCAAACTTAAATGCCGCTTTAAAACTACCAGTGTATTTGGATGCAATAGGAACTGTTTTCACTGGTGTACTATGTGGGCCTTGGATAGGTTTTCTTACAGGTGTGGTAACGAATATCGTTACATCTGTTACTAATCCAACTCAGCTACCGTACTTAATTGTAAGTGGTGCCATTGGTATAATTGCAGGTATTTGTGGTAAAAAGGGAATGTTACAAACGCCTGTCAAAACATTAATTGTAGGAATTATGATCTGGTTAGTGGCCATGATAACTTCTGCGCCAATTACAGTTATCGTATTTGGTGGAGTTACGGGAGCCAGTGGAGCAAGTGCAATTACAACATTTTTAGTTGCCACTGGAAAGGGGCTATGGCAGTCAGTAATTAGTTCAGTTCTTCTTACAGAGACATTGGACAAGTTCTTAACTGTATTTGCAGTGTACTTTTTAATAAAGTCTATTCCAAACAGAAATCTTTTAAGATATCCTAATGGAATCATGTATATAAAAGAGAAGAAGAATAAATATGTGAGAGGTGCATAATGATTTCTAAAGTTTTTCCAACGACAAAATTATTTATTGTTATAGTTACATCTATAATTGCATTGGTTTTACCATGGCAATTTGCATATCTATTTGTGCTTCCACTTTGTTTGATACTTGCACTAATGGATAAAAAGTTCAAACCATATGCAAAGAAGCTTTCAATCACTCTATTATTTGTACTACTTATAATGTTTTTATTCCAATTATTCATAGACGAATCGGAAGAGTTTGTTTATTTAGATTTAGGATTTATTAGAGTAACCTTAGGTGGAATAATAAATGGACTTGAACAAACAAAATTTATTTTGACACTTATAACATTATTCTTACTATTTTTTGAAACAACGGACATTGAAGATTTGATGATAGCACTTCAACAAAAGCGAGTTAGCCATGTAACTAGTTATGTAATGATGGCTACAATGACCATGATTCCTGAAATGATAGACAAGAGTTCAAAAATAATGAAGGCTCAAGAGGCCAGGGGAATTGAAACAAAAGGCTCACTAAGAAACAGGACAAAGGCCTTCTTCCCATCCCTTGGACCACTTATTATATCTTCACTTTCTGAAATTGATGAAAAGACAATTACATTAGAAGCACGTGGATTTTCTTCGGAAAATGAAAAGACTTGCTTAAAAGAAATAAAAAAGACCACAACAGACAGAATTATTTTTTATGTATATATAGCATTAGTTGTGCTTGCATTGGTGTGGAGGTTTAAATAATGATAGAACTTAAAAATATTTCATTTAAATACGAACTTCAAGAAGAAAAAACTCTAAAGGATTTGAACCTTCATGTTAGAGAAGGAGAGTTTATTGGAGTTATTGGAAAAAATGGTGCTGGCAAGACCACTTTGTGTAACATTATCAGAGGGATAATTCCAGACTTTATCCAAGGAGAAATCTCGGGAGATATTTTAATTGACTCAAAAAATATTAATCATATTGAACGTGGCGAGATGGCTGAGCTAGTTGGGTTTGTATTCCAAAATCCATTTAGTCAAATCTCTGGAATTAAAAAGACTGTTTTTGAAGAGATAGCCTATGGCTTGGAAAACTTAGGCGTTGAAAGAGAAGAGATGAAAAGAAGGGTAAAGGATGTTATCCAATTACTAAAGATAGAAGACCTTCAAGACAAAAATCCTCTTGAGTTATCCGGTGGACAATCACAAAGGGTTGCCATTGCGTCAATTATCGTTATGAATCCAAAGATTTTAATATTTGACGAACCAACTAGTCAGCTTGATCCACTGGGAACGGAAGAGATATTCGACATTTTAAAACTTCTAAAATCTCAAAACAAAACAATAATTCTAGTTGAACACAAAATCGACTTAATATCAGAATATGCTGATAGAGTTGTTGTAATGGATGAAGGTGAAATTGTATTTGATGGAGAGACCCACGAAGTACTATCAAATAAAAAAATCGAAGATCACAATGTATCCATGCCAATAGTTTCCAAGCTCGCATACAGTTTAAACGAAGAAAGAGCCGGATTTTTCAAAAATATTCCTATTACCTTAGAGGAATGTAAAAGAGAATTGGAGGACAATTAATGGGCAAATTAGAATTTAAAAATATTAATTTTAGCTATCCAAATGGTTACAAGGCCATAAATGATTTGAGTTTGACTATAGATTCTGGAGAAAAAGTTGCCATTGTTGGACAAAATGGTGCTGGGAAGTCCACATTTGCTAAACTTATGAATGGATTACTAAGGCCAAGCTCTGGTGAAATTCTATTAGATGGCAAAAGCACAAAAGATATGACCACAGCTCAAATCTCCAGAAGAGTTGGCTATGTGTTCCAAAATCCCAACGACCAAATCTTTAACTCTACGGTTTATGATGAAGTTGCATTTTCACTAAGGGCCTTAAAGGTGGAAGAAGATGAACTAGATAGACGTGTAAGAAAGGCTTGCGAAATCTGTGAGCTTTCAGAACTTTTAGACGACCATCCATATGATCTTCCATTTTCAACTAGAAAGTTCATTACAATTGCGATTACAATTGCAAACAATTGCGATGTGTTCATATTTGACGAACCAACAGCGGGGCAAGACGCATATTCTATTAGCTGTTTAAAAAGAGTTATTGACCATTTACATGGCTTAAACAAAACCATAATTACAATAACCCACGACATGGAGTTTGTTGTGGAAAACTTTGACAGAGTTATAGTTATGTCCAACAAAGAAATAATAATGGATGGGGATAAAAAAGAAGTCTTTGATGAAGATGAAGTGCTACAAAAAGCCTACATCCAACCACCGGTTATAAAAAGACTTTGCAACTCCATTTCATTAAACGAGAAGTTGTTATTAGTAGATGACTTTGTAGACTATGTGAAGAAGATGGAGGGAAAAAAATGATTAATTGTATATTGGATTTTGACCCAGGAGTTGATGATGCAGCTGCATTATTTGTAATGAAGAAGGCAAAAAACCTAAATCTACTTGCCCTTTCATCAGTAAATGGAAATGTGTCTTTGGACCATACAACAAGAAATATGCAGTGTCTTGCAAAACTTTTAGATATAGACGTTCCAATGGCAAAGGGACAAGAGGTGCCATTAGTAAGAGAGCCTTTCTTTGCAACGGTTCATGGCAATGACGGAATGGCAGGCTTTAGACATATGATTGAGTCAGATGACGTTAAGGAACTTACAAGTGAAAACTCAGTTATAATGATGCATGAGATTATTCAAAACTCTAAGGAAAAAATTACAATAATTGCAGTGGGACCACTTACAAATATTGCATTACTGTTAAAAACTTTTCCAGAAGACAAGGAAAAAATTGAACAGATTAGCATTATGGGTGGATCAATCACCTCAGGCAATGTAACAAGCCTAAGCGAATTTAATTTCTATGTGGATCCAGAAGCTGCAAAGATTGTTTTCGAAAGTGGAGTAGATATTATAATGGCAGGGCTTAATATAACGGAAAAAGCAAACATAACAAGAGAACAGATTATGCTATTAGATACAATTGAAAATAGAAAATCAAAATTTGCACATAGAATACTAGACTACTATCTATCAAATGACTCGGGAATTCACGACCCATGTTCCGTAATCGTATTAGACGACCCGGAAGTTTTTGAAATGGAAGACATGTATATTAAAATAGATGTACAAAATGACGAAACAAGGGGAATGAGCTACAGAGACTTGCGTAAGGAAAGAAATGGTCACTACAACTGTAAAGTAATTACCGAAATAGACATAGAAAAGTTTAGAAAAATATTAATGGATGCATTTACAGAATAAAAAACTGTTGGCGATATGGAAATATATTGCCAACAGTTTTTTTGTGGAGACTTTATACCAATTCTTTAATTCAATACTAATCAACAGCACAATTTGGTATAATTATTAAAAAGTGGAGGGCTAATGTGATTATAAGAAAGGCAGTTTCAAAAGATATTGATGCAGTGGTTTCAATTTACGACAAGATACATACAGCGGAAGAAAAAGGCAAAGTTGTAATCGGATGGAAAAGAGATATTTATCCAATAAGAAAAACTGCGGAAGATGCTACTCTAAGAGACGACCTCTTTGTAATGGAAGAAGATGGGTTTCTTTTTGGCAGTGGAATAATCAATAAAGAACAAGTAGATGTATATGAAAAGGCGAAATGGAATCATGACGCAAAGCCAGAAGAAATAATGGTACTTCACACCCTTGTAATTGACCCAGATAAAAAAAGAAAGGGCCTGGGAAAGAGTTTTGTAAAATTTTATGAAGAGTATGCAAAAAATAATGGATGCAAGTACCTTCGTTTAGATACAAATGAAAAAAATGTTAATGCCAGAGCAATGTATAAAAAATTGGGATATAAAGAAATTGGAATTGTGCCATGTGTGTTTAATGGACTTAAAGATGTTAATCTAGTTTTAGTTGAAAAGGCATTGGAGATATAAGTTTGGATTTTTAAATTGTTAACCGCTAGGGAAAGTGTACACATTAACTTTAATTAAATCTTAAGGAGGTAGATGAAAATTAAAAGATTAATAAAGGTAGTTTTACTCTTGGTGTTGGTTTCAGTTGGAGTAACATCTTGTAAGTCATCTAAAATGGAAAATTTAAGTAGTGGAATTAGTTCACAAATTCAAAATGAACAAGAGGAAACTGAAAAAAAGGATAATCCAGCTTCAAAAAAAGATCAACTTGAAGTTGTAAAGGGAGCCAAAGAAGGTTCTCTATCAAATCTAGTTGTGGATAGAGAAGCTTGGACCGAATTTATGGATGAAAAGTATTTTGCTCAGGCAAAGGGACCTAGGGATGGATTTCATATTCCAAAAATCCTTTTAAATTCAAAAGATGCACAAAAGGCAAACCAGGAGATAGAAGAACTTGCAAATGGTTTGAAAAATTCATATGAAACATATCAAGATGTTGAAAATGATGATGAACTTGATATCTCTTCTACATTTTCAGTATACCAAGATGAAAATATTTTAAGTTTGCGAATACAATATACTGACATAAGTGAATCGGCAATAGAGCTAAACAAAATTTACAATTTTTCTCTTCCAGATGGCAAACTGCTTAGTGATGATGATATGTTAGATAAATTTGACGTTGACAGGGAAGAAAAAATCTCTTTAATGGAAGAAGGAATTTTAAATGATTACAAACTCTATGAAGAAGCTTTTAAAAGATTTGTAATTGATGACTTGTTTATATATAATCTTAGAAATTTGGAGGGGCTTGCTCTAAATCATCTATGGGATACGGCTAATGATGAATCTGGAAAAGTTTTTGTGGATGAAGTTGGAAGGCTGATGTTTTTGTATAGAATGTATACATACACAGATGCTGAAATGCAAATGGCAACTACAGAACTAAAAAAAGGATCTGTAAATAGCACTCCTTATTTAAAGGAATATGTAAAAATGGCAAGACAACTTGGTGTAGATGTTGAAGACGAAAATAGCAAGGCCTTTATGATATACCTAGGATCATCGATGGATGAATATAGTCTAACTGAAGTTCTTTCAAAGCTCTATCCTTGGCAAGAAGTATATTATGAATACGAGGACCCTTCTCTATTATTGAATTTAAATGAAAATGAAGAAACATCTGAATATGAAATTATGGGACAAGAATATTATCTTTTAATCCCTAAGTTTAAAAATACTAGCATAGCTTTAAAGGAACTTGAGATTTCAGATGGAGGAGAGTTAAAGGAAAAAACAAATTACACTTTAGAAAAAATGTCTTTAACAGGTCCTACTGTAATATGTCAAAATATAAGTGAAATAGCACCAAATGCAAAAATAGTTATGAGATATAAAGATGATGTATATGAATTCTCCCCAAGCATTAGTTTAAAGGATGGAAGTGTAGTGCTTCCAGAGGAAATAATAAATGCTGAAAACATATTGGACTGGAATATGTTGAGTAGGGAAGAAATATATTCAAATAATATCTTTGAAAAAATTGTTTCATTAATGGGTAGGGGATAAGACAAAAAATACGGACTGACTTCGTGAAGAAGCTCAGTCCTTTTTTATTTTTTATTATCCTCAAGAAAGAACCGCAACTTGTTTATTTTAGAACTTTATCACAGAAATGTATTGATAAAGGTTATCAGCAGGAGTATAATTAACTCAAAGAGAGAACCGTTATCAATGGGATTTAGATTGTATTAAGTATTAAAAAGGAAGTGAGTTTTATGATTAAGGTTTCAAATTTACATAAGTGTTATGGTTCGGGACAGGGACGGATTGAAGTCCTTAAGGGAATTGATTTAAAGCTTGAAGATAAGAAAATAATTTGCGTTCTTGGTCCATCGGGATCAGGGAAATCAACTCTTTTAAATATTTTAGGAGGCATAGAAAATATTGATGGTGGAGAGGTTGATGTCTTTAATAACAAATTAAGTAAGATGTCAAAAAGAGAATTGGAAAATTATAGGCGTGAGTACTTGGGTTTTATTTTTCAGTTTTACAACTTAATCAGTGACTTAAATGTATTTGAGAACATTGAGGTTGGAAAATTTTTATCTAAAAATCCAGTGGATATAGATTATTTGATTGATGAACTTGGGCTTACTGAGCATAAATATAAATATCCAAATGAAATTTCGGGAGGTCAAGCACAAAGGACATCAATAGCAAGGGCAATTATAAAAAGGCCAAGGCTTTTGATTTGTGACGAACCTACTGGTGCCCTAGACTATGACAGCGCAAAAGATGTTTTAAGGATAATAGAACAACTTAATAGAGATTATGAATCAACTATTATTATAGCCACTCACAACGTTCAAATTGCAAAAATGTGCGATTTGATTTTATCTTTGCATAGTGGAAAGATAAAGAGCTTTGAAGTTAATACAAATAAGCTTTCCGCAAAGGAAGTGGTATGGTAAATGAAAAATCCTATTAATAAGAGAGTTTATAGACAGATAAAATCAAAGCCCTTCAAAGTTATTCCAATTTTTATTTCACTGGTATTTATAGTAGTGTTTGCATCTTCTTTCTTCATATCTCAAGAGTCTGTTAAGAATCTATATTACAGTCAAATTGAAAAGGGCAAGGTTGAAGACGGAAACTTCACTACTATTTATGAATTATCAGATGATTTGAAGGAAAAAATAGAAAAGCTGTCTTTAAAACTATACGATAATTTTTATTTTGAAGCTGATGTTAAAGGCAATAAGAGCTTAAGAGTTTTTAAAAATAGAAAAAATATAAATAAAGCGCAAATTTACGAAGGTCGACTTGCAAACTCAGAAGATGAAATTGCAATTTCTGCAAACTATGCAAGGGCAAATCATTTAAAGGTAAAAGATAGTTTCAAAATAGGAAGTAAAAAATTTAAAATTACAGGCCTGTTTTCATTGCCAGACTATTCGTCACTGCTTAAAAACAGAGATGATCTAGTTATGGATACTGGCTATTTTGGAGTTTGCCTTTTAAACGATTCAGGATTTAAAAAATTTTCCAATGAAAAGATAACATATAATTACTCTTATCACGCTGAAGACGATTTAAACGAAAGGGAAGCAAAGGAAAAACTAAAGGATATTTCAAAGGTTGTAAACAAAGAAAACTTGATGATTGATGGCGTCACAAGGTTTGATAACAAATGTATAACCTATATAATTGATGATATGGGAGGGGATGTTCCAACTATGACCTTGACATCAATACTACTGTTTATTGCAATTGCGTTTATAAGCGCGGTGCAAATAAAGAGCTTGATTGAAGAGGAAGCTCCAATAATTGGAACACTACTTGCATCTGGATACAGGAAAAAAGAGCTTTTACTTAATTACATGGCAATGCCACTTTTCATCGCCCTAATATCATCATTAGTGGGAAATATAATTTCATATACTTATTTGTATAAAAAATATGCAGCCCTTTACTATGCATCCTTTGATCTACCGAAATTTGAAGTGACCTTTACTGCTCGCTCATTGGTCATTACATCTTTATTACCAATGATAATCTATTTGGTAATAAACTATGTTGTGATTAGCAGATGTTTACAATTTAGTCCTGTGAATTTTTTGAGAAAAAATTTAAAGAAGACCAAGAGGAATACAAGACTAAAGCTAAAAAACATTTCATTTTTAAGGAAATTTAAAACGAGAATTATATTTTCTAACAAATTAAATTTCATAGCTCTTTTATTCGGAGTATTTTTAGCAAATTTAATTTTAGTATTTTCACTTTCGGCAAAGCCTGTATTTAAAAATTATGCTAAAAATATGCAAACTGAGATGAAGTATAATCACATTTATTTTGTAAAGCAAAAGCAAAACAAAGATGTGAATGCGGATGTCGCAACAGTGGTTAAAGCAGAATTGGTTGATAGTGAAAACAAAGAGATTCAATTTTATGGTGTTGACAAAAATAGTAAATACAAAAATCTAAAAGTAGAAGATTTGAAAGAAGATGAAGTTATAGTTTCTTCTGGATTTTCAAAAAGATTTAATTTAGAAAAATCAGATACATTTAGAATTAGGGAAAGCTACAACAGTAAGATAAAAAAATTAAAAATAAAAGACATAGACAAGGACAATAGTTTGTTTCAAATTTTTACAACTAGAGAGGCTTTAAACAAAATAATAGAAAAAGACAAAGATTATTTTAATAGTTATATGTCAGATAAAAAGTTAGACATTTCAAAAGACAATCTAATTACTGAATTAAATAAAAATGGAATGTCAAAATTTATGGACCATTTCCTAGACTCCTTTGGAGTTGTATTTACCATGTTAATAGTAGTCTCCTTAACATTTTATTTTATACTAACCTCAATGATCTCGTCCTTAATAATTGACAAGTCAAAGGTCAATATAACATATCTTAAAATTTTTGGATTTAGGGACAGAGAAATTTCAAAAGTTTATATAAATACCATATTTTTAACCCTAATAGTGTATCAGATAATTTTAATACCTATTTTGGACAAGCTCATAAAATACATGCTATTTATATCCATGGAAAAATTTGATGCATATTTTGATATTCCAATTCCGAAATCAATATTTATATTGGCCTATGTACTTAGCATAGTAACATTTATATTGGTCCATCTAGTAGAGAAGATAAAAATATCAAGGCTAAATATGGTTAAAGAATTAAAAATAATAAACGGATAAAAAAGTGGACTGACTTCGTAAAGAAGTTCAGTCCTTTTTGGTTTTGTTATACACATAAAAAAAATGAATGATAATTGCCTATGTTTTGGCTTACTAAGTTCTTTTAAGATTTCTTTAGTATTTTTTGAAATTAGTTAGAAAATTCTAAATGTTTTTTGTGTCTTGTATTTTACCTATTGATTTTAGCATCTTCAATAACTGCCTGAATAATTTTTTGGTCTAAAAAATTCGAATATATATCTGTAATGTTTTTTTCGACTATTATATCAGGACTTGTCTTATCAAGTTCATTTATAGATCCTGATGATGTAACTCCTAAATTATTTGGAAATCGCAAAACATATCCACTGTTAGGTAGATTAATTTGGATAGGATCAATTCCTATACCATCTCCTCCTGTTTTAGTTCCAACTAATTTAGCTAATCCAGTTTCCTTACAAAATGAAGCCAAGGATTCTGAAGATGAATAAACGCTATCATCTACTAAAAGATAAATATTTCCTTTGAATTTTATTGAATTTATATCAGGTTTTACTATCATTTTGCTTTCAAGATAACAATCAAATTCTTGTAAAATTCCTTTTACTTCATTATTGAAATTAGTCCTGTCTAAAAAGGCATTAACATCTGTCTTAAAATTTTCCCTTTCTCGGATATTTTTGTTAAGCTTACCTGACTTTATAAATAAATAGAAGGTTGTTTCATAATCTCTATCTATAATTTTTGGTAGTAAAAATTTTTGCCAGTACTCAGTGCTTCCACCAGTATTGTCTCTTATATCTAAAATTAAGTTGTTATAGTCTTTTATTTCTTTTAGGAATTTTTTCAAAACCTTTTTATCGTTTTTAATATATAAGTCATTTAACATGGAATTGACTCTAATATATGCAAGTTCATCTTCTATAATCTTATGAGCAATTAAATTTCCTTGAGGAGACATGGTTGAGTCATCATTATTTTTTCTTTCAATTATATACTCTTCAATCGTTTCATTGTTGATATTGTATCTTCTTCTAACATCATCTTTTTCATATAATGTTGAAATATCATGACGCCAATTGGAAGAAGGCAAATTATAATAACTTAAATACATATGCACACCATACGATTCTGGAATTAGTTGAGTATGTGGATTATTGAGTTCATTTAAAACTTCATTCATTCTTTGATAAAATAAGATATCGTTTGTTGAATTAGAAATATAAGATTCATACTTTTCCTTATTATCAAGCCAATTGATGTTGTTTAATTCACTATTTAACTCAAAAAATGGGTAGTATTCTTTTAAAGTTTTATATACAAAATCAAAATCTTCTATGTAGTCCTCTTTACTCAAGTTGAAATCTTTAGGTTCTAATTCTTTTAAATTAATGGAATTAATATCGCTTTTGGTTTTAAATTTATAGTAGGAAAAAGATCCTATCAAAATAAGCAAAATAAAAGAGGATAAAAAAATTCTTGTTTTTCTTTTCATATAATCACCAAATTCATAATATCATAAAATCAAAATGCATTGAATGAAATGGCTTATTAATTCAAGGTCTTGGTGTCTGATAAAACCACTATTTACTTTATATAGTTGATAAAAATATAATTTGATAGTAGAGTATGATTTTAATTTTGTTTAAGCTAAAGGACAATTTAAATACATATCCATAAATTTGTCTTTAAAATATTATTTATTGACAAAAGCATATTGGCGTGCTAAAATTTAAAAATGTTTTTACAGGAGGAATTATGGATACAAATAAAAGATTTGAAAATGAAAAGCTAAAGAAGTTCCAAGTTTTAAATGGGGCGCAGCTAAAGTATATTGCATTTTTATCAATGCTTATAGATCATGTTAACAATAGTTTGATAACGCCTTTTCTAGATGGAAAGGGATTTTTACTTCATCTATCTAATCTGTTTTCAATTTTAGGTAGAATTGCTTTTCCATTATTTATATTTTTTGTAGTGGAAGGCTTTTTCAAGACGAGAAATAGAAAGAAATACTTTTTAACTCTTTTAATTTTCGGTTTTATAACTGAAATACCTTTTGACATCTTTACGTCAAAAACAATTTACCAACCAAATTGGAATAATATTATGTTTACTTTGGCTCTTTGCCTTCTTACAATTTGGATTATTGACAGTATAAAGGACAAAATTAAAAACAAGGTGTTATGGTATATTGTTTCAATAATCATTGTGGCGGTCTTTGGATTCATTGCCATGGAACTAAGTCTTGACTACGACTACCATGCCATAGTTATTGCATACATTTACTATATCTTCTACGACAAGCCACTACTTGGGGCAGGCCTTGGATATCTTTCAGTTTTAAAAGAACTATATTCGTTTTTAGGTTTTGGTATGACCCTTACCTACAACGGCGAGAGAGGAAAGCAATACAAATGGTTAAATTATTTATTCTATCCAGTTCACATGTTGATACTTGGACTAATTAGAATCTATTTTAATCTTTAAGAGATCACCCTTAGGGGTGGTTTTTAGTACCATAAATAGTGTAAGAAAGGAAGTAATTCCTATCTTGCACTATTTTTGTATAATGAAGATGTAGTATGACGAGGCGTTTTTAGGGTTGAAACATCCGCCAATAAAACTGTCAACTACCTTTTCATTATTCATATTCGGTTAAGCAGGTTGGGCAAAACGTCCGTGTCACAAGCTAAAAAGAGTGTAATGGTGCAGGTAGAAACTACAAAATAATAAGAAAGAAGGAAAATTATGATATCTGTAGGAATAGACATATCAAAAGAAAAAATAACAGTTTGTGCATTAGAACAAGGAAACAAAATAATTTGGAAACCCTTTGATGTTTCTCTTAAAAAAACAAAAGTAGAAGAATTAATAGAGAAACTAGAAAAATTAAAAGAAGAAGTAAAAATAACAATGGAAGCAACAGGAAAATATCATCTACCAATACTTTATGAATTAAAAGATAGAGGATACTTTGTAACAGTAATAAATCCATTAAAAATGAAACAATATTGTCGAGCATTAAACTTTAGAAAAGCAAAAAATGACAAGATGGATGCAAAACAAATAGCAGAATATGGACTAATGTATTGGAAAGAATTAGAAGAATACAAAGTAGATGAAGAAAACTACAGAGTCTTAAAAGAATTAAACAGAAACTACCAACATTACATGGAGCTAAGAATCGATCAAATGAACTACATAGATCAAACAATACATCAAACATTTCCAGGCATAAAAAAACTAATACTACATAATTCAGGAGACTTTTCAAAAGACAAACTCTTAGACTTTTTAGAAAAATGGTGGCATAAAGACCTAGTATTAAAAAAAACAGAAAAAGAATTTATAGAAGAATATAAAAGGTGGGCAAAAGAAAAGAGATACCATCCAAATGCAAACAAAGCAAAAGCCATTTACCAATTAGCAGAGGATAGTATCTCAACACAACCTTCCCATAACTCAAAAATAGAAACAAATATCAGAGAAGGAATAAACCTGATAAAACAAATAAATCAGATTCTAAATAGAATTTTATCACAAATGATAGAAATATCCGAGCCCTTAGAAGAATATCAAGAAGCAAAAAAATTCTCAGGAATATCAGAAAAATTAGCAGTACAAATAGTAGCAGAATTTGGCGACCTATCAAAATTTAAAAACAAAAAAAGCCTAATATCCTTTATAGGAATAGACGCACCACCATATGAATCAGGAAACTTTAAAGCAGATCAAAGGAAAATAAGTAAAAGAGGAAATGCAATACTAAGAAAAGTAGGCTACCAGGCAATGAAATGTATGATGAGTGCTAAAAAACCAGAAAATGAAATATATAAGTACATGATAAAAAAAGAAAAAGAAGGAAAAGCCAAAAAAGTATGTAAATTTGCAGGATTAAACAAATTCTTAAGAATCTACTATGCAAGAGTTATGGAATCAAAAGCTCAAAAACAAGAATTAAAAGTAGCATAAAATCTAAAATTACACTAAACAAACCGATTGATTACACTCGGTTTGTTTGCCATGCAATAATTTAATTACTCAAATAATCAAATAACCTGAAATTAATTTCAGGTTATGCTTGACTTTTGTTAGCAGGTTTTATTGCAGATAATTAATCCTTTTTGGGTATAAAGAAAGTATAATAATAGAGGGTGGTAGTATGTTAGAAGGTAGTAATGAAGAACTTATATTTAGGGAAAAGCTAGAAGAAACTGTTCTAAGTTTTGGTAAAGGTAGTCAAGAGGGGGCGAAGGTTTCAATTAGAAGTTGTCAAGATGATTTTGGATATGTATCCATTAGTCATCAAAAACAAATTGCAGATGCCTTTGGTCTAGATGAAAAAATAATTAAGACCATAATCAAGTTTATGCCCTCCATTAAGGAGTCGAAGGTTGAGTATGAAATTATTTGTTGTACTGGACCGAGATGTGCCAAGAATGGCTCCATGGAAGTTTTAAAAACTGTGAAGAGTACACTTGGAATGGATTTTAACGAGACTTCTAAAGATGGTCGCATTAGACTTAGGGCACAAAATTGTTTTAAAAAATGTAAAGATGGGCCGAATATTATGATAAATGGAAAATTCTATCATCATATGGATGTGGAAAAGACAAAAGAGATACTCGACCAAATTAAATAGCGTAGCTATGGAGGAATCGGGTGAGGTTATGAAATTTTTCAAAATTATATCGATGTTATTTGTCTTTCTACTTATTACCTTTTCGATTAATAAGTATATGCTTATAAAGGAGAAAGATAAGATAGTAGACTATGGAGAAAAGATTGAAATAAGGGGCAAAAAAATAAATATTGTTGAAAAGGGTCCAAAGGATAAAAAGGTTATTATCATAGATCCAGGATATGGAACCACAGCACCGGGCCTTGATTTTTCGCCTCTAATTAATGAACTTTCAAAAGATTTTCACGTTATTGCAATTGAACCATTTGGCTATGGTGACTCGGATGTTATTGGCACACCTAGAACAGTGGAGAACATCGCTGAAGAGTTACATGAAGTTATTCAAAAACTTGGATACAAGAACTATATTCTATGTTCCCATTCAATTTCTGGGGTGTATTCCATTTACTATCTAAACAAATATGAAGATGAAGTGGTAGGTTTTATTGGAATGGATACGTCGGTGCCACATCAACTGGAGTACACTGGCAATACTTTTCTTCCAATTCTTAGAAAGTGGTCAAATAAGCTTGGCCTAATAAGAATTGCATCGTGGATAAATCCAAAGTGGTTTATGGCGGACAACAACTATTATAGTGATGAAATAAAAGCACAGATACGATATAGGCTATATAGAGACTTTGCAAATGAGGACAATTTAAATGAGGGACGAAACTTTGCAAATAACTGGAATAAAATAAAGGATTTACATTATCCAAGACAGACACCAAAAATATTTTTCCTAACAAAGAAAGAGGACAAGGATAAGGACTGGAGATATATCGAAACTAAAAATGCCTTTGAAGAAAATTACGGAGAAATATATTTAATGAGTGGAAGTCACTACATCTTTAGGGAAAATTTCATGGAGATGTCAGAAATAATAAGAGAAAAATTTTTGTAGGCATTAAAAGAGGCTATCGAGTGATAGCCTTATTTTATTTCGTCACCTAAGTGTCTTAACTTATCAACCTGTTCTTCCCTTCCCAGTACAATTAGCACATCGCCAATTTTAAAAGTGTAATCCCCTGGAGGGTTGAAGAGCATCTTACCGTCTTCAATCTTTTTTATTGCAAGGACAATAAGCCCAGTCTTCTTAGGTATTTGTGCTTCAATTAAATTTTTGTTTTCTAAGTAAGAGCCGTTCATAACAACAACTTCTTCAAGGTCCAGCTCCACTTCGCCAACCCTTGTAAATACATCTAGGAATGAAATAATATTTGGTTTTATCATTAGTGACGCCATTCTCTTACCACTTATTTCTGTGGCAGATAGAGTTTTGTTTGCGCCAACCTTTAATAGTTTTTCACTTCCCGACTTGGTAATTGCATTAGCAATAATATATATTTCTTTATTTAAATCCCTAGCAGTAAGAACTGTTACAATATTGTCTACTTCATTATCCAAAGTTGCAACAAGACCTTTAGCTCTTTCAATTCCCGCACGTTCTAAAACGCTCTCTTCAGTGGAATGACCTTCTATAACCAAAATATTATGGTGACTATAGTCGTCCAGGTCTTCATGCTTGTCGGTGATAACAACAAAATCTAAATTTTCATGTATAAATTTATTTATGATTACCTCTGCCAACTCTCCAGAACCACAGATTATGTAGTGATTATTTAGAGCAGAAATTTTTTTATCCATCTTACTTCCCTTC
Organism: Mediannikoviicoccus vaginalis; assembly: GCF_928097925.1. Taxonomy (GTDB): domain Bacteria; phylum Bacillota; class Clostridia; order Tissierellales; family Peptoniphilaceae; genus Mediannikoviicoccus; species Mediannikoviicoccus vaginalis. The sequence continues at coordinate 1,864,008 of NZ_CAKMRI010000001.1, forward strand.
CACAAATCTACAACCTTACCTTCAACAAACATGGCAACCACCGTTGTAAAGGCATATCCAACTACACCAACACCTAAAAATATCATAAATACGGAAAATATTTCCGATAGGTTACTGGTGGTACCAATTTCACCAAAACCTACGGTGGATATAGTTATGACTGTCATGTATAGTGCATCTACAAAGTCTACTTTTAAAAGGATTTTATAACCTATTACACCAATAACAAGTAGAAGTGCAAATGCATAAAAAATAAATTTGAGTTTTCTTTTTTCGTCCATAGCCTCTCCTTATTGATTAGATTATACTCTAGTTTAAAGTAAAAGACTAGGATAAATAAAACCTATTAATTAGTTTTACCAATCAAGAGGCTGTCTTAACTACCTTATTACTTTGAATCCTAATATTTCCACATCTTTTGATAAATAGTGATCCTTTACAGGTTCATCGCCCATAAGGTCTTTTGATAAATGTTTTTTATTGTCGCCCTTTTATGTGAAGTCTATTTGAACCATAGGAGTTTTTACTATAGGATTGTTTAAATCTTCAATTGTTCTCATTTATCTTCCTAAATGTTATAATAGATACATAAATTAAAAATACAATGTATTAAATAAAATGAAAACTCGGAGGAGTTAAAATGAAAAAGAAGATTATTATAGTAGTCGTATTGGTACTTTTGATAGTTCCATTTATATATAGCTTGACTACAAAAAGCTACGACAAGTCAAATACTGACGGAGAATTTTACGCGGCGGAAGATGTGGAATTTTTATATGATTTAAGATATAAAAAAGACGGTGAAATAAAAAAAGAAAGTGTCATTTTCAAAAAACAAATGGAAGCAATTAAGGAAGCGAAGGACTTTATCGTTCTCGATTTGTTTCTATACAATGATGAATACGATAGAAAGAAGATGAGTTTTGACAATCAAGTTGAAGAAATGACTGACGCTCTAATTGAAAAGAAAAAAGAAAATCCTGATATGGATATCGTGTTTATAACAGACGAGCTTAACAATTTTTATGGTGCATACACTCAAAAAAATATAAAAAAATTAATGAAAAATGGCATTGATGTGACCATAACAAATCAAAGTCAAATTAGGGATTCAAATCCACTTTATTCTGGATTTTATAAATTTTATTTAAATTGGATGGGTTCCCCAGAAGGTGGCAGAATAAGAAATCTATTTGACCCAAAGGGCCCAAAGATTTCAGTAAGGTCATTCCTAAGGCTTTTAAACTTCAAGGCAAATCATAGAAAGGTGTTGGTCACTGACCAAAGGGCCATTGTTTCATCTTCAAATCCTCACGACCCAAGTTCGAACCACTCCAATGTTGCCATTAGTTTTTATGGCAAGGCCATGGAGGACCTTATAAAGTCGGAGCTTGGTCTGGTGGAAAAAGATTATCCTAATATAAATAGCTTTAAAGCAGAGAATAAAAAAGATCCTGACGTAAACTTAAGAGTTATAACCGAAGGAAAAATTTATGACGCCCTTAGAGAAAATATTTCTAAGGCAGAAAAAGGCGACAAAATAAATATTGCTATATTTTATATTGCTGACAGAAAATTATTAAGTGAACTAGCAGAGGCTTCTAAACGTGGCGTAAAAGTAAATATAATTGCGGATTTAAATAAGGACGCCTTTGGAATTGAAAAAAATGGAAGTCCAAACAGGCCAGCACTTAGTGAGCTGGTGGATAAAAATCCCGATATTAATGTTAGATGGTACGAAACCCATGGAGAGCAGTTCCACACAAAACTTGCCTTCTTCGACTTTTCTAAGGAAGATGCAAGGGCTATTTTAGGAAGCGCCAACTTCACAAGAAGAAATATTCAAAACTATAACCTTGAAACGGATGTTGAAATGATTCTTCCGCATGACGGAAAAATTTACAAAGACATTAAGAGTTATTATAATAGAATTTGGAATAACAAAGACGGAGAGTATACAGTACCAATTGAAAAATATTACGAAGATGGATTTATTTTAAGAAATCTTTGGAAGTTCCAAGAAAAGACGGGGCTTTGTACATGGTAGAAATGGGGGAAATAATATGAAGCTAAGTGTGGAGTGTGACTTTGTTTCAGAGGAAATAATTGTAGTTTGTGAAATTGATATATCTAAATATTTAAAAGAGAAAAATAATTTTTGTTTCGCTTTGGCAAAATCTTTCAATATTGAGAAAATTTTATTAAATGATAAGAATTTAGAATTTAATAAAGAAGATTATAAAATGGAATTTCTGCCTGAGATGATTAAATATACTGTAACTTTACCAAAGGATAAGGAAGGCAATTTAATAATTAAGTATAGAGGAAAGTTGTCAGGTTATTATAGGTATTTTGAAGAAAAAATCATTCATTTTTCACTATATAACGGATGGTATCCAATAGGATTTGATGCAGATACAAATTTTGATGTTAGGATAAAAACATATAAAAATTATGAACTTGTTAAGGGAGAGTTTGACGAAAGAGAAAAAATTTGGAAAATTAATTATACAGATCCTGTAGTTGACGATTGTAACATAATCCTTTTAAATAGAGATTTTTATAAGATAAAAGAAAGTGAATATCTTAAAATATACTATGAGGAATTTCAAAGGCCATATGTAGAATATATTTTTAAAAATCACAATTTGGCAAGAAAATATCTGGAAGATCTTTATGGCAGAAAAACTTGTAATAAAGAAGACATGGTTATTCTACCTTACAATGAGATTTGGGAAGATTCTGCATATAAGAGGAAAGATCTTGTTGTAATAACTTCGGACAAAGATTATGTTGACTTCGAATCTAGTTCATCATTTAAGGGACTTGCCCATGAACTTGCCCATAGCTATGCGAAAGGTGCAAATGTAAATTCTTGGGAGGATTGGTTAAATGAAACGATAGCGGAATGGTCCGCATACTTATTTGTTCTAAACTGTGAAAAAAGAGATATTGAAGAATTTATAGAACTTCATAGGGATGAAGTTGGTAATAAAAAACTTATATTAAATGAACTAGGTAAAAAAAGACCAGAAGAAGTTCATAGTGTAGGAACTTTAATATTTTATGAGATATATAAAAATTATGGAGTAGAAGCCATAAAAGATTTATTAGTTGCTTTTGATAGAATTGATGTTAAGAATACTAAAAACTATTTGGAGTATTTGGATAATCATAATAATAAAAAGATATCAGATGAAATTAGAAAACATATTATATAGAGATTAGGTGAGGGCCTAATCTTTTTTTATTGACAAGTATCGACTATCGATATATAATTAAAGTATCGATAGTCGATACTAAGGAGGGAGTTATGTTACGATTTAGATTTTTAACGTATGCAAATTTTGGACTCTTTGAAAATTGGTATAAAGAGATGGCGAAGAAGGGCTATGAAATAGAAAAAGTAAAATTTTCTTTTATGCACTTCTTTAAAAAGACTGAGCCTAAGGACGTGGATTATAAATTTGTTATTTCAAATAACGAGGACAAGTACAATGCATTTTCAAAACAGGAGCTTGATGACCTAAATGAAATGGCAAAGGGATATGGCTATGATTTTATTTTTAAATCTTACAATATGAATTTGTATAAAACTAGAGCAAAAGATAAAAGTTTATACAATGACGATGTGGAAGAGCTAAAAATATTACGAACATCTGTAAAAAGAGAAATCATTTCAACTGCCATTTTGTCCGTGGTGCTATTACTTTTACATTTTTTCACCTTTGCAAACTTTTTATCTGAAGAGTTTTATTATTCTAACTATAGTATGGTACTTGGTCCATCCGTACTTTTAATGTTGATTTTCGACTTGTTGGCCCTTGTGGATTATTCTGTGTTCTATAGAAGAAATAGAGATGTAAGTTATACTAGGGATTTGAAGTTTAGTAAGGTTAGCTTTTCAAAGTTCTTTGTATATCTTATAATGGCGAGTTTAATTTTGATAATAGTAGGCATAACTTTACAATTTGTTGATGTTAATCCAACCCTAGGATTAAAATACACTTTGCTATTATGGACGCCATTTGTTTTGATGTGGATTTTAGTGTTTCTTTTCAGAAAGAAGATTAAGACTATGAATATCAGCACAGCTTCAAAAAAGAAAATTTTTGCTCTAATCGTTGTTGCAATCTTTGGTATAACCTATTTTATGAATTATAGTATTGCAAATAAACTGCCCATTAATAAAAATACTGAATTTAGTAAGGGATATGAAGTTACCGAACTTAGTAAGGGAATGTTTTTAAATGAACACAAAATCTATTCAAATGAAGAGTTTAGTGTTGAAAGAACTATTTCCAAAGACGAAGGCACTTCAAAAAATCTTTACAAGAGGATTATAAAAAATGCAAAAAATCATCCGTACTTCGGAGAACATGTAAAAGATATTTCTAAAGAATATGATTATGATAAGACCTACAAGCTTTCTGAAGGAAATAGATATGCCGTTTTAAAGGGCAGAGTCATATTAGTTGTAGAAGGAGAGATTAATAATCCCGAAATTAAAGAAGAAATAGATAAATTTTTAGGTGATGCAAATGGCAAGGAATAAGTTTCAAACACTAACTGAGCCCATGTACTATATACTACTTGCCCTTTGTGAAACGAGAAATGGTTCGGAAATAACCTCATGGGTTAGTGAGATTACAAATGGAAGAATAAAACTTGCTCCGGGAACTCTCTATGCACTCTTGGCGCAGTTTTTGCAAGAAGATATTATTGAGAGGGCAAAGGCCGAAGGGAGTGGTAAGTTCTATATCATCACAGATGAGGGACGAGAACTTCTTGAAGAGGATAGAAATAGAATCATGATGATGGTTAAGGATTTTGATAAATTTTATAAAAGCTAGAAGGATAGTATCAAGTAAATCAAACTGGGTATATTAAATTAAGATAGGGGGAGATAGAATGAAAGATTTTAATTTTAATATTGCAACCAAAATTTTATTTGGTAGAGACAAGCTTGATGAAATTCTTGAAGAAATTAAAAAATATGGCAACAAGGTACTACTTGTTTATGGACAGGGAAGTATAAAAAAGATTGGCCTATATGATAAAATTGTAAAAATTTTAGAAGACGCCAATATTTCATACTATGAACTTTCAGGTGTAGTTCCAAATCCAAGAATCGATAAATGTCGTGAAGGGGTGGAGTTGGTAAAGAAAAATAATATTGACTTTATCCTTGCCGTAGGTGGTGGTTCTACAATTGATACGGCAAAGCTTGTGGCTGCTGGAGCTAAGGCCGACTGTGACCCATGGGATATAGTTATTGGAAAACATAACCCAGTTGACGCAGTGCCTCTTGGATCAGTACTAACTCTTTCAGCAACTGGTTCCGAAATGGACGTGGCTTCAGTTATAACAAACGAAGAAACAGGACAAAAGTTAGGCTGGGGCAGTGAATATGTATTACCAAAGTTTGCAGTAATGGATCCAGAAGTTACATTCTCCGTTGATAAGTATCATACAGCAGCGGGAACAGCGGACATTATGAGTCACACAATGGAAAATTATTTTTCATTAAAGGACGGGGCTTACTTACAAGATAGATTTGCAGAAGGCGTTTTAAAAACCTGTGTAAAATATGGACCAATTGCAATTGAAGAACCAGAAAACTACGAAGCAAGAGCAAATTTAATGTGGGCAGGCAGCTGGGCAATAAATGGACTACTTGACAGTGGAAAGTCCACTGCATGGTCAGTGCATGCTATGGAACACGAACTTTCTGCGCTTAAAGACATTACACATGGTGTTGGACTTGCAATACTTACACCATATTGGTTGGAGTATTGCTTAAATGAAGAAACGGAAGAAAAGATTGCGGATTTTGGACATAATGTGTTTGATTTAGAAAGAGGAAACTCCTTTGAAGAAGATGCAAAGAAGGCGATAGAAGAGTTGAGAAAGTTCTTTGTATCAATTGGTATTCCAAAGACTTTAAGAGAAGAAGGCTTTAATGAAGAAGATCTTAAAATTATGGCAAAGAACTGTATGGCAAATAGAGAAAAGCCAGAGATAGCAGGCTTCGTTCACTTGGAAGAAAAGGATGTATTGGAAATTTACAAAATGGCGTTATAGATTATGAATAAGGGGGAGACCCCTTATTTTTTTGTGAAAAATTAAAAAATATTGTTGAGATTTCAATCTTTAATCACAATTACAAAACCACATATAAAAAAATATATGATAAAATTTCATAAAAGGTATTGAACAATGTTCATTTTAGTGTTATTATTATTCTTGTCGAAAATGAACAGTGTTCAATTAGGTGGGAGATTATGCTAAATAAAAATAAAAATAAAAGAGAAAAAGAAAAAAGAATAATGGAAGAGACAATAAAACTCTTTGAAGAAAAGGGGATTGAAAAGACTTCCATTAGGGATATTATGCGAAGTACAAAGTTTGGTCTAGGAACTTTTTATCTTTATTTTAAAGATAAGAAGGACCTGGAAGAAAAGATTGTCACAGATGTAATGGTTGATGTGCTATACGATGCAGAGAAATCTTGCAAGGGAAGTAGCGCTACTGAAAGATATAACTCATTTATTGGTTACATCATCGATTATATGGTGGAACATCCTATGGAACTTGAACTGATTTCAAAAAATATGAATTGGGTTTTATATTCCAAGGTTGAAAATGACGAAAGATTTAAGGACGCCGACTGTGCTCTTAAATTTATACTGAGCAAGTATCAGGAGCTGTTTTCTGAAAGACATACTGAAGCGGAGCAATTATATATTTTATCCCTAACTATGCACATAGTTATTTCAACATGCAAGTCTTCCATGATGGAAGGTTCACTGCTTAATGTAGACGAAATGAAATCTGTACTATTTAGAATAGTAGAAAAAATTTTTAGATAAGGTGAGAATATGAAGAAATTTTCAAGATTTGTTTCTCATCACCCAAAGTTAGTCCTACTAATAATGACTTTACTTCTTATACCATCATTTATTGGTTATAAGAACACAGATGTTAATTATGATATACTAACTTATTTACCTTCAGACCTAAAGTCTACAGAAGGACAAAAGATACTTGATGAGAACTTTAATAATGCTGCAACCGGGATGTTAATCTTAGAAGGTTCAGACCAGGATGCAGAAAAATTAAGAGAAGAAATTTTAAAAATAGAAGGAGTTGAAGATGTAATTTCAAAGTCTTCCATAGTTGGAGAAGGCATACCGAAAGATTTTTTACCCAATGAGGTGAAGGATGTTTTCTATTCCGAAGACAGTACATTGATGCTTGTAAAGTTTAAAAATTCTTCATCTTCCTTTGTGACCATGTCAGCAATAGAAAAGATAAGAGAGCTTGACTCAAAACCGATGTACCTAAGTGGGATTTCGTCACTGGTAAAAGATACAAAGGATGTTATAGATAAAGAAACTCCTATATATGTGGCACTGGCAGTAGTACTTGCTTTAATTGTGTTGTCACTTACAAATGAATCTACGGTTATACCGTTTTTATTTTTGCTCACAATAGGCTATGCAGTTGTATATAACTTTGGAACCAATATATTCCTTGGAGACATTTCCTATATAACCAAGGCCATTGCGGCAACACTTCAACTGGCGGTAACAATGGACTACTCCATATTTCTATATCATAGATTTGTTGCAGAAAAGAAGAAGAGAGAAAACATTAATGACGCCATGGAGAGGGCAATTCAAAATACAATTTCATCCCTATTTGCTTCTTCCTTAACCACATTTGCAGGATTTATTGTTCTGATTTTGATGGAACTTGGACTTGGTAAAGACATTGGACTTGTAATGAGTAAGGGAGTTTTAATAGGACTTATATCAACGGTAACTGTACTTCCACCGATGTTATTACTGACAGACAAGGCAGTAAGTAAGTACAATCACAGAGTGCTTATGCCATCTTTTGATAGACTATCAGAATTTAACATAAGACATAAGAGAGTTATTTCCCTTGTGTTCCTATTACTTTTCATCCCAGCGATTTATGGATCCATAAATACAAATGTATACTACAACCTAGATAGATCACTACCTCAGGACTTGGACTCCATAGTTGCACTTAAAAAGATGAAAAAAGATTATGATATGGCAACAACTCACTTCATTATAGTTAAAGAAGATGTTTCAAATACTTCTATAAATAAGATGATAGATGAACTGGAAGATGTTGATGGAATAAACTCAGTTATTAGTACAAGCACCATGATTGGTTCTAGCGTGCCAGATGAGCTCTTACCTAAGAAGTTACAACAAAACTTTGCAAAAGATGGATACAAGATGTTAATGGTAAATTCCAAGTATCAAACAGCTTCAAAGGAAGTTAGAAATCAGATAAAGGAAATGAGAGATATTATAAATAAATACGATGACGAAGGATATTTAACAGGAGAAGCGGTTTTAACCGACGACCTTACAATTATTTCAAACTCCGACTTCAAAAGGGTAAACATCGTATCAATTGCCGTGGTCTTTCTAATCTTGGTATTTGTGTTTAAGTCCCTTGCTATTCCAATTGTGTTAATTGCTGCAATAGAACTGGCAATTCAAATCAATATGGGAATTCCATTCTATTTAGGACAGACAATACCATTTATAACTTCAATAATCATAGGAGTTATACAACTTGGTTCAACAATAGACTACTCAATTCTATTGACCGATAGATTTATGCATGAATATAGTAAGTCAAATGACGTTGATGGCTCTTTAAAGATTGCCACAAAGGAAACTTCAAAGTCCATCGTTACATCCGCATTGTCATTTATGGCTGCTACAATCGGCGTGGGACTATATTCAAAGATGGAGATAGTATCAACAATTTGTACCTTCCTTGCAAGAGGTGCAATCATAAGTATGGCAGTAATTATTTTTCTATTGCCAGCTGTGCTTTCAGTAGTATTTCCATTTATTAAAAAGACTACAAAAGGATTAAGAGGAGGAAAAAATGAATAAAAATTTACAAAGGGCTCTTGCAGTTGCTCTTGCATCCTCACTTGCAATTGCAAACACAAGCTTTGCAGCCCAAAGTACAATAAACAAAAGTGAAACAGTTTATGTAATCAAAGAGGACAATAAGGTTAAGGAAAAATTGGTTTCTGTTTGGTTAAACTCAGATGAAAATATTAATGGTAAAGACAAGACCGATCTAAATGATATAAAGGATTTAAAAACTGACGAAAAGATAGAGGGAGAAAATGGATATATAAACTGGAATAGGGATAAAAAAGATGTTTATTATCAAGGTGTGACTGAAAAAGATATTCCAGTAGATGTGGAAATTGAATATTATCTCGATGGAAAGAAAGTAAATAACAAAGATCTAGAAGGAAAGTCTGGAAGATTAAAAATTGTAGTAAACGCAAAGAATAATAATTTTAAGAATGAAAAGATAGATGGACAAAATAAAAAGATATATGCACCATATGTTGTAATGAGTGCAATGACATTTGGTGAAGAAAATGTTTCAAATATTGTCGCAAAAAATTCTAAAGTTATAAAAGATGGAAAGAATCAAGTTGTTACAACAGTTCTTACACCAGGACTAAAAGACAACTTCAAAGATATTTTAGAAGAAAAGCAAATGGAAGAGTTTAAAGACAGTGCTGAAATGGAAATGGATATTAAGGACTATGTGCCTATTGAGTCATATGTTGTAATATCCAACGAGCTATTCCAAGAAGATGTTAAAATGGACTCAATTGGAAAACTTAGAGATGGACTTCAACAGCTTGAAGATAACTCTGCAAAGCTTGTAGATGCATCAAAAAAACTTACCGATGCAACAGATAAGTTAAGTGGAGGAATTAATGAACTATCTAACGGTGCAACAAAACTTAAAAGCGGTTCAAAGGAACTTTATGACAAGACTGGAGTTTTAGAAAACAAACTTGGGGATGCATTAAATCAAGTTAAGTATTTGCCAGGAGTTATTAATCAAATGGCAGATGGATCAAACAACTTGGCATCAGGCATAAATAAATACACTGAAGGTGTTTCAAAATTAAATGAAAACACTCCAAAGCTAGTTGAGGGATCAAAACAATTAAATGAAGGATCAGAAAAACTTGACGAAGGCCTTGGCAAATTAAAAACCGCCACAGGTCAACTAAGAGAGGGATCAGAAAAACTTGGAAATTTAGAATGGGAAAAAGATTCTGTTGTAGCAAAAGTTAGTGAACTACAAAATGGAATTTCAAGTCTATCTAATGGGGCAAAGAGTCTAAACGGTGGATTAAATGAAGCTGTAAATAGTTCTGAAAAACTTTATGCAGGTAGTACCGAACTAAACAATGGAATACAAGGACTAAATGAAAAAGTACAAGGCATGTCCATTCCAGATATGTCAGGACTTTCAAATATAAATGTGTCAGATGACCTTGGAAATATCGCATCAAATGCAAATGCCATTGGAGGAAATATTCAAGGAATTAAAAACTCCATTGGAACACTTAAACAAGTGGCAGCTACTTTAGAAGCAAATGGTGAAAGTGAACAAGCTTCTCAAATATATGTAGTTATAAATAGCCTTGGAGAAGCTTCACAAAATATTGGCGCAAATGCACAAAATATTGGTGCATCAACTCAAAATGTTGCAAATACATTAACAGGACTAAAGGGCATGGAACAAAATATGGGAGCCCTTGCAGGTCTTGGTGAGTTAAAAGAAGCAACTGCAAAACTTGCAGAAGGTTCAGCAAATTTAAATAATGGATTGTCACAGCTACCTGAGGGTCTTCAAAAGCTTGAAGAAGGCTCAGCAAGATTAAGTCGTGGCGCTGATGAAATAAATCTTTCAATAAACCAAGGAATTGAAAAACTTGAAGGAGAAGTTGATCCAGCAAAATTATTAAATTTATCAGACTCACTTGCAAAGCTTGATGAAGCCACAGGAAGTTTAAAAGAAGGTTCAACTAAACTTGCAGCAGGAACAGCAGAAAATGTTAAGGGCGTGGAAGCTTTTGCAGATGCAATAAAGGAACTGGATAAAAATTCCGAAGCATTAAATAAAGGTGCAGGCGAACTTTCCGGTGGACTAAACCAATTCAAAGAGAAATCTCAAATGCTTGGAGATTTAACAAAGGTTAATTCACAAGGGCTAACACCTTTAAGAAATGGTATAAAGCAACTTGATGACGGAATAGGCGCTCTATCAACAGGAGCAACTAAACTAGAAGATGGAAGTAAGTTATTAAACACCAACATGAATCTATTTAGTGAAAAGCTTATGGAATTCAAAGACAAGGGAATTGATGAAATAGATAGAAAGACCGACAAGTTACCACAGTTTAAAGAAGTGTTGGACAAGATGTCAGAAATGGCAAAGGATGATTCTTCATTTACAGGAACATCTGAAGGATTTGAAAGTAAGTATAGAGTAATTGAAAAAATAAAATAATTTTAATTAGGCAGGGCGAGGGCTCTGCCTTTACATATGTAAAAAATTATGATATAGTTTTTAAAACTAGGTAATATAGTAATTGAAAAATAAAAGGAGCAATCATGGAAGGTTTAAACAAGATAAGAGAATTTAAAAAAATAAATTGGGAGGACATCCCGGACTATGGACTGTACTCAGAGCAATTAATAAAATACATTGAAGACTCGCTAATGTCCTATTTTATAAATTCATTAAGCCTTAGTCCTAGCATGATAAACAACTATGTAAAGAATGGTGTTATACCAAAGCCAATAAATAAAAAATATTACAGAGAACATATTGCAAATTTAATTGTAGTTGTTATTTTAAAATCCGTAATACCAATTAATAGCATAAAGGAGGGGGTGAAGCTACAAAAAAATATAATGAGTGAAAAAGATAGTTTCAATGAATTTATGAACACACTTGAAAGGACTTTGCAAAATATTTTAGATTCATTGGAAGAAAAAAATAATTTTATATATGAAGGATTTAAAGCAGATAGAGAAAGTATATCCTTGACACTGGCAATAAATGCATTTTGTTTTCAAACGGTGACAAGTGAAATTTTAAATATAAATGGAATTTACAATAAGGAGAGAGAGTATGAATAAAATTGCAATACTATTGGATTCTGGTTGCAATATAAAAGAAGATATTGAGAAGGGCATTTTTGTAGTGCCCATATATGTTAACTTTAAAGACATTTCAAAAAGGGATTTGGTGGATATAGATCCTAAAGAGTTATATGAAAGAATTGATGAAGATGTTCAAACTGCAGCACCAGGCATAAACGACTTCATGAGCAAAATTGAACTTATAAAAGAACTGGGCTATGAAAAGATTTTGGGAATAACAATTTCACTGGCCCTATCAGCCACATTTAACTCTATGAAGCTGGCTCTGGAAAGTTCCGACATGGAATATAAAATCTTAGACAGCAAAGGAGTATCTATTTCATCTTCTGTAATCGCACTGTATGGCAGCGAGTTAATTAATAGGGGATTAGAGCTTGAAGAAGTTTATATTAAGCTTGAAGATAAAATAAAAGATGTAAGACTTTTTGTGGTAGTTGAAGATTTGAAATATCTTATTAGAGGTGGAAGGATTAGCCATGTAAAGGGCGTAATAGGAAGTGTTATGAAAATTAATCCAATCCTATCTATCAATGAAGATGGAAAAATTTATAACTACAAATCCATAAGAGGAAGGGCAAATGCTTTAAAATATCTAACGGATTTAGTGAAGAGTGATTTGAAAGATAGAAAGAATTATTATTTTTCCACAGCCTATGCTAAGGATAAAAGTGATATAGACGAACTCAGAGAAAACTTAAGTGAAGAGATAAAAAATGCAAAAGTCTATATAGAAGAGCCGATAACGGCGGCCCTAGGAGTTCATGCAGGACCTACCGTATATGGCGTTTGCTATATGGAAGTTGATTAAAGACAGGTGTGATGCCTGCCTTTTTTGTACTATTTTTTAGAAGATTTTAAATAAAATGGAATTGCAAGAAGCTGTGCAATAATTGAAACAAAAACCATCAACATAATATTTTTTTCATATAGCACACCCATAAGGGCGCTTCCTAAAAACCAAAACACGCCAAAGGAACATTCAAATATTCCATAACCGGTGGCACGACTTTGTTTTGGGACGATAGAAGTAACCGCCGCCTTTAATATGGACTCCTGAGCGCCCATGCCAACACCCCAAAGGGCAAGGCCTATAAAAATGGAAGCTGTGGTGGTCTTTGTAAAAATAAAAACCCCAAAAGGTGCGGATATAATTGTGGATAGCACCAATGCCTTTACACCATTTCTGTCATACATATAGCCAAACACCATTGCAGCTACAGCGTCAATTAACATTGCTCCCGCATATAAAAGGGGAATTGTTTCGCTGTTGATTAAGGACGAAGTTACAACACCTTGTCCTAGGGCGCCAAAGGTCTTTGAAATATGCATTACAATAAGTGCATAATCTATAAATCCAAAGGCAAATAGACTTATACCAATGATGTAGTAGATAAATTTGTCCTTTAATTTAAATGGAATATACTCCTTAGGCTCAGGTTCAAAATGTTCAGGGTTTGGAAATTTATATTTTGTTACAAAGAGCATAATAATTGTAATTAGTCCAGGGATTAAAAGAAAGGCAAAACAAGTTTTATAAATTTCAAAGGTGCTGCCTTCAGTTTTAAAAAGCATTACCACATAGAGAAGCACAGGGCCGAGAAAGGCACCGATTTGATCCAGTAGTTCTTGTATTCCAAAGCTCTTTCCAACTCCCTCTCCTGAAGCGGCAAAGGACATAATGGTATCCTTGGCAGGCTTTTTAATTGCCTTACCCATTCTTTGAATCACAAGTAAGATTGACGCCGCAATCCAACCATGCTCTCCCACAAGGGCCAGGGCAGGTACGGCTAATATATCTAAGATGTAACCAAATATTGTCATTGTCCAGTACTTGTGAGTCCTGTCGGTAATTTTTCCAAATACATATCTCATGGAGTAGCCAATAAGCTCACCAAGTCCCGAAATAAAACCTATGGTACCAGCGGAGGCACCAATCAGTGACAAATATGCTCCTCTAATACTGGAAGCTCCCTCGTGGGTCATGTCTGAAAATAATGACACTATTCCAAATAGAATTATAAACACCATTGCCGGTGAAAATTTTTTTGATTTTTCTTTCAACTTTCTCATCTCTTTCATTAAACTAATACTATTATATCAACTATATCTTTATATACAAAAGAAAATTAAAGTGAATTTGAAATACAGAGATATTAATAGTAAAATTTAGTGTAATAAAGGAGGGCGTATGGTAGAAAAAATATTAGCAAGCAAATTTATAAAATACATTATTCAATTTGCAATACTCTATGGATTAATATTTGTGGTAGAGCTTAGTTCAAACAAGAAAGTTCCAAAGGCATTGAGAACTGTTATTACGATTGTTATAGGATTTTTCTACGTTATTTCAATAGCTACAACTGGCGCGTATACAATTTTTGGAACTGGCGAAGCGGTTTGGAAAAGGGTTATGACAGGATTAATCACAATTGTACTTGTGTGGTTTTTATATAAGATCGTAAAGAAGTATTGGAAGAGTATTAAATAGAAGGAGTAATATGAAAGTTAAAAAAGTAGGAGTTGTAAGTCTATCTTCAGGTATTCTTGGGGAAGACTTTGCGGCACACCAAGTTGAAATTGGAAAAAAGAGATTAAATGATATGGGGATAGAGGTTAAGTTTATGGAAAACTCTTTAAAGGGACTGGACTATCTTGATAAAAACCCTTCAAAGAGGGCGGAAGATTTAATAAACGCCTTTAAAGACGACTCTATTGATATGATTCTTTGTGCAATTGGTGGAGAAGATACTTATAGACTATTACCGTATTTATTTGAAAATGATGAACTAAAAAATGTTGTAAGTCAAAAAATATTTTTAGGTTTCTCCGACACCACAGTAAATCATCTTATGCTTTATAAACTTGGTATAAAAACATTTTATGGACAGGCCTTTCTAACGGAAGTGGCTGAGATAGATGATGAAATGCTTCCATATTCAAAAAGCTATTTCAAAGAGCTTATAGAGACTGGTTCTATCAGTGAAATTAGACCAAGTGATATTTGGTATGACGAAAGAACAGATTTTTCAAAAAAGGCAGTTGGGACTAAAAGACCAATGCACAAAAATAATGGGTATGAATTATTACAGGGAAGTGGAAAGTTTTCTGGAGAGATTCTTGGTGGATGTATCGACACAATATATCGAATAATTAGTGAAGACTTCAAGGAAGCCTTTGACTTGGCAAATAAGTATGAAATATTTCCAAGTGCAGAAGATTGGAAGAATAAGATTTTACTTTTAGAGACAAGTGAAAATAAACCTGATCCTAAGCTTTATAGAAAGATGATAAAGACATTAAAGTCTACGGGGATTTTCGATGTAGTTAATGGCGTTATTATTGGAAAGCCACAGGATAATAAGTACTATGATGAGTATAAAAAGATTTTGGTTGAAGAGATAGATAGTGACTTAAGCATTTTATATAACTTCAACGTTGGACATGCGCTACCAAGATGTATAGTTCCATTTGGCGTGGCATGTGAAGTGGACTTTGATAATGAAGTAATAAGATTTAATAATGAAAAGTAGGAGATTATGACTGAAAAAGAAAGTAGATATGAAACCATAACCCACACTCTAGAGCCGCTTTATAATAGTGAGTCGAAAATATTAATTCTAGGTTCCTTTCCATCAGTAAAGACTAGGGAATATGGATTTTTCTATGGCCATCCACAAAATCGGTTTTGGCCTGTTAAGGAAAAACTTTTCAATGTAGAACTAAGTAGAGACATTGACGAGAGAAGAGATTTTTTATTAAGTCATAACATTGCAGTTTTCGATTCCATATATGAATGTGACATAATCGGTTCAAGCGATGCAAGTATTAAAAATGTAAAGCCATCTAACTTGGTGGACATAGTTAATGCGGCAGACATAAAACAGGTTTTTTGCAATGGAGGAACTTCCTATAAATACTATAAGAAGTACCACGCAAAAAAGCTTAATCTAAAGGGAGTAAAGCTTCCTTCCACAAGCCCTGCCAATGCAAGGTATAGACTTGATGATTTATTAGAAGAGTGGAGTGAGATACTGAAGTATCTAGGGAGGTAAAATGAAATTATTTGAAGAGTATACTGATGACAAAATTAAACTAAAAAACCATTTGGTTATGCCACCAATGTGCATGTATCAATGTAAGGAAGAGGACGGAGTTCCAACTGACTTTCATGTTGCCCACTACGGAGCGAGGGCAATAGGACAAGTTGGAATGATAATTGTTGAAGCAACTGGTGTTATGGAAAACGGACGAATTACTGACTATTGCCTTGGCCTTTGGAATGACGAACAGCTTGAAGGGCATAAGAGAATAGTTTCATCCATAAAGAACAATGGAAGTTATGCAGCAATACAACTTAATCACGCTGGAAGAAAATCTGAAACCAGTGGACTAAGACATATTGGACCAAGTGAAGTAGAATATAATGACAAAGAGCTAGACTATGAAGAAATGACTTTAGAAGATATTAATGAAGTAGTTTTAGCTTTTAAAGATGCGGCGAAAAGAGCAGACGAAGCAGGTTATGACGGCATAGAAATTCACGCTGCCCATGGATACCTAATACATCAATTTATAAGTCCTCTAGCAAACAAGAGAAAAGATAAATATGGAGAAGATAGATTCTTGTTATTAAAAGAAATTGTTTTTGCAATTAAAGAGGTATGGCCTAGTGAAAAGGCAATTTGGATGAGAATATCAGCTACAGATTATCATGAAGATGGAATAAAGGTAGAAGACTGGATTGATTTCTTAAATGAAAACAAAGACCTAGTTGACTTTGTGCATGTGTCAGCAGGAGCAGTTGTAAATGTGCCAATAAAAGTTTATCCAGGATATATGTTGCAATTTGCAAAGAGGATAAAGGAAGAAACTGGTTATAAGACAATTGGCGTTGGAAAGATAAAGACATTGGAGCTTTCAAGCTACGCATTAGAAGAAGGAGCTTGCGACCTAGTTGCCATAGGTAGAGAACTTCTTAAAAATCCAAACCTATATCTAGATTTTGTTGAAGAGAGGGGCAAGGGTGAAATACCTTTCTACTACAAGAGAGCTTACAGATAGCTTGACTAGTTAACACATTAGGAGAAAGATATGAAAAAAATAACTTTTGTGTCAGAACTTGCAGATTTTAAACCAAGGATATGGAGAAGATTTGAAGTTTCAGATCAAAACACAATTCAGGATTTAATGGATATGGCTATGGTCATGTATGCAATGACTAATTCACATCTTCATCATCTATCAATTCCCGTAAAGGTAAATGATTTTGTGCAGGAAAACTTAGATGAGAATGGAAAACTAAAAAATCCAATTCCAAAAAAACTTTATGATTTTGAACAAAATTATAGACCAAATTTAAATGTATCTAAGCTCAATGTTTATGGAGAAGAGTACGATTTGGATGAGTTATCGGAAATGTTTGATGATGATTTTGATGATGGATATGATATTAGAAACTTTGATGTAAATAATGGTCCAGATCCTAACTTTTTAAATTATATGAAAAAACAAGACGATAATATATTATATATGCATCCAAGAATTACGAGGAGAGCCAGAAAGAAGAATAATCCTCTTAAAGAGTTAGAAGAGTTAAATCTAAGGGTTAGAGATAGACTTGACTTCTACTACGACTATGGTGACGATTGGCATATTAGATTTGATGTGGAAAAAATTGAAGAAGTAGAGGAAGATTTTGGTCCAGTTCCAAAGATACTTAGAGGTAAGGGTCATGGAATAATTGAAGACATTGGAGGAACATGGGGCCTTGAAGAAGCTTTTGAAGAAGAGCCTATATTAAAGATATTTGACAAAGAAGATCTTCAGGAAGCACTAGATGATATTTTTAGGGAATATTAAAAACATTTAAAGGGAATTCGAAAGGATTCTCTTTTTTTATACCACTAAAACGATTCTTCATGATAATATATAGAAAAGGATAAGAAAAGAGGGATCATGATGGCAGTAACTTTCTAACAAAAATTAAATGCAAAATAAAAATTGAATAGCGAAATTGTTAGGAGGTTATATGAAACTTTTAGACATGAAAAACATCTCCATGGCATTTGGAGATAGAAAACTTTTTTCTTTTGACAGTTTGGAAATATGGTCAGGGGACAAAGTTGGCCTAGTTGGTGTAAATGGATGTGGTAAGACAACTCTTTTTAAAATAATGCTTGGAGAGTTAAAGCCTCAAGATGGACTTGTGAAGCGAAGTGGAAATTGGAAGGTGTTTAAGCAATTTGAATCCATCGAGAAGTTTAGTGAGATTGATGGAGAGCATAGCGGAAGATGGAATGTAAATGAGATTATAAAAAGAGACCTTAAAAAGTTTTCCGGTGGCGAAGAGACAAGAATAAGGCTTGCAGACACCTTTAGTGAAGATGCAGACTTAATTTTGCTTGACGAACCAACCGCAAACCTCGATATTAAAGGCATTAAAAAATTAGAAAGTGCTTTGGAGAAATTAGACTCCTTTGTGCTAATTTCCCACGACAGAAACCTATTAGACAAGTTGACAAATCGAACCATAGAGATTAGTGATGGGAAGATTTTTGACTTTAATGGCAATTACTCACAATATATGCAGTGGAAAGAGGAAGATTTTTCAAGAAGACAGAGAGAATATGAAAACTATGTTGACGAGAAAAAAAGACTTCTACAGATTTCTGAAAATCAAAAGCAAAAGGCAACTAAGATGCGTGCAAAGCCGAAAAATCTTTCAAATAGTGAAATAAAGCAGAGGGCATATGGAGCTGTAGGTAAATCCTTTGGTGGAAAGGAAAAGAGTTTTCAAAGGGCTGCAAAGCATACTGAAAAGAGGATTGAACAGCTAGAAAAAAAGGAGAAGCCTTTGAAAAATCCTATTATTCGTCCAAACTTTAATCTAACAGACCCTCCAAATAATAGATTTATTATTGAAGGAGAAGGTATAAATTTTTCTTACGGAGATAGAGTTATATTTAAAAATGCGAACTTTAAATTAAAGAGAAATAAGAGAACTGCACTGGTTGGAGAAAATGGATGTGGTAAGACAACACTTCTTAAACTTATTGAAGAAGAGTACGAGGGTATTAGAATAGTTCCAAAGGCAAAGCTTGGAATCTATAGGCAGTCCTTAGACCAAATTGACGAAGGGAAAAGTTTACTGGAAAATATAAATTCAGTTTCCATTCAAGAAGAGGAAGTGAATAGAAATGTACTCATAAGAATGGGTTTTAGAAGACAAGACTTCCACAAGAGCGCTGCAGTTTTGTCCGGTGGAGAAAAAATAAAACTTACATTTGCCATGCTATTTGTTTCTGATGTAAATGTGCTATTACTTGATGAACCTACAAACTTTTTAGACATTGACTCCATAAAGGCCATAGAAAATTTGTTTTTAGACTTTGAAGGCACAATGTTATTTGTGTCCCACGACAGGCATTTCATAGATTCCCTTAGTGATGAAATTTTTATTATTGAAGACAAAAAAATAAAATCATTCCCAGGAAATTTAACTGAGTATGAACAGTCTAAGAAAGTTAAGTCAAGTAGAAATGAAGACAAGTTATTACTTGAAATGAAGAAAACTGCATTAATGGGCGAGCTTAGCCTTGGCCTTAGAAATAAAGATGAGATAATCAAAGAACTTGATGAAGTAGAAAAGAGGCTTAAAGAAATAAAATAAAATGGAGGTATAAATGAAAAAGACATATAGAAAACTTTTAATTGGAATTTTGTGCTTAAGTTTATTTACTTCTTGTAAATATGACAAGTTCAAAGAGGGAGTTGAAAAATTATCCACAGAGGAAATGCAAAGCACAGAAGTGGCAAAAGAACCTACCAAAACTACAGAAAATAAAGAAACTGAAGAAAAACAGTATAATAACTTGGTTGAAAAAGATGGGCAATATCTTGCTTCAATATATGCTCCAAAAAAAGGAGAGGTTGACGAATACAATATGGCTTCAGTATATGAAGTGTCGTCAGATGGAGACATTCTTATAGTAAAGGGATCATTTAATTACAATGAAGAAGTTAATAATATGATGGATTCTGATGACGAAATACTTGAAAATAGTGAATATAGTTTTAAAATTGATGAATCCACAAGATATTTTGCAGTTAGTGGACTGGCTAAGCCAGAAGATATGGGTCTTGAAAGATTTTTAAGTTATTTCAAAGAATGTGAAGAAACAGGACTTGGACTTGGCATTATTATTGAAAATGGTGTTGTAACAGAAGTCTCTATATCATCATAAGGAGTTAGTATGAAAGAAAATTTTAAATTAAAAAGCTCCTCAGGAGTAGACTTAGATGTAAGTTTTTTTAAAAGTGATGAATCAAATGTCCTTATTCAAATTGTTCATGGCATGCAGGAACATAAGGAAAGGTACGATGACTTTGCAAATTATCTTTGTTCAAATGGATATGATGTGGTTATTCACGACCACCTTGGCCATGGCGAAAGTATAAATGAAGAGCATCCTCTAGGAGATTTGGTGTCACTGGAGAATTTAATTACCGATATTCATCTTGTTAGAAAAGAAATAAATTTTAACGGAGAATATATTTGCTTTGGCCATAGCATGGGATCTTTTCTTGCGAGAATCTATTCGTCAATTTATCCAGTGGACAAGCTAGTTGCTTGTGGTACAGGACAACCAAGCAAGATAGCAGCTAGCTTTTTAAAGTTTTTATTAAAATTTCAAAAAGAAAAAACGCCACTGCCAAATATTCAAAAGCTTGTTATTGGACCATATGAAAAAAAGTTTACAGAACCTTCCACATGGATTTCTTATAACGAAGACAATAGAAGGGCGTATATGGAAGATGAACTTTGTGGCAATCCCTTTACAAGAGAGGGTTTCGAAACCTTGGCAGATATAGTTATAAGGCTTAATGATGAAGATACATTTAAAAACTGCACTGCAAAGGAAATACTTTTAATTGCAGGGTCTTGTGATCCAGTGGGGGATTTTTCAAAGGGCATAAAGAAAGTGGAAGATAAATATAAGAGTTATGGAAAATCAGTTCAAAAAATAATTTATCAAGACATGGCCCATGAAATTTTAAATGAAAAAGAGAATAAAAAAGTTTATAAAGATGTTTTGGACTTTGTAAACAAATAAAGAGCAGGCAATTTGCCTGTTTTTTTTTCATTGACAAGTGACATGGTGTCATATATAATAAAAAACAAATGACACAGTGTCATAGGAGGTAATAATGAAAAGAAAAACATTGATTTTATTAGCAGCATTAATTTGGATGATGGCAGGGACTATGGTTATTAAATCTGGAATATCTGCATTCCCAGAAAGCGGATTTAAATATATCTACTTTGGAATTTCTGCTTTAATATTTGCACTATTCTTTTTTAAGGTTTTTTCGCCACTGGCAACAAAAAATAAAAATCGCATTATGCAGTTAAAAGATGATGAAGTAAAATTTTGGAAGTTTTTAGATATAAAAGGATATTTGACCATGGCCTTTATGATGACTTTTGGAATTCTTTTAAGAAAAAGTGGAATGGTTAAAGATCTATATATCTTTGTGTTTTATATTGGACTTGGAGCAGCACTATTCTCTGCAGGAATAAAATATATATATTTGTACTTTGAGGAAGGAAAAGAATATGCCAAAGAAGACATTTTATAATCTTAGCGATGAAAAAAAAGAAAAAATCATAGAGGTTTTGAAGAAAAATTTTGAACAAAAGACCATCTTTGAAGCAAATGTAAAAGAGATTGTTGAAGAACTTCAAATTGCTAGGGGCAGCTTCTATCAATACTTTGAAGACTTGGAAGACTCATACTTCTTTATTTTAGATATGGAGACAATCGACGTGCATAAATTGTTTTTAAAAGTTTTAAAAGAAAATGATTTTGATACTGTTTTGGCGCTGGAAAAGTACGGTGAGATGGTGTCTGAAATTATTTTTTCAAAGGAAGCTTACAACTTGTATAAGAATAAATATTTATATTGGAATTCGGAACTTGAAGAGAATTGGAAAAAGTACAAAGAAGAGGATGTCAATATAAACGAAATTTCAAAACTGGACGAACTAAACACGGAAAAGATGAAATTTGTTAAGGCTATTGTTCACGATTTGATAAAGAGAAATTTTAAAGAACAGTGGTCTAAGGAAGACTTTTTAAAGCATTATAAAATTTATATGGACTGGATAAAAGGAGGAATATAATGGCAGTTTTTGAATCACTATTCGATATTATTTATTTAGCAACGGTAATTGCAATGGGAGTTAAGCTTTTATTTTTAGATAATAAAGAATCTAACTTGGTTGGCATAATGGCACTTATACTTGGAATTGGAGATTCATTCCATCTATTACCAAGAGTGTTTTCACATATGAGTGCAGGAGGTTTTGAAAAGTTTGCAAAGTCATTGTCATGGGGACAATTTGTAACAGGAATAACAATGACTATTTTTTATGTAATATTTTATTTTTACTATAGCAAACTTAGCGGTGACAGAGACTCAAAAAAGAAGATAACAATATTTGCACTAGCCATAGCAAGAATAATTTTATTACTTCTACCTCAAAACAATTGGGGAGGAGAAGGAAATTACAAAATGGGCATTATAAGAAATATTCCTTTCTTAATTATGGGGATACTTTTAATCGCTTGGACCTATAAGAACAGAAGTGCTGAAGGACTAAAAAAGAGTTATCTATGGATCTTACTAAGCTTTTTATTTTACATCCCAGTAGTCCTATTTGTTGAC
Organism: Mediannikoviicoccus vaginalis; assembly: GCF_928097925.1. Classification (GTDB taxonomy): domain Bacteria; phylum Bacillota; class Clostridia; order Tissierellales; family Peptoniphilaceae; genus Mediannikoviicoccus; species Mediannikoviicoccus vaginalis. The sequence continues at coordinate 1,886,789 of NZ_CAKMRI010000001.1, forward strand.
AAAGTTCCAGCAGTTGGCGCACTTATGATGCCAAAGACAATAGCATATGTACTTTTAATACTTGAATGTTTCAAACACTATAGTAGAGAGTTTAATCTTAAAAGCCTATATGACATGTCATTGACCTTTTTAATAATGGGATTTGCAGGAGGAGTTTTCTATAGAGAATTTACAAAATACAATTCATTTACGGGAAACACACATCTAGGAAAGGTCCATGTGCATACAATAGTTTTAGGATTTGTAGTTACAATGTTACTTTTCTTAATCATTAGAAACCAAGGAGACATAACGAAAAACATTTTAACACCATTTAAAATTTATGTGGCAGGACTTGTTCTAACAGTTTGCAATATGATGGTATATGGAATATACGATGTTATTGGTGCGGGGAATGATTTGATTTCAATACCAATGCTTGTGGGCTTTGCTGGAATAGGCCATATTCTATTATCGGTAGGACTGGTATGGGTACTTTTAAAAATTAAAAGAGATTTAAAAATTGAAGCATAAAAAAAGAGCCATTTGTATCAAGTGGCTTTTTTTAATGGGTATAAATATAGAAGGAAGGTGAGAATATGGATAGAAATTTTTTAAAAGAATTTATAGGACGAACAGGAGTTGGAATTGTAAAGTATGTTAAGGCTATAGTCATATCGTCATTAATAAACTTTATAGTTTTGTTATTTGGACTCAAATATGCAAATGTTTCATACTATGGACTAATAGCCTTTGCCATAGCAGTGGTAGATGTGTTACCAGTACTAGGTGCAGGAATTGTTTTAATACCATGGGCAATAATAGTTTTAATACAGGGCAGTACCAGCCTTGCCATAACACTTATAGTACTTTATGTAATCACATTTGTATTAGAACAAATAATTCAACCGATAATACTGGGCAAATCCATTGGACTAAAACCGCTTTACACTTTAGGAATAACCGTGGTTTGTATGTTTGTCTTAACCCCGGGAGTTGGTGCAATAGTTGGAGCGCTAGTATCAATAATGGTTGCTGTGTTTATTGATATGAAAAATGGAAATATTTTTGGTGAAGATAGGAAATAAATTAAAAAAATTAATTAAAGAATTTTTGGAGCTTAACTTATAATAGTTGAGCTTTTTTTATTAAAAATATTGTACTGGTATTTTTAATATGATATCATATAGATAAGAAAACAAGAACATATGTTTGAGATGGACGGTGAATATGTTATTAAATACTAAAAATTTCAAGGAGCATTTTATGGATTTAAGTTGCTTTTGGGCAAAGAAAAGTGATAGAGATGGCACGCCGAAGTGGCTTCCATTAATAGAACATCTTAAAGATACTGCCTATGTAATTGATAGACTTTGGGAAATTTGGTTGGACGATAGTCAAAGAGTAATGATTGTGAAAACACTTTCATCTATGGATGAAGGAAAAAAACTGGCAAAGTTTTTGGCCTATGCCCATGACTGCGCGAAGGCTACAGCTTCCTTCCAAACTAAAAAGAGTTTTACTAACTCTCCAGACTTAGACGAGATGATTTTAGATAAACTTGAAGCGGCTGGGTTTAATGGAATTAAAGATTTACAACTTGCAAACCCTACAAAGAGTCATCACTCCATTGCGGGACAAGTTATTCTCGAAGAGTTTGGAGTAAACACAGGTGTTGCAAGTATTGTGGGAGCACATCATGGCAGCTCTGTTGATAGTGTTGATGTTATAAAATCTCAACTGTCAGCTTACTCTGCAAATTATTACGGTGAAGAACTTAAAGATGAACAAGGAAATCTTTTTAAAAAATCTCAAGATGAACTTTTTGTGTGGATTCTAAAAACAGTTGGATACGATTCGGTAGAAGATATTCCTGAAATAACAGTTCCCGTTCAAATGATACTTACAGGACTTTTGATTATGGCGGACTGGATTGCTAGTAATGAATTATATTATCCGCTTATTCCCATAGATGAAAGAGAAGTTTTCAATAGAGAGGAAAGAAATGTAAAAGGTTTTGAAAAGTGGAGAAAGTCTGAAAGCTGGACTCCATATGAAATTTATGATGCTTTAGAAATTTACAATAAACGTTTTGGATTTGATTCGCCAAGGGAGGAACAAAGAAAAATATTTGATGTAGTTGATGAAATAGAAGAGCCGGGCATAATAATTTTTGAAGCGCCTATGGGAATGGGAAAGACGGAAGCATCCCTAGTTGCTGTGGAGCAGATAGCATCAAAGCTTGGAAAAAGTGGACTTTTCTTTGGACTTCCAACTCAAGCCACAAGCAATGGTATTTTTCCAAGGATAAATAATAAATGGCTAATGAGTATTTCAAATGAATTTGAAAGTGAATTCCCTATTAGACTATCACATGGGAAGGCATATCTAAACGAAGATTATAGAAAGATTTCAAGAAGACCTTCATCAAATATTTATGAAGATGAATTTACTCCTGGCACATTTGTAAATGAATGGTTTTCTGGAAGAAAGACTTCGTCCCTTGATGACTTTGTTGTTGGTACTGTAGATCAATTTTTAATGATGTCGTTAAAACAAAAGCATCTATTTTTAAGGCATCTAGGTTTTAGTAAAAAAGTTGTGGTAATTGACGAGGCCCATGCCTACGACACTTATTCGTCAGAGTACATATACCAGTCTGTTAAGTGGGCTGCAGTTTATAATATCCCTATAATAATACTTTCTGCAACGCTTCCAGCCAGTAAAAGAAAATTACTTATAAAAAACTATATGATTGGAAAGGGAGCAAATACAAAAGAACTTCGAAAACAAATTTCTACCCTGGATACAACTTCCTATCCACTAATAACGTATAATGATGGATTTGAAGTAAAGCAGTTTAAAGATTTTGATATTAAGCATGATAAAACTATAAAAATTATTAGAGCAGAGGAAGAAAATTTAACAAGTTTATTGAAAGAGATTTCAAAAGATGGGGGAATAATCGGCATAGTTGTAAATACCGTAAAGAAATCTCAAAAATTTGCAGAAGAATTGTCCAGTATTTTTGGTCCGGAAAATGTTTTACTATTACATTCTTCGTTTATTGCAACACAGAGGACGAAAAAGGAAGAGGAGCTTCTGAGATTAATAGGTGGAGGAACAGAGGATAGACCTAAATTTAAAATAATTATAGGGACACAGGTTATTGAACAGTCACTGGATATTGACTTCGATGTTATGATATCGGACCTTGCACCAATGGATTTATTGATTCAAAGGATGGGAAGACTCTTTAGACATAAAAACAAAAGGCCAGAAATATTAAAAGATCCAAAGTTTTATGTGCTTGGATGTTCAAAAAACTTGGATTTCGACAAGGGATCCATGGCGGTTTATGACGGTTACATTCTCACTAGAACAGAAAAGTTTTTGCCAGATGAAATAAGAATTCCAGAAGACATCTCACCACTGGTCCAAAAGGTATATGGAGATGAAGAGATAGAATTAAGTGATGATTTAATAGGAACTTATGAAGACTTTAAAAATAAATATATAGCCTACAATGAAAAGAAAAAGGAAAGGGCTTCTAATTTCAAACTTGGAGAGCCGTATCAAAAGAGTGCCTTTGTCGATAACAATAACCTAATAGGAATACTTTCGGACAAAAAGGACTTTAGAGGAAAGACAGAGGAACAGATTTATGCGCAAGTTCGTGATATTAAAGAGACCATAGAAGTTATTGCCTTAAAAAAAATTGGCGATGGATATGGAATTTTTGGAGAAGATGTAGATTTATCAAAGGAAATAGGAAATTCAGATGTTCAAGTTGAAATTCTAAAAAACACATTGAGACTTCCACAGGCTTTGGCATATAGCCCTAGTCAAGTAGAAAAAAATATTAAATTTTTAGAAGATTACAATATAAAAAATCTACCCCAGTGGCAAGAGACAACTTGGTTAAAGGGAAGCTTAGGGATTATATTTGATGAATATAATGAATTTATAATTGGAGAGTTAAAGCTCATATATGATGAGAAGTTGGGATTATTATATGAAAGGTTGTGAAAAATGGGAAGTTATAATTTATTGGACGAAAAGTGGATTCCTGTTCTTCTAAATGAAAAGGGAGACAGCGAAAAGGTTTCAATTATTGAGCTTTTTGAAAATGCGCCGAATTATATTTCGCTTGCTGCAGACACACAGACTCAAAAATTTGCACTGCTTAGATTTTTACTTTCAATTCCTCAAACTGTGTACTTTAGGTTTGATGTAGAGGGAAATCCATATGATTACTTTGATGTGGGTGAAAGGCTTAGGCAGATTGAAGAAGTGGAAGAAGAGGACGTGGAAGACTTTAAGTTGGACCTGGGTCGTACTTGGAAAGAGCTTTGGAATTTAAAGAGTTATTCTAAAATTCTCTTTGATTATTTAGAAGTCTGGAGAGATAGATTTTATTTATTTGATGATAAGTATCCCTTTTATCAAGTTACAGAAGATGTTATTGGTGAAGATAAAATAAATAAAGCAAAGGCAACTACCATTTCAGGAAAGACAATTAATAGAATTATTTCAGAAAGTGGTAACAAGATAGCGCTATTTTCACCGAAGTATGAAAATGATAGCAATAAAGAAGTTTTGTCGGAGGATGAAATTGCACGTTGGTTAATAACTTTCCAAGGCTACGTTGGAACAGCGGACAAGGTTATGTTTGGAAAGGAAAAGTACACCGCTTCAAAGGGTTGGATATATGACATCGGTGGAATTTATCTGGAGGGAGACAACCTCTTTGAGACACTTATGCTTAACACAATGCTTGGAAATAGAAAAGATTTTTACTTCAAAAAGCAAAAACCTTGTTGGGAGTTCTCAGGGGCAGAAATTATAAATAGATATTTAATCGACAATAATCCTGATAACTTGGCAGAACTATACACAACTTGGAGCAGGGCGGTCTTTATTGATCCTGACACAGATGTTACAAAGCCTTTTGAAATGCAGGTTGTAAAAGTTCCTGATATTGACCATAGAGATAAATTTATTGAACCAATGACTATGTGGAGAGAAAATAAAACTGGGCCTAGTAAGGACAGTATTACACCAAAAAAACATCCTTCAGACAGAGCTATGTGGAGATCTTTTGGAAATATATTTTTAATGGGACAATCAGACAACAAAGTTCCAGGAATAGTTAAATGGTATTCAGAAATATCTCAAAATATCGCAAAAGATAAACTTGTAACAGTAAATGCCATATCAATGAAGGATGACGGCAATGCAACGTCATGGATGCCTGTAGGAGAGATTCATGATAGGCTAAACTTACATGACATAGTCCTTAAGGATAATAGAGATGATGGTTGGAACTATATAGTTAACGATGTAGTCGAAGATACAAAGGAATGTATAAGTTCAATATATAGAAGACTTCTTACGGATATTAATGAAATTAGAAATAACAAGAATCCTTCTTATGTAAATCAAAATATTGAAGAGATGTACTATATTATAGATTTGCCATTTAGAAATTGGCTCTACTCAATTGACGAAAACTCTTCGAAGGAAGAAAAGGTATTTGAATGGAGAAAGACGTTAAAAGAGCTAATAGAAAAACAGGCGCGAAGATTAGTGGAATTTGCCGGCGCAAGGGACTATAAGGGAATAGAAAAAGAGAAAAGAATTAAAAACATAGCCACATCCTATTCCTTTTTTAAAGCTTGGTTAAATAAAAAATTAAAGATAAAGGAGGAAGAATATGCAGGAGAAATTGAATAAGCGAAAACTTGTGTACTCAACTACGGAAAGAGTAATCTCAAACCTTTCCGACAACATGGACAGTTCAAGGACAAAGGCCATGTTATCCAGCTTAAGAAACTCCATAGGAAGGCCACTGGAAGAAAATATTGAATCCATAAGTTTAATCTATCAGTATATGCCTGAAGAGTTCTATTCGAATTTTGGTGCTTTGACCTATGAAGAAGAAGCTATAATCACAACACTGCAACTTTATGCGATTCATCAACAGTCAAAGCTAGATAGTGTAAGTGGCAAACAGGAAAAGGAAGTTTGGGATAATATTGGGAGTTCTTTATCATACTTAAGACTTGGAGAGAGTTCACTTCCATTTGATAGGAGATTTAACGCCCTAATAACTTCACAAAGTTTTGATGAGCTTTCAAATCACTTGAGGCAACTTATAAAAATTTTGAAATCAAAACAGGACAATATTAAGATAAACTATCCAAAACTTGCACAAGATCTATATGATTTTGCAAGAGGTTACGATGAGAGAGTTAGATTAAATTGGTCAAGAGCATATTATAGTAAAAATTATAAAGGAGAAGAAAATGAAAAATAGACTTTTTTTAGACGTTCATGCAATTCAAACATTGCCACCTTCAAATATTAACAGAGATGATACAGGAAGTCCTAAAACAGCACAATATGGAGGAATTAGAAGGGCTAGAGTTAGTTCCCAATCATGGAAGAGAGCCATAAGAGAATATTTTTATGAAAATAGCGCTCAAGAAAATGTGGGAATAAGATCTTTAAATGTTGTTGAATATGTGGCGGACAAAATAATGAAACTTGATAGCTCTTTAAGTAAAGAAGATGCATTAAAAATGGCGGACAAAATTTTTAATGATGCAAAAGTAAAAACCAAAGACTATAAGGCAAAGGCTTTATTTTTCTTAGGAGAAAGCCAAGCGAATAAACTGGCGGAAGCTGCTGTAGGAGGAGTTACTAACAAGGATACGATACAAGAGATTTTCAAGTCAAATCCTGCCATAGATATAGCGTTATTTGGAAGAATGCTTGCAAATAATCCATATTTAAATGAAGATGCATCATGTCAAGTGGCCCATTCAATATCCACACATGGAATTCAAACTGAGTTTGATTTTTATACAGCGGTAGATGACCTAGCTCCTGAAGACAACCCTGGGGCAGGAATGTTAGGAACGGTTGAGTTCAATTCATCAACAATGTATAGATATGCAAATGTTGCAGTACATGAACTTTTAAGGCAACTTGAAAGCAAAGAAGCCACAATAAACACATTAAAGATATTTGTTCAAGCTTTTGCAAATTCACTTCCTACAGGAAAGGTAAATACGTTTGCAAACCAAACGCTACCTCAATTTATTATGGTTAATCTAAGGGTTGACAGACCAGTGAGCTTGGTGAGTGCCTTTGAAGAGCCAGTTAAATCAAGCGAAGGTTTTGTAGATAAATCAATAGAGAAGTTAGTTCAAGAAACTGAAAGAGTTGAGAAGTTTGTTGAAAAACCAATTTATACAATTGTATTAAATACAAGGGATATGGAGTTGAAGGAAGAATTTATAAACTCTGACAATATGAGAAATTTATTAAATAAACTTGGGGAAGAATTAGAGGGAAATATAGACGAAAGTCAAGGTGAGTAGATTGAAGACTTTATTGTTGAAATTTTCTGGACCACTGCAGTCTTGGGGAACGGATTCTCATTTTGAAACCAGATATACTGACTTCCATCCTTCAAAAAGTGCGGTTATTGGCCTAGTTGCAGCAAGCCTTGGATATAGGAGAGATGAGGATGAAAAAATTGCAAAGCTAAATGATTTGAACTTTGCAGTTAGAGTGGATCAAAGGGGAAATCTCTTAAGGGACTATCAAATCGCAACTGCCTACAAGCCAGACGGAAGATTTGAAAGAAACTATGTTACAAATAGATATTATCTTGAAGATGCAGTATTTGTAGTTGTACTATCTGGGGGAGATGAACTAATAGACGAAATAGAGTTTGCAATAAGAAATCCCTATTTCCAACCATTTTTTGGAAAGAGATCAAATCCTGTAAATCCAGATATAATAATAAAAACTACAACTGAAGATATAGTTAAAAGTTTAGAAAAATTAAGCTGGCAGGCAAGTAACTTTCACAAAAGAGAATTTAAAGGTAATGAATATGTGGAGTTAGAAGTTTATATCGATGGAGATTTAATAGAGACTTCAAGTTCTAAATTTAGAAAAGACAGAGTAAAATCTTTTTCTCAAAAACATAGACAGTTTGGTTATAGAGGAGAAAAGAGTTTTATAGTAAGAGTTACAGATGAACATGATGCATTTATGTTCTAGGAGGAGAAGATGTATTTATCAAGAGTTGAAATAGACTATAAAAACAGATTGACATCAAAAGAACTGAATCATCTGGGAGCGTTTCATAATTGGGTGGAGCAAAGTTTTCCAAAAGAAATGGAACAAAATAAGAGAAGTAGGAAACTTTGGAGAGTTGATAACCTACAAAATAGGTCCTACCTTTTAGTTTTAAGCGAAGAGGAACCTAATCTAAATATGCTTGAAAAGTATGGAGTTAAAGGTACAGGAGAAACAAAAGAGTATGAACAATTTTTAAATTCTTTAAAAAATGGAGATAGAATGAGGTTTAGAGTGGTCTTAAATACCACGAAATCAATTTCAGATAGAAGTTTAAAAAGAGGTAAAGTAATTCCTTTAACTTCTGAAGAGGATCAAATTAAATATCTTCTAGATAGAAGTGAGAAGAATGGATTTAAACTAGATCCCCAAGACTTCTATTTAGTCAGAAGTGGCTTTGAAAAAGTTTTGAAGCATGGAGAGAAAAAATTAGAATTAATTAAAGCCGAGTTTCAAGGAGAACTTACAATTATGGATAAGGATAAATTTAAAGAGACGTTGACTAAGGGCATTGGAAAGAAAAAAGCCTATGGATTTGGAATGATGACAGTAATACCGATGTAAAATGAAAAAACAAGTAGGAGCAAAGAAAACAGAATTAAAAGAGCTTCCTAGAATTGGGGACAGGGTGAGCTTTATCTATATTGAACATTCCAAAATAAATAAAATAGATAGCTCCATAACGGTGACGGATAACAGAGGTACCGTTAGAATCCCTGTCTCTATGATAGGAGTTCTACTTTTGGGACCGGGTACAGACATAAGCCATAGAGCAGTCGAAATAATTGGAGATGCAGGAACAAGTATAGTTTGGGTTGGAGAAAGAGGTGTTAGAAACTATGCCTATGGAAGGCCCCTTGCCCATTCATCAAGACTATTAGAAAAGCAGGCAAAACTTGTGTCCAATAAAAATACAAGAATCGCAGTTGCAAGAAAGATGTACCAAATGAGATTTAGAGGAGAAGATGTTAGTAAACTTACCATGCAACAACTAAGGGGAAGAGAAGGTGCAAGAGTTAGGGAAGTCTACAGAAATCTATCCAAGAAGACGGGAGTAAAGTGGGATGGCAGAGACTATGATGTAGATGACTTTGAAAACTCTGACCTAGTCAACCAAGCTCTGTCATCGGCAAATGTTTCGCTCTATGGAGTTGTAAAAAGTGTAGTGGTAGCCCTTGGAATGTCCCCGGGACTTGGATTTGTCCATACAGGACATGATATGAGCTTTATATATGATATTGCAGACCTTTATAAAGCAGAACTTACAATACCAATAGCCTTTGAAATGGCGGCGACAATAAAAGAAGATGAGGATATTGGATCAGAAACTAGAAAAAGAGTGAGAGATGCCATGGTTGACGGTAAAATAATGGCACAGATTGTAAAAGATTTACAATATTTAATGGAAGTGGAAGAGGATGACCCTGAATATTTTGCCATTGAAACATTAAGTCTTTGGGATGACAGAGGGGAACTTGTAAAACATGGTGTAAGCTATAAAGAGAGTGATTAAATGCCATTTACAGTGATTACTTTAAAAAACACGCCTAATTCACTTAGGGGAGACCTGTCCAAGTGGATGCAGGAAATAGCAACGGGAGTATACGTAGGAAATTTCAATAGCAAGATTAGAGAAGAACTTTGGAAGAGGGTTGTAGATAGCTCTGGAGTTGGAGAAGCTACCCTTTCATATAGAGATAGAAACGAAATAGGCTATAACTTTGAAACACATAACACAAAGAGAGAGGTTATAGACTTTGAAGGTATCCCACTTGTGTTAATAAGAAGTGAAAGGAAAGAACCTTCCCAATCTCAATATGGATTTAGTAAAGCCTCAAAATATCATAAAGCAAAAAAATTTTCAAAGCCAAAAACAAATGAAAAAAACATTTCATTAGTTGTTCTGGATATAGAAACAGATGGACTAGATGAAAAGACAAATAAAATAATAGAAATAGGAGCCTTAAAAACAGATACAAAAGAAGAGTTTCATAAACTTATAAAAATCGACTCGAAACTTCCTGAAAAAATTATAGAATTAACAGGAATAAGAGATGAAGATTTGAAAAATGGAGAGGATATTGTAACAGCGCTAAAAGAGCTTAAAGAATTTATTGGAGATAGAGATATTGTAGGATATGGGGTTAAATTTGATATCAAATTTATAAACAGAAATTTAAAAGTAAATAACTTAGAAAGACTTACCAATAAATCGTGGGATCTTTTAGACTTTGTAAAAAGAGAAAAGACTTTCTTAGAAAATTATAAATTAGAAACGGTACTTAAGTCGTACGGAATTGATGAAAAAGTCCCCCATAGAGCTTTAAAAGATGTTAAACTTATAAATGAGCTGTCGACTAAAGTGAATAAATTTCAAGAATTTCTAAAAAAGGATCGTTGAAAAATAAGGGATCGTTAAGTGTTGTTCCTGCATGCGCAGGGGTGATCCTGGATAAATACACTCCTTTTGACCATGGGGATTGTTGTTCCTGCATGCGCAGGGGTGATCCCACTAAGCGACTGTAAGACAATAAGTGATTGTAGTTGTTCCTGCATGCGCAGGGGTGATCCTAACTTTAGCAACCGTTTGTGTTGCGTGAATGTGTTGTTCCTGCATGCGCAGGGGTGATCCCCTATCGGTGAACGTTTTAAATCCCCATGGTCAGTTGTTCCTGCATGCGCAGGGGTGATCCTGGAGATATCAAAAAAAAGGACAATCAAATATCGTTGTTCCTGCATGCGCAGGGGTGATCCCTAAAATTTGATAGCAAAAAAAGAAGCTTTAAGATGTTGTTCCTGCATGCGCAGGGGTGATCCCAGATAATTGAAACCTTTAGCAATGCAGAATGTGTTGTTCCTGCATGCGCAGGGGTGATCCCACTTGAAGAAATTTATAGAAGATGGTCAGAAGGTTGTTCCTGCATGCGCAGGGGTGATCCCATTGCATATCTACTGGCCAAGTTATGATATAAGTTGTTCCTGCATGCGCAGGGGTGATCCTTAAGCCTCTATCGTTCCTCTTTCTTTTAGGATGTTGTTCCTGCATGCGCAGGGGTGATCCTATGAATCTAAGGAAGCTGAGATGGATACGCTTGTTGTTCCTGCATGCGCAGGGGTGATCCCAACTGCCACCGTACCTTTTTCTCCACGTCTAAGTTGTTCCTGCATGCGCAGGGGTGATCCCCATATTGTCAGTATGATTACCACTTGCCCCGTGTTGTTCCTGCATGCGCAGGGGTGATCCCGCTGGAAAAGGGACAGGAACTGAATTGTGGCAGTTGTTCCTGCATGCGCAGGGGTGATCCCGTGCTTGTGCAGCTCTTCTCGCATTTTCACTTGTTGTTCCTGCATGCGCAGGGGTGATCCGTTTTTCATTATTGTACGTTGTATTCGTTGTAAGTTGTTCCTGCATGCGCAGGGGTGATCCTTACAAAAGACTATGAGGAGTATATCAATGGAAATTGTTCCTGCATACGCAGGGGTGATCCTGTACGTCTAAAGTCGTGTAGACCAAAAGATTTGTTGTTCCTGCACACGCAGGGGTGATCCTAGTTTTACAATAACTAAGTAGGATTGTTCTGTATCGTTCCTGTATATGTAGTAGTAATCCTATTTTTTTAATTTACTTTTAAATGAGTTTGATATATAATACCCTTTAGAGGAGAAACCTCTCATTTCTTAAAAGGAATCTGCTATTAATTTTATGATGCTCAGTAGAGTTCCTATCTCTAGAGCAAGCTTTGTAATTTCATGCACGATTTTACGAAGCTTTTTTATTTGCTCTATTAACGTTGTTCCTGCATGCGCAGGGGTGATCCTGTTGTTCAACCTCTACTAATCGAAAGAGACAAATTGTTCCTGCACACGCAGGGGTGATCCCAATGGGCAATAGATAGGGAACTAGATAAGAAAATTGTTCCTGCATGCGCAGGGGTGATAAAAATGAGTAGTAAAAAAGATAAAAAAAAGAAGTCCCAAAAAATGGACTTTATATATTAAATTAATCACTGCAATGATTAATTTAATAGTCCAAATATTGGCACTTCTATTAACTCTAAAGGAGTTAGGGCTTATATAAGCCCTGCCCCTCACTACTCAATACAAGTATAACAAAAAAACTAAAAAAAGTACAGTAAAGAGATGACTTTATTGAAAAAGATTTCTAGACATCAGAGTATCAAAGAATGGCAAGCTAAAGGTAGACCGAAAAAATAAAAAAGAAATAGGTATAGCAGCTCTAACTCTTCAGCAAGGTCTTTCGCAAGATATCACGCAAAAAGCCTTGATGATATAAAAGAATTAGAGGAAATTTTAAAAAAAGAAAATAAAAATTTTAAAGGAAAAACGGGAAACGAATAGGAAATATTAGAAACAAGTCAAAAAGTGTTAACGATTGTGGAGAAGAGGGCTTTAATATAATTACATAAGAATATTTAAGAATCAGATAAGGGGGAAGAGAATGGAAGAAAATGGAATGACAAACGAACAATTCAACAAGGTTTTAGAAATGATAATCACGATAATAAAGTTATCAAAAAGTAAAGAAGAAGCAATCGAAGAAATAAAAAAGTTGTTGAAAAAGTAGATAAAACGCAAAAAGGAGAGTAAAAACTCTCCAGGTTAATCAGGTAGGTGGACTTGCCACCACATACCTTGATTATATAAAAAATATTAAAAAGTGGCAAGGGAAAAATATAAAAAAATTGAAGAAATCTGCAGAACATATCGACTAAGTTTAATGTCGGTGTGTTTTTTTATTCATTAATCTTGCAGTCTTAGCTATTATTATTTAACTCTTATTATAATGTAGGAAAAAAATTTAATTACTTAAAATCATCGCTACAAGTGGCGTGGTGTGATATAATAATTTAATAATATTATTGTTGATTTTCATATTCTTTTATGTTACAATACTAGAATGTAATATTGGAAAATGGATAAGTATGCTATATTTTTATATTTTACATACTTATCGGTCTTTTTAATCATAGAGAGGTGGATCGCTAATGCACAAAGAACAGTATGGAACTACTGAAAGAGTTACGTACTCTCGTATTCAAAAAGTTCAAGATCTTCCAAATTTAATAGCAGTACAAAAGGACAGTTATAACTGGTTTTTAGAAGAGGGGCTTAGAGAAGTTTTCGACGATATAAGTCCTATTTCTGACTATGCAGGTTCTCTTGTACTTGAATTTGTTGACTATTATTTGGAAGACACTCCAAAGTATTCCCAACAAGAGGCTAAGGATAGGGACGCAAACTATTCTTGTCCTTTGAAGGCAAAGGTAAGGCTTATTAATAAGGACACGGGAGAGGTAAAGGAACAAGAGGTATTCATGGGAGATTTCCCTATGATGACAGATAGTGGTACTTTTATTATCAATGGTGCCGAAAGGGTTATTGTCAGCCAGCTTGTTAGATCTCCAGGGGTTTACTTTGCACAAGAGATTGACAAGTCAGGTAATAAGCTATTTTCATCAACTGTAATACCTAACAGAGGTGCTTGGTTGGAATATGATACTGATTCTAACGGAGTGATTAGTGTAAGGATAGACAGGACTAGAAAACTTCCTGTAACCACTTTATTAAGGGCATTAATATACCCTACTGATGAAGAGATGATTGAAGCTTTAGGTGATACTAAGGAGCTTAATGTAACTTTGGAAAAGGAATCTTCTAAGACTAGAGAGGAAGCTATTCTTGAAATTTACAGAAAGCTAAAACCGGGAGATCCCGCATCTCTTGAATCTGCTGAACCTTTAATCAACAATATGTTCTTCGACCCAAGAAGATATGACTTGGCAAAGGTTGGTAGATATAAATACAATAAAAAACTTTCACTTGTTGACAGAGTTACTGGTCACTATTTAGCTACTGATGTGGTTAATGAAGAGACTGGAGAAATCCTTGGATCTGAAGGTGACTTTATAACTTCTGAACTTGCTGAAGAAATTGAAAATGCAGGTATTTACTTCCTTGATATAAAGGCTGGGGAAGAAACTGTTAGAGTTATTAGTAACAGATTTGTAAGTCTTGAAGCCTTTGATCTTAGTGTGGATGTTTCAGATTTAAGACTTTCTGAAAAAGTTTATTATCCTAAGATGAAAGAAATTTTGGAAGAAAATGAAACTGATGAAGATATATATAATGCAATAAAGGAGTCTGTGAAAGAACTTTCTCCAATGCATATAACTCTAAATGATATTCTTGCAAGTATATCTTATGAATTTAATCTATTCCAAGGTGTGGGAAGTGTTGATGACATAGACCATCTTGGAAATAGAAGGGTTAGAGCCGTTGGCGAACTTTTACAAAATCAATTTAGAATTGGTCTTTCAAGAATGGAAAGAGTTGTTAAGGAGAGAATGTCTACACAAGACCCAGACCTTGCAACTCCTCAAGCACTTATTAACATTAGACCAGTAGTGGCTTCTATTAAGGAGTTCTTCGGTTCTTCACAGCTTTCTCAATTCATGGACCAAACAAATCCTCTTGCAGAGCTTACTCATAAGAGAAGAATGTCTGCACTGGGACCTGGTGGTCTTTCAAGGGATAGAGCTGGGGCCGATGTAAGGGACGTTCACGACTCTCACTACGGTAGAATTTGTCCAATTGAAACTCCAGAAGGACCAAACATTGGACTTATAACTTCAATGACTACCTATGCAAGTCTTAATGAATATGGATTTATTCTAACTCCATATAGAAAGGTAGTGAATGGTAGAGTTACTGACGAAATTCATAAGTTAACAGCGGACCAAGAAGACCTTCACATTATCGTTCAAGCAAATGAACCGATTGATGAAGATGGATATCTTGTAAATGAGAGGGTTTTAGGTCGTGGTTACTATGGAGAAAATGATATTTATCCTAGAGATACAGTTGACTACATGGACGTAAGTCCACAACAAATTGTATCTGTTGGTACAGCTATGATTCCTTTCTTGGAAAACGACGACGCCACTAGAGCGCTAATGGGTTCAAACATGCAAAGACAAGCAGTTCCTCTAATAAAGACTGAAGCTCCGGTTATCGGAACAGGTATAGAGCATAGAGCTGCAAAGGACTCTGGAGTTGTTATAGTTGCAAAGTCTGACGGAGTTGTAACTAAGGTTTCCAGTGATGAAATTCAAATCACTAGGGACGAAGATAAAAAGGTAGAATACTACAAAGTTTTAAAATTCAAAAGATCAAACCAAGGCACAACTTTGAATCAAAGACCTATTGTAAAGAAGGATCAAGTTGTTAAAGCCGGCGATGTTATTGCCGACGGACCAAGTACAGAACTTGGAGAAATAGCCCTTGGTAAAAATATATTAATTGCATTTATGACATGGGAAGGATATAACTTTGAGGACGCCATGTTATTAAATGAAAAACTTGTTATAGATGACGTATTGACTTCTCTTCACATTGAAGAACACGAAAGTGAAGCGAGGGAAACAAAACTTGGACCTGAAGAGATAACTAAAGATATTCCAAATGTTGGAGAAGATATGAGAAAGAACCTTGATGATAGGGGAATTATTCGTATCGGTGCAGAAGTTACCAGTGGAGATATTCTAGTTGGTAAAGTTACTCCAAAGGGAGAAACTGAACTATCTGCAGAAGAAAGACTTCTAAGGGCAATCTTTGGTGAAAAGGCTAGGGAAGTTAGAGATACTTCTCTTAGGGTACCTCATGGTGAAACTGGAATTGTCGTTGACGTTAAAGTTTACACAAGAGCAAATGGAGATGAGCTTTCACCAGGAGTTAATCAGGTTGTAAGAGTTTATGTAGCAACAAAGAGAAAGATACAAGTTGGGGACAAGATGTGTGGTCGTCACGGTAATAAAGGGGTTGTATCCAGAGTGTTACCAGTTGAAGACATGCCATATCTTGATGATGGAACTCCAATTCAAATAGTGTTAAACCCACTTGGGGTACCTTCAAGAATGAACCTTGGACAGGTACTTGAAGTTCACTTAGGGCTTGCAGCTAAAAAGCTTGGATGGAAGGTTGCAACACCGGTATTTGACGGGGCATCTGACCAAGACATTCTAGATGCACTTAGTGAAGCGGGTTATCCTACAAATGGAAAACTAAGAGTTAGAGACGGAAGAACTGGGGAAGCTTTTGATAACCCAGTAACCGTAGGATATATGTATATGTTGAAACTTCACCACTTAGTTGACGAGAAAATTCACGCTCGTTCAACAGGGCCATACTCACTTGTTACGCAACAGCCACTTGGTGGTAAGGCACAGTTCGGTGGACAAAGATTTGGAGAGATGGAAGTTTGGGCACTTGAAGCCTATGGAGCTTCTCATACCCTTCAAGAGATTTTAACGGTTAAATCAGACGATGTTATTGGCCGTGTTAAGACATATGAAGCCATTGTCAAAGGAGAAAATATTCCTGAGCCAGGTATACCTGAATCATTCAAGGTATTAATAAAGGAATTACAATCTCTTGCCCTTGATGTAAAATTACTTGACAACAGTCACGAAGAAGTTGAAATCAAGGAAAATATTGACGATGTATTAGATTTTAATTCTGTGGAATATGAAAAGGGCGAACAAATTATAAATGATTTTGAAGAGTCTAAGAAAACCGACGAATTAGGATTTTCCGTTATAGAAAAAGACGAAGACAATTAGAACTGAGTTAAGAAGGGAGATACTCTTTGGAAGAATTAATTACTTTTGACTCAATGAAAATAGGTCTTTCCTCTCCAGAAAAGATTAGACAGTGGTCTTATGGAGAGGTTAAGAAACCTGAAACTATAAACTATAGAACTTTAAAACCGGAAAAAGAAGGACTTTTCTGCGAAAAGATTTTTGGACCTACAAAGGACTGGGAATGTAACTGCGGAAAGTATAAAAGAGTGAGATATAAAGGCGTTGTCTGCGAAAAGTGTGGAGTTGAAGTTACCAAGTCCAAGGTTAGACGTGAGAGAATGGGCCATATAGAGCTTGCTGCACCGGTTTCACATATTTGGTACTTTAAGGGAATTCCTTCAAGAATGGGTCTTTTACTGGACATGAGTCCAAGAGCCCTTGAAAAGATTCTTTACTTTGCATCATATGTTGTAATTGACGCAAAGGACACCGATATGTACAACAAACAGCTTTTAACAGAGTATGAATACATGGAAGCTTGTGAAAGATACACAGAAGGTGTGGACTTTAGAGCGGGCATGGGAGCTGAAGCTGTTAAGGAACTTCTTTTAAACGTAGACCTTAATAAGGAATACGAAAATTTAAAGGAAGAGTTAGAAGATGCAACAGGACAAAAGAAGGTTAGAATTCTTAGACGACTTGAAGTTGTAGATGCATTCTTAGAATCGGGAAACGACCCTTCATGGATGATTCTTGATGTAATTCCTGTAATTCCACCGGATTTAAGACCAATGGTTCAACTTGAAGGTGGAAGATTTGCAACATCAGACTTAAACGACCTTTATAGAAGAGTTATAAATAGAAATAATAGATTAAAGAGACTACTGGACATTGGGGCACCGGACATTATCGTAAGAAATGAAAAGAGAATGCTTCAAGAGGCGGTGGATGCTCTAATAGATAATGGTAGAAGGGGAAAACCTGTAACAGGACCTGGAAATAGACCATTAAAATCACTTTCCGACATGCTTAAAGGAAAGACTGGTAGATTTAGACAAAACTTACTTGGTAAACGTGTTGACTATTCAGGACGTTCTGTAATAGTTGTTGGTCCAAGTTTGAAATTCTATCAATGTGGTCTACCAAAGAAAATGGCACTTGAACTATTTAAGCCTTTCGTAATGAGAGAGCTTGTAGTTAAGGACATTGCACATAACATTAAAAACGCAAAGAAAATGGTGGAAAGAGAAAGCGACGAAGTTTGGGATATACTCGAAGAAGTAATTAAGGACCACCCTGTACTTCTAAACAGAGCGCCCACACTTCACAGACTTGGTATTCAAGCATTTGAGCCAGTTCTTGTGGAAGGAAAGGCTATTAAGCTTCACCCACTGGCATGTACTGCATATAATGCTGACTTCGACGGTGACCAAATGGCGGTTCACTTACCACTTTCAGTGGAAGCTCAAGCGGAAGCAAGACTTCTTATGATGTCAACCAATAATATATTGGCACCAAAGGATGGAAAGCCTATTACTACTCCTTCACAGGACATGGTACTTGGAGCTTACTACTTGACTTATGATGGTGACGAGGAAGAAGAAGTAAGATGCTATAGTGACTATGATGAGATGATTAGAGCTTATGAAAGCAAGATTATCCACATGCACACCATTGTTAAAGTAAGGATTAAAAAAGGTGAAAATGATAGAGGAAAGCTAGTTAAGTCAACTGTTGGTAGATTTATTTTCAACAGTGGTATTCCTCAAGACTTAGGATATGTGGATAGAGAGTCAGATCTATATTCACTTGAAGTTGACAAGATTGTAGACAAGAAGACTTTAGGAAATATAATTGACAGATGTTTCAGAAAGCATGGCAATATTGAAACTGCAAGACTTCTTGACTATATCAAAGCAACAGGATATAAATACTCAACAATAGCAGCAATAACAATTTCAATGTCTGACGTAGTTGTACCGGGAGAAAAGGATGAAATCCTTGCGAAGGCAGATGTTGAAGTAAATAAATATGAAAAACTTTTAAGAAAGGGTCTTGTATCAGAAGACGAAAGACATGATTTCGTTGTAGATATTTGGAACAAGACTACTGATGAAGTTACAGAAGCACTTTTAAAGGACCTAGATCCTAGAAACAACCTTGCAATCATGGCTACATCAGGAGCCAGAGGTTCAACTAACCAAATTCGTCAGTTGGCAGGTATGAGAGGGCTTATGTCTTCAGCATCAGGTAAGACAATAGAAATTCCTATAAAGGCAAACTTTAGGGAAGGTCTTTCAGTACAAGAGTTCTTTATATCCACCCACGGTTCTAGAAAGGGTCTATCTGATACAGCCTTAAGAACTGCGGACTCAGGATATTTGACAAGACGTCTAGTAGACGTGTCTCAAGATATTATAGTAAGAGAAGACGACTGTGGAACTGATAGATATATCGTTGCAAAGGACTTTATGGAAGGCAAGGAACTTATCGAAGACATGGCGTCAAGAGTTACTGGTAGAACTGCATTTGAAGACATATTGAATCTTGAAACTGGAGAGTTAATCGTTCAAAAGAACGAAATTATAACTGAAGACTTGGCTGAAAAGATAAGACAGTCAGGCGTAAAGGAAGTAAAGGTAAGATCTGTTCTTGGATGTAAGTGTAAACATGGAGTTTGTGCTAAGTGTTACGGTAGAAACCTTGCAACAGGAAAGCCTGTTAATGTTGGAGAAGCCGTTGGTATAATTGCAGCTCAATCCATTGGTGAACCGGGAACTCAGCTTACAATGAGAACTTTCCACTCTGGTGGTATCGCAGGAGTTGGAATAACTCAAGGTCTTCCGAGAGTTGAAGAGCTTTTCGAAGCTAGAAAGCCAAAGGGACTTGCTTATATAACTGAAATTGACGGTAAAGTTTCCATATTGGATAACAAAAAACGTCATGACATTTTAGTATCTGGAGAAGACGGAGAGGAAAAGATATACAATATTCCTTACGGAGCTAGAATAAAAGTAAAGGAAGGCGACTTTATTAAAGCCGGAGACTTACTAACAGAAGGTTCTGTAAATCCTCATGACATTCTAGATGTTAAGGGTACTGAAGGTGTTCAAGACTATATAATCAAAGAAGTTCAAAAAGTTTATCGTCTACAAGGTGTTGATATAGATGACAAACACATTGAGATTATAATAAAACAAATGCTTTCTAAAGTTAAGATAGAAAAGTCTAACGATTCAGAATTCCTTGAAGGATCAATGGTTAATCTAAGAGACTTCGAAATTGAAAACGAAAGACTTGAAGAGGAAGGTAAAGAGCCTGCAGAAGCATCAAGAATACTTCTTGGTATTACAAAGGCATCTCTTGCAACAGAATCATTCTTGTCTGCAGCAAGTTTCCAAGAGACTACAAGAGTTCTTACAGAAGCTTCAATCAAGGGCAAGGAAGACAATCTATTGGGACTAAAGGAAAATGTAATAATTGGTCAACTTATTCCTGCCGGTACAGGTGTTAAGTTATACAATTCAATAAAAATAGACTACGAAGGTATGGCTGAAGAAGATAATCCAGTTGCAGAAATAACTGAATTAGAAGAAGCTGAAACTGTAGAAGAATAAAATGCCGGGCCTTGTGCTCGGCTTTTTTATCGTAAGATTATTAAGAGTTTGGAATGAGGAGGAAAAAATGGATAATTTAAAACAACAATTAACCGATGCATTTGAATCACTAAAAGAGCAAAGTAAGTTTGAAGATGGAAAAATTTTAGTTGTAGGATGTTCTTCAAGTGAAATTGTAGGCTCAAGAATAGGAACAAACTCAAACTTAGATGTGGGACATACTGTGGCATCAACAATGCTTGAACTAACATCACAAAACAATCTCTATTTAGCGGCACAGTGTTGTGAACATATAAATAGAGCTTTGGTGATTGAAAGAGAATGTGCACTAAAGTATGGTTTTGAAATAGTTTCAGTAGTTCCTCAAAAGAAAGCTGGCGGATCTTTTTCAACAGAAGTGTACAAACTTATGAAAGACCCTGTATGCGTAGAGTTTATAAAGGCGGACTATGGCATGGACATAGGGCAAACCATGATTGGTATGCACATGAAACATGTTTGTGTGCCCGTAAGACTTAATCCAAATAAAATTGGAGAGACGACTGTATCTGGGGCAAGGGTAAGACCTAAGTTAATTGGTGGAGAGAGAGCAAAATACGCTTAAGGAAGAATGAATGGATGATATTTTAATTGAGGTGAAGGACCTGAGCTTTAAGTACGAGGATGAAGCGAAAAAACTTACCCTTAAAGATGTAAACTTGAATGTAAAAAGGGGAGAGTTTGTTGCAATTCTCGGACATAATGGCTCAGGTAAATCCACCTTGGCAAAACTTATAAATGGACAGATGGCGCCAACGGAAGGCGAAATAAGAGTAAAGGGACTTAAGACCACAGATGAAGATCATCTTCTTGAAATAAGAAAGACATGTGGCATGGTGTTTCAAAACCCTGACAACCAAATAGTTGCAACAATAGTTGAAGAGGACGTTGCCTTTGGTCCAGAGAACTTAGGAGTTCCTATGCCAGAGCTTAGACATAGAGTTGACGAAGCCCTTGAAATAGTGGAGATGAGTGACTATAAGAGACATTCACCTGCACTACTTTCGGGAGGACAAAAGCAGAGGATAGCCATTGCAGGAATTCTTGCCATGGACCCAGATTGCTTACTGATGGACGAGCCGACGGCCATGCTTGATCCACTGGGACGAAAAGAGATCGTAGACACAATGCTCAAGCTAAATGAAAGAGGAAGGACCATTGTCCTAATAACTCACTTTATGGACGAGGCCATACTTGCGGACAGGGTTATTGTGTTTAACGAAGGTGAAATTGTCATGCAGGGTAAGCCTAGGGAAGTCTTTTCAGAATTTGAAACCATAAAGTCAAATGGTCTTGACGTGCCACAGGTAACAGAACTTGCATATAGACTTAATCAAGATGGTTTTGATATACCAAAGGATATACTTTCTGTAGAAGAGATGGTGGAGGCGTTATGGAAATAGAATTAAAAGATGTTTCACATATTTACAACGAAGGTAACGCCTTTGAAAAGGTGGCGCTGAAAAATATAAATTTAAAATTTGGAGAAAATGAATTTATCGGTATTATCGGCCACACTGGCTCTGGTAAATCCACATTAGTTCAACATCTAAACGCCCTAAGTCTGCCAACTTCTGGAGACGTAATCGTGGATGGCATAAACACTAAGGAAGATGGACAGAACAAGAGGAACATAAGAAAAAATGTGGGCCTTGTTTTTCAATATCCAGAGTACCAACTGTTCGAAGAGACGATTTACAAAGACATTGCCTTTGGACCGGGAAACCTTGGATGCAGTGAAGAAGAGATTGACGAAAGAGTCAAATGGGCATGTGAAATGGTTGACCTGGACTTTGAAAGGGTTAAAGAAGTTTCTCCCTTTGATGTGTCAGGTGGACAAAAGAGAAGGGCCGCCATTGCAGGAGTTCTTGCAATGAAACCGAAGTTCTTGGTGCTAGACGAACCAACAGCAGGACTTGATCCAAAGGGTAGAGATGAAATTTTAAGAAATATAAATAATCTCTACAAGGAAGAAAATATGACCATCATACTTGTATCCCATAGCATGGAAGAGATTGCAAGACTTGTAAATAGAATTGTGGTGCTTGAACATGGCGAAATTTTAATGGATGGAAAGCCAAAGGAAATCTTTTCAAGACATAAAGAGCTAAGGGAGATAGGACTTGATGTTCCTCAAATCACAGAGCTTATGATTAAGCTTAAGGAAAAGGGAATGGATATACCTACGGATGTGCTTACGGTTGAAGAGGCGGAGTTGGTTTTGAAAGAGTATCTTAGGAGGTCCAAATGTTAAAAGATATTACATTAGGTCAGTATTATCCGGGAAATTCTTTCGTTCACAGACTTGATCCAAGGGTTAAGATATATGGGCTGACAATTTTTTTGATTTCAATATTTATAGTTAAGGACTTATACATGTATATTCCACTGGCCCTTGTACTTATACTTGTGATTAGAAATTCAAAAATTCCCGCAAGGTTACTTTTAAATGGAATAAAGTCCCTTAGGTTTATAATACTTTTGACCTTTTTCATAAATATAATTGCAACACCGGGAGAAGTGGTGTTTAAGTTTTGGATATTTAATATAACAAGACAGGGCATAGAGTTTGCAAGCTTTATGGCGCTAAGATTAATTTTTTTAGTTACATCAAGTTCTCTACTAACCCTAACCACATCGCCAATTGCACTTACAGATGGACTTGAATCCATAATGAAGCCCCTTTCAAAAATCGGTTTTCCAAGCCATCAACTGGCAATGATGATGACAATTGCCCTTAGATTTATTCCAACACTATTTGACGAAGCAACAAAGATAATGAAGTCACAAGCAGCAAGGGGTGCAGACTTTGAATCGGGAAATATAATCAAAAGGGCAAAAAATTTAGTTCCACTGCTAGTTCCTCTATTTATAAATTCATTTAAGAGGGCTGATGAACTTGCGACTGCCATGGAGGCGAGATGCTATCATGGTGGAGAGGGAAGGACTAGACTTAATGCGCTTAAGTACGACAAAAAAGATTATATAACAATGGTATGTATAACAATTTTCTTAGGATTATACATCCTTCAAAGGATTTTCATATGAAGAATATGAAGATAACCGTAGCCTATGATGGTACTAACTATTATGGTTGGCAAAAACAGGATGGATATAGAACCGTTGAAGGAAGCATACTAAGGGCCATAGACAAGGTTATGCATAGGGATGTTAGACTTGCCACAGCGGGGCGCACCGACAAGGGGGTTCATGCCTATGGGCAGGTCTTTAACTTTCAAGTTGCTGACAACTACACTGAGGATAATGTTAGACGAGGACTAAATTCATTTTTAACAGGGGACGAGATACTTATAACAAAGGTTGAAGAAGTAGATGACTATTTTCATTCTAGGTTTTCTGCTAAAGGTAAGCACTACAGATATATTTTAAATACAGACAGGCTAATGCATCCAATGTATCGAAACTACAAGGGAAATACTATTCACAGTCTCGACTTAGAGAAGATGAGGGAGGGGGCAAAACTTTTAGTGGGTCACCACGACTTTCAGTCCTTTACCAATTCAAAACCTGACGAACCTATAAACACCATGAGGACCATAGACAGCCTTGAGATAGTTCAAGATGGAGATGACTTTATCTTCGACATAAAGGCGGAGTCCTTTTTAAGAAATATGGTTAGAATAATCGTTGGCACACTACACGAAGTTGGAAGGGGAAAGAGAGACTTAGTTTGGCTTGAAAATGCAATAAAAAAAGCCGACAGAACGTCGGCGGGACCTACCATATCAGCGGCAGGACTATATTTAATAGAAGTATATTATTAAGGGGGAAACCCCTTTTTTTATTTGAAAATATCAAGAATTTCCATAGGGCTATCAACTACATAATCGGCGCCTGCATCTTCAAGCTCTTTTCTATCACCAAAGCCATAACTTACACCAATGGTCTTAAGGCCCCAGTGCTTGCCACCGTTAATGTCGTAGTTTCTATCACCAACCATATAGGCTTTAGAAATTTCACAATCATAATTATCTAAACAATATCTTATGACGTCGGTCTTGTGACTAATCTTGCCATCAAGACTTGCTCCAGCAACATGGTCGAAGTATTTATAAACATCGAAGTGTTTTAAAATCTCTATTGCAAAGACTTCCGGTTTTGAAGTTGCAACAAGAAGGTGGTTTCCGTCATCTTTAAGATTTTTCAAAACATATTCTATTCCATCGTATAATCTATTTTCAAACTTGCCCTTGTCGCTATAGTAAACTCTATAAGTGGTAACTGCCTTTTTAGCTTCTTCATCATCTAGTGAAAAAACTCTTTTATAAGAGTCGCTAAGAGGGGGACCAATAAAAGTGTTAAGCACTTCGTCACTTTCGTCCTTAAGGCCAAGTTCCTTAATTGTATACCTAATTGCGTTTTTAATTCCTTCTCCAGAGTCGGTTATAGTTCCATCTAAATCAAAAAGTATGAAATTACTCATATTCCTCCTATTTTATAAATCTTTGTAAGAACTCTTTTGTTCTTTCTTCCTTTGGATTTTCAAAAAGTTCATGTGGGCTATTTTCTTCTACAATTACACCCTTGTCCATAAAGCAGACTCTATTTGAAACATCCCTGGCAAAATCCATTTCGTGGGTAACCACAATCATGGTCATTCCAGATTTAGCCAAGTCTGTCATAACTTCTAAAACTTCACCTACAAGTTGTGGATCCAGCGCAGAGGTTGGTTCGTCAAACAAAAGCACTTCAGGATTCATACATAGAGCCCTTGCTATGGCAACTCTCTGTTTTTGTCCACCGGAAAGCTGTGAAGGCTTTGCGTCCTTTCTATCTAACATTCCAACGGATTCAAGATATTTTAGTGCAGTTTTTGAAGCATCATCTCTATTAATTCCATGAACCTTTACCTGTGCGATGATACAGTTTTCAAGTACCGTCATATTTTCAAATAGGTTAAAACTTTGAAATACCATTCCAACCCTGCTTCTATATTGACATAGGTCATATCCCTTTGTAAGAATGGACTTGTCATGGTATAGTATGTCGCCACCGGTAGGCTCTTCAAGAAGATTTATACATCTTAGCATGGTGGACTTACCAGAACCAGATGGACCGATTATGGAAGCCACTTCGCCCTTTTCTATTTTTAAATTAACATCCTTTAAAACTTCGATTTGACCAAAGTTCTTTTTTAAATGCTTTAATTCTAAAATTGTACTCATTAATTTTCACCTCCAGTAACTGATGAAAGGTTAAAGGTTGATTGCTTAAACAATTTATATTCAATTAATCTTATCAGTCTTGTCATTGCAAAAGTAATTACAAAGTAAATTATAAGTACTATTACATAGGTTTGGAAGTATTTGTTAGTAGTTCCTGATACAGATCTTGCCATAAAGAATAGTTCAGTTACAGAGATTACTGAAAGAACTGCAGTATCCTTTATATTTACAACAAGCTCGTTACCTATGGAAGGTATTATGTTTTTAATAGCTTGAGGTAGTATTACATATCTCATTGATTGACCATGGGTCATACCAAGGGCCTTACAGCCTTCACTTTGTCCCTCGTCAATGGAGTTTATTCCACCACGCACAACTTCAGAAAGATATGCACCGGTGTTTATGGAAACAACCACAAATGCAGTTAGTGTTGCATCGGTATGAATGTTAAACAAATATGGTAGTCCATAGAAGAATAAAATGGCTTGAACCATCATCGGTGTGGATCTAAAAATTTCAATGTAACAAGATAAAATAAAATCAACTATCTTCTTTAGTACATACTTAACCTTGTTGTCCTTAGAAACTTTTAAACTCTTTATTGTGGCAACTAGTAGTCCTATTAGAAATCCGATTGTAGTTGCTACTGCTGCAAGGGCAAGTGTAACACCAATACCTTTGAAAAATAGTGGCTTGTAGTTATTCCAAATATAAGTTACATCTTCCCAGAAAGAAGTATCTCTTTCGCTATTTTCAGAAGTTTGCAACTTAACTTTCTCAGCCATTATCTCCTGTCTATCATCTTCAGAGATGCTGTCAAGAACTTCATTTACATCGTCAGTAAGAGTTGTGTTTTTTCTAAGACCAACAGCGATTGAAGTGTCTTCAGGATCTACTTCAAAACCTTCACCTTCGTCAAAGTCTATAAAAGTAAGATCTTTGTTTGCAGTTACTGCAGAAAGTGCTCCCGGCCTTTCAGAAACATATCCGTCAATCTTTGATGTCTTTGTATTTAAAATCAAAGTGGAGAAGGTATCCATAGGCTCTTGCTTATTAACCCCTTCAATTTGATCGATTACATCATAGTGAAATGTGTTTAACTGTCCTGATATTTTGGCTCCCTTTAAATCTTTTAAAGATTTTGCAGATTCCAACTCAGAACCCTTCTTTATTACAATTACTAAATCTGAAGTGTAATAGTTTGAAGAAAAGTCTATTTCCTTT
This sequence comes from Mediannikoviicoccus vaginalis, assembly GCF_928097925.1. Classification (GTDB taxonomy): domain Bacteria; phylum Bacillota; class Clostridia; order Tissierellales; family Peptoniphilaceae; genus Mediannikoviicoccus; species Mediannikoviicoccus vaginalis. The sequence goes on from NZ_CAKMRI010000001.1 coordinate 1,913,591, forward strand.
TTTCTTTCTTCAGTTGGTGACATACCTGCAATTATTGCATCAATCTTTCCAGATTGCAGTGCAGGAATAAGACCGTCCCACTCAATCTTTACAATTTCCAGTTTCAAACCAAGACCGTCGGCAATTCGCTTTGCCATTTCCACGTCATATCCGTTTGCAAATTCACCTGGGCTATTTACAACTTCATAAGCCCCATTTTCTTCCGTTACTTGGGTCCAATTGAAAGGTGCATAATTAACTTCCATTCCAACTCTAAATACGCCGTCGGTTTCCACCTCAATGGCATTGGAAAAAGTGAATAAAAAATTAATAAAAATAAGTACACCTAAGAGAACCGTAAAATTCTTTCTTAACTTTTTCATTTTTCTCCCCTCAAATTAATTGAAATTGAAATCATTATATCATAAAACTTGTGAGATATTAAACTAAATTGAAAAAATTAACGAAAAAATAACAAATAGTTTCAACATGGCACTTTACAAACTACCAAAATAAGTTATACTATTCTTAAGAATATTAAATAAAAGGAGGAAGTTATGGATAAAACGAATAGTACGAGAAAAATGGTCATGTCCGCATTTTTTGTGGTGCTAAACATTGTTATGGGATTTGTAGTAGGAGCATTAAAAATTCCGCTACTATTTATGGACACCATAGGTACTGTTTTTGGCGCCGTATGGTTTGGACCGGTTTGGGGAATGGTCATAGGAGGTCTATCAAATGTACTGTTGGCAGTGACTAAAAACCCAAAGGACTTGCCATTTGCGTTGGTTAACATAGCAATAGGTCTAGTGGTTGGTCTTATTGCAAGAAAACACGAATTTGATTTAAAGACTGCTATTATAACAGGACTTCTCTTAGCTGTAGTTGCACCTCTAATAGGAACACCAATTGCAGTTTATGTTTACGGTGGAATAACAGGAGACTTTAATGATGTATTCTTTACAGCTTTAAAACAAGGCGGAAGTACAATTTTTTCAGCAGCCTTCCTCCCAAGAATTGCATCCAATATCGTGGATAAGGTATTAACATGTGTAATAGTTACTCTAACATTACCTAAGATAAGAAAGGGAATAAAATCTTAATGGACAAAAGAGAAAAACGTATTGTGTTTTTATGTCATTGTATTTTAAATCAAAACACAGTGGTGGAGCCACTGGCCAGGGCCAAGGGTGGCTACAACCAAATAATTTATGAAATCATAAAAAGAGATATTGGTATTCATCAGATGATTTGTCCAGAGTTTGAATTCTTAGGACCATCTAGAAAACCGATGAACTACGATGAATACGATGCCCTTGAAGGCTTTAGACAGAAGTGTCAAAAAGAGGCACTCAAGGTTTATGAAAATATTAAAAAGTATTTGGAAAATGACTACAAAATTATTGGCATCATTGGTATAAATGAAAGTCCAACCTGTTCTATTTCAGGACAGAGGGGCGTCTACATGGAAGAGCTTTTTAAAATTCTTGAAGACAGGGACATTAAACTTCCTTCCATAGAGGTTTCAACAAAGTATATGGAAGATGAACAGAATGATTTAAAAATATTAATAGATTTTCTTAATGGACAGGAGCCTTAAAAGGTTCCTGTTTTTCTTTGAAATATCAATAATCATAACGCTTTTTTATTTGATTAAATTGTGCTTATCATTTAAAATAAAGATAGCTATATGAAAAAGGTGTGATTATGAATAAAGAAAATTTAATGAGCTACATGATGCGTGTAGTTCTTGGAGATAAAAACTTAACAGCACTTTTAGAAACCGGTAGAAGAATGAATCTCTCACTAAGACAAGATGACATGCCGGATTTTAAAATAATAATTGGAGTAAAGGATCTTAATGAGATTGCTCTGTTGGAAGCTTTTCAAGAGCTTATTGAAGATGGTGTTATATTTCATAAAAAAAAGGGCTTAAACATGATGAACAACCACTTTGGAAATGTATTAAGATATATTGTAATACTTCCTGACATAACAAAAGTGGACTTTACATTTATGAAAAACACAGACTTGCAGTCCTATATCAACATCGACAGTTTGTGTAAGGTTCATATTGATAAAGAGAGTTCTCTTGTTGCAAATGCAAAGATTACCGATGCAAAGTATAGACAGCTAAAGCCAACACAAAAAGAATTTTTACAATGTTGTAATGAGTTTTTTATAAAGGCTGTGTCCATAACAAAGGCAATTAATAGATCCGATTTATTCTATTCTTCAATATTATTCGACAAATTAAGACATGAATTAAATTTAATGACCTGTTACTATATCGGTTCTAAATATGATTTTGCAGTAAACATTGGGCCAAGCTTTAAGTCATTTAAGACCTATCTAGAAAAGGAACACTATGAAAAGTTTATGGAAGTATATCCATCTCCAAAGGCTGAGGAACTATGGACGGCACTTTTTAATGCATGCATGCTATTTAGAAAGGCAGGCCTAGAGGTTGGAGAAGTTTTAGGTTATGATTACCCTAAACGAACCGATAGGGATATCGTAAAATTTATAAGGGAAAGTTGGAACAGTTCAATAAGATAAATAGGGAGCCTTCAATTTAAAAGTTGAAGGTTTTTTGGTGGAAACATGGAAGATTTTAAGTTATCCGTTAGGGGTTTAATAGAATTTGTTATGAGAAGTGGAGATATTGACAACTCCTTTACCGACAGAGGTAGACTAAAGGAAGGTCAAAGAATTCATCAGAAGCTTCAAAAGGAATATGGCAAAAATTATGAAAAAGAGGTTCGTCTAGTAAACGAAACCTTTCATAAGGAATTGCTTTTTAAAGTGGAGGGGCGAGCTGACGGAATTTTTAGAGAGGGTGACCACGCGCTTATTGACGAGATAAAGTCTACCACAAGGCCTTTAAAGGAACTAGAATATAATACAAACCCACTACACTGGGCACAGGCAAAGTGCTACGGATATTTTTATTGCATTCGTGAAGAACTTTCAAATATAGATTTGCAACTCACTTACTACAATGTGGAAAATAGTGAAATAAAGAGAATTGTAAAAAACTTTTCATTTTTTGAACTAGAGGAGTTCTATTTAAACTTGCTTGATTTATACTTAGACTTTTCAATTATGATAGTTGAGTTTAGAAAGAAGAGGGACGAGAAGATAAAGTCCACCACATTTCCATTTCCAGTTTATAGAAAGGGACAGAGGGAACTTGCAGTTGCAGTTTACAATGTAATTTCTACCGAGAGTAGACTCTTTGTAGAAGCGCCAACGGGAATAGGAAAGACCATGTCCACAGTGTTTCCTTCAATAAAGGCACTGGGAAATAAATTGACAGACAAGATATTTTACTTAACCGCCCGCTCCACAACAAAGGAGGAAGCCAACAAAGCGGTGGTTAGACTAATGGATAGAGGACTGGAACTTAAAACACTAACCATTACTGCAAAGGAAAAAATCTGTTTAAATGACGAAATAAAATGTAATCCCAAGGACTGTCCATATGCAAAGGGACATTTTGACAGAGTTAACGAAGCCATATTTGACATATATGAAAATGAAGATGTACTTAACACCGAAACCATACTGTCATATGCAAGAAAGCATAAAGTCTGTCCCATGGAGTTTCAACTTGATATGGCAAACTTCTCCGACCTAATTATCTGTGACTACAACTACTGCTTCGACCCAGCGGTGTACTTAAAGAGGTTTTTTGATGTAACAGTTGAAAGCTATACTTTTTTAATTGACGAAGCACATAACCTTGTAGATAGAGCAAGGTCCATGTACTCGGCGGAGTTTTCTTTAAACAGCCTTCGGGAAATGACAGAGCTTTTTGAAGAAAAGCATGTAAAAATAATTAAGCAAATTGAAGAGCTTATAAAGTACTTAGAGAGTTTTAAACTTAACAACAAAACCACGGAAGTTGTAGAAGAGTATATTAACATAAATTTTTTAGACGATTTAGAGATAACCCTTCGAATGTTGGAGAAGTTTTTGTCAAAAGAAAAAGAAGCGCCAAATTATGATAAAATTCTAGAAAATTATTTTACACTTAAACATTTTTCTAGAATAACCGACTACTATGCAGATAACTACAGAACCTTGATTAGAACAGAGGAAGATGATAGAATTATGCAGTTACTCTGTTTAGACACTTCGCCAATATTAAAAAACATATTGAAGCGAGCAGAGTCGTCGGTATTTTTCTCAGCCACATTGTCACCAATGGACTTTTATGTGGATGTGTTTGGATGTAAAGATTCGGCGTATTATAGACTGAAACTTCCATCACCATTTAATCCCGACTATTTTAAAGCGGGCATAGTACCACTTTCAACGAGATATTTAGACAGAGAAAAAAATTACGACAAAATTACGAAGGTATTAGAAAAATATGTAAATAGAGATGGAAACTTTTTGCTCTTCTTTCCATCATATAAATTTATGACAGAGATTTATAATCGATTTGATAAAAGTGATAAAGACATTGCAGTTCAAAATAGAGTTATGACGGAAGAAGAAAGAAGGGAATTTTTAAGTCTCTTTACACAAAAGTCAAATAGAGTGGGATTTGTTGTGCTTGGTGGTGTTTTTTCAGAAGGAATTGACCTAGCGGGAGAAAGGCTTAAGGGAGTTGGAATAGTTTCCGTTGGTCTTCCAGGAATTTCTACACAGAGGGATTTGATTAAAGACTACTATGACGAAAAGGGCAAAAGAGGATTTGAATATGCCTATATCTACCCTGGCATGAACAAGGTGTGTCAGGCCTCTGGTCGTGTTATAAGAACGGCACAGGACAGGGGAGACTGCGTTTTAATAGACGACAGATTTCAAAATTATCCATATAGAAACTTATTACCTTCACATTGGAAAGACATAAGACTTTTCAGAAGACCAAGAGACTTAGACTATTTTTTATAAGGAGAAGAATATGCTAAAATCACAAATCCTAATGAAAGGCGATATAAAATCTGCCATAGTTAGAATGGCCATGCCCCTTATGGGAATAGCATTTATACAAATGGCATACAACCTAGTGGATTTAATTTGGCTTGGAAGACTTTCAACAGATGCTGTTGCAGCAGTTGGTACAGTTGGGTTCTTTATGTGGATGGCAAATGCAATCACACTTATTATAAAGACGGGAATGTCCGTGGAACTTGCCCAAGCTTATGGAAGAGGAAACAAAGATGAGATAGAAAAGATAACAATAGGTGGCCTACAACTAAATATCTTGCTATGGGCGCTTTTAACAACTTTTTTCATACTGGGAAGAGAGCATATATATGGATACTTCCATTTAGAAAAGGAAGTTTTTCGACTTGCACTGGACTATCACCTAATCATATCCATTGGACTTATATTTACATTTTTATATCCATTTTTTAGTTCCCACTTCTACTCCCAAGGAAACAGTCATACGCCATTTAAGACTTCAATAATCGCCCTTATTTTTAATATCATAATGGACCCGATTTTAATCTTTGGCGTTGGACCAATAAAGGGAATGGGAATAAAGGGTGCGGCCCTGGCAACTGTCCTGGCACAGGCTCTGGCAGTTTGTATTTACATCTACATTGGAATTAAATATCGAGAAGCCTACATGAAATACAATTACTTTAAGAAGATCGAGTTTCAAAATGCAAAGGAGATTTTCAAACTGGGCATAGCACCATGTGGCCAGTCACTTATACACAACTTAGTTTCCATCAAGCTAAACAAATACATCGCCATATATGGAACTGTAGGCCTAGCAACCTACGCCATAGGATCACAAATAGAATCCATATCGTGGATGTCTTCAGAAGGGTTTGCCACAGCATTTACCACATTCTTTGGACAAAACTATGGCGCAAAAAATTACGAAAGACTTGAAAAGGGTAAATGGGTCTGCATAAAGCTAACACTTATAATCGGTATAATAGCCACAGCAGTACTAATGCTTGGATCAAAGAGCCTCTTTAAAATATTTACGCCAAATGATCCAAGGGTTATAGCAGAAGGAACAATCTATCTACTAATTTTAGGTTCAACAACCATACTAATGTCACAGGAAATAGGTGTTTCGGGAATGTTAAACGGACTGGGACTAACTAGATACCCTGCAATGGTTTCAGCTGTGTTCAATGTAATGAGAGTGCCAATGGCATACTTCCTAATGAAGGTTTTTGAACTAAAGGGAATTTGGATAAGCATGTCCGCTTCACAAGCGCTAAAGGGAATATTCCTATTGGGAATACTTGCATATATACAAAAGAAAACAGACGGATTTAGAAATAATATGGAAAGGTATATAAAAAAGAGATGAGAAAGAAAAAAGAGATTATAGCAACAATTGCATCAACAGAATTTCCAAACAAATCCATAGTAAAGCATAACGATAGAATATATAAATTCAAAGGTGGAATCCCGGGGCAAGTTGTAAAGATTTTACCAAAGAGAAAAAAGAATAGCTACACTGAAGCAAAACTTGTGGAAGTTTTAGAAAAATCTGAATTGGAAACCCACGAAACCTGTGATGTGTTCGGAAGATGTGGCGGATGTGCATACCAATCCATATCTTATGATGATGAAATCAAAATAAAAGTAGATGGAATAAAAAAACTTTATAATGGGCTATACGATGGTGAAATTAAAGTAAACCCAGCAAAGTTCATAAAGGGCTACAGAAATAAAATGGAGTACTCCTTTGGTGATCAAGAAATAGGCGGGCCAATCTTTTTAGGAATGCATACAAAGGGAAAGTTTTATGAAATAACACCAACATTAAATTGTAATATAGTTCCAGAAGGCTTTGAAATAATACGTCAAAAGGCTCAAGAGTATGCAAGGGAAAAAGAATTCGACTTCTACAGAATAAAAACCCACAAGGGATTTTTAAGACATTTGGTTTTAAAATATTCCTTTAGTGAAGACGCCTACATGATTAACATTGTAACATCATCCCAGGGAGAACTTTATAAAGAAGACTTTTTAAAATCTTTAGAAGAACTTGAAATAAAAGACAAAATAAAAAGCGTTCTTCACACAACTAACGACTCCATGTCTGACTCAGTACAGGCAGATAAGGTAGAAGTTCTATTAGGAGACAGCTACCTAGTGGAAGAGATGTTTGGACTAAAATTTCATATAGGTCCATTTTCATTCTTCCAACCAAACCCTATTATGGCAAAAGAACTTTACAAAATTGCACTTAACATGGCGGGAGATATCCACGACAAAACAGTATTCGATTTATACTCAGGTACAGGAACCATTAGCCAAATATTTTCAAAAAAAGCAAAGAGAGTATATGGAATTGAAATAGTGGAAGAAGCGGTGGAAAAAGCAAAAGAGTCAGCAAGACTTAATGAAATAGAAAACTGCGAATTTATTGCAGGAGACGTCCTTGAAAAGATAGACGAATTAAAAGAACTTGCAGACATAATAGTCCTTGACCCACCAAGAGAGGGAATCCATCCAAAGGCAATTAAAAAAATAATTGACATAAAACCAGAAAAATTTGTCTATATTTCATGCAATCCAGTAACACAAGCAAGAGACCTTGAGATAATGAAAGAAAATGGATATGAAATAGAAGATGTGGAGATACTTGATCAATTTCCAAGGACGACACATTGTGAGACGGTAGCTCTGTTGTCCAAACTTGATGTCGATAAGCATATAGATGTTGAAATTAAGCTGGATGAGCTTGATTTGACAAGTGCAGAGAGTAAGGCTACTTATGCACAAATCAAAGAATATGTTTGGAATAAATTTGGATTAAAAGTACCTACACTATATATTGCTCAGATTAAAAAGAAATGTGGAATAGAATTACGAGAACATTACAACAAGTCTAAAAAGGAGAAACAAATTATTCCACAGTGTACACCTGAAAAAGAAGAAGCCATCATGGATGCTTTGAGACACTTCAAAATGATTTAATAGAAAAGAATGACAGCATATGACTTTCTGCATTTATTACATTCCTACTTGGTATTGGAACCGCGTTGTTGTATATCATTATGGTGTTCTGCTTATTTTGGGCGTTATTTTCTTTTATTCAAGGAGAAGTCGGAATAGGTATTTTTGGTTTGGTTATTGGTTTCCTATTTAGTCCTTACGGACTTCCGATAGTAGGAGTAACTGTGATAGCGTTTATTGAATTGATAAATGATAAAATTAAAGCGGTTTTGATAAATTAGTATTTGTCAAGGAGGGAATATGGATTTTAGTAGGATGATTCCTGAATTATCAGTTTTTGATATTAATCTGAAAAGAACTCATAGTCTAATAACAAGAGGAGCAATCTTAGAAAGCCTTATAGAAAATGTAGAAGATTTAACAGATGAAGAAATAAAAATCCTAGAAAAGCAACAAAGACAAAAGAATTTAAAAAAACACCTAGAATAATAAGATAAAGAGGAGGTAAACTAAATTAATGAAAACACTTGGTATGTTAACAATCATCTGCTTAACAACATCAATTATGATGGTGAATTTTATACTTATTATACCAAAATTTGGCTCGAAGCATTTCGGCGCACCTGATGATATCAAAGTTATGATGAGTAAGTTGCCAGATAAACCGATTTGGGTCAATATAATCGGCGGACTTATCATGATACTTGGATTGCTAGCCATTGCAGCCGTTCTAGGCTGGGCAATTGTTGATACAGTAAAATTTAATTTAACTTTTCAGCAAGCCTTTGTTAGATTTTTAATACTATTTGAAGGATATAAGCTTTTTGATATTATATTTTTTGATTATCTCATGCTTACCAAGTTAAAATTGCCGACTAAAGTTTACCCAGAGACGGTTGGTGCTAAGGGGTATGATAATTTTGGTTTTAATGGGAAAAGTCAGATTGCAAAAATTATAATCTTCTTTTTCGTGAGCCTAATTTTGGCATATTTACTGACCGCTTTGGTTTAACTAAAAATTCATAACTTGTAATGTTAAGTTCAACTTATTGGCTATTTGTTTTAAGGGGCTGTAGCTTAAAAAGAACCAATTATCAGAAATAGATAGAAGCCATGAACAGTTATATGAAGATAGGTTAGAGGGAAATATAAGTGAAAGAAACTTCAATTTAATGAATGTGAGCATATCTAAAAAACAAGACAAGAACCATTCCTATAGGAATGGCTAAATACTGACACAAAAAAATGTATCAACCTTTGCCCTTTTATCAGGATTTAGGTTGATACACAAAATTATTTATAGATCCTAATTATAGGATGACAGTAATTCAAAGTTTTGCAATAGTTTATTTTGCCTATTTAAGGCTTGATTCCACAAACCAAATTTGTTTGTTGTAGTCCTCTATATGATTTTCCATAGCATTAGCTACAGGGAAATTATCAGCTTCATCCGCTTCTTTTCTAATCTCTAGTGCGAGTTCTTTTTGAAGTTTTATGTCAGATAGGACTATTTCTAATGCTTCTTTAATAGATATTTCTTTAGAAGTTTCAATCTCTTTGATTGTAGAAATTTCTAAATATTCTTTTAGATTAGCAACTGGAAATTCTCCAGATATTCTGATAAGCTCAGCAACTTCATCAAGTCTTTCACCAGCCTTATCATATTCAGATTCAAGATACTCATGTACAGATACAAATTGAGAGCCTACGATATTCCAATGTAGATTATGGATTTTAATGTTTATTACTGCAAGATTTGCAAGATATGTGTTTAATTTTGTCATTTTATTCCTCACTTTCAAATGATTTTAATTATCATTATTATATGCAATAATAAAAAACAAGTCAAGTCTATAATATTGAATAAAATTACTAGAAAATATTTATTATTTCATCCTAATATCGTAAAAATGAACAGAAGAAAATTATTTCAGAGATACAAAATCACATCATGCAACAAAAAGGAATAGATAGAAAGATAGAATCTATACAAAAGGAAATATTAGATATTATCGAAAAGAGTATTATATAAATTTAATAATGAAACTTTGAAAGGGATAGCAGAAATGTTATCTCTTTTTTAATACAAGAAAGGAGATCAGTATGAAAAAATTAGAACAAATAAGACAAGAGTCAAAAGAAATAAAAGATAAAATTGATGATACAGAGGAAAGATTAAGGCAACTAAAAAATCAAGAAAAGAAGATATTAAAACAAGACATAGAAAAAAGAAGAAAAGAAAGAACTCATAGGCTCATAACAAGAGGAGCAATCTTAGAAAGCCTTATAGAAAATTCAGAAGAACTAACAGATGAAGAAATAAAAATCCTATTAAAAGAAGCAACAGAGACAAAAGAATTTAAAGAAACAATAAAAATAATCAGAGAAAATTAGGAAAAATAAAATAATCAAATCTCCCTTAGATTTTCTAAGGGCGCAATTATACACCCTAAAGGGTGCTTGCGTCCTGCGGAGCCAAACCCTTGCAGCGACCAACAACCATTCGCTTTTTAAAAGTCAAGGGTAAATAAACTCGCTAACGCTCGCCCTTGACTTTTAAAATTTGAAATGAACAAAACAATTAAGCCGACATACTGAAACAACAAAAATTAATTCAGTAGTCGGCTTTTTCTATTCTATCATTTCAAAACGCTCATTCACAAAGAGGATATAAAAATCTATTAAGCCTCCACCTAAAACAACAAAAAAAGAAAGGAAGTGATAAAAAATGGCAGACAGTTTTCATTTTTCAGTAAACATAATATCAAGAGGAAAAGGAAAAAGTGCAGTAGCAAGTGCAGCATATATAAGTGGAGAAAAAATAAAAAATGAATGGGACGGAGTAACCCATGACTATACAAAAAAACAAGGAGTAATTAGCAAAGAAATATATTTACCAGATCACGCACCAGAAGAATATAAAGACCGAAAAACCTTGTGGAACTCGGTAGAACTATTTGAGAAAAACTCTAATGCCCAACTTGCAAGAAACTTTATCATATCTTTACCAAAAGAGTTAAGCATAGAAGAAAATAAAAAGATGATAGAAGAATATGTTCAAAACAATTTTGTAAAAGAGGGAATGATAGTAGACCTAGCAATTCATGATGAAAGTAGAGAAGGAAATCAAAACATTCATGCTCATATAATGACCATAGTAAGACCAATAAATGAAGATGGAACATGGGGGCAAAAAAGTAAAAAAGAATATATCCTAGATGAAAAAGGAGAAAAGATTTTAAACAAAAATGGAAAACCTAAGACAAGAAAAGTAGAACTAACAAGCTGGAACGATAAAGGCAATGTAGAAAAATGGAGAGAAAATTTTTCAGACCTTTGCAATGAATACCTAGCAAAAAACAAGATAGAAAAAAGAGTAGACCATAGGAGTTTTAAAAGACAAGGCATAAAACAAATACCAACAATACATCTAGGAGCAAGTGCTAGTGCAATGGAAAGAAAAGGAATAAGAACAGAAAAAGGAGATATAAATCGTGAAATAAAAAAACAGAATGAACTATTAAAAAACATAGGTAATGAAATAAAGAAAATAACATCATGGTTAGCAGGCTTCAAAGATAAGCTAAAAGAATCATATAGGGAATATAAAGACCAAAGTAAAAAGCAAATAGAAAATGAATCAGGGCTCTTTAACCTCTATGAATATTTAAGCTTTTATCAAGAAATGCAAGAAAACAATAGAGCTGAATTATCATTTTATGGGAAAAGAAATAAAGCAATCTATGATCTAAAAAGATATGCAAGTGGAATAAATTATCTAAGAGAAAACAAAATAAAAACCATATCAGACTTACAAGGACATATAAACACCCTAAGAAGTAAAAACTCTGATATATATAAGACCATAAAAGAAAACAGTAAAAAGATAGAAGACCTTAATAAATGTTTAGCCTATTCAAAGACTGTAAGAAAAACAAAAGCAACCTATCAAGACTATGAAAGCAAGAAAATATTCAAAGAAAGCTTCTACAAGAATAATCAAAAGGAAATAGACCAACATATAAGGGCAAGGAACTTAATTGGAAAAATAAGTGGAAAGAAAAATTTAAGAGAAAAAGAATGGTTAGGAGAAATCAAAAACTTAGAAGATGAAATCAGTAAATTAAATACAGAGTCAGAAAAGATAAGGGAAAGATACAAGGAAATAAATCATATTAAATATGCAGTAGAGGTAGTGAATAGAGAATATGGTATCGACCTATCAATAGAAATTGACAAGGCGATTAAGAGGGGAGAAAAAGAAAGTATCATAGAAAAAATAAAAGAGTATAAGCAAGATAGTGATAGCTTTAATAAAAAAAGACAAATGACTAAAGACTATTACAAAAATCAAGAAAGATAAGACCTGGTAAAAATATCTTATCCAAGCTATAATATGACCAAGAAAATAAAGGCAGATCTAGGAGGTAATACAGATGAATAAAAGGCAAGAGCTAATAGATGAACTCATAAAAGCAGATCAAGATGGAACATACAAAACCTATAAAAGCACAGAAGAAATAAAAGCAATGAACAATGAAGAAGTGCAGATTTTATATTCCAACATGAAAAACTATCTATCAGACAAAAGAACACACATAAACTACTAAAGGTGGAAAAGCCGGATTTAAAAGAGACTGGTTAGGCAGAAAAACAGATAAAAGGCGTCCACCTAAAGATGAATATATTTGTTCAACATATAACTTAGCAAAAGGGAATTTTAAAGAAAAATGTTTATCACACTATATCAGGAGCGAAGTTTTTAATAAATTAGTTTTAGAGACTATCAAAGAAGTAAGCGAGTATGTAAAGTTGAATGAAGAAGAATTTTAAAAAAAAGTGTACTCAACCTCAAAAGAGCAACAAGAAAAATAATCAAAGGCATTAAAGAAAAGACTGGCAAAAGAAGAAAGAAGAATAGTAGAGATAAACAGTTTGATAAGAAAGCCATATGAAAATAATGTAAGTGGAAAACTATCAGACAAGCATTTTGATATTATATTGAAAGACTATGAAAAAGAGCAAATGGCATTAGAAAAATCCATTGAACATTCAAAAAGTATATTAAAAAACTTTGAGGAAGATAGTATTAGAGCAGATAAGTTTATATCACTTGTAAAGAAATATACTGATTTTAGCGAACTTACAACTCCAATGATAAATGAATTTGTAGATAAGATACTGGTTCACGAGGGTAAATGGGATAACTATGAAAGAACACAGGAAGTTGAAATATACCTGAACTTTATTGGCAAGTTTGAATTGTCACAAGAAGAACCTAAAGAACTTACGCAATAGCAACTTGATGAACTAGAGAAGCTAAGGAAAAAGAGAGAGAAGAAGCGAGAGTATAATTACAGATATTTAAAAAAGAAAAAAGCCAGTATGGAAAAAAATTATGACTTTGTGGTCGGCGTAGTTTTAAAACTGCACCGACTATTTTATTTCATACAAATTAATATGTAAGACAGTAAATTTTCAAAAAACATCTTACAACTATTGTTAGATAAAACTAACTGATGTATAATCAATAATATCATTATTGATAATTTGATTATTGATTATACTATTAAAATTAAAGTTTTGTAAGAATGGAGGAATGGACATGGCAAATAGAAACCATGAACTTGATAAACCAATCATTGAAGCTGCTAAAATAGAGTTTTTGCAAAATGGATTTCAGGCTGCTTCAATAGGCAATATTGCTAAAAGAGCGGGAGTTACAACGGGAGCAATCTATACAAGGTATAAAGGGAAAGATGAACTTTTTTATAGTTTGATAAAAGAATTTTTAGAAGCTATAAGTGTGAAAAGAAAAGAGAACGAATACTCGTATAGGGAATACTGCGTAGATAAAAACTTTGATCATTTTTTGCGTAGCATTCAGAAAGAAACCAAAGGATATATAGATGTGTTATTTAAATATTACGAGGAGTGCAAACTAATACTTTGCTCAAGTAAAGGCAGTTCTGTAGAAGCAATATTTCGTGAAATGATGAATAAAAAAATTTCCATAACAAAACAATTTATAAGGGAAAATATAGACCCGAATATAAGTGAGATGAAATTAGATTTGGTAGAGCTTTTGATGAATCAACAATTTAGTGCTTTTAAATTAGTGATTGAAAAAGGATATAGCAAAGAGGAGACAATCGAGTACACAAAAATGCTCGGCGAATTTATTGGGGCGGGTTGGGAAAAGATATTTGATGAAATTATAAATAGGTATTGAATTTATGTACGATAAAGGCAAGAAGGACGAAAATATTTTAGATTTTAAAATAGATTTTTCCTATGAAGGCAAAAAGGAAAAGTCGTTAGATGATGTAATTGGCAGCATATCAAAAGGAGATTGCATAGTTCTTTGTGGCGAAAGTGGATGTGGGGACAGTGATATAATGATGACAGATACAATAAATCCATTAAAATCAAAGTTTAAAGGCTTCCACAAAACTTTTAAACAAGACGATTTAGGATTAAGTCTGTCATCTTTTTTATTAAATTAGAAAAAAAGAAAAGAAAACATAAGTAATAAGGATTGAAGAGAATATGATAATATTTAGAATTTTTTTCAAAATCATATTGTTTCCTATTAGTATAGCGTTAAGTATCATCACTCTATTTTTAACGTTTTTATTAGGACTTAGTACAATATTTTTTAAACTGATTTCATTTATCGCTATTATGGGATTTTTGGGATCTGTTTATCATGGAGAAAAAGCACTCGCTATAGAGGCAATTATACTAGCATATCTTTTTAGTCCTTATGGTTTACCAGTGCTAGGATATTTTATTATAGAAGTGATAAAAGGGGTGAATGAAAGAATAAAAGTAATTTAAATATAAAAATAAATAGATTAAAACGATGAAAAAGAGATAGCAAAATCAAAGCTATCTCTTTTTATATGAAAAGAAAGGGGGTTATGATGAAAGAAATAGTTAAATTTGAATATTATTATGGCAATGAAGCAGAACAATATTCATTTTTTAGGATTCCCAAAACTTTATTTACCGACTTAAATTTTAAAAAACTATCCGTAGAAGCAAAAATTCTTTATGGAATTCTACTCGATAGAATGAGCTTGTCAATTAAGAATAAATGGTTAGATGAAGAAAACAAGGTATACATCATCTATACCATAGAAGAAATTATGGAAGTATTAAATTGGGGGAGAAATAAATCGGTCAAAGTAATGAAAGAAATTGAAGAGATAGGATTATTAGAAAAAAAGAGGTTAGGACTTGGAAAGCCAAATTTACTTTATGTAAAGAACTTTATTTACACAGAAAATAATAAAACTACAGAAGTTTCAAAAGCAAACCTCAAGAAGTTTAAAAAACAAACTTCAGGAAGTTTAGAAAACAAACCTCAAGAAGTTTCAAAAGAGGACTCTAATAATACTAATATTAATAATACTGAAACTAATAATACTGATTTTAATAATACCACCCCCATATCCCCCTTAGAAAAGCTAGGAGAAAAATCAAAAAAAACTTTGGAGGAGGAAGAATTAAAAGAAACTATAAAAAAGAATATATCTTATGAAACCTTTGAAAAAGTAAGAATAGAAGAAAAGAAGCAAGTAGATGTAATGATAAATGTACTTGTAAAAGCCTTAACTAGCTTTACAAACATTAAAATAGGAGGGAGGCATATATCCAATGAAAATTTTAAAGAAAGATTTCTAAGTCTTAAGTATAAACACATAGACTATGTTTTGAAATACCTAAGAGAAAATGCTCCAAAGGATATTAGAAACATTAATGCTTATCTACTGACTCTCTTATACAATGCAGATGAAAGTATTAGAAACATAGAAGTCATAAAGAGAGAAGATCAGAAAAGAGAAAACTATGACTATAGTAACGATGAGGATATTTGGAGAGAATTTTTAAATACTTGATAGGAGAGGCGCATATGGAATTAATAAAAGAAATCTTAGAACAGAAAATAAAAAATGCAGAAACAAATAGTCCATCAAAAGATGAAGAAAATAGGAGTTATATAGATCAAGAAACAGGATTAAAATATTGTGCAAAATGTAAAACACCAATTGAAAAAGAAATAGACTTCTTTGGAGAAATAAAAAAAGTTGGTATTTTATGTCAATGTAAAAAAGAAAGACAAAAATTAGAGGAAGAAAAAAGAAAAGAAAATAAAATGCTTTTAAAAATTGAACGCTTAAAAAAAGAGTGTTTTTCTGATCCTATCCTATTAAATTGGAATTTTAAAAATATGGACAAAGATAGTGAACATGAAAAAGTAGCAAAAAACTATGTGGAAAAATTTGATGAAATATATGAAAATAATATAGGATTAATTCTTACAGGGAATGTGGGATGTGGAAAAACATATCTTGCAAGTGCTATAGCAAATGCTTTACTAGAAAAAGAAATATCAGTCAAAATGACAAATTTTTCAGTAATTTTAAATGATATGACTAACTTTGAGATTGATAAGAGTAAGTATATAGATAACCTAAATCATAAGAAACTATTAATTATTGATGATTTTGGAATGGAAAGAGATACAGATTTTGCAGCTGAGCATATCTTTAACATAATAGATAGTAGATATAGAAGTGGGAAACCTCTAATTATAACAACAAACTTAAATATATCAGCTTTAACTAATCCTGAAACTATAAAAGATAAAAGAATTTACTCAAGGATACTTGAAATATGCAGTCCAATTATATTTACAGGAGAAAATAGAAGAATAGAAAAAATGAAGGAGAAATCAAAATTAGCCTATGAAATATTAAAAAAAGAATGAAAGTAGGTGAGTGAATGCAAAATGATGATATAAATAGCAGAACAATAGCCATAGTAAAAAAAGCAAGTATAGTAACAGCCAAGCAAGTTATAAATTTGATGAAGAAAATATTAGAAATAAATAAACATAAAGCGCAGACAGAACAGTCAAGACCCTTAGAAAAATTTAAAAAAGTAAAAGTAAAAGATCTTGTAAAAAAAGGTAAAGTAGAAACCTTAGAATTAAATGACATAGACTTAAAAGCATTGAAAAAAGAATTAAAAAGATATGGGGTGAAATTTTCCATAAAGAAAGATTTAGAAAATGGAAACAACATTATCTTTTTTCAAGCAAAAGATATAAAAGTAATGGAACAAGCTTTTAAAAAGACAGTCCAGAAATTTACTAAAGATAAGTCAAGAAAAAGAAAATCTTTAATAGAAAGGCTTAATAACTTCAAGGATAAAGTCAAAGATACTATTGACAGAGATAAGGTTAAACATAAACATCAGGAACAAAGTTTATAATAAAAGAACTTAGATATATAATATATATGATGAGAAGGCATGAATAGCTGTATTGTTGAATACTATGAAAAAGAAGATTGGAATCATCCAGTAGAAGAATTTCTCTTATCTATAGATAAAAAATGAGAGCAGAAGTATTAGGAAAGAAACTAAAAGCTACCTTTGAAAGTAAAGTATAAGTGTATGAAATGAAGAAAAATATTTGCCCAAAATGTAAAAGAAAGATGAAACAACAATTTATAGGCCTACTACATTGCAAGTGTGGTATAAGCTACCATAAAGATTTAGGATATTTTAAAAGAAATGAAAATATGATTTTTGTCTTGGAAAGAAAAAAGATAGGTAAAAAAATAAAACAAGTTCCAGTAATAAGATATAAAAAAGATAAATAAAATACTAATGGGTAGAGAAATCTACTCTTTTTTATGGAGAGGAAGTGATTAATTCGAAAATACTAAATGAAATAATAAAAGATATAAAAAATGTTTTTAAGATAAGAGATAAGAAGAAATTTGTATTAGAAAATCTTCCTTACCTCTTATTTTTTTATATAGGAAATATCTTTGCAAGCCATGTCAACTCTTATGTAGGAGGAGATATAATAGATAGAATTCTAGTAGCTTTTAGTCAAATAGATACTTTAAAATATATTCCATCATTAAAAATAAAAAACCTTATACCCAGTCTAATTCTATCAGTAGTTATTAAGTTAATCCTTATACAGAAAAAGAAAAATGCAAAAAAGTTTAGAGAGGGCAGAGAATATGGATCGGCAAGATGGGGAAATGAAAAAGACATTGAGCCATACATTGACAAGAAGTTTGAAAACAATGTGCTACTAACTCAAACTGAAAGACTTACCATGAACAATAGACCTAAAAATCCAAAATATGCGAGAAATAAAAATGTAATGGTAATTGGAGGTTCTGGTAGTGGTAAAACAAGGTTTTTTGTAAAGCCAAATCTCATGCAAATGCACTCTTCATATGTAGTAACCGATCCAAAAGGAACATTAGTCTTGGAATGTGGGAAAATGTTGGAAAGAAATGGATATGAGATAAAAATATTAAACACAATAAACTTTAAAAAATCCATGAGATATAATCCCTTTGCATACTTGAAAAGTGAAAAAGATATTTTGAAATTAGTACAAACAATAATTGCAAATACTAAGGGAGAAGGAGAAAAATCAACTGAGGATTTTTGGGTGAAAGCTGAAAAACTCTATTACACAGCACTTATAGGATATATCTGGTATGAAGCTCCTAAAGAAGAACAGAACTTTACAACTTTACTTGCTATGATAGATGCAAGTGAGGTAAGAGAAGAAGATGAAAATTTTAAAAATGCAGTAGACTATATGTTTGAAGCATTAGAAAAAGAAAAGCCAAATCATTTCGCAGTAAAACAATACAAGAAATACAAACTTGCAGCAGGAGTAATAGAATTAAGGAGAACACTTAATCACTGTTTTAGTGAAATATGTACTTCTTAATTCTTTTTTATTTAAGAAATTAAGAGGAAGGAGGAAAAAGTGAGGAATTTTGAAAAGATAACAGCACTCTATGAAAGATTAAGTCGAGATGATGAACTTGAAGGAGAAAGTAATTCAATCGTTAATCAAAAGAAAATCCTTGAAGAATATGCAAGTAAGAATAATTTAACCAACATCATCCATTTTACAGATGACGGAATAAGCGGGACACAGTTTGATAGACCAGGCTTTATGGAAATGATGAATGGAGTAAATACTGGAAATATCGGTTGTATCATTGTAAAAGATATGAGCAGACTTGGCAGAGATTATCTCAAAGTCGGTCAATGTATGGAGATACTAAGACAAAAGGGCGTAAGACTAATCGCTATCAATGATAATGTAGATAGTTTTTACAGAGAAGATGATTTTACTCCCTTTAGAAATATCATGAATGAATGGTATGCAAGAGATACATCAAGAAAAATACAATCGACTTTCAGGTCAAAAGGCGAAAGTGGGAAACATACTGCAAGCACACCGCCTTATGGCTATATCAAAGATGAAAAAGATAAAAACAAATGGATTGTAGATGAAAAAGCAGCAGAGATAGTAAGGCGAATATTTAACCTGACCATGCAAGGCAATGGTCCGTATCGAATAGCAAAGATATTGGAGAGTGAAAAAGTAGATATACCCGCCTATCATCAACAGAAATTAGGCTATGGACTATATCAAAGCAAAAACTTTGAACATCCCTATCGTTGGTGCAGTTCAACTATAGCAAGCATTTTAAAGAAACAAGAATACTTGGGGCATACAGTCAATTTCAAAACCAGAAAGCACTTCAAGGACAAGAAAAGCAAATATGTATCCGAGGATAACTGGCTTATTTTTGAAAATACACACGAGCCAATCATAGACCAAGAAACCTTTGATAATGTGCAAAGGATAAGAGGAAATGTAAAAAGGTATCCTGATGGTTGGGGCGAATATCACCCACTAACAGGATTGATGTATTGTGCGGATTGTGGGAGCAAGATGTATGTTCATAGAACAAGCAATTATAAGAATATTCCCTATTACACTTGCAGTGCCTATACCAAAACACCTTGTGGCACACTTTGTCCATCAGCACACAGAATAAAAGCAGAAGTAGTCTTAAATCTTATTAGGGAAACACTAAAAGATATTAAAAAATACCTTTATGAAGATAATGAAGCCTTTATCCGTTCCATTCAAAATGAAATGGAAGAAAAGGAAAAAATAGAGATAGAAAAGAAATACACAAGGCTTATTGACAGCAAAGGAAGATTACAGGAATTAGAAAGACTGATGTGTCGTATCTATGAAGATATGATCCTTAACAAAATACCAAATAGCAGATATGAAATGCTAAATAACCAATATGAAACGGAGCAGATAACTTTAAGTAAAGAAATTAAGGATTTGGAGCAGCAGGTATCAAGATATGAAAAAGAAACAGACAGAGCTAAAAAATTTATATCTCTTATCAGTCGTTATGAAAACTTTGATGAACTTACAACTACAATGATAAATGAGTTTGTAGAAAAGATTATCGTACATGAAAGAGATAGAAAAGGAAGTCAGACATCAAAGCAAAAGATAGAAATTTACTTTAATTTCATAGGCAATTATGAACTGCCACAGGCGGAGTTAAGTGATGAAGAAAAACAAAAACTTGAGGAAGAAGAAAGAAAAATCGAAGAAAGAAAAGACAAGCTACATCAAAATTACCTGAAACGAAAAGCAAGCGGAAAACAGAAAGAGTATGAGGATAAATATAAGGCAAGAAGGGAGCAAAAGAAACAGGAGAAATTAAAGGTTTTGAAAAGGGGAGGGATACCGGTATGTGAAATGCAGAACATTTTAATTGAATAATATATCTCAGAAGTCAATGAATAAAAAATAAAATATTCATTGACTTCTATGTTTGCTGGGGTTATAATATCTATGAATAAAAAATGAAAAATTCATAAAAGTATTTATAATATTTAGGAGGCTTAAAATGGCAAAAGCATTTACAGAAGAAGAGAAGATTAAAATAAAAGAAGATATTATGGAAACGGCTCTTGATTTATTTCATGATAAAGGGACAAAATCACTTAGCATTTCGGAATTGACAAAAAGAGTCGGAATAGCTCAAGGGAGTTTCTATAATTTTTGGAAAGATAAAGAATCTCTTGTCATTGATTTAATGGCATATAGATCAATACAAAAATTGGAGAACATTGAAAAAGAATTTTCAAATTCACTTACGAATCCCAAAAAATTCCTTTCAGAGGTAATTTTTAAGTATTCGATAGATATGACTGAGAAAATTAAAACTCAGCCAATTTATAAAGAGGCATTTAGAATATTTGCAAGTCAAGATTCAAAGAAAGTGAATAGAGTAGAAAATCTATATGGTGATTTTTTGGATAGGTTAATAGATTATTGGTACAAAAATAATGTAGTAAAAAGCGTAGATAAGCAAGGCTTATCAAATGCCTTTGTTGGCAGCTTCGTTCTATGTTCAAATTATTTCCATTTTAATAAAGATACCTTTGAAGAAGTGCTTAATATTTATATACAAAGCATTGTTTTTAAATATATAGAAATTTAATTGTATAAGGGAAGGTGATAACAATGATTCTGGATTTTAATGAGATAAAAAAGGAAGATGTATTAGTTGCTGGAGGTAAAGGTGCTAATCTTGGAGAAATGACTTCTGCTAAAATAAATGTTCCAAGTGGATTTGTTATAACAGCAGACGCATATAGAGATTTTTTAAAAGTAAATGGGATTGATATTCTCATTGAAAATGGAATTAAAAAATCAGTAGATGATAAAAGAAAACTTCTAAATGAAGCTGAGCATTTTAGAGGAAAGATAAAGTCTGGAAAATTTCCTGAAAGGTTAGAGAATGCAATAAGAGAAAAATATTTTGATCTTGGAAATAATACAAGAGTTGCAGTGCGTTCTTCAGCAACGGCAGAAGATTTGCCAGATGCCAGTTTTGCAGGGCAACAAGAAACTTATTTAAATGTTCAAGGTATTGAAAGTGTATTGAATGCAGTGCGTAATTGTTATGCTTCGCTTTGGGGAAATAGAGCTGTAAGTTATAGATTTCATCAAGGTTATGATCAAACTTCAGTTTCTATTGCAGTTGTTATTCAAGAAATGATAGAGAGTGAAAAATCAGGAGTTTTATTTACCGTAAATCCAGTAAACAAAAAAGAAAATGAAATGCAAATAAATGCAAGCTTTGGATTAGGAGAAAGTGTTGTAAGCGGAAGAGTTACAGCTGATAGCTACATTATTGATAAATCAGGGAAAATAGCTCAAGTAAATATTGGAAGCAAGGAAACACAGATTATATATGGGGATAAGGAAACTGTTGAAGTAGCAGTAAGCTCTGATAAAAGAAAAACTCGTGCATTAAATGATAGAGAAATACTTGAACTTATGAAGTGTGGTTTAGAGATTGAAAAACACTATCGCATGCCTATGGATATTGAATGGGCAATCAAAAATGATATTGTATATATTTTACAGGCGAGAGCGATTACCACATTAAAAAATTCCGGAAATGATATAACTGGCAATGATTTAATAGAGAAGTATATAAAGGGTAAAAAAATCAAAAAGGATACACGAGAAGTAATGTCATTCTTTTTAGAAAAAATGCCTTTTGCACATAGAGTCCTTGATTTCGATTATTTAATGGCAATTAATGATCAGAAAGTAAACATTTTATCAGAAGGTGGGATTATTTTACCAAGAAATCCAATTATAGATGATGATGGCATACAAACTTTTTCTGATGAAGGAAAGCGAATTGGAAAGAATATTTTCAATTTTTTTAATATCTTAAAGAACATGAAAGATTTTGAGTTCTGTTATAAGAAGTGCAAAGATTTTATGAATATATATGAAACTGAGATAGAAGAAATCAAGCACTTAAATTTTGAAAATATGACATTAATGGAGTGTGGAAATTTTTTAGAAGAAAGTTATGCTCTTTTGCAAAAGCTTGCTTATGATAGATTTAAGTATGCCTTATTTCCATCAGTATTAAATAGCAAGAAATTTACCAAAATAATAAAAAAAGTAAATAGCAATTACTCATCGTTTGATTTTTATTGGGACTTAGATAATAAAACATCGGTGATTACAAATGATGTCTATACAATGGCTTGTGATATAAGAAAAAATGAAGCTTTAAAAAGAGCGATAATTTCCGGAGATAATTTTAAGGAATTATATAAAAAGTTTAATGATTTTAAGAATATATCAGATGAGTTTATGAAAGATAATGGCTTTAAATCTGATTATAACTGTTATTGTTTATCTGCAAAAACATTTCTCGAAGATCCTGATAGGCTAACAAATATATTACGACCTATATTAAATGAAAATAGTAATGAAAGTAAAGATACAAAGGATTTTTCTAAGCTTATGGAGAGTATAGAGGGAATCTATGGTAAAAAGTATCAGGATATAGAAAAACAGATAAAATATTTTAGATATTTTCATGTGGTTCGTGAAGAAAGTCAATATTTGTGGGAAACACTATTTTATTATGTAAGGAAGTGTGTTAAAAGAATTAACTTTATACTCTTGGGTGATGAAAACATAGAAATAGGAGTGGCTAATCTTTTTCATAAAGAATTACTTAAAGCAATTAACAGAGGTAATTTAAATGAATCAGATAAGGAAAAAATAAATAGGAGAAACGAAAAATTTCCTTTAGCAATGAAAGTATGGGAAGCTTCAAAGTTATTGATTTTTAAAACGGATGGTGATGTCTTAAAAGGAGTAAGCGGAAGCACTGGTATTGCAGTTGGAAAGGTGTGCCTGATAAATAGTCCCAAAGAATTTTATAAAATGAAAAAAGGAGATATATTAGTTTGTCATCTTACAGATCCTGAGTGGACTCCATTATTTAAGCTGGCAAGTGCTGTTGTGGCAGATACAGGTTCTGCTTTAAGCCATGCTGCAATTGTTGCAAGAGAATATAATATACCGGCAGTTCTTGGAGTTGGTTTTGCAACTACCAAATTCAAAGATGGGGATATGATTCAAGTAGACGGTAATAAAGGTGTAGTTAGAGGTTTGTAGTATGAACTCAAGTAATAATAAAAAAGAATTGAAAAGAAAAGCCATTTTAAACGATAATCTTCTGCCATTATTAGTGAAAACTTCTATTCCTACCATTATAGGTATGCTTGTCATGGTAATTTATAATCTGACTGATACATTTTTTGTCGGTATTTTAAATAATAAATCCATGACAGCTGCTATCGGTATCGTGTTTAGCTTTATGAGTTTTATTCAAGCTATTGGATTTTGGTTTGGGTATGGAAGTGGAAACATAATGTCAAAAAAAATTGGAGAAAATGAAGAAAGAGAAGCAGAAATTATATCGTCTATTGGAATTCTCTTTGCTATTGTCATTGGTATTTTAATAGCTATTTTATCATGGTTTTTTGTTTTACCGCTGTCAAAATTTATAGGTGGAAGTGCTTCTGAAAGTTTGTTGAATTTTACAGTGCAGTATCTAAAGGTGATTATTGTCAGCATACCATTTGGTCTTTATTCTATTACTCTTTACAATCAATTAAGACTTTGTGGGAATGTGAAAGATGGAATGATAGGATTATTGATAGGAATGGTTGTCAATATAGTTCTGGATCCTGTATTGATGTTTGGGTTTAAATTCGGCTTTATTGGAGCTGGATATGCAACATTGATAGGACAAATTACAGGTTGCATCGTATTAACGAATTTATCAGAAAAAAATGGAAATACTGCTGTTGATTTAAAAAAAGTAAGAATAAATAAAGATAGAGTATATCATATTCTGGCAGGAGGAATGCCTAATTTTTCAAGACAATTTATCACAAGTATCGCTTTAATTTTACTGAATGTTGTAGCCGCAAAATACGGTGATGGTGTTATAGCAGCATTAACAATAAGCTCAAGGATATTAGCATTAGCATATATGATAATGATAGGCTGGGGTCAGGGTTTTCAGCCTATCTGTGCGATGAATTACGGGGCAAAGCAATATGATAGAGTTAAAAAGGCTTTTAAATTTGCAGTAACAGGAGGTACTTTATTTTTAATTATAGCGGCTATTTTGTTATATGTTTTTTCTGAACCGCTTATTAGAACAATGTCAAATGATAATGAAGTTATTTTAGCCGGTACAGAGATACTGCGTATGCAATGTATTACAATGCCACTTTTAGGATACTTTGCGATTAGTAGTATGCTAATGCAAAATATTGGACAATATTTTTGGGCATCAATAATTTCAATTTCACGACAAGGAATATTTTATATTCCGTTATTGTATACTTTATCAAATATATTTGGGCAATTTGGAATATATTTGCTTCAACCAGTGGCAGATGTTTTGTCATTTGGTTTAGCTGTTATCTTAGTTAGGAAAATAAAATTTGCCAATGATAAATGCAAAAAAGATGGCATTTAAAGTTTATAAAAGATTTATTTAGGAGGGAAAAATATGTAGCTAAGTAATGGAGGGATAAATAATGGGAACACTAAATTCTGTTAGTCACATAAGATACATTTATCCTTTTTTATGCTTGGAATTGCTTACACGTAGCAATAACACTTTACCAGAAACAACAAAATAGAAAATCATATAAAATATTAGTTTTTAAGCCGAGAGGACTTTTTACGTCAAAGTGTAGAAGTCCTCCTTTTTTATTCTCAAAAAGCAAAACAGAGAACTTAAAAAGGAGGATAACACAATGCCTAATAAGGAATATTACCTTTATGTCAAAGGGGAAGCTATACCCATAAGTGAAGAAGTCTACAAAGCCTATTGGAAGATAACAGAGCATGAAAAATATCTTCAGAAAAAGGATTGCAAGTATGGAGTTATTCCATTTTCATCATTAGATCATGATGGACACTTTGTAGATAACATCATAGATGAAAAAATAG
Source organism: Mediannikoviicoccus vaginalis (assembly GCF_928097925.1). GTDB lineage: Bacteria > Bacillota > Clostridia > Tissierellales > Peptoniphilaceae > Mediannikoviicoccus > Mediannikoviicoccus vaginalis. Next base: position 1,939,200 of record NZ_CAKMRI010000001.1, read on the forward strand.
ACTTAGAAAAAATTGTAGAAGTCAAAATGCAAATTGAAGAACTGCATAAGGCATTAGCTACACTGACAAAAGAAGAAAGAGAGTTAATGGAAGCCATCTTCTACAGAGAAGAAAGTCTTAGGTCAATCAGCAGAAAAGAGAAAGTTACACATCAGGCAATCGGACAAAGGAGGGATCAAATTTTAGAAAAACTAAGAAAGATTTTAGAAGATAAAATCTAAAAAATGATGAAAGGTTAAGTATCAAAGAAAGGTGCTTAGCCTTTCTTTGTTTGGAACACAACAATATTGAAATGGAGGAATGAAAAATGAAAGAGTTAGAAAATGTAATGAGCCAGTTGGAAAAAGAAACTAAGAAAAAAGAACAGGTAGAAAACAAAATTAAGCAACTAAGACAAAAGAAATCACAGCTAAAAAGAAAGGCGGACACGAAACGAAAAGTAGAAAAAGGAGGCGTGTTTGAGAAATTTGAAAAACAGATAACCGGAGCAGAAGAAAGTACCGACAATGATTTAATCTATGCCTTTTTAGATTATGTACTTTCCGATAATCGAAATAGAGAAAAGCTAAAAGAACTTACAGAAATTCATTTAAAAGAAAAAGAAATCTCTTTAGAAGAAAATCCAAATCTTAAAGAGGAAAATGCAAATGATGATTTTGAAGAACTGACAGAGGAAGAATAAGGAAAACAGAAAATGTATTAGAAACTGAGATGGAGCAAAGTGAGAAACATTTTAACACTTTGCTTTTTTGTGGATTTGAAAAATCTACAAAAAACAAAGTTCACAGGGGTCTAAGGGGGAGTAGCCCCCTTGAACAAATAAAAATGCTTTAGCGTTTTTGTTTCCTTAACGGAGCTATAAGCTTTCCGCAGGAACGCAAAGCACCGTAGTCAAACGGTGTATCTTTGCGCCCTTTGAAAAAGGGAGCGAAGATACGACCTGAACATTAGGATAGTAAAATCCCAAAATTGAAAACAGATAAAGGAGGAAAAGACAATGGAAATCAAAAGTTTGCATACCCATGTAGATATTGTGGCAAGGTCAAAAGGGCATAGCGTGATTGCAAAAGCTGCATACAATGCAAGAGATAAATTACAAGATGAATACTATGGAAAAACACATGACTATTCTAAAAAAGAAGACCTTGTATTCTCAAAAATATTTCTGCCGGAACATATCCCGAAAAAGTTTTCAAACAGAGAATACCTATGGAATAGTGTTGAAAAAATAGAGAAAAGTAAAAATTCACAACTTGCAAGAAATCTGCTCTTTACACTTCCAAGAGAATTAAATGAACAGGACAGAATAAAATTAATCAGCGAATTTATAGAAGAAAACTTTACTTCTAAAGGTATGATAGCAGACTGTAATATTCATAATCCTATGGCAAGCGATCATGAAGAACAACCACACGCCCATATCCTACTTACCCTTAGAGAAATAGACGAAAAAGGGAATTGGAAACCGAAATGCAGAAAAGAATATATCCTTGATGAAAACGGAGAAAAGATAAAACTGAAAAGCGGAAACTATAAATCAAGAAAAGTAAATTTGAACGATTGGAACGAACCTGACAAAGCAAAAGAGTGGAGAGAAAACTTTTCAAAGAAAGCAAACGAATACTTGGCAAGAAACAACATAAATAAAAGGATAGATCCACGCACCTTTAAAGAACAAGGCAGAGAAGAACTCCCGCAAATTCATTTAGGCACAAGCAGTTATCAGATGGAGAAAAAAGGCATACAGACAGAGAGAGGAAACCAAAACAGAAAAATCATCGCCTTGAATTTAGAATTTAGAAAATTAAAAGAGGAGCTATCCAAACTTACGTCTTGGATAGGCTCGTTACTTGGAAGTCTGCAAGTAAAATATGATGAATACAAACAGGAGAAAAAAGAAGAATATGAGAACAAGGCGGAACTCTTTAATCTCTATGAGTACATCAGTATTTATTATGACTTACAGGGAGAAAAAGCAAGAAAGTTAAATCCCTATGCAAGCAACAAAAAGATAGGTGCAGACCTAAGACGATTTTCCAAAGCAAGAATATATCTGAAAGGCAACAATCTTAAAACCATAGCCGACCTACAAGAAAAGATAAGCACATTACAATCCCAAAATAAGAAAATTAGTCAAGACATTAAGGCGAAAACCACAAGAATAGAAAACTTAAATAAATGCTTTGCCTATGCGGACATCATCAAGGATAACAAAAAAGTCTTTGAGGAATGGAACAGTAAATCCCTATTCAAAGACAGCTTTTACAATTCCCATAAAGATGAGATAGATAAATATAAAAGAGCAAGGGCAATTCTTGAAAAGATAACAGGCTCATCGGCGATTAAGTCTAAAGACTGGAAAAAAGAAATCCAAAGCCTTGAAGATGAAATATCGAAACTCAACAGACAATCACAATCAATCAAAGAAGAGTACGAAAGTATCAACCATATCAAGTATGCAGTCAAGACAGTCAATGACGATTATGGCATAGACCTAAGTATTGAAATTGACAAGGCAATCAAGAGAGGAGAAAAAGAAAGTATCATAGAAAAGATAAAAGAGTATAAGCAAGATAGTGATAGTTTTAATAAAAAAAGACAAATGACTAAAGACTATTACAAAAATCAAGAAAGATAAGACCTGGTAAAAATATCTTATCCAAGCTATAATATGACCAAGAAAATAAAGGCAGATCTAGGAGGTAATAGAGATGAATAAAAGGCAAGAGCTAATAGATGAACTCATAAAAGCAGATCAAGATGGAACATACAAAACATATAAAAGCACAGAAGAAATAAAAGCAATGAACAATGAAGAAATACAGATTATATATTCTAACATGAAAAACTATCTATCAGACAAAAGAACACACACAAACTATTAAAGGTGGAAAGGTATTGTAAGCTATTTAAAAGTATAAAAGGTATAAAGACCTAAGAAATATATAAAAACATCTAAAATAAGCATTCCACCACCAACAACAACAACCAAATAAAAACAAGCAAAGGGAAGTATAGAAAAATTAAAGCCTATACTTCCCTTTTTTTAATTCAAACAAAGGAGATAAAAGCATGATAAACGAAGAAATAAGCAAAGAAGCAGGTCAAGCAGCACAAACCATAATATCATACACAATAAAGGCAGCAAAAGAAACAATCAACTTAGACAAAGAAATAAGAAAAAAGATGAATGATACTTTAGAAAAAGCAAACGGAAACCTCAAAAGTCTTATGGGCGATGAAATGAAAATAAAAGACCTCTACAAGAAAGGACAACTAGAAAATATAAGCATAGATCAAAGCGACCTCAAAGACTTAAAAAAAGAACTAAACAAACTTGGAGTAAGTTTCTCAGTAATGAAAAACAAAGAAAGCAAAAACTATGAAATATTCTTCCAAGCCAAAGACATAAAAGTAATGGAATATGCCTTTAAGCAAGTCATAGCCAAGGAAAATAAAAAAGAAAAGGAAAGTATCCTAAAGCAAATAAAGAAATACAAAGACCTATCCAAGAACAAGGATAAGACAAAAGAGAAAGTCAAAAGAAAAGTAAAAGAAAAAGTAAAACCAAGCAAAAAAGATATGACCAGAGAAATCTAAGGGAGTAACGAAAAGTTACATCCTTAAATAACCACAATAACAAGACTTCCGAAAAGCAGAAGTCCAGAATTCCGAAAATCGGAAATCAAGAATTTCGATTATCGAAAATCAAGAAAGGAGTAGATATGGCAACAAACAAAAGATATTATTGGATAAAATTAAAAGAAGAATTTTTCACAGACAAAATAAACAGAGGACATTGTCCTTAATGAGTCCAACCCATGTCCGACAAGAGATAGAGATATAGATAGATAAAGATATAGAGATAGATAAAGAGAGAGGGAGAGATAGAAAAGATTTAATATTTTTGGTATAATTATAGAAATTAGGCTTTGAAAATATTATGGATAATTGGCTTAAGATCTGTAAGCTAAATGAAATAAAGAGAAAATGGCTACAACTTGTAGCCCCAAAAATATATAGGAGGTGAATTTTGTGGCAGAGAAAAATAAGGAAATTGTAGTTATAGATGAAACTACAATTAAAAGTAAGATTTACTATATACGAAATCAAAGGATTATGCTTGATTTTGAGTTGGCTGAAATCTATGGGTATACAACGACAAGATTTAACGAACAAGTAAAAAATAATTCGGAGAAATTTGATGATGATTTTATGTTTCAGTTGACGAAATCAGAGTTTGAAAACTTGATATCGAAAAAATCGACATCAAGTTGGGGCGGTCGTAGAAAACTACCTTATGCTTTTACAGAGCAGGGTATTTATATGCTTATGACTGTATTAAGGGGAGAACTTGCCGTTAAACAGAGCAAGGCTTTAATACGAATGTTTAAGCAGATGAAAGACTTCATCATTGAAAACCAAGATTTTATCGGTTCAAAAGAATTAGTACAAATAGCAATTCAAACAAATCAAAACACAAATGATATCGCAAGGATAGATAGTAAGATTAACACATTAGCTACTAAAGAAGATTTGAAAAAGGTAATGGATAATTTTATAGACCCGGAAACATATAAACATTTCCTCTTGATGAATGGAGATAAGATAGAAGCTGATGTTGCCTATACAAAAATATATAAATCAGCAAAGAAAAGTATTTATGTTATAGATAACTATATAGGACTTAAAACATTGGAACTTTTAAGAGCTGCAAGAGATAAGACTCAAATCATAGTCTTTAGTGATAATGTTAAGAACAAGGATATGCTTACAAAAAATATCTTAGATGATTTTAGAAAAGACTATCCTAACATAGACCTGAAACTGAAGATAGCAGGTAAAAAATATCACGATAGATATATAGCAATAGACTGTGGAACAGAAAATGAAGCCTTTTATCTTTGCGGAGCTTCGTCAAAGGATGCGGGAAATAAAATATCAAGTATTACCAAGATAGAAGAATCTTCTAAAGATATGTACCATGATATGTTTAGTAAGATGTTAAATAATAAAGATTTAAAAATTTAATATATAATTAGAAAAAACCATAGCAATACGCAAGGCGGTAGAAGTAAAAACTATCGTCTTTTTTTATTTGAAGAAAGGTAGGAGAGCATGGCAGATAAAAGAATGTTTTCACTAAAGATAGTGGATAGCGACTTATTTTTGGATATGCCACTAAGTAGTCAATGTCTGTATTTTCATCTATCAATGCGAGCAGATGATGACGGTTTTGTAAATAATCCTAAGAAAATCATCAAAATTATAGGAGCAAATGAAGATGACCTAAAAATACTTATAGCAAAAGGCTTTGTAATAGTCTTTGATCAGGGAATTATCGTCATTACTCATTGGAAGATAAATAACTTTATTAGAAAAGACAGATATAAGCCAACAATGTATATAGAGCAGAAACAACAGCTTTATCAGACGGAAAATGGAGCATATATTTCAGAAGAAAAAGTTGGTTGTCATCTGGTTAACCAAAGGTTGTCAAGTGGTCAACCCAGTATAGATAAGGGTAGATTAGATAAGGTTAGTATAGATAAGGGGAGAGGAGAAAAAGAAAACCAAGCAGCCCCAGTTTCTTTTTACGGAAAATATCAAAATGTTCGATTAACTGAAGAAGAATATCATAAGTTAAATGATAAGCTGCAAAGTCATACAGATACAATGATTGAAAAGCTATCAAGATATATTAAAAGCTCTGGGAAATACTATAAAGACCATTATGTAACAATCCTTAATTGGTATGAAGAAGATAAAGAAAAACTAAGACATAAAGGAGGAAATAAAAAAATGAACTATGACGTAGGCGAATCTTTATAGGTAAAAGAGGTGGAAAGGCATTATTAAAGACTTTAAGTATGAAAAGGTATCAAAGTATGCCAGAGATAATAAAAATGTAAATATGACACTTAAAAGGCGATTAGAAAATTAAAAATCTAATCGTCTTTTTTATTGAAACAAACAGGAGGAAAAATATATGCACGAAAATAAAAATGAACAGAATACAGGGATAAAAACTATAAAGAAAATTGGTAAAGCAACTTATGAGGTTGTTGTTCACTTTAATGAAAATGCGACAGAAACAATGCAAGACAAATTAAAACGCATAATGCTTAGAGAAATGGAGAGAGAAAAACATCAAAAAGTCGATAAAAATGATTAGAAAGTCCTTGACAAGTTGTTACTGGAAAAACTGCCAAATCAATCCTTATATCCTGTGGAGCAAGGCTTGCTCCATTTGATATCGAAGAACTAAGGGACTTAATGAAAGAAGATGAACTGGAGCTTGATACACTTGGAGAAAAGAAAACAGCTTTATTCGTAATAATATCGGATACAGATGATACATTTAACTTTGTAGTATCAATAATGTACTCACAATTATTTAATCTATTATGTGATAAAGCAGATGATGAATATGGCGGAAGACTTCCTGTTCATGTGAGATGCCTACTTGATGAATTCGCAAATATCGGCTTAATTCCTAAATTTGAAAAGCTGATAGCAACTATTAGAAGTAGAGAAATATCAGCTTGTATAATATTACAGGCACAATCACAACTAAAAAGTATCTATAAAGATAATGCCGATACCATAGTTGGCAATTGTGATTCTACATTATTTTTAGGGGGCAAAGAAAGAACAACATTAAAAGAATTATCTGAAAGCCTAGGCAAAGAAACCATAGACCTATATAACACATCAGAAACAAGATCAAATCAAAAGAGCTTTGGTTTAAATTATCAAAAAACCGGTAAGGAACTTATGAGTCAAGATGAAATAACTGTAATGGATGGTGGTAAGTGTATATACCAACTAAGAGGAGTAAGACCTTTCTTATCTGATAAATTTGATATTACAAAGCATAAGAATTACAAGTTATTGGAAGATTATGATAAGAGAAATATATTTGACATAGAGAAATACCTGCAGAGAAAAGATGAGGTTAAGTTAAAAGAGAGTATGGTAGTTGAAATATTATATGAATAAATTTAAAATTAGAAGTAAGATAGATATTTAGGAAAGATTAAAAGGAAATACTTGACAAAAAATATTTTATAACATATAATAATTTCAACAGCACCCGACACGCCTCTTAACAATGCGGACCAAGTCGGGTCATTTGATTTTAGGAGAAAAAATGAAAAAAATCTATCAAGAACCGATTAGTATAGAAAATCAAGTAAAAAATTTAATAGATTTAGGACTTTTAGTAGAAGATAAAACTTATGCTAAGAAAATTCTTGGAAGAATATCCTATTACAGGCTGATTAAAGCTTATAGTATCACATTAAAAAAAGATGGAAGATATATATCAGGAATAAGTTTTGAAGATATTGTAAGTTTATATAAATTTGATAGAGAACTTAGACAACTCATATTTGAAATAATAGAACATATTGAAGTTTCTTTAAGAGCAGTTATCACAAACTATTTTTCTTTAAAATATGGAAATTTTGGCTACAAAGATTTGTCAAATGTGGGAAAATATAAAAACAGATATAAAGAAGCATTAAATGATTTAGAAAGAGAAACAAAAAGAAATAGACGCTCACCCTTTATAAAAAACTTTAAAGACAATTATGAAGGTGGAGAAATTCCACTCTATGCAGTGATAGAAGTAGCAAGTTTTGGAACTTTATCTAAAATGTATAAGAATATGAAAAATGAAGATAAAAGTAAAATTGCAAAAGTCTTTCATACAGACTACCATTACTTTGAATCTTGGATAGAAAATTTTGCCTATATAAGAAATATATGTGCCCATTATGGCAGGCTATATGGAGCAAAGCTTACAAAATCACCAAAGCTATATAAAGAATATTTAAAAAAGAATATTTCAAACAACACAATATTTGCTACATTAGTAAATCTTAAAATAGTTTCTGAAGAAGAAAATTACAAAAAATTTTATCATGATCTAACGGAACTAATAGCAAGATATGAAAATATTGAACTAAGGCATGTTGGCTTTATAGAAAACTGGAAAGAATTACTAAAACCATAAAATTAAATAGAGAAATTTACACCGAAAAAAACATTTCGGTGTTTTTTTATGCCCAAAGGAGGAAGAATGAAATATATACGAGATGAGCCGAAAAAATAAGATACAGAGAAAAATGAAATATTAATGAATTAGAAGTAGAAGCGATAGAAAAAACTATCGCTTTTTTTATGGAATAAAGGAGATAGAACAAATGGAAAGAGAAATGCTAAATATTAATGGAAATCTAGTAGGAGAAATAAAAACAACTTCAATAGATACAAAGGAAGGAGAAAAAGAAGTAGCTAACTTCACAATAGTTAGAAAGAACAAAGAAGAAGGAAAGGTTAAAAAAGAATATATCTACTGTAATCTCTACGGGGAAAAGGCAAAAAGTGTGAAAGAATTTAAAAGTGGAGAATACATCCATATTTTTGGATATTTTAAGGAAACAAAAAAAGAAGACAAGACATTTAAAAATTTTATCGTAAAGCACATAAATAAAATTGAAAAAGAAGAAAAAGAGGAGGAAATATAAATGGAATTTTTTACACAAGCAGTAAATGTATTAAAAATATTAGTTACAGCAATTGGTGCAGGGCTTGGAGCATGGGGTGTTATCAACCTAATGGAAGGTTATGGGAATGACAACCGTGCGACACGTTCATAAGTGAAAAGCTTATGCACTAAGTCGAAGGACTGAAAGTTCAAAACTTAGGAGAACTGGCAATCTGATAGGTAGAATGACGGGGTAACGCCCTGAAATGCCTACACTGATACTCCGATTGGCAATGAAAATTAGACTATTTCATTGTCAAAAGCTCGGTGAAGTCGGCAGAGAGTAGCCGTAAGACTGATATTAACATCAGACACGAAAGCTGTTCAGAGGTGGACGGTGCTACCTATATGTCGGGTGTCGAATACGCATGGTGAGAATGTGTATACCAAAGCACTGACGTACTTCCGAATGTAAGGGTCTAAACGTTTGAATTTGCCTAACGGCAATTCCCATCAAAGATGGGGTGTTTGTGGATGAGTAAGAATGGTTGTTATGAAAATCCATATATCGTTACAGGCGATATGGTGAAAACTAAACACAGGCTTAGAGGAAGAACCTAAACGTATTCAAAGATAAGATTGTCGGAACGTGGTAAGCCAAGAGCATGGAAGCAGTCTAATGCTAATGAAGTGTTGAATGGGAAAATGACTGTAAAAAACAGCATATAACCATTCTTTATCTCGGTGAAAGTGGTGGCACAGTACCTATGAAGCGAAAATAATAAGTTCGTGGAGGGATAGCCACCAGTCACAGGAAAGTACAAGAACTGAAATTAAGACAAACACAGCTTCGAGTATGACAAAGAAAATCAAATCCGAAAGGAGATGGTGACTGTGTCCACTTCGAAACAAACACTGAAACAAAACAAAATCCGTTATACGGAATACTATGACTTGCAAAAAGTCCTTGATGATTTATATGAAGATAGCGGTAATAATAAAGTATTTTCAAATTTAATGGAGTTGATAACTTCAAGAGAAAATATTAAACTTGCCTATCGCAGTATAAAAGGGAACAAAGGAAGTCATACGGCGCTGGGGTAGATGGCAGAACAATAAAACATCTATCAAGGCTAAATGAAGAAGAATACATTTCTCTCATACAAAAACAGTTTCATTGGTATAAGCCACGCCCTGTAAAGAGAGTGGAAATGCGAAAGCCTAATGGGAAAATTAGACCTTTAGGAATACCAACTATTGTAGATAGAATTGTACAACAATGTATCTTGCAAATATTAGAGCCGATATGTGAAGCCAAGTTTCATGACAGTTCCTATGGGTTTCGACCTAACAGGAGTACGGAACATGCTATTGCAGAATGTGCAAGACTAATGCAGATACAGCACTTACACTATGTAGTCGATATTGATATACAAGGATTTTTCGATAACGTATATCATGCAAAGCTCATAAGGCAGCTTTGGAATTTAGGAATCCAAGACAAAAAGTTACTTTGTATCATTAAGGAAATGCTTAAAGCAGACATAGTTATGCCCGATAAAAAGGTAATTACACCAACAAAGGGAACACCACAAGGCGGAATATTATCACCGCTACTATCTAATGTAGTCTTGAACGAATTAGATTGGTGGGTTTCATCTCAATGGCTGACAATGCCTACGCATTATCCATATAAACAGAGAACGAACAGTCAAGGAACAGAGATAAAAAGCCATACTTACAGAGCTTTAAGAACAAGCAACCTAAAAGAAATATACATTGTAAGGTATGCTGATGATTTTAAGATATTTTGCCGTAATTACTACGATGCAAAAAGAACCTATCAGGCAGTTACAAAATGGTTGCAAGACCGATTAAAACTAAATGTGAGTGAAGAAAAATCTAAAATAACAAATCTAAAACAAAGGTATTCGGAGTTCTTAGGATTTAAGCTTAAGGTTAAACCAAAAGGCAAAAAGTTTGTTGTACAGTCGCATATAAGTGATAAGGCACTGAAAAATGCAAAAGAAAATATTTCTAAATGTGTTGCGGATATAAAAAGACCTGCAAACGAAAAGGAACAGTACAAAGCAATAGCCAAGTATAATGCCACTGTTTCAGGCTTGCATAATTACTACCAAATAGCAACAAATGTAAGTTTGGACTTTGCTAAAATAGCCTTTCACATTAAAAAGCAGATGAACAACAGACTTGATATTAAAACCAGTGGAACGCTAAACAAAGGATTTATCAAAGAAAAATATGGAAAAAGTAAACAGCTTCGCTTCCTTAATGGACATCCGCTAATTCCAGTTGGATATATTAGGACAAAGGACGCAAAACACAAGAAAAAGGTTGTAAATAAATACACTGTAAAGGGTAGAGCTTTTATTCATAAAAATCTGCAAATTGATGTAGATACACTTGTTTGGTTGATGAGACATCCTGTACTTGATAAGAGTATAGAGTTTGCAGACAACAGAATCTCGCTCTTTGCAGCTCAATATGGCAGATGTGGGGTAACAAGTGTAAAACTTACACCAAACGATATACATTGCCATCACAAGATACCGCTTGAACAAGGCGGTACAGACAGTTATAGCAACTTAATTCTTGTTACAGAAGCAGTTCATATACTTATCCATGCAACAAAAGAAGATACAATCCAAAAATATATAAAAGAGCTTGGCTTAACGGTCAAGCAGATCGAGAAATGTAATAAGCTTAGAAAAATGGCAGGATTGCCACTAATTTAGAAAAAAATAATTTGTTACGAAGTGTGTAAGTCTTAGTTAAAACGTGAAAATCTTTCTTGTGATGGAACGCCGTGTGCGGTGAAAGTCGCATGCACGGTGTGAAGTGGGGGAAAATCCGGAGATAACATCAAAGGATTACCTATCACTATCTGGTGCTAAATCTCAAGGTATTAAGCAGCTTATGGCTGGAGGGGGAATTGTACTCATAGGTTTAAAACTAATACCGCTATTAGCAAACGTGTTAAAATAAAATGTTTAATATAGTAGATAAGATCA